>UCKS01000025.1 GCA_900473045.1 Hyphomicrobiales bacterium
GTAAAGAGGGGGTCAAAGGGGGGGACGAAAAAGGTCGGCAGAAAAAACAAAGTCCCCAAAATGACCCCCTCTTGCCCCCGGCTTTAACCCCGGCTTTGGACCGGTCTTTGACCCCGTCTAATCGGCAATAATCTCCGCATCGGTGGGCAGGAAATCATCGCCCCAAAACCGGATTTTGGTTTGACCGCTCGCCGCAACGACTTTAGCGAGATGTATCTCGCGCGCCTGTCGCAGCATGGTCAGGATGTCCTCGAGCCGCCTTCTGTCCAGAGCGCCGCGGATCGCTTTGACGACGCCCTTGGCGGTCACGCCGGCGCTGCCTGACCGCGTGATGATCGTCCGAATTCGCAGGTATTCGGCCGATTTTTCGTTGTCGCTGATGTTTTCGGATGCGCCTTTCAAGATGACCCGCAGGGAATGCTCTGCGACTGAGTTGGCCCACGTCTGGATCTCCTCGGTTATGATCGGTGACTTCGGATCGCAGCCCACGGCGACGATGAGAGCCAGCCTGGCCGCGTTCTCGCCGACGCGATTCAGAATTGGTCGATATTGCGGATCGACGGATTTCTTCATCGCGCGGATGCGGTCGTCGAATTCCTCAAAAAGGTCATCGACGCCATCGCCCCATTCGACCGTCATGATCGGAAATGGCTTCTCATCCGACTTGGCGTTCAAGGCAAAGAACGGTCCGGTGTATATCCCGGCGGACAGGCCGAGCAGTCCTGCCACCTGTTCGGTTAGGCCTGTAGGGATGCTTTCGATGCTGTTTGGCGGCCGGCGAACCTTCACGGGGTCCGCATTTCCCACGTCGATTATCACCAGTCTGCCTAGCAGGCCCTCGCTGATATTCCCGCTCGACAATGCGTTCCAAAATGTCGATGGGGTCGAGACGCCGTGGATTGAAAAGCATGGCTGGATGATCCGCGCGATGTTGCCGCCAGCCTTTTCAGCCCCGCCCCAGAATCCGGAAGGTGCACCGGTGAGTTCCATAAGCGCACTGAGGATTTCCGCCCTGTGGGTGGCGACGCCCCTGCCCGTATGGTCAGCGAGGAAGCGCCCGAATTCGTCCTGAATCAGCACGCACGTGGGCGATTTGCGGAGTTTGCCTGTAAGGCCAGGTAAACTCCTGATCGGGTCCGAAAAGAGCCACTCGCTCACTTTATCGCCATGGGCCGTAGAATCAGCCAAGGCGGCGGAAGCGCGTATAGTGATGTCCTTTCCAAATCCGGATTCTGCCAAGCCGACGACATACAAATTGCTCCGCAATCCAGTCGGGCCTTTGTATCGGCGGCCAATCATGCCGGCAGTGAAAGCAAGGGAGGCAACGAGAGCTAGGTGTGGCGAGGGAAATCGGGCGCAGCCTATGATGAACCGGGCGAAGTCACCGACAGCCCCTGGGGGGTAGCAAAGCGCTTCCGGCAGTCCGCTCGATTGCGGAATGACTAGAGCGGGTTCATCGTCGCCGTCATCGCTGTCGTCGTTCGCTGCGACCGGAGCGGCCTTTGCCGCACCAAGCGTCATGCGAACCCCGAGTGACCGCTCCTCCCAGCCGACTGTGGTCGGATCGAGCCCCAGCCGATCGCAGAGCCAGAACGCCCCGGCCTTCGGGGTTGGTGCCCCGCCGTATTTCTCGACCAACGAGATCGGCGTCTCAGCCTGTTCAAGGCCGAAATCCTGAATCCCGTCGGCGTGAATGCTGATGTCTTCCTGCAGCGCACGCCCCAGTGACGCCGAGGTGACGCGCCAAGCGCCGGTTCCCGACTCCTTCGTCGCGCTGTTAAAGAGTTCGCGCACCCACGCATCAGTGTTCGCCAGTGCAGCCGTATTAACGCGTTGCCAGAAGGTAACGCCGGCTTGGGTTGTCGATCTCGCCTTCGCTGGTTCTTTCAACGGGACCCCGGATTCAGCCAAGATCGACTCGGCCTGCTCCAAAAAAGCTAGCATGGTGGCGGGCTGAATTTCTGGAAGCTCGTC
Organism: Hyphomicrobiales bacterium; assembly: GCA_900473045.1. GTDB lineage: Bacteria > Pseudomonadota > Alphaproteobacteria > Rhizobiales > Rhizobiaceae > Pararhizobium. The sequence continues at coordinate 1,975 of UCKS01000025.1, forward strand.
GAAGCGCACATCAAGTGGACTTGCGGTCGTCCACTCATACGGGCGACCTGTTTCCGGGTGAGTTCCGAAGGCGACGAACTGCTGGCCGTCGCCAAGAACCTCGATCTGGCACTTTCTGCCGCCGATCGCGTATTCGCCGGTTGCGAGCTTATCATGCGCGTCTTCAGCCCTGAAGATGAACATGGATTTTGGCGCCGAGCCAACACGACGAAGGGCGCGGTCACCACCAGGCATAGCGGTGACTAAATCTTCAAATCTCATTGCAAGGTCGATATCCAGAACGTCGATATCGATTGCAACGAGCCTGCCTGTCAGGAGGCCGGTGTTAAGGTGATCTGGATGGTTCGAAATTAGGGCATCGACGTCGGCTTCGACGGGCTGCAAAGCCGACCAACCCTTAATGATCGGTCGTTTCCCCTTGACGGGGATCGGGGTGAAGCCATTGGCGATGAGGTCACGGCGAAGATCGGCAAGCGATGGCTCAGGCTGTACGTCGAAAATCGGTGCGGGCAAGAAGGCCTCCTGAGATAAGTGCTGCGGATGCGGCGGCTGTAATTTTGGCGGCAATTTCGGGTTGGAAAGACGCGCAGTGTGTGCCGGCAATATTCCCGGCGATCACCCGGCGGTTTCCATCCGGCCACTCGCGAAGCAGGAGGTTGTGGAGGCGGATCTCTCCGATCTGGACGCTGAACCGGGCAACCATCCGCGGGCCTGTCGAGATGTCGCCCTGAAGCGGCGTTACGGAGAGGATAATGGGCTCGGTCATTGTCCGCGCTCCTCTGCACGACGGACTGATGCGGCCAGTTTCTGCCATTTCGCAAACATGCGGTCGCCAACTCCAGTTTCCGGAAGGTGCGACAGCCAGTCCTCTCCAGCAGGCACCGTGAGCGTGGAGCGAAGCTCGTTTTCGTAGGCATCCAGCGCGCGGCGCGCATCCTCTAATCTTGGCAAAATGCTCCTCCTCGCCGGCGGATGGCCGGACGTTACTGATGGGCGATGAAGAATTAACGGGCGGCCCGCGGTGCGGACGGCTGCTGTTTAATAGTATATTGGCGGCGTCAACCGTCAACGAGCAGGACTGCGTTGGCTGCGATACAGTTACATATGCTGATTTTGACGGCAAACACTAAATAGTGTTCGCGTCCATTTCAGGCCAGTTCTTTTTACATTAACGGTATTGGGTCGATAATCGTCAAGGGCAGCGATTATCGTTAACTGGACTTTCGACACGACGAGCTGCGACCCACGCGTCAAGATCGTTCGTATTATAAATCACGGTCGTGCCGAGTTTCGCGAAGACTGGGCCGCCACCGTAACAGCGCGCCTTATCGAGAAACGATTTCGAGAGGCCGAGATAGTCGGCCGCAGTCTTCACCCTCAAATTCTTTGCCACGTTTACCTCCATTGCTTGCGTTGTATGGAGATAGATAGATTTTCACGGCACTTTAATCAGCCGCACGAAGTTCAAGAGTCGTTCGGTTACTCGTTTTCCCGCTGCGATCTCGAGGCCCCGTTCCATTCCGCGACGCATTTCTGAACGTGCCGATCGCTGCAACCAAAATGCTTGGCTGCCTGCTCAACCGCGGCCGCATACGTTTTTCCCTGTCCCTGTAGACTGCGGACCATATCGGAGATGTCGAGCCAATCCTCGAGCAACGCTTTGCCTCCCTTTCGGAGCGATTTCGCCGCGCCAGGCGGCAAACCTATGCGCTCAATCCAGTCGGCAGCGACACGCCGCACCGCTTTGTCGTCATCGCCATTGCGAAGGGCATGGATTAATTTTTGCATCGCCTCTTCCGCGCGGCCTTCAGAGATGGCGGATTCGATGGCCCACGCGGCACGGCTGATCGGGAACGGAAACGGAACCATCACTTGCCTCCCAGAGCAGCGGAAATTTGACCGGCGATTGCATCGGCAGCTCGCCGCGACGAATCGGCGTCTACGTGGGCATATCGAGCCGTTGTCTTTGCGTCGGCGTGTCCTAGCAATTTTCCAATTATTGGCAGCCCCAACCCCGACCACGCGCCGACGGAAGCAAACGAGTGTCGCAGATCGTGGATTCTCAGGCCTGGGAGGCCAGCGTGTTTGGTGATTGCCACCCATGGCCGCTTTAGGTCGGCCCGTGGCTTCTCGTCGGGCAATCCGGCAGTCTCGCCAGCAATGACATAGACACCGATCCTGGGAAGGTCGGTCAGAACGTCGACTGCCGCCCTCGACAGCACAACGGTCTTTCGACCGGTCTTCGAATCAGGCAGAAACAGCAGGCCGCGTTGCAAATCCACCTCGTCCCATCGCAGGTGAAGTACTTCGCGCAACCTCATACCGGTGAGCATGTAGAGTCGAATCGCACCCGTAATGCAGGGATGCATTTTGTTCCGCTGACCTTTCGGGGCGTGTTTTGCGTCACTCACGACCGCTTCAAATCCGATCGTCTCCGCGTTTCGCATGGCTTCGCCGAGTGCTGCCATTTCATCAAGTGAGAGAAATCTCTCCCTGCCCTCCTCCTTGTTTAGGTCGACTCCGGTTGCTGGATTGAACCCATCAGGGACGTAACCATTCTTGGCGCCCCATCCGTACGCGGCGGACAACAACTTCATGGCCCGGTTAGCTGAAATGCGGGCAGTTTTAGACATCGCACCATGTGCTCGCTGCACCTCAACTCGTGTCAGTGCCACCGCCTTCACGGAACCAATGCGCGGTTCTATGTGCTTGTTCAGCATGATCCGGTAGAACTCGGCGGAGGACGCCTTCTTGTTGGCGGCGACAAAGTCTTCGATGTATGTTGAAACCAACGACTTCACTGTCACGCTTGCCCGTTCATCAGAGCGGTCCTTCGCCAGATCTCGCCCGAGGCTGGCATGCGCGATTGCCTTCCGGGCCGCTTCGCGTGCTTCGTTTGCTTTGAGGGTCCCAACGCGACCTAGTTTGATTCGTTTTTTGGCACCGCCCGCGACAGGTCTGTATTCCGCGAAAAAGGTCCCAGTTCCCGCGGCTGTCCGATAGAAGCCGAAGCCCGCCAAGTCAGCGTCGAAATAGTAGGTCGTCTTGTTGGGGACAGCAGTGCCCATCACCTCAGTGATGGCGCTAGCCGTGATCTTGATAATTGCCATGGAACCCCTTTATAGCCACATTGTAGCCAGTATATTGGGGCTAACCAGCGATTAGTCAAGCGGGCGTCGGTTTGCTAACGTTGCACAGAAGGTGTTTTGAGCTAAATGGTCCAACAGCAGGAATGGCTATAAAACAGGGTCATTTTGACTGGGGGTCAAGGGGTCGTGGGTTCGAATCCCGCCGCTCCGACCATTTTCTCCTTGAAGTTCCCCTGTCAAAAACACCTCTCCAGTTTCTTCATCTATGGGAAAAAACGGCATGAGGTGACAGGGCATCGTTCAGGGAGCTGAGACTTCCCTGGAATCCCAATCCTGCGATACCCTGGTTTATCGGCGTGACGTGCGCACGACCGTGCCGCAGCGGACCACTCCACCATCCTATATGATGAAGAAATCGGCGTTGGTCAGTGCCAGGTTATGGGCCACCGTGGCGAATTGAACGGCTGCCGCGCCACCCGCTCCATCCTTGTCGTAGCTGACGGCGCCAGTCGCTGCGTTGTAGATGATCCGGTCAGACGCGTCCGCAGAAGCAGTTCCGATATGGAAGGCAGCGGCGGCAAGCGTGCCGGTCACGCTGAGGGCGGTGAATACGGCGTTCTCCAGCCGCATCGTGTCATTTGGAACGGCGAAATCGCTGATGGTGTCGATGTTGGCCGGGCCAAGCGCGGTATTAAAGACAAACGTATCGTTACCCGCGCCACCGATCAGGACATCGTTTCCAAGGCCGCCATTGATCAGATCATTGCCTGCGCCACCGGATAGCCTGTTGGCATGATTGCCACCATAGATCTGGTCGTTGTACTGGGTCCCGATGACATTCGGTATATTCGTTACGGTGTCTGTGTTTCCGAAGCCATCCTTCGCAGTATCTGCCGGCAAGCTACCTTGAGCACCATTACCAAGCAGGTTGACGATGACACCCAATGTTCCGCCACCAGCAGCGTCGCGGCTGTAATCGGCCGTATCGAGGCCGGAATTTCCATTCAGGAAATCGTTGCCCCGGCCGCCGATCAGCGTGTCGGCACCACCACCTCCCCGGATGATGTCGTTGCCAGCGCCACCGTTGAGCACATTGGCAAGGCCGTCGCCGGTCAAGGTGTCGGCACCCGAGCCGCCGGTGATATTCTCGATATTGCGGATCGTGTCTTCGGCTACGCCGCCCACGGTGACCGTTGCATTGGTAGCACCCTTGAGGGCCACCACGACGGTACCCGTCTTGTCGCTGTAAACTGCAGCATCGAGCCCCGCTCCGCCATCGAGCACATCCTTGCCCAAACCGCCGGTCAGCACGTCATTGCCGGCAAGGCCCCTGAGGGTATCGCTGCCAGCTCCGCCGTTCAGCCCATTGGCGAGGCCATCCCCGGTCAATGTGTCGGCCCCTGAACCGCCGGTGACATTCTCAATATTGCGGATCGTATCTTCGGCGACACCGCCAACGGTGACCGTGACATTGGTCGCACCGTTGAGCGTTACGACGACGGCGCCCGTCTTGTCGGTATAAAGAGCCGTATCGACACCGATCCCGCCGTCCAGAACGTCCTTGCCGCCAGCCCCCTTGAGAACATCATTGCCGGCATAGCCGGAGAGCACGTCGGCCAGCGGCGTGCCATTCAACGTGTCCGCACGGCTCAAGGCAAGGCTGAGAAGTCCCTGCGTATTGTTCTGTACCGCATAGGTGTGAACTGTCGTCGCGGCGATACTCAAGCCCGTGATCAGCAGCGCATTGCTGCCATTGATGACATAGCGCACCGATGTGACGGTGCCGCCGGTTGGCACGTGAGCAGCATTGAACGTGAAGCCACTGCCCTGGAACAGGGTGTAGTTCGTCGCATTGTCGTAATATTTTGCCGATGTCGGCGACACCGCCGAAAAATCGTAATCGTACAGTCCGTCGACCTGAAGCGTATTGAATTTTATCGGAAATGCAGTTCCGCCGCTGACAACAGCCATTTCGCTCTCCCCCGTCAAGAGTATATGAGGCCTACACCATATACTCCAAACCGCGGGCCGGTCGATCACTTGAAGCGCTCATAGCTCTAAGTGTTTACGTGGTGCCGAACAGACAGAAGCCCGGCCCATGGAAAGGCGGTTGGGTCTCAATGGACCGAAATATCGGTCTCCGGCTCTTCCAGGAACGATTCGATGCCGTCGCGTTCGACGGTGGCCAAAAACTCTTCGAAGGCTTCCTTGTCCGTGGCGAACGGCTCTTCCCAGACCGTCAGGCCTTCATCCTGGTCAATCACTTCCAGCGTCCAGCCATCGGTGCTGCCTTCCTTGCGGAAAATGTCGACCAGCACAGTTATGTCGTCTTCGGTGAATTCGCCGGAAAAATCGGAATGTTCGAGCTTCTGCTTCTTCGTCATGGTCGTCATGCCTGTTTCGTATGGGTGACTGTGGCGGTGAGCCGGCCTCTGGATCGTTCGCGCGTGGTGCTGCCCTCAAGCCGCTTGGCCGCCTCCTTGATGTCGAGCGGCGCAAAAAGAGTACGGTATTCCGGCCTTGTCATCGCCGCCTCCATCGAAAATTCGATTTTCCTTGCCTCGGCCAGGCGCTCCAGACCCGTCGTCCCGGGCTTGTAGACCAGCTCTTTTGCTGCCTCGACACCGCCTTTCAGGATGACAAGACGGCGGAACAGGACCGGCCGGAAGCCGATCCCGGCGCAATGATCATAGAGCGCCAGCATCTCGCCGTGAAACTTTGCCTGCAGGGTCTTGCTCATCTCGCCTTTTCTCAATCACACGGCAGACATATGGAGATCGCCGCCCGTCGCGCCAAAAGCCTGTTTACCCGATTGGCGCGACGATCAAAAGACCGCCGTCAGCGCCAATCATCCTCAGCCTTCAGTCCTGAACCGCAATCTCCGCTTCGGCAGCAGCCGCCAGAAAGGCCTTTCGCGCGTCTTCGGCCGGGCGTTTGCCTTCGACGACTTCAGCGCAGATTTCCAGCGCCCGGTCCAAAGCCGGTGCATCCTCCAGCGGCCAGTCTTCGATCATCGCCCAGGAGGCCTCGGTGGTATTGGCGATCGTCACGTATTTGCCCGGGCCTTCCAGAGCGAGCGTCACAGGTTTCGTCCAGGGCTTTTGCATTGTCATGCCTTGCTCAAAATTCAGTCGGGGTTCGTACCATGAACGGGATGACGGCACGAGAGGAAAGCAGCGGCAACGGAGGCCGTACGGCTCAGCGCACCTGATCGAGCAGGCGCTTGCACTCCAGGAGATCGTAAAGCGCTTCCTGCAGCAGGCCCCTGTCCTCCTTGCCAACCGATGTCTTGCCGACAGAAATTTCCGGCGTTTCATCATTGCCGCCGACGAAGGAGAAGAACCGCCGGCTGGCTGGCGCCTTGGCGCGACCGACGATCTGATCGTCGTCTGGATTGCCGAGCTTCGGCTGGACCTGTTCCTCGATATTGGCGGCAGCGAGCGCCTCGACGGTTGCCAGATCGCCGCTGGCAATCGCCGCGACGAACTTGTTGCCGTTCATCTTCAAAAGCTTTTGCACGCCCTTGATCGTATAGCCGTGATCATAAAGCAGATGGCGGATCCCCTTGAGAAGATCGACGTCTTCCGGGCGGTAATACCGCCGGCCTCCACCGCGCTTCATCGGCTTGATCTGCAGGAAGCGTGTTTCCCAGAACCTCAGCACATGCTGTGGCAGGTCGAGATCGTCAGCCACTTCACTGATGGTGCGAAACGCATCCGGGCTCTTGTCCATGTCTTCCCCCATTCCGCATCGAATATACGCGGCATTCGGCACGCGGCTTTAGCCGCGAGTCTCCATCGCGCATTTGCGGATGATTACACGAATCATGCGCATTTCAACGGCTTATGGACGTGTTTTCAACCACTTTAATGATGGGAGATGGATTTAGGAGGCCGGGGATTGCGGTTTCAACTTGGCCTTGCGCTGCAGATGCGCCTTGAGGACGCGCTGCTTCAGCACGTTGGATGCCTTGAACGTCATGACACGCCGGGGAGAAATCGGCACTTCCTCACCGGTTTTCGGGTTTCGCCCGATGCGCTCATTCTTGTCTCTGACCTGAAACGTCGCGAAGGAGGAAAGCTTGACGCTTTCGCCGCGCACGATGGCATTACAGATTTCGTCGATCACGGTCTCGACCAATTCTGCCGATTCCGTTCGGGAAAGACCAACCTTGCGAAAAACCGATTCGGCCAGGTCTGCTCGTGTTACCGTTTTTCCGCTCATCTTCCCCCACCGATTTTCTTGACATATCGATTAGCCCGGAAAGAGTATTGCCCTTGTCCATTCCGGTCAAGCGTCTGCACCATATCACATTTTTTTACCAGCGCAGCAGTACGGAACCCCAGGTGAAGCCGCCCCCCATCGCTTCGAGCAGGACGAGATCACCCTTTTTGATGCGTCCGTCGGATGCGGCGACATTCAGCGCCAACGGAATCGAGGCGGCCGAGGTATTGCCGTGAAGATCGACGGTAACCACCACCTTCTCAAGCGGAATGCCGAGTTTCTTGGCCGAACCGTCGATGATCCGGCGGTTGGCCTGGTGCGGCACCAGCCAGTCGAGATCGTCGGCGGTCGTGCCGGTCGCCTCGAATGCGGCCTCGATCACGTCGGTGATCATGCCGACCGCATGCTTGAAGACCTCGCGGCCTTCCATGCGCAGATGGCCGACCGTGCCGGTGGTCGACGGCCCGCCGTCGACATAGAGCTTTTCCTTATGGGCACCATCGGAGCGCAACTGCGCCGTCAGGATGCCGCGATCGGCCGTGGTGCCTAAGCCTTCCTGGGCTTCCAGGATCAGCGCGCCGGCGCCGTCACCGAACAGCACGCAGGTCGTTCGGTCGTTCCAGTCGAGAATGCGCGAAAAGGTTTCGGCGCCGATGACCAGCACCCGCTTGGCAAGCCCGCCGCGAATATAGGCGTCCGCCGTTGTGACGGCGAAGATGAAGCCGGAACAGACCGCCTGCAAATCGAAGGCTGCACCATGGTGCATGCCGAGGCGGTTCTGGATGTTGACGGCAGTGGCGGGAAAGGTGTTGTCGGGTGTCGAGGTCGCCACGATGATGACGTCGATATCGGCCGGCGTCAGGCCGGCATTGGCGAGGGCCGCGCGCGCAGCCCCTTCACCGAGCGAGGCGGTGGTTTCCCCTTCGCCGGCAATATACCGCTGGCGAATACCGGTGCGCTGCACGATCCACTCGTCGGTCGTGTCGACCTTCTCCTCCATTTCGCGATTGGTCATCACCCGCTGCGGGAGCGATGCCCCGAAACCGCGAACCACAGAACGGATCATGCTTTTCAAACCTCGTCTGCCGTGCCGGTCGCGGCACCTTCGGAAGGGCGCGAGGCATGGTATTTTTGCAAATCGTTTTCGATCTTCGCCTTCAGCCCGTTGCGGACCATGTCGTAGCCGACATCGATGGCGGCGGCGAAACCTTCGGCGTCGGTCCCTCCATGACTCTTGATCACGACACCATTAAGGCCGAGGAAGACGCCGCCGTTCACCTTTCGCGGATCCATCTTCTCGCGCAGCCGGTCAAAAGCACCCTTGGCGAGGATGTAGCCGATCTTGGCCAGCAGCGTGCGCGACATGGCGGCACGTAGATATTCGGCGATCTGGCGGGCGGTCCCCTCGGCAGCCTTCAATGCGATATTACCGGAAAAACCTTCCGTCACCACCACATCGACAGTGCCGCGGCCGATATCGTCACCCTCGACGAAGCCGAAATAATCGATGCTGTCGATGCCCGCTTCACGCAACAGGCGTCCGGCTTCCTTGACCTGCTCCTGGCCCTTGATTTCCTCGACGCCGACATTCAGCAGGCCAAGCGTCGGCCGCTCGACCTCAAACAGCGCGCGTGCCATGGCGCCGCCCATCAGGGCAAAATCCATCAGCTGCTGTGCATCGGCGCCGATCGTCGCGCCGACGTCGAGCACGATGCTCTCGCCCTTCAGCGTCGGCCAGATGGCCGCAATGGCGGGGCGCTGGATGCCTTGCATCATCCGCAGACAGAACACCGACATCGCCATCAGCGCTCCGGTATTGCCGGCCGAGACGACCACGTCGGCCTCGCCCTTGTTGACGGCTTCGATCGCCTGCCACATGCTGGCCTTACCGCGGCCGCGTCTGAGCGCCTGGCTCGGCTTCTCGTCCATGGCAATCGCCAGTTCGGACGCATGGAACGTGCAGTTTGCCTTGAGCTTCGGATATTTCTCCAGAAGAGGAGCACATTGGTCTTCAAGCCCGTAAAGGGCGAAACGGATATCGGGATGCCGTTCAAGCGCCTTGGCGGCGCCCGGAATGACGACCTGCGGACCGAAGTCGCCGCCCATCACATCTAGAGAAATTCTGACCACGCGTGCCCTATCCTTTTTTCCTGCCACACTGCATGTTTCGTCCCGGCACAATCAGTCTGGGCGATGGAGACACACGTGTTTTCATAACGTTTGAGACGTAACGGCCCCACTCACGGGGCAAAACGGCCCAACGGGCTGGATTTCGGCCAAAATACCGTTTTTCGCTGATGTGACAACCGAATTGTGCCGCGCAAGGCTGTTCACTCAGTCCTTTTTCCAATCCTTGAGGGCGGCGAATGGATTGGGGCGGACATCGTCTTTTTCGCTGCTTTCGATCCGCTCACCGAAGCTTACTCCAGCTTTTCGCGGATAGGGATCGATGGCGAGTGCAGCATGTTCGGTAACGGTGACGCCGGCATCGATGGTGTCGCCGGTAAACATGTCCGGGAGATCGGGACCTTCCGGGTCGAGAATCATCTCGCCGCTGTCATTGGCGGCAATCCGCGCCAGCCGCGAGCCTTCCGGCACGAAGATCGCTTCGACCGGTTCATCGATCTGCGATTCCACCGGATCGAGCGTCACCACGCAAGCCTGGACGATCCTGGCCTTCACCCAGCCCTTGATCTTGACGCCGTCCCTCTTCCAGCGGGCAACCTGCAACTCGGCTGCCAGCGACTTAACCTCAAGGACACCCCAGAGATCGCGCAGAGCCTTGCGCTCGGCCTCATTCGCCTCGAGGCGAACCGTCACGGCATTGGCGGAAATATTGCCGACCTTGACCGGATAGGAAAATGCGGGTTTTTCGTCGTGGTTCATCGTCTGGTCCTTTCGGGCGGCGCTGCCGCCCAAGATAGTGCTGCCGGTCAGACCGATATCAGGCGGCCGCGTGCGGCAGGTCGATCCGGCCGGTTTCTACGACATCCTCGCCTTGCAGCGCAAGCTGGGCTTCGGCAGCCAGCAGATAGTCGGCAAGCCCGAGCATCGACAGGGCCTGATCGTCGGTCTGCGGATGGAAATTACGTTTCAGTGCGGCGGCAAGTTCATCGCGATCCCCGCGTTCAAGGGCTGCGGCATAACTTTCGAGCCGGCCATAGAACATCGAGGCCAGTTTCTTCATCCGCTTGGGCACGCTGACATCGCCGACGCCGAGTTCGCGGATCGAATGATCGACGTCCTCGAAGAATGCATCGATGATCTCCTGGGCAATCTCCTGGCCGGCACGCTGTGAGTTGCGGGTGCGGCGGAAATAGAGGATCAGCGATGCCGACAGCATCTCGAAACGGCCCATCACGGTGTCCGGCACGTCAAGGTCGGTATAGAGATACGGACGGCGGGCGGCGGCGGTCAACAGCGCGTATTGGCGCTTAACAATGGCCACATTGCCGTTTTTTTTGCCAAACAGTCCGAATATCATCATAAAGCCCAAGTTTGCCTGCTTCAAAATGCGCTAGCCCGCGCATCCTGTTATTGCATGATTGCCGAAGCTGGTTTACCGAAGCAGGCACGAAATGCAATGGCGCATCTGCCAGCGTTACCTTGGGGGAGATGTCGTTGACGAAACGGTATTTCAGGTCAGACATGAAATTTCTGAATAACGTCGCCTTTACATTGGCAATTTGCGTAACCACCCTTTCCGGCTGCAAGACAGCCGATATGCTGAACACCAGCGAAACCATCAATCAGGGCTATGTCGTCGATCAGGAGACATTGGCTCTGGCACCGGTCGGCTCCAGCCGCGAGCAGGTCCTTCTGTCTTTGGGAACACCTTCGACCACGGCAACGTTCGACAATGAGGTGTTCTACTACATTTCCCAGAAGCGTCAGCGCCCCGTCGCCTTCATGAAGGCAAAGCTGGTCGATCAGAGCGTGCTCGCCGTCTATTTCGACAAGGACGGCGTGGTTTCGCAGCTGGCGCACTACACGCTTCAGGACGGCAAGGTCTTCGACATGATTTCGCGCACCACGCAAACCGGCGGCAAGGAAATGACCTTCCTCGGTCAGCTGCTGTCCGGCAACGGTATCGGCAAGAGCATGGCGAAATCGGTACTGGGCAATTCCAGAAACTGATCTGGACCATCGAAATTCCACAAAAAACCCGCCGGCGATCTATGCGCCGGCGGGTTTTTCTTTGTCGTTTTCTCCATTACCCGCCGCACCGAAACAGTGCGGCGGCTTCGGTGTTTGATCATTACCCTGCGAGAACGGCCAGGAGCAGCAGCGCTACGATGTTGGTGATCTTGATCGCCGGATTGACCGCAGGACCTGCGGTGTCCTTGTAGGGGTCGCCGACAGTATCGCCGGTGACGGAAGCCTTGTGGGCTTCCGAACCCTTCAGGTGGCGCGTGCCGTCCTTGTCGACGAAACCGTCTTCAAAGCTCTTCTTGGCATTGTCCCAGGCGCCGCCGCCCGAGGTCATCGAGATAGCGACGAAGATGCCGTTGACGATGACACCGAGAAGCGAAGCGCCGAGTGCCGCAAAGGCGGATGCCTTGGAGCCGGAAATCAGCAGCACGCCGAAATAGACGACGATCGGTGCCAGCACCGGCAGCAGCGACGGCACGATCATTTCGCGGATCGCCGCCTTGGTCAGCATATCGACCGCACGGCCATAGTCCGGCCGGTCGGTACCGGCCATGATGCCCGGCTTTTCGCGGAACTGGCGGCGGACTTCCTCCACCACGGCACTGGCCGCACGGCCGACGGCCGTCATGGCGATACCGCCGAACAGGTAGGGGATGAGGCCGCCGAAGATCAGGCCGGCGACGACATAAGGGTTGGACAGATCAAACGAGATCGTTCCGACATCGGCGAAGTACGGGTACTTGTCGCCATTGGCGACGAAGTATTTCAGGTCGTTCGAGTAGGCCGCAAACAGCACCAGAGCGCCGAGACCGGCCGAACCGATGGCGTAGCCCTTGGTGACAGCCTTGGTGGTGTTGCCGACCGCATCGAGCGCGTCGGTGGACTTGCGGACTTCCGGAGGAAGACCGGCCATTTCGGCGATACCGCCGGCATTGTCGGTGACCGGACCGAAGGCATCGAGCGCCACGATCATGCCGGCAATGCCGAGCATGGCGGTGACGGCAATCCCTGTGCCGAACAGACCTGCCAGCTGATAGGTCGAGATGATGCCGCCGACGATCACAAGCGCTGGAAGCGCTGTGGATTCCAGCGACACGGCAAGGCCCTGGATGACGTTGGTGCCGTGGCCGCTGACGGAGGCCTGGGCGATGGAATTGACCGGACGCTTGTTGGTGCCAGTGTAGTATTCGGTGATCACCACGATCAAAGCGGTGACCACAAGGCCGAGAATGCCGCAGATGAACAGGTTGGTACCGGTGATGTCCTTGCCTTCGACGGTGCCGATCGAGCCCCAGCCAATGGTCAATGACGTGGCGAGTCCGAGGCCGACGATCGACAACAGGCCGGTGACGATCAGGCCTTTGTAGAGCGCGCCCATGATCGAGCCGTTCGAGCCGAGCTTGACGAAGAAGGCACCGATGATCGAGGTGATGATGCAGGCGCCGCAGATGGCCAGCGGATAGCTCATGACCAGACTGAGATTGGCACCGCCGGCAAAAAAGATCGCCGCCAGAACCATGGTGGCAACGATCGAGACGGCATAGGTCTCGAACAGGTCGGCCGCCATGCCGGCGCAGTCGCCAACATTGTCGCCGACATTGTCGGCGATGGTCGCCGGGTTGCGTGGATCGTCTTCCGGAATACCGGCTTCGACCTTGCCGACGAGATCGCCGCCGACGTCTGCGCCCTTGGTGAAGATGCCGCCGCCGAGACGAGCAAAGATCGAGATCAGCGACGCCCCAAAGCCGAGCGACACCAGGGCGTCGATGACGTCACGCGAGCCTTCGGCAAGCCCAAGGCCGGCCGTCAGGATGAGGTAGTAGATGGTGACGCCGAGCAGGGCGAGGCCCGCAACCAGCATGCCGGTGATCGCACCGGACTTGAAGGCGATATCGAGACCTGCCGCAAGACTGACGGAGGATGCCTGCGCTGTGCGAACGTTAGCGCGGACGGAAACATGCATACCGATGAAACCGGCCGCACCCGACAGAACCGCGCCGATCAGGAAGCCGATGGCGGCTGTCACGGAGAGAAGAACCCAGGCACCGACAAAGACGACGGCACCGACGATGGCAATGGTCATATATTGACGTGTGAGATAGGCCTGCGCCCCCTCGCGTATGAAGCTTGCAATCTCTTGCATGCGGGCATTGCCCTGATCGGCAGACAGCACCGATCGCGTCGCCCAGATGGCATAAACCACCGAAAGCAACCCGCATGCGATAACGCCCAGAAGTATGGTCATTTCGCGATTTCCTCCGTTTAGCCTACGGGCTCACTCCGTTCCGCAGGCCCCCAAAAAGCGCAGCAGCCCAAGCCTCCTCTTCAAGCATGGGCCGCGTACGTGGCTGCAGAGTGCTGTGGCGAATCGGGATCGTCAAGCCGCGAAAACCGGAAAAACCCACGTTTTTCGGTATGTTGGCGGCAGCTTACAGCTGGGGAATACCACTTTCGGCGGTAAATCTCAGACTGCCCGCCGCCTTTCGGCGACAAACAGCGAAATCAGCAGCAAAAGACAGAACACCGTCACCGGCCAGACGGCCGCGCTCAACATGTCCCAGCCATAGGCCGTCAGCACCTTGCCGGAGCCGAACGAGGCAAGCGCCACGGTGCTGAACAGGATGATGTCGTGGAACCCCTGCACCTTGTCGGCTTCCTGCGGCCGGTAGCTGGAGGCGACAATCGCGGTGGACCCGATGAAGCCGAAACTCCAGCCCGCCCCGAGCAGGATCAGTGCGCCCCAGAAATTCCACAGCGCAATTCCCGCATGCGCCACCAGCGCGCACAGCATCAGGATGACCAGGCCGCAGGCAACCACCCGTTCCGCGCCAAAGCGGCTGACCAGCATGCCGGTGAAGAAGCTCGGGGCAAACATCGCCAGCACATGCCACTGGATGCCGAGCGTCGCCAAATCCTGCGAAAAGCCACAGCCGACGACCATGGCGATCGGTGCACCGGTCATCATGAAGGTCATCAATGCGTAGGTGGAGATGCCGCAAACCATGCCGGTGAGGAAGCGCTGGGTCAGCACGATTTCCCGCAGCGGCCGGATGGGGCCAACGGCGGCGGTGCCCGAAGCCGGACGCAGATCCGGCAGCCGCAGGAACGCCAGAATGGCGATGGCCGCGAGGCACGTGGGAACGAGCGCGATGAAGGCACCGGCAAAGAACACCGGTGCCAGCGCATCCTTGGTGAGGATGACCAGTTGCGGCCCGAGCACGGCGGACACCATGCCGCCGGCCAGTATCCAGGAAATCGCCCGGGGCTTGTAGAACCGCGGAGACGCATCGGCGGCGGCAAAGCGCAGTTTCTGGGTGAACCCGCCGGCGATGCCGGAAATGCACAGGCCGAGCGCAAACAGCCAGAAGTCGCTTTGAAACAAAGCATAGGCGGCAACCAGCCCGCCGCCCGCCCCCAGAAGGGCGCCGACCATGAAGGCAGCCTTGCGGCCGAGAAAACGGGACATGGCGGCGACGAAAACCGCGCCGAGGGCGACGCCGACATTGAAACCGGTAAGCGGTGCCGTCGCCAGCGACTTGTCGTCGCCAAGCAACTGATAACCGGCGACGCCACCAACGGAAAAGACAATCGGGCCAATGGTGCCGAGAATGGCCTGGGCCGCCGTCAGCAGATAGACATTGCGGCGGGCGCCGGACAGTTCATGATCCATGCCCTGCACATTGCCTGCCTGCGCCGTCATTGCGTGACCTTACTTCTTGACGTCGGTTCTGATCGTGCGGGCGATCCGGTCGAGTACAGCATTGACCAGTTTCGGTTCGTCCTGTTCGAAGAAGGCCTTGGCGATCTCGACATATTCGGTGACGATCACGGCGACCGGAACATCCTTGCGTTCGCGCAATTCGAACGTGCCGGCGCGCAGGATGGCGCGAACGGTCGAATCGAGGCGCGATAGTGCCCAGTCGTCCTGCAGGGCCGTGCCGATCAGCGGATCGAGCAGGCGCTGGTCGCGCACGACGCCGGCAACGATCGAGCGAAACCACGAGGCATCCGCCTTCAGATAGGTATCGCCGTCGATTTCCTGGCCGAGCCGGTGCGTTTCGTATTCGGCGACGATCTCGAGCACGCCGGTGCCGCCGACATCCATCTGGTAGAGCGCCTGAACGGCGGCAAGACGGGCAGCGCCGCGCTGGTTTGCCTGCTTGATCGGCTGGTCGGCCGGTGGATTGGTAGGAGTGTCGCTCACTGTTCGCCGCCCAGCTTGATCTTCAGGTCGATCATGGTCAGCGCCGCACGGGCAGCAAAGCCGCCCTTGTCGCCTTCGCTCTTCCTGGCACGGGCCCAGGCCTGCGCGTCGTTTTCGACAGTCAGGATGCCGTTGCCGATGGCAAGGCTTTCGCTGACGGCAAGATCCATCAGCGCGCGTGAGGATTCGTTCGAGACGATGTCGAAGTGGTAGGTCTCGCCACGGATGACCATGCCGAGCGCGACGAAACCGTCATACTCGGTGGCGCCATTGTCGATACCGTCGAGCGCCATCGCGATCGCCGCCGGAATTTCCAGCGCGCCGGGAACGGTCACGACATCATAGGTCGCACCCGCATCCTTGAGTGCCGATGTCGCGCCATCGAGCAACGCGTCAGCCATATCGTCATAGAAACGCGCTTCCACAATCAGGATATGTGGTTTTTCGGTATCGGACATTTGTCACCTGTCTGAAATTGGGGGGCCGGACATCTCCAGCGCAGGCGGCGGTCAAACCACGCTGGAGCCCGGTTGGCAAGCATTTTTCGCGTTTTGCATGGAATTGGGGGGCCTTCGACCATCGCTCCATGCGGAACAGCTGAAATTGCCGCCATCTTTTCAATCCGATGGCGTCTCTATACAAGTTTCGCTGAGGTGGAGAAAAACATGACAAAAATAGAAAAACCCGTCGTCAGTCCAACCGAACTTGAGTTGGAGCACTGGCAGGAAGGCACATTCTTTGAATCCCGCGACGCGGCGTTCGGCGAACAACTCGGCCTCAAGGATCTCGGCGTCGGTTACGGCGAGGTTCCGCCGGGAAAATCCGGCTGCCCATTCCACAATCACCATATCGAGGAAGAGCTGTTTGTCATCTTAAGTGGCGAAGGCGACTACCGGTTCGGACCGGATCGATACCCCGTCAAACCAGGCGACGTGCTCGGCGCTCCCGCCGGTGGCCCGGAGACAGCCCACCATCTGATCAACACCGGTACCGTCCCCCTCACCTATCTGTCCATTTCAGCCAATGCGAAGGCCGAAATCGTCGAATATCCGGATTCGGGCAAGTTTCTCGCCAAGTCACGCGCAACCCCCGGCGGAAAACCTGTCTTCCGTTTTGTCGGACGCAAGCAAAGCGAAACTGATTATTGGGACGGCGAGCCGGGAATCTGATCGAATACCGCAATCATCATTTCAAACGGACTGAACAGCCTCATGCACAGCGTCCCTACCATCGAAACAGAACGCCTGATCCTGCGCCCCTACCGCCGCGACGACTTTGTCGCCTATGCCGCGCTTTTTGCCGATCCTGAAGTCACCCGCTTCGTCGGCGGCATCCCGTTTTCGCGGGAACAGGCCTGGACGCGGTTCCTGCGCCAGATCGGCATGTGGCACTATTTCGGCTTCGGCTTTTTCGCTTTGCAGGACCGCGAGACCGGCCAGTTTATCGGCGAAGCCGGCTTTCACGACCTGCATCGCGGCATCAGTCCGTCGGTCGAAGGCACGATGGAAACCGGCTGGGCCCTGTCGCCACGCTCTCACGGCCAGGGCCTTGCAACCGAGGCCGTCACCGCCGCAATAAAATGGGGCGACCAGCATTTTCCGTCGCTGAAGAAGACCTGCATCATCGACATCGGCAACCGCGCCTCGCTGAGGGTCGCCTCGAAACTGCAGTTCAAGGAAACCGCGCGGACGACCTATCACGGGGCGAATGTGATTTTGCTGGAACGCTAAGGCGCAACCTCTTCGCATGCCGCATCGATCCGCGGACGGCATGGCTCAACCGGGCCAAGGCTGCCGGAAACCATACCTTCATGTCCATGTTTCCCTTCCAGGTGGTGATATCGCGCCCCTTCACCGGTGCCGAAATGAGAGGGCGGGACTACTAAAGAAGAGGTAGGCTGGCTGACGTTTTCAACCAGCGCGATGTGTTATTTTCCTAGATCTGGAAATGCCTTCGGTGCCCGCCCAATCAAGTCCACAGGATCGGCACACAGCAGCCAGACATGATCGCCTTCACGATAAACGTGACGGCGCTGGTTATCCACGTGCCTGAACGTCAAAGGGCAGCGTGATTGCAGGAAAGTGCGCGGGACCACCATGGTGAACATCATCATAAACAGCGGCTTCGGATATGACATCCGCGGCATCGACTTCAGCGAAATCCTCAACGCTTCGTCCTATACCCGCAGCGCAACAAGCTTTGTGGCGCAATACGCGATGGGCAAGGAGGCGTTTTCCGGTATCAACTTCGCCTATGACAGGATGGGCGCGCCGATTGGCGGCACCGTCAAGAGCTATGCCACGTGGCACCAGGCGACGAAGGCATTCCTGGTCGAAGGCCTCAACGTCTCCATCACCAGCATTATCAATGCCGCCAAAACAGCCGGTATCGCCGATGATTTCAACGTCATCTCCAATGCCCTGGCTGGTGCCGACAACTTCAAGGGCGGCAATGGCAACGACTATGTCAAACTGTTCGGCGGCAACGATGTTGCGACAGGAAATGGTGGCAACGATACCATATTCGGAGGAACCGGAAACGACACCATATCCGGTGGCGACGGGAACGACTGGCTGAGCGGCGACGCAGGCGCCGACAAGCTTGACGGTGGCGCGGGAACCGATACCGCATCCTATTCAACGGCAACGGCAGGCATGACGGCAAATCTTGCCAAGGCGGCATTGAACACCGGCGATGCCAAGGGCGACGTCTATGTCTCGATCGAATATCTGATCGGCTCAAATTATGCCGACAAACTCTACGGCAATGCCGGCGTCAATCTTCTATCCGGTGGGGCAGGCAATGACCTCCTGTCCGGGGACGCGGGCAATGACACGCTCAGAGGCGGCGCGGGCGCTGACAGGCTCGACGGCGGAGTGGGCACAGACACGGCAACCTATGCCGGCGCAACGGCAGGCGTCACGGCAAATCTCGCCAATGCAGCACTCAATACCGGCGATGCCAAGGGCGACGTGTATGTTTCGATCGAATACCTGGCCGGTTCGAGTTATGCGGACAAGCTCTACGGCAACACCGGCGCCAACCTGCTATCCGGTGGAGCAGGCAATGACCTCCTGTCCGGCGCTGCGGGGAACGACGTGCTGATAGGCGGAGCCGGTGCCGACAGGCTTGATGGTGGCGCAGGTACAGATACCGCGTCCTATTCCGGTGCAGCCGCAAGCGTTGTGGCCAACCTTGCCAACGCGACCGCCAATATCGGCGACGCAAAGGGCGATGTCTATGTCTCGATCGAAAATCTGACCGGCACGAACTATGCCGACAAGCTCTACGGCAATACCGGTGCCAACGTGCTGTCCGGTGGGTCAGGCAACGATTTGCTGTCAGGCAATGCAGGCAATGACACGCTTTACGGCGGCCTTGGCGCCGACAGCCTGACGGGCGGTGCAGGTGCTGATACTTTTATTTTCAAGGCCCTGTCTGACACGACGGTGGCCGCAACGGGCCGCGATACGATCTTCGATTTTTCCGGCATCGGCGGCGACCGGCTGGATCTGTCGGCCATCGATGCCAAGTCATCGGTATCAGGTGATCAGGCGTTCACGTTTATCGGGACCGCAGCATTCAGTGGCAAAGCCGGTGAACTGAACTACAGCAAGCAAGCATCGGACACCTATGTCTACGGCGATACCAACGGCGACAAGAAGGCCGATTTCGCCATCCATCTAGATGACGCGGTCCTGCTGTCGAAGGGGTATTTCATTCTCTGAGCAGCAGGACATGACACATACAGCAGGCGTTACCGACGGTATTTTCCGTCAACAAATACCTGTATTCCGTCAACATGACGCATCGCCGCCGGAAAAAGTCTACTCAGCCTTCGGTGCCGGAAACTCTGCCAGCCGTGCGGCATAGCGGGCCATCGTATCGACTTCGAAATTGACGAAATCGCCCGCCTTGCGCTGGCCCCACGTCGTTACTTCCAGCGAATGACGGATCAAAAGCACGTCGAAATCGGTGCCGTTGACGGCATTGACCGTCAGGGATGTGCCATCCAGCGCAATGGAGCCCTTCGGCGCGACGAATTTCGCCAGATGCTCTGGCGCGCGCAGGCGAAACCGGGTGGCCTCGCCTTCCGCCTCGACGGAGAGGATTTCCGCCTTGTCATCGACATGACCGGACACCATGTGACCACCCAGTTCGTCGCCGATCTTCAGCGAGCGTTCCAGATTGATCTTCTGGTTGACCGTCCAGGATGAAATCGTCGTCAGCCGCAAAGCCTCCTCCCAGGCCTCGACCTCGAACCAGCGGCCATTGGCGCCTTCTTCCGGCAACGTCGTCACCGTCAGGCAGACGCCGGAGCAGGCGATCGAGGCGCCGATGTCGATGCCCTTCGGATCATAGGCGGTGGCGATGCGCAGCTTGATGCCCTCATCGAGGGCCGTAATGGTTTCGACTGTGCCGATATCGGTGATAATGCCGGTAAACATCAGAGCGTTCTTTCGTATTCGTAGGTGTCGAGAAGGTCGTCACCAAATGTGTCTGTCCGCCTGTGGACGAAACCCACCGGGATCAGTTGCCTGTCAATTGGGGATGGTACCCCCTGCTCGCCAAGGCTGAGCGGCGCGGTAAACAGAAGAATCCGGTCAACCAGCCCGTCATTGAGGAATTGCTGCGCCGTGCGCGCCCCGCCTTCGACCAGAAGCGAGGAGACGCCTCGCGTCGCCAGAGCCGCCAGCAGATCGGCCGGCACCTCCGGGTCGCAGACCACGACCTCGACACTGGCTGCCTCGAGTGCCTGCTGGCGCGCTAAAAAAGCAACCGAGCCATCGCTCTGGCCGGTCACGACCAAGACCGGCACTGTGCGGGCCGTCTGCGCCAGTTTCGAGGTCACCGGCAGGTCGAGATCGCCATCGATGACGATGCGCAATGGCGAGCGGTGCTCCAGTCCGGGGATACGGGCAGTCAGTTCCGGATCGTCGGCAATCGCCGTACCGATGCCGACAAGGATGGCGTCTGTCTCAACCCGCAGCCGATGGACGATCTCCCGCGCCGGCGCGCCGGTGATGGACACCTGCCCCTGCCCTTTGATGCCGATCATGCCATCGGCGGAAACGGCAAGTTTGAGAGTCACATACGGCCGGTTGTTGCGCTTGCGCATGAGGTAGCCCTCAAGCTCGCGCTCGCCCTCCTCTTCCAGCACACCGGTGACGACTTCGATGCCGGCATCGCGCAGCTTCTCCAGCCCATGGCCCGAAACACGCTCATCCGGATCGACCACGGCGACCACAACCCGGGCAACGCCGGCCGCAATCAACGCATCGGCACAGGGCGGCGTCTTGCCATGATGGGAACAGGGTTCGAGCGTGACATAGGCCGTGGCCCCGCGCGCGGCGGGTCCTGCGGCCGCCAGGGCCTGCGTCTCCGCGTGCGGCCTGCCACCGGTGGCCGTGACGGCGCTGCCGACAATTTTCGCCCCGTCGCCGTCGTTGCGGACGATGACACAGCCCACCGAAGGGTTGGAGGCTGTCGCCCCGAGGTGCTGGTGTGCGAGGCGCAGTGCCTCTGCCATGAAACGCTCGTCTTCAGCCATGTCCGCCATCTCGATGCCCATCCCTCACCCTTAAGACGTCAAACGCCGCCCTTTCGGGCGGCGCAAGTATTGGCATCCATCAGGCGCCGGGATCGCGCGCAATCTTGGCACTGATCTCGGCGATCACCTTCTCGAAATCATCCGCATGGGAGAAATCGCGATAGACCGACGCGTAGCGGACGAAGGCAACGTCATCGAGGCCTTTCAAAGCCTCGAGCACCTGCAGGCCGATTTCTTCCGACGGAATTTCCGTTTCGCCGGAGCTTTCCAGCCGCCGGACGATACCCGACACCGCGCGCTCGATCCGGTCGCGATCGATCGGCCGCTTGCGCAGCGCGATCTCGAACGACCTGAGCAGCTTGTCGCGGTCGAACGGTGCCTTGCGGCCGGTCTTCTTCAGGATCATCAGCTCCCTGAGCTGCACCCTTTCGAAGGTCGTGAAGCGGCCACCACAATCCGGGCAGATGCGCCGGCGGCGGATGGCGGCGCCGTCCTCCGCAGGACGGCTGTCCTTCACCTGGCTGTCTTCCGATCCGCAATAGGGGCAGCGCATCAAGGCTCCTTTAGGAGAGGTATGGGATCAAAGGTAGGGGTACATGGGGAAACGGTCGGTCAACTTGACCACCTTTTCACGAACACCGGCTTCAACCGTAGCATTGCCTTCGTCGGAATTGGCGACTTTCAGACCATCGAGTACTTCGACGATCAGGTTGCCGATGTCGCGGAAGTCGGCTTCCTTGAAACCGCGCGTCGTGCCGGCCGGCGTACCGAGGCGAATACCGGAGGTGACGAAGGGCTTTTCCGGATCGAACGGGATACCGTTCTTGTTGCAGGTGATGAAGGCACGGCCAAGCGCTGTTTCCGCCCGCTTGCCGGTGGCGTTCTTCTTGCGAAGATCCACCAGCATCAGATGGTTGTCGGTACCGCCTGAGACGATATCGAGGCCGCCGGCAACCAGCGTTTCCGACAGTGCCTTGGCGTTCTTGACGATCTGGGCTGCATAATCCTGGAATTCCGGCTGCAAGGCTTCTCCGAGTGCCACGGCCTTGGCGGCGATGACGTGCATCAGCGGGCCACCCTGCAGGCCCGGGAAAACGGCCGAGTTGAACTTCTTGGCCAGTGCCTCGTCATTGGTAAGGATCATGCCGCCACGCGGGCCGCGCAGCGACTTGTGCGTGGTGGTGGTGGCAACATGGCAATGCGGGAATGGCGACGGATGCTGGTTGCCGGCAACGAGGCCCGCAATGTGGGCCATGTCGACCATCAGATAGGCGCCGACTTCATCGGCAATCTCGCGGAAACGCTTCCAGTCCCAGATGCGGGAATAGGCAGTGCCACCGGCGATGATCAGCTTGGGCTTATGTTTGCGGGCCGATTCGGCAACGGCGTCCATGTCGAGCAGGTTGTCGCCTTCGCGCACGCCGTAGGACACGACGTTGAACCACTTGCCGGACATGTTGACCGGCGAACCATGCGTCAGGTGGCCACCCGAATTGAGGTCGAGCCCCATGAACGTGTCGCCCGGCTGCAGCAGCGCCAGGAACACGGCCTGATTCATCTGCGAACCCGAGTTCGGCTGGACGTTGGCAAAACCGACACCGAACAGCTTCTTGGCGCGCTCGATGGCGAGTTCCTCGGCAATGTCGACAAACTGGCAGCCGCCGTAATAGCGCTTGCCCGGATAACCCTCGGCGTACTTGTTGGTCATGATCGAGCCCTGGGCTTCGAGCACGGCGCGCGAAACGATGTTTTCAGAGGCGATCAGTTCGATCTCGTGGCGCTGGCGGCCCAGCTCCTTCTCGATAGCGCCGAAAATATCCGGATCGGTGTCGGCAAGCGAACGGCTGAAGAAAACATCGGGGTTGACGACGGAAGCGCTCATTCTCAAAGCTCCTTAAGAGGCGGTGGCACGGTGTTTACCGTCCTCGCATGGCAAGGGCAATACGGGCTGTGCGATTTGCGCCATTTCCCCCATCTGCCGCGCCGGGAATGCGATAGGAACCGGGAATGCAAAAGGCCGCGCCTTTTCGGGGCGCGGCCTTCGATGAAACAATGCGGCAGGCTTATTGCGGCAGGTTGTCGCGCTCGACGGAACCGGCGGCCTGCTCGATGCCGGTCGTGGTCTGCAGCGCCAGTTCCTGCTCGCCATCCATCTCATAGATGTCGTCGCGGAACTGCACGATGCCGTCGGTGGCAGCCCAGGCGGTGATGTACTTGAAATAGACCGGCACTTCGACCGCCAGCTTGATCGGCGAGTTCTGACCGGCACGGATCGTCGCCTCGATCTGCTGACGCGACCAGCCGGGCGTATCGCGCAGCAGCCAGGTCGTCAGGTCGCGGACGTTCTGGACACGCACGCAGCCGGAACTCTCAAAGCGGGCGAGCTTGTTGAACAGGCCCTGCTGCGGCGTATCGTGCATGTACTCGTTGTTCGGGTTGTGGAAGTTGATCTTCGTCGAGGCCATGGCGTTGGTCTTGCCCGGATCCTGACGGAAGGTCAGGTTCGGCGCCTTCTCGGCATTCCAGTCGATCGTCTCCGGGGAGACCTCGTTGCCCTTGCCGTCTATCAGGCGGATCGAGTTCTTCTTCAGATATTCCGGATCCTTGCGCATCAACGGAACGATATCCTTCTCGACGATCGAGCGTGGCGATGTCCAATAGGGGTTGAGGATGACCTCGTAGATCTTCGAATTGATGATGTGGGTCTGGCGGCTGATACGGCCGACAACGGCTGTGTGGCGTGTCGCAACGCGGCCATTTTCGACGGCTTCGATATAGGCTGCCGGAATATTGACCAGCACGTAGCGTTCGCCGAGATCGCCCGACATCGACTGCAGGCGGACGATATTGGTGTTCAGCTGGCCGAGGCGCACATCGGCGGCAATGTTCAGCGCCTTCACCGAATATTCGCCGAGCACGCCGTCCGCCGGCAGGCCGTGACGGGCCTGGAAGCGCTTGACCGCGCCATCGACATAGCTGTCGAAGGAGTTGGAAATACCGGCGGATTGCGGCAGGTCGCCCGAAATGATCAGGCGCTGGCGCAGGGCCTGCACAGATGGATCGACGACGCCCATTTCCAGGCGAACCGACGAATTGACCTGTGGCCAGCCGCCCGCCGAAACGATCTGCTGGTACTGGCCAACGGCGTTCTGGGTATTAGTCAGCGTATTGATGCCGAAGATCGGTGTGTTGGAGACGACGGCCGTGGCACTGCGCGAGGCCTTGGCGTCGAACTGATCGTCCCAGGCGCCGCGGCGTGGTGCATTGATGATATCGTCAAGCGCATCCTGCGCAAACGCGCCACCGGCGAATGTTGCAGCGCCGAAAGCCGCCGCCGAGGCAAGGAAGCCACGACGCGACAGTGCATCAATTCCGGGTTTCTTCGACATGTTTCCTACCATCCAATGCTGCTACGCAAAACGCAGAGCTATCACGAACACGGTTAACAAACATAAACTATACTTGCAGCTCCCTGCCCGCCGTTCATATCTGTGAGATCATGAATGCAACTAGCGGCCAGTCGCCGATTGGCAACAGAAGCAACGCAAAATCCGCATTCTCGTGTCTCGTCGCTCTCACAGTAATATGGCCGATTCGTGTCACCCAGCCGCGACGTCACACGCCACAGCCTCCGCATTGAACGGTGCGGCATTCCGGAGACACTGCTGCGGTGCTTCGCTGCGCCCCGGAAAGGGGTCAAGAGACTGCACTGGGGCGTTCATTTCTTTGAAACAGGGAAATTTGCGCGTGGCGCGGGCCGGGATTGATCCCATGCCGGAGGTCATCGATCTTCAGCCCCTCCAACGAGCACGGCTTCAGTCGACAACGCATCAATCAGACCAGAAAACGGTGGTGCTGTGCACCCTATGTCCGCTTCTCATCCTGCGGCGTTAAAGCCGCAGGAGAGGAGAAACAGCAGTCGGTTCATGATGCTGATCAGAGCTTGTAGAGCATCGTGTCGTTCCAGAAGCGGTCGAGGCGCTGCAGGAGCTTGTTCATCTGGCCGAACTCGTCGGTGCCGATGCCGCCGACCTTCTGGATCGAGCCGATATGGCGTTCATAGAGCTTGGCAACCGTTTCAGCGATCTCCTGGCCCTCGTCCGTCAGGCTGATGCGGACCGAGCGGCGGTCGACGCGCGAGCGCTGGTGATTGATGAAGCCGAGATCAACCAGCTTTTTAACATTGTAGGATACGTTGGAGCCGAGATAGTAACCGCGCGAGCGCAGTTCGCCGGCCGTCAGTTCCGAATTGCCGATGTTGAAGAGGAGAAGTGCCTGGACGGCGTTGACATCGGAGCGGCCCGACCGGTCGAATTCGTCCTTGACGACATCGAGCAGACGGCGGTGAAGACGCTCAACAAGGTGAAGGGATTCCATGTAGAGCGAACGGATCGCATCTTCGTGGGGATCTTTGACGGCAACGGCCTGCGGTTTCATTTTGGTGTTCATGATGACTGCCTCACTGTTTTGTTTGGCGGTGTATGTTTCTCTTCCCGCCTTGAGGTAGACACTATCGAATACGTATAAAATTCTACTTAAACACCAGCCTTAACAGCGCCTTACTATCCACAGCCCTTGTATCAGGGTAAATCAATTCTTGCAGCCCGCGCCTGGCGTAGCCGCTGATAGAAGATCGCAGCCCGGAAAAGCACGAAGGTAACAGCCACTGCGGCATGCAGGCTGACGAGTAGCGGCTTCTCCCCGAAGATCTGCGGATAGACCGCAAACATGACGACTTCCGCCCCTGCCGCAACAACCCAGATCACCGGTCCCCAGGACACCAGCAACCACAATCCGAGCGCTGCGACGGGGTAGACGACGGCAAGGGCTGTGGCTGCCACGCGCCAAGGCACCGGTAGCAAATCAAACCGTCCGCCGCCGCCGAACGAGAAGCCGATCAGCATTGCCCAGTAGTTGAGGCCGAACCAGAAACACGACACGGCCACCAGCCGCAGGAACAATCCGAACAGCGTTTCGGTGAGTGAAAGTTTGGGGATTTTGACAGAATCAAGGGCCATGCTGGCGAAGATAGGTCCCCGGCGAGCGCTTTGCCAGACGGTTATTTTGCCCGCCCCGCACCACGATGGCTGCATTGTTGAGACCCGAAGCTTCCATCCCTTTACCAGGCCGGAGCACAAGCGACCATGGCAAGACGCACAATGCGGCTGGTGATCACCGCCGGATGATCTTGTACAGAGCAGCAGTGACGCCGATACCCAGAAGCGGCCAGCCGGACCAGAAAATCCCGTGCCATGTCAAAATATTGATCCCGGCAATTCCCACGCCGATGACGCCGAGGCCGGCAAGGATCCGGTCGTACCGGCTTTGAATAGCCACCCAGACCAGGGCCGAGCACACCACCAGCCCCAGAATCGGCCAGGCCGACCAGAAGACGCCCTTCCACGACAGGATATTGATGGCGAGCAACACGGCAGCCGCCAGCGCGGCAAGCCAGAACATCGGGCGAATCAGCGCGCCCAGTTTCTGCATCACTGCTGCAGAGTTAACCTGTGCCGGCGGGCCAGAATCAACATCCGGCTTTGCCTTGATGCTGGACGCACCGGCCGGGGCCTCGCCAATGCGCACGGCGTAGCTCGGCACCGCGTCGGCAATATTCTTGATCGCCAGCGGCCCGAGGA
Organism: Hyphomicrobiales bacterium; assembly: GCA_900473045.1. Classification (GTDB taxonomy): domain Bacteria; phylum Pseudomonadota; class Alphaproteobacteria; order Rhizobiales; family Rhizobiaceae; genus Pararhizobium. The sequence continues at coordinate 28,834 of UCKS01000025.1, forward strand.
AATCGAAACCGACGGCCACCTTGTTGCGAACCTGATCGTAGACCGTGTTTGAGATCACGATGCCGCCGCCGGTGGCCGATGCCTGCAGGCGCGCGGCAATATTGACGCCGTCACCATAGATATCATCGCCATCGACGATCACATCGCCGAGATTGATACCGATGCGGAACAGCATGCGCCCATCGGCCGGCCGCGCGGCGTTCTGGTCGGCCAACTCGTTTTGAATATCCATCGACGCGCGCAGGCATTCGACGACGCTCGGGAATTCGGCGATAACGCCGTCCCCCCAGGTATTGATCACCCGCCCGCCATGCGCCTCGATCAGCCGGGACATCGCATCGCGGTAATGCTTCAGCATCCCCAGCGTGCCTTCCTCGTCCACGCCCATCAGGCGTGTATAATCCTGCACATCAGCACAAAAGATCGTCGTCAGCTTGCGTTGTGTGTCGCGCAATGTGTCATTCATGATTCCCCGCCTCCTCACAGCCAGGCTAGCCCGGTTGCCTAAGGAAGGATATGGGGATTGCAACCTCCAGGAAAAGACCGGTGGCCAAGTTGACGCGAATTATCTCAAGGCGTGAAGCTTCCCTGTATTTTCTGCCTGCTACACGCCGTCTCGCCGCGTTGAGGCCCTTCAGCGAGCCGCCTTTCGCTACTTCGACGCCGGAAAAAATATTACGGGATTAGCAAAGTTAATTGTGAGCAGACGCTGTTTGAGAAACTATTCAACTGCCCGGTCGCCCTGGCAGTTCGACCGGGCACATCAGCCTTGAATACTTGGCCTCTCCTCTCAGGGGAGGCCCTTTTCAGGACTAGTCAGTTCGGCGGATCACGACGTAATCGCTTGCCGACACCGCAGGGCCTTGCACACGGCATAGAAAGGGCTCCACAAACAGGGAGCCCCTTTTCGAATATCAGCGTCGCCTCACATAGCCAGCGTTACTTCGTGTAGACGATCTTGCCGCCATTGGCCGCAGTCTGGATGCCGATCACATTTTGGAGCTGGACGTTTTTCGCTTCAAGCGTCGCCATCAGAGCCGGGTCGTTCTGGATTTCGGTCTGGGCCTTGGTGATCGATTCCGGCGACGGGTTGCGATAGGTCGCTGGGATTGACGACGTGTCCGTGTTGGCATTGCTCTCGGAGCCGACATTGACGATCGTGATCATGTCGTCGGCCATCATCGGCGTCGTCGAGCTCGCGGTCTGTGCATAGGCATAGCCGCTGAGCGTTGTCGCAGACAGGGCAGCAGCAAGGGCAAGCTTGAGAACAGTTTTCATTGTCTTCTCCTATGGATCGGAGGCCTCTCACCGCTCATCGGTGATTTGTATCAGACACTCCGTAAGACGAGGCCAAAACCGAATACGGGGGAAATGGTTCCTTCGTCATCACGGCTTCGTGACATGAATCCGCTGGTACCGGGACCCGATTTCAGCTCAGAGACCGGCGGTAAAGCCGTTGGGCGCGGCCCGACGGGGGGCTTCCACCCTCCCCCACCCCGGAGCTCAGCCGCTCTCCCTCAAGCGAAGGATCAAGGGACGATGAAACGCCGCACCTCAATCATTGTCCTTTGACGATTGCCCATGATAAACCGCCAGCAGACAAGACCAAGTTGACGAAAGACGATCGCCATGACCGACAAGACACATGCCGTTGACCTCATTACCGGCCATCGCCGCATGCGCCGCAACCGCAAGGCCGACTGGAGTCGGCGGATGGTGCAGGAAAACCGCTTGACGGTCGATGATCTGATCTGGCCGATCTTCATCGTTGCCGGCACAAACATCGTCGAACCGATCGACGCGATGCCGGGCGTCAACCGGATGAGCATCGACAAGGCCGTGGAAGCGGCAAAACTGGCCGCCGATCTCGGCATCCCGGCACTCGCCACCTTTCCGAATGTCGATATTACCCTGCGCGACGACACCGGCTCCAACAGCCTTGCCGCCAACAACCTGATCAACGAGGCGACGCGGGCCATCAAGAAGGCCGTGCCGAATATCGGCGTTATCACCGACGTGGCGCTCGATCCCTTCACCAGTCACGGCCATGACGGCATTCTGCGCGACGGCGAAATCGTCAACGACGAAACGGTGACGCAGATCGCCAGGGCTGCGGTCCTGCAGGCCGATGCCGGCGCCGATATCATCGCCCCCTCAGACATGATGGATGGCCGCGTCGGCGTCATACGCCGGGCGCTGGATGCTGCCGGTCACCAGAATGTCGGCATCATGGCCTATGCCACCAAGTTCGCCTCGGCCTTCTACGGTCCTTATCGGGAAGCCATCGGCACCAGTGGCCTGCTCAAGGGCGACAAGAAGACCTATTATATCGACCCTGCCAACGGCACCGAGGCGATGCGTGATGCGGCGCTGGACGTCGAGGAAGGTGCCGACATGCTGATGGTCAAGCCCGGCCTGCCCTATCTCGATATCTGCTGGCGGATGAAGGAAAGCTTTGGCCTGCCGGTTTTTGCCTACCAGGTCTCCGGCGAGTATTCGCAGATCAAGGCCGCCGCCGCCAATGGCTGGATCGACGGCGAGCGTGTCATGCTCGAAACCCTGCTTGCCTTCAAGCGCGCCGGCTGCGACGGCATTCTCAGCTATTTCGCTGTCGATGTAGCCCGAATCCTGGCCAAGCGCTGACTCCTTTCTGCACCGGTTCGCCTGCGCAGATCACATATATTGCGCACTTTTAGACGGGCGCGCGAAAAACTCTGACCCGGTTGCGGCCGGCATCCTTGGCCCGATAGAGGGCGGCGTCGGCGTGGTTGAGAATATCATTCCACGTCAGGTCCGCTCCGGCCGCGACGCCAAAGCTTGCCGTCACGGTCAGCCTCTCGCCATCAGGAGCGGTCAGCGGGCAGTTCCCGATCGCCTTCCTGAGCTTTCGTGCCATGCAGGCGGCTTCAGCCAGCGAGCCTTTCTCCAGTAAAATCGCGAATTCTTCACCACCGAAACGGGCCACATATCCGGATGCTCCAGCGGAATGGCGCATCAAATCGGCTACAGTCCGCAGGACGGTGTCACCAAAGGGATGGCCGTAGCGGTCGTTGATCGATTTGAAATGATCGATATCCAAAAGGATCAGGTATTTCGCAGCATCCACCGCCAAGGCCGTATTCTCCTCGAGCGCACGACGGTTGAGAAGGCCGGTCAATCCGTCGGTCGTGGCAAGGATTTCGAGCTGGCGTGTCAGCAGCGCACGTTCGCCGAGCCGCTGCGAGAGAATGCCGATGGCGCCGTACAACCTTCTGATTTCCCTGACCTCGCCCGGCGAGGAAACGAGATCGGCGGGGCGCTCGTCGGCCAGCGCAATAACAGCCTGCGCGCCCCTCAGCAAAGGCCGCAGGATATAGATTTGAACGGCTGCGACGAGGCCAAGAACCAGCGTCAGCAGTACGGCCGTTGTCAGTCCGTTACTGTAGAGCGCCCATAGCGCGTCCTGTTCCCGAGTTTCGAACTCGCTGACAATCTCGGACAGGTAGATGTTTCTCACTTCGCCAAGTGGCTGCATCAGCGCCACGTAGCGCTGTGTGAGGTTCCCGCCGTCAAGCGAGAAGCGGCCGCTTCTGCTACCGATCTCCATCTGCTCGTCGATCAGCTCGAGGCCCTGGCGCATGAAGGTGTCTTCCACCTCCTGACGCTTCACCCGGATCGCATCCGATACCGGCAAGGCCGAGCGCGGGCCGACCAGATCCCAGACTTCAAGCAGCCTGCCGCGTGCGGTACTGCTTGCCGCCATATCCTGTTGCGTTATGGCCGTCCCGGCCACCATTGGCGCAATCAGATAGGAGCCCAACCGCCCGGCATATTCGCGCAGATCGCTAAATGCGATGCCCTGCACGACGATGGTGGCGAGTTCCGGATCCCTTCTGAGGATTTCTCCGCTCTGCCATTCGATGATCCTGCGGTAGGAGTCCCTGGCAGCAAACATGGTGTCGATGGCTGCATGAATCTCCTCATAGCGGCGGACCTGTCCCCGCTGTTGGCCAATGGCCGTGATCAGGCCGCGGGCGGCGGCAAGTCGCGCGCGGACATCATCGATCATCTCATCCGGTACATCGCGGCGTTCAAGCTCAGCCAGTGCCGCATCGGTACTGCCGACGAAATTGTGCCATTTCAGCCGCGCCTCGCTCCGGTCGGCCTCCGATGCGGTCATCAGGCGGTTGGCGGGTCCCCTCTCTGCGGAAATGAGGTTTGCCGCGTCGAAGATGGCGGTAAACTGACGCATGTTCTCCGCGCCGGCATGCGCCTTGCGGAGAGCCTCGATGGAGGCCGATATCGTCGCTGTCGCCAGCAGCAGCGTGCAGCCGACAGCCAGAAGCGCCATAAACCAGAGACGGCCTTCAAGACCGCCGAACCGGCCGGTGTTGGTATCTGCATAGAGACTGAAAGGCATGGCAAGGAACCGGTGACTGCGAATGCTTGGCTGCTATTCAACAAACCGGTTGGAAACCAGTGTCTTTTAGGAAGACGAGCTTCCCAGATTTGCAGTGCTGCGCCACCGTTAGCATATTCCGATGAACGCAGGCTGAAAATCCGGCAGAAATGGCCGCGCCGATGGGTTGCGGCCGGGGAATACAGGGCTTATGCCGGCACACCATCCGCCGTCACGGATTTGCCTGCCGGATGGATTTGCATTTTTGCCGTCGCTCCCCATATCAGGAAGTGAACTGGAGACACAGACATGAGCGTGCAGGACGAAAACCTTAGAATTCCGAGCAATGACTGGCGGGCCTATCAGGGCGTGCTCAGCCGGCGCGTCATGGCGTTCGTGATCGACTATGCGATCGTCGCTCTTTTGTGGATCCCCGCCGCCGTCGTGGTGTTCTTTCTCGGCATCCTGACGTTCGGCCTGGGCTTCTTCCTTTACCCAGTGCTGTTTGCCGGCCTCGCGATGCTGTATTTCGGCATCACGGTCGGCGGCCCCAAGCAGGCTTCGCCGGGCATGAACATGATGGGGCTGGCCATTGCCCGTACCGACGGCCGGCCGATGGATTTCCTCACGGCCATCGTCCATCTGGTGATCTTTTGGATCGCCAACACGGTCCTGACCCCGCTCGTCCTGCTGGTTGGCCTGTTCACCGACCGTGGCCGTTTGCTGCATGACCTGCTCATCGGCACGGTGACGGTGCGCCGCGACGCCTATTGATTGGCTTGGCTGGCGACAGGATGCCGATGTCATCCCGTCGCAGTCATATGGCTAACGCCGACAAACCAAAGGTTTACTGCAACACAACGCGACAGTTCAAAAAGTCGCGATTGACCTTTTATAATCTTGCGCCATGCTAATGTTTTCGAAGCGGCCAAGAAGAGCGATCTCCGCACCACATGAACACGCAAACTACACCGTCCCCGCAATTCTACCTGACCGCGCCGGCAACCTGCCCGTATTTGCCGCAGGAAATGGAGCGGAAGGTGTTTACCCACATGGTGGGCGAGCGGGCACCAGAACTCAACGATCTCCTCACCCAGGGCGGTTTCCGCCGCTCCCAGAATATCGCCTACCGGCCGGCCTGCGAAAGCTGCCGGGCCTGCATTTCAGTGCGCATCGTCGCCGGTGAATTTTCACCCACCCGTTCGATGCGGCGCATCCTGGCGCTGAACAGCGACGTGGTCTCGACGGAATATCCGGCAGAACCGTCCAGCGAACAGTACAGCCTGTTTCGCCGCTATCTCGACCACCGCCACCAGAAAGGCGGCATGTCCGACATGTCAGTGCTGGATTATGCGATGATGGTCGAGGATACCCACGTCAACACCAAGATCATCGAATACCGCCTCAAGGTCGAAGGCGATGGTATCGGCCTGGCGAAGGGACCGTTGATCTCGGCAGCATTGACCGACAAGATGGGCGACGGCCTGTCGATGGTCTATTCCTATTTCGACCCTGATGTGGCCGACCGATCGCTCGGCACCTTCATGATCCTCGATCATATCCGCAAAGTGAAGGAACGGGGCCTGCCGCACGTTTATCTAGGCTACTGGGTCAAGGGATCGCGCAAAATGGACTATAAAACAAAGTTTCTGCCGCAGGAGCACCTTATGGCCCAAGGCTGGGAGCGCTATACAGGATAAAGTGCTCCCACCTGACAGGACGAAATCTTGAGTGAAGCCATAGATGCCGCCCACCACCGCCGCGGACTTCTCATCACCGGCCTTGGCGGCCTTGCCCTCTCCTTCGACATTCCACTGATCCGCTCCGCCGATGGCGAAGTCTGGTCGCTGCTGGCGGTCCGCAGCCTCTGCACCTTCACTGTGGCGCTGATCGCCTGGGTGGTGCTGAACAAATGTCTCGGCCGCAAGATCGCGCTGGTTCCCGGCAAGGCGGGACTGCTCGCGGGCCTGTTTTACGGGCTCGGCTCCTTCACCTTCCTTTTGTCAGTTTTCAACACAGCGACCGCAAACGTCGTCTTCATCGTCGCCTTCACGTCGATGTTCGCCGCCATCCTGTCCTGGGTCTTCCTCAAGGAACGCCCCTCCAACGCCACGCTGGTGACCATGGCGGTGATGGTCTTCGGCGTCGGGCTGATTGTTCAGGATGGATTGAAGAGCGGCAATTTCTTCGGGGATGCCATGGCGGTGTGTTCCGCCCTGATGCTCGCCTGTGCCATTACAGTCAGCCACGCCAGCGGCAAGGACATGGGGCTGGTGCCACTCGCAACCGCGATCTTCCCCGCCATTATCGGCTACCTGCTGTCCCCCACCGAGGGACTCGCCATCGCCAATCCCGGCTGGATCATCTTCGACGGCCTGATCATGATCCCGCTCGCCTTCTTCTGCCTCGCCACCGGCCCGCGCTACCTGTCGGCCCCGGAAGTCGGCATGTTCTACCTGCTCGAAACCATCCTCGCGCCGCTGTGGATCTGGATCGTCTTCATGGAGGTCCCGACATCGCAGACGCTGGTCGGCGGCGCCGTGCTGATTCTGGCGCTGGTCGGGCATTCGCTGTGGCAGATGCGGCAACGATCCGCTGTTGCGGTTCCCCCGCCCCTTCATTGACGATAATTGCGATTCAGATCACCCGATGTTATAACTCAATTATAACATCGGAGATTTTCCCGTGAACCTTACTATTCGCAAGATCGGTAACTCCGAAGGCATTATCATCCCAAAGGAAGTCCTTGATCGTTTGGGGCTGAAGGCCGGCGACGAACTTCAATTGAAGGAAACCGGGGGTACGCTTGAGCTAGCGCCCCAAAAGGACGATCTTGCAGAACAATTGCGAGCGGCCAGGATTGGCATGAAAAAATATCATGTCGCGCTGCGTGAATTGGCGAAATGACGTCCGTTAAATGGCTGTCACGCGAAGCAATTGAAATCATACATCATGAACAATTGTTGGAACACGGTGGCTTGCCCGGTCTCAAGGATGCCAACGCACTCGAATCTGCCTTGGCGCGTCCAGTCAACAAAGCAGCCTACGGCGAGGAAGATATACACGCTCTCGCCGCTGCCTACCTTTACGGCATTGTTCGAAACCACGGATTTTCCGATGGCAACAAGCGGACGGGCTGGCTTGCAGCGTTTACCTTCATGCTGATCAATGGCCGCTTTATAGAAGCAGAACAAGCAGACGTTATCGCGTTTGTTCTTTCCGTCGCCGCCGGCGAGATTGACGAGGCAGGCGCGGTACAATTTCTGCGAGATTACAGCGTTCCATTTGATCTGTGACGGCGGGGGCATTTCGCCAACCCAACCGCCCGCACATCCATCACCCCGTAAACTTGCCACTCCTCGGGAAGCCCTTCGGCACGGACCTGCCCGCCGTTGCGCGGTCGGCCATCCATTCGAGCAATTCGTCCTTGCTCTTGGTGAAGCTGCGGCCGGCGCTGTCGGCCCAGGTGAGGCCGTCGGCGATGGCAAAGCAGCGCATGTCGGATACACCACCATCCTTGTAGCGCTGCAGGCGCACGCCCTTGCCGCGCCCCATTTCCGGGATCTGCACCAGCGGGAAGACCAGCATCTTGCGGTTTTCACCGACGATGGCGACGTGATCGCCCTTGACCGGAATGACCAGCTTGGCTTCATCCGGCATGGCGACGTTCATGATCTGCTTGCCCTTGCGGGTATTGGCGGCCATGTCGCCTTCCAGCACCACGAAGCCGTTGCCGGCAGCCGATGAGATCAGCAGTTTTCGGGCGGGATCGTGGACGAAGGCCGTCAGGACGTCCTGGTCGTTTTCCATATCGACGATGATGCGCAGCGGCTCACCGTGGCCGCGTCCGCCCGGCAGCTTGTCGCCACCCAGGGTATAGGCCTTGCCGCCGGTGGTGACGACGAGGATGCGGTCGGTGGTCGAGGCCGGGAACGACAGTTTCAGCCCATCGCCTTCCTTGAACTGCAGCGTCGAGACATCGGAGATGTGGCCCTTCAGCGCGCGGATCCAGCCCTTTTCAGAGATGACGACGGTGATCGGTTCCTTCTCGATCATCGCCTGCTGGATCGCTTCCAGATCGGCTTCCGGTGCATTGGAGAACAGCGTGCGGCGGCGGCCGATCTCCGTCGCCTTGGCGAATTTCTTCTTCACCTCGCCAATTTCCCAGGCAACGGTCTGCCACTGCTTTTCGTCGGACGCCAGCAACGTCTCGATTTCCGCCTTCTCCTTCGAAAGACCTTCGAATTCGGTGCGGATCTCGAACTCTTCCAGCTTGCGCAAAGAGCGCAGCCGCATGTTGAGGATCGATTCGGCCTGCAGGTCGGTGAGCGTGAAGCGCTCCATCAAGGCGGGCTTGGGCTCATCCTCCTCGCGGATGATGCGGATCACCTCGTCGAGATTGAGATAGGCGACCAGATAGCCCCCAAGAATTTCAAGGCGACGGTCTATGGCCGCCAGCCGGAAGCGCGAGCGGCGCTGCAAAACTTCGCGGCGATGATCCAGCCATTCCAGCAGGACCTCGTTCAGCGCCATCACCTTGGGAACGCGGCCCATCGAGAGCACGTTCATGTTGAGCGGAATGCGGTTTTCCAGTTCCGACAGCTTGAACAGCGATTCCATCAGGATGGTTGGATCGACCGAACGGCTCTTCGGCACCAGAACCAGACGGACATCCTCCGCCGATTCGTCGCGTACGTCTTCAAGCAGCGGCAGCTTGCGGGCGAGCAGAAGCTCGGCGATCTTTTCGATCAGCCGGGATTTCTGCACCTGGAAGGGAATTTCGGTGACGATGATCTGGTAGCCGCCTCGGCCGGTGTCTTCGACTTCCCACTTGGCGCGGACGCGAAAGCCGCCACGGCCGGTCTTGTAGGCCTCGATGATGCTCTCGCGGCTATCGATGATGATGCCGCCGGTCGGAAGGTCGGGGCCTTCGATGCCGCCGCGCTCCGGATTGTTCGGATCGAGCATCAGCTCTTCGACGGTCGCGCCCGGGTTCTTGATCAGGTGCAGGGCGGCGTCGCAGAGTTCGTGCGCATTGTGCGGCGGGATCGAGGTCGCCATGCCGACGGCGATGCCGGAAGCGCCGTTCGCCAGCAGATTCGGGAAGGCGCCGGGCATGACGACCGGCTCCTGATCTTCCTCGTTATAGGTCGGGCGAAAATCCACCGCGTCCTGATCGATGCCTTCGAGCAGAAGGCTCGCCACATCGGTCATGCGGGCTTCGGTGTAGCGGTAGGCGGCAGCGCTGTCGCCATCGATATTGCCAAAGTTGCCCTGGCCGTCGACGATCGGGTAACGCTGCGAGAAATCCTGCGCCAGCCGCACCAGCGCATCATAGACAGACTGGTCGCCATGCGGATGGAACTTACCGATGACGTCACCGACGATACGGGCGCATTTCTTGAACGACGAATTGGAGCGCAGCCCCATTTCGCTCATCGCGTGAATGATGCGTCGATGGACCGGCTTCAGGCCGTCACGCACGTCAGGCAGCGCCCGGTGCATGATGGTCGACAGCGCATAGGCAAGATAGCGCTCTTCCAGCGCCGCCTTGAGGTCAACCGGCAGAATGTGATCGTCTCCGCCCGACGGCGGCAAAAGGCTTTGTCCCATGATTTCTTGCTACCGCAACAAACCCTGAACGGCAAGGATTGCAGGGCATTGCGCTGTGGAGAACCCCGCGTGGCAGCGACGATGAACGACGTCAGTGCACCTGGTTGGAACTCCTTCGTCTGACATCAGGCGCAGTGACGGCTGCCGCCATCATCGACCCAGGCTTTCAAAACGATTCCTCCGCCACGCCGGATTTGGGTTTCTTTGAAAATTTGAAGGCCCATTTCGGGTTTACCCCTCCTTGGGAAAGGCACCTGGTTAGGGGAAACGGCGGTCCTTCGGACAATTTTCATCTTAAAATTGAATGGCGGCACGAAACATCGCCTGCCAAATCAATTCGAATATATTTCCGCCTTAATCCGTATTAGAAATGCCTTCGAAATTAGAGCTTTACAACGAGGAACCACTCCATGATGCCTACCCGCAACCTTCGTCTGATGCTGGCGAGCGCCGCTTTTATTGGCCTTTCCGGTCCGGCTTTCGCGCTCGACGGCGCGGATCTCGTCACCAAGCTGAACGCCGCCTATGCCCTCAACGGCGCAACCGTTGCCTATGAGAAGGTCGCTATCGACGGCACGACCGTGACCCTCACCGGCGTCAGCGTCAAATCGACGGCTGCCCCCGGCAAGGATTTCAAGATCGGCGACGTAACGCTCGAGGGCGTCGAGGAAACCGACGGCGGCGGTTACTATGCCGAAACCGTCACGCTGCCGGATGTCGACGTCAAGGAAGACGACACGGCGATCACGGCCAAGGACATCTCCATCGGCGGCCTCAGCATCCCCGGCAACCCGGCAGGCGGCACAGTCAATGATATCGTCCTTTATGAAACTGCCGCATCTGGCCCGGTGACGGTCACTGCCAAGGGCAAGCAGGTGTTTTCGATGGACGAGTCGGAAGCCAACCTGACGAAGCAGGAAAGCGATGCCGGCTTCGATTTTGACGTCACCTTCTCCGGTATCAAGGCCGACCTGTCCGGCGTAGAGGACGCCAAATCGAAGGATGCGATCGAAAAGCTCGGTCTGACAAACCTTGCCGGCGAGATGACGATGAAAGGCAGCTGGGAAGTCGCCACTGGCAACGTCTCGCTGGAAGAATATGCCTTCGACTTCGCCAATGTCGGCCGCCTGGCACTGGCCTTCGACGTTTCCGGCTACACGCTGGACTTCATGAAATCCATGCAGGAAGCCATGAAGGCAGCGGAAACCAATCCGAACAAGGAAGAAGCCAATCAGGCCATGGGCCTGTCGATGATGGGCCTGATCCAGCAGCTGACGTTCAACAGCGCCTCGGTTCGTTTCGACGACGCGACGATCACCAAGCGCGTTCTCGACTATATCGGCTCGCAGCAGGGCACCACCGGCGATCAGCTGGCGCAGTCGCTGAAGGGCATGGTCCCGTTGATGATGGCACAGCTGAACGTGCCGGAATTGCAGAACCAGGTCTCCACGGCCGTCAACACTTACCTGGATGCGCCGAAGAGCCTGACGATCTCGGCCGAACCGGCCAACCCGGTCCCCTTCCCGATGATCATCGGCGCCGCCATGGGCGCTCCGAACACGGTACCGGGCGTGCTTGGCGTCAAGGTCACCGCCAACGACTGATTATCCTGAATTAGACAGCAAAGAGCCCGGCCATCTTGAGTGATGGCCGGGGCTATTTTTATGAACGGCGCTGTTCCAGAATCTTCATAACCGGGACGAAGGCCACGGATGGGGCCAAACCCATCTTGCGCACGGTCTATCTGCCGGGTGTTTCCAGGTTCACCGTATATCGCCAAACTCACTCTGCAGCGCCCCAAGCACGCTCATGGCGTGGCTGGCATACTGGCTTATCCAGCGATCATGAATCTGCTGAATCGGCAGCGCATTCAGGTGGTTCCATCGTTCACGGCCCTCCCGGACGACAATCACTAAGCCGGCGCTTTCCAGCACTTTGAGATGCTGCATCACCGTGCACCGGTCCATCTCTACAAAAATTTCACAGAGCGAGCCGGTTGTCTGCGGTGCGTCCTTCATGGCGTCCAGCAAACGCCGGCGGGTGCCGTTGGCCAAGGCCTTGAAAATTTCGTCGCTGTTCCAGTCACTTGACATGTTATGTTTTTATAACATAATTTTCCCGGTAGCAAGGCCAGCGGGAAGGACACCAGCCCGTCGGATCGAATGACCTCGCTGCATTGGAACAAACCCGGTATCCAGGAAAGTGACCCTCCATGTCAGTGAAAATACAAGGCGGCTTGAACATCGCCATGAAAGTCCCCTCACACCAATACGATGCGGTCATCGCCTTCTATCGCGATGTCGTCGGGCTAGAGCCCTTTGAGGAAAAAGCGCCGGCAGTCGGCTTTCTTCTCGGACCGAACAGATTGTGGATAGATGAAGCGCCGAATTTCACCCAGGCGGAAGTCTGGCTTGAACTGTTTGCGCAAGACCACCAAGCCGCGTTGGCCCGGCTTGAAAAAGGCGGTGCCATTCGTTGCGACCAGATAGAGGACCTCGGTGAAGGATTTCAGGGTGGCTGGATCATGAACCCGGCCAACGTCGTTCATATGGTTCGCGAACCGGACGCTTGGTAAGAAGCGAACAGAAAACAAAAAATCCCGGCGTTTCCGCCGGGATTTTGCAACGATACACGCCTTTGATCAGTCTTTCTTCAGCGGCGGGATGACCCGCAGCGACAGTTCCGCTAGCTGCTTGGGCATGGCCGGAGCCGGGGCGTTCATCAGAAGGTCCTGTGCCTGCTGGTTCATCGGGAACAGCGTGATCTCGCGCAGGTTCTTGGCGCCGAGCAGCAGCATGACGACGCGGTCGATGCCGAAGGCGCAGCCGCCATGCGGAGGCGCGCCGTACTGGAAGGCGCGGTACATGCCGCCGAAACGATCTTCAACGTCCGTCTGGGACAGGCCAACCAGCTCGAACGCCTTGACCATCAGCTCCGGCGACTGGTTGCGGATCGAACCGGAAGCGATTTCGAAGCCGTTGCAGACCGCGTCATACTGATAGGCTTTGATCGTCAACGGGTCCTGCGTCTGCAGGGCTTCAAGCCCGCCCTGCGGCATCGAGAACGGGTTGTGGGCGAAATCGACCTTCTTGTCTTCCTCGCTCCATTCGTAGAACGGGAAGTCGATGATCCAGCACAGCTCGAAGCGGTCACGGTCGATCAGGTTCAGGTCCTCGCCGGCCTTGGTGCGGGCTTCACCTGCGAACTTGTAGAACTTGGCCGGATCGCCGGCAACGAAGAAGCAGGCGTCGCCTGCGTCAAGACCCAGCTGCGTGCGCAGCGCTTCGGTGCGCTCCTCGCCGATGTTCTTGGCAAGCGGACCGGAACCGGCAGTCGTGCCGTCCTCTTCCTTGCGCCAGAAGATATAGCCCAATCCCGGCTGGCCGGTCGATTGCGCCCAGGCGTTCATCCGGTCGCAGAAGGCGCGCGAACCACCGGTCTTGGCCGGGATCGCCCAGACTTCGACCTTCGGATCGCGCTCGATCATGCCGGCAAACACCTTGAAGCCGGAGCCGGCGAAATGTTCGGTGACGGCCTGCATCTCGATCGGGTTGCGCAGGTCCGGCTTGTCGGAACCATATTTGCGGATCGCCTGGTCATAGGGAATACGCGGCCATTCCTTGGTGACGGGCTTGCCTTCGGCAAACTGCTCGAACACGCCGGTCATCAGCGGACCCATCGTATCCCAGACGTCTTCCTGGGTAACGAAGCTCATTTCCAGGTCGAGCTGGTAGAATTCGCCCGGCAGGCGGTCGGCGCGCGGATCTTCGTCGCGGAAGCACGGCGCAATCTGGAAGTAGCGGTCGAAACCGGCCACCATCAGCAACTGCTTGTACTGCTGCGGCGCCTGCGGCAGGGCGAAGAACGTGCCGGGATGGATGCGGCTCGGCACGAGGAAGTCGCGCGCGCCTTCCGGCGATGAGGCCGTCAGGATCGGTGTCGAATATTCGGCAAAGCCGGCCGAGTTCATGCGCGAGCGCATGTCGGAAATGATCTGGCTGCGCTTGACGATGTTCTTGTGCAGCGTTTCGCGGCGCAGGTCGAGGAAGCGGTATTTTAGGCGGATGTCTTCCGGATAGTCAGGCTCGCCGAACACCGGCAGCGGCAGTTCCTTGGCAGCCGACAGCACTTCGATCTCCTGGGCGTAGAGTTCGATCTCGCCGGTTGCCATCTGCTTGTTTACGGTCTCGTCCGAACGCGCCTTGACGGTGCCGTCGATGCGGATGACCCATTCGCCGCGCACCGTCTCGGCCGCCTTGAAGGCCGGTGAATCGGGATCGACGACGATCTGCGTCATGCCGTAGTGATCGCGAAGATCGATGAACAGCAGGCCGCCATGGTCGCGAACGCGGTGGACCCAGCCGGAGATACGGACGGTCTGTCCGACATCGGCTTTGCTAAGAGCGGCACAAGTGTGGCTGCGGTAACGATGCATGATATTATCCTGGAACCGAGGGGCCGCGCGGCCACGCCAAAGCGCGCTGCGGCAGCGTCAAAATCGGGCGGAAAAGCGCATGTTGGGGCCGATTTGTCAAGGCCGGGGCATGCGTGCAGGCAATCAAAGACAACCATAGGACCGTGTTTGCGCGACCGCTCAAGCGGCGCATTCATGCCTGATACTGACGGGACCATCAATTTTCGTGACTGTTTTTGCCGGAGGGCTGCGTTTAAGAATGGGTATGGCACGCCGGCATCGAGTCGCGTCCGCCCGGATACCCTTCCTTATGTCGCAGCTTCGTCCGCTTATCCCCCTCCTCATCACTGCCGGCATCCTGATCGGCGGCAACGGGCTGCAGGGGACCTATATTTCGCTGCGCGCGCTGCAGGAGGGGTTTTCGACCTCGCTGATCGGGCTTGTCGGCACCGGCTATAATATCGGCTTTGCCATCGGCTGCATCTATGTGACGCGCATTCTGCGCTCGATCGGTCATATAAGGACGTTTTCGGCGATGGCGGCGATTGCCTCGGCCGCCTCGCTGGCCATGGTGCTGTTGATCGATCCGTGGTTCTGGTTCCTGATGCGGCTGATTGCCGGCATCTGTTTTGCCAGCCTGTTTGCCACCGTCGAGAGCTGGCTGAACGCCCGGGTCAACAATTCCAACCGTGCCCGCACGCTGTCGATCTACCGCCTGGTCGATCTCGGCTCGGTGACGGCGGCGCAGTACCTGATCCCGACCGTCGGTATCGAAGGGTTTCAGCTGTTTGCCATCGTGTCCATGGCGCTCACCCTGTCGCTGGTGCCGATTTCCTTTGCCGACCGCTCCAGCCCCGGCGCGCCGGAGGCGATCAAGTTCGACGTCAAGGCGTTGTGGAACATCTCGCCGCTGGCGACGATCGGCTGCATCGTCGTGGGATTGACGAATTCCACCTTCCGCTCGCTCGGGCCGATCTATGCCGAGGGCATCGGCCTGTCGATTACCGCCATTGCCACCTTCATGAGCGTCGGGATCATCGGTGGCGTGGTGCTGCAATATCCGCTCGGGCTCTATTCCGACCGGCTGGACCGGCGGTTGATCATCCTGTTTGCCACATTCGGCTCGCTGCTTGCGGGGCTTTATCTTGCCCTGTTTGCCGGCAGCGACGAATGGCTGAACTTCATCGGCATTTTCATCTTCGGCGCCTTTGCCATGCCGCTCTATTCGCTCTGCTCGGCCCATGCCAACGACCATGCCGCCGAAGGGCAACATGCGCTGGTCTCGGCCGGCATGCTGTTCTTCTGGTCATGCGGGGCGATCATCGGGCCGCTGTTTGCCTCGTTCATGCTGGATATCTTTGGACCGCCGGCCCTGTTCATCTATACCGCCGCCGTGCTTGCCGCCTTCATGCTCTACACGCTGCAGCGGATGATGGCGCGCGGCGGCGTGCCCGCTGGCGAGCGCTCGATGCGGTTTCGCAATCTGCTGCGAACGTCGACGTATTTTTCGAAACTGGTCGCGCGGAATGACGAGAAGAAAAACTAAAACCCCCTGCATACCCTCGACAACAAGTGGCTGCCGTCGTGGAGTGCGATGAACAAACTAGCAATCCAACGAGAACTTGAATGAGCGATATCCTATCCTTGGTTCGAACGTCTATCAAATTGGATGGTTATGGCGCTTCAGACCGTTTCATTGGTTATTTCGAAGAATCTATTAAATACCAACCGGGCATGGCGGAGACTGCGGCGGATTTTTTCCTGAAACACTATCAGGCGTATCTTCATGATATTGCCGTGGCATCGTCTTTGCACATTAACTCAGATGATTTCTGTACCAGCAAGAACGCTGCGGAAAATGAACATGATCTGAAATTGATTCAACCTCTTGCTTCTGCAGGCTGGATTCCAGCTTTGAGCTATAAGAAAACATTTGGCGACGATTATGAGTCACCGGAACACGGCGCAGCCATTGAGAAGATGCGGAACAATCTAAAACTCTCTCGCGTAGATGAATACAACCCGATTGACTTTCGAAACCTCCTGATTTCCCCAATGATTGTCTATGGTCTGATGGGCCATTGCTTCTTAGTATTTGAGAAGCTTGGTTTGGCATTCTATCCGCACGACTATCGCGGCTTCGGCATAGTGGCGCTGAGCGATGATGCCGACCTCGCTTCCGCGCATGATTTCCTCACGAAGGCTGGTGATCTGGAAGGCTATTTTTCTGTGCTTGAGAAGTAACCGTGCGGCCATGAGGTAGGCTGCGGCAAGATGCGCGCAAATGCCAATTGATGAACGCCGTCATCAAGTTTAAACGGGGGCATCCTAATGTCCGGAACCCTGCCCATGCCGATCATCAGCCGCCGTACACTTCTGAAGGGATCGGCTGCGGCCACAGCCTCCTTTGCCATCGGCAGCGGGCTTGCTGCGAAAAACGGCATCGCGGCCCCGGCGCCGATGCTGCTCAAGGCGCAGTTTACCGAGGCAAAACTGGCGACCGACGGCATCACCCCGAAAATCATGACCTACGGCACAAGCGAGGCGCCCGCCACAGGCATGCCGCCGGTGATCCGCATGAAAAAGGGCGAGCCCTTCGCCGCCCGGCTGGTGAATGCGCTGGACGAGCCGACGACGGTCCACTGGCACGGCCTGCGCATCGTCAACGCCATGGATGGCGTGCCGGAGATGACGCAACCCTATGTCTATCCCGGCGATGGCTTCGATTATGCCTTCACGCCGCCGGATGCCGGCACCTTCTGGTACCATCCGCATTGCAACACGCTGACCCAGATGGGCCACGGACTGACCGGCGTCATCGTCGTCGAAGACCCGGCAGATCCCGCCTTTGATGCAGAGATCGTTCTCAACCTGCGCGACTGGCGGCTCGGCACCGGCGGCGCCTTCATTGCGCCCTTCAAGCCACGCGATGCCGCCCGCGGCGGAACCTACGGCACGGTGCGCACTACCAACTGGCAGCAGCAGCCGAGTTACGACGCGCCGGCCGGCGGCCTCGTGCGCATCCGGATTGCCGCCACCGACGTGACGCGCATCTATTCGCTTGCCGCAGAAGGCGCGCCCACTGTCATCATCGCGCTCGACGGCAATTCGGTCGACGTACCCTACCCGCTCGATCTGCTCGATGTCGGCCCCGGCCAGCGCGTCGAACTGGTTGTGCGGATGCCGGATGCGGAGGGCGCTGAGGTCAAGCTCGGCAATGTTCGCGGTTCCAGCCCCTTTACGGTTGCAACACTGCGCGCCACCGGCACCTCGCTGAAACGCGATATCCGCGATGTGAAACCGTTGCCGGCCAATCCGATTGCCGAAGCCGATCTTTCGGCGGCGACGCGCATTCCGCTCGAATTTACCGCAACCGCCGAACATGCACCGGTTCCCAGCATCTGCGGCACCATCGGCTATACGTTCTGGGCGATCAACAAGGTGCCGTGGCAGGGCGACACGCCGGATCCGGGAGCGCCGGTTTCCGAGCTGAAAATGGGCAAAAGCTATGTGCTGCAGGTGAGGAACCGCACTCCGCATGCCCACCCGATCCACCTGCACGGCTTGAGCTTCCGCATCCTCAGTTCCAACAAGCGCACCATCCTGCCGCCACCGACCGACACGATCCTGCTCCTGCCGGACGAACAGGCCGAACTCGGTCTTGTCGCCGACAACCTCGGGGACTGGCTGCTCCATTGCCATATCATCGAGCACCAGAAGACAGGAATGTCCGGATATTTCCGCGTCGTTTGAGCTTTTTTCGTTGTGGCACCGGGCGTGACGGGATACATCGGGTGAGTTTTAACGGCCGCATTTCCGCCACAGTGATTGAAGTTTGATGATCGAGACAACCGCCGAACTTGCCGCCGCCTGCGAAACGCTGGCCAGCGGGGAATACCTGACGATCGATACGGAATTTCTCCGCGAGACGACTTTTTGGCCGCAGCTGTGCCTAATCCAGATGGCCGGCCCGGATATTGCCGTCATCGTCGATCCGATGGCCAAGGATATCGACCTTGCGCCATTCTTCGAACTGATGGCCAATACGGATGTCGTCAAGGTGTTCCATGCGGCCCGCCAGGACATCGAAATCATCTACAATCTCGGCAAGCTGATCCCGCATCCGATCTTCGATACGCAGGTCGCCGCCATGGTCTGCGGCTTCGGCGACAGCGTCTCCTATGACCAGCTGGTCAGCCGGATCAAGAACGTTCATATCGACAAGTCCTCGCGCTTTACCGACTGGAGCCGGCGGCCGCTGTCGGAAAAGCAGCTCGACTATGCGCTGGCCGACGTTACCCATCTGCGCGATGTCTACCTGCACCTGAAGGCCGAGCTTGAGCGCGAAGGCCGCTCGCTGTGGCTGACCGAGGAAATGGCCATCCTCGAGGCCAAGGAAACCTACGACATCCATCCGGACGACGCCTGGCAGCGCCTGAAGATGCGGCTGAAGAAGCCGATCGAACTCGCCGTCCTGCAGAAGGTCGCCGCCTGGCGCGAGCGCGAGGCCCGCAGCCGCAACGTTCCGCGCGGCCGCATCCTCAAGGACGACGGCCTCTACGAGATCGCCCAGCAGCAGCCCAAGGATGTCGAAGCACTGTCGCGCCTGCGCACCATTCCCAAGGGTTGGGAGCGTTCGGCGGCCGGAACCGCAATCCTCGAGGCAGTCAATGCCGCGCTCGAATTGCCGAAAGCCGACATGCCGAAGCTGCCGCGCCAGAACCAGGCGCCCGAAGGCGCCCAGGCCGCCGGTGAAATGCTGAAGGTCCTGTTGAAGCTGATCGCCGAAAAACAGGGCGTCGCCGCCAAGATCATCGCCAACAGCGACGACCTCGAGCGGATCGCATCGGAAGGCCAAAACGCCGATGTCGGAGCCTTGAAAGGCTGGCGTCGCGAACTGTTCGGCGACACCGCCCTGAAGCTGATCAACGGCGAAGTCGCGCTACGCTTCGTCGATCGCAAGATCGAGGCCGTCGAGCTTTAAGGCGCTTCATCAAGGGTGCATCTTTGCACCCCTGGTGATCCTGTCGGTGATCTTCCTATCGGCGTGAAGCGCAATGCCGACAACCTTGGCATCATCCGGACCGAAGCGCGAAAACACCTCGCGGTTTGCCGCGTCATGGCCGGTTGAAAACATTTCCTCGACATAAAGCGAGGTCTTGACCTCGCGCTCCAGCGCTCTGCGATGGATAGCGGCAATCGTCTTGTCGTCGGCGGACAGCACGATGACCGGCTGGATGCTCAAGGGATTGTAGACGTTGCCATCCGCATCGCGGTAGACTTCGCCGATAATGCCGGGCTTTTCGGCAATGATGCCGCTGGTCAGGAACGCGGTAACGTTCAGTTTTTGCCAGACGGCCAGATCCTCGCGCAGCACGATTGCAAATTTGGTATCGAACATGAATGCCAACTCCATTCTGGGAAACAGAACGCTCGAAGCGTCCGGGGGAGCCATAGCCCGCACCGGCGGTGGCGATCTTGAACGTTTGTGCGCATCCGCAGCGTCGGACAGCATCAAGGTTGCGCCCGCCTCCGGCGGCATCGAGCGGATCGAGGCGCATTTTCACGGCGATGCCTTCGAGGCGCATCGCCATGACACCTATGCGCTCGGCCTGACGCTGCAGGGCGTCCAGGCGTTCCGCTATCGTGGAATAGTCCGCTACAGTCAGCCCGGTGACATCATCGTGCTGCATCCCGACGAGGTTCATGACGGCGGTGCGGGAACGGACGAAGGCCTGCGCTACCGGATGATGTATCTGCCGCCGGAAATGCTGATCGGTCCGCTGGGCGACAAACCGCGCGGCCTGCCCTTCGTTTCCTCGCCGGTCATCGCCGACCGGGCCTTCGCGGCCAACCTCTCGGACGTCATGCGTGACCTCGATGGAGCGATCGATGATCTGCAACTCGATGAGGTGCTGACCGGCATAGCCGACGGACTGCTGCGGCATTCGGATGGCAATGGCAAAACCCCGGTCAAGGCCCCCGATCAGATTGGCGTCCGCAAGGCCTGCGACTTCCTGCAGGCCCATTCCGATCGGCAGGTGAATAGCGCCGAACTCGAAAACATCAGTGGCCTCGACCGCTTCACACTCGCCCGGCATTTCCGCATGAGCCTTGGCACCAGCCCGCACCGCTATCTCGTCATGCGCCGGCTTGAGCGGGCGCGCGGCATGATCGGCAGCGGCCGGAGCCTCGTCGATATCGCGCTCGAAACAGGCTTTTCCGATCAGGCGCATTTCACCCGGCATTTCAAGAAAGCCCATGGGATGACTCCGGGCCGCTGGGCGAGCCTTTGTTTCAGGACGTAACGGCATCACAGACCGTTACACGAAAACTCTTGACCCGCAGGCATCGGGGGGAACAATGCCTTGAAACCACCAAGGTGGGCGGAGCTGATTCATGAGAGAAATATCCCCAACGGAGAATTGGCTGCTGATCACGCTCGGCATGGCGCTGAGCGGCGTGATTTATGGCCTGATCGCCTTTCCGGGCGAACCGGTCATCATCGGCGCTGTGTTTGCCGTGTTCATGGGGGTGCCGATGATTGCCTTCGAGCGCCGGATTTTCCTGCGTCCGCTGTACCGGCGGATCGAGCGGCTCCCCACGTTCGCCTATATCCTCGTGGCACTGGTGATCTACGAGATACTGATGAGTGTGGGTTATGCACTGGCGACCCTGCTGATGCGGGCGCTCGGGTTCATGCCGCAAGCACCGCTGGCCGAAGCCATCGTCATGCCTTTCCGCGTTTTCATCTATGCGCTTGCCGTCTGCGCGCTGATCGTCTTCACCCTGCGCGTCCGCGATCTGCTCGGGCGCGAAGTGTTCACCAGCATGCTGATCAGCCGTTACCGCAGGCCGGTAAAGGAGGAGCGCGTCTTCCTGTTCATCGACCTTGCCGATTCGACGTCCTTTGCCGAAAAGCACGGCGACCTGCGCGCACAGGAGTTTCTCAAAGCCCTTTTCGCGGCCTTCGCCGAACCGGTCCGGCGTCACAAAGGCGCGATCGATGACTATGTCGGCGACGCTGCCATCGTCACATGGCCGCTCAAAAGGGGTGTCAAGTTTGCCCGCTGCGTTCGCTGCATCTTCGATATCCTGGATGACATCGAGGCCAATGCCGATACCTGGCGCAAGAGTTTCGGCCAAGTTCCGCGGCTGCGCGCAGCCCTTCACGGCGGCTTCATCATTACGGCGGAAATCGGTGTTGATCATCACAAGATTGCTTATTTCGGCGATACTGTGAATACCACGGCGCGGCTGGAATCCCTGTGCAAGTCGCTGGGCAGGCAAGTGCTGATCTCGACCGAACTTGCCCAGCGCATCAAGTTTCCGGACACGATCGCCATCGAAGATCTGGGCACCCATGCCGTCAAGGGGCGTGGCCAGACGCTCGGCGTCATGGCACTGGCCGAGCAAGCCAAAGCAGCCCTTCTCGCCCCCATCGAACTGCGGATTCCCGCCGAGTAGCCGGCCTGCCGTTGCAACCGTCACCAAAGCTTCATCCAGCCGTCAAGTCGCCGACATCAAAGCCCTGCTAAGCGGAACGCCTCTACCAACCGCTCAATGGGGACATCATGAAAAACGCTCTTTTCGCTTCCGTGGCTTTCAGCCTTCTGATGACAACGGTTGCTCTTGCCGAAGACACGGTCTTCCCGGCCAAGCTTGCCAACCACGCCATCCTGCCGGCCAACACGATCATCGCGGCACCTGCTGACGCCGCCGATCACCTCAAGACCTCCGGCAAGTTCACGACGGCTGACCGCAAGCGCGCTGAGGCGCTCGGTACCGTTCCCGGCAAGGACGGCGTTCGCCTGACCGGCCTGTCGCTGCCGTTCGACGGCCAGCCGATGCAGGGCTTTTCCGGCATCAAGACGATGGCGGACGGCACCTTCTGGAGCCTGTCGGACAACGGCTTCGGCTCAAAGCTGAACTCGTCCGACGCCATGCTGATGCTGCACAACATCAAGATCGACTGGGATGCCGGCAAGGTCGAGGCACTGAAGACGCTGTTCCTGTCCGATCCGGACAAGAAGGCCCCCTTCCCGATCGTCATGGAAGGCGCATCGACGCGCTACTTGACGGGTGCGGATTTCGACGTCGAATCGATCCAGCCGGTTGCCGACGGTTTCTGGGTTGGCGAGGAATTCGGCCCTTACATCCTGAAATTCGACCTCGACGGCAAGCTGACCGACGTCATCGCCACCACGGTCAATGACAAGCCGGTGATGTCACCCGACAATCCGACGCTCGCCGTCCAGGCTGATCCGTCCAAGCCGATGCCGGCCCTGAACGTCAAGCGCTCCGGCGGCTATGAGGGCCTTGCCCTGTCGAAGGACGGAAGCAAGCTCTACGGCCTGCTCGAAGGCCCGCTCTGGACCGACGCCGAAACCGTTGAACAGGCCGAAGGCCGCCCTGCGCTGCGCATCATCGAACTCGATGTCGCGTCGAAAGCCTGGACCGGCCGCAACTGGCTCTATCCGCTGGCAGAAGGCGGCGAGGCGATCGGCGATTTCAACATGCTGGACGACAAGACCGCTCTGGTGATCGAGCGCGACAATGGTGCCGGCACCGCCGACAAGGCCTGCGCTGACCCGAAGGCACCGAAGCCGGACTGCTTTACTGTCGGCTCCAAGGTCAAGCGCGTCTACAAGATCGAGATGACCGATGACAATGCCGGTAAGGCCGTGCGCAAGATCGGCTATATCGATCTCCTGAAAATCGCCGATCCGGACAACAAGAAGCGCCAGGGCGGCGGCGACGGCTTTTACGACATGCCGTTCGTCACCATCGAGAACGTCGATCGCGTCGATGCCACCCACATCATCGTCGGCAACGACAACAACCTGCCGTTCTCGGCCGGCCGCTCACTCGACAAGGCCGACGACAACGAATTCGTCCTGCTCGAAGTCGGCGAGTTCCTGAACGCCAAGTAGGCGCCATAGCAACCGGCAGACGGGACCGGGAAATGAGCCGGCCCCGTTCCGCTAGGTGGTTTGAATGCCGGGAAAATTGAGGGTTGGGTCCTGTACAGCGCAGGACCCAACTCAATCCACTTACGCGCCAGGTCAGCCTGAAGAGGCGACACAACGTGAAATCAACGGCGTTCGGGAAATAATCACGCGCGCGAAAATCGGCGGCGCGCCGTGAAGTCCGAAACGGAGTGGGCTCGAAAATGGGCCAGGAATTCGGCGGAGCCCCCCATCAACAGGTGTTTGTGCTCGAAGAGCTTGGCGTCCGGCCAGTCCCACCATTTCAGGCTCAGCAACAGATCGATATCTTCAGCCGCGAACCGGTACTTAACGATTCTGCCCGGATTGCCGACAACGACGGCGAACGGTGGAACATCCTTTGCGACCACGGCACCAGCACCGATGACAGCCCCATCCCCGATAGTGACACCGGATAGGATCATCGCGCGCCTTCCGATCCACACATCATTTCCGACAATGATGGGACCCTTCGATGTCACGTTGCTCTTTTCGCTATCAAACAATCGGCGGCCGATTGGAAAAGATGCGACCGGATCGAGATCGTGATCGGCCATCTGCATGAAAAGGACTTCCTCGGCGACAGAGCAGAACGAGCCAAGGCGAACATCACAGCGGAAGCTTGACCCGTGAAACGTCTCAAACGTCAAGCCATAGGTGTGACGCCCGTAGGTAACCCCGTCAGGAAGAGGTTTTACCTTCCGTTGGCGCTTCGGAAAGAATGAACGTAATTTGCGAAAGATGGGATTGGTCCAGTTCTGGTGATCATTGAACGTTTGATGTCAGACCGCGCGTGCGACGCAGCATTCCGTTTTTTTGCCGTCGCACCGTCGATCTGGGCGGGAAGTCTCATCACGTCGATCCGTTGGTGGGCCGGGTATCGCCGTTGATGACAGAGAAAATGGGCTGGAATATGGGCGCCAAATACTCGGCCCCCTGTCGCGACAAGTGATCGCCGTCCTGGTAAAGAACTGTCCCGCCGACAATCGCATGGCACTTTGTCGCATCGCACAGCATCTTCATCGGATCGGCGACAAGCGTTTGACCTTCCTTGGCGCTATCCGTGATGACCTGCCGGGCAAGGGCTTGCCTTCTGCCGGTATATTCCAGCGAGGGTGCTACATCCAGCGACCGGCCGGTCATTTGGGCGCGTGCCAAGGCTTCAGGCACGTCAAGGCCCATTTCAGGAATATCCTGAACCAGGATAACCCGCGTTCCCTGCTGCGCTAACGTCTTTATGGTCGCGTTCAGGCTTTCGCGCACGGGCGCGGACCAATCCGCAGAGTTCGGCACCATGCCGGCGTCAAAATAGACCCCCTCTCCCGGCAACTCCGCCCTGTGGACGTATTTGGGCCAATACCCAATCATGAAGACAAAGGGGAATTTTTCCCGTTTGATAAGCTCCACAACGGCAGCATTGTAGTCTTTGCATCTGCTCACAACTGCAGGGGTACCAAAATCAGCCCCCGGAAGCGGAGGGCATGAGGCCCGCCCGACAAACAGCCCCGACGTGCCGTTTTGGCGTGCTGCCGTGTCTATCGCAGGCGCCATCGCTGCGGCATGGGAATCGCCCCAAACCAGAAATCGTATATTGCTTTTGCCGGAAGCGCCGAGAGAGCAGAGATTCCCCTCCCTGATATCGCGCGGAGCCAACCCCCTGCCGTCGGAATCGGCAAAGCACTTTTCCGAGAAAAAGGGGCTTTTGTCGTATGTTGCCGCGTATAACTGGTAAACGTCCCCGGTCAGCCTCTGGGGAATTCCCTCATACTTCGTGACGACAAATCCAAAGGTGACGGCCGCAAGAACTGCGCCGCCACTTATCCCAAGGATGGCTGCTCGAGAGGACGCCAGAACGCCATAGCGCGCCGGTTGCTCGATGAAGCGCCATGACAGATAGGCGAGCACAAACGAGAGTGCGACAACCTCGATACTGTTGAGGATCGTCAGTTCGTGGCCAATCAGATATCGAAAAAACACGATGAGTGGCCAGTGCCACAAGTACAGAGAATACGAAATACGGCCGATAAAGACAGAAGCCCGATTGTTCAGAATGAAGGCAGGCGCACCGTCCTGACAGCGGGCGTGAATAATAAGGGCCGTGCTCAGACACGGAAGAGCGGCGTAGATGCCGGGAAAAGGCGTATCGGGAGAATACAGAAATACCGCGAGCAGGATTCCGGTGATCCCCAGGAGGCTTAGATATTTCGGCAATCCTGCAGGGTAGTTGGGACGGGGAATGAATGCGACCAAGGATCCCGTCAGCAGTTCCCAGACACGAAATTGGAGCAGATAGAAGGCTTTTTCGGGCGAATGAAATGCGGCCCAACTGCTGGCGCAAAAGGAGAGCAACAGGATGGTCAGAAAGATCGGAATGATATGTTTTCGGGCAAATCTATGTGCTGCAAAAAGTGCAATCGGGAAAACGATGTAAAATTGCTCTTCAATTGACAAGGACCAGGTGTGAAGCAAGGGCTTCATTTCAGCGGCGATATCGAAATATCCGCTTTCCCGCTCGAAAAGGATATTGGACGTAAACAGTGCTGCAGCTTTGACGCTGTCTGCGAGATAACTGAATTCCTTCGGCATCAGAAGAAACCATGCCGCGCCGGCGGTTACCGTGATCATGGAAAATAATGCCGGCAGGATGCGGCGCATGCGGCGGAGGTAAAATCGCCCGAAGCTGAAGTCATCCCGGTCCAAATCGGCGAGAATGACATTTGCCATGAAGAAGCCCGAAAGCACGAAGAATACGTCGACCCCGACAAAGCCTCCCTGAAACCAAGCCATATCGGCATGGAAGAACAGCACCGGCAGGATTGCGACTGCTCTCAACCCATCAAGGTCGGGCCTGTATTCAAGATGTTTGGTGGTCAAAACTTTTGTCCGTCTCTCAGTTCTGCGGCCGCATATGCCGGGTCTCGCGAGGTATTGCAACAAAACTGACATTCTCGTTCAGCTTGAACTTGTATTCCGTTTCGGAACGCATAACATTCGGCGAATATCTGCCCTATTTCGCCCCTAACAACATGCGCTGTTTTCACCTGAGACTTGCTCAATTTGCAGCGATATTTTCAAGCAGGCTGTCATTGACCACTGAAATAGATCATCTTCAATCCTTTCGCGCGGAACACCGCAAGTGGCTCACCAAGCTTGGGATTCTGGACAAACCCTGGCTTCTGCTGGGCTCTGCTCCTGATCCAACCCTTCCCCAGGATATTCTCCAAAATTGCGCCCGCGTGGATATCAACAATGCCGGCAAAATGGCGAACATGCTGGGGCTGCCTCCGGCCGACCTGACATTTCGGAAGAAAAAGAAATCCTGGGAAGAGCATCCCTACGTCAGAACACGGGGGCTTTTATGGTTACACACGCGGCCGCTGTGGATGATGCACATCAAGCTCCTTTTCAAACCGGGTGTACGCTACAAAAGTCTGATGCGGGCAACGAAGAGCGATCGGGAGGCCATTGTTCACCTGATGAGCGGTGGGCTTCCGGCTGATGTCGGCGACGTCGGCAAGGTGACGAATGGTGTCGCTGCACTGTGCTACGCGCTTTTCATGGGCGTGCCATCCGTAACTCTGGCCGGCTTCTCCTTGACGAAAATGGGACACTCCTACAACACGAAGGGAAGCGTGCGCCGGCAGATCGAGGAGGACACTTTCGTTCTCAACCAGCTGCGAGACCGGGGAAATGTGTTTACCACCGAAGGGGATCTGTCCGATCATATCGGCATTCCGCTCGCCCTGAGTTACAAAGACATCTCCAGCCCAATCTCCACGCTTCAGGTCTGATTCGCGTGCAGCCGTTTCCCGGGGCTCGATCCAGCTATAACCAAACGAATAGGTATCGCCCGGGTTTCCGGCATAGTAGGGCACGGCAACAAAGCGCACTTTCAGACTGTCGGCGCGAATGCCATTTTTCGCCAGCAGTGTGACAATCCGCAGTGGAATGGTGTCGCGATTTTTGCCTTCGGCGGACCAGACTACGAGGATGGGACCGGCCGGCAGTGGAATCGGGTTCTCGATCGAGGGAAATCCCGGAAGTAGCACGGGCATTTCCGGCAGGTTGATTTTAAGATTTCCGGCAAGGATGCGATCATCCACCACCACGGCGGCCGGTTTGGTCTCGTGGGTGGCCAGGACCGTCTGGACAAAATCCCGATACGGGATGTGGCCAAAGGAGTAACGGCCGATTTTGGGGGCGACCAACACGCTTGCGAACAGCATGACAATGGTCCCCACCGCGAGAACGGCGACAATGCCGAGGAACCGCGGCAAGCGCGGCGTCGCGTTGACACCAGCCGCATCTATCTTGGTGGCCAGATACAACGGCAAAAGCACGGCGAAAAGAACCAGCCACTTTTCACGAATATGCGTGGCTGCCATTGCGATCACGATCAGCGCAACGATCCCGAAACAAACGGCAAGCATCCTGCCGGTGACGCGCGTCCACTGGCTTCTGGCGCGGACAATCCTGCCCAGATCACCGTAGAACACAAGGCAGAACACAGCAGCCGGAACTGCAATGCTCTTGATCACGGTCAGGCCCAGCTTCAGCAATCCCTGCAGAGCATGCGGCAAGGCGGTGTTTTCGGCCCCCTCCTTCATTTCGCCGATGGTGACGCCGGTCGCAGCAGCAAGGTTGTTCAAAACCCAATACGCATGCGGAGCGGCAATCAGCGCTGCTATCGCCAATGCGGGGATCATCCGCCAGTTGAAAAGACTATTGCGCAGCCCTGCTTCCGGCAGGACAGCGATAATCGCGGCCACCGGAACGACGACGAAATTGTATTTCGAGATGACGCCCAGCCCGACAGCAATACCGGTGATGAGATAGGACGTCAGACGGGGGTTTTTGAGTGTTTGCAAAAAGCCGTAGAGAAACAGCGACACGGCGAAAAGCGCTGCAACCGTGTGGGAAAGGTCACGCTGCATCAGCAGAAAGATCGGTGGGAGCGTCAGCACGCCCAGCATGGCGATCATGGAAAGGGCGCGATCAGCGATGATCGTGCGCGCGGCAAGCCCGTAAAAGACAATGGCAAGAAACAGCAGGCCGTTTTTCACAATCGCCAGGGTCGCGACCGAAATCCCGAACAGACCGGCGACACCATATTGCAGCCAGTTGTAAAAAGGCGGTTGCGCTCCATAACCGGCGAAAAAATATTGCGACAGAAAAGCCTGTTCGGACTCGTCGATCTCCAGGGACTCTTGACGAAGGATTCTCAACGTGATGCTGAGCAGGCAATACGCCGCCATCAGATAGAAAACGATCTCGGGTCTGCGGGCCAATAGCTTCATGCGTCTGTCTCTCAACACATTCTCGGCGGGTCAGGCGCAGATATAACAAGTCAAGGATGATTGCCACCCGCGCGCGCCTCTCCTCCACGACTTAAGACCGAGAGCAAGGCCGCCATTGGACTTGCGGCCGGCCTTCGTGACCATTCGGGCTTGAAGGACGAATGCGGACGATTATCTTATCCCGTCCCGGCCACCGCGAGGCCGCATTTTTGGTTGAAGCAATGACAATCGGAGCGATAATCCCCGGTTGTTGCGCATCACCAAAAAGGATAAACCCTAAAAAATGCAACGGCGACGGCTTACGACTATCCTAGAAACTTACGAATCGGAAAAATCATGACGGAAAGTGCTCACGTATATATCGGTTTCGACAGCAAGGAAGTGGTTGCTTATCATGTTCTTAGCCAGAGCATCCTGGAGAAGAGCTCCATCCCGGTTTCGTTCACGCCGATCGTTCTGGACAATTTAGGCAAGATTTTCACGCGTGAGCGCAATGCGCTGCAAACCACCGAGTTTTCGTTCTCGCGTTTCCTGGTTCCCTATTTGAGCAACTATGAAGGATGGTCGCTGTTTGCCGATTGCGACATGCTGATGCGCACGGACATCGCAAAGCTTTGGGAACTGCGCGATGACCGCTACGCGGCAATGTGCGTCAAGCACGATTATGTCCCCAAGGTTGAAACGAAGTTCCTCGGACAGGTCCAGACGAAATACGAAAAGAAAAACTGGTCGAGCGTCATCCTGTTCAACAACGCCAAATGCCGGAAGCTCGATCCCGACTATGTCAACACGGCGACGGGCCTTGAACTGCACCAGTTCAAATGGCTGGAATCCGAAGAGCTGATCGGCGAACTGCCGCCCACCTGGAATTGGCTGGTCAACGAATACGAACACAATGAAGCTGCCAACCTCGTCCATTTCACCGACGGCGGCCCGTATTTCGACGAATACAAAAATGACGACTACGCACAGGAATGGTTCGACGCCCGCGAACGCGTTCTTTACGTCAAGCAACGCTGACCTCACGGTCACTGGCGCGACGTGACACTCATAAGGCGCTGCCTAAGCGCCTTATGACCGCCTGAAGAGCCCCTTCAGTAGCAGTCAGAGCCAAGTCAATTGGTCTTTTGCCGGGAAAACATATCGCTATAGCCAAAACCAAGCGTTTTGAGCGCCGAAACCGGCGAGTAGTTCACCATCTCGATACCCTGCTCCAAGGCGAATTCCCGGGCCATTTCGAGGTGGCTCAGAATTCTTTCCTGGCCTTTGCGAACGCCAGAATAGACCTTTTCGTCTTTCTCATAGAAACGCGCCTGATCGGCGTTTGATATGTCGATTCCCAGATAACCGATCGACTTCGGCCTGAAGGACAGCGCAAATTGCGTTGCCGAGATAACAACGGAGCCGCCCTGAAAAACGCCCACGTCCGGCGTTGTCGAGAGCCCGGCCGTGCCGTCTGCACTCAGCCTGACATGGGATAACGTGCTCAAGTCCGCGCTACCCTGGCGCGCGCGGCCATAGGGTTTGCGGATGTCGTCGATCAGCGTGACGCGCCGGCCCTGAAGCCAGCGCGGATTGCGTTCGCAGATTGCCCGGATCACGCTGACGGAAAAAAGACACGGGCAGTCTGCCGGTATCCGTTCAAAAAGATCGAAATGGTTCCACACGAACCTTTCGTCCTCTACCGCCACGGCCAATGGCTTGGCGATATGATCGGGCACAAGATGCAGGGCGCCGTTCAACAGGATGCAGGAGTTTGTCTCTGCCCGCGTCAGGTCGCAGTCCCGGATCGAAGGCCCGGATCCGACAATGTAAATGGCGCTTCCCGTCATCCGGATCGCCTCAGCGCTGCAGATCAGATCGCCCACCCGCTGGCCGCGATAGTAAATGGCTCCACGTGCTTGCGGCGTCGCGGCGACGAGCCTCAGCCCGGGAAACCAGTCTTGCACATGCGCCCGGGACTTCCCGGCGACGAGACGGACCGCAAGCTTGATCAACGACCGGGACAAAGGGCGGTTTGAGCGCATGTCTTCCTACAATCCGCCTGGAGTTCGAAACGATCCCCGAAGGCTCGATCTATCGCCTCGGCTCGACGCCCCTCCGGACGCAGCGACGATGGCAATCATTGTCATGCCGCACCGGTCCACAGGGGAATGCCCATCTCTTCGGAAACAGCCGGGTCCGCCGTATACAACGGGCGTTTTTCCGCCAGCAGCTTTGCCACGATGCTCTTGTCCATCTGCACGTGCGCGCGCACCAATCCGGCCTGATTATAGGCGTGGCCGGCCGAATTGGGATTGATGCCGGTGAGGATCACGGCGGGCGCTCCATTGTGAAGCGCAAACAATACCGCATTCATTCCGTTGGAGCATTTCGATTCGGTCTCGAGTTCAAGCGACTGAACGCCCGCAACGCGATCCATCAGTGCCATTCGCTCATACCGGTCAACGATCTGCAGGCTGTCATACGTGTAATCGAACGCAGACAATCCCTTTTCCAGACGCGGCCGGTCATCCTTGCGCCACAGGAAGACGTACAGGGCACCGGTGCGCTGTCCAGACAGCACCCGCCGGACCTCGACCGCGTTGGTGTTTATCCCTTCGATCTGGTTGAACTGAAGGAAGGTGATGTCCGGCGCCGCCATGCCCCAGGCCTTGATCACCGATTGAGAGCCGTTGATGGTGATGACGGAAAAATCCGGTCCCCATCCTGCAGGCTTGTGCGACACCGGGGCAGAGCCGACGATGACGACGGGTCGCGTGAACCGTGCCGGGGCTGCGGGCGGTGACGGACGGGTCAACCGGTACTTGATGTTCCGGTACAACCGCTTGCGCGTATCCGCTATCCATGACGCCATATGATTTCTCTCACCACGTTTCGTGCCGTCTTCAGTTCGGCGTCTTCTCAAGACTGCTTTTCGCCCGCGCGCTTCTTCAGGAAGCGCGGTTTCAATCGCCGGAGAAAGAGGTCAACCGAGCGCAATACATTTGTGAGCGAAATCAGTTTGTCAACTTGCGCATCCGTTTCGTTCAGGCGCCGGGAAACAACGTCCGCAACGGTTGATGAAATCTCCGCCGCAGTCAATTCCGGAAACCGCGACGCCAGTTGCGCATAGCTGTTCACGGCGATCCCGTCATGCATGGACAGCTTTCCGACCCGTGCGAAAAGGCGCAGAAAGACCTGTTCGAATGTCCAGTCGTGCACGGAGACGACCCGCCATTTCTCGCTGCGTTTGGCGGAAAAGCCGGCAAGGACGATCTGGGCGGGAAGCTTCTGATCGACCAGCCACAAACTCATTGCAAAGCCCGACGTCGGGATTTTTTCAGAAGGATAGAAATCGGCGCAGAAGCCGGTCAGATCCAGATGACCCGTCGGGGTATTCAGGTAGTCGGCCTGGGTGTTCAGCTTTTCCGACGTGTGCAGCCGCACGTTCATGATTCCGAGGAAACGTTCCGGCGCCAGCAGTTTCACCACGTCAGCGACTTCGCCGCGATAAACGATATTCGCGCCTTTCGGCTGCGCGCGCGAGATCAGCAACGCATGCCCGGCAAAAGGTTTGCCCAGCACCTTGTAGACCTTGTTGAAGAAGACGAAGAGCGCGGTATCGGGATACTCCCTCTGCACTGCGGCCATATCGATCGCGTCGCTGTTGGCGATCAGGACAATATGGGAAAAGGCGGAAAAAATGGCCCGCCAGTCTTCGTTGCTCTTCACGTTCGCCGTCGCGCCGGGATGAGGCAAATTCATACGTCTTTACTCCTGATCTCTGGTTCGACCGTATTTTAGGGCGTCTCCGTCTCCCTCTATAAGCCGTGGGCTTGCCAAAGCAAGGCAACCCGGGCTCAGTCAATGCTCACCGATCTCGGCAACGCGCGACCGCACTGGCATGCGGGCGTGTGGTGCTTTATATGCAACGCAAATCTTACCGGAGCGACCGCGCATATGTTTGGATGGAAGGCGAAACGGCATCTGACGAGGGAATTGGAGATTACGCCGCCGACCCCTGAGAAAAATCGCCACGGCATCGCTATTGTCGCCTGTGTGAAGAATGAAGAGACCTACATCGAAGAATGGGTGCGGTTTCACAGGGCAGTCGGCATAAGGCATTTTCACATCTACGACGACGGGTCGACCGACGCGACGCTGCAGGTGCTCCGCGACGTCCTGTCGCCGGCGGAACTGACAATTGTCCCCTGGAAAATGCGCATGATGGATGGCGGCAGCGCCGAAATCCTCAACGGTCAAAACATTGCCTTCGCCCATGCGATATTGAATTTCGGTGGCAGATACGCGTGGATGGCCTTCATCGATGTCGATGAGTTCCTTCTTCCTCGGCAGGGCCGGACGCTTGAGGAGGCACTGAAAGGTGCCGGCGGTTTCCCCAACATTTCGTTGCCATGGCACATGTTTGGTCACAGCGGCCACGTCACCCGGCCGTCACAGTCAGTTTGCCAGAGCTACACCATGCGTGTGTCCGATCCGATGAGACAAAATCTCGATGCCAGCAATTTCAAATGCATCGTTGATCCCGCCGAAGTGACAGGCGTCAGTGTCCATCATTTCAAGACCAGAAGCCACGGCGACGTCACCGCCAACGATGCGGGGGAGACAGTCTCCAGGCGCAAGAGAAAAGCGAGCGAGTTCTATTCCTCGAAATTCATTCAGCTCAATCACTATTATGCGCGGTCGCAGCAGGAACTGCGGGAAAAAATCGATCGTGGCTGGTCTTTCGACGGCTCGTCGGAAAAATACAGGCAGAAAGTTTTGTCGACGATCCGGTATATCGAGGACAACGTCATCGAAGACCGCCAGATGGTGGATTTCATCGACGAAAATGCGATCGTTTTGCACAGCTAGAAGCGGAAACCGGAAGATGTGTGACCAGGGCGAGGTAATTTCTTGAGTGTGGATCATGATGCGCGCGTGCGCGAACGTACCCCTGACGTCGATTGCATCTGGGCCGTAACGGAAAGCAAGGCGGGAACGCTGACCCAGTGCCTTGGGGTGGCAAAGGAGCTTAACCCTAGCCCGGTGGCGAAGACGATCAGCCGGTCGCGCGGCATCAGGAAATGGTTCGAGCCTCCGCTGTACCGGCGCAAGGAGAAGGAGCCCGCAGTCCTGATATCCTGTGGTTTCCGGTCCGAACCGCCGGTCCTCGATATCAAGGCGGCCTACGGTGGGCGCCCGCTGGCCGTTCATCTCCAACGCCCCCGCATCGAGGGATACGACATGATCTTCGTATCCCGCCATGACTGGGCCCCGGAACTGGATCACCGCCCGAACTACCATTCGATGGTCGGCGTTCCCCATCAGATCACTCCCACGCGTCTTGACGCGCTCAGGGACGATGCCCGCACACGGTTTGCCGGCGACGGGCGACGGGTTGCGGCGGTGTTTGTCGGCGGATCGAATGGTGCGTATGCGTATGACGGCAACAGCCATAAACACATCGGCGACGCCATCAAGCATCTGGAAGCCGAAGGCTGGCGCGTCCTGGTTTCGGTTTCACGCAGATCGGAGGAAGAGACGCTGCAGGCGCTTCTGAAGCTGCGTTCTGCCAACATCGATGTCTGGGATCGGAGCGGCGAAAATCCGTATCTCCATTATATGGCCGCCGCCGACGGATTTCTGATCGCAAAGGATTCCATCACCATGCCCTGCGAGGCGCTCGCGACCGGCAAGCCGGTTTACGCGCTGGATCTGACGCACATTCCCGGCCCGCGACTGGAAAAGTTCGAATTCTACCACCGCGACCTTGCGCAGAACCTGGGGCTGACCAGACCGTTCGAGGGCAAGATCGACCTTTATGACTATCAGCCCTTGAACGAAACGCGCCGGATCGGATCGGTCATCCGATCCGCGCTGAAGACGCGGCCTTGATCGAAGTCCTTTGGCGCGCAAAGCCATGCTTGCTGTGGCGGGATGTCATTCCCGCCAGTGATCGGCGACCCACGGCGTCGGGCGGATATAGTGGCGCAGATAACGGAACGGTGCCTTCTTCCGGCGTTGCTTTTTGTCAAACACCGACAGCACGTGCTGCAGCGGCGTCGTCGCAAGGCCCTTTTCGCCATATTTTCCCTCGATCGCGTGCTGAGGAAGCAGGCCGCGCGGAAAAATGACAACGCGCGCATCCTTGGGCAGACGCGGCGCCAGCAAATAGTTCAATGGAAACGGCCAGCGGCAGTCCTGGCGGAAGTGGAGGACCCATCGCCGGGGGAAGAAACTGACACCCCCAGGAGCGTTGCGGCTGACAAACCGCTGCTCGTAGCGATACGTATCTGCGACACCTTGAGGATCAGCGCGGAATTTCTCCAGCAGCGGCAGAAGTTTTCCGACGGGGAACCGGAACAGCGATGTCTGCCCCAAGCGCTCCAACGGTGTGGTCTGGTTTTTCGCCATCACGATGTCTTCGGGATCGCCGATTTCAAAGAAATCATCAAGCGACGAAACGATCACCAGATCAAGGTCGAGAAACAGAACCGGTCCCTTGAGACTACCAAGTGTCTCGCTCCAGAGCCGGGCCTTGGGCCAGATTCCGCGTGTGTTCACCGGCATGACAACATCAAGCGGCGGCAGGTCTTCGCAGAGAATTTCCGGGTTAAGCCCGACGCGGCTGTCCGTGAAGCAGGTGAACGTGAAGGGGGGCGTGATATTGCGCTTCACCATCGCGAACAGGCGATTGATGAATGGCGCACCGTATTTCATACCCCAACTGATGCAGATGACCTGTTTGACGCCGCCGCTGGCTTCTAAAACTCGTGAGGTCATCTGTAGCATATTCCTTTTTGCCCGTTCTCACATGTCTGTCGCACACATAAGTGAGGCCGCGTTTGTTGGAGCCTTTCCCTTCTAATAGACAATCGCCGCCATAAAACAAACCCGCTTAGCGGCCGGCCCCGCGTTATATCAGAGGTGATTTGAGAAAGTGGCACGGCGGTGGTTGTTGGGGTTTCTGCCGGCTTTGCCTGAGAGGCGAAAACGGTAAAGATCATGACGTAACGACCGCGTGAGAACCACCCGCACAGCGGAAAGTCGCTCTGGGGCCGAAAAACATGGACGGGCTGCGTTTGCAATGACAACGCGATATTATTCGAACCGGAATGCAATCCGCTTGCCCGTCAGCTTGGCAAGCTGCTGCAGGCGGCCGTCGAGGCGTTCGCCGGCAAACTCCGAATAGGCGGATGGAACGATGAAGTCGAGATCGAAGTCCGGCGACGCCGATGGACGGATATCGAGGTTGCGCACGACACCGGGCATCGAGGCCGACAGCAGGTAGACCACTCTCAACAGACCACCCAGCAGTTTGGCCAATTCCCGCATGCGCGGGGTGGTGATGGTGGCCAGCGGCTCGGTGGCGCCGTCGTCGTTCAGGCCTTCGTAACGGTAATAGTTGGCAAGGGCGATATAGGCCCGGCCGGCATGGGTGATGCCGGAAAAGGTGCTGTGGGCGATGATGTTGAGCGCCTGCAGGCCGCGATAGTCGGGATGGGCGCGCCAGCTGATATCGGCAAGCAGGCAGGCTGCCTGGCGGTAGCGCCCCTCTTCCTCGGTCTCATTGATACCGAAATGCGGCACCATCTTGCCGCTCCAGTCGGCAAGCTCGCGGGCATGCTCAGGCGAGCGGGCGCGCAGGATGGCGATTTCACGTGCGGCGGCCAGCAGCGGATCGTGCGCCCGCACCGTGTCGGATAGCAGCGAATAGAGATATCCCTCGCGAACGCCGAGCGCCGAGAACGAGATCATCGACGGCTTCATCTGGGCGATGACTTCCTGCAGGGCAACGGCACCGAACGGCAGTAGAGAGCGGCGGCTTTTCGAAATATGCGCGTAAGCCGGCGATTTGACATCTTTCGGCTCGATCACTTCCGGCAGGAAGGCCATCGCCTCCTCGAAGGAGATTTCATAGCCCTGCATCATGTGCAGCGGATAATCGCGCAATTCCATATGCAGCTTGGCGATCGAGCGCCAGGTGCCGCCGACCGCGTAGAACGTGCGGCCGCCGGCATTCTGCAGCACCTGTGCGCCCTTCAGGTAGCGGCGCACATGGGCGCGGGCCTTGACGACCGATCCTTCGGCATGTTCCGACAGACGGATACCGCCAAGCGGCAGGGTGATGCCCTTGCCGACCTTGGTGCCGACGACATCGACAAGCTCCAGCGAGCCGCCACCGAAGTCACCGACGACCCCATCGGGATCGTGATAGCCACTGATGATCCCGAGTGCGGAGAAATAGGCTTCTTCCTCGCCGGTCAGCACGCGGACTTTCTGACCGAGAATGATTTCGGCGCGGCGGATAAAGTCTGGGCCGTTCGAGGCGTCACGCGCAGCGGCCGTCGCCAGCACGAAAACCGTGGAGGCGCGCGCCTGCGTCGACAGCGCCCGGAACCGGTGCAGCGCCTTCAGCGCCCGCTCGACGCTTTCGGCGTCCATCCGGCCGGTCGCATCGATACCCTTGCCGAGGCCACACATGACCTTCTCATTGAACAGAATGGCCGGAGACCGGCTCAGCCCCTCATAGATCACCAGTCGAATCGAGTTCGACCCAATGTCCACGACGGAGACCGGGGCAATACCAGGCAAACGCCCCTGGGCTTCAGACTCTACCATGCAATTCCAGTTTTATCTTCTGCGGCCGCTATCCCAGCCGGCAATTACCTTCGGCGTGCTGGATTTCAGGGCCTCACCCCGCCCTGACAGGCTGGGATTGGTCATGAAGTAGACCTGCGCATTGAACGGTTCGGAATCCTTGGCGACTTCCATGCGCCGTGACGTTCCGTCAGGTAGAATCTCGTAGCTCTGCTGGTTATCGATGAGATTACCCAGCATGATCTGCGACAGAACCTGTTCATGCACAGTCCGGTTGATGAGAGGCACAAGGGTCTCCACCCGCCGGTCCAGATTACGCGGCATCATGTCCGCTGACCCGATATAGACGAGCGCGTGCTCCGAGGGAAGCCCATGGCCGTTGCCGAAACAGAAGATGCGGGAATGCTCGAGGAAGCGCCCGACGATCGATTTGACGCGGATACTGTCGGACAGTCCGGGAACCTGCGGCCGCAGACAGCAGATGCCACGCACCACCAGATCGATCTGCACCCCGGCGCGGCTGGCGCGATAAAGCGCATCGATGATTTCCGGATCGACCAGCGAATTCATCTTCATCCAGATCGACGCCGGACGGCCAGCCTCGGCATGCACGATTTCCTCGCCGATATGCTGCAGGATGCGCGGGCGCAGCGTGTGCGGCGAAATCGCCAGCTTCATGCCCGCTTCCGGTTCGCCATAGCCGGTGATGAAATTGAAGATATTGGCCATGTCATGGGCGATCTTCGGATTGCAGGTGAAGAACGACAGGTCGGTGTAGATCTTCGCCGTGACCGGGTGGTAATTACCGGTGCCGAGATGGCAGTAGGTGCGAAGCTTGCCCTCTTCGCGGCGCACCACCATCGACATCTTGGCATGCGTCTTCAGTTCGATGAAGCCGAACACGACCTGCACGCCGGCGCGCTCCAGATCGCGCGCCCAGCGGATATTGGCTTCCTCGTCGAACCGGGCCTTCAACTCGACCAGCGCCGTCACCGACTTGCCGGCCTCAGCCGCATCGATCAGGGCGCGGACGATCGGGCTGTCATTGGAGGTGCGGTAGAGCGTCTGCTTTATCGCCAGAACGTCAGGATCGCGCGCAGCCTGCAGCAGAAACTGGACCACCACGTCGAAGCTTTCATAGGGGTGGTGGACGACCATGTCCTTTTCGCGGATGGCGGCGAGGCAGTCTCCGGCATGTTCGCGGACGCGTTCGGGAAATCGCGCATTGTACGGCTCGAAGCGCAAATCCTCGCGCGGCGCCTTTGTGATCTCGGAGAGCGTGTTGAGCGCCAGAAGGCCCGGCAGGACGGCGACGCGGTTTTCCGGAACGCCGAGTTCGCCGACGACGAACTGGCGCAGCTCAAACGGCATTTCCGAATCGATCTCGATGCGAATGACCGAACCACGCCGGCGCCGCTTCAGTGCCGTCTCATAGAACTGTACGAGATCTTCAGCCTCTTCCTCGACCTCGATATCGCTGTCGCGAATGATGCGGAAGGTACCGGAGCCCTTGACCTCATAGCCCGGAAACAGCCGTTCGATGAACAGGCCGACGACATCCTCCAGCGTGATGTAACGGATCACCGATTTTGCATCGGGCAGCCGGATGAACCGGTCAAGCGCAACCGGCAGGCGTAACAGCGCCGTCATCGGCTCGCGACCGCGCGTGCTGGTGAGCTGCAGGCCCATGGTGAAGCCAAGGTTGGGGATAAACGGGAATGGATGGGCGGGATCGATCGATAGCGGCGTCAAGACCGGGAAGATCGACTGCTCGAACTCGGTGGCAAGCCATCCGCGATCCTGTACCGACAGCGAGATCGGCCGGACGATCAATATGTCTTCCTTGGCGAGATATTGCTGCAGCACGGCCAGCGATGCCTGCTGCTCCATCTGCAAATTGTCGATTTCCTTGAGGATATCCTGCAGCTGCTCGACCGGCGTCTTGCCGTCCGGGCTGCGCACGACGACACCCTGGCGCACTTGGCCTTCGAGACCGGCAACGCGGACCATGAAGAATTCATCGAGATTGGCGGCCGAAATCGATAGGAAGCGGACGCGCTCCAGCAGCGGATGGGCGGTATTGAGGGTTTCCTCCAG
Organism: Hyphomicrobiales bacterium; assembly: GCA_900473045.1. GTDB lineage: Bacteria > Pseudomonadota > Alphaproteobacteria > Rhizobiales > Rhizobiaceae > Pararhizobium. The sequence continues at coordinate 68,206 of UCKS01000025.1, forward strand.
CACGCGGCGATTGAACTGCAGCCAGGAAAATTCGCGGTTGATGAAGCGCTCAGGGCTGTTCATCAGGTCGATTTCGTCGGCTACCGGCGCGCTTGCAGTCGTTACAGATGTCACAGTGTCCATTGTCCCCGGTCCGCCTTTTGCTTTTCTCGAAGCAGCTAGCGCAGTTTGACGACCTAACTATGACAGTCAATCGATTTCGCGTGTCTTTCCAAGGGTGTTGAGCACTTCCAGCGCCAATGCCCGGTTGATGCGGGTGCCCCGTGCCAGCGCCAGATGATCCAGCCGCTCGACGATCGTCTGGGCGGATTCGAGCGAACGCTCCATGCGGGCGACGATGTAGCCGATCAGCCGGTCATCGACGGCAAGCTGGCGGTCGGCGAGAAGCTTGACCAGGACCTGCGCCAGCAATTCGTCGTCCGGCTCGCCGATCTCGACCACTGTCGCCGCCTTCAGGCGCGAGCGCAGGTCGGGCAGCTCGACCGGCCAGGACATCGGCCAGAGCCGGCTGGTGATCAACAGGCTGGTGCCGTTTTCGCGCACGCTGTTGATGACATGGAACAGGGCACGATCATCAAAACCAACGCGGTCGGCATCCTCGAAAAGCACCGGGCCTGCCGCCGCGATCTCGGCCGCATTGCTGTCCGCCGCCGGATGAATGGACAGGGCTTGGCTGTTTTCGCGCCAGATCGCCGCGAGGTGCGATTTTCCCGAGCCGACAGGTCCGGCAAGGATCACCACCGGCGACGGCCAGCGCGGCCAGCTGTCGATGATGGTCACGGCCGCCTTCAGCCGTTCGGACACGAGGAGATCATCACGACCCGTCTGCGGTTCGTGCTCGAAAACGAGCGGCAATTGTTCGAACTTGCGGACCATACGCTGTTACTCTGGAAGCTTGGGACTTTGGCGGTCTGGCTCGATCGTCAGGATGTGGCGATGACCGTGGTAGAGCGCGCTGTCGAGATAGCGGCCGATGCCGAAGCGGACCAGCACGCCGATGGCGGCTGCACACGGGACTGCCACCAGCAGACCGACGAACCCGAACAGCGCGCCGAAGGCGAGCAGCGCAAACATCAGCCAGACCGGATGCAGGCCGACGCTCTTGCCGACCAGCCGCGGCTGAAGGATGTTGCCCTCGAGGAACTGTCCGGCAAAGAAGATCGCCGCGATGATGATGATATTGAGGTACTCCGGCCAGAACTGGACAAGCGCCACGCCAACGGCCAGCACCAGCCCGACCATTGAGCCGACATAGGGAATGAAGCTGATCATGCCGGCGAACAGGCCGATCAGCAGGCCGAAATTCAACCCGGCGAAGGTCAGCGAAATTCCGTAGAAGAGGCCGAGAATGATGCAGAGCGAGCCTTGCCCGCGCACGAAGCCGGCAATCGTCGCATTCATGTCGCGGGCGATCTGGCGCACAGTCGCAACATGGTCGCGCGGCACCCAGCTATCGACCCGCTCGACCATCCGGTCCCAGTCGAGCAACAGATAGAAGGCAACGACCGGGGTGATCACGAACAGCGAGATGATGTCGAGCAACGCCACGCCCGAATTCCACAATTGCTGAAACAACGTACCGAGGAAGCCCGCGCCCTGCTCGAGCAGCTTGGCAGAGTTCTGCTTGATCGTGTCCATCTGGCCGGAAACCCAGTCGGGCAGCCAGGCGGCATCCGGGCTGGTGAGGAATTCCTGCAGCTTCGAGACATAACCCGGCATCTTCTGAATGAATTCGGATGCCTGAGTGAAGACGATCGGGATAATCACGACCAGCGACAGCGCGAAGACGACGACGAAGCCGATCAGGATAACGATTGTCGCCATCAGGCGGCTGAGGCCAATTCTTTCCAGCCGGTCGGCGACCGGATCGAGAAAATAGGCCAGCGCCATGCCGGCAATGAACGGCAGGAGAATGGTGGAGAACACCATCAGGAAAGCGATGAATGCGGCAAGGAAAAGCAGCCAGAAAATGATCTGGCGCTGCAGCCCGCTGCCGCTCAATTTGTTGACCATGCCGCTGTTTCCGATGTCTTGCCGCCCGCGCCTCAATGCGCCGCTTCTATGGTTTGAGATAGGATGTGCCACCGACCATGGTCAAGCCTGTGGTGCAAAAGGGCTGGCAATGGCCGGCAAAACAACAAAAAAGCGGGAGTAACGGGGGCAATATGCTTGCACTTGCGGCACCACCATGCCAATCGCAATCCAAATATGACGAGCCGGCGGAGATCAAGCCATGAGCGAGCCAGGAAAGAACGGTCTGACCTACAGCGATGCAGGTGTGGATATCGACGCCGGAAACCTTTTGGTGGAAAAGATCAAGCCGCATGTGCGCTCGACGCGGCGCCCTGGCGCCGACGGCGAGATCGGCGGTTTCGGCGGTCTGTTCGACCTGAAGGCGGCCGGGTTCAAGGACCCGGTCCTGGTTGCCGCCAATGACGGCGTCGGTACCAAGCTGAAGATCGCCATCGACGCCAACAAGCACGACACGGTCGGCATCGACCTCGTCGCCATGTGCGTCAACGACCTCGTCGTCCAAGGCGCTGAGCCGCTGTTCTTCCTCGACTATTTCGCCACCGGCAAGCTCGATCCCGACCAGGGTGCGGCCATCGTCGGCGGCATTGCAGCCGGTTGCCGCGAGGCGGGCTGCGCGCTGATCGGCGGCGAGACTGCCGAAATGCCGGGCATGTATGCCGGCGGCGACTATGATCTCGCAGGCTTTGCCGTGGGTGCGGCCGAGCGTGGCCAGCTGCTGCCGGCCGGCGATATCGCCGAAGGCGACGTCATTCTGGGCCTCGCCTCCTCCGGCGTCCATTCCAATGGCTATTCGCTGGTGCGCAAGATCGTTTCGCTGTCGGGCCTTGCCTGGGACGCACCTGCCCCGTTCGGCGAAGGCACGCTGGCTGACGTTCTGATGACCCCGACGCGCATCTATGTGAAGCCGCTGTTGAAGGCGATCCGCGAAACCGGCAAGCTGAAGGCGCTCGCTCACATCACCGGCGGCGGTTTTCCGGAAAACATTCCGCGCGTGCTGCCAAAGCATCTGGCCGCTGAAATCGACCTGACCGCCATCCAGGCGCCGGCCGTGTTCTCCTGGCTTGCCAAAACCGGCGGCGTCGCTGCCAACGAGATGCTGCGCACCTTCAACTGCGGCGTCGGCATGATCGTCGTCGTTGCTGCAGAAGATGCCGATCAGGTCACCTCGGTGCTGAAGGCCGAAGGCGAGACCGTCTTTGCCCTCGGCCGCATGGTCGCCCGCGACGACGGCGCTGCCGGCACGATCTACAAGGGCACGCTCACTCTATGAACGAGACGGCGAAAGCGGCCCGCAAGCGGGTCGTGGTGTTCATTTCCGGCGGCGGCTCCAACATGCTGGCGCTGGTCAAGGCTGCCTGCGCGCCGGACTACCCCGCGGAAATTATTGCCGTGATCTCCGACAAGGCGGATGCTGGCGGCCTGGCGAAAGCCACAGCGCTGGGCATCGCCACCTTCTCGTTCGTGCGCAAGGACTATGACAGCAAGGACGCCCACGAAGCGGCGATCCTCGCGACGCTGAAAAACCTGTCGCCCGACATCATCTGTCTGGCCGGTTACATGCGGCTGCTCACCGCCACCTTCATCACTGCCTATGAAGGCCGGATCATCAACATCCACCCTTCCCTGCTGCCGCTCTTCCCCGGCCTGCACACCCACCAGCGCGCCATCGATGCCGGCATGACCGAAGCCGGCTGCACCGTGCATTTCGTCACCGAAGGCATGGACGAAGGGCCGGTTATCCTGCAGGCCAAGGTACCGGTATTGCCGGGCGATACCGCAGACGACCTTGCGGCGCGCGTGCTGGTCGAAGAGCACACGTCCTATCCGAAGGCGCTTCGGCTGGTGGCCGAGGGCAAGGTGCGGATGGATGGTGGGCAGACTTTGCGCGATGAAGACGGCCTCACGGAAGACCTTTCGTAATTCCGGTCATCACCTTGACCCTTTTTACGATCATTCCTATCCTGTTGAAACCCAAGTCGGCCAACGGTGAGGTGTCCCATGACCATCGAAGTCAAAGTTGCGCATGCCGAGACGCATTTTTCCGAATTGCTTTCCAAAGTTGAGGCTGGAGAAGACGTTGTAATTTCGCGTGGGAACGAGCCGATTGCCCGCCTTGTGCGCATCGACGCCCGCGATGATCGAATTGCTGCGATTGAAGCGTTGAAGCTGGAACGTGCGCGTCACAAACCTGTCAGCAGCGAAGAGATCCGCCAATGGCGAGATGAAGGTCGCCGATAAAAATGAGCTTCGTTGTCGATGCGTCTATCGTTGCCGCCTGGCTTCTTCCGGACGAGAGTAACGAACTTGCAGAGGAAGCGCGCCTAGCAATGAAAAGCGAGGATGCGCTTGCCCCTGAGCTGCTTTTACATGAAATTCGCAACATCCTTGTGATTTCAGAACGACGAAAGCGCGTCACGGCCGACGGCGCTGTCAGCCTGCTGGTAGGCCTGCGGAAAGTTCCGCTCATCATTGTCGATATGAAGGACGATTTCAGTATCTTGCAACTGGCCAGAGAACATCGCCTTTCAGGCTATGACGCAACCTATCTTGCCCTTGCAGTTGCGCAAAACACCGCTCTGGTTACCCTCGACCGCAAGCTCGACGCAGCAGCACGTGTCGCAGGGTTGAAAACGTTTAGTTAGTCGAGCTTTTTCCTGTTCAGCATCGCCCATTGCAACAGCATGATCGTCTTTCCGTCGCAGATTTCACCGCTGTCGATCATCGCCATGGCGTCGACGAGCGGAACCTCCAGAACTTCGATATCCTCATCCTCGTGGTCGGCACCGCCGCCGTCTTCGGCGCGCACCGTCACGTCGATGATGGCGGCGAAGAAGTGGACGGTTTCGGTTACGGCACCGGGCGACATGAAGGCCTGGAAGACCGGGCGGACGTCGGTCACCAGATAGCCGGTCTCTTCCATCACCTCGCGCTTGATCGCCTCGGCCGGATGATCGCCGTCGAGCAGACCGGCAGGGGTTTCCATAAGCCAGCCGGAGTGGCCGTTGAGATAGGCCGGGATGCGCAACTGCCGCACCAGGACCACGCTATCACGCCTGGGATCGTAGAGCAGGATCGTGGCGCCGTTGCCGCGGTCATAGACCTCCCGCTTCAGCGTCTTGGTGATGCCGTTCGAGCCGGTATAATTGAAGGTGACGTTGCGCAGGTGGTACCAGTTTTTCGAAAGGGTCTCATCCTTGAGGATCTCGACGCTGGCATTGTCGAACTTCGTCATCTGCTGCTATTCCTTGCGCATCCATACGCGATTGTCGTGAAAGGCCGCACCGCCATAGGGTGCGGCGGCATCGGCGCCGGTGAGCACGTTGATGCCCTCGCCGTCCAGATGCGCATCGTTGGGCCAAAGGCCTTCGGCGATGACCACACCACGCCGGGCGCCGCCGCCGAGCTTGGCGTGCAGCCGGATCTCGCCACGATCATTGCCGATGCGCACGACCTCGCCGTCGGCAATGCCAAGAGCCGCAGCGTCCTCCGCATGGATCATCGCTTCCGGACGGACTTCCTTCTGCAGTGAAGACGGCGTTTCAGCAAACGTCGAATTGAGGAAGGATCGGGCCGGCGATGTTGCCAGGCGGAACGGATGCGTTGGGGTCGCCACCTCGATCAGGTCGACATGGTCGGGAAACTCCGGCAATTGCGCGTGCGGGCCAAAGACGCCGAGCGCCTTTGGCGGCCGGTTCGGCGCCGGCGTGCCGGTCCAGTCGGCCTTGAAGCGGAATTTTCCATCCGGGTGGCCGAAACCATCGACGAAATGCGCGGTGTCGAAATCGGGCTGGACGTCCAGCCATTTCTCGCGCTTCAGCGCGTCGTAGCCGATGCCGTAATTGACCAGGATATGGTCGATATGGTCGCGCTCGCTCAAACCGAAACCGGGCTTTTCCGCGACTCCCAGACGCTTTGCCAGTTCCTCGATGACGAACAGATTGGTGCGCACGGTGGATGGCGGCTCGACCACTTTGGGGCCGAGCAGGATGTGCTGGTGGCCGCCGCCGCGATAGAGATCGTCATGCTCGAGAAACATGGTGGCGGGCAAGACGATGTCGGCGACCTTGGCTGTGTCGGTCATGAACTGCTCGTGCACGGCGACGAAAAGATCATCACGCAGGAAACCGCGCTTCACCAGCCGCTGTTCCGGCGCGACATTGACGGGGTTGGTGTTCTGGATGAGCATCGCCGTCACCGGGCCGCGATGGCGCAACGCTTCGGCATCGCCGGTCAGCACCCGGCCGATCTGCGACTGGTCGAGCAAACGGATATCCGGATCGAGCATTTCAGAGCCGACCAGTTCGCGCTTGTCGAGCCGGAAAATATCGTTGTTGGTGTGGAAGGCGCCGCCACCTTCATGCTGCCAGGATCCGAGCACGGTTGGCACCGAGGCCGCAGCATGGATGGCGACCGCGCCGTTGCGCTGGCGGGTAAAACCGTAGCCGAGCCGGAAATAGGTTTTGGGCGTGGTGCCGACCAGCCTGCCGAACGCTTCGATCTCTTCGACCGGCAAGCCGGTGATGGCGGAGGCCCATTGCGGGGTGCGCGTCTTCAGGTGCGCTTCAAGACCAGCCGGATCATCGGCATATCTAGCCAGATAGGCCCGGTCGGCATAACCGTCGCGAAAGGCGATGTGCATGACGGCGCAGGCCAGCGCCGCGTCGGTGCCGGGCTTCAGCACCAGCCCCATATCGGCCTGCTTGATCGTCGGGTTGTCGTAGATATCGATGACGACAATCTTGGCGCCGCGTTCCTTGCGGGCCTTGATCGCATGGGTCATCACATTGACCTGCGTCGACACGGCATTGGTGCCCCAGATGACGACGCAATCGGATTTGGCCATCTCGCGCGGATCGGGGCCGCGCAGCGAACCGGTGGCCATCGCCAGCCCGGTCCAGGCAAGGTTGGTGCAGATCGAGCCGAAGAAGCCGGAATATTTTTTGGCGTGACGCAGCCGGTCGATCGAATCGCGCTGCACCTGCCCCATCGTCCCGGCGTAAAAATACGGCCAGACAGCTTCGGAACCATAGTGCTGCTCGGCCTTGACGAAGGCGCCGGCAATCTCGTCCAGCGCGTCCTCCCAGGACAACTGCTGCCAGCTGCCATCGCCCTTGGCGCCCTTGCGCCGCTGCGGCACCATCAGGCGTCCGGGGTGATAGATGCGCTCGGAATAGCGCGCCACCTTGGCGCAGATGACGCCCGCGGTGTAGGTATTGGCGCCGGCGCCGCGCACCCGGCCGATCCGGCCTTCGGGTGTGATATCGACCTCGAGCGCGCAGGCCGAGGGACAGTCGTGCGGACAGACAGTGTGGCCGACGGACTTTTCTGGTTTTATAGGGGTCGCAACGTTCATGGCTTTTCTATATTGCATCGCGAAAGGGTGTCACAGTCCCCTTCGCCATACATTCCAATATTTCACGGGACGATAAGGGACGCGAATGAATTACCGTCACATCTACCACGCCGGAAACTTCGCCGATGTCCTCAAGCACGCCGTGCTCGCCCGGCTGATCGTCTACATGGCGCAGAAGGACAAGGCGTTTCGCGTGCTCGATACCCATGCCGGTATCGGGCTTTACGACCTGTCGAACGAGGAAGCGCAAAAAACCGGCGAATGGGTCGATGGCATCGGCCGCATTCTCGACGCCGACATTCCGGCCAAGGCGAAAGCGATCCTCGAGCCTTACCTCACGGCCGTGCGCGATCTCAACCCGGATCGAGGTCCGGAAGGCGGCCTGACGCTCTATCCCGGCTCTCCGAAGTTGACCCGCATGCTGATGCGGCCGCAGGACCGGCTGTCGGCGATGGAACTGCATCCCGACGACTACGAGACGCTGCACCGCCTGTTCGACGGTGATTTTCAAAGCCGCATCACCGAACTCGATGGCTGGCTGGCGCTCGGTGCCCATCTGCCGCCGAAGGAAAAGCGCGGCATCGTGTTGGTCGATCCGCCGTTCGAAATCGCTGGCGAATACGAGCGTCTGGCGGACGGCCTGCACAAGGCCTACCGGCGGTTTTCCGGCGGCACCTTCTGCTTGTGGTATCCGCTCAAGCAGGGCGCGCCGATTGCCGAATTCCATGCCGCCCTTCAGGCACTGGAAATCCCGAAAATGCTGTGCGCCGAACTCTCGGTCCGCAGCGACCGCGACACGACCGGGCTGTCGGGCTCCGGCCTGATCATCGTCAACCCGCCGTTTACGCTGAAGAGCGAACTCGACATCCTTCTGCCCTTCCTTAAGGACCGGCTGAAGCAGGATCGCCATGCCTCCGCCCGTGCCTTCTGGCTGCGCGGCGAGGACGTCCCCGAACGGGATTGAGCACGCACGCGTTGAACGGGGCTTGACGGTCAACCCGCAAGAGACGCACTCTGCGGATGGCCGGGGGAGAGGATCATGACAGGACTGTTTGTGCGCACCGTTATTGTCTCGCTCGTCGTGATGGCAAGCGCCGCTATGCCGGTAAAGGCGTCCGACCATCTTAACTATGGCATGGGGCGCAGCACGGATGCCTGCCGGAGCCCGGAAGTGCTGGGCTTCATTACGTCCGACTTCGGTGCTCGGGCCGCCGGCTATCTCAAAAGGGACATAGCCATCGCCGAAATCCGCGACGTGCGGCAAAATCGCGTTGTCCTGCGCGACCGGACCCGCCCGGTCCAGCGGGAATATTGCCATGCTACCGCCATCACCACCGATGGTGAGAAACGCGCGCTCTGGTATCTGATCGAGCGTGGCTTCGGCTTTGCCGGTATCGGCTCGAACATCGAGTTCTGCCTGAGCGGCCTCGATCCCTGGTCTGTCTACGGTGCGCAATGCGCGTCGTTGCGGTGACAGGCGTCATGTCTCGCATCCGCCCTCTGATCCTTGCCCTAGCCGGCCTTCTGGCGCTTGCAGCGTGCAGCGGCGAGGAAAAGACTCCGCAGACCGGGAAAGACGCGCCCGCCTCCACCACCACGGCCGCCAACACGCCGATCGTCGGCAACCAGGGCACGAGCACGCGTCCGAAAACACCAGCGATCCCGCTGGGCAGCGGTTTTGACTTCTACGTCCTGTCGTTGTCGTGGTCGCCGAGCTGGTGCCTGGACAACGATCCGGCGGGACGATCGATGCAATGCGATCCGGACAACAATCACGGCTTCATCGTCCACGGACTCTGGCCCCAGAACGAACAGGGATACCCGGAATTCTGCCGCACCCGCGAATCCGACCGTGTGCCAGACACGCTCGGCCGGACCCTTTTCGACATCATGCCGTCGATGGGGCTGATCGGCCATGAATGGCGCAAGCATGGCTCCTGCTCGGGGCTCAGCCAGAAGAACTATTTCACCGTCCTGCGCACCGCGCGCGAAAAAGTGGTGATACCGCCGTCCCTGCAATCGGTCGGATCGGACCAGAGGACAAATGCCACACAAATCGAGACAGCGCTGACATCGGCCAATCCGGGCCTGCGTCCCGATGCGCTCGCTGTCACCTGCGCCTCCGGCCGCGTCGAGGAAGTCCGGATCTGCTTCAACAAGGATCTGAGCTTCCGCGCCTGCGGCGAGATCGATCGCGGCGGCTGCAAGGTGAAAAGCCTCAGCCTTCCGGCCACCCCCTAGATCACCTCAACACACTGACCATCCAGCGAAAGAAAGCTCTGATGAAGATCTTCTATTCCCCCACATCCCCCTATTCCAACAAGGTGCGCATGGCCGCACGCTATGCCGGCCTTGCAACCGAAAACGTCTTGACCGACACCAACGGCAACCCGCAGGACCTGATCGCCAGCAACCCGTTCGGCAAGATCCCGACGCTGGTGACACCCGAAGGCAAGGCGGTCTACGACAGCCGCGTGATCATGAATGTTATCGACCGCGAGACCAAGGGCAAGCTCTATCCGCGCAACGCTGCCAAGCGCACCGACGTGGAAATACTGGAAGCCCTGTGCGACGGCATCTGCGACTGCCTGCTGGCGATCGTCTATGAAAAGCGCTTCCATCCGCCGGAAAAGGTCCATCAGCCCTGGATCGACCGTCAGTGGGAAAAGGCCGGGCGTGGTCTCGACCTCCTCAACGCCAACCTGCCGAAGACCGGCGCCAAGCTGCATGCCGGTCACTTCGCGCTGGCCGCATTGTTGCGCTATCTCGAAGTGCGTTTCGCCGGCGAATGGCAGAAGGGTCGCCCGAAGCTGAAGAACTGGCCGCAGAAATTCGAAAAGTTCTTCCCGGACTATGCCCAGTTCAAGGTCTGATCAGACTGTCATCAGGAGCGCGGCGTTGGCGAAAAGGATCAATATCAATGGCTGATATCATCCTGGAAACGCCGCGCCTCCGGTTGGTGACATGGGAGGCTGACGACACCGGCCTTGTTCAGGCGCTACACTCTTCCGTCGATACGACACAGTATTTGTCCGGCGCCGCGCCGTGGAGCCGCGAACGGGCGCAGGAGCGCCTGCAGAAGTGGCTTGATGAGGACGAGCGCGACGGCACGACCAAATACAAGCTTCTCCGGCGTCAGGACGGCGTTTTCGTCGGCCGCGCAGGATTTTCCCTGCTCGGTCAGACCTATGAACTCGGCTACTCGCTGTGCCGCGAAGCCTGGGGTAATGGCTATGCGACCGAGATCGCCCGGGCCCTGGCCCAGTGGTTCTTCGAGAAGGATTTTTCGGACCGGTTCACTGCATTTACCCATCCGGACAATGTCGCGTCACAGCACGTCCTGACCAAGATCGGCATGCTTCCATGCGCGTCCGTCATCATTGATGACATTCTGTGCCCCACCTTCGAGATGCGACGGTAAGCTCACGCGTTGAAACGCAAAAAGGCCGGATCGCTCCGGCCTTTTTTTCATTCACAGTCTGATGGATCAGAACTTGACGCCCATACCGACGCGGACGCTGTGTTCGTCGTAACCCGAAGAAACCTTGCCACCGCGCAGGTTGAAGTCCTTCGAGCCGTAGTCGGAGTAACGGTACTCGACGCGCGCCGTGACGTTGTCGGTCACGAAGGCTTCAGCACCCGCACCGGCCGTCCAGCCGAGCAGCGTGTTGGAGTCCGAAGTTCCGCCCTGCGAGGCCTTGACGTTGCTGGCAGCGACACCGGCCGTACCGTAAACGAGAACCGGGTTGAGATCGACACCGACGCGAGCGCGGACCGAGCCGTTTGCACGCTGCTTCAGGCCGACGCGCCCATTGCTGCTGTCGTTGTCGCCGTAGTTGACATCGGCTTCACCGCCGTAAACGAGCTGGCCGCTCTGCATGTTGTAGCCACCATAGAGACCGCCACCGAAGCCAGCAGCTGAACCGTCGCCGTTGCCGTTGAACTTGCCGTGGCCCCAGTTGGCGGTACCACCGACATAGGCGCCCGACCAGTTCTTCACAGCCGGTTCGTTGTATTCGGCAGCCGGAGCAGCCGGGACTTCGTCGATCGCATCGGCGGCCTGTACGGCGGAGAAGGCGATCAGGGATACGGCGGATGCCATAAGGGTGGTGATGAGAGTAGGCATTAAAGTCTCCTTGTACGAACCGATGTTCCGGACCCTCGCGGTCCCAAACTGATACATCGGGAAATTTCTATTTAACCCCGCCCGGTTGAGGAGAATTTGACAATCAAATGCGGATTCTCAAGAGCTAAATTGTGAAATTTTAAAGGCAGAAGCATGGCTGTAATGCGATGTTGCTTCAGTGCCACATGGTATTTATTAACCATGAAACAGTATTAACGGAATATATACTATAACGATGTGAAATAATTCAACTTACCGCTTTTGCATTAATTTTTCTGAAACGAATGCACCCGCCCGGTTTCGCAATAACGCCCCTCCTCCTATATCCTTGCCGGATGCACATATACGAATCGCACATCGGCAAAATCAGGATGCCTCTGAAAACAGCGCTGGTCACCGGCGGTGCCAGGCGTATTGGCAAGGCTATCGTCGAGGATCTTGCCGCGCACGGCTTTGCAGTGGCCATTCACGCCAACACGTCGCTGGCGGAAGCGGAAGCGCTTGCAGCCACCATCCGCGCCAACGGCGGTACGGCGTCGGCGATCGTCGCTGACCTTGCCGACACGGCCTCGACGCAAACACTGATGCGGAAAGCCGCCGCCGCGCTTGGGCCGATCGGGCTTCTCGTCAACAATGCCTCACTGTTCAAGAAGGATAGCCTGGCCGATTTCGACGAGACGATCTGGGACCGCCATTTTGCCCTGCACGTCAAAGCCCCATCGCTGCTTGCCCGTGATTTTGCCGCGCAGTTGCCAGGCGAAAATTCCGGGCTGATCATAAACATCATTGATCAGCGTGTCTGGGCTCCCAATCCGAGATTTTATTCCTATATGTTATCGAAGTCGGCTCTTTTGACGGCGACGAAAACGATGGCCCAGGCCTTGGCACCGGCAATCCGCGTCAATGGCATCGGCCCCGGCCCGACGCTGCCGAACGAGCGTCAGAACAGCCGGGATTTTGACAGGCAGATCGAGGCACTGATCCTGAAGCATGGACCGCAGCTTGACGAATTCGGCCGGGCGATCCGGTTCCTATTCGAGACGCCGTCGATCACCGGGCAGATGATCGCCCTTGACGGCGGCCAGCATCTGGCCTGGGAAACGCCGGATATTTTGGAGATTGTGGAATGAACGGGCGCGTGCCCAATGACGGCGGCATTCTCTATGATGAAAATGCCAGCGACGAGGAAGACCTGATCGAAGTGCCGGATGCGAGCGCGCCGGCACCGATCCTCGACTGGGCAGAAACCAGTGCCATCCCCGACGGTTTGCGCGGTGCCGACCTGATCCAGGCCTTCGTCAAGCTTTTGCCCAACAGCCCCGGCGTCTACCGCATGTTCAACGAAGCGGGCGACGTGCTGTATGTCGGCAAGGCGCGAAGCCTGAAGAAGCGCGTCAGCAACTATGCGCAAGGGCGGCTGCATTCCAACCGGCTGACCAAGATGGTGCGCGAAACCGCCAATATGGAATTCGTCACGACGCGCACCGAGATCGAGGCGCTGCTGCTCGAAGCCAACCTGATCAAGCGCCTGCGGCCGCGTTTCAACGTGCTTCTGCGCGACGACAAGTCATTTCCCTATATCCTGGTAACCGGAGATTCACGCGCACCGGCACTGTACAAGCATCGCGGTGCCCGCAGCCGCAAGGGCGATTTCTTCGGCCCCTTCGCTTCGGCCGGTGCCGTCGGCCGCACCATCAATTCGTTGCAGCGCGCCTTTCTGCTGCGCACCTGCACCGACAGCGTCTTTGAAAGCCGCACCCGCCCCTGCCTGCTGCACCAGATCAAGCGCTGTGCCGCCCCCTGCACCCATGAGGTCAGCGACGCCGACTATGCCGAACTGGTGACCGAGGCGAAGGATTTCCTGTCCGGCAAGAGCCAGGCTGTCAAGGCGACGATTTCGGCGGCGATGAGCGAGGCCTCGGAAAACCTCGATTTCGAACGGGCAGCGCTTTATCGCGACCGGCTGGCGGCGCTGTCACATGTCCAGAGCCACCAGGGCATCAATCCGTCCGGGGTCGAGGAAGCCGACGTCTTCGCCATCCATCACGAGGGCGGCGTCTCCTGCATCCAGGTATTTTTCTTCCGCACCGGCCAGAACTGGGGCAACCGCGCCTATTTCCCCAAGGCCGACCCGACGCTGACATCAGCCGAAGTGCTCAGCGCCTTTCTGGCCCAGTTCTATGACGACAAGCCCTGTCCCCGGCAACTCCTGCTTTGCGAGACGGTCGAGGAGCAGGAGCTGCTCGGCGAGGCGCTCACCGAAAAATCCGGCTACAAGGTCGCCATTCTTGTGCCGCAGCGTGGCGAGAAGAAGGATCTGGTCGATCACGCCGTCGCCAATGCCCGCGAGGCGCATGGCCGCAAGCTGGCCGAAACGGCTTCGCAATCGCGCCTGCTCGAAGGTTTTGCCACGACGTTCAAGCTTGAGCGGACGCCGCGCCGCATCGAGATCTACGACAACTCCCACATCATGGGCACCAATGCCGTCGGCGGCATGGTGGTGGCGGGACCGGAAGGCTTCGTCAAAGGCCAGTACCGCAAGTTCAACATCAAATCGACCGACATCACCCCCGGTGACGATTTCGGCATGATGAAGGAAGTGATGACCCGGCGGTTTTCGCGCCTGTTGAAGGAAGAGGGAAAACCGGACCGCAGCATCGAGACCAATGAGGATGCCGCCTTCCCGGCCTGGCCGGATGTAATCCTGATCGACGGCGGTCAGGGCCAGATGACGGCGGTGCGCGCCATTCTCAAAGAGTTGGATATTGAGGATTGTGTCATCGCTATCGGCGTCGCCAAGGGCGTTGACCGCGAGGCCGGCCGCGAGCGGTTCTTTCCGCCGGCCGGCAGCCGCGACGGGTTTTCGCTGCCGCCGCGCGATCCCGTGCTCTATTTCATTCAGCGCATGCGCGACGAGGCACACCGCTTTGCCATCGGCTCGCACCGCGCACGGCGCAAGAAGGAAATGGTCAAGAACCCGCTCGACGAGATCGGCGGTATCGGCCCGACGCGCAAACGGGCGTTGCTCCACCATTTCGGCACCGCCAAGGCCGTGTCCCGCGCCGGGATCAACGACCTGATCGCCGTCGAGGGCATTTCGGAAGCCGTGGCGCGGCTGGTCTACGATCACTTCCATGAGGATGGGACAAAATAGCCAATGGCCGCGGGGCATCATTGCCCGGCGACCATGCCGTTATCATCCCCATCTCGCACTGAAAAACCCCACTTCTGTGACCCTATTGGGGCTTTGCAATCACGTCGCCAACCGCCCCAAACCAGAGAGCATGCGGGTCAACTCCGCCTGACGCCGTGTCCCGGTTTTAAGGAAAATGCGTTTCAGGTAGGTGCGCACGGTTTCGAGCTTGAGACCGAGTTTGAGCGCGACGGTCTCCAGGTTTGCGCCGGACGCAAGTTCACGCGCCACCCGCGCCTCGCCGGGTGTCAAATCGAACAGTCCACTGAGGACCCGCATATCGGGCGGTCCGGCCGCTCCAACCGGTGTTGCGATCAACACGGCAAGGCCTCCTGAAAAAATATCGCGCGCATGTCTTCGAACCGGCATCAGATGCAGGATCAAAGGCGGCACGTTTTCTTCCGCCGTCAGCGGAATGGATTGCACAGTGGACGCCCCGGCAGAACTCAATTGCTCCAGTGCGGCCAGAACCAGCCCGTTCGCTGCCGGGTTTTTCAGGGAAATCCTGTTGGTAGCGCCGGTGCGGATGCGCGGCGCAAGCGCCTCCATTTCCTCGTTCATGGCAAGAACCCGGTTGTCTTCGCTGAGGACCGCTGCGGGAAGCCCGATCAAGGACAGCGCCGACGTGATGTTCTGCGCCTGGCGAAAGATCATCCGCGACGCGATCAGCGTGGCGCGGGCCAGATCCCCCTTCAGACTGTTGGCGCGATCCAGAGCCGCTTGCGAGAAGGGCCCGTCGCTGCTGCGACCGATCATGTCGAAGATTAAAGTGTGCCCCGAAGGCTCGGCCAACACCGCACCCATGCTCCAGCCGAGACCAACCGGCCGCAGAAATGTGTTATAAACGGGATCAGCTGCAATCTCTTCGGCCGTCATCAGATCGACGTCACGGGCAAAAGCCATCGGCGATAACTGCATCGAGCGTTCAGGCCGCGGGTTCGGCAATTTCAAATCGCTCGTCGCATACCGCTCCATTTGTTCGGCAATGTTCGGGGAACACACCCATCGCATCGCGGAATCGGTGCCCATGGTCAAGATGCCGGCAGAATAACCGCCGACCTCTTCCGCCAGACTGACGCAGACATCCGGCCAAAGCTCAGGGATAACCGCAGCTTCGTAGATTCGATCGATCAACGTCATGGCATCGGACATTATTTGCTCTGCGTTGGAGCATTTACCCGATAGTGCCCCAAGGAGGCAGGTTTTGCCAAGCGCAATGCGTGATCCCACCAAAAATGGGGGGATTAGTTCACCCTGCGTTCAGACGAATTCCGCCATAATTCAGGCCGATCTCTAATGACTGGTTGACGCCGCTGTCACAAAGTCTTTCATCTGTCGTCAAAGAACTCGCAGAGAACCCGAATCGATGTCCACCACGCCTGCCGCCTACAACATCCCCAATCTCCTGACGTATGCCCGTATTCTGGCCGTGCCGTTGATCGTCCTGTGTTTCTTTATCGAAGGCAGGCTGCAGAGTTCGGACTTCGCCCGCTGGACGGCGCTGGGGCTGTTTGCTGTCGCCTCGATCACCGATTTCTTTGATGGCTATCTGGCGCGCATTTGGAAGCAGACATCCAATATCGGCCGCATGCTCGATCCGATCGCTGACAAGCTGCTGGTCGCCTCCGTCCTGCTGCTTGTTGCCGCCGATGGCACGATTGCCGGCTGGTCGATCTGGGCTGCGATCATCATTCTGTGCCGCGAGATCCTGGTTTCCGGCCTGCGCGAATATCTCGCCGCCCTGAAAGTCAGTGTGCCGGTGACGCGCATCGCCAAGTGGAAGACGACCATCCAGATGGTTGCCATTGCCTTCCTTTTGGCCGGCCCTGCCGGTGACAAGGTGCTGCCCTACACGACCGAAATGGGCATCGGCCTGCTCTGGCTTGCCGCCGCGATCACGCTCTACACCGGCTACGACTATTTTCGCGCCGGCTTGAAGCACATGGTCGACTGATGGCGAGCGTCAACCTCGTCTATTTCGCCTGGGTGCGCGAGCGGATCGGCAGAGGCGAGGAAACGCTGGAGCTTCCAGATAGCGTTGTGACGGCAGGCGACCTGCTTGCCCATCTGAAGACGCTGGGCGATGAATACGAAGCGGCGCTGGAGCATGAAAATGTCATCCGCGTCGCCATCAACCAGGAACATGTCGATCACGACGAGACAATTACCGGCGCGCGGGAAATCGCTCTTTTCCCGCCGATGACCGGGGGCTGAGACGGTGACTGCCGCTCCCGTCACGGTTCGCGTCCAGCGCGGCGATTTCGATCTTGCATCCGAAGTCCGGACGTTGTCGGCCGGCCGCCACGATATCGGTGCAGTCGTCACCTTCTCCGGGCTTTGCCGCGATGAAGCCGGGACGCTGGGCGCCCTTGAGCTCGAACATTATCCCGGCATGGCCGAGGCTGAAATCACCCGCATCTGCGACGAAGCCATCACCCGGTTCGCATTGCAGGCGGTGACCACCATCCATCGCTACGGCAAGATCGCGCCCGGCGAAAACATCGTCCTCGTTATCACCGCCTCGCCGCACCGGCAGGCGGCCTTTGACGGCGCCAATTTCATCATGGATTTCCTCAAGACCGCAGCACCGTTCTGGAAGAAGGAACATGGTGCGGATGGCACTGCGGGCGGCTGGGTCAGCGCCAAGGACGAGGACGACAGCGCCCGCGGCCGCTGGTCAAGGGATTGATCAGCCTGGCCATTCAAGGCTGAAACTGCTCCTTGCGCGTCAGCACCAGCAGCAGTACCAGGAACGAGAAGATGGCAAAGTCCCGCCAGAGCATCGGCCCGTAGGCGCTCCACAACGTCTCGCTCAACCCCATCGCCGCAGCCCCCACAGCCGCCAGCAACGGCGCCGTCTGGCCGCCGATCGCGGCGATGAACAGCACCTTGACCCCGAACACGATACCGGCGCCAAAATCCATCGTGCCGTAATAGGCGGTCGCCAAAATGCCAGCGATCGCCGCCAGAAAGGCGGAAAACCCGTAGGCGGCAATAAAGATGCGCCTGCCGTCCACGCCGCACAGGGCCGCCGCGCCCGCATCGTCCGACACCGCCCGCCAGGCCCGGCCCCAGGCCGAGCGCAACAGGAACAGATGTGCCGCGCCGACAATCGCCAGCATCAGGCCGGTGTTCAAAAGCTGCACCACCGTCAGCGTCACCGGAAAGTGCGGATCCGGCCAGAGCGTCAGCGGCGTGTTGAGGAACGGCGGCAGCCACAGGCTGCGCGTCTCAGCCGCGATCCGGGACAGCTCCATCAGAACCAGCGCGATGCCGAGCGAGACGACCACCACCGTATTGGCCGAGGTTGCCGTCAGCCGCTGCATGACCGAACGGCCGATCAACAGTCCGGCACCGAGCGTATAGACCAGTGCCGACACCGCGCCGACGGCCAGCGCCGCGGGCAAGACCAGCCACAGGCGGTTCCAGGCAAAATCGGAAAACAGCAGGAACATCTGCCCGGCAAAGCCGAACAGTGCGCCATAGGTCAGATCCGCCCGCCGGGTGACGGAAAAAGCAATGGAATAACCAAAGGCCAGCAGCGCATAGAGGGCTGCGATAGGCAGGGCGCTGGCAAGCTGCTGCAGAAAATAGGCCATGGCACATCCACTGATGACAAAGGCATTATAACTGCTAAAATGCGTTTTACCAGTTAGGATATTGCCATGACGTTTGCCTGGACACAGCACCGGTTTTCCGGCGGGGCGCTCGCTCTCGATGTCGCCAATTCGGTGATCCTGCGCTTCGACGCCGGGCGGCGGATCGACCGCTATGCTGACCCCGTTGCCATGAGCGGCTTTGCCGCTGCCGCAAACCGGTTTTCCGCCGAAAGGGAACTGTTCGGGCCGCTGGAACCGGTGGCGCATGAAAACCGCGATGCGTTTCTGGACTTGCGCGAGGCAACCGACCGGTATTTTCGAGCCACCGTGCTCGATGCCTCCACCGGAGAAGACCTCGCCGATCTGCTGGATGCAGCATCCGTCATCCTTCGCAGGCACCCAGCAAAAACCGCACGCACGCCGCTCGATGCCGCTACTGCCCGATCGGCGCTGGCGCTTGCGACATTCAACGAGCCGGAGCGGCTGAAAATCTGCCCGAATTGCCAATGGCTGTTTCTCGACCGCAGCCGCAATCGCAGCCGCACCTGGTGCGACATGACGGTCTGCGGCAACCGCGCCAAGGCCAACCGCCACTACCAGCGCCAGAAGAAGGAGTTGACCGCATGAGAGCAACGCCCCTCGCCGCCGTCCTTCTCGCCACGATCACCGGCCTTTCCGCCTGCCAGCGCGAGACAGGCCCGGACCCTCTCGAACTCACCGGCAAGATGTTCGTCTTCAACTACCGCCTCGCCTATGCCACCTACATGATCACGCTGACCAAGACACAGCCGGTGGCGGATGGCAGCACCGTTACCGCCACCTTCGAAGATCCGTCCGGCGGCCCGCCCCTGACGCTCGACCGCAAGCTGTTTCCAAAGCTTGAAAAAGTGGTTCTCGAAAGCCCCGACGTCACTTGCGTCAAGAAGCAGAAGCCCTATGCGGTGACGATCGAGGTCAAAGGACCCGACGGCGCCGTCCTGCAGACGCTGAAGACCTCGGTCATTTCCAATCTCGACCAGGACATCATGCCGGCAGAGGCACTGGTGGTCGGCCCGGCCTACGACAAGAACCCCGACGTCTTCAGGAACGGCAGGGCACCGGAGCATTTCCCGACTGCGGTCTGTCCGACATGAGCCGCCATAGCGGAAAAAGCCGGAGCGTTGCCGCCCCGGCCTTTTTTGAGTCTTTTCAAATCCTTCGGGCCAAAACCCTCAAGAGTTGATTCAGCCGACGATTTCGGTGTCGGAGAACCAGTACTTGATTTCCTGGGCAGCGGTTTCCGGAGCATCCGAACCGTGAACCGAATTTTCGCCGATCGACAAAGCGTGGGTCTTGCGGATCGTACCTTCGTCGGCGTTGGCCGGGTTGGTCGCACCCATGATTTCGCGGTTCTTCAGGATGGCGCCTTCGCCTTCCAGAACCTGAACGATGGTCGGGCCGGAAGTCATGCCTTCAACCAGTTCACCGAAGAAAGGACGTTCCTTGTGAACGGCGTAGAAACCTTCGGCTTCGCGTGTGCTCATCCAGACGCGCTTGGAAGCGATGACGCGCAGACCTGCGTCTTCGAGCATCTTGGTGATGGCGCCCGTCAGGTTACGCTTGGTTGCGTCCGGCTTGATCATCGAAAATGTGCGTTCAATCGCCATTGTCTCAATTCCCTTTGCTTACATAAATCGGGGGTTTTTCCGCGAATTTTGCGGTTCAATAGCCGCCAATTCCGTGCAAAACAAGGGGGAGCGCAGAAGTTTCACGCCGCTGTCACGCAGCGCCCGGCACCGTCATGGAGATCGAGGCAACGCTCGAACCATTCGATCACGGGATCGCCCGGCTCAAGAATCCGCTTCGGCGAGACGATGCGGGCCCATTGCAGCGGCCCGAAGACGATATAGTCGGCAAACAGCGGCGTCTCGCCGCCGATGAACGGCTGCTTCTTCAGCATTGTGCGCAACGGCTCGATCTTTGCAGCAAAGGTCTTCTGTTCCTCTATCCCGGTTTCTGCCACCGCCTCGAGGCTCATGCCGAAGCGGGCTTCGCGTGCGGTGCGGAAATAGGCCTGATCGACCGGCTCCAGGCTGTCGTGAATATCCATGAGGATGATGCGGACCAGCGATGTGTGCAGTGTCATCAGCGACCAGCTCTCGATGAACCGTGCCATCGCCGTGCCGCCCTCGCCGCCAAACAGCGATGGACGATCCGGATAGGTCTTCTCCAGGTAAAGCGCGATCTCGAAACTGTCACTGATCAGTTGCTCGCCATCGCGCAGCAGGGGTACGATCTTGGTTGCGGCGTTCTCGATTACCGGGATCTGGGTGAAGCCCACCGGTTTGGTTTGGTGATCCAGGCCCTTATGGGCAAGCGACAGGACCGTCTTCCATGCATGCGGCGAAAACGGGCGGCTCCGGTCTGCACCGCAGAGCGTATAGAGAGTGCGGGTCATGTCGTCTCCTTCAAGGGCATGGCAACCAAAAGCATGGCACGTGGACATTCGAGACCAGAGCCCGCCAACAATCAAATCAGTAAATTTCATGGATCGCATCACCCACCGCGATGCGATTTGGCGCTAGACTGCGCAAAACCCTGGGGAATACCATGATGCTCGATCACTACCGGATGTTTGCCGATTACAACCTCTGGGCCAACCGGCTCGTCTATGAGGCCGCCGGCAGACTCGACGATGCGCAATATCGCCAAAACAAGGGCGCCTTTTTCGGCTCGCTGCACGCGACGCTCAACCACGTGCTGGCCGCCGACCGGATTTGGATGAAGCGCTTTACCGGCACAGGCGAAGCGCCGGCAACGCTCGACGGCACCCTGTTCGATAATTTCACCGAACTCGCCACCGCACGGGCAGCAGAAGACGCACGCATCGTCACTTTTGTCGCCAGCCTCTCCGAAAATGCTCTCGCTGGCCGCTTCACCTATACGCCGGTCAGCAATCCCACCCCGGTCACCCAGCGCCTCGCCCCGCCGCTCGCCCATTTCTTCAACCATCAGACCCATCATCGCGGCCAATGCCACATGACCCTGACGGCGCTGGGCGGACCGAGCCTTGCCCTGGACATGAGCTATTTTCTGCGAGCGCCGGAGTACCGGCATTATGCCGAGTGACTCAAGCACCGGAAATCATTTGGTTCTTCGCGGAAGTCACATTCCTGTCACAAGCTTTGAGCAAGAAAGCCACGTCATAGTCCGCTCATATTTTAAGAATGGAGCAGGACGACACCATGGAATGGTATCCCATCGAAGCGCTTGAGGCCGGCAAGCTTGCCGTCCTGCATTTTGAAAACCAGGACGAACAGCGCTGGGTCGGATATATCCATGGCGACGGCATCTGCCATTGGCCGGAGAATGTTTCGGGACGCCGCCCCGATGGCTGGCAGGATCTGTCCGCCCTGTTCTCGGCGCTGCCCGATAGCGCAAAGCAGATTGTCTCGGCGTCGTTCTGACGCCTGGCCGGTTATGCGGCCGCGCCTGCGGCGGGCCGCAAAGCCCAATATTCCCAGACTGCGACAACGAACAGCACTGCGGTGGCGGTGATCTGGATGACATAATTGCTGCTGAACGGCACCAGCACGGCGGTTGCCGCAAGCAGAACCAGCCCGGCCAGATGTGACACCGGGATTTTCCGGGCGACTGCCATCTTCACCCAGACATTGCCGGCGAGAAACAGCATCGGCCCACCGATCATCGCCAGCGCGTTTTTCAGCGAACTGTCCTCCTGCGCATGCGACAGGCTGAAATCCTCGCCGACCGCCGTCAGGATGATGCCGGCAATGATCGGCAGGTGGCCGTAGGTGAACAGGTTGTGGGCGACACTCTCGGGACGGGAGGTGTTTTCCGCCTTGTCGGCCGCATCTGCCTGTCCATGATGGAAATAGATCCACCACATGAAACCGGTGCTGAGGAATGCGGCGCAGAACACCGCGAAGGTGGTGTTCGAATTCATATGATCGGCGGCGTTCTTGCCGGTCGTCAGGATGGTTTCGCCCAGGCAGATGATGACGAACAGGGCGCAGCGCTCGGCCATATGCTCGCCCGACACATCCAGCGTTTCCGGGGGCGATTTTCCAAGCCCCGGCACCGCGTAGCGCAATGCGGGGGACGCATAGTCGATGACGAGCGCCAGGCTCCACAGTACGATTCGCCCCTCCAGCTCCATCATCGCCCCGGCCAGCCAGAAGACGGCGGAGGCGAGTGACCAGAGTGTGATTCTCACGAACGTTGTGAACGAGGCATCGTCAACGCCGCGATAGGCATAGAGCGTGAACAGCGAACGGCCGACCTGCATGGCGCAGTAGATCAGCGCGAACATCAGCCCGTGCTCGCCGAACGCCTCCGGTAAGGCGAGTGCCAGAAGCACGCCGCCGAACATCAGGCAGAACAGCATCAGCCGCACGGCTTCCCTGCCGGTGTGCAAAAGGTTGGTGACCCAGGTCGTATTGATCCACACCCACCAGATCGCCAGAACGAGCAGCGCGGATTCCAACGCCGCCGTTGGCCCGAAATCGGAGGCGAGCGTATGCGACAGCTGCACCAGCGCGAAGACGAAGACCAGATCGAAGAACAGTTCCGGAAAACTGGCGCTGGTCTGATCGGGCTCTTCGGTGCGCAGCCAGTTTGAGCGTTTAAACGGCATGGCATGCCCCGTTTTGAAGGCTGGCGCCGATATGTTTCACTAGGCCGTCTCTGCGCATGATGTTTCCCCGCTTGATTTTGCGGGAATATAGGGCGCGGCCCGTCGTGAGCAACGGTGCCGCTGACAGGCAATAATGGACAATCCGTTGCCCGCATTGGCCCTCCTCCTGTAAGCTTACCGCAATGCCTGATCCCCTGATGGAGACGCCGCATGAAGAGACTGATGCTTGCGATGACAGCCGGTCTGATGTTTGCCTCGGTGAGCCAGGCGCAGTTCATGGATGCGGACGACCTCAACACGTTCTGCCAGCAAAAACATCCGGTCGCCTTCGGTTATGTCGCCGGCGTGCTCGACCGCTGGTCGCGTGACCTGCATCACGCCGAAATGTCGGATGTCGTCGACAAGGAGAACAACCGTCCGGAGAGTAAGGTTCCGGTAACGGAGAAGATCCGTGCCAATGTCTGCGATCCCGACACCATCACGCTTGAGGAGCAAGTGCGGATCGTCTGCGCCTTCGTCGCGGCCCATCCGAAGGAACACGGCCGCAGCGCCGATATGCTGGTGCAGCTGGCGATGCAGGCGAAATGGCCCTGCCCGGCGAAATAACCGGCGTCGTCCAGACACAGCAAGTGCGCCCGTTGAAACCCGCATTTTTGACAGTCTTTTAATCCCAATGGTTTATCAGCATTGTCTTGCAACCACCGCGCATCAAGCGGTTTTGTAAGGGATACGCGATGACCGACAAGCCCCAGAACGATGGCAATCAGGCGCACAATGCCGCGATCCTGCTGAAGGTCGCCCAGACCATGGCCAAGCTTGGCGTTGCCGCCTTCCCGCGCAATTACGAACTGTTCTACGAGGCCCTGTCCGGCAGCCATCCGCAATTGACCCGCGACGTGGCGGCGCTCGGCGCCCACCCGGCGCAAAACCAGATCGAGCTGGTCGGCATCAAATATCACCTTTCCGGCTTTGCCGCGATCGAGGCCGATACCATCCGCGCCGATACCGCCCGCTCGATCTCCTCGGCCAGCCATGCGCTGAAGGACAGCATCGCCAAGAAGGAAGTCTTTGCCGCGATGCTGCGCAGCTTCATCACCCGGCTGGAAACCGATCCGGTCGCGGGCATGTCCGATTTCGCCGAGGATGCCGCCCGGCTGCGCGATGCTGTCGCCGTGTTCGAGCGCGAGGAAAAGGCTTTTGCCGCTGTCATGAACGAGACGGTGATACAGCTCGGCGGCATAGACAGCGATATCGAGACGATGCGCAAGGCTTCAACCCGCGATCCCGTTACCGGCCTGCCGAACCGCATCGCCTTTTCCGCCAAGCTCACCGCACTCTATGACGACGGCACGGCTGTCGGTCCGGCAGCGCTGGCGCTGGTCACCGTCGAGGGCCTGCGCGACATGGGCGAGCGGCATGGCGCAACGACGGTCGAAAAGGCGCTGAAGAAACTGGCGCCGGAATTCCGCAAATCCGTCAAGAAGAACGATTTCGTCGCCCGCATCGGCACCGACGAGTTTGCCTTCATCTTCCACGACGTCTCGGCCGACAACGCCGAAGCGATTGCGCAACGCATCTGCACATCGGTCGAAGGCGTCCAGGTGGCCTTGCCCAACCGGGCGTTTACGACGCAAACCCTGTCGCTCTCCACCGGCATCGCCATGGCGTTTACTGCATCCGGCGGGGTCGATCTTTTCACCCAGGCGGAGCTTGCGCTTCGGGCCGTGCGCAGCGGCGGCAAGCCGGGAACGCTGGTGTTTTCCGCCGCAATCGGCGGCCGGACGAAAAAAACCTACTCTCCGCACGCCGCCTGACCCTGTTGCACTGCGGCAAACCCTTGCCTTCTCGGCCGAGTTCGGCCAAAACGCCGCCATGATCACGCTCAATAATCTTTCGGCCCGCATTGTCGGACGCCTTCTCATCGACCAGGCCAGCGTTGCGCTTCCGGCCGGCATCAAGGCTGGCCTCGTCGGCAAGAACGGCGCCGGCAAGTCGACCCTGTTCAAAATCATCACCGGCGACATGGAGGCCGAGACCGGTTCGGTCTCGATCCCGAAGAATGCCCGCATCGGCCAGGTGGCGCAGGAAGCCCCCGGCACCGAGGAGCCGCTGATCGAGATCGTGCTCAAGGCCGACAAGGAGCGCGAGGCGCTGCTGGCCGAAGCCGAGACCGCCACCGACCCGCACCGGATCGCCGATATTCATATGCGGCTTGCCGATATCCAGGCGCATTCGGCTGAATCGCGCGCCGCCAGCATCCTCGCCGGCCTCGGTTTCGATGCCGCCGCGCAGTTGCGCCCGGCCTCGTCCTTCTCCGGCGGCTGGCGCATGCGCGTGGCTTTGGCTGCGGTGCTGTTTTCCGAGCCGGATCTGCTTCTGCTCGACGAGCCGACCAACTATCTCGACTTGGAAGGCACGTTGTGGCTGGAAGATTATATCAGCAAGTACCCGCACACGGTCATCATCATCAGCCATGACCGCGACCTTCTGAACACCGCCGTCAATGCCATCGTCCATCTCGACCAGCAGAAGCTGACCTTCTATCGCGGTTCCTACGACCAGTTCGAGCGCCAGCGCGCCGAGGCGATGGAACTGCAGACCAAGGCCAAGGTCAAGAACGATGCGGCGCGCAAGCATCTGCAGGCGTTCATCGACCGCTTCAAGGCCAAGGCCTCTAAGGCCCGCCAGGCGCAGAGCCGCGTGAAGGCGCTGGAGCGCATGGGTACGGTCTCGTCCGTCATCGAGGATCACGTTCAGGGCTTCAAGTTCCCGGATCCTGAGAAGGAAGCCGCATCGCCGATCATCGCTCTGGAAAACGGCACCGTCGGCTATACGCCGGGCAAGCCAATCCTGCAGCACATGTCGCTGCGCATCGATACCGACGACCGCATCGCCCTGCTCGGCTCGAACGGCAATGGTAAATCGACCTTTGCCAAGCTGATCTCCGGCCGCCTGCCCGCCACCGGCGGTTCCGTGCAGACGGCGCCCGGCCTGAAGATCGGTTTCTTCGCCCAGCATCAGCTGGATGACCTGATCCCCGAACACGATGCCGTCGAGCATGTGCGCCAGCGCATGCCCGGTGCCACCGAAGGCAAGGTGCGCGCTCGCGTCGCCCAGATGGGTCTTGCGACCGCCAAGATGAGCACGCCGGCCAAGGACCTCTCCGGCGGCGAAAAGGCGCGCCTTTTGATGGGCCTTGCCGCCTTCGATGCGCCGAACCTGTTGATCCTCGATGAGCCGACCAACCATCTGGATATCGACAGCCGCAACGCGCTGATCCAGGCGCTAAACGAATATACCGGCGCCGTCATCCTGATCTCGCACGATCGTCACCTGATCGAGGCGACGGCCGACCGGCTGTGGCTGGTGAAGGACGGCACCGTCTCCAACTATGACGGCGACCTTGAGGACTACCGCGCAACCATCGTCCAGAGCTCCAAGGGCAAGGGCGGCAAGAGCAAGGGCAATGGCAATGGCGGCGAGGAGCAGCTGAGCAAGGCCGAGCAGCGCAAGGCCAATGCCGACAAGCGCGCCACCTTCGCGCCGCTGAAGAAAAAGATCAACGATGTCGAATCCTTGACGGCAAAACTGCAGAAACAGATTCAAGCCCTCGACAAGGAGCTTGAAGACCAGGACCTCTACGACAAGTTCCCGGAAAAGGCAGCCGCCAAGGTCAAGGAACTCGCCGAAGTCGTCGCCAAGCTTGCCAAGGCCGAGGAGCATTGGATGACATTGTCCGACGAATACGAACAGGCAATGGCAAGCTGATCGCTTGTAACGTCGCCGACCGGACGTGGTGTACGACCGGTCGGCGCAAGCGCCCTACCTTGCGCGCAATTGAATTGCCATACTGAACTCAGAACGGTTGCGGCTGCCCGGCCGCCGTTTCCTCCGTGCCGAAAATGCCGCGCGGGGAAAGCGGGATCGTCAGAACCGACAGCACCGCGACGATGTAGAAGACGGACAACAGATCGATCCGCTCGGAAAACAAGCCGACAAGGATCGGACCGGCGATCGTCGCCAACGACAGCACGACGAACACGGCCCCGGTCCCTGCCGAAGGCCGTTCGCGGAACAGCGATATCCCCCAGACCAGAAAACCATTTCCCGGTGCGATCGACGACACACCGAACAGGATAGCAGAGATCAGAACGACGGTCTGATTTCCGGGCGCCACTGCCAGCAAGGCATAGGAGAGGCCGCAGACCGGCAGGCTTACGGCCAAAAGCCCCCGGACGCCAAACCTGCTGACGGCTTTGCCGGTGAACATCGCCGGCAGGCCGGCGAGGCCGAGAAGCACCCAGAACAGCCGGTCAGCCGGAAACACCAAGCCTCCAGTCGAGAGGATCAGATCGACGGCGAAGGTCAGATAGGTGCTGAACAGCAATCCGTAGACGAACAGCGACAAATAGAGTGGCATGCACTCAGCCCGCAGAAAGAGCCCGGGGCGAAGTGGCAGTTTCGGTTTCGCGTGCGCCTGGGCAAGCCGCCGGTCCGGAAGCAGCCACGCGTTCCAGAGTGTGACGGCCAGACCGATGCCGGCCATGGCGATCCACGCCTGCTGCCAGGACGACTGCAACCAATAGGCCGCCAGACCGGTAAGAATGAGACCGGGAGCGGCCCCTGCGTTCACAACGGCGATCGCACGGCCCTTCCAGCGCGCCGATAACCAGGCTTCGATTGCTTCGAACATCGCCGGCGACAGGATGCCGCCGCCAGCGCCCGCAAGAATGATGCCACCTGCGGCAACGGGAAAACTTGCCGCCAGTCCGGCGATGAGAAGACCCGATGTCGTGACGATGCCTGCCAGCACGATCAATGTGCGGGGGCGGAAATAGATGGCAACGCCCGAGGCGATCACGGTGGCCAGCAGATAGACCGCCGTGTTGAGGCTGGCGATCAGGGCAAGATCGAAAGTGCTGAGATGAAACGCCTGCCGGATGGACGGCAGGAACAGGCCATAGGCATAGCGCCCCATGCCGTAGGTGACGCTGGCCATCGCAACGCAGGCGGCTGTAAACGCCCATGAGAAACCATCCGAGCCGCGTGCCTGCATGCTGACCTCTGTCAAAGAAAATTTGAAATTCTGCCGGGCGCAGTGCTGTTCGCCCTTGACCAGCTATTGGCCATTGCGCGCACGTGCGGAAGCAAATAATTCTAGTGCCATCTGTTAGTTTTATTTGAAGATCGCACCATGACCCGACACATTCCCGGCACACGGTCCCTGCAGGTGCTCGAGGCTGCCGGGCGGCATCTCAACTTTACCCGTGCAGCAGTGGAATTGAACCTGACCCCGGCCGCAGTCAGCCATCAGATCAAGGAATTCGAGTCGCAGCTCGGCGTCACGCTGTTCGTCCGCAAGGGTCGCTCGCTGCAACTGACGCCGGGCGGAGACATCCTGCATGAGGCGGCGTCGGACGCC
Organism: Hyphomicrobiales bacterium; assembly: GCA_900473045.1. Classification (GTDB taxonomy): domain Bacteria; phylum Pseudomonadota; class Alphaproteobacteria; order Rhizobiales; family Rhizobiaceae; genus Pararhizobium. Next base: position 96,569 of record UCKS01000025.1, read on the forward strand.
TTGGCGGCGCTGCGCCATGCCGCTGCCCGCGCAAGACGGAGCCAGGGGCAAACGACGGTTCGGCTGAATGTCAACGCATCGACCTCGATCGCCGCCAAATGGCTGGTGCCGCGGCTCGACCAGTTCTTGAAGAAGGAGCCGCATGCCGATGTCCGGCTGATTGTCTCCTGCGGCATGCAGGACTTCGATCGGAACGAGATCGATGTGGCCATCCAATTCGGCCCGGGCCTCTATCCCGGCCTGTCGACGGAGCGGCTGTTTAATCATGTCATCTACCCGGTCTGCAGCCCCAGGCTGCTTGGGGGCGAGCATCCGCTAACCGCGCCGGAAGACCTTCTCCGGCACACGCTCATTCAACAATCATGGAGCGGACAGGGTGTCGTCTGGCCGGACTGGCATATGTGGATGCTGGCGGCCGGTATCGACGGCTTTGAGCCGAAGCCGGGGCTGCATTACACCGACACCCACCTTGCCATTCAGGCGGCGATCGACGGGCACGGCATCGCGCTGGGAGACGAGGCCCTTGTGGCTGACGACCTGGCCGCCGGACGGCTTGTCCGGCCGTTTGCCCTGTCGATCGGCGGGCCGCCGAACTTTGCCTATTTTGCCATCTTTCCACCCGGCATGATGCAAAATCCACTGGCGGCGAGTTTCATCCGCTGGCTGCACACAGAGGCCGAAACAGGCGGCACCGCCTGATCAGGCAGGAACACGCTTGCGGGCCGGGATGGTCATGGCCATGACGCCGGTGATGACGCAGGCAAGCCCCACCAGAGCGGTGCTGCTGATGCTTTCCCCGAGAAAAATGACGCCGATCACCACGCCGATGGGCACGCGCAGATAGGCCTGCGCCGTCGTGCCGACGGAACCCAGCGTGTGCACCAGCCGGAAATAGATGACGAAGGCGAGTGCTGTCGAAAATACCGAGAGGCCCAGCAAGGCGAGGATCGAGGCGGTGGACGGCGCCAATGTCCAAGGCTGTTCGACCGCCAGGCTGAGCGGCATCAGGATGACAGCGCCGCAGATCAGCGACCCCGCCGCCGGCATCATCGGATCGAGCGATTTGAAACCACGCCCGAAAATCGCGGCACCTGCGTAGCAGATCGTCGCGGCGACGATGGCGAGCTGCGCCGGCAGCTGCTCACCGGCACCGTTCAATGCTTCCAGGCCAACGACAAGGGTAATTCCGGCAATGCCGGCGACAACACCGAACAGCTTGCGACCCGTCACCGGTTCGTGGCGGGTGAGAACCGCAGTGAGCAGAAAGGCAAAGATCGGCGTCGTCGAGTTGAGGATGGCAGCAAGTCCGGCATCGACGGTTTGTTCCGCCCAGGCGATCAGGGTGAAGGGGATGGCGCTGTTCAGGCAGGCCTGAAACAGAAACCGTCCCCACGTCGCTTTATCCTTCGGCAGGGAAAGCCCCCGGATGCGCAGAACTGCCAGCAGCAGCAGGCCGGCGATCAGCGTGCGCGTGGCAATCAGCGTAATCGGCGGAATGGTCTCCACGCCGATCTTGATGAAGGTATAGGAAGCGCCCCAGAGCGTGGCGAGCGCCAACAGCAGCGCCAGTTCTCGTTTCAGGTTTATCGTGTCCGGTATCATGATCGTCCCGCGTCAAAAGGATTGCCAAATTCCATCCTGCTATAGCGAGCTTGCCGCCGGAATGCTTCGATGAAGACCGAAGTAAGGACGTTTCTCTTCCTGCCAGGCAAAAACGTCCCGGTGACCGCTTCATCCATCCCCGCCCCCGGGCGGCAGACGGCTTTCGGATCGACAGGCCAGGGATCGCGACGGCATTTCAGTCCGGCAGACCCGCCTTGCGGTAGCCATCGATAAAATGCTCCAGCGTCGCTGCATCCCGGAACGGTTCGGTCTCGGCCCAGTGGCGGGTGGTAAAGTGCGGATTGCCGACAAGGAACAGCTCGGCTTCGGCGCGTGCCTCGTCAAGGCGGCCCAGTTGCGCCAGACTTGCCGCCAGAAAACGGCGGGAGCTTGTGCTGTAGGTCTCGTCCCGGCGCAGGGTCTCGACGGCGGCATGGTAGTCGCGGGCCGCATAATGTGCCTGCCCGAGCGTCAGATAATACCAGCTTGCTGGATAAGGGTTCAGCCGGAACGCCTTGGCAATGTGTTCAAGGCCCTCCTCGATCCGCCCGGCAAGGACCATGATGTCGGACAAGGCCGCAAAGGTATCGGCTTCGTTCGGGTCGAGCACGATAGCCCTGGCGAATTCCGCATCGGCCTCCGCAAAGCTGCGCTCATAGGCCAGCAGGTAGGCCAGGACCCAGCGGCAGCCTGCATCGTTGGGATCCAGCGCGACCGCTTTGCGCGCCAGTTCCAGGGCGATGCTGCGGTCAGGTTTCGTCGGCCCGCCGCTATGGACCCTGCCCATCCAGTGGTTCATGGCAAGCCAGCGATAGGCCTCGGCGTAGTCAGGATCGAGCAAAATCGCCCGCGTCAGCATCAAGTGCGCTTCGCGGGCGCTCTGCGGCGTGTCGTCCATCAGCTTGCGCGCCCGCACGCACAGATCGTAGGCCTCGATATTGCTCGGCCGGTTGCGCGGCAGCGGCGCGCGCAGATGCCCGAGCAGCGCCTCGACGATCCTGCCCGTCACCTCGTCCTGAACGGCAAAGATATCATCCAGCGCGCGATCGAAGCGTTCCGCCCACAGATGATCTCCACTCACGGCATCGACCAGCTGGGCGTTGATGCGCACGCGGCCTGCAGCACGCCGGGCGCTGCCGGTGAGCAGGTAGCGCACGCCAAGATCCGCGGCGATCGCCCGCACATCCGTCGGCTTTCCCCTGTATGAAAAGGCCGAATTCCGGGCGATGACGAACAGGCCCGCCGTCCTGGACAGGTCGGTGATCAGGTCCTCGGTCAAGCCGTCCGCGAATGATTCTTGCCCGGGATCGTTGCCGATATTGGCAAAGGGCAGCACGGCGATCGATGGTTTATCGGGCAGCGGCAAAGGTTTGCGCGTCGCGTCGCCGCGCTTTTCGACGCTACCCAGAAAACGATAGCCGATGCGCGGAACGGTGACGATCCATTCGCCACCGCCGGCGGCCGGACCGAGCAGCTTGCGCAGCTGCGAAATCTGCACCGTCAGGTTGCCCTCCTCGACGGCCATGCCCGGCCACGCCGCATCCATCAGGTCGCCCTTGCCGAGGATTTCGCCGGGCCGTCCGACAAGCGCCTCAAGCAGCTTCATTCCGCGATAGCCAACGGCAACGGGATCATCGCCCCGAAGGAGCGTTCCGGCACCCGGATCAAGCACGAACGGACCAAAGGCAAAGCGCAATTCCTGCATGGGGCGAATCTATAGTCCGTTTGGAAGTTTTTGCGAACTTTTTGGCAGGGCTTAACGACGGCGCGGCTGACATGCTGCACCATCATCTTCATCGGGCCGGGGATCTTTTGACCCTCAAATCCCATGGAGGTTGCCATGAACAAGACCATCACCTTTGTTTCGACCCGCCACTGTGTGGCGCGGCAGGGTTTCGCCATGAGGCCGGCTTCGGCGTCACGCCGCTACACCCTGTCCAGCGTCCGGCAGCTTATCTCGGTCTGGCGCGCGCGAAGACGCTTCCGTTGGGACCTCGAGCAGATAGCGCAAAACAATCCGCACCTGATCGACGATATCGGTCTGAGACGATGGCAGATCGAGGCGGAAATCGCCAAACGATTCTGGGAGGCATAGGGAAACGCCGATGACCGCAGAAAGCACGACATCATCACCGCAGGATCGGGTCCCATGGGCCGCCATGGCCGGCATCATTGCGACGGTCACGGTGTTCGCCGTGGCGCAGGGGCTGACTTATCCGCTGCTGAGCTTGATCCTCGAGCGGAAGGGAACCCCCTCCGGCCTGATCGGCGTGTCGGCGGCGATGACACCTTTGGGCTTTGTCGTATCGGCGCCGTTCATTCCGGTACTGGCGCGCAAAGGCGGCGGAGCGCGGCTGGCCCTCCTGTGTTCGGTCCTTGCGGCCGCCACGCTTGCCGCGATCGCCGGGACCCAAGACGTCTGGGCCTGGATGCCGCTGCGTTTCCTGCTCGGCGTCTTTGCCAATCCGCTTTCCGTCATCAGCGAAACCTGGCTGATGTCGATCACACCGGCCGCGCGCCGGGCCCGCATCATGGGCCTCTATTCGTCACTCGTATCAGGTGGCTTTGCCATCGGCCCGATTTCCCTCGGGCTGGCCGGCACGGAGGGGTGGGCGCCCTTCATGGTTGGCATCGTCGCCTTCCTGCTGTGCGGGTTGATCGTGCTTGCGGTCGTGCCGCGATTGCCGACACTCTCGTATGACGGCAAGGCAACATCCGTTGGCGGCTTTTTCGCCCTGGCGCCGCTGCTGCTGTTTGCGGTTTTCACCGCTGCCGCCTTCGAGCAGATTATGGTTTCCCTGTTTGCGGTCTATGGCGCAGCACTCGATAGCACCGAGGCGCAGATTGTTGCGCTCATCACCTGCTTCATTGCCGGCAATGCCATGCTGCAGATTTTGCTCGGGCGCTTAGCCGAGACGTTTGGCTCGGCGCGAACCATGCTGATGTGCGCCATGGTGTCGCTGGCGGGCTGTCTATTGTTGCCGCTGGTCTTCGGTTCGTGGCTGGTCTGGCCGCTGGTTTTTGGCCTCGGCGGGGTCTCGTTCGGGATCTACACCCTGTCGCTGGTCCAACTCGGCGAGCGTTTTAGTGGCCAGGCCCTGATCGCCGGCAACGCCGCCTTTGCGGCGATGTGGGGTATCGGCGGCATCATCGGCTCGCCGACGGCAGGGCTGGCCATGCAGCTCTTCGGGCACCAGGGGCTACCATTCTCCCTTGGCCTGCCGTGTGGCGTACTGGCCCTGCTGCTGATCGGTGCGAAATGGCGGGCTGATCGGAGAACAAGGGGCAGCCCATGAGGCTGGTCCTCGCTTCTACCGGGCAAACCGTCGCGCGCCTGCGACGCAGAGGATGACGGCCACGGTGACGGCCAGCATGGTCCAGCTCACCGGTTCATGCAACAGGGTTGCCGCCAGCGCCAGCCCGAAGAAGGGTTGCAGCAATTGCAGCTGGCCGACGGCGGCGATGCCGCCCTGCACGAGGCCGCGATACCAGAAGATGAAGCCGATCAGCATGCTGAACAGCGACACATAGGCAAGGCTCAGCCAGGTGGGCAGCGCAACGCCGGAAAAGGTCGGTGGCATCAAGGCAAGCGACAGCACGATCATCATCGGCAGCGACAGGACCAGCGCCCAGCAGATCACCTGCCACCCACCGAGCGTGCGCGACAACCTTGCCCCTTCGGCATAACCTAGCCCGCAGACGATGATCGCAGCAAGCATCAACGCGTCGCCGATGGGGGAAGCCGCCCCACCCTGCAGCAGGGCAAAACCGGCCACCAGCGCACTGCCGAGCGAGGAAAATATCCAGAACGCCGGCTTTGGCCGCTCGCCGCCACGCAGCACGCCAAAAATCGCCGTCGCCAGCGGCAGCAGGCCGACGAAAACGATGGAATGCGCCGAAGTGACATGCTGCAGCGCCAACGCCGTCAAAAGCGGAAAACCGACGACGACCCCCAGGGCGACGACCACGAGCGAGACGATATCACTGCGCGAGGGCCGCCTCTGCCGGAAGACGAAAAGCAGGCAAAGCGCCAAGAGACCGGCAATCGCCGCGCGCGCCACCGTCAAAAACAACGGATCCAGCTGCATCACCGCCACCCGCGTTGCCGGCAGCGAACCGCTGAAGATCACCACGCCGATCAATCCGTTGATAAATCCGCTCGCCATCCGGTCCATTCGACGCTCCTTCGTTGCGCTCTTATCGGCGGCGGCGGCTGGCAATACCAGCAACAGTCATATACAGTTTGGCGAAACTGTTATGATATCGGATCACGTACAGATGCTCGATGAAACGAAGAGTGGCACGCGGATCGCCACGGTCATCGCCGCGATCAGGCAGCGCATTGCCGGCCGCAGCCTGACTTCAGGCGACAAATTGCCCTCGATCCGGGCGTTTGCACGGACCCTGCAGGTCTCCACATCCACTGTCGTCGAAGCCTATGACCGCCTTGCCGCCGAAGGCGTGATCCAGCCGCGTCCCGGCTCAGGATTCTATGTGGCAAGCCAGGCCGCGCCGCTCGCCTTGTCGGAAATCGGACCGAAACTGGACCGGGCGGTCGATCCCTTCTGGGTATCGCGCCAGTCACTGGATGCGGGCAGCGACGGCTTGAAACCGGGATGCGGCTGGCTTCCGCCTTCCTGGCTGCCGGATGACGGCGTGCGCCGCGCCCTGCGAGCCCTGTCGCGCGCCGAAAGTCCGTCGCTCGCCGAATATGGCGCGCCACTCGGGCTGCCACCGCTGCGCCAGTTGATTGCGCGCCGGATGGGCGATCATGGCATCGACGCATCGCCGGACCAGATCATGCTGACGGAATCGGGAACGCAGGCGCTTGATCTGATGTGCCGGTTCCTGCTTGAGCCAGGCGACACCGTCCTGATCGACGATCCCTGCTATTTCAATTTCCATGCGCTGTTGCGCGCCCATCGCGCCCGCATCGTCAGCGTTGCCTATACGCCCACCGGCCCGGATATCGAGCAGTTCGCCAAGGCGCTGCAGGAGCACAGGCCGCGGCTCTACATCACCAATTCGGCCATTCACAACCCGACCGGGGCGACGCTCTCGCCGGTGACGGCGCACCGCGTGCTGAAGCTGGCCGAACAGGCGGGGCTGACCATCATCGAGGACGATATCTTCGCCGATTTCGAGCATGTTGCAGCCCCAAGGCTTGCCGCCTTCGACGGGCTTGAGCGCGTCATCCATATCGGCAGCTTTTCCAAAACCCTGTCGGCATCGGCGCGCTGCGGCTTTATCGCCACCCGTGCGGACTGGATCGAGGGCCTGATCGACCTGAAGATCGCCACCACATTTGGCGGCGGCCCCCTCACCGCCGAACTGGTGCTGAATGTGCTGCGCGACGGCAGCTACCGCAAACACATGGAAGGCTTACGCCTGCGCCTCTCCCGCGCCATGACTGAGGTCAACGCCCAGCTGAAAAACCTCGGGCTCGTGCCATGGATCGAGCCGCAGGCAGGGATGTTTGTGTGGAGCCGGCTGCCGGACGGGCTTGATTCGGCGGATATTGCCCGGGAAGCACTGGCAGACAATATCGTCCTTGCCCCCGGCAACGTCTTCAGCCTGTCGCAATCGGCGACCAGCTTTTTGCGGTTCAATGTCTCGCAGTCGCAGGACGAGCGTGTCTTTGCAGCACTGCGCAAGGCCATGGCGCGAAAGCGATAACCGGTTGATGCTGATTTTTGCCGGCGCCGCACCACTCCACAAGCAAACGCTAAAATTTTACCAAAACCTTTAAGCCACCGTTCAAATCGAGGCTTTAACTTTCCGCTCCATGAAGAACGAAACCCAGAATGCCTTCCGGTTCCGGCGCGTCAAATGGGGCGATCCCAGGCACGCGATGAACGCGTTGCGCAACAAGGAACCGGTTTTCGTCGACGAGGCTGAGACATCCGGCCGCCTGTTCTGGGGGCTGGTCGTGCTTCTGGTGATCGCCGTCTTCGTCAGCATCGTCGTCTTCGGCAGTCATCGCCAGCTGCCCTTCTGGAACTGATCCCAACCTTTATCCCAGCTCGAACGTGGTAATGCCGTAAATCTGCCCGAGCGGCAGGTCCGGCACCGGACCGCGATACATCCGCGCCGTTTCGAATACCGGCTTCAGATTGTAGCGATCGCACAGCGCGCGGGCTGCGGCGTTCGGCTCGGGAATATCGAGATAGACCTGGCCGCCGCCAACGCTGGTCACCAGCTTGCGGAAAATCAGGTCGGCATTGGTTTCGCTGTCGGCAAACAGCGGACCGATCTTGTGGCCCTCGCGGCAGGCGCGGATGGTGCCGTAGCCGGCAATTTCGGAATTGCGCAGCAGGGCAAAGCTTTCGCGCGTCTCCATCGCCTTTAGCCATTCGCGCAAAAAGGCATCGCGCCGGGCCGGATTGAACCGCGCATCATAATCGGCCAGCATCGGCACAAGAACGGGAGAGACCGAGACCAGTTCGGTGCCGGGCGGCTCGGTGCACTGAACCTCGCCGCCATAGCGGAAGTTGGCATGGGCATAGACGAAGCCCGACTTGCGGTAATTGTCCTGCTGGGCGACCACGCCATCCAGCCCGACCGTGCGGCCGCCCACCTCCGCCAGTGCCCGTTGCCAGAGTGTTAGACCGATCCCCTGCCCGCGATAATCCGGATGCGCCAGGTAGAACCCGAGAAACGCATAGGTCTCGCCGTAGCGCACCAGCGACAGCGCCGCGGCCATGGTGCCATCCTCCTCGGCAATCCAGTAGCCGTCCGGATCTGCTGCCCAGAAGGCCGGCGCATCGTCGAGACCGGGGTTCCAGCCCTCTGTGGCCGCCCAGTCGATCAGGACATCGAGATCGGCGCGGCTGGCTTTTCGGATCATCGGGGGCATGGAGACTCCTGTTTGAAAATGCAGACTACCCAAATAGCGCAGCTTGGCTATTGTCCACCAGCCGCAATGACGATTGTCGGCAGGTCATCGTTGACAGGCAGTGACAGGCGCTTGCCCGGGATTGTCTTTCTGATACAAAAGCCCACCGTAAAAGTCATACAAATCGAGCGACACACCATGAGCCCCATCCATATTTCGATCGTCGGCGTCGGCAAGATCGTCCGCGACCAGCATCTTCCTTCCATCGCCAAGAATGCGGATTACAAGCTGATCGCCGCCGCCAGCCGCCATGGCGTCGTCGATGGCATCGATAATTTCAAGTCGATCGAAGCCATGCTCGACGCGGTTCCGGCCATCGATGCCGTGTCGCTCTGCATGCCGCCGCAGTTCCGCTATGCTGCTGCCCGCACGGCGCTTGAGGCCGGCAAGCACGTCTTCCTCGAAAAGCCGCCGGGCGCGACGCTGAGCGAAGTCGCCGATCTCCAGGCGCTGGCTGACGAAAAGGGCCTGTCGCTGTTTGCCAGCTGGCATTCACGCTATGCGCCCGCCGTCGAAGCCGCAAAGGCTTTTCTCGCCTCGACGAAGATCAACGACGTCAAGGTGATCTGGAAGGAAGACGTGCGCCACTGGCATCCGAACCAGGACTGGATCTGGGCTGCCGGCGGCCTCGGCGTCTTCGATCCCGGCATCAACGCCCTGTCGATTGTCACACATATCCTGCCGAACCCGCTGTTCATCACTTCGGCAACGCTGGAATTCCCGGAAAACCGCGATGCGCCGATCGCCGCCTCGATCGTCTTCAGCGATGCCAACAACCTGCCGGTTTCGGCCGAATTCGACTGGCGCCAGACCGGCCACCAGAGCTGGGACATCGTCGCCGAGACAGATGCCGGGATGATGGTGCTGGCCGAAGGCGGCGCCAAGCTTTCGATCGACGGCAAACTGGTGCATGACGAGCCGGAACAGGAATACCCGGCCCTCTACGCCCGCTTCGCAGAGATCATCAAGGCCAAGACTTCGGACGTCGATCTGGCGCCGCTGCGTCACGTGGCCGATGCCTTCATGCTCGGACGGCGCAAGTTCGTGGATGCGTTCTTCGATTGAGCTTGTGTATCGGACATTCAATGCCGCGCATGTTTCATTCGCGGCATTGAAGCTGCTGACAAAACTTGAATTAGATTGTCTGATGAAAGCGATACCCCACTTTCCGTCATCCTCGCCCTCGTGGCGGGGATCCAGTGATCCGACGTCTGTCGGATCAAAAGATTATTTTATCTCAATAACTTGAGCCATCTAGATTTCCGTCACAAGCACAGAAATGACAAGATGAGGCTCTTGAAAAAAACAAAAAATGATCGGTGAGTGCGTGAAAAACATCCAGATGATAGATGGAGCAGCCAACGCCACGTTCAGCGTTTTTCAGGTGACCAACGACGAATTTTCGTTGATCTTCCCTTCTCCGGGGCAGGATATGGAGATTGTAGAAGATTTCATCGGCAGGCTCGGCAAGAAGGCGGCCGGGATGATTTTGGAACCCATTTGGGAACGCCCAATTTTAAAGCGAGATGCAAACGGCATTCACGGCACACTGTTCTATGACAATAATAACCGACGTGAACATTTCCCAGCGACAAAACGCGAAGTCGATTGGGACAGATGTAACCTGAACGCAGCTCAGCAGCATCTGTTTTCACTAAACAGATAGTCCGGCAAACGAGGCGATTAAACCTTCTTCACCCAGCGCCCATCCGGTATCCTTCGCACTTGTCGTCGAATACTGATTTTTCGACAATGGCACGGCGTCCGCTTTCGTCCCTTTGCGGTCAATCCGCAGCTAACTCTGAAATCCAGAACTTCGTTCATATATGAAGCGCGTGTATGATAATTGACATTCAACTCGCTCTGAAGTGGAAATCGAGAACTCATCTTCAGGTAACAATGGGAAAAAGCGGTCGCCACCGAATGTAGTGTCCAGCACAGTCAGATGAATTCGTTTGGCGAGCGGAAGGAAGAGTTCATAAATCTCCTGACCACCGCCGACAGTTATCTCTGAACCCGGCAATTCCGACGCAACTGAAAGAGCTTCATCGAGCGATGTAGCCAAGAGAGCACCAGTAGTCGGAGAAGCGAACGAACGAGATAGCACGATACAATGCCGCCCCGACAACGGACGGGGTAGGGAGAGATAAGTCATGCGCCCCATAATAAGGGCATTCCCCATTGTCAGTTCCCTGAAAAAATTCTGCTCGCCGGGGATATGCCATGGAATATCGTTGCCTCTGCCGATGACACGGCCCGCATCCATAGCTGCGATCAGAACAATGGGTTTCATGCCTGCCTTCTGCTGACTGGTTATGACACTACTCGGCTGATCCCGTAATTGGGTGGATAGTAGTGGGATCGGAGAGGATCGCAATGACCGCAATTGGGCGCAAACCTGCCGTTGCCCGTTAAGGCTTGCGCCCCCTGCCTCGACCCGACGACTGTCGTGATTCCTTCGCCGAATCCGAAAAACCTGGAGGCTTATTTTTTACCCAGGCAACGAATGTTTGCACCGCAGGGTCTTGAAGAATGGCCTCGATCGTGGAGAACTTCTTGGCGAGTTGGGCATCAGTAAAAATCGCATGTATCTGGTCGTGGCAGATGCGGTGCAGGCAAACGGTTTTCTTGCCGCCTTTGCTCTTGGGGACGAGATGATGTTCGTCTTGCTGATCATCCGGGATCACGCGCTCGCACATTGGACACAGCACCAGCTCCGGCACCGCCACGTCCCATGAAGCCAATTCATCTCTGTTTTTGCGGGCCATCGGTCCATCATCCTAAGCGCTGCCGGCCTTGCTTCCATTTTGCTTGGATCGATGCAGGCCCTTACCCGCAGGTAACGCGTCTCATCAGGCGGAGCAATGCTGTTCTAAATCAAAGTGGGGCCATGGATGGAAGCAATTCTGGACCACCTGATCTGAGCAGCATGATGATCGCCACTATTCGCACCAGTGCCACTTCCCGATATTCGCGACCAAGAGATTGGCAGTCTGGGTGTACCTTTTGCATTTGTTCAGTTTTCGACCACTGGTGGACGCAGGCTGAGTGTATGGCGACGAATTTGTTCGCCGATAGAAATGCCTTTAAGGCCAATCAACTTCACGATTATTTTGGCGCACAGCTGACGTTGTGTCACAAACGGTGGCCGCATAAATTCGAATTTCACAACCGTTTCCTGCAGCAACACGCTTCCACATCATGGAGTGATCGTTGGCTTTCTTCGATTGATGCGTGAAAGCATCACGCCTTCTTCACCCAGCGCCCATCCTGATTCTGCTGCCAGTAGGTCAGCGCATGCCCCTCCCCCTTCAACACCTTCCAGTGCGCCCGCGCGCCTTCCAGCTGGGACTGATCATAGCCGTCGAACATGAACACCACCCGCTCGTAAGTCCCAACCGGCGGCGGCGCGGCGCCGTCGATGATGAAGCGGACGGTGGCACTGTTGGCGTTGCCGTCACCGGCGGTCAGCAGGATCGGCTGGTCATCGGAAAACTCCGTCGCATCGGTGCCGTGCGGCAAAAAGCTGTCGTCGCGATAGGTCCAGAGATGGTTGTCGAGCATGTCGCGGCGCTCGTCGGTCATCGTCTGGACGACGACGCGCCAGCCGCGCTCGACACAGCGGTCAAGCAGCGGCGGCAGCGCGTCTTCGAGCTTGGATTCCGTCAGGTGGTAGAACAGGATTTCGGTCACGTCGCCGGTCAGCTCTCGTAATTGGAGCGAACGAGTTCATCCAGCAGACGAACACCAAAACCGGAAGCCCAGGACTGGTTGATCTCGTCGGTCGGCGAGCCCATCGCGGTGCCGGCAATGTCGAGATGCGCCCAGGGCGTGTCCTTGACGAAGCGCTTGAGAAACTGGGCCGCCGTGATCGAACCGGCATAACGGCCGCCGGTGTTTTTCATGTCGGCGAACTTGCTGTCGATCATCTTGTCATATTCCTTGCCGAGCGGCAGGCGCCACAGGCGCTCCTGCGTCGTCAGCCCGGCCGCGGTCAGCTGGCCGGCCAGCCGGTCGTCATTGGTGAACAGGCCCGCGTGGTGACTGCCGAGCGCCACCATGACGGCACCGGTCAGGGTCGCGAGGTTGATCATGAACTGCGGCTTGAAGCGGTCGTTGCAATACCAGAGCGCATCGCACAGCACGAGCCGGCCCTCGGCATCGGTGTTGATGATCTCGATGGTCTGGCCGGACATCGAGGTGACGATATCGCCCGGACGCTGGGCGTTACCATCAGGCATGTTTTCCACCAGGCCGATGATCCCGACGACATTGGCCTTGGCCTTGCGGGTTGCGAGCACATGCATCAGGCCGGTGACGGCGGCTGCGCCGCCCATATCGCCCTTCATCTCCTCCATGCCTGCACCCGGCTTGATCGAGATGCCGCCACTGTCGAACACCACGCCCTTGCCGACAAATGCGACCGGCCGGTCTTTTGGCTTGCCGCCCTTCCACTGCATGATCGCCAGCCGTGGCGGCCGCACCGACCCCTGCGCCACGCCCAATAGCGCGCCCATGCCGAGCTTCTTCATTTCCCGTTCGGTGAGGATTTCGACTTCGACGCCGAGCTTTTCCAGCTCCTTTGCCTTGGCGGCGAATTCGACAGGACCGAGAATGTTGGCAGGTTCGTTGACCAGGTCACGCGCAATGAACACACCCTCGGCGATCGCCTGCGAATAAACCGCAGCCTTCTTGGCGGCGATAACGGCGCCGGTGACGATGGTCACCTTGACCGGTTTCGGCAGGCTCTTCTGGTCGTCATCGTCCTTCTTGGTCGTCTTGTAGGTATCGAAGCTATAGGCATTCATCTCCATGCCGAGGGCAAAATCGGCCGCCGCCTTGCCGGAGACCTCGACGCCGGGCGCATCGAGAAAAATCGCCACCTTTTCGGCACCACGAACTTTCGATGCCGCAGCGCCGCCGGCCTTCAGCCAGTCATGCGCCGTCAGATCGGCGCCATCGCCGATGCCGAGCACCAGGATACGATCGACAGGCGCGCCCTGCGGGGCAACGATGTCGAGGACGCGCAGCGATTTCGCCTTGAACTTGGCGATTCGCGCGGCCTTGGCAATGATCGCATCCGGGTCGGCTTCCGCAGCACCGGCCGCCTCTTTTCCGTCAAGAGTCTTGAGCAAGATCGCCAGGCCGCCCGACAGGCGGGCCGACTTGCTGAAACCGATTTCGAATTTCGATGACATTAAGAAACTCCAGAATTGCCGTGGGCCGAAGCCAGTCTGTTACATGGGGGTTACAGTGGCAAACATTCGCCATCAACCGCAAGCCCGGAAACAGGTTCATGCACCGTTGTTGGTTTCGATGACCTTGGCAAGGCGTCACCTTATGTTTACATGCTGTTAACCATCATTCTTTGCCGAGCCTTAGCCCTGCTCTTTTACAATTTCGTTATCGTGGAAAACATGCAAACCGGTTCATTAAACGCGATAGGGACATCAAGCTCGGCCATGTCCAGACTGGCAAGAGGCAACTGGACGGACGGCAGGAAGATGGGCCAGGACCCCGCATGAAGTTGATCGAACGCTATATCCTGAAGCGGGCAACGGGCATGTTCTTTGCCACGCTTTTGCCGCTGATGGCGATTGTCTGGACGACGCAGGCCCTGACCAGCGTCAATCTGGTCACCGATAGCGGCCAGTCGACGCTGGCCTTCATGCGCCTGGCAACGCTGATCCTGCCCTCGATCATTCCGCTTATTCTTCCCTTCGCGCTGGTGATCGGCGTGGCGCAGACGCTGACAGCGATGAATGCCGATTCGGAGCTGACCGTGCTGAATGCGGCCGGCAGTTCGCGCATGACCATCATCCGCCCAGTGATCTATCTCGGCCTTGCCCTGAGCGCCGTGTCGTTCACCGTCGATAACTTCGTCGAGCCCTATTCACGCATGGCCGTGCGCAAGATGATCGCCACCGCCCATGCCGACCTTCTGTCTTCGGTCGTCCAGGAAAATACCTTCCGCAAGATTACCGATGGCCTTTATGTGCAGGTTGCCTCGCGGCGCAACGGCGGCGTCCTGCACGGCATCTTCGTCGCCGATTCGCGCGATCCCGCCTATGAACTCGTCTATTACGCCCGCGAAGGCGCCGTCGACGACAGCGGCTCGGCGCTGGTGATGAAGAATGGCGAGGTACACCGCAAGCTGCCGGATGGCAACGTCTCGATCATCAAGTTCGACAGCTACGCCTTCGACCTGACCGACATGACCAAATCGGCCGGCCAGGCAACGATCCGCGCCAAGGATCGCGACCTGCCCTTCCTGATCAACCCCGATCCGAAGGATCCGGTTTATGTGAAAAATCCGGAAGCCTTCACCGCCGAGCTGCACCGCCGCTTCACCGAATGGACATATCCGCTGCTGTTTGCCCTGATCGCGCTGGTTTTCAGCAGCGATGCCCGGTCTCACCGGGAGGCCCGCGTCCATCCGATGATCACGGCGCTTTTGACCTGCCTGTTCATCCGCTGGACGACATTCTATGCGGCCAACAGTGCCGAGGAATCGCGTTTCTTCATCCCGATCATGTATCTGATCCCGCTTGGCACCGGCTATCTGACGATACGCCAGCTGATGGGCAACAGGCGGCTTGAAATTCCGCTCACACTGGAGCAGAAGGTCAAGGAGATTCTGGTTCGCCTGCGCCTGACCAAGGCCACCCCGGCATCTGACGGGAACCAGGTGCAATGATCTTCACGACGCTCGGGCGTTATTTTTTGAAGCGATACGCGATCACCACATTCTGGTTCCTCGCCGGTATCTTCGCGTTGATTTTCATCATCGACTTCAGCGAGCTGTCCAACCGGATGTCGCAGCTGCCCCGCTATTCGGTCGCCGGCGCGCTGTTGATGACGACATTCCGCATCCCGATGATCCTGCAGCAGACGGTGCCGTTCGTCGCGCTGTTTGCCGGCATGGCGTCGCTGATTTCGCTCAATCGCCGCTATGAACTGGTGGTGACGCGCGCCGCCGGGATTTCCGCCTGGCAGTTCCTGCAGCCCTTCGTGATCGGCGCGTTCCTGTTTGGGATCGGAACGGTGGTGGCACTCAATCCGATCGCATCCTGGGGAACCAAACAGGCAGAATCGCTCGAGGCCGAATGGGGCAGCTCGTCCTCGTCCGTATCGGCGATCTCCATCCCGTGGCTGCGCCAGATCTACGGGAAAGACGATACCATCATCGGCGCCCGGTCCGTCCAGGACGAAGGCAAGACACTGGTCAACGTGACGGTGATCCATTTCGATCCGCTCGGCACGATCGTTTCGAGACAGGACGCCGCCTCGGCAAAACTGGAAGATGGTTACTGGCTTCTTAACAACGTCACGGAAACCCGCAACGGGGAACTGCCGCGCCGCCTCGCAACGGTACAACTGCCGACGCACCTGAAGCCGGAGTTCGTTCAGGAAACGCTGACGAAGGCTGATTCTATTCAATTTTTCGACTTGAGACGGAAAATTGAGGTGGCGAAGTCCTTTGGCTTCCCGACCAACGCGATGGAAACCCAATTCCATTCCATGCTGGCGCTTCCACTGCTTCTGGTCGCAATGACTCTGATCGCTGCAAGCGTCTCATTAAAATTTAGCCGGTTTAACCAATCGAGGCCGGTAATTCTCGGTGGAATCCTGTCGGGCTTCGTGCTTTATGTCGTCACCGTGCTTGTCAAAGCATTCGGGAGCAGCGGCATAGTGCCTCCGTTCGTTGCAGCCTGGTTGCCAGTTGTTGTAGCGATGGCGTTGGGCTCGACGATTCTATTGCATGAGGAGGATGGCTAGTGGCGGCAAGCAACCGCAAACATATCAGGCTGCTGGCGGCCATTCTGCTTTCCGGTGTCGCGTTCCAGGCGCTGACCCCGATCGCACCCGCGTGGGCACAAGAAACCAAGATCGATTCGTTCAATCCCAAGATGCCTGACGATGCCAAGATGCTTCTGTCGGCCAATGAACTTGTCTACAACAAGGACGCCGAGCGCGTGATCGTGCGCGGCGCAGTCCAGATCAATTATGGCGGCTACCAGATGGTCGCCCAGCAGGTCGAATACAGCCAGAAGACCGGGCGCATCATTGCGACCGGTGAAATCGAGCTGATCGAACCCGGCGGCAACAAGGTCTATGCCGACCAGATGGACGTGACCGATGATTTCGGCAACGGCTTCATCGAGCGTCTGCGGGTGGAAACCACCGACCTGACCAAGCTCGCAGCCGTTACCGGCGAGCGGCGCAATGGCGAGGAGATGATCCTCAACAACGCCGTCTATACCGCCTGCACGCCCTGCGCGACCAATCCCGACTACAAGTCGCTCTGGCACGTCAAGGCGCAGCGCATCGTCCAGAATGGCAAGACCCATACGATCCGTATGGAGAACGCCCGGTTCGAGCTGTTCGGCAAACCGATCCTGTACCTGCCGGTGCTCGAAGTTCCCGACCAGACGATCAAGCGCAAGAGCGGCTTCCTGTTTCCGAAATTCAGCTATACCCAGAAGCTCGGAGCGGGCGTCAGCGTTCCCTACTACTGGGCGATTTCGCCCTATATGGATGCGACCGTTACCGGGACCGGCCTGACCCGTCAGGGTTTTCTGCTGCAGGGTGAGTTCCGCCAGCGCTTTGCAAATGGCGAACATATTCTCAGCATGGCCGGCATCAGCCAGCTGAACCGCAGCAGCTTCACCGGCAACACCGTCGATGCCCAGGAAACCAACCGTGGCATGATCGGCTCCAAGGGCACGTTCGAGATCAATCCGCGATGGGCTTTCGGCTGGGATGTTCTCGTTCAGAGCGACAACAACTTCGCCAAGACCTACGAGCTTTCGACCTTTGACGGAACGACGTTTACAAACCAGGTCTATCTGTCCGGTCTCGGCAAGCGCAATTCCTTCGATGCGCGCGCCTTCTATTTCGACATCCAGGATGCGGATCCCAACAGCCTTGCCGAAAACAAGCAGGCCGTGGCCCAGGTTCTCGACTACTCCTACACGTACCCGGAGGCGGTGCTCGGCGGCGAACTGACGGCGGATATCAATCTGACCAACGTCAATCGCAATCGCGAGGACGATCTGATCATACCCGGCATCGTCGACCGCTTTCGCGGTCTTGAGGGCACCTATCAACGCCTGACGGCCGACCTTGAGTGGAAGCGCAACTTCATCGTTCCAGGCGGCCTGTCGCTGACGCCGATTCTCGCAGCCCGCGGTGATCTGATCGGATCGTCGATGGCCGATCCGGTCGGCTATACCGGAAACTTCGACAGTGACGACGCGGCGACACGGCGGATGCTGACGGCCGGTATCGACGCGCGATACCCGATCCTGTTGACGACGCAATACAGCAGCCACATCATCGAGCCGATCGCGCAGATTTTCGCCCGGCCGAACGAGGAATATGCCGGCGGCCTGCCGAACGAGGATGCGCAAAGCTTCGTGTTCGACGCAACATCGCTGTTCGACCGCGACAAGTTCTCGGGCTATGACCGCATCGAAGGCGGTACACGCGCCAATCTGGGTATCCGCTACACCGGCGCTCTCGGCAACGGCTATGCCCTGCGTGCCATTGCCGGACAATCGTTCCATCTCGGTGGCGTCAATTCGTTTGCAAGCGACGATCTTGTCAAGGCCGGCGCCAATTCCGGTCTGGAAACCGACCGCTCCGACTACGTTGCCATGGTCGGCATCGATGCCCCTTCCGGCATCACGGCAAGTTTCAGCAGCCGCTTCGACGAGCGTGATCTGGACCTGCGCCGCGCCGATGCGACGCTTGGCTACCAGGGCATCCTTTGGCAGACGGCGGTGACCTATACCAGCATCCAGGCACAGCCGCTCTACGGATCGACCAGGGACCAGGATGAAATCCAGACGGCGGCGGCCTACAAATTCGCCGATTACTGGTCGGTATTCGGCTCGGTCACCTACGATCTGAACAGCAATGTCGTCACCCGCAATGGCGTCGGCATCACCTATGACGACCGGGATACGATCTTCTCGCTGGTCTACAAGGAAGAGCGCGACAGCGATCAATCTGTCGCCAACGACTGGTCGATCGGCGCACGCATCAGCTTCCGCACACTCGGCGATATCAACGTTGGCGACGCGAAGTTCGACGCACTGAACTGAGACACGCCGTCCTGACGACGCTTGCGTCCTGTCTGAGGCCGTCGTGCCGCAGACGGAATGCCGGGTTTTTGGCAGAAGGATGGCACTTTTTGCGGTGAACGGCAGGTCTTGTCATTGTTCGGCCGCATGTATTATGCATTTGTTGCGCAGAAATGCGCAGGATGATGGCGCTTGGCATGAAGATCATGGCCCCGGATACGCGATGTCCGGTGGAAAATGAAAAGGACACAGAATGGGCGGGAAGCTTTCGATCACGCGCACGGTTTCGGCAATGATCCTTGCCTGCGGCCTGGCACTTTCCTCCGCGCCGGTCACATATGCCGCGAGCAAGGTTGTTGCTGTCGTCAACGGTGCACCGATCACATCCGGCGACATTGCCAAGCGCGCCGCGTTCATGCGCCTGCAGAAGCAGGGCGGTGGCGCAGGTGCAGCCCGTCAGCAAATGATCGATGAAGCCCTCAAGCGCGAGGAAGTCCTGCGCGTCGGCGCCTCCGTCAGCACCACCGAAGTCGAAGGCGCCGTCGGGCGTTTCGCCGCCGGCAACAAGCTCTCCGTTCAGCAGCTGTCGCAGGTCCTCGACCAGGCCGGCGTTGGCATCGATCACTTCAGAAATTATGTCGCCGTTGCGATGAGTTGGCCGCGTGTCGTCAACGCCCGCTTTGGCGGCGGCGGCGGCGGACGCCTGTCGAACGAGGATCTCGTCCGGCGCATGCAGGAAGCCGGCGGAACCAAGCCGGTAACGACGGAATATTTCCTGCAGCAGGTGATCTTCGTCGTGCCCGCTTCCAAGCGCAATGCCATCATCGGCAAGCGCCAGGCCGAAGCCAATGCGTCACGCTCGAAATATCCGGGCTGCGAGCAGGCAAAGGTCTTTGCCGCCACGATGCGCGACGTATCGATCCGCAACCTTGGCCGGATGATGGCGCAGGAACTTCCGGGTGACTGGAAGCCGCTGATCGAGAAGGCTGGCGACAGCAGCACGACCGCAACCCGCGTCACCGAACGCGGCGTCGAATATCTCGCCATCTGCAAGAAGCGCGAAGTGTCCGACGATCTGGCGGCCGAAATCGTGTTCCGCGCCGAAGATCTCGGCAAGAAGTCCGAGGGTGAAGAGCCGAACAGCAAGCGTTACATCGAGGAACTGCGCAAGCGCGCGCAGATCATCGAAAAGTAACTTAAGCAGCATGAGCCCGACGCGCGACAGGCCGCTCGCCCTGACCATGGGCGATCCAGCCGGGATTGGCCTCGACATCAGCCTTGACGTGTGGATGAACAGGCAGAGCTTGCAGACGCCGCCGTTCCTTCTGATCGGCGATCCCGCAGTGCTGCAGCAGCGCGCCCGGGCTCTCGGCCACGACATCGCGATCCGCGAGACGAGTTGCGCCGAGGCTTCCACCATTTTTCAAAGCGCGCTGCCGGTTCTGCCGGTGACTTGTGCCGCCCCGGTCACCCCGGGCGAGCCGGATTCCGCTAATGCCGGTGCGATCACCGGCGCCATCGAAACCGCCGTGCGGCTGACGATGGACGGCTCGACCTCTGCCATCGTCACCAATCCGATCGCCAAGTCGGTGCTCTACGACGCCGGCTTCACATTTCCCGGCCATACCGAATTTCTTGCCGATCTTGGCGAGCGCCTGACGGGCCAGCCGCTGCTGCCGGTGATGATGCTTGCCGGACCGAAACTGATGGCCGTTCCCGTCACCATCCATATCCCGCTGAAGGATGTGCCTGAACAGTTGACCGCCGACCTGATCTACCGGACCTGCGTCATCACCGTGCGCGACCTCCAGGAGCGCTTCGGTCTTGCTTCGCCACGTGTCGCCGTTGCCGGTCTCAATCCGCATGCCGGTGAAAACGGCGCACTGGGGCTGGAAGACGATGCCGTCATCCGTCCGGTCATCGAGCGGCTGAAGGCCGAAGGTGTCGACATTACCGGCCCCCTGCCCGCCGACACCATGTTCCACGACCGCGCCCGCGCCACCTATGACGTGGCGATCTGCATGTATCACGATCAGGCATTGATCCCCGCCAAGGCGCTCGGCTTCGACGACAGCGTCAATGTCACGCTTGGTCTGCCATTCATCCGTACATCGCCGGATCACGGCACGGCCTTCAGCCTTGCCGGCAAGGGCATTGCCCGCGCCGACAGTCTGCTGGCAGCGCTCAGAATGGCCCGGCAATTGGCCGATAATGCCGCACGAGGGGAAAACTGATGGCGGCGATCGACGGCCTGCCGCCGCTGCG
The DNA here is from genome assembly GCA_900473045.1 of Hyphomicrobiales bacterium. GTDB lineage: Bacteria > Pseudomonadota > Alphaproteobacteria > Rhizobiales > Rhizobiaceae > Pararhizobium. Next base: position 117,419 of record UCKS01000025.1, read on the forward strand.
CGATGTCATAACGCGCCATGGGCTCGACGCAAAAAAAGCGCTCGGCCAGAATTTTCTGCTCGATCTCAACCTCACCCAGAAGATCGCCCGCACGGCCGGTCCGCTGGAGGGCGTGACGGTGATCGAAGTCGGGCCCGGCCCCGGCGGCCTCACCCGCGCCATCCTGTCGCTGGGCGCCAGCAAGGTCATTGCCATCGAGCGCGACGCCCGCTGCCTGCCGGCGCTTGCCGAAATCGCCGATTTCTATCCCGGCCGTCTTGAGGTGATCGAGGGCGATGCGCTGAAGACATCGTTCGAGGACCTTGCCACCGAAGGCCCCGTCAAGATCATCGCCAACCTGCCCTACAATGTCGGCACGCAGCTTCTGGTGAACTGGCTCCTACCGAAGACATGGCCGCCGTTCTACCAGTCGATGACGCTGATGTTCCAGCGCGAGGTGGGGCTCAGGATCGTTGCCGATGCCGACGACGACCATTATGGCCGCCTCGGCGTTCTCTGCGGCTGGCGCACCAATGCCCGCATGGCCTTCGACGTGCCGCCACAGGCCTTCTCGCCGCCGCCGAAGGTCACATCCTCCGTGGTTCATCTGGAACCGATTGAAAACCCGATCCCCTGCCTGGCCGAAGACCTCGAGAAAGTGACGATGGCTGCCTTTGGCCAACGCCGCAAGATGCTGCGCCAGAGCGTCAAGTCGATCGGCGGCGAGGCCTTGCTGGCCAAGGCGGAGATCGACCCGAAGCGCCGCGCCGAAACGTTGTCGGTGGAGGAATTCTGCAGGCTGGCGAACTGCCTTTGATGGCGGTTTGAAGAGCGAGCCGCTGGGGACAACCCTGCTGACTTCACTGCGAGTGCGGTTTTAACCTATGGATTTGTTGCGCCGGCGCCGATTTCCCTCTTCTCCCCAGCGGGGAGAAGTGCCGAGCGGCTGCGAGGCGATGAGGGGGCGGTTCGGCACATTCTGAGTGTTTGGCCCCCTCATCCGGCCCCGCGGGCCACCTTCTCCCCGCTGGGGAGAAGAGGGAGTGCGCGGCACACTCTTGGCAAGTTCCAGCTTGGCCTATGCCTGATTACGCCAGTTTCGGCGTTTCCGTCAAAAGCCCGTTGACGAATTCGAACAGCCCAGGGCGGCGGTCGCGGCGCAGGCGTTCGGCCTCTACGATCGCCTGGACAGAGGCAAACGCGCTGTCGAGGTCCTCATTGACGACGATATAGTCGTATTCCAGCCAGTGCTCGATCTCGGAGCGCGAATTGGCCAGGCGCGTGGCGATGACCTCTTCGCTGTCTTCGGCACGGCGGTGCAGGCGCGACTGCAGTTCGGCCATCGTCGGCGGCAGGATGAAGATCGAGACGACATCGCCGCCCATCTTTTCCTGCAACTGCTGGGCGCCCTGCCAGTCGATATCGAACAGCATGTCCTGCCCTTCCGACATGGCGGCTTCGACGGCGTCGCGCGGCGTGCCGTAGAAATTGCCGTGGACCTCGGCCCATTCCAACAGGGCGTCGGTCTGGCGCAATCCCTCGAACTCGCGGATCGACTTGAAGAAGTAATGCCGGCCGTCGATCTCGCTCGGGCGGCGCTTGCGCGTCGTCACGCTGACCGAGATGCTCATGTGCGGATCGGATTCCAGCAGGTTGCGCGCGATCGTCGACTTGCCCGCCCCCGAAGGCGACGAGATCACCAGCATGAGACCGCGGCGCTGAATGGCTTTGGTAGGGGTTTGGCTCGCGGGGCTCATGGTCACTCCAGATTTTGGACCTGTTCACGGAACTGGTCGATGACGACCTTCAGTTCGATACCGGCGGCGGTGACCGCAGCGGAGTTCGACTTGGAACAGATGGTATTTGATTCGCGGTTAAACTCCTGAGAAAGGAAATCGAGTTTGCGGCCGACCGGTCCGCCTTTTTTCAAAAGCTCGCGGGCAGCCGTGACATGGGTGCGCAGCCGGTCGATCTCCTCGCGGATATCGGCCTTGGCCGCCAGCAGTGCCACTTCGGCATAGAGACGCTCCGGATCGATCTTCGAGCCGCCGTCCATCACCAGAGAGATCTGGCTGGCAAGGCGGGCCGTGATCACGGCCACGCTGCGTGATGGATCCGCCTCGATCTCGCCGGTCAGCATCTCGATCCTGTCGATCTGCTCCAGCAACACCCGGTAGAGTGCAACACCCTCGCCCTCGCGCATCGATGTCAAGCCCGCGAGCGCCTGCCGCAGCCCGGCGAGGATATCGCCGTCACGCGCTGCACGCTCGCCCTCCTGCTCCTCCGGCTCGCGAAAATCGACGATGCCGCGGATCGAAAGAAGTGTGTCGAGGCGCAGCGGTGACGGATCGATGACATCGCGCAACTGCTCGCGCAGCGACAGGACAGCGGACAGGGCACCCTGGTTGATCACCGGCTCGACGCCGGCCTCGCTGGCGCTGACACTGAGATTGACCTGCATGTTGCCGCGCGAAAAGCAATCGCCCGCCAGCTTGCGGACGTCGGCCTCGAGATGCTCGGTACCCGTCGGCAGCCGCAGCCGCAGATCAAGGCCCTTGCCATTGACCGAGCGCAGTTCCCACGCCCAGCGATAGCGTCCGCAAGTGCCCTCGCGGCGGGCAAATCCGGTCATGGATTGCAGCGGCATCGTCTTGTCCTCCGGCCCCAGCGGGCTCGGCGCTCAACGACGCGAAACCGGCTGTGGAACTTTGAATTGATGATGAATGTGTACGGCCCCGGCACGGTCAACCGCAAGGGTCAAGCGTACCGGAGCCGTGTCATCCACAAGCCTGATGGAAGCCTGAGTGAGGCTCGATTATTGCTGGGCTGGTGCCGGATCAGCCGCTTTCGCAGCAGCGGCCTTGTCAGCCTCGATCTTGCGCCAGCGGCGAACATTGTTGTTGTGCTCGTCAAGCGTGGTGGCAAACACATGCCCGCCCGTGCCGTCGGCGACGAAATAAAGGTCCGATGTGCGCGACGGGTTCGACACCGCTTCAAGCGCTGCCCGGCCCGGATTGGCGATCGGCGTCGGTGGCAGCCCCTTGATCAGGTAGGTGTTGTAGGGCGTGTCCTTCTCGAGATCCGACTTCAGGATCGGCCGGTCAGCCGGTTTGCCATCGCCGCCGAAGATGCCGTAGATGATCGTCGGATCGGACTGCAGCCGCATGCCTTTTTCCAGGCGATTGATAAAGACGGAAGCGACCCGCGAGCGTTCGTCGGCAATGCCGGTTTCCTTCTCGACGATCGAGGCCAAGGTGACGAATTCGTCGCGGCTGGCGATCGGCAGGTCCGGATCGCGCTTCTCCCAAATCTGATCGACAAGCTGCTTTTGCGCCGCTGCCATCTGCGCGACGATTTCCGCCCGTTTGGTGCCACGCGAGAACTTGTAGGTATCCGGGCGCAGCGTGCCTTCCGCCGGCACCTGCGCAGGCAGGTCGCCTTCCAGAACCGGATCGGCGCCGAGCTTTGCGAACATCTGCTTGACGGTGAGGCCTTCCGGCAGCGACACCGAGTAGAGGATCGACTTGCCCGATTTCAGGAGCTGCATGATCTCCTGCATCGAGGAGCCGGCCTTGATCTCGTACTCGCCGGCCTTCAGCGTATCGTTGTCCTCGAGATAGGCTTCCGACATGAAGCGGAAGACGCGGCCGTCGGAGACGATATTGTTGCGCTCGAGGCTACTGGCGATCTCCTGGATGCCGGCACCGTTGCGCACGATGAAATTGGTATTGGCCGTCAGCGGGCCGTTGTCCTCATAGGCGGACATTGCATAATAAACTGCTCCGGCTGCTGCGATGGTCAGGCAGACGATCACGGTCATCAGGAAATTCAGAAAGATAACGACCTGGCTTTTTGCCTTGCGCGACCGTCTGGGCGGCTGGGGCACCTTTTCCGGACGAAGAGCTTCGCTCGCCGATTTCGGGATGATCGGGCCATTATTGCCCGCCTCGTTGCGGCCGAAAGGCGCTGCGTTGTTTTCGTTTGCGTCGTTCACTGGTGTCCTGGGTCTGGAATTCGCATCATGCACGTCTCCATCCCTGATGCGAACTCCAGAAGAGAAACAGGAATGAGAATCACCTTGTCACGATTATAGCGGCGATACACCCTTGGCCTTGTGTCAGCATGGTCACAAAGCCAAGGGTGACGATACCGGCGCAATCGCAATCGTCCGTATGCCATGTTTGAACCGAGCAATGCGGCAAAAGCACGATAGTGGGAGAATTTTCGTGCTTGCGGGATACGCCAGCCCCTGCCGGCGTTGATGACGGGCTGCCACCGGCAGGCCCGTTGCGTCCAAATCAGGCGTAGCGGCGCAGGATCAGCGAGGCGTTGGTGCCGCCGAAACCGAACGAATTCGACAGGGCGACGTTGATCTCGCGCTTGCGCGCCACATGCGGCACCAGGTCGATCTTGGTTTCCACCGAGGGATTGTCGAGATTGAGCGTCGGCGGCGCGACGTTATCGCGGATCGCCAGGGCGCAGAAAATCGCCTCGACAGCACCGGCAGCGCCGAGCAGGTGACCGATCGCCGACTTGGTCGATGACATCGACACCTTGCCGGCATGATCGCCCATGATGCGCTCGACAGCGCCGAGCTCGATCGTATCGGCCATGGTCGAGGTGCCGTGGGCATTGACGTAATCGACGTCGGATGCCGAAAGGCCGGCGCGCTTCAGGGCCATCTGCATGCAACGATAGGCACCGTCGCCATCTTCGGCCGGTGCGGTGATGTGGTGGGCATCGCCGGACAGGCCATAACCGACCACTTCGGCATAGATCTTGGCGCCACGCGCCTTGGCATGTTCCAACTCTTCGAGGACGACGATACCGGCGCCCTCGCCCATGACGAAGCCGTCACGATCCTGGTCGTAGGGGCGCGATGCCTTGGTCGGATCGTCGTTGTGCTGCGTCGAAAGCGCCTTGCAGGCGGCAAAGCCGGCCAGCGCGATGCGCGAAATCGGTGATTCCGTGCCGCCGGCAACCATCACATCGGCATCGCCCATGATGATGAAGCGGGCCGCATCGCCGATGGCGTGGGCGCCTGTCGAACAGGCGGTGACGACGGAATGATTGGGGCCGCGCAGCTTGTGGCGGATGGATACCTGGCCGGAAGCAAGGTTGATCAGGCGGCCGGGAATGAAGAAGGGAGACACCCGGCGCGGGCCGCGGTCGCGCAGCGTGATGCCGCCTTCGACGATGCCTTCGAGACCGCCGATACCCGAACCGATCATCACGCCGGTGGCGATCTGGTCTTCGTCGGTCTTCGGATGCCAGTCAGCATCGGCAAGCGCCATGTCGGCGGCGGCCATGGCATAGATGATGAAACTGTCGACCTTGCGCTGTTCCTTCAGTTCCATCCAGTCGTCGGGATTGAAGGTGCCATTGGTGCCATCGCCGAATGGCAGACGGCAGGCGATCTTTGCGGGGAGATCTTCGACTTCGAATTCAGTGACCTTGCGGGCCGCGTTGTCGCCGGCGATCAGCCGCGACCAGGATATCTCGGTTCCGCAGCCCAAGGGAGATACCATGCCGGTACCGGTGATAACGACACGTCTCATGCCCGTGATCCATCCTGCCTGTTCGTTCCAGAACCGGACCGGACCCTTAAGCAAAAAACCGGATCCGTACATCCTTTTCCGTGATGCTGTACTGCGCGATCTCAGGTACGGAAGCCATCAGGCTTTCCTCGATCCCGCTTTTCTCTCCCGAAATGGGGAGGCCGTCCCTGAGAGGGACGAAAGGCGGGCCGCAAAGCGCCCCGCCCCAACACGGCCTGATATCAGGCCTGTGCCTTTTCGATGAACTTGACAGCGTCGCCGACCGTCAGGATCGAATCCGCTGCATCGTCGGGAATTTCGACGCCGAACTCTTCTTCGAATGCCATGACCAGTTCGACGGTGTCGAGCGAGTCAGCGCCCAGATCGTCGATAAAGCTTGCGCCTTCCGAAACCTTTTCGGCATCGACGCCAAGATGATCAATAACAATTTTCTTTACGCGTTCTGCTACGTCGCTCATGTCGGATTCCTCGACCTTTGTTTTTCTCAACGATGCCGTTCTGACATCGGTACCCTATTAACGCCTGAAAGATCAAGACGATCTGCCCGGCAATTCCTTCAATCGAAAGCGGGCAAACCACGCCTGCCTAAGCCAGCGTATACCGCATATCTTCCGATCGACTGCGCACAGTCATGGCCCGCTTAACACGGTTTAAGTCTGTCGCAAAGTCCGAAAATCTCCGGCAATGGCTTGGTCAACATGCAATTCCCGGTATTTCGCCCCCACGTCTCCGATTGATGTGAAAACGTGGCGGCACAGGCCTTTGACGGCCAGTGCCAAGTATTAGATCATCGCCATGCCGCCGTTGACGTGAATGGTCTGTCCGGTGACATAACCGGCCTCATTCGAAGCCAGATAAGCAACTGCCGAGGCCACTTCGCCGCCGGTGCCCATCCGCTTCATCGGGATGGCGCCCATGATGGCGTCCTTCTGCTTGTCGTTCAGCTTGCCGGTCATGGCGCTTTCGATAAAGCCCGGAGCGACACAGTTGACCGTGACGTTGCGGGTGGCGATCTCCTGGGCGAGCGACTTGGAAAATCCGATCATGCCGGCCTTGGCGGCACAGTAGTTGGCCTGCCCCGGATTGCCGGTGACGCCGACGATCGAGGTGATGTTGATGATGCGGCCATGGCGGCGGCGCATCATCGGATGGGTCAGCTCGCGGGTCAGCCGGAAGACCGAGGTCAGGTTGACTTCGATAACGGCATCCCAATCCGCGTCGCTCATGCGCACGAACAGGCCGTCCTTGGTGATGCCGGCATTGTTGACGAGGATATCGACGCCGCCGAGTTCGGCCTCCGCCTTTTCGCCCAGCGCCTTGACGGCATCGCGGTCGGCCAGGTTAGCCGGGAACAGGTGGACGCGCTCGCCGAGCGAATTGGCAAGTTCCTCCAGCTTTTCGACGCGGGTGCCGTGCAGGCCGACAATGGCGCCCTGCGCGTGCAGGATGCGGGCAATCTCTTCGCCGATGCCGCCGGATGCGCCGGTAACGAGGGCCTTGCGGCCAGACAGATCGAACATGGTTGGTTTCCTCTTTTAGAGCGAATGGGCCGTGGCGAATAGAGAATAGCGAATAGTGAGTAGTGAGTAGTGAGCAGGGAAGAACAATCGTCGCGTCAGCTTTTCTATTCGCTATTCGCTATTCCCTAATCACTATCCACTCTCCCCAACTCACCCCAGCAAAATTTCAATCGCCGCGTCGATGTCGGCGGGAGAATTGACGGCAATGCCGGTGACAGTCTTGTCGATGCGGCGCGCAAGACCGGTCAGCACCTTGCCGGAACCGATCTCGTACAGCGCCGTCACATCATGTGCGGCAAACCACTCGACGGTTTCACGCCAACGAACCTGGCCGGTGACCTGTTCGACCAGCAGCGCGGCGATTTCGCCGGCATCGGTGACCGGGGCTGCGCGCACATTGGCGATCAGCGGCACGGCGGGATCGTGCTTGGCGACCGTTGCCAGCGCCTCGCGCATGGCGTCGGCTGCCGGGCCCATCAGCGTCGAATGGAAGGGGGCGGAAACCGGCAGCAGGATGGCGCGCTTGGCGCCTTTCTCCGTGGCCAGAGCAGCAGCCTTTTCGACAGCCGCCTTCTCGCCCGAAATCACCAGCTGGCCGCCGCCATTGTCATTGGCGATCTGGCAGGAACCGATCTCGCCGACGCCATCGCAGATCGTCTGCACATCGCTGTGTTCCAGTCCGATGATCGCCGCCATCGCGCCTTTACCAACGGGAACGGCCGCCTGCATGGCATTGCCGCGAATGCGCAACAGCCGCGCCGTATCGGCCAGCGAAAACGTGCCGGCGGCGCAGAGCGCGGAATATTCGCCAAGCGAATGACCGGCGACATAGGAAATCTTGGACTTCAGGTCGAGCCCCTTGGCTTCCAGGACCCGCAGGGCCGCGATCGACACCGCCATCAGCGCCGGCTGGGCGTTGGCCGTCAGCGTCAGCGTTTCTTCCGGGCCATTCCACATGATGTCGGAGAGCTTTTCGCCGAGCGCGTCATCGACTTCGGCAAAGACGGCGGCGGCCTCGGGAAAGGCATCGGCCAGATCCTTGCCCATGCCGAGCGCCTGGCTGCCCTGTCCTGGAAATGTGAATGCAACTGCCATGAGGTTTTTTCCTCGTCATGCGCGGTCCAGCCACGCCGTTTCATTCCAACTCTTTGCCGGCAAACATAAGGCAGGCATAGGCTTTTTCCTCTCCATTCACATTCCTGCGCTTCGAGTCAAGCTTTTGAGCCCCAAAGCCGCCACCTGTGCACGGCAACCGCTTTTCCCTTGCACCGCAGCAAACAGCCTCTACATTCGCCGCCGAACAAGTTTGAGGCACGTTGAGCACCATGAAATACAACACACTCGGCCGCACCGGCATCACGGTTTCGGAAATCTGCCTGGGTACCATGACCTGGGGCACGCAGAACAGCGAAGCGGAAGCGCATGAGCAGATGGATTATGCCGTCAGCCAGGGCGTCAATTTCTTCGACACCGCCGAGCTCTATCCCGTTACCCCGGCCGGGCCTGAAAGCATGGGTCTGACCGAGGACTATATCGGCACCTGGCTGAAGAAGAGCGGCAAGCGCGGCGAGATCGTCGTCGCCACCAAGGTCGCCGGCCCCGGCCGCCCCTATATCCGCGGTGGCACGCCGGCCGGCCCGAAAACCATGCGCGAGGCGCTGGAGACCAGCCTGAAGCGCCTGCAGACCGATCATGTCGATCTCTACCAGATGCACTGGCCGAACCGCGGCCATTATCATTTCCGCCAGGCCTGGACCTACGACCCCTCGCATCAGGACACGTCCGCAACGGTCGAAGACCTCGCCGCCATCCTCGAAACGCTCGGCGCCTTCGTGAAAGAAGGCAAGGTCCGCGCCATCGGCCTGTCCAACGATACCGCCTGGGGCACGATGAAGATGCTGGCGCTGGCCGAAAAACATGGCTTGCCCCGCATCGCCTCGCTGCAGAACGAATACAATTTCCTCTACCGCGCCTTCGATCTCGACCTTGCCGAAGTCAGCCACCACGAGAATGTCGGGCTGCTCGCCTATTCGCCGCTCGCCGCCGGTCTTCTCTCCGGCAAGTACCTGAACGGCGCCAACCCCGAAGGCTCGCGCCTGTCGATCAACGGCGATCTCGGCGGCCGCTACACCGAATACCAGGAACCCGCCGTCCAAGCCTACGCCACCCTTGCCCGCGAACACAATCTCGACCTCGCCCAGATGCAGCTCGCCTTCAGCCTCACCCGCCCCTTCATGACCTCGGTCATCATCGGCGCGACCAGCATGGACCAGCTGAAGACCAATATCGGCGCCAAGGACGTGGTGTTGTCAGCCGAGGTGCTGAAGGGGATCGCACGGCTGCACAAGATGTATCCGGCGCCGATCTGATGGCGGGAAGAAGTGGCCGCCTTGTGTCAAGAGCGGCCAACAGCACCTGCATCAAGGTGGCAACGGCACACCTCACTGGGGCTTGCGTTTCGGGCGTCCGGCATTTCGGGGCAAACCGCCCACTCCCTTAAAGGCGCTTTTCGAAGAACAGGTCGGGGTACGGGTCGTCATTGAAACGTTCGATCTCGTCCCATCCTGTTCTGCGATAAAGCTGCTCTGCTTCACTCAACGCACTATTCGTATCCAGACGGAGAACTTTTATCGACAGCTCTCGAGCAATACTCTCGGCCGCCGTCATCAGCCGCTTTGCGAGCCCAAGGCCACGTGCAGACGGCGCAACCCAGAGCCTTTTGATCTCCGCGACCTCGCCGCCACTGCCCTTCAGTCCGACACAGCCGATCGGCAGGCCATCCGATATAGCCACCATAAACGCACCGCGCGGACGTTTCATGTCGCCAGCGTCCGGATCGCGGGAAAGTGAAACATCGAACCCCTTCTCGAAGCGGAGGGCAATTTCGGCGTAATATTCGCCAAGACAATACCGGGCGTCCTCATGTCGGGGATCTTTCTCCTCAAACACGACACGGTCACGTCTAAGCGAAGATGCAACGATATCCATGGCGCGCAGAAGCTCTTCCGGCCGGGAATGCCGCGCCAGAAATGTTTCCGCCTGCGCATCGGACATCTCTTCGTAAGCGTGAAACTCGGAACGGCCGTTTTCGGTCAATGTGGCAATACGGCGACGCGCATCCTGAGGATTCGCTACAGTCTCGATCAGGCCGTCCTCCTCCAAACTGCGCAACAAACGGCTCATCAGGCCCGAGTCGAGACCGAGAAATTCACGGATTACCGCAACATCCGATTGCCCGTGGCCGATCGCATTGAGGACGCGCGCTGCGCCCAGTGGACGGCCGCGCCCGAGGAAAGAAGTGTCGAGAGCGCCGACCTCGGAGGTAACGGCACGGTTGAAGCGGCGGACACGAAAGACAGGATCGTAAGTCATATTACCTGACTTAAGTCAGATAATATACTCTGTCAATTCGAAGCCCAAAAGTTCGCTTTCCAGACGGCTGGAATGAGGCGTACAACCGGTGGCCACTTCCCCAGCTGCAGCCATCGACGGTCGGCTGGATCGCGCCCGAAGCCGAACATGTGCCCTCAGCCAGCCGGCACCATAGGAACACTGAGCCACCGGGCGGGGAAGGACGTGACAGTTACAATGGCTGCAACAGGCGGCGCAGCCGGGATCGCCGCAGCATCTTGTGCCAAAATCATCCCCGTTCATCCCCGCCCATAAAACCCGTGCGATACTTCTTCCCGTCCCATCACGGATACACC
>UCKS01000043.1 GCA_900473045.1 Hyphomicrobiales bacterium
TCGGCCTGCTCGCGCTGTTCCGTGCGGTCCCGCAAGATCTTGATGAACCCCACGACGGCCTCGTTTTCGTCTCTGAGCGCCATCATTTCGCCGGAAGCCCAGAAGCAAGTCCCATCCTTGCGCAGGTGCCACCGCTCATCGTTTCCGCGACCTTCGTCAAGTGCTGCGGTCATTTCGCGTTGAGGAACGCCATTTGCCCGGTCTTCCTCGGTAAAGAAAGCCGTCGCGGGCATCCCGATCATCTCTTCGGCGCTCCACCCCAAGATCCGGAAAGCGCCTTCGTTCCAACTCGTGACCAAGCCGTCGAGGTCAAGAGAGATGATCGCATAGTCGATCGCACTCTGGACGATAGCTTCAAGGAACCGCTCACGCGAGGAGGGTCGGCGTAGCGCTTCTGACTCGTTCATGACTGCCCACTTCCAAAAAACGGTATGGATTTCGTTTAAGGTTTTGTAAGCGTGGAAGCAAGAAGGTCGCAAAATGGCGACGAGCGGTGCTGGCCTTGCATATTTAAGGACAGGGACCCAATTCGTATTTAAAGACTCAGTCGGGGTCTCCGTCATGCGCAGCAGGGGCATGCCAGTCGCGGTCGATCGTGCCCTGTTCGGCCTTATGAAAATACTGCGAGCACACCAGCCAACCCTTTAAGGGCCGAAGTAGGATCAACGATCCGGCTAACGTCAGTGGCACGGTTATGAGGAGGTGCATCCAAAGTCGCGGCTCGTAGGTGAACTGTAGCCAGAGCGCGAAAGCAAGAGCGGGAACCGCGACGATGCTCATCGCAAAAAAGGCCGGCCCGTCAGCAGGGTCAGCGAAACCGTAGTCCAATCCGCACACTTCGCATCTGGGAGCGAGCTTCAACAGGCCGTCGAACAAGTGGCCGCGCTGGCATCGCGGGCAACGCCCCTTCATTCCGGTAATCGCGGGCGTCGATGTCGCTTGAAACTCTTCGGCCATTTGGGCACTCCATTGCGGGCAATAGACTTTAAAATCGGTAGTTTTTTCGCCCCCGTGGGTCACGAGCGATATAGCCTCTCACTGCACCAGTGCGGAGAGGCTGCTGGAAGCTCTTCAAGCACCCAATCACCCACCGGGACAGTGCGAAGGGTCTGTAACAGTTTAGGTGATTCCAGTCCGATGAAGATCAGGTCGGTGTGCTCCCGCATCCCACTTGATACGAGGTCGACCAGGACGGGCCTGTCCAATCCGACTTGACAAAATTCTGGGATGGATGAGACGCCTATCGAATTATAAAACTTCTTGGCAAGTTCGTCGATCGGCAACGGCGGACCACCATATAACCCGATGAAATCGTTTCTCCGGAACATTTTGGCGGCCCGTGGAAGGTCCGCCAGACCAGCAGGTACAACGTCACCGTTACCCATATCGAGCCCGGTTCCTGAGAACCCCTTGTCTCGATCGAGGTCCTCAAGAAAATAGGACATACCTTTCCTCGCCAACAGCGAGAACTTCCACGTACCGGGAAGTCGGCTTCTGCTTACGGCGATTTCGAGAAGCTTCGTCACCGTGTCTCTAAACAGAAGGTCGCAGGTCATGTCGCTCCTTGGCTGCGGGGCGAGGGCGACTGGTCCTCGCCCGGCTTTTCGCTTAGTTTAACTTGACCGATGGCTCACGGCCCCACACCCGCAGTTTTCCAGCCTCAACGAAGAATCCAGCGACAGACTTCTTGTCGCTGAGTTCGATCGTTCCTTCATCGAGATCACAAGCAATACCAGCCTTTTCGAGGAGCGGCATCGCGTCCGCCACGTAGCCGATATACTTGCAGTGCGTGAACGCGTCGGCAACAAAGTCCCGCGCGGTAGCTTCCTTGAGTAGGTCTGGGGTGCCTTGGGCGGAAACGACCAGGGTTACCGCGTCGTACAGGACTGAGGGCCCGCCATCGATCATCTGATGCGCTTCAACCCAGCTACCATCCGACATCGTCACGCCACCAACCTTTGGGGCGATAATCTCGAACACCGCTTTTTGTTCGGCAAGGCTCTCAAGGATAGACTTGAAGACCTCCACATCTGCCCCGTCGGTGACCAGGATGCCAAGTTTGCGTCCTTCGAAACGTTTCGGGCCGCGTTCCACTATGCTCAATGCTGGAGACGGTTCCAAATCCTGACGGGTTGGCATAGCCGCATCCGCAGCCTTCGGCATGGACTTGAATCCGAGGGCATGCGCGACCTTGCTGGCAAGCGTTTCGTCTATGTTCATCAGGTGCGAAACCATGCGCTCGCGTATTGTTGCTGTCTCAACCTTCGACAACTCGAAAATCAGCGCGGCAGCGATATGACGTTGCTCCGGCGGAGTTTGACTGATGAAGAATTGCCGCGCCTGGCTATAATGGTCAGCAAAACTTTCGGGCCTCAGGCGAACCTTGGGACCCTGTTCCTCGGACGCGAAGTGGCGATAACCTTGGACAGGCGATTCCCTCGGGCCTTCTTCAAACGAATTAGGCTGGTAATTCACACGGCCTACAGGATTGCGCATCGCCATATGGCCATCCTGTTGGAAGTTCGCGAAGGGACATTTCGGGGCGTTAATCGGAAGATGGGTGAAGTTCGGGCCGCCAAGACGCTTCAGTTGCGTATCTAGGTACGAGAAATTGCGGCCTTGGAGAAGTGGGTCGTTGCTGAAGTCGATGCCTGGCGGCACGTTCTGGGTCATGAACGCGACTTGCTCCGTTTCCGCGAAGAAGTTGTCCGGCATCCTGTCGAGTACCAAACGGCCGATGGGCTGGGGCGGCAGAATTTCCTCGGGGATGATCTTAGTCGGATCGAGCACGTCGAAGTCGAAGCTATCAGCGAACTCCTGGTCGAAAAGCTGGACCTGCAGTTCCCATTCGGGAAAGTTTCCGGACTGGATTGATTGCCAGAGGTCTCGGCGATGGAAGTCGGGGTCCGCCCCATTGATCTTGACCGCCTCGTTCCATGCTACAGACTGAAGGCCGAGCTTAGGCTTCCAGTGAAACTTTACGAACGTGGATTCGTCCTTGGCGTTGACGAACCGGAAGGTATGCACACCGAACCCTTCCATGAACCGGAACGAACGTGGAATGGTCCGGTCCGACATGATCCACATCACCATATGCATGCTCTCAGGCGTTAAGCTGATGAAGTCCCAGAAGGTGTCATGGGCGGTTTGCGCCTGCGGGAATGCCCGGTCCGGCTCCGGCTTGGCTGCGTGAATGATGTCCGGGAACTTAATGGCGTCCTGGATGAAGAAGACGGGGATGTTATTGCCAACAAGATCCCAATTGCCTTCCTTGGTATACATCTTGACAGCGAAGCCGCGCACATCACGAGCCAAGTCAGCTGAGCCCTTGCTCCCGGCGACAGTGGAAAAGCGGACAAACACAGGAGTGCGTTCGCCCGCACGCTGAAACAGATCGGCGCGGGTGTAGGCTGCTAAGGAATCATAAGTTTCGAAAAAGCCGTGCGCGCCGTATCCGCGCGCGTGGACCACGCGCTCTGGAATACGCTCGTGATCGAAGTGGAAGATCTTTTCGCGGAAATGGAAGTCGTCAATTAAAGCCGGGCCACGGGCACCGACTTTAAGCGTGTTTTGATCGTCGGCGACAGGTCCGCCCTGAGCGGTGGTCAGTGTCGGCGCGCCGCCCTCGGCAAACTGGTGGAGTTCCCCACCTTCGCCTCGATGCAGTTTCTGGTCATGGATCGTCGCGATGTTGGCAGGCGAGGTCGGTGTGGACTTCTTGGCCATAACGGTCTCCGGAGTGATGGAATGGGACGCCCCTCAACCTGCTTCTGGGAGATTTGTTCCTTTGCCGCACGAAATCGCCGAAAGATGGAAGTGTGTCATCACCGTAGCAATGCTGCTTGCTCCTCAAGATCATTCCGGATCGCGGTTGCGGCGACACCCGCCTGGCCCATCGCGTGGCTCATTTGATCGAGCCCGAAAACGACGTCGCCAGCGGCATAGAGCCCTAGGAAAGACGTCCGTTGATGGCGGTCAACGATAACGCAACCATCGTCGGGGCGCTCTGCTCCAAGAGACGCGGCTAGCTCCGAATGAATATCGGAGCCCAGCGCGGGATAGACCGCGGCGAAAACCATATTGCCAGCAGCTGTCCGGACTGCAATCTCATCATCGAAAAGGCCGAGGCATTCGAAAGGCCCGCTGTCGATTTTGATACCGCGTCGCGCGAGCCGAGCCACATTTTGTCCGGTCAGGTCGTGTCCCATCTCGTGCGAGATCAATGTCACATCCGTGGTGAAGCTTCTCAGAAATACGGACTCGTTAACGCCGCGGTCTCCGGTTCCAACCACTGCAATCCTTCGGTCAGTAATCTCGTACGCGTCGCAGATCGGACAATATCGCAGGAGACTCCGTGCGACCGCTTCGTCGTGCAAAGCTTCGGGCATTCGCGGACGCCGGTTGAAAACGCCAGTGGCGAGTAAAACAGTCCGCGAAAGTACGTTTTCCCCAGCGGCCGTACGGGTTGAGAAAAAGCTTTCTTGTTTCTCGATTTGCACCACCTGGTTTTTCCGGAGCGTCGCGCCATATTTCTCCGCCTGAGCTCGCATTCGCGTTAAAAGTTCAACGCCGCTAATGCCCTCTGGAAAGCCAGCGCGGTTGCGTGAGAGGGGAATGGTTGCCGCACGGCCGCAGTCCGCATCGATCACCAACACGTTAAGATGGTAGCGTGCAAGATAAATGGCAGCTGTTAGTCCAGCGGGACCGCCGCCGATGATTACACAATCAAGAACGGTGTTAATCATGCGCTGATACGCAGGTAAACATCGTCCCTGCGGACGGCCTTATCCTTGCGATCTCCGAACCCTTGTCACTCACGCGAAGGTCGACGTCGAACCATCCATGTTGGTTGATGAGATCGAGGAGAGTGATGGCCAATCGCCCGGCGCAAACGGGATTGGTGCGCAGATCGATCGGTTCCCCATCCTCGCCGGCTAGGCGGATTACCATTTCCCAATACATTGACGAACGAGTATCGATCCGATCTTGGACTGCTCTGCAGCCGATCAAAAACCTCCGAAATCGGATCCCACATCATGAACCGCTCTTCGACATGAAGGGATTTCCATCTCTGCATTCGGAAGTGCTCGCAGTGATTGGCAAGCGTTGTGCTATGACGATGGGATGGACCAAACATCACTCGACATTCACGAGTACCTGGCACGCCGCTCCTCGAAGGGAGAGGAAAATCGGTAGGCTTTTGACCGAAATCGCAAGTCCCTGCAAGGAGGTGACTTCCGAGGATTCTAAAATTCCCGATCTGATAGCGCGCATGGGCACGGGCAAACGGCGCGACTTCCTTGTTTATCGTGATCAGGGGAGGTTGGGATTGATGGTGGCAGACGATCTTATCCGGTGGTTCAGGAGTTCAATGGATGACGAACTGGTCGAGATGCGTGCGACCTTGAAAGAAGTAATCAGCGCCCTGACGCCGTCAGTCCGCGTTGCCTTCGTCAATTCATCCACAACAACTGGAGACGCGAAGCGACTATTCTTCGACACGACCGTGCATTCGAAGGTTAGGCCAACCGCTATCCTCCTAACTTCCGACGGCAGCAATACTGGTGACCCAATCGCAGTTGTGTTCAAACCGGACTTCCAAGGGTAACGGATCAACGCATTCGCGGTAACGGTGGAATTAAATGGCGATTGAATTGGAGCATCAGTCCACGATCCGGGAGGTCTTTGACATATCGAGAATATCAGATGATCCTGGGCGACGTGCCAAATTGAAAATAACGGTGACGCACCGGATGGTGTCGAAGAACCCTAAGGGCAGTGGAGGGGCGACAGTGCGACCGGTCCGAGCTCCCCAACCAGCGAGTAATATCGACTGGGGGAGGTAAGGCGCAACAGGCTACGCAGTCGTCTGCAATGAAAGTATTAAATCGTAAACTGGTCGAGTTTTTCTTTGTTATGGCAACAGAATAATATTTGGCATCGTGCTCAGGTAAAATATCTCCCTAAAAAGCTAAGCGCGTAGTAAATCTACGACATCAATGCTTTATGATTACTCATAGTATTTCTAAAAATGTGCAATTCTCTATTTTTAGACGATTATATCCGGTTCGGAATGTCTATAATACATTTATATATTCGGACTAAAATTTGCTCATGGGACATTTTGAGTGCCTCCCTACACCAAGCCGGCGAAAAAGCCCGGCGGAAACATCGGTCGCGATTTTCTGATTTACGTACATCAGATTTTCCTCTAAGGCTCTTTCCCGGAGGAAACATGCGCCCGACAGTTCATGATATTGCCGCTGCGGCAGGGGTCAGCCTTGCAACCGTCGACCGCGTTTTGAACCAGCGCGCCGGGGTCCGCATCGTTACGCGAGAAAAGGTCGAACAGGCGATCGAGCGCATCGGTTATGTCCGCGACGTCGCGGCCGCCAACCTTGCCAAGAGCCGCGTCTACCCCTTCATTTTCATTCTGCCCTCCGGCGACAATTCGTTCATGCGCGGATTGGAGGCGCAGGTGCGCGCTGCGATTGGCCGCTCCTCTGTCGAGCGTACCGACATTTCCGTTGTCACCGTTCCCGCGTTCAACGCCGAAGCCTTGGTTGCTGCGCTGGATGAGGCCCGTGCGGCATCTCCTGCCGGTGTCGCAGTCGTTGCAATCGATTCCCCCGATGTCGTGGCCGCTGTCGATCGCCTTGCGGCCGCGCGTATCCCTGTCGTGACGCTGGTTTCGGATCTCGCCGGTTCCGCCCGCGATCATTTCGCCGGCGTCGACAACATTGCTGCGGGCCGCACGGCAGCGAGCCTGATGGGGCGTTTTCTCGGCGGGCGTTCCGGGCCGGTGGCGGTACTGGCCGGTTCGATGCTGGTGCGCGACCATCGCGAACGGCTCGAGGGCTTCCGGACCGTGATGACGGAAAATTTTGGCGGGCACGCGCTATTGCCTGTCATCGAGGGGCAGGACGATCCGGCCTTGGTCGAGAGACTGGTCGGTGAAGCGCTTGCCGCATCGCCGGAAATCGCCGGTATCTATAGTTTGGGAGCCGGTAATCGCGGCCTGATCGCTGCCTTGAAACGGGGAAAGAATGCGGCTCCGGTCTGTGTCATCGCCCATGAGTTGACGCCGCACACGAGGGCAGCATTGAACGACGGATTGATCGATGTGGTCCTCAATCAGGACGCAGGGCATGAGGTGCGCAGCGCCATTCGCGTATTGAAAGCCAAGGCAGACGGCGTTGCCGTCATCGGCGCGCAGGAGCGCATCCGCCTCGACATTTTCCTCAAGGATAACCTGCCGTTCGAGCAGGGCAGTAACCAGGAGCCCGCACAGGGCAAGGCAGATTAGGGAGACTACCATGTATCTCGGCATCGACCTCGGCACATCCGGGGTAAAGGCATTGCTGATCGACGGCGGCCAGCGGGTCATCGGTTCCGCATCCGGCGCTATCGACGTGTCGCGGCCGCATCCGGGCTGGTCGGAACAGGACCCGGCCGATTGGATCCGCGCGACGGAAGAGGCAATCGCCGGATTGAAGGCAGCCCATCCCAAGGAACTCGCTGCCGTGAAGGGCATCGGGCTCTCTGGTCATATGCACGGCGCGACGCTTCTGGATGACAATGACAAGGTGCTGCGCCCCTGCATTCTCTGGAACGATACACGCAGCCACAAGCAGGCCTTGGCGCTGGACGCCGATCCACAGTTCCGGGCACTGACCGGCAACATCGTCTTTCCGGGCTTTACCGCTCCGAAACTTGCCTGGGTCGCGGAAAACGAACCCGACATTTTCGAAAAGGTTGATTGGGTCCTGCTGCCGAAGGATTATCTGCGTCTGTGGCTGACCGGTGAGCACATATCCGAAATGTCGGACTCGGCTGGCACATCCTGGCTCGATACCGGCAAGCGCGCCTGGTCGGAAAGCCTGCTTGATGCGACGGGGCTCACCGAAAGCCAGATGCCGTCCTTGATCGAAGGCACGGAGCAGGGCGGAACGTTGAAGGCGGACCTCGCGGCCAAGTGGGGTATGGGCGCGGGCGTCATCGTCGCCGGCGGTGCAGGGGATAATGCGGCTTCGGCCTGCGGTATGGGCACGGTCGGCGAAGGCCATGCTTTCGTATCGCTCGGCACCTCCGGCGTGCTGTTTGCCGCCAATGCCAGCTATCTGCCCAATCCGGCCAGTGCCGTGCACGCGTTTTGCCACGCGCTGCCCAACACCTGGCACCAGATGGGTGTCATCCTGTCGGCTACCGATGCGCTCAACTGGCATTCGGAGATCACCGGCAAGAGTGCTGCCGACCTGACAGCTGAACTCGGCGACAGGCTCAACGCGCCGTCCGGGGTGACTTTCCTGCCGTACCTCTCCGGCGAACGCACGCCCTATAATGACGCTACCATCCGTGGTGTCTTTGCCGGGCTTGCCCATGAAAGCAGCCGCGTTGTTCTGACACAGGCCGTGCTTGAAGGTGTGTCCTTCGCGCTTCGCGATAGCCTTGAGGCCCTGCGTGTTGCCGGGACCACGCTTTCGCGCGTCACTGCCATCGGCGGCGGTTCGCGCTCGCGCTATTGGCTGAAGTCGATCGCGACGGCGCTTAATCTGCCGGTCGATGTGCCTGCTGATGGCGATTTCGGGGCTGCGTTCGGCGCCGCGCGTCTGGGGCTGGTGGCAGCGACGAAGGCCGATCCGCTCACCGTCTTCACCGCCCCGTCAACAGCTGAAACCATTGAGCCCGACGCAGCTTTGCACGGCGCTTATACGGATGCCTACCAGCGCTATCGCCGCCTCTATCCGGCGATCCGGGCTGCCTACTGATTTGAATCCGCATTTCGAACACCAAGAGGAGACACCCATGAGCACAGGTTTTTTCGGCGATATCGCCAAGATCAAGTATGAAGGCCCCGACAGCACCAACCCGCTGGCCTTCCGCCACTACAATCCGGACGAGATCGTCATGGGCAAGCGCATGGAAGATCACCTGCGCTTTGCGGTTGCCTATTGGCACACCTTCGTCTGGCCGGGCGGCGACCCCTTCGGTGGCCAGACATTCGAACGTCCCTGGTTTGAAGACAGCATGCAGGCGGCCAAGCTGAAGGCCGATGTCGCCTTCGAGTTCTTCACGCTGCTGGGAACGCCCTTCTATTGCTTCCACGACGCTGACGTGCGTCCGGAAGGCAAGAATTTTGCCGAGAACACCAGGAACCTCAACGAGATCGTCGATTATTTCGCCAAAAAGCAGTCCGACACCGGCGTCAAGCTGCTCTGGGGCACGGCCAACCTGTTTTCCCATCGCCGCTACATGTCGGGTGCCGCCACCAATCCGGACCCGGACGTCTTTGCCTTTGCTGCGGCAACGGTAAAAACCTGCTTGGATGCGACGCTGAAGCTTGGCGGTGAGAACTATGTCCTGTGGGGCGGCCGCGAGGGCTATGAGACCCTTCTCAACACCAATGTGAAGCAGGAACTCGACCAGCTCGGCCGTTTCGTCAACATGGTCGTCGAGTACAAGCACAAGATCGGCTTTAAGGGCGCCATCCTGATCGAGCCTAAGCCGCAGGAGCCGACCAAGCACCAGTACGACTATGATGTTGCGACGGTCTACGGCTTCCTCAAGACCTACGGTCTTGAAAACGAGGTCAAGGTCAATATCGAGCAAGGCCATGCGATCCTGGCCGGCCATTCGTTCGAGCACGAACTGGCACTGGCCAATGCGTTCGGCATCTTCGGCTCGATCGACATGAACCGCAACGACTACCAGTCCGGCTGGGATACCGACCAGTTCCCCAACAATGTTCCGGAAATGGCGCTGGCCTATTATCAGGTTCTGTCCGGGGGTGGTTTCAAGACCGGCGGCACCAATTTCGATTCGAAGCTGCGCCGCCAGTCGATCGATCCGGCTGACCTTTTGATCGGCCATATCGGTGGCATGGATTGCTGCGCCCGGGGTCTGCGGGCTGCAGCCAAGATGGTCGAGGACAAGGCGCTCTCCGGGCCGCTCGACGCGCGCTACGCCGGTTGGCAATCGGCCGAGGGACAGAAGCGCTTGACCAGCATGTCGCTGGAAGAGATCGCGGCCTATGTCGAAAAGACCGACCTCAATCCGCAGCCGAGGTCCGGCAAGCAGGAACTGCTGGAAAACGTCGTTAACCGTTACGTCTAAGCGGGTTTTGCATAGCAGAGCGACTGTCAATCAAGGGGCACCGGTGGTGCCCCTTTTTGTTGAAAATGGTGGCGTTGACGCTTCAGGAAAGTTGGGTCAGTTTGTCGCAACTTTGAGAAAAGCGCCGGAAAAACAGTGTTTTATCGATAGATTTCGCGACGCTCCCGGCCTTATTCGCAAGACATTCTTAACTATGCGGACCTAGTTCTGAACGCACGCTTTGAACCATCTGCCGGCATGATGCCGATCGCGCAGCGCGCATGCCTTTCCCTGTTTCGATTTAGGATGCCTCAGCATGTCTGCGCCCATTTCCACGACCAAACACTTGAATGAACGCCTTGATTTCGTCGGGCTCGTCGGCGAAGAGCGCGCTGCCCTCGTGCGGGCAAGGCCGACCATTTCGGCTTCCCTTGATGGCGCGCTCGACAAGTTCTACGCCAAGGCGACGGTGGTTCCGGAAACAGCAAAATTCTTTGCCAGCGATGCGCACGTCAAAAGCGCCAAGACGCGGCAGGTTCGCCACTGGGACCAGATCGCCTCTGGCGCGTTCGATGATAAATATGTCGAGGCGGTCACGGCGATCGGCAAGACCCATGCGCGTCTCGGGCTGGAGCCACGCTGGTATATCGGCGGCTACGCGCTGATCATGGAATCGATCATCAAGGCAGTCGTCGAAAAGCACCTTGACGGTTTCCTTTACAAAAAGAAGGCCAAGGATATCACCATCGAGGTCACCGCGATCATGAAGGCGGCGTTCGTCGATATGGACTATGCCATTTCGGTCTATCTGGATGCGTTGCAGGAACAGCGGGCGATCGGTGATGCCGAGCGGAAAGCACTGGCGACACAGCAGGACGAAGCCCTGTCGGCTCTCGACCGGTCACTGACCGGCCTTGCCAATGGCGACTTGACCGCCAAGCTTGGCGCAGCGCTTGCGCCGCAGTTCGACGGCCTGAAAACCAATTTCAACTCCGCACTCGGCACACTCGACACGGCCTTGGGCTCCATCGTGCTGGCTGCGGATGAAACCTCCGGCAATGCCGGCGAGCTGGTGATCGCCGTCGATGACATGGCCCGCCGGACCGAACAGCAGGCAGCGTCGCTTGAACAGACGGCGGCAGCGCTGGAGGAAATCACCACGATTTCCAAGGAAGCGGCCATCCGCACCGAGGAAGCCCGCCGCGTCGTTGGCCACGCCACCGAGGAAGCACACAAATCCGGCGAAGTGGTCGAGCAGGCGGTCAGCGCCATGAGCGCGATCGAGGAATCCTCCCGCCGGATCACCCAGATCATCAGCGTCATCGATCAGATTTCATTCCAGACCAATCTTCTCGCACTGAATGCTGGCGTAGAGGCTGCACGCGCCGGTGATGCCGGCAAGGGCTTTGCAGTGGTTGCCCAGGAAGTGCGTGAACTGGCGCAGAAATCGGCCGATGCCGCCAAGGAGATCAAGGGCCTGATCGACAAGTCGTTCGAGGATGTGCTGAGGGGGGTCTCGCTGGTCAACCAGACCGGCGATGCACTGCGGACCATTGGCGTGCAGGTCACCCACATCAATGGCCATATCGATGCCATTGCCGGCTCGGCCCGCGAACAGGCAATCGGCATCACCGAGATCAATACGGCCGTTACCGGCATGGATCACATGACCCAGCAGAATGCCGCGATGGTCGAACAGACCCATGCTGCCACCCACAATCTGATGCGCGTCAGCACAACTTTGAAAGCTTTGGCCGATCAGTTCACGGTGTCGGGTGGGCGGCTCGTGCCGGCGCTTGTTCGTCAGCGGGACGAGCGGCGTTACGCTTAGGCGGAAACGGATGGTGAAGCGCTAGGCCGCAATGCTCAGCGCTTCGCCCATTTCAAGGACGGTGCAGCAACCGAGTTGCGGACCACCAGATCGGGACGCAGCAAGATCTCCGTCTCCGGTGGCTGGCCATCGGACAGAAGGTCCAGCAGCAGCGCCATTGCATGTTTGCCGATCGCCGTTCGCGGCTGGCGGATGGTGGTCAGCGCCGGCGACATGAAGCTTGCCTGCGGCACATCGTCAAAGCCGGTCACCGAAAAATCACGCGGAATATCATAGCCGCGGGCACCAAGCCCGATCATCACGCCGATGGCCGTCTGGTCGTTGACGCACATGAAGGCCGTCGGCAGCGTGTCGCGCATGAACAACTGCTCGACAGCCAGCCGTCCGCTTTCGATCGTGCCGTCCCCCTCGAAGACGATGCGCAGATCGGCGCCGACATTGGCGGCGTCCAGTCCGGCCTCATAACCGATGCGGCGCCGGCTATAGGCAAGCCGGGTGCGGGAATCGCCGATGAAGGCGATCTTGCGATGGCCCTCGGCAAGTAGCAGGTCGATTACCTTGCGAGCGCCCTCGGTGTCATCGACGCCAACATAGGGAATGCCGCCATTGAAGACAGGCTCGAAAACGCCGACGCTCGGCGGCAGCCTTGCCGTCATCGATTGATGGCCGAACGGCAGGATGCCGGTGAACAGGATCAATCCGGCGGCCTGGTTGGAATTCAGGAATTTCAGATATTCCAGCCCGCGCTGGGCGTCGTTCTGCGTATGACCGATCAACACGCCGTAACCGTGCGAGCGCGCTTCGTTTTCCAGACCGACGAGAATATTGGAAAAATTCGGATCGCCGATATCGGGCGCCACCACCAGAATCATGTTGGAGCGGCCAAGCCTCAGGCTGCGCGCCATGGCGTTGGTCGTGTAGCCGGTGATGGCAATGGCCTGGTTGACTTTCAGCCGCGTCGAATTGGCGACTTTCTCCGGCATATGGATAGCGCGCGATACCGTTGCGATCGACACTTCCGCAATCCGGGCGACGTCTTCGATGGTTGCCGGCGTGGAATTCGACACTGCGCTCTGCCTTGGTTTTAGTCTCGGCGGGACACTACACAGACTTACCCGGAGGTCAAAGCCTGTGCGAAGAATTTCTCAGTTATGCCCTGATGTAAACCTTTACATGGTCTATGTAAAGGTTTACATAGCATACAAGCGGACGGGAGCCGCAGGGAGGATTACATGAGTTCGCAGACCAGTGGCGCCGGTGACGGCGCGGTCGTGCTGTCCGCACGGCGCATCAGCAAGTCGTTCAACGGCGTGCAGGTCCTGTTCAGTGTCGACTTCGATCTCCGTGCCGGCGAAATCCATGCTTTGATGGGGGAAAACGGCGCCGGAAAATCCACCCTCGTCAAGATCCTGTCCGGTTTCGAGCAGCCGACATCCGGAGAAATCACCCTCGACGGACATGCAGTCACGCTGCCGCCGAACGGTGCTGCCGAAGCGCTCGGCATCGTCATCATTCACCAGGAATTCAATCTCGCCGAACATCTGACCGTCACCGAGAGCCTGTTTCTCGGCCGCGAAGTGACCCGCTTCGGGGTGCTCGATCGCAAGTTCATGCGGGCCGAAACTCGGCGTGTGCTCGATCTTCTTGGTTCGCATGTCGATGAGAACGCGATGATCAGTTCGCTGTCGATCGCTGACAAGCAAATGGTCGAGATCGCCAAGGCGATTAGCCGCGATGCCCGCGTTGTCTTCATGGACGAGCCGACCGCTGTTCTCTCCCGAGAAGAGACCAATTTCCTGTTCAAGCAGGTGCGCAAGCTGCGCGACCAGGGTACGAGCTTTGTCTTCGTCTCGCACAAGCTCGATGAAGTCATGGAGCTGACCGACCGGGTAACGGTGCTGCGTGACGGCCAGTGGATCAAGACCTCGCCGACATCGATCCTTGACGGGGAATCGATCGCCCAGCTGATGGTCGGTCGCGAGCTGTCGAAGCTCTATCCAGCCAAGCGCGAGCCGAATGTCGATGAAGAGATCGTGCTCAGCGTCGATGCGCTGTCGACCGGCTACGTCAAGGATGTGACTTTCAACGTTCGCAAGGGCGAAATCCTCGGGTTTTCCGGGATGATCGGGTCGGGGCGCACTGAGTTGATGGAGGCGATTGCCGGGTTGCGGTCGCGCGCCTCCGGCGAGGTGATCATTCGCGGCGCGACGGTCCCTTCCGGCGATGTGCATGCAGCCAATCGGCAGGGCCTTGCCTATATGACCAAGGACCGCAAGTCGAAGGGGCTTCTGCTCAATTCACGCATGACCGCCAACCTGACGCTGCAGTCGCTCGAAAACCATGGCAAGCTCGGTTATCTCAGTCCCGCCAGCGAGGCACAGGCGCTGGAGCGCGCCCGCCGCCGCTTCGATATCCGCGTGCGCGACGGCAATGTCGTGGCTGGCCGCATGTCCGGGGGCAACCAGCAGAAGCTGTTGCTTGCCAAGGTGATGGAAACCGAGCCGGAGATCATCATCATCGACGAGCCCACCCGCGGCATCGACGTCGGCACCAAGCAGCAGATCTATCATTTCATCTCGGCGCTGGCCCGCGACGGCCGCTCGATCATCGTCGTCTCCTCGGAAATGCCCGAGGTCATCGGCCTTTGCACCCGCGTCGCGGTGATGCGGGAAGGGCGGATCGTCGGCATGCTGGAGGGCGATGAAATCTCCGAACAGGAGATCATGCGCTACGCGGCCGGACTGAAGAAAAAGGCCGCAGCCTGAACTGAAAAGGCGAAAGCGGCGCACTGAAAAACAAAACCCCAGGGATAATGGGACGGGAGGTTTAAGTGGATACGAGCGTGAATGAGGAAACCCGGGACGAGCGGCGCCGGAACTGGCGGGATATCGACCTTCGGGCCGTGGCGCCGTTTGCGGCTTTGATACTGCTCCTCATTCTCGGGGCACTCGTCAATCCGAACTTCATTGGGTTGAACAACCTCGCCAATGTCGCGACCCGCAGCGCTTTCATTGCCATCATCGCGATTGGCGCGACCTTCGTCATTTCCTCCGGCGATCTTGATCTGTCCGTCGGCGCCATGGTTGCTTTCGTCGCCAGTCTGATGATCCTGTTCATGAATTCCGGCGTCATTGCCGATCCCGCCCTGATGTTAACGGCGGCCGTTCTGTTTGCCGTCGTCGCGGGTTCACTGTGCGGCCTTGCAAACGGCCTGATCACCACGGTTGGCAGGATCGAGCCGTTCATCGCAACGCTCGGCACCATGGGCATCTATCGTGGCCTGACGACATGGCTGTCGCAGGGCGGCGCGATCACGTTGAAAGATCCGGCCCTGCAGGAAATCTACCGTCCGGCCTATTTCGGCTCGATCCTCGGTATTCCGGTGCCGATTGTGGTGATCCTGGCGGTAACTTGCGTTGCGGCCTTCATTCTCTATCGCACCCGCTATGGCCGGCATGTCGTTGCCGTCGGTTCAAACGCCGATGTCGCCCGCTATTCCGGCATTCCCGTCAACCGGGTCCGCACCATCGCCTTCGTCATCCAGGGCCTGTGCGTCGCAATTGCGGTCCTTCTCTACGTGCCGCGCCTCGGTTCGACCTCGGCAACCACCGGCATCCTGTGGGAACTCCAGGCGATCACTGCCGTGGTTGTTGGCGGAACGGCGCTCAAAGGTGGCGCCGGCCGCGTCTGGGGCACGATATGCGGCGCCTTCATTCTGGAGCTCGTCGGCAACATCATGCTGCTGTCCAATTTCATCAGCGAATATCTGATCGGGGCCATCCAGGGCACGATCATCATTGTTGCGATGCTCGTCCAGCGCTCGCTGGTACGGAAATCGTGAAGTGCCGGGTTCAGGGGGTCGCCCGGTCTCAGAGACTGCAAGACCCGCATCACTAGGGAGAGAGAAACATGCGTAAGGGATTATTGGGCGCTGCAGCCGTCGCCATGATGGCGCTGACCGGCGTGGCCCATGCACAGGAAGAAAAGAAGGTCACGATCGGCGTTTCGATCCCGGCCGCCGACCATGGTTGGACCTCGGGCGTGGTGTTCCATGCCGAGCGTGTCGCCAAGCTCTTGATGGCACAGCATCCGGGCCTCAACGTCATCGTCAAGACATCGCCGGATCCGGCAAGCCAGGCCAATGCCGTGCAGGACCTTGAAACCCAGGGCATCGACGCACTGGTCATCCTGCCGTCCGACCCGGATCCGCTGGTCAACGCCATCAAGGAAGTCAAAAGCAAGGGTACGTTCGTTGCCATCGTCGACCGTGCACCGTCGGTCAATGACAACACGGTTCGCGACCTCTATGTGGCCGGCAACAACCCGGCGCTTGGCCAGACGGCCGGCGAATACATCAAGGCAACCACACCGGATGCTGAAGTCGTCATCATCCGCGGCCTGCCGATCCCGATCGACCAGCAGCGCCAGGACGGCTTCGACAAGGGTATCGAAGGCTCCAACGTCAAGGTTCTCGACCGCCAGTTCGGCAACTGGAACCGCGACGACGCCTTCAAGGTCATGCAGGACTACCTGACCAAGTACCCGAAGATCGACGTCGTATGGTGCCAGGACGACGACATGGCTGTCGGCGTGCTGCAGGCTATCGAACAGGCCAAGCGCACCGACATCCAGTATGTCGTGGCCGGTGCCGGTTCGAAGGACATGATCAAGAAGGTCATGGACGGCGACAAGATGATCCCGGTCGACGTGCTCTATCCGCCGGCAATGGTGGGCACTGCGCTCGAAATGACCGTCGCCAACTTCTACGGCCAGGTTCCGGTTCGCGGCGTCTACACGATCGACGCGACGCTCGTGACCAAGGACAATGCCAAGGACTTCTACTTCCCCGATTCACCGTTCTGATCGGTTCCACCCGCTACCGGGCGCCCGCGAAAACGGGCGCCCATTTTTATGATCTGGAAATCACACCGCTCTTTGTCTCTGGTTTTTGCGGCACGTACCTCTTGCTGCCATGCGAAGTCCGTGATTAGGTTCCGGCGCACTGGAATTCTGGCTGTCCCCATCAGCAGCCGTTATCGGCAAGAGGCGCCTTGCCCTCGATGAACGGCGTGTTAAAACACTTCGGAAACGTTTACGGTCGATAATCAGGGAGGAATCTGACATGAAGACCATCAAGGGCCCCGCGCTCTTCCTCGGACAATTCGCTGGCGATGCCGCGCCTTTCAACTCATGGGATTCGATCACAAAATGGGCCGCCGATTGCGGCTATATCGGCGTGCAGGTTCCCACTTGGGCCAGCCAGTTGATCGACCTGAAGAAGGCCGCCTCGTCGAAGGATTATTGTGACGAGTTTGCCGGCAAAGCGCGCGAAAACGGTATCGAGGTAACCGAGCTTTCGACCCATCTTCAGGGTCAGCTGGTCGCGGTCAATCCGGTCTATGACGAGGCCTTTGATGGTTTTGCCGCCCCTGAAGTGCGCGGCAATCCGAAGGCGCGGCAGGAATGGGCTGTCGAACAGCTCAAGATGGCGCTGACGGCGTCGAAGCATCTCGGCATCAAGGCGCATGCGACCTTCTCCGGCGCGCTTGCCTGGCCGTTCATGTATCCATGGCCGCAGCGCCCGGCCGGTCTGGTGGAAACCGCTTTTGATGAACTGGCCCGCCGCTGGACGCCGATCCTCAATCACGCCGAAGACTGCGGCGTCGATATCGCCTACGAGATCCACCCGGGCGAGGATCTGCATGACGGCATCACGTTCGAGATGTTTCTCGAGCGTGTCGGCAACCATCCCCGCGCCAACATGCTCTATGATCCCTCGCACTATGTTCTGCAGTGCCTGGATTATCTCGACAATATCGACATCTATCACGAGCGCATCAAGATGTTCCACGTCAAGGATGCCGAGTTCAATCCGACGGGGCGCCAGGGCGTCTATGGCGGTTATCAGGGCTGGGTCAACCGGGCCGGGCGCTTCCGTTCGCCGGGCGACGGCCAAGTCGATTTCGGCGCGGTGTTCTCGAAGCTGACGGCCCATGATTTTGACGGCTGGGCCGTGGTCGAGTGGGAATGCGCGCTGAAGCATCCGGAAGACGGTGCCCGCGAAGGCGCCGAATTCGTCAAGCACCACATCATCCGTGTCACCGAAAAAGCCTTCGACGATTTCGCCGACAGCGGAACGGACGACGCGGCCAACCGGCGCATGCTGGGTCTTTAGTAACCTCTTCTCCCCAGCGGGGAGAAGGTGGCCCGAAGGGCCGGATGAGGGGGCGGCTGGCCCGATACTTGACGCGCGGCCCCCTCATCGCCTCGCATGCGCTCGGCACTTCTCCCCGCTGGGGAGAAGAGGTCGCCACCGCCGATGGGGGGAGAGTAAATCTCCCCAAGAACACAAAACACAATTGAGGAGACACTCTCATGGCAATCGAAGGAACCACAGAGGTTCGCGAACGAAAAATCCGTCTCGGCATGGTCGGCGGCGGTTCGGGTGCGTTTATCGGCGCGGTCCACCGCATGGCTGCACGGCTTGACGATCATTTCGAGCTGGTCGCCGGAGCCCTATCGTCGACGCCGGAAAAGGCCAAGGCCTCCGGTGCGGAACTTGGCCTGGATCCTCAGCGCAGCTATTCCGATTTCAAGGAAATGGCGATCCGCGAGGCCAAGCTGAAGAACGGTATCGAAGCCGTTGCCATCGTCACGCCTAACCATGTGCATTACGAGGCGGCCCGCGAATTTCTGAAGCGTGGCATCCACGTGATCTGCGACAAGCCGCTGACCTCGACGCTTTCGGATGCCAGGAAGCTGAAGAAGCTGGCCGACGAGAGCGATGCCCTGTTCGTGCTGACCCATAATTACACCGGTTATCCGATGGTCCGCCAGGCCCGCGAGATGATCGCGAATGGCGATATCGGTGCTGTTCGTCTGGTGCAGATGGAATATCCGCAGGATTGGCTGACCGAGAATATCGAACAGTCCGGCCAGAAGCAGGCCGCATGGCGCACCGATCCGTCGAAGTCGGGTGCTGGCGGTTCCACCGGCGATATCGGCACCCACGCCTATAATCTCGGTGCCTTCGTTTCCGGTCTTCAGCTCGAAGAGCTTGCCGCCGATCTCGACAGCTTCGTCGAAGGCCGGGCACTGGATGACAATGCACATGTGATGATGCGCTTCAAGGCAAAGAACGGCCAGCGCGCCAAGGGTTTGCTTTGGTGCAGCCAGGTGGCCCCCGGCCACGAGAACGGCCTGATGGTGCGCGTCTATGGCACGAAGGGCGGTCTGGAATGGACGCAGAAGGACCCGAACTATCTCTGGTACACGCCGTTCGGTGAACCGAAGCGCCTGATCACCCGCGCCGGTGCTGGTTCCGGCCCGGCCGCCGCCCGCGTCTCTCGCATCCCGTCGGGCCATCCGGAAGGCTATCTCGAAGGTTTCGCCAATATCTATACCGAAGCCGCCCGCGCCATCTTTGCCAAGCGCAAGGGTGTGGCGGTCGATCCGGCGGTGATCTATCCGACGATCGATGACGGCATGAAGGGCATGGTGTTCGTCGATGCCTGCGTTCAGTCGTCCAAGCGAAATGGGGCCTGGATCAAGGTCTGATCCAGTCTGCTTGTTCGCTGACATTCACCTCGCCCGCAAAAGGGCGGGGTGGCACGTTCTCTCGATGATTCTGCGGTTGACTTTTGGTCATTCCGGCTTACTGCAACGTTTCAGATTTCCTGACTGACGCGGGGCGGAGCCTTTCGTTGCCGCGCAATCCGATGAGAGCGATGATGATCGAAGCAAAGAAACTGGCAGAACGCTTCCCCGGCGATTTCATTTTCGGTGTTGCAACCGCCTCGTTCCAGATCGAGGGTGCAACGAAGGCCGATGGCCGCAAGCCGTCGATCTGGGATGCGTTTTCCAACATGCCGGGCCGGGTCTATCAGGGTCACAATGGCGATATCGCCTGCGATCACTACAACCGGCTGGATGAAGACCTCGACCTGATCCAGAGCCTCGGCGTCGAGGCCTATCGTTTCTCGATCGCCTGGCCGCGCATCATTCCGGAAGGCACAGGACCGATCAACGAGAAAGGGCTCGATTTCTACGATCGCCTCGTCGATGGCCTGAAGCAGCGCAACATCAAGGCCTTCGCGACGCTTTACCATTGGGACCTGCCGCTGGCGCTGATGGGGGACGGTGGCTGGACGGCGCGGACGACGGCCTATGCCTACCAGCGCTATGCCAAGAGCGTCATTGCCCGGCTTGGCGACCGGCTGGATGCGGTGGCGACCTTCAACGAGCCCTGGTGCTCCGTCTGGCTCAGCCATCTCTACGGCATCCATGCGCCGGGCGAGCGCAACATGGATGCGGCGCTGCATGCTCTGCATTTCACCAATCTCGCCCATGGGCTGGGCGTTGCCACCGTTCGCGAGCTGCAGCCAAACCTGCCGGTCGGCATCGTCATCAACCCGATGCAAGTCTATGCCGGCAGCGACAGCGCCGACGACAAGGCGGCCGCCGAACGCGGCTTCGATTTCCACAACGGCGTCTTCTTCGGCCCGATCTTCAAGGGCGAGTACCCGGAAAGCTTCCTCTCAACGCTCGGCCATCGCATGCCCGCCATCGAGGATGGCGACATGGCAACGATCAGCCAGAAGACCGACTGGTGGGGCGTCAACTATTATACGCCGATGCGCGTTTCCCATGATCCAGCCGAAGGCGCCGAGTTCCCGGCGACGGTCAATGCCAAGCCTGTCAGCAACGTCAAGACCGATATCGGCTGGGAAGTCTTTCCGCAGGCGCTGGGCGATCTCATCCGCACGGTCAATGACCGCTACGCGCTGCCGGATTGCTACATCACCGAGAACGGCGCTGCCTACAATATGGGCGTCGAAAACGGCGCGGTCGATGACCAGCCCCGGCTCGACTATATTGCCGATCATCTGGCCGTAACGGCAGACCTGATCAGCGAGGGCTATCCGATGAAGGGCTATTTCGCCTGGAGCCTGATGGACAATTTCGAATGGGCGGAAGGATACAAGATGCGCTTCGGCATCGTCCATGTCGACTACGAAAGCCAGGTCCGCACCATCAAGAACAGCGGTCACTGGTACAAGGAACTGGCCGAACAGTTTCCGAAGGGCAACCACAAGGCCGGGTAACAGCGGCGTCCCGTTGCACCATCGTGAGAAGGGTGATGCGGCGCAGGACAGGTATCCGTGCTGCCGCGGCGGAGTACTTAACTTCCCAGATGCCGTTCGCCGCGCTTCTTGGCCAGTTCCATCTGCTGCTGCCGCTGGCGGTAGCGCTGGCGGTCTTCGTCAGTGCGGGTGTCGTGGCAATGGACGCAGGTGACGCCATGTTCGTGATGGGGTGACAGAAGGTCCTGCGGCGTCAATGGTTGGCGGCAGGCGTGGCAAAGCGTGTGCTCGCCCTCCTTCAGGCCATGCGTCACCGAGACGCGGTCGTCGAAGACGAAACAGGCGCCGTCCCAGAGGCTTTCCTCTTCCGGCATGTCTTCGAGATATTTCAGGATGCCGCCCTTGAGGTGGTAGACCTCGTCGAAGCCCTGTTCCTTCATGAAGGCTGTCGCCTTCTCGCAGCGGATGCCGCCGGTGCAGTACATGGCGATCTTCGGCTTGGCGGCGAGGTCCGGGTTGTTCTTCACCCAGTCGGGGAACTCACGAAAACTCTTGGTGTTCGGATCGACAGCACCTCGGAACATGCCGATCGCCGTCTCGTAATCGTTGCGGGTGTCGATCACCAGTGTGTCGGGATCGGAAATCAGCGCGTTCCAGTCCTTCGGCGCCACATAGGTGCCGACGATCTTGTTGGGGTCGATATCCTCGACGCCCATGGTGACGATTTCCTTCTTCAGCCGCGCCTTCATGCGCAGGAATGGCATGGACGATGCCCAGCTTTCCTTGTGCTCGAGGTTGGCGAATTCAGGCTGTGCGCGCAGGAAGGCAAGCACGGTCCGGATGCCGTCTTCCGGCCCGGCAATGGTGCCGTTGATACCCTCATGTGCAAGCAGCAATGTGCCCTTGACGCCGTTGTCATCGCAGATCGCCTGCAGTGGTTCGCGAAAGTCGGCGAAGCGCTCGAATGCGGCGAAATGATAAAGTGCTGCCACCAGAAACTGGCCGCTGTCTAACGGGCGAGGGGTTTGAAGCATGTCTGTCATGGGGCGTGAAATACAGCTTTCCGGCCGCGCACGCAATCGGAGTGTGCGGCCGGTGTCGATGCGATCAGGCGGCCTGCGGCGTAAAGACCCGCAGGCGATGGCCATCCGGATCGGTGCAGGTGAAGGTATAATCAGACGCTGACGAGATCGGTTCCTGCACGATCGTCACACCTTTCCTGCGCCATTCATCGTGAAGTGCATCGACGCCCTCCCGGCCGGCGACGAAGATCGGAAGCTCGGCGTCGTTGGTGTTCACTGCGGCCGGCAGTCTCTTCCTCTTCGCCAGGCCAAGTTTCAAGGCGTCGTTCATCAGGACGACTGCATAGGTCGGCGACAGCTCCAGCGGCAGCGCACCGAACATCGCCATATAGAAAACGGCGCTCTCGGCCGGGCTTTCGACAGGCAGAACAAAATCGGTTTTCATGGCAGTCTCCTCTCGGTGGGTTCGGAGACTTTTGTATTCTGCCATACTGTCAATTTCTGGCAGTAGGATCACATGTCCTGCGTGACATTGTGGACACGCCGCCATTCCGCCAAAAGCAGGTCGCGGCGGCTTGGAATGCGGATGCCGGTGACCGTCATCGTGGTGAAGCGATCAGTGCGGAAATGGCGGAAGTCTCCGCGCAGTTCGCACCAGGCCGCCAGCACACGGGTTTCTTCGAAATAGGCCAGCGCAAAAGGCCAGACGCGCCGTGTCGTCGGCTGGCCGTTGACGTCGGCATAGTCGATATCGATCTTCATGCCCTGACGGATTGCTTCGCGAATGGCGGGGAAGTCGATGGTGCCGAGACGCAGGTCGCGCGTGTTGTAGACGAGCAGCGAATTCGTCTCCAGCTCATGGCGTAGATCGGCGGGCAGCACGGCGGCAATTTTTGCCAAAGCATTGCGGGCCGCATCCTTCAATTCGTCGTCTGCCCGTGCCGACACCCAGCGCGCGCCGAGCACCAAGGCCTCGATCTCCTCTTCGCTGAGCATCATTGGGGGCATCAGGAAGCCGGGCTTGAGCACATAGCCGAAGCCCGGAGCACCCTGAATGTCGGCGCCTTGCGCCTGCAGCGTGGCGATGTCGCGGTAAAGCGTGCGGATGCTGATACCCATGCGCTGCGCCAGCGCGCTGCCGCTCACCGGCCGGCGGTAGGTGCGCAAAAGCTGGATCAGATCGAGAAGGCGGGTGGAGCGGGACATGGCCGATCATACTGACAGGGATTGGCAGTATCAATGCCGGGAGGAGGGCCGCGTCAGACTGCGTCCTGCCAGAGGAGCCTGATTTTGCGGCTTTCCGCTTTCGGGTCGTCGCGGAAAACCGAAGCAGAAACGGTCAGCGCTTCTTCCCGCAGGATTTTCTGCCGGGTGATGACGGCCGAGAGCAGATAGGCGACGTCCTCGCTCTTGCCGAAAAGCTGCGGCTGCTCGTCGACCAGGGAGGCGAGCAGCGCCAGATCGTTGTGATGGCCCAGCAGATCGACAACCCTTGTTACCTCGACCCGCTTTGCATGCAGCGCCGAGGGCCAAAGCCGTTGTAAGATATCCAGATAGAAACGGTAGTCCTGGCTGCGTTTGCGCAGTTCGTGAAACAGATGTGCATCGGTGGTGTCCGTGCAGGCCTGCCGCGCCGCCGCTGCCCTCTCCAGCGCCTTGCGCCAGCCTTTTGCGATGCGTTTGGCGCCTTTTTTGCCGCCATCCCGAAAGGTGATGCGCGAGAGTGAATCCAGTGCCCGGCCACAGGTCGAGATCGCCGCCGCGACCCTTTCTTCGAGTTGGTTTCCTTCAGCGACCTGTTCGTCGCGCCGGGCGGTCAGTACCTTGCCGATCCGTTTCAGTGCGGCGCGTTCATCGGTATTTTCAGCGTGATCAAGCAGATACCGGCTGACTTCGACTAAAGCGGTTTCGTCACGTGATGTCGACAGCGTCCGTGCCATATTGCGGA
Organism: Hyphomicrobiales bacterium; assembly: GCA_900473045.1. Classification (GTDB taxonomy): domain Bacteria; phylum Pseudomonadota; class Alphaproteobacteria; order Rhizobiales; family Rhizobiaceae; genus Pararhizobium. The sequence continues at coordinate 23,977 of UCKS01000043.1, forward strand.
CGTGGGTATTTTCCGAGCGCCGGAAGGCGGGAATGTCGGCAGCGGCGAGGCGGTAGAGGGAGCGCAGCCTCTTGAAGTTTTTTCGGGCGTCGTGGATCGCAGCTGCCAGTCCCTGCGGACGGTCGGTCAGCGCCGACACGGCAAGGGTCAGCTGCTCGGTTCCAACGGCCTTGAATTCTTCCGTAAAATGTTCAGAAGGGCGAATATGATAGCTCATGATCTGCCTTGGATACAATCGGACTGGTTGAGAGATACTGGTTCGAGTAGTGCGGGTCTCCGGTCACCTCGGTGCCCAGCCAGTCCGGCAGCGCCGGTTGATCGTCTTCTGTGCCGAGTTCGACTTCAGCAACGACAAGGCCGTCATGCGCGCCGCCATAGACATCGATCTCCCAGAGAAAGCCGCGATGCTCGACCTCGTAGCGGGTCTTTTCAATGATGAGGCCGATGGCCTTCGTCATCATGTCCCTGGCGTCCTCCACCGGGATCTCGTATTCGAATTCATCGCGGGTCATCGATCCCGTGCCGATCTTGATCGTCAGCTTTGCCCGCTTGTCGTCCATCAGCCGCACCCGTGCGGAACGGTCATCCATGGTGACGATGTAGGCCTGCAGAAAGCGCGTGCCGCCGTCTGCGATATTGCGCCAGCGGTCGGACGCCACGAGAAACTTGCGTTCAATTTCCTTGGCCATTGATAAGCCTGCCATTTTTGCCTTCAATTGCGTTCAGACTACAGGATTGTGGCGTCAGGACAAGCAAGCAGTTCGGGTTGCCGCAGCCTCAGCAGCACGTGAGCCGGTCCCGTCGTCAAGCATGCGTCACCATGTCCGAATAGGCTCAGCCGGTCCCGTTTGGTATCGACAAAAGCGGATGGGAAGAGTATTCGAACCTTCACTTCAATCGTTTTAAAAGGGCTGTCCGGCATGAGCGAGAAAACCGATAGACTTCTTTCCGTCCTCAAATTGCAGCCGGTCGTTCCGGTGCTGATCATCGACGATCTTGCGACCGCCGTGCCTTTGGCGCGTGCGCTTGTTGCCGGTGGATTGAAGGCGATCGAGATCACCCTGCGCACCACCGCCGCTCTCGAAGCGATCCGGGCGGTTGCCAACGAAGTCGAGGGTGCTGTCGCCGGTGCCGGAACCATCCTCAATGCTGCGCAATATGAGGCAGCTGTCGAGGCGGGCTCGAAGTTCATCGTCAGCCCCGGCACGACACAGGAGCTGATCGACGCTGCCAACGATTCCGAAATCCCGCTTCTGCCGGGTGCCGCTACGGCCAGCGAAGTCATGGGCCTGCGCGAAGAAGGCTACAAGGTGATGAAGTTCTTCCCGGCCGAACAGGCGGGCGGCGCTGCTTATCTCAAGTCGCTGTCTTCGCCGCTTGCCGGCACGCTGTTTTGCCCGACAGGCGGCATTTCGCTGTCGAATGCCCGGGATTATCTGTCGCTGCCCAACGTCGTCTGCGTCGGCGGTTCCTGGGTTGCGCCGAAGGAACTGGTTGCCAAGGGCGACTGGGCCGGCATCACCAAACTCGCCGCCGAAGCATTCGCGCTGCGCGGCTGATCGATCGTCATGACTGTTCAAAAGGCCGGAGCGTTTGCGTCCGGCCTTTTTCATGCCAGGCGTCTTTCATTTGTATTTCTGTCGTTGAATTCCTATGTTTCTTTCCGACCGAAACCGGCCTCAAGGGAGTGGACCGAATGTTTGATGCGAAGAAATTGCTGGATCAGTTGTTGGGTTCGCAGATCCCCGGTGCCGGTGGCACGGTGCGCGATCGTGCCGGACAGGCGACCCAGATGGCCAAGGACAACCCGCTTGCCGCAGGCGCTATCGCTGCCGTCCTGCTTGGCACCGGTACCGGCCGCCAGGTGGCTGGTTCTGCCCTGAAGCTCGGCGGTCTCGCCGCCATCGCCGGTCTTGGCTATCAGGCCTACAAGAATTACCAGGCCGGTAAGGAGCCGGTTGCACAGCCGGAAGCACAAGCGCAGCCTGAACTCTTGCCGCCGCCGGCCGATTCCGGTTTCAGCACCGAGCCTGCCGTCATCCGCAATGATTTCGTGCTGGTGCTGGTGCGCGCCATGATCGCCGCTGCCCGTGCCGATGGTCATATCGACGATGTCGAGCGCGCTCGCATCATGGACAAGGTCAAGGTCTCCGGCCTCGATTCGGAAGCCGAACAGTTCCTGCACGAGGAGCTGAGCAAGCCCGTCGATCTCGATGCCATGGTCGCTGCAGCCGTCACCGAGGAAGAACGCGTCGAGCTCTATACTGCTTCACGTCTCGCCATCGATGCCGATAGCCGCGCCGAGCGCGGTTACCTTGATCAGTTGGCTGGGCGCCTTGGGCTTGCCGATGCGCTGATCGATCATATCGAGGCGACCGTCTCTTCGGCCAAGACTCCGGTTATCGAGGCCCAGGCAAATCCGGCGCCGGCTTCCGTGCCGCAGACTGGTCAACCGCCGATCAAGTCGCCTTGGTGATCAATCCATCACCACTTTGCATTTGTGTGGATGCCTGAGCTGTCCTATGCCAGCGTCAAGGCCTTTGTGATGACCGGCGCGGTTTGCGTGCCGGTCTCAAGGCTGATGGTATGGTCTCTCCTGGAGTGTGCAGATGCGTGATTTGACCCATTGGACTGGCTGCCCGGCGCCAAAGCCGGTCGTTCTGGAAGGCCGTTATGTCCGGATCGCGCCGTATGATCGCGCCGCGCATCTGCAGGCACTGTGGCAGGCTTTTGGCGGGCTGGAGATCAATACGCGCCTGCAGTATTTCGCGCAGGATGATTTTCGCAGCATCGAGGATTTCGATGCCTGGCTGAAAGCCGTGCAGAAGGGTGGCTGGGTTACCGAAGTGTTCTACGACAAGGCGAGCGGCGATGTGGTCGGCATGGCCAATTACATGCGGCCGGATCCCGCCAATGGCGTGGTCGAGGTCGGTGGTGTCGCCCATTCCTTCTCCATGGCACGCTCGCCACTTTCCACCGAAGTGCATTATCTCATGGCAAAGCACGCCTTTGAGGATCTGGGCTATCGGCGCTACGAGTGGAAATGTGACAATCGCAACGAAGCCAGCAAGAAAACGGCCAATCGCCTCGGCTTCAGCTTCGAAGGCGTCTTCCGCCAGCACATGTTGTCGAAGCGCGCCAATCGCGACACTGCGTGGTTTTCGATCATCGACGGCGAATGGCCGTTGCTCGATGCCGCTTTCGAAGCCTGGCTGTCGCCGGAGAATTTCGCCGGTGACGGCACACAGAAGCGCAAGCTTGAAGATATTCGCGCCGAACTGGCGCAAAAGGAGACGGAATGAACACCCCGGAAAAGAAGGAACGCTCACCGGCGATTGCCGCGGCAGTCATCCTGGTTGTCGTCGGGCTGGGGTTCTTCGTCCTGCCGAAAATCATGCTTTGGCTCGGCACGTATTCGCCCTGGCTGGCCGCCGCTTTCGGCGCGGTTTTCGTGCTTGGTTTCTTCCTGATCTTCTGGCTGAGGGCCCGCTACCAGCGTGGTCGCGGGCTCTGAAGTTTAGCCTTGCAGTGACGCTGCAAGCAGCACGGTGCCCAGCACCAGCACCAGCAATGCGCCGGATATTTCGATGCCGTTGCTGATGCGCATCGCCGATGATCCGCTGGATGCGTAGCGCACCGCTAGATCCTTGGCGGTGACGGCGAGTGTCGCCAGCACCGACACGGTGATCGCGGTGCCGATCGACATGGCAAAGACCGAAAGCACGCCACCGAGATACAGCCCGTTCAAAAGCGCGAAGCTGAGCACGATCAGCGCGCCGGAACAGGGGCGCAGGCCCACCGCAATGATCGCCGACCAGGCTTCGCGCAGCGCGAATCGATCACCTTTGAGCATCAAGGGATCGGGTGCATGCGCATGGCCGCAGGTGTCGCAGACCTCGCCCGGCCCATGGCTATGGCCATGATCGTGAGAATGGTCGTGATGTGTGTGGCTATGATCGTGTCCATGGACATGGCCTTGCGCGACTGCAGGGGCCAGGCGCCGCGCCCGCATGCCCCGCAGTTTGCGAAACAGCAGCCAGCCACCAAACGCGGCGATCAGAGCGTAGCTCACCACTTCCAGAAAATGCGTCGCCTGCGTCATCGAGATCGACGATCCGCGCAGCACCAGATAGGCGGCGCCGACGAGGAGGACGGCAACGCCGCCCTGCATCATCGACGACAGGAAGGACAGGAGAACGCCGCGCTTCAGCTCGGTCTCGTTGGCGATCATGTAGGAAGAGATGACCGCCTTGCCGTGGCCGGGCCCGGCGGCGTGAAAGACGCCATAGGCAAAGGACAGGCCGATCAGCGACCAGAGGTGCCACGGGTCCTCCCGCATGGCTTTGATGGCTTCGGTGAGCGTATGGTAGAAACGCTGCTGCTCCATGTTGATCCAGGCGAAAAAGCCACCGAATATGCCGCTGGTGTTGAAGGATGGCTCGGCTGTGCCGATGCCGAGCGGCGATTGCGCATGGGCAACGCTGATGGATGCGGCGGCCAGCATCAGCGTCAGTCCCAGCAGGCGCACGGGACGGTGCACTATCAGCATTTGAACTCGATTCGTGTGGCAAACATCTTCGACATGTCGGTTCCGGTCGGGTCGTTGAAGAAGGCGTCGGTGAGGCTCGCCTGGTTCTGGGCCAGCACTTCATCCGGGTCTGGGCGAACCACCTTGTGTTCGCACGCATTCAGCTGGTCGCCGACGGCCACGAGATCGCCGTCCGTCGGAAAGTCCATCGCCGTGTACATGGTCGGGTCATAGACGCCGAACGATATGTTACCCTTGAGCGGCATCGGCTCTGCAGGCTTGACGGCGAACATCAACAACAGCTGGCCGTCCTTGTAGTCGGCGGTGATTTCGTTCGGCTTGTTGACCTTGATGGTTTTGCCGTTTTCGGTGATCGTCGTGTAATAATTGTACTCTTGCAGCGAATCGAGAACGGTCTGGCCGACCTCCTGCAATTCGTCGGGATCGAGCTGGGCATTGGAATTCTTGTCGAAATCCATCACTACGCTGGCGGAAAACAGCTCGTCGAAGCGCCAGACGTTGCGCAATTCGGTGATCTGGTTCGTGCTGTCGGCGACGATCTCAAGGCGGGCCTCGGCGAAGATATGGGGATGGGCAAGTGCCGCGCACGGGGCAAGAAAGGCCGCTGCCGCCAGAATCAGGGACGGTGATTTCATGCTGATGTGATTCCCTTGGCTGTTCCGGTGCTATGCCCGGCATCCATGCAATGTATGTTAAATGGGACGGAATTGGGACTTTCAGCCCGTTGTGGGCCCGTCAATTTTCCGTGTACTTGCGAAACCAGCTATGCAGAAAGTCGACGAACGTGCGCACTTTGGTCGGCAGGTAGCGCCGGTGCGGATAGATCGCGTAGATGCCGCGATCCTTCGGGATGTAGTCTTCGAAAATGGAAACCAGCGTACCGGCGGTGATCTTGGGCCGGGCGATGAAATCGGGAACGCCGGCGATGCCCATGCCGGATTCCGCCGCGCGGACCGCAGCAAGCGGGCTGTTGACCTCGATCGGGCCGCCGACAGGAACGCTGAAGCCTGTTCCATCCGGCTCGGTGAAGCGCCAGTTGCTGTAGGACCGGCCGTTGGTGTCGATGATGCAGGGGTGGCGCGACAGCTCGGATGGATGATGAATCGGTCCGAACTCTTCAAGAAACGCCGGTGTCGCGCAGTACAGAACCTGGAAATCATCGAGCTTGCGGGCGATCAGCGTCGAATCCTCCAGCTTGGTGATGCGGATCGCCACATCGAAACCTTCCTCGACGAGATCGACGAAACGGTCGTCGGAGATGATCTCAAGCGACAGTTCCGGATGCGCCTTGCCGAAATCGATCAGCGACTGGCCGATTTCAGCGTCAACGAAGGTGCGCGGTGCGGAAATGCGCAGGCGGCCCTTGAGATCGGAATTGCTGGCGCGCACCAGGTCGGCGAGGTTGTCGATCTCCTTCAGGATTTCCGATGCCGTGCGGTAATAGGTGTGGCCCGCCTCCGTCAGCGAAAATTGCCGGGTCGTGCGGTTCAGCAGAAGCGCTCCCAGTTCGTCTTCCAGTTCCCGCACATATTTTGACAGCAGCGCCTTGGAGCGTCCGACGCGCCGTGCGGCGGCCGAAAATCCCTCGGCATCGACGACATCGATGAAGGCGCGGATGCGGGTCAGTGTATCCATCGGCTGCTGTTCCTGCCTGCTCGGGCTGGCGCCCCGTTCATGATTCGCTGTTTTCAGCCGTTGCAACGATAGACCGGCGTTGGTCAAAGACGAAGAACTGTTGCAGCCATTAACGTTTGGCGTTTTGCCAGAGGGCGGCGTTCCGTTCTAAAAATGATCTTAAAACAAGGCCTTGGTTTCTGCGACGGGGTCGCTGAGATTGTTCGAAAAATCTGATCAAATTAATGGGTTCTGTTCCGAGTAAAAAATCAACAGCCATTTTGAAAAAAGTCTTGATTACGACAAGGTTTTTTCTTATCTCCGCTGCAGCCCAAAGTCGCACGTGCCCATGGGTGTCCGCCGACCCTCGAATTTGGTGAGGAAATCGGTAAGGTACCTGGAATTAACCCCTCCAGTCGCTCCTCCGGCCAACCGGAAAATGCGAGGACATCTGAAGCAACGACGGTGCGGGCCTTTTTGTTCTCTCCCTGCTTTCCATCAGCGGGGGTTACTGAAGAGGCACACCTTCATTGCCGGAAGTGCGGTAGGGTCATCCTTCCAATCAATGGCAGACAAAGCGGATCAATGCTCTTGGCGGGGCGTTGTTCCATCATTCGCGCATCGTGCGCATGTCTGGATCCGGGGTCTCCACCGGCTGGTTCCGGGGCGTGTTCACGTATGTCCTTTGTCCTCCACGTCTTCGTGGAGCGTATCTGATTGAGGATAAAACCATGACGACTGCACGTATCATCGACTTCCTGAACACCCGACGTCCCGAAGGCCCTTGCCTTGTGGTTGACCTCGATGTCGTGCGCGACAATTTCAAGGCTTTCCGTCACGCTCTGCCGGACAGCTCGATCTACTATGCCGTCAAGGCAAACCCGTCGCCGGAGATCCTGCGCCTGCTCGCCTCGATGGGCTCCAACTTCGATTGCGCGTCCGTCGCTGAAATCGAAATGGCGCTTGATGCCGGTGCGACTGCTTCGCGCGTTTCGTTCGGCAACACCATCAAGAAGGAACGCGATGTCGCCAAGGCGCACGCGCTCGGCGTTTCGCTGTTTGCGGTCGATAGCCATGAGGAAGTCGAAAAGATCTCCCGTGCCGCGCCCGGCGCCCGCGTATTCTGCCGCGTCCTGACCGATGGCGAAGGTGCCGAATGGCCTTTGTCGCGCAAGTTCGGCTGCGTTCCGCAGATGGCCGTCGACGTTCTCGTCTATGCCCATCAGCTGGGCCTCGTTTCGCACGGCGTCTCGTTCCATGTTGGTTCGCAGATGACCAAGGTCGATGCCTGGGATTCGGCGCTTGCCGACGCCAAACGCGTGTTCGTGCAGCTGGCCAAGCAGGGCATCGAGCTGAAGATGGTCAACATGGGCGGTGGTTTCCCGACCAAGTACCTGCGCGACGTGCCGTCGGCTGAAGCCTACGGCAAGGCGATCTTTTCGTCGCTGCGCAAGCACTTCGGCAACAACCTGCCGGAAACCATCATCGAGCCAGGCCGCGGCATGGTCGGCAATGCAGGCGTGATCAAGGCGGAAGTCGTGCTGATCTCGAAGAAATCGGACAATGACAACCACCGCTGGGTGTTCCTTGACATCGGCAAGTTCGGCGGTCTCGCCGAAACCATGGACGAAGCGATCCGTTACCCGATCCGCACCATCCATGATGCCGACGAAATGGAGCCTTGCGTGCTGGCCGGCCCAACCTGCGATTCGGCTGACGTGATGTACGAGAAGAACATGTATCCGCTGCCGATCACGCTTTCGATCGGCGACGAAGTTCTGATCGAGGGCACGGGTGCCTATACGACGACCTATTCGGCCGTGGCCTTTAACGGTTTCGACCCGCTGAAGGCCTACGTCATATGATTGGCATCGTCTAAAAAGCCTGCTCCGGGTCAAGCCGGAGCAGCAAATTCACAATTTGTCATAACCGCCGCTTATCACGGTATTGGGTACGGGAGGCCAAGATGGCCGCTGTTCTTGATTCTGTTCGCGCTTTCTTTGCGCAGAATGCTTTCACTATCGACACGGAAAATCCGGGCGACGTCGTCGCGCGCGAAAACCTGCTTGATCAGGCCATGGGGCCGAACCGCCGCCGCAAGTCTTCCGAGACGCTGCGCCGTGATCGTGTTCCGGCCGACGGCCTGGCGCTGGTTGCCCGCGATCCGGATGGCCATGTTATCGGCACCGTGCGCCTGTGGAACGTCGAAGCCGGCGTCAGCCGCGAAGGCGTCCCCGTTGATGCCTTGATGCTTGGTCCGCTGGCGGTCGATGCCGCCCACGAGGGCAAGGGAATCGGCGGCGCCCTGATGCGGGCGGCCATCGGTGAGGCAAAGACCCGTGGTCACGGTGCCATCCTGCTGGTTGGCGATGCGCCGTATTACGAGCGCTTCGGCTTCTTCGCCGCCAAGGCACAACACCTCGTCATGCCCGGCCCGTTCGAGCGCAGCCGTTTTCTGGCGATCGAACTGAAGGATGGCTGGCTGGAGGGCGCTGCCGGCATGCTGGTCGCCAGCGGCCGCAAGCTTGCAATGCCACGCCTTCGTCGCGCTGCCTGATAACCGTTCCTAGAATGAGCCACTGACGCGGGCTGTGACCTCGCTGCCCTTGTAATTGTTGGCGGGGTCCGCCTCCGTCTGTTTGACATGGGCATAGCCGAATTCGAATTTCGGCTTCTTTTCCTCACCAAGCGTCAGCTTGACCGAGATGTTCCGCGTCGTTCGGTCGTAGACGTAATAGACATATTCGCTTTCGCTGCGATCGTAGGCCAGCGTCACCTTTGCCCACGGGTTGAGCTGGCGCGATACTGAAATCTTGTAGCCGTCAACGACCTCCGCCAGGGCATCGTCGATATCGCCAACGCTGATGTCATGTTTGTAGGCGGCGGCAAACTCCAGGTCGGCCGGGGCTTTCCATTTGGCTTCGCCGCGCAGGTAGGGGCGGCTCTGCCGCCCGCCGTGGCTGAGGTTGTCGCTGGACAGCACGATGATGCCGGCTTCGGCGATCAGCGACAGGCTGCCCGCGAATTCCTTGCCGTAGGCGAGGGAGCCGCGCAAGGTCGAGGCTGGAAAACGGGCGTAGACGGTCTGCTCATCCTCATCGATCATCGATTGATTGTACTCGAGACAGAGGCACAGTTCCCCGCCCTTGGCTGCGATGAAACGGCTGGCACCGAGCGTCAGAAGCCCGACATCGGGATCCAGCTTGGCAGGCCGCAGCAGCTCAGTCGTGAAGTGCGCATCGCCTTTGAGCAATTGGCTTATCTTTGTTGTGAAGACGGTTTTGTCTCCAAACGCAGTGGTTGTAATTTTCCCGCCAACCTGAACGGCGCGATCCACAGCCCGATAACCAATGATGTTTCCCGGAAGTTGCAGAAAGACATCTCCGGAACTGTTGCGGATGTAGGAGCCATCAAGCTCGATAATGCTCTCCTTCCCCAGTTGTTGAGCGTATCCAAGGTTGAAACCAGTTTCGTGTGTGTCACCAAACCGGTAGGCGCCTGTTCGCAGCTCTTCCTGATAGATTGCGTAGCTGAGTTTTGCGTCTTCATCGCCGACTGTTCCTCTCAGCTTGAGAGAGCCTTGCCAGAATGGGCCAGAAAGTGGGGCAGGGCTTTCCAAAAGGTTACTCGAATAGCCCCGTCTGGTCCAATATTCGACAGCTGTCTCACTCTGCGCCACCGTTGCCAACGGCAGGAATGCCATGGTCATCACGGTGATCAGCAAGGCGCGCATTCATGATTTCCTCAACGCAAGGTTTCTTAAGCACATTCTGCAGTTAGATGGTTAAATAACTCCTATGGTGGCTCGTAGGTATGAAGTGGAGCGTCTTCTCCAGTAAGTAGATCCATGAAATTCATAATTTGATAATAAATGTTAAAGTTGTATTTATTATGGTTAACAATTTATTATGAATTCCATATCCGCTTGAGTGTTTCGATTTACGGCATATCCTCTGGGTTGTGCATAAGGGATGCACGAACAACGGAGGTAAGACCATGAACTTCAAGTCCGCATTCATCGCATTCGCCTCTCTCGCAGCTGTTGCCGCGACGGTTTCACCTGCTTCTGCAGGCGGCCTCTCGCTCAACCTGTTCAATGGCAAGGGTAACGGTATCGCCAACGGCGGCATCGTCATCGCGCCGGCTGTGGGCGTTGGTGATGTCCTTTCCGGCAACAACGTTCTCAATGGCGTCTTGAACGGCAGCGGAAATGGCATTCTCAGCGGCATCCTGTCCGGCAACAACACCGGTATCCTTGGTATCGGTCTCCTCTCTGGTGATGGCGGCAAAAAGCGCCGCTAACACTTGAGGCGCAGGGAGAGGCGTTAGCCCCTCCTCTCCCTGCGGCCGATCGGGCTGCATGACAACGGCGGGCGATACCAGATGGTAATGCCCGCCGTTTCTTGTTGGACCTGATATTTGACAGGATCTGCGCAATGGATTACATGCCCGGCCACGGGTGAGAGCCCCGGCCGTCCGCAAGCTCCAAGCTTTTGGTGAAGTCTCTCGTTCCTCTTCGGTCGTCCATTCTTGTGGCGTGCGAACGGTGGCAAGGCGGGCTCCCTCCGAATGACTGCACGCTCCATGTTGGAGACTGAACGATGCGTGGATCGATCCCGCTTCCCTCACTCGATGCTCTGAAAGACCGGGCAAAACGGCTGCGCGCCGGTCTTGCCAAGGATGGTCGGGACATCACCCATTCGAAATCGCTGGAGCTTCTGGCGGCGCAATTCGGTTTTCGCGATTGGAACACGCTGCATGCCGTGGTCGGCAACCGGCCGCCGCTCAATCCGTGGATGCTCGGGTCGCGGGTCAAAGGCCATTATCTCGGCCAGCCCTTCGAAGCGACAATCCTTGGCGTGCAGGCGGTGACCGCCCAGCCCGGCCGTTACCGGCTGACGCTGGATTTCGACGAGCCGGTGGATGTCGTTACCTTCGACAGCTTCTCGGCGTTCCGCAAGCGTGTCCATTGCACGATCGATGAAACCGGACGAACCATCGAGAAAACCTCGAACGGCCGGCCTCAGGTGGAACTGGCATGGTGAAGACAGATCTTCAGATCGCCGCGAGGAATGCGCGTCCTCGCGGCGAGATGCGGTAACCGCTCTGCAGACTTTCCGTCAGGCCGAGTTCTTTCAGCTTGCGGATTTTCTGCTTGAGGGCTGCCTTTTCAAAGCCGATGCTCGCGGCAAGTTCTCCGGCCGTGATGCCCTCACGCGAGGCGATCAGCCGCAGCGTTTGCAATGTCCAGGGAGATTCTCCGTCGAAGGTGATTAGGCGCTGCCGCAGGTCTTCGTGATCATTCGGGCCAAAATCGGTGATATCGCGCAAGGCCACTCTGGGATCGTCGCCTGCCAGATGAAACGCGATGCGATAGAGGGCGCCTGCGCGTTGCCCCTTGATATCGGCAAGCAACACGTCGAGCGACGAATGGCCTGAACAGGCGGCATCCTCATTGGTGAGGCCGACCGCATCCACGGCGTCGATCGCATCGATGGAGAGCACGCCGGCAGCGGTGCGCAATGTCCCGCCGGCCCGCACGCTCGGCTTTTGCCAGCGCCGGAATGCCAGCGTCACGTTACCTGTCGCAATCGCTGCGAGTACATCGTTTTTGAACAGCATCCGGCGATTTTCGCGCGGCAGGTCCTGATCGTCAAGCCTGCCGCCGATGTCTGCGGCCGAGTGTCAGCCGGCGATATCGACCACGCCGCAATCGCCTGCTTCAGAGCCGAAAGCGAGCTGCCGGCCGTTCTTGTGCCAGGCCATGGCGGTGATCGCGCCCTTGCCGGGGCGACGCAGCAGCACTTCCTTGCTGTCGGTGAAGCGCACCACCATGATCATGCCGTCGGCATAGCCGATCGCCGCGATCTCCTCGACCGGATGGCAGCAGACCTGCGTCACCATGATATTGGCGCGGGTGCCGAGCTCCAATGGCGCCTTGCCCATCGGGCCGTCCTTGGCCTGGAAGGGCCAGACGATGGCGGCCGGTGCGCCTGAGGATGCCAGCCATTTGCCCTTGGCGGACCACGAAATGGATTTGATCTTGGCCGGATAGCCGGTCATCCGCATATGCCGCGTCTCGGCGCCAGGCTTGGTGTCGAGCTTCCAGCCGTGCAGCGCGTTTTCCTGCATGGAGGTGACGACGAAACGGCCGTCGGGCGAGAAGGTGACTCCGGTATGGGCGCCCTTCCATTCCAGATCGACCGGCTGGCCTGCAATCGCTACCCAATGCAGCGAGACGCCGTTATAGCGGGCAAGGGCAATGCGCAGGCCCTTGGGTGCAAAGGCAATGCCCTCGACGGTGCGCTCCTCGGTGAAATCCTTGACGGTACCATCGGCCAACCGCACATGCGCAGTCTTGCCATAGGCATAGGCAACCGCGCCTTGAGGCCCGGCAGCAACCTGCGAAATCCACTTGCGCGGAACATTGGCAAGTTCGCTCGTGGCACCATCCGCCTGGATGCGCAGCACCTTGCCGTCTTCGCCACCGGTCAGTAGCGTGTCGGTCGCTTCGTCGCGAATGCACGAGAGCAGGCCTTCATGCGCTTCGACGGTCTTGTGGCCGTGATCGAGGCGGTGGATGAGGCCGGAGGATTCGGCAAAGAACGGGATGTCACCGAGAAAGGCCACGCCAGCGACGTGACCCTGGAGGTCAAGAGGAGCAACTGTCGGCATCAGTGAGCTGCGGCCTCGGCGGAGGGAACAGCCTCACAGGCCTTGAACGTGCGTTCGAGTTTTTCGCGGTCGAGTTCGCGACCGATGAAGACCAGGCGGCTTTCGTGCTTCTCGCCATCCTTCCAGGCGCGCTGGTGGTCGCCTTCGATGATCATGTGCACGCCCTGAACAACGTAACGTTCAGCGTCGTCCTTGAAGGCGATGATGCCCTTGAGACGCAGAATATTGGGGCCTTCCGTCTGGGTGATCTTCTGGATCCAGGGAAAGAAGCGGTCCGGGTTCATCTCGCCGCCGCGTAGCGAAACCGACTGCACTGTCACGTCATGGATCGGCGAAGGGGCGTGATCGTGATGATGGTGGTCATGGCCGTGATGCTCGTGATCGTGGTGGTGATGGTCGTGATCATGATGGTCGTGGCCGCAATCCGGACCGCAGGCATGGTCGTGGTGGTGATCATCGTGCTCAAGGAAATGCGGTTCGTTTTCGAGTGCCCGTTCCAGACTGAAGGCGCCCTGGTCCAGCACCTGGGTCAGGTCGATATTGGAGCGTTCGGTGCGATGAATGCGGGCTGACGGATTGATCGCCCGTACGGTGGCTTCGATCTTTGCCAGTTCTTCCGGCGTAACCAGGTCCGTCTTGTTCAGCAAAATGACATCGGCAAAGGCGATCTGGTCCTCGGCTTCGCGACTATCCTTCAGGCGCAGCGGCAGGTGCTTGGCATCGACCAGCGCCACGACGGCGTCAAGTTCGGTCTTGGCACGCACATCGTCATCCATGAAGAATGTCTGTGCGACCGGTACCGGGTCGGCCAGACCGGTGGTTTCGACGATGATCGCGTCGAAACGGCCAGGGCGGCGCATCAGGCCCTCGACGACGCGGATCAGGTCGCCGCGCACCGTGCAGCAGACACATCCATTGTTCATTTCGTAGATTTCTTCATCGGATTCGACGATCAGGTCATTGTCGATGCCGATCTCACCAAACTCGTTGACGATGACGGCATATTTCTTGCCATGGGCTTCCGTCAGGATGCGGTTCAAGAGCGTCGTCTTGCCGGCGCCGAGATAACCGGTGAGCACGGTGACGGGAATGGGCTTGGCGGCAGCTGTGGTTGCTTCGGTCATGGGAACCTCGGAAAAATCGGGATGCCTTCGGGCACGGGGTTATTGCTGATATAGGAGATGGTGAGCGCCAGCGCAAATGCGGGCGCAATCTTCCCTTCGTTTTTCTGCGCATGGGATGGCCGCTGCCTAGCGCAGCGTGGAAAGATCGAAGGCGGCAACGTCCTCCAGCAATTCTACAATGCCATTCACCGCATGGACAATCAGCTTCTCGCCGCGCTTTGCCGTTGCGGCTGCAGCGTCACCGGCAACGCCCTGCTCGTTCAGGTCTGCCATCTTCCAGCCGAAGGCGTGGGGGCCATAGGCGCGCAGATGTTTGAAACGATGGGCGAAATCGGACTGGCGCGAGGTGAAACGCTGTGCCTTCGACATATCCACCTTGTCCGGATACATCGCCAGCATTACCGACGTCTCGATATCGCCGCCATGAATGTCGATCGCCTTGTCTTCCGGTCTGATCCAGCCATCCGGTTGCCCGAAGCGGGTCCAGCTGGTCGCCACCGCCAGCATGTTGAACCGCACGCGCGCCTCCGTGGCGACGATGGTCATGAGCGGTGAATTGCCGCCATGGGCGTTCAGCATGACGAATTTGCGGATGCCCTTGCTGTTCAGATCCTCAGCAATGCCGAGCCAGCGCTGGACTGCCTCATCATAGTCCAGCGAACGCGTGCCTTCGACATGCAGATGCTCGATCGAGTAACCGACAGGCTCGGTTGGCAGAAACGTGACGGGCAGGGCAGGCGTCAGGCGGGCAATGATGCGTTCCGCAAAACCCTCGGCAATCAGCGTATCGGTTTCGAACGGCAGGTGCGGTCCGTGCTGTTCATGGGCGCCGAGCGGCAGCACCGCGATCCAGTCCGCTCTCTCGGCGGGCGGAAGATCGGAAACATTGTCTTTCCAACGCGGTGCGGGGACTGTCATGCTCCTGAGAGCCTTTCGGTTGTACTTGCGGTATGGCTGTCATCTGAGTCATACAGGTGACGGATGGCCGTGCAAGAAATTTGGTGGAGGACCGATGGGAAAGAAGAGCAAGGCCGAGAAGAAAGCCAAGGGCGGCAAGAAAAAGCGCCAGGACGTCGAAGTCCACGCACAGGACCTCGCATCGGTGCTGGTGCAGGCGGCGCGTTCGATGCGCACGGTGCTGTCGCGCAATCTGCTCGAAAGCGGTCTCTATGCCGGGCAGGATGGCGTCATGCTGGCGCTGGCCGAAACCGACGGGCTGACCGCCGGTGTTCTGGCAATGAAGCTCGGCGTCAAGGCGCCGACCATGACCCGGACCGTTGGCCGCATGGAGGCCCAAGGGTTCCTGGAGCGCCGGGCCGACGACGAGGATGCCAGGCTGACCAAGGTTTATCTCACCACGCTTGGCCGGGACCGTCTGCAGACGATTGCCGAAGCCGGTAAGATTTCTGAGGACATGGCCACCAAGGGGCTGAGCGAAAAGCAGATCAAGACCCTGATGAAGTTGTTGCGCGCCGTCGATGGCAATCTTCAGGGCACCGCTGATACAGAATAGCTCCTCATCCGATCCTGCCTTAATTGGCGATTGCGGTGGCAATTTAAACAGTTTAAAGAGGATTTAAAAATAGCGGTATTTAGCCGGGATATCTGAGGGGGAAACGTGGCGCAGAAGATCAAGCTCTCCACCATTGCGGAAACGCTGGGTGTGTCCACGGCAACCGTTTCCCTTGCATTGCGCGACAGTCCGCTTGTCGCTGCCATGACCCGCGACAAGATCAAGGAACAGGCCCGCGCGCTCGGCTATATCTACAATCGCCGCGCCGCCAGCCTTCGGACCTCCCGCTCCGGCATTATCGGCGTCGTCGTGCACGACATCATGAACCCGTTCTACGGCGAGATCCTTAAAGCCATCGAAGCCGAACTCGACCGCGACCGGCAGACGTTCATTCTCTCCAACCACTACGATTCCGTCGAAAAGCAGCGCGCCTTCATCGAGACGCTGCTGCAACTTGGTGGCGACGGTGTCATCATGTCGCCAGCCATCGGCACGCCGCCGGAAGATATCATGCTTGCCGAAGACAACGGCATGCCGGCCATCCTCATTGCCCGCTCTATCGAGGGGCTGGACGTGCCGATCTTCCGCGGCGACGACGCCTATGGCATTTCGCTTGCCACTAACCACCTGATCAGCCTTGGCCACCGCGTCATCGCCATGGTCGGTGGTACGGACCAGACCTCGACCGGCCGTGACCGGTATCAGGGCTACGTCAACGCGCTGCGCAAGGCCAATATCGATGTCGATCCGGACCTGCGCATTCCCGGTCCCCGCTCGATGCAGGGCGGGTTCGAGGCTGCCGTGCATCTGCTGTCGCTGCCGCAAAAGCCGACCGCCGTCGTCTGCTGGAACGACCTCGTCGCCATCGGCATGATGAATGGCATTGCCCGCGCCGGCCTTGTTCCCGGCCGCGATGTGTCTGTCACCGGTTACGACGATCTCGAGGAAGCCTCGATCTCGACGCCGGCGCTGACCACCGTCTGGAACGGACAGTCCGATGTCGGCCGCAGTGCCGCCCGTGCGCTGCTGGATAAGCTGAACGGCAGCCACGAGCCCGATGGTATTCACCTGATCAAGCCCGAAATGCGGATTCGCCAGTCGACCGGCCCGCTTCGGCCCAATCCCACCGAATAATCAGACGCAATTCCGCGAGGAGCAAATCATGCCCAACGGCCGCCCGCGTATTCTCGTGCCCGGAAAAATGAGCCAGCGTGTGCTCGACCGTTTGCCGGCTCATTTCGAACTCGTCTTCGTCGCGGCCGCTGATCCCACGCTGGTGACGGTTGACCTTGCGTCCAGTGTTTCCGGGATCGCCGTCCAGGGTAAGATCGCGGCCGGGTTCATCGACGCGTTTCCAAACGTCGAAATCATCGCCAACTTCGGCGTCGGTTACGACGGCGTCGATGCCGGGCATGCGGCCAAGCGCGGCGTTACCGTTACCAACACGCCGGATGTGCTGACGGAGGAGGTGGCTGATACGGCGATCGGCCTGCTTCTCAATACGGTGCGGCGTTTTCCGGCTGCCGAACAGTGGCTGCGCCAGGGGCGCTGGGCGAAGGACGGCGCTTTCGCGTTGTCGCCGCTGACGCTACGCGGCCGCACCGTTGGCCTTTACGGTCTTGGTCGTATCGGGCTGGCGATTGCCAAGCGGCTGGAGGCCTTTGGCGTCTCCATCGCCTATCACACACGCACGCCACGCGAGGGATTGGCCTATACGCACTATCCGACGCTGAAAGGCATGGCTGAGGCGGTCGATACGATCATCGTGATCGTGCCCGGCACCGAAAGCACCCGCAAGACGATCGATGCGGAGATTCTGGACGCCTTGGGGCCGCAGGGCGTGCTGATCAATGTCGGACGCGGAACGACTATCAACGAGGCAGCCCTGGCCGATGCCCTGCAGCGTGGCGTGATCGCCGCTGCCGGCCTCGATGTCTTTGAGAACGAGCCGCATGTGCCCGAGGCCCTGCTGGCCCTGCCTAATGTTTCACTGCTGCCGCATGTCGGCTCCGCCTCGCAGGCGACGCGCAATGCCATGGCCGATCTGGTGGTGGATAATCTCGTTGCATGGTTCGAAACCGGCGCCGCGTTAACGCCGGTCGCTGAAACACCGTTCAAGCGGAAGACGGCGTAAAGGCCGTCAGGCCTTCACTTTCGCTGCCGCATAGGCGCGCACGGCTTCGCCGAATGCCTGAAACAGGGTCGAGGACGGAGCGTCCTTGCCGACCCAGTATTCCGGATGCCATTGCACGCCGACGGCAAAGGCCTTGGAGTCGATCACGGAGACGGCCTCGATCGTGCCGTCTTCGGCGACGGCTTCGACGGCGAGACGCGGCGCTGCTTTCGATATTGCCTGCCGGTGCAGCGAATTGACCTGCACTTCGCCGGCGCCTAGCACCGAGGCGAGACAGCTGCCTTCCTTGACGATGACGTTCTGGCGGATGCCATAGGCAATATCGAGTTCCGCCACATCCGGCTTGCGATGATCCGAAATGCCGGGCAGGTCCTGGATTTCGTTTGCCAGTGTACCGCCCAGGACAACGTTCAGTTCCTGGATGCCACGGCAAATGGCGAGCAGAGGCACGCCGCGTTCCAGCGCGCGGCGGATCAGCGGAAGGCTTGTCGCGTCGCGGCCGGGATCGAAGGGACCATAGCCCTCCGTCTCTTCCTGTCCATAAAGGGAGGGATGCACATTGGTGCGCGACCCGCTGACAAGAACACCATCCACCCGGTCGAGGATTTCGTCGGCGTCGTTGCCGCTCTCAAGGGCTGGAACGAGAAACACCATGACGCCGGAGCCTTCGACGGCTGCACGGACATATTGATGCGGCGTGGCGTGCCAGACGTTACCATCAAATTCTCTGAAATCAGCGGGTATGGCAACAACGGGTTTTGGCACTGCTGGGTCTCCACCTGCGGCGCGCTGCTTCGCTCGAAGCGCGGCCTCACATTACGTTATCAAGCCATTGCCGTCGAAGACAAGGGAAGTCAATTCCGGTGACCGCAGCGCTGTGCGTAAACCGGTTGCCTGCAACTGGCAAGATCTGGCCAGTTGCCCTTAAAATTGGAGTAACCATTGAGGCAGATAAATCGCCGGGCAGAGATCCAGGAGGCTTCCGTACCGCGTCGCTGCGAATAACCGGTTTGCGGTTAAATCCATGCACGGTTGCAGAAAGGCAATAGTCCTTGGGGTCTGCTGCAATACTAGGTTGAAATATTTCAATACCGCAGCATCTGGACCACACACCCCGATATATGGGAAGATTTTTTCCGGTAAGCGCGCGAAATCTTTCGTTAAACCCTCGGGATTAACACTTCGCCAAACCGGAGCAGGGGGTTCATGAAGTCAAATGAACAGAGCGCTCTTCCGACCGATGTTTATCTTTCGTTCGTAAGCTCACTCTACGATTACCGTCAAACATTGTTGATCGGCATGCTGTCGCATGTCGTGACATTCCTGCTCGTCTTTGCAAAAACCAGTGATCCGTTTTTCATCGGCTGCGCGCTTGCGATTGTGCTGATTTGGTTCGTCCGCAGTATCGATATGCGCCGGTTCGATCGTGAAGACCTGGTGTCGCTTGATTTTGAAGGCATCCGGCGCTGGGAAAACCGCTACAATGCCGGCGGTGTCTGCGCCACCATCACCCTCGGCACGGCCTGCGGTTATGCCATTCTCGTTACCCGCGACCCCTTTGCCGAACTCGCCTGTATTTCCGTGACGCTCGCCACCATGGTGTCGCTCGTCGGCCGCAATTACGGTTCGGCGCGTGCGGTCGTCGTCATGTCCCTGTCGGCCTGCGTGCCGATCATCCTTGGCCTGCTTGGCCTGATGGACGGGTTCATGGCCATTCTTGCCGTGCTGATCGTGCCGTTTATTCTCACGACCTGGTCAATGGCGCGCGGCGTGCGCGAAACGCTGCATAAGAATGTGCTGGCCGCGCGCGAAATCTCGACCATCGCCGGACGGTTTGACCTCGCTCTCAACAACATGCCGCATGGCCTGTTCATGCTCGATGCCGATAATCGTATCCTGGTCGCCAACCGGCGGGCCTGCGAACTCCTCAATCTGGGTGATCGGGAGCGCCTCAAGGATTGCCATCTCGATGCCGTGCTGCGCTACGGTGTCCGGCACACGTTCCTGGAGCAGGATCAGGCAAAACAGGTCCTGAAGCAACTTGGCCAGTTGATGCAGGGCATGGAGTCGCGTGCTCTCATTCCCTTTTCCGACGACCTGTTCCTCGAGTTTTCGGCAAGCCGGCGCGCCAGTGGCGGTATCGTGCTGATCTTTGAAGATGTGACGGCGCGCGTGCGGGCGGAAAAGAAAATCCTGCAGATGGTGCGGTTCGATACACTGACCGGCCTGCCCAATCGCGACTATTTCGGCGAACTGGTCAGCAATGCGCTGGTGGATCAAAACCGCACCGGCTTGGCGGGCTTCATGGTTCTCGATGTCGCTGAATTCAAGCATGTCAACGATACCCGCGGTCATGTGGTCGGCGACAGATTGCTGTGCGCAATTTCGGAACGATTGAAGAAGGTGACGGGAGACAAGGCGATTGCGGCACGCCTGATGGGCGACGAATTCGTTCTGTTTTTTTCAGGCGAAAACAACCGGCGCGTTCTGGAAGAGCGCATGCGGGCAGTGCACGCGCAGATGCGTGGTGCCTATCTCGCCAGCGGCTTTACCTTCAATATCTCGATGAGCGCCGGCTATGTGATTGCCGATAGTTCCGACTTCCGGCTGGAAGACATGCAGATCAAGGCCGACCTTGCGCTGTTTGAAAGCAAGAGCCGCGAAAAGGGGAGCTGCACCGCGTTCGAAGCGGAAATGGATGCGAACTATCTCGACCGGCAGAAACTGAAGACCGATCTGCGCGAGGCGATTGAAACCGGCGGGCTGTCGATTGCCTATCAGCCGATGTTCCTCGCCGATGGCTCGCGCATCGAATGCTGCGAAGCCCTGGCGCGCTGGACCCACCCCGAGCGCGGACCGGTTCCGCCGGATGTGTTCATTCAGTTGGCTGAGGAAATCGGTGTGGTTTCCAGCATCACCAAATTCATGCTGCGTCAGGCCTGTCTCGATTGCCTGAAATGGCCCAACCACATCGCCGTTTCCGTCAATCTCTCTGTCCTTGATCTGCGCAATGGCGAAATCATCCCGATCGTCACGGATATTCTGTCCGAAACCGGGCTGGATCCGTCCCGGCTTCACCTTGAGGTGACGGAAAGCTGCCTAATGGAAGAAGCGGCGAAAGTGCAGACCATCCTTCAGGAACTGCGTGCCCGGGGCATCACCATCGCCATCGACGATTTCGGGACGGGGTATTCGAGCCTCAGTTATCTCGACGCGCTGCCACTTGATATCATCAAGATCGACCGTTCCTTCGTGCGCAATATCCGCGAGGACGCGCGCCGCTTCAAGCTTTTGCGTGGCATGGTCAATCTATCGCGTGAACTTGGCTTGAAAATCGTCATCGAAGGTGTCGAGACCAATGATCAACTGGCGCTGATCAAGCAGTACAAATGTGCCGACCTGATCCAGGGGTATGTCTTTGCCGCCCCCATGCCTTCGCTGGCGGTCGAAAGCCTGTCGGATACCCTGCTGAAGAAGCTTTCCGTGCCAAAACGGCGCAACCGGCGCATTGCGTAGCTTTCCGGTCGTTGCTCTGCTCCTGGCCGGGGCTTTGCCCTGTAATCGTCTGGGACGCCTGAATGCCACCTGTTTCAAGGCGTTACGTTGACCAAAAATCCAATGGTAATTTAGCGTTAACTATCTGTTAACCTTAACAAATGGTTTATGCTTAATAATCTATTAAAACATTGTGAGGTGCCTCCGTTTGGAAGATGAATGCCCCCTTCAACGGGGGCGTTTGATGAAATGAAAGCGGAGCAGCAGAACAGGTTTTCAGAGCGACTGCTGGAACTGTTGGATCATGTGGAATATCGCAGGGTCGAGACGGGGGAGGACATGGAAGATGTCGCCCGCATCCGTTTCAAGGCCTACAAGATGGCCGATATACTGCCCTTGTCCGGCACGATGCTCATCGACGACATCGATTTCGACAGCCATGCCTATGTTTTCGGAATTTATTTCGAAGAGCGGCTGATCAGCACGGTGCGGGTGCATCATGTGACGCCCGAGCATCGGGTCAGTTCGTCCGGCTCCGTCTTTGGTGCAGAAATCGACAGTTTTCTCGATGCGGGCCTGTCGTTGATCGATCCGGTCCGGCTTGCCGCCGATCCGGAAATCCTGCGGGAAATGCCGGCCATCCCGTATCTCACCCTGCGCGTCGCGACCATGGCGTCCGAGCATTTCGACGTCGATCGATGCCTGTCGCTGGTGAAGCCGCAACACGCCGCTTTCTACAAGCGGGTCTTCGATGCCGACACCATTGTCTCGCCGCAGAAGAACTGCGGCGACTACAAGATCGATCTGACGCTGCTGGCTGCCCGTGTCCGCGAAATCCGGCCCTGGCTTTATACCCGGTTTCCATTTTTCGATTCGGAACCGTTCGAACGGCGCATGATGTTCGGTGATGACCGGGAGGCGCAGTATGCACCTCTGACGGTCCTGCCGACAGCACGTCTGGCGTTGACGATGCAAAGCCGGGCGCGCAGCCAGGCCTGATCCCACTTTTGTGCTGCCGCGACGCTGGTCTTATCAACCGTTATGCCGCATGGCGCGTCTGCAGTTTTCGTTGCGTTTGACCATGGCTTTGTGTAAGGCCACCTATGCGCAATCGATGCTTTCAGGCACTCTGGATGCGTATGGAATGGAAGAGAGACGAGATGCCGCGCTCGCCGCCAAGGGCAGAGTAGGGTGCGGCTGAATTTCAGGGAGATATGACGATGGCTGAACATCACTCCGGACCGGCCGAACTGGGCGCACCGATGGATTACGCCGAACACGAGAAGACCTACAATTTCTTCCTCGAAGGCACGAAATTTGTGACGATTTTTTGCGTCGCGCTGCTGATCGCCATGGCTGCCGGTTTCTTCACCAGCGCCGGCTTCTTCACGGCCTTCGTCCTCTTCGTTCTCCTCAACATCGCCGGTTTCGTGCTGCTGCGCTGAACGATTTTCCAAAGTTTTGACAAGAGCGGCACTTGGGAGTGAGGTGCCTGCTTGACCAGGCCCGGTGATTGCCGGGCCGGAGTGAGTGACATGCGCGCGGGCCGCCAAAGGCGGTTCCAGGCGTGATTATCGAGCGTACGGGAAAGTGGAAATCGCGGTCTGCCGTGTTCCCCGCCCGTGTCAGGGAGGAACCTGTGGCAGAGACCGTATTCATACCGCTGGAAACATTTCCGGGGGAGGGCCGTATCGCGGCGTCACCCGAAAGTGTGAAGAAGCTCAAGACCCTTGGCTTCGACGTCGTCGTTCAGGCCGGTGCTGGCACTTTGTCACGCATTCCGGACGGCGAATTCGAAAAGGCCGGCGCGCGGATCGGCTCTGTTGCCGATGCTGCAAGTGCCGATGTGGTGCTGAAGGTACGACGCCCCGCATCTTCCGAAGTTGCTGCCTACAAATCCGGCGCCATCGTGCTGGCGATCATGGATCCCTACGGCAACGATCAGGCTCTGGCCGATATGGCCAAGGCCGGCGTTTCGGCGTTTGCGATGGAACTGATGCCACGCATCACCCGTGCCCAGTCGATGGACGTGCTGTCGTCGCAGGCCAACCTTGCCGGCTATCAGGCCGTGATCGAAGCCGCATCCGAATATGACCGGGCCATGCCGATGATGATGACGGCGGCGGGCACTGTTCCTGCTGCGAAAGTCTTCGTCATGGGGGCTGGTGTTGCCGGACTGCAGGCGATTGCCACAGCACGGCGCCTCGGCGCTGTGGTTTCCGCCACCGACGTTCGCCCGGCGTCCAAAGAACAGGTCGCCTCGCTCGGCGCCAAGTTCATCGCGGTCGAGGACGAGGAATTCAAGGCGGCCGAAACTGCTGGCGGCTATGCCAAGGAAATGTCGGCCGAATACAAGGCCAAGCAGGCAGCGCTGACCGCCGAGCACCTCGCCAAGCAGGATATCGTCATCACGACGGCGCTGATCCCCGGCCGTCCGGCGCCACGGCTGATCACCCGCGACATGCTGAGAGCCATGAAACCCGGCTCGATCGCCGTCGATCTTGCTGTCGAACGCGGCGGCAATGTCGAAGGTGCGGTGGCCGATCAGGTGGTCGAAGTCGAGGGCGTCAAGGTCGTCGGCTACACCAATATGCCAGGCCGCATCGCCGCGTCCGCCTCGGCGCTCTATGCCAAGAACCTCGTGACGTTCCTTGAGACGATGGTCGGCAAGGAAACCAGGGTGCTTGCCCTCAATATCGAGGACGAACTCGTCAAGGCGACGATGCTGACGCATGGCGGTGCCGTGGTGCATCCGAATTTCGCCGCAGCGCCGGTCGTGGTTGCAGCAACAGCTTGAAAATTGGAGAGGGCAGCGTGCGTGCTTCGGGGAGAAGTGCGGCTGCCTAAGGGAGAAATGGTATGGCCAATGAGATGCTCGACAAGGCGATCGGCGACCTCGACCGGGCGGTCGAAGCGGTGCGCACCGCCGCCGAATATGTGCCGGATGCGGCTGGCAATGTTGTTCACGGACTATCCGGCGGCGCGATCGATCCGTTCGTGTTCCAGCTGGCGATTTTCGTCCTGTCGATCTTCGTCGGCTATTATGTCGTCTGGTCGGTAACGCCGGCGCTGCACACGCCGCTGATGGCGGTGACCAACGCGATTTCCTCGGTCATCGTCGTCGGCGCGCTGCTTGCGGTCGGCATCTCGGCCTCCGGTCTTGCCACCGGTTTCGGCTTCGTGGCGTTGGTTCTTGCCTCAGTCAATATCTTCGGCGGCTTCCTGGTGACCCAGCGGATGCTTGCCATGTACAAGAAAAAAGAGAAGTGAGGCTGCCGTCATGAGTGCCAATATCGCAGCCTTCCTCTATCTGGTTTCCGGCGTCCTGTTCATCATGGCGCTGCGCGGCCTGTCGCATCCAACCACCTCGCGCCGGGGCAACATCCTCGGCATGGTCGGCATGGGCATCGCCATCGTCACGACGCTTCTGCTCGCCACCCCGTCCTTCGGCGGTCTGGTGCTGATCGTGCTCGGCCTTGCCATCGGCGGTGGCGCCGGCGCCTATATCGCCCGGTCGATCCCGATGACCTCGATGCCGCAGCTGGTCGCCGGCTTCCATTCGCTGGTCGGTCTTGCCGCCGTCCTGGTCGCAGCTTCGGCGCTCTATACGCCGTCATCCTTCGGCATCGGCGAGATCGGCGGGATCCATGCGCAGGCGCTGGTCGAAATGGCGCTGGGTGTCGCCATCGGCGCCATCACCTTTACCGGTTCGATCATCGCCTTCCTGAAGCTCGATGGCCGCATGTCCGGCAAGCCGATCATGCTGCCGTTCCGCCATGTCATCAACAGCGTGCTTCTGCTGCTGATCATCTTCTTCATCGTCGGGCTTGCCGCATCAGAAAGTCATTTCGATTTCTGGGCGATCGTCGTCCTGTCGCTGGCGCTCGGCGTTCTGCTGATCGTCCCGATCGGCGGCGCCGATATGCCGGTGGTCGTCTCGATGCTGAACTCCTATTCCGGCTGGGCCGCCGCCGGTATCGGCTTCACGCTCGGCAATCTGGCGCTGATCATCACCGGCGCACTGGTCGGCTCGTCCGGTGCGATCCTGTCCTACATCATGTGCAAGGGCATGAACCGCTCCTTCATTTCGGTTATCCTCGGCGGCTTTGGCGGTGATACTGCCGCAGCTGCCAGTGATGACGGCGTCGTGCGCACGGTCAAGCAAGGCTCGGCCGACGACGCTGCCTTCCTGATGGCCAATGCCTCCAAGGTGATCATCGTGCCTGGCTACGGCATGGCGGTGGCTCAGGCGCAGCACGCTGTTCGCGAACTGGCCGATGCGCTGAAGAAAAATGGTGTCGAGGTGAAATATGCCATTCATCCGGTCGCCGGCCGTATGCCGGGCCATATGAACGTGCTGCTTGCCGAAGCCAACGTGCCTTATGACGAGGTGTTCGAACTGGAGGACATCAATTCGGAGTTCGCGCAGGCCGACGTTGCCTATGTCATCGGTGCCAACGACGTCACCAATCCGGCGGCGCGCGACGACAAGACCTCGCCGATCTATGGCATGCCGATCCTCGATGTCGACAAGGCCAAGACCTGCCTGTTCGTCAAGCGCTCGCTCGGCTCCGGCTATGCCGGCATCGACAACACGCTGTTCTACAAGGACGGCACCATGATGCTGCTCGGCGACGCCAAGAAGATGACCGACGATATCGTCAAGGCCATGAACCACTGAGGCAATAACACTATCGTGCCACTCCATCGAGCGGCACGATAGTGTTGCGTATCCGGTCTTTCCTCCGCCCGGCATTTTAATCGAAATTCAATGGTCCTCGGCTATCGTCGGGTGCTAACCGCAATGGTTGGCGCCGGTGATACGAAAGAGGATCATGAGTTCATCTTCGCAATTCGGTCACTCCCGGATCGGGCGCTACGCCCGGCAGCTTGACGCGGGCATCGGGTGGTTGCGGTTTCAAGGCGACATGGAGCGCGAGTACGCGCTGCAGATCGACAGGGATGAGCGCCGGCCGGCAATGGTCAGCGCGGTTTTCTCCCTGGTCTTCATCGTCCTGTTCGGGATCTCCGATTTTATACGGCTCCCGCTGGTAGCTCGTTTTCCCGATCTTTCCGCCGATATGTGGGGGATTCTGGCAAGCCGGTGGGTGGCAGTCCTGTTCCTGCTTGGCTGTCTGTATATCTGCCATCGGCAGCGGGGCGCGCAGGGGGCGGCGCCTTTGTCGATAGCCGCAGTGCTGACGCTTGCCGTGAGTGGCGCGGTGTCGGTCTGCCTGTACAAGCGCAACGGCCTCGGCCATGCCGAATTCGCCCAGCTGCTGTTCGTCATGGGTGCATTTTCTCCGCTTGGGCTCCGCTTCCGGCACAGCACCATGCTGGCCGTCGGCGTCGTCGTCCTGACGTTCCTGTTGCGATACTGGCTGCTGCCGCCCGAGTTGCGCGAGCAGCAATTCGACGCCATGCTGCTTTTGACATTGGTCTTCGCGGCCGTCGGCGGCTATCTCAGGGAGCGTGCGCATCGGGAGCAATTCCTCCTGCGCGGTATTCTCAAGGAGCAGGCGTCGCGTGATCCGTTGACCGGGCTTGCCAATCGGCGTGGGCTTGATGAACAGCTGGAGACGATACGTCAGCAGGCTAGGCGGGAAAATCTACCGGTTGGATTGCTATTGCTCGATGTCGATTTTTTCAAGCGTTACAACGACCGTTACGGGCATCAGGCCGGTGATCTCGCCTTGCAGCGCGTGGCGGCGTGTCTGGACGCTTTTGCGCATCATCCGCTCGATATGGCCTGCCGGATGGGCGGAGAGGAGTTCGCGCTGGTCCTGTACGGTTGCGGGGACACGGCCCTCAAGGATCGCGCAGACGCGCTTTGCGGCGACGTGCGGAACCTCCGCGTCGATCATGCCACGTCGGAGATTTGTGCTTTCGTGACGGTCAGCATCGGTGGTGTGCTGCTGCAGCCGCAGGAAATAGCCTGGTCCGCGCTCGATCGGGCCGACCAGTTGCTTTACGAGGCCAAGCGGGAGGGGCGCAATCGCACGTCTGTCGAGCGCCTTTTACCCATGGCTGCGGTCGCATGACTGGCGCGCAGCGTCATCCGCCGCGCCTTTTCTGATCAGGCCCCAGCCTTGACGCGGGCAAGTCCGGCGCGGGCCGGTTCATATTTGGGATCCAGCGACAGTGCGTGGCCATAGGACTTTGCCGCTTTCGCCTTGTCACCGCGGCGCTCATAGACGAGTGCCTGGTTTGCCCAGGATTCAGCAATCTTGCCGTTCAGGTTAATCGCGGTGTTGAAATCTGCGAACGCATTGTCGTCGTCGTTCGTCGCCACGTAGGAAATGCCGCGGCCATTATAGGGCTCGGGGGCACTTGGCGACAGCGAGATCGCGGTCGAGAAATCCTCGATCGCCTGCGCATGCTGCTTACGGGCCTGATAGATCAGGCCACGATTGTGATAGGCGCGCGGGTCCGTCGTATCGAGTTCGATCGCCTTGTTGAAGTCGGCAAACGCCTGATCCAGCTGCCCGGCCTGGCGATAAAGATTGCCGCGACCGATGAACGCCACGTCGTAACGCGGGTTGAGCTGCAGGGCCATGTTGTAGTCGGACTGTGCTGCCGACTGATCGCCCATGTTGCGCTCGACAAGGGCGCGGTTGGCATAGGCCTGGTAGAAACGCGGGTTGAGTTCGACCGCCTTGTTGAAATCGGCGAGCGCCCGGCGGAATTCGCCGGCACGGCCATAGGCGGACCCACGGACGTTATAGCCCTCCGGATCGCTCGGATTGGCCGCGATCACGGCAGACAGCGAGGCAATGTTCTCGTTGCTTCCCTGTGCCCGCTCGACGCGCATCATGCTGCTCGGCGTGTCAGGTGTGGTGCAGCCCGAGAGCATCAGCGCGCCAGCCACGGCCAGCATGGAGGCGAGGGCGAAACCGCGCCGATTGGAACGCCCGGCATGGCCGGTATGGTCGGAAAAGTCCGCAGTCCTGGCAGTCGATGTCAAGATTCATTCCCTCGATTAAGCGAAGCGTCTCGGCATGTCCCGGGCCTTGAACGGCGGATCGGGCCAGCAGTGTCAAAGTCCTGGACCACAATAGATACACCATCATGGTGCCGTTGTGTGTTCGAAGACAGTTTAGCACGCTCTGCGCGCTGGTCGCCTGTAACCGGAATTAAATCCCGCACCATGCGATTTAAACAGAAAGAGCGGTGGCGATCATATCGCCCCCGCCCGATTTACGCGTCAAATACGCCGTAAACGCTGATCAGCGTGCTGCAGCCGCCGAGGGGCGGGGGGTAACGATGCCCATCTCGCGCTGCAAACGCTTGCGGGCCAGCTTGCGAATGCGGCGAACGCCTTCAGCCTTTTCGCGGGCGCGCTTCTGGGATGGCTTTTCGTAGGCCTCACGCATCTTCATTTCGCGGAAAATGCCTTCGCGCTGCATCTTCTTCTTGAGTGCGCGAAGCGCTTGATCGACATTGTTGTCGCGGACTAGTACCTGCACGTTAATCCCGTTCCTTCAGTTTCGAGTGTTCGCCTCATGAAGTCAGGTCAACGAGGCAAAAAAATATGGTTCGCTGAGCCCGAAAGCTTTACGATTGGGTGAGCGGATACCAGATCGGTTGCTCAAAGTCCAGCCGCGAGTTGGTTTGCAGGGCCAAAACTGCCGGAAAACCTTGGTTTCAAGGCTTTGGCCGCCGGAATTGCGACAAGGCGTTGACGCATCTGTTCGGTTGGATGTTCCTCTCTCATATGTGCGGCGCCTTATATTGCGCCGGAGACGAGGGATGTCGCAACTCATGCGACAAGCGCCGTCTCGCGTCGCAAAAGAAACGTTGCGGAAGTCCGGGATTTGCGATTTCTAGGATCGACCACAAGAAATTCACCGGCCTTTTGGCAGGACTACGGAGTGTGAAAGCGGATGCGCAAATATTCGGTTTTTGCTGTCGCTCGCGAAGCGATGCGCGGCCACAGGGGATGGGAGGCGCAATGGACCTCGCCCGAGCCGCGCAAGGAATATGATGTCATCATCATCGGCGCCGGCGGCCATGGTCTCGGCACTGCCTATTACCTCGCCAAGGAACACGGCATCACCAATATAGCCGTCCTCGAAAAAGGCTGGCTCGGCGGCGGCAATACCGGCCGCAACACCACCATCATCCGCTCCAACTATCTCTATGACGAAAGTGCGGGGATCTACGATCACGCGCTGAAGCTCTGGGACGGCCTCAGCCAGGATCTGAACTACAACGTCATGTATTCGGCGCGTGGCGTGATGATGCTGTCGCACAATGTCCATGACCAGCAGGTGTTCAAGCGGCATATCCATGCCAACCGCCTGAACGGCATCGACAATGAATGGCTGACGCCGGAGCAGGCGCAGGAATTCTGCCCGCCGCTCGATATTTCCCGCACCGCCCGCTATCCAATCAACGGTGCCGCCCTGCAGCGCCGCGGCGGCACCGCCCGCCATGATGCCGTTGCCTGGGGTTATGCCCGTGCGGCTGCCGATCGCGGCGTGCACATCATCCAGAACTGTGAGGTCACCGGCATCCGCCGCAATCCGGACGGTTCCGTTGCCGGTGTCGATACCAATCGCGGCCAGATCAATGCCAAGAAGGTCGGTGTCGTTGCTGCCGGTCATACCTCGGTACTGATGGAAATGGCCGGCGTGCGCATGCCGCTGGTCAGCTATCCGCTGCAGGCGCTGGTGTCCGAGCCGATCAAGCCGATCTTCCCGTGCGTTGTCATGTCGAACACGGTGCACGCCTATATCTCCCAGTCCGACAAGGGCGAACTCGTCATCGGCGCCGGTACCGACCAGTATTCGTCCTACTCGCAGACCGGTGGCCTGCAGATCATCACACATACGCTGGATGCCATCTGCGAACTGTTCCCGATCTTCCGCCGCATGAAGATGATGCGCTCCTGGGGCGGTATCGTCGATGTGACGCCGGACCGCTCACCGATCCTGGCGAAAACCCCCGTTCAGGGTCTTTACGTCAACTGTGGCTGGGGCACCGGCGGCTTCAAGGCAACGCCCGGCTCGGCCAATGTCTTTGCCCACACCATCGCCAACGACGCACCGCACAAGATCAACGCACCCTTCACACTGGAACGCTTCCGCTCGGGCCGCCTGATCGACGAAGCGGCTGCTGCCGCTGTTGCGCACTGATGCTGACGGCCTTTGCCACTGGCGCTGCCCTGACGATGGGGAGCCTGCAAACCGGGAATGTCATTCCGTCGCCGGATGATTTCCGCCGTCAGGCGATTCATAAAGCTTCAGGCGAACTTGAGTGGCCGTTCGTGGCGGACAGCGGAACTTTGATGTGCATCGAGATTCTGGCCCGCCCTTATGTCTATTTTGCGCCTGACGACGATGAGGACCGTGCCCGCGTGTACAACCTGGATGTCGATGTCCTCAGCATGGCGATGACCAATCTCGGTACGACCGGCGTGCTTTTGCCCTACGACGAGCCGCAACAACTCATAAAGCGCATCGCGCCCTTCGTGACCATGGGCCAGCGACTTTGCAATCAACAACCGGGGAGTGACATCTCCGGGTCCGAACTTTGAGAGGGTTGGACAAATGCTTCTGATCTATTGCCCCTATTGCGAGGAAGAGCGTTCCGAGCTCGAATTCCGCCAGGCCGGCGACGCCCATATCGCCCGCCCCACCAACATGACCGAGATGACCGACGAGGACTTCGAGGCCTTCTTCTTTCTGCGCGACAACGTCAAGGGCCTGACCTTCGAACGCTGGCGGCACCTGAACGGCTGCGGCCGGTTCTTCAATGCGGCCCGCGATACCGTCAGCGACAAGTTCCTGACCACATACAAGGCCGGCCTGCCAAGGCCCGATCTCGGCACGCTACGTCCGGCAACCGAAGCCACAGTCGAAACCTATGAAGCCACGGAGTCGGACGCGAAATGAGCGGCGCCAATCGTATCCCCGGTGCAGGCCGTCTCACCCCTGCAAAAACCGCCCGTTTCGTCTTCGACGGCAAGAGCTATGCCGCCCTTGAAGGCGATACCGTCGCATCGGCGCTGCTCGCCAACGGCGTCCATCTCGTCGGCCGTTCGTTCAAGTACCATCGTCCGCGCGGCATCGTGTCGGCCGGTGCCGAAGAGCCGAATGCCCTGATCGGCGTCGAGCGCGACGCCGCCCGCAAGCAGCCGAACGTGCGGGCCACCGTGCAGGACGTGTTCGACGGCATGAAGGTGATCTCGCAGAACCGCTGGCCGTCGCTCGCATTCGACGTTGGCGCGGTCAACAATCTTCTGGCGCCGTTCTTTGCCGCCGGTTTCTACTACAAGACCTTCATGTGGCCGAAGCAGGCCTGGAAGCATGTCTATGAGCCGCAGATCCGCGCGGCTGCCGGTCTCGGCGTCTCGCCGACCGAAGACGATACCGACCATTATTCCAGCCGTTACGCCCATTGCGACGTGCTGGTGATCGGCGCCGGTGTGGCCGGCCTTTCGGCCGCGCTTGCCGCCGCCAAGACCGGTGCGCGCGTCATCATCTGCGACGAGCAGGGGCAAGTCGGCGGTGCGCTGCACTATGACAAGAGCGTCACCATAGACGGTCAGGACGGCTTCACCTGGGCTCAAGGTACGGCGGCCAGTCTGGCGAAGATGGACAACGTCACCGTTCTGCCGCGCACGACGGCATTCGGCTATTACGCCCAGAACTTCGTCGGCCTCAACGAGCGCGTCACCGAGCATCTGGCCAAGCCCGACAGGAAACTGCCGCGCGAACGCCTCTGGCAGGTTCGGGCCAAGCGCGTCATCATCGCCACCGGTGCCATCGAGCGCCACATGGTGTTCGCCAACAACGACCGGCCCGGCATCATGCTGGCCTCCGCTGCCCGCACCTTTCTCAATCATTTCGGCGTTGCCGTCGGCAGACAAGTCGGCGTCTACACCGCCAACGATTCAGCTTATGAGGCCGCTTTCGACCTGAAGCGCGCAGGGATCTCCATCGCTGCCATCGTCGATAGCCGCGAACAGCCCGGGGAAGGTGTGCTGACCGAGGCCCGTTCCCTCGGTATCGAGGTTCTGGCTGGCCACGGCGTCGTCGACACCGGCGGCAAGCTGAGGGTTTCGTCCATGTCGGTTGCCCGCAATGGCGGCGGTTCGTCCCGCAAGATCGCCATCGATGCGCTGCTGATGTCGGCCGGCTGGACGCCGTCGGTGCACATGTTCTCGCAGTCGCGCGGCAAGGTGGCCTATGACTTCGAGACCCAACGTTTCCTGCCCGGCACCTACGCGCAGGATTGCCTGTCCGTCGGCGCCTGCAACGGCACCAATGACCTGCAGGCGACCATCGAGGAAGCGCTGGCCGCCGGCGAGCTGATGTCGAATGCCTCCGGTTTCACGGCTTCCGAAAAGCTGGAGCTTCAGGGCGCAAATGCCTTTGACTGGACGGGCGGCATGGCCGGTGCGGCCGAAGGGGCGGGACCGGATACGACGGTCAAGGCGTTCATCGACTTCCAGAACGACGTTTGCGCCAAGGATATCCGTCTTGCCGTGCGCGAAGGCATGCACTCGATCGAGCATATCAAGCGCTTTACCACCAACGGCATGGCGACCGATCAGGGCAAGCTGTCCAACATCCACGGTCTGGCGATCGCTGCCGAAACGCTCGGTCGTGAAATTCCGAAGGTCGGTCTCACGACGTTCCGCGCGCCCTATACGCCGGTGACATTCGGCACGCTGATCAACCATTCGCGTGGCGAACTGTTCGACCCGACCCGCAAGACGCCGATGCACGCACTGGAAGAAGCCCAGGGTGCGGTGTTTGAGGATGTCGGCCAGTGGAAGCGCGCCTGGTATTATCCGCGCGCTGGCGAAGACATGCATCAGGCTGTCAATCGCGAGTGCGAGACGGTGCGCGACGTCGCCGGCATCTTCGATGCCTCGACACTCGGCAAGATCGAGGTGGTTGGCCCGGATGCGGCTGAGTTTCTCAACCTCATCTACACCAACAGCTGGGATACGCTGAAGCCCGGCCGTTGCCGTTACGGCATCATGCTGCGCGAAGATGGCTTCGTCTATGACGACGGCGTCGTTGGCCGCATGGCGGAGGATCGCTTCCATGTGACGACGACGACCGGCGGTGCGGCCCGCGTCATGAACCACATGGAAGACTATCTGCAAACCGAGTTCCCGCATCTGAACGTCTGGCTGACGTCGGCCACCGAACAGTGGGCCGTTATCGCCATCCAGGGACCGAAGGCCCGCGAGATCATCGCGCCGCTGGTGGAAGGCATCGACCTGTCGAACGAAGCGTTTCCGCATATGAGCGTTCGCGAAGGCAGGATCTGCGGCGTGCCGACGCGGTTGTTCCGCATGTCGTTCACGGGTGAGACCGGTTTCGAAGTCAACGTTCCCGCCGATTTCGGTCCGGCCGTCTGGGCGGCGATCTATGAGCGGGCGCAAGCGCTTGGCGCTTGCGCCTACGGGACCGAGGCGATGCATATCCTGCGCGCCGAGAAGGGCTACATCATCGTTGGCCAGGATACCGACGGCACCGTGACGCCGGACGATGCGTCGCTCGGCTGGGCGGTCGGCAAGAAGAAGACGGACTTTGTCGGCATTCGCGGCCTGCGCCGTCCCGATCTGGTGGCCGATGGCCGCAAGCAGCTTGTCGGCCTTTTGACCAAGGATCCGAAGGTTGTTCTGGAAGAGGGCGCGCAGATCGTTGCCGATCCCAACCAGCCGCTGCCGATGACGATGATCGGGCATGTGACCTCGGCCTACTGGTCGGAAAACTGCGGCCGATCGATCGCGCTGGCTCTGGTTGCCGGCGGCAAGGCGAAGATCGGCCAGACGCTCTATGTGCCGATGCCCGACAAGACGATCGCCGTCGAGGTGAGCGACATGGTGTTCATTGACAAGGAAGGAGGCCGCATCAATGGCTGATTTGATTGGGGCTGATCTCGCAACCCGCACCCTGCCGCTGTCAGGTTTCCACGGCGGCTCCGGCGCTGCCTCCCTGTCGGTGGCGAAACCCGCTACCCGCATCTCGCTGCGGGCCAAGCCCGATGCCGTCTCCGCACTCTCCGGTGCGCTCGGCCTGTCGCTGCCGGTGAAGGCCAAGACCTCGGCATCGTCGAATGGCCGCCATGCGCTCTGGCTTGGGCCGGACGAATGGCTTGTCATCGACGAGAACGGGGCCGACCTGATGGCGGCGGTGGCGTCGAGCAATGTGCTGCATTCGGCAACGGATATTTCCCATCGCAACACAGCACTGATCGTCAAGGGACATGGCGCCGACGTGGCGATCAATGGCGGTTGCCCGCAGGACCTGTCGCTGGCTGCCTTCCCGGTCGGCGCCTGCTCGCGCACCGTCCTGGCCAAGGCCGAGATCGTGCTCTTGCGCACTGCCGAGGATACGTTCCGGGTCGAATGCTGGCGGTCGTTTTCACCGTATGTTTCGACGCTTCTGGCTGAAGCCGCCGAGGATGCCGGGAACTGATCGCAGTTTCCATAGGCTAATCTGCCAGCCCCTCATCCGCCCTGTCGGGCACCTTCTCCCCGTAAACGGGGAGAAGGAACAGGCGGCAAACTCTGTTATCCCCTCTCCCCGCAAGCGGGGAGAGGGCTAGGGTGAGGGGCATTGGCCACGATGCCGAAGCCCACGAGCCTCAATGTGCTCCGGGCCAACCGATCCATTCCACCCAGCGGCCGTGAAAATCGGCGCGGCCGATCAGGTGTTTTTCGCCCGATGGCCAGATCTGCAGCGTCAGCGCTGCGCCATTGTGTTTCTGTTCGTCGGCTTCCATCTGCAGGCGTGCCAGCGGCGCGTCCTGCGTCGCGCGGGCTCCGCCCGCGGCGATCAGGGCTTCGCCCTTGGCCTTTGACTGTGGGGGCAGATATTGCCAGGCGACGGTGTGGTAGACCACGTGAACCTGATCTTCGCGCACCTCCTGCAGGCGCCGTTCCAGCCAGTCCACCGCATCGGCACGCTCGACCGTCTGGCGGTTGGCGGCAGCAATGGCGAGCGCAAAGCGGGTGCGCTCGATCCTGTCGGTCTGGTCGGCCCAGAGATAGGACAAAAGCCGCAAGGCGTCGTCTTCGTTGGCCGGGTTCAGAGGATTGAGATCGCAACCGGCGCGGCTGGCGATGTGAAGGGGAACGTCCGGTGGGCGCACCCCGCGCCATTCCGGTGCGATCAGCACGGGTGACGGCTGCAGAGCCCAGGTCCTATCGCCGAGCTGGTAGGCGTAGCGATCCCACTGAAGGTTGAGCCCGGCGCTGGCGCCGATTTCCGAAAGGACAAGTGGTTTTTCGAACAGGCTGGAGACGGTCAGGAAGCCGGGAAGCAGGGCGCCGGACCGGCGTACCTCGTTGGTCTGCGGTGCCGATGTCAGCCGGTCGAGAATGAAGGACGCATGGGTGCGGCAGGCATTTTCGACGGCGCCCCAGAGCTCATCCGCTTCTGCCGCGTGAGGCGGATAGACTGCGGCAAGGTGTTGGTCCGAGCCGGACAACACCAGCGCATGCAGCGCGCCGGCAAGGCGCAGCGGCACCGAATCGCCACTGGGCGAAGGGTCGCCGGACCAGGACAGAATTTTCTCAGCGACCGGGTGGTCGGCGGTCAACCGCTCGGCGGCAAGCGCGCAGAGGCTTGCGGTGAAGGGAGATCCAAGGTCACGGCAGGCACTTGCCTGCTGGGTGAAGGCCCGGCGGACGGTCTCCTCCTGTGCGGGTTCGTCAAGCATCCTCCGGCCGGTCCTTCGGGTCGAACTGGATGATGGTCAGCCAGGTGGCCGTCAGCGCCGGCTTGCGTTCGCCCTCAACATCGACAGTAACCTCATAGGTGACCATCAGCATGCCGGCGCCGCGGAAGCGGGCCTCGGCCATGGTGAAGCGGCCGCGCACCCTGGCGCCGCTTTTCACCGGCGTCACGAAACGCACCTTGTCGAAACCGTAGTTGATGCCCATCGTCTGCTCGCGGACCTTTGGCAGGCAATTGTAGTTCATTGCCGACAGCAGCGACAGCGACAGGAAGCCGTGCGCGATCGTGCCGCCGAATGGCGTTTCGGCAGCGGCGCGCACCGGGTCGGAATGGATGAACTGGTGGTCGCCGGTGGCGTCGGCAAATCCGTCGATGGTCTCTTGCGTGACGGTGATCCAGTCGGAGATGCCGACCTCGGTGCCCACCAGGTTCTTGACGTCAGATAGCGAAATTTCCTGCGGCATTCTCTTTTCCGATCAAAAACATCCCCGTTTCTCTATACGCCGCTCTTTCAAAAAACGGCAATCGGGAGGGCAGTATAGGCTCATAAAATTTCGGCGTGGAAACTGACACTGCGCGCCGCGACGATACCCACACCCGCCGTGGCTGATGGCAAGAGGCTCTGCCAGCCAGCCCCCTGCCGGACCGGCAACTGGACCGGATGCGGCGCGTGGCTGCGATTGATGACGACGGCAAGCCGGGTGCGCCTGTTCTGCACGCTGTCGCCGGTGGAGAGCAGCATGACCAGATGATCGGCGGTGGCACTTTCCCAGTCGCCCGTCGTCATCGGCTGGCCGTCGAACCGCAGCCATTCGACATCGCCGTCTCCGGTGAAGAAAGTCGTATCGTGGAAGACATCGAAGCGGGCGCGGATCTGCGAGAGCGCTGCTGTATGGGCGATCAATGTCTCATTCAATGTGCCCCAATCGACCCAGGTGATGGCATTGTCCTGGCAATAGGCATTGTTGTTGCCACGCTGGCTGCGGCCGCCCTCGTCGCCGGCCGTCAGCATAATGGCACCGCGCGTGGCAAACAGGGTCGACAGCAGCGCCATGACGTCGCGGCGGCGGAAGGCCTGGACCTCGGGATCGGCCGTCGCCCCTTCGACGCCGTTGTTCCACGAGTGGTTTTCGTTGTGGCCGTCGCGATTATCCTCGCCATTGGCTTCGTTGTGCTTACCGGCATAGGAGACGAGATCCATCAGCGTGAAGCCGTCATGGGCGGCGATGAAATTGACGCTGCGGGTCTGTTCGCCGCCATTGCGGGAAAAGATACTGGATGAGCCGGCCAGCGCCGTTGCCAGGTCGCCGATCGTGTGGCTGTCGCCGCGCCAGGTGCGGCGCAGGTCGTCGCGGGCCCGGTCGTTCCATTCGAGGAACGGCGCCGGGAAATTGCCGAGCTGGTAGCCGCCGGGACCGATATCCCAGGGTTCGGCGATCAGCACACGGTCTTTCAGCACAGGATCGGTGCGCATTTCGGTGAGCAGCGCGGCATCGGCGCTGAAGCCGTTGATGTCACGGCCGAGTATCGAGCCGAGATCGAAGCGGAAACCGTCTATGCCGGCGGCAAGGACGAAGTGGCGCAGGCTGTCGAGGATAAGCTGGCGCACCACCGGATGATCACAGGCTATGGTATTGCCAGTGCCGGTATCGTTGACCAGTTCGCCCGGCCGATCCGTGGCGTGGCGGTAGTAGACGGGGTTATCGAGGCCGCGCATCGACAGCGTCGCGCCGAAGCGGTCGCTTTCGCCGGAATGGTTGAAGACCAGATCGAGAATGGTGCCGATGCCCTCGGCATGAAGGGCGGCAACGGTCTCGCGCAGTTCGGTCATGCCGCCCGGCACCAGGCGCGGATCGAGCGCCATGAAGGCGACGGGATTATAGCCCCAGCCATTGGTCAAGCCCAGCGGTGGCAGATGGCGCTCGTCGATCCAGGCGGTGATCGGCATCAGTTCGATGGCGCAAACGCCGATGCGCTTCAGATGGGCGATGACGGCGGGATGGGCAAGGGCCGCGACGGTGCCACGCTGCTGTTCCGGCACATCCGGATGCAGCATGGTGAAGGGGCGGACGGCGACCTCGTAGATCAGGCCACCGGTCTGGAACAGTGGCGCTTGCCGTTGTGCGTTCTGCGGCTCCGTGACGATCGCCCTGGGAACGAGATCGGCGGTGTCGTCGCCGAAGGCCGACAGGCGGGGATCGTAGTGGAAAGGCCGGTCGAGTTCGCGGGCATAGGGATCGACCAGCAGCTTGGCGGGGTCGAACCACAGGCCGTTGTCCGGATCATAGGTTCCCCAGGCGCGAAAACCATAACGCGTGCCAGCGGGGGCGTCCGAAATTGTCAGGCTGTGAACATCATCCTCGCCGCGCTGCATCGGCAGGCGGCGCAGTTCACGGTTGTTGGTCGCGTCGTAAAGGCAGAGCTCGATGCAGGAGGCGGTGCTGGAGCGGACCGCAAAGGTTGTGCCGCTGGCGGTGAGCGTGGCGCCGAGGGAGGACGCGAGAGGGTTCGGCATCGGGGTCACCTTGGGATGATGTGGGGGCGAAGGCAGTTTCGTATCAGGTTGGTTTGCCCGTGATTTGTCTCTGCTTTGGCGGATGTTGCAAGCGGTAAGTAAGTTTACCCTCCCCTTGAGGGGGAGGGCCGGCACGTAGTGCCGGGGTGGGGTGAGCTGCGGGGCATATGCTTTAGGTCGCAGAGTTCGCGGTGGTCACCCCCACCCGCCGCGCTGCCCGAAGGGCGGATGAGGGGGCGGTTCGGCATGGAGCGGGCGGCCTTTCATCGTGGTGATTTCCCGATTTTCCTTTTTCAGTTTCCCCGGATTTCCGTCTTCACGGTGCCTTCGGCCCCCTCATCCGGCCCTGCGGGCCACCTTCTCCCCGATGGGGAGAAGAGGGAGATCGCGGTATCCCTCAACGGGCTATAGCCACGCCCGGAAGATCCG
>UCKS01000084.1 GCA_900473045.1 Hyphomicrobiales bacterium
GTTTAGGAACATTTGCTTTAGTGCTTGCCAGTTTCCCGCCCTCAACAGGTAACCCGCCATGCCCCCGCCCGCCCAGGATGTGACCGAATTTTACCGGACGGCGGTCGATAGCCATGAAAGCATCGAGCTCGTCGTGACGCTGCCGACATTCCGCCGGCCCGAGCATCTGCTTAAAACCCTGAGAACCGTTATTTCGCAGGCCCCGGGCAGTCCCTTCGCCATCGTGGTGATGGAGAATGACGCGGACGGACTGGAAGGGGCGAACGCTGCAAAAATGTTCTTTGCCGACCAC
Source organism: Hyphomicrobiales bacterium (assembly GCA_900473045.1). Classification (GTDB taxonomy): domain Bacteria; phylum Pseudomonadota; class Alphaproteobacteria; order Rhizobiales; family Rhizobiaceae; genus Pararhizobium. The sequence goes on from UCKS01000084.1 coordinate 293, forward strand.
CGGGTCAACGCGCTGGTGGTGATTGCGCATCAGCGCGGCAATTGCCATGCCTACAATGCCGGCTGGTCGATGGCGCTTGCCAGCTATCCCAACCTGCAGGCCATCGCCGTGATCGACGACGACGAACTGGCGGCGCCCGATTGGCTCGACAGTCTCGTTTCGGTACATCGTCAGACGCGGACGGATCTCATCGGAGGGCCGCAACTTCCCGATTTCGAGGACAAGACCCGCAATGATCGCAAGCGGCATCCGGTCTTTGTGCCCCACTATGACACGACAGGCCCTGTCCCGATCCTGTATTCGTCAGGCAATGTGCTGATTACCCGCCATGTGCTTGACGCCATGCCGCGACCATTCCTCGATCCACTGTTCAATTTCATCGGCGGTGGCGACAGCGATTTCTATCGCCGGTGCAAGGAAAACGGCTTTTCTTTTGCCTGGGCAGCGGAAGCCTGGGTGGCCGAAACCATTCCGGCACGGCGGACGGAACTGTCGTGGATCCGATCGCGCAGTCTGCGAAACGGGGCGATTTCCGCCTTGCTCGAACACCGCGCAGCCCCCGGCTTTGCCGGCCGGGTGCAGACGATTGCCAAATCGCTCGCCCTTTTGGCGGCCTCACCGTTTCGCGGCATTTCGCTTTGGAAATCATCCGGCCTGCCATCGGCAGGGCTCTACCACTTCTATGTGGCGTGCGGCCGCTTGATGATGGAGTTCGGCCTCGTCAACGAGCAATATCGCAATCCGGAAAAGAACTGAGCCACATCGCGTGGCGGCTCATTTTCCAGCCGCTGCAGCCCGCTTTTCGCTCTCGGGCATCTGATCGTTGGCGGTTTCGCCATTCTTGTCGACGATCGGTACGGGCTTGCGCTGTTTTTCGTTCGCCGAATTGGCAAGCCGGGCCACGTCGGTCTTCGACAGATATTCGAGCTGCTCGACCAGAACCTGGAAAATCACCTCGTCACGCAACTGCTTGTTGAGCTGGTCCTTGACGATCGTCTTGAAGCTGGCGAGGTCGAAATTGCTGGTATCGGCGACGTTGATCAATTTCTGGCCAACCAGAATGTCGAACAGGGCGTTCGTGACCGATTCCTTGAACGGCACTTCCATGTTCTTGGCCTTGGCCTTGTCCACCGAGAACGACAGCTTGGTGAGGAAATAGCCCTGCACTGCGCCATCGGTGATCACCGGTACGGTGATCAACTCTCCCGGCACATATTCCTGCAATGCGCGGCGCTCAGCCTCCGCACTCGATTCCACCGGTGCCGACGCATGCTGGATCGAAAAATAGACGGATCCGAGCGATACGGCGCAAATCCACACACCGGTGAAAACAAGCTTCAACATCAGAAATCGCCGTAGCGGAACTGCTGTTCGGTATAGATGCCATCCGCGTCGGCATCCTGGACGGCAGCCTTCAGCAGGTCGACCACCGAGCGGCAGGCTTCCATATGAGCGTTGACCTTCTGGGAATTGGTCATCAGCTTGGTCTGGATGTGGCGCGTCTGCGATACGAATGCCGGCGAGATTTCGTCCGGCGAAGAGTCGCGATGAAGCATCGTCAGCTCATAGAGGCAACGGCTCTTGCGGGCGTTCGACGTTTTCAGGTCGAAGCTCGGGTCAACGCCGATCCGGGTATTCTCGTTGTCGAGGATCATTTCGAGACGGCCCAGCACGTTCTGGATACGCACGTCACTCGATGCTGCAACTTCCATTATTTGACTCCCATTGGCGCTGGCGGCACGCGGGGTTCAAGCCCCTGGCGTGATGTGTGCGCGAAACTTCTGTGTAAGGTCAATCCGGCCGATGGCCGGTCTTGCCTCAGGCTTGATCGTTATTGTCCTGCGTGCCCGTGAAATTGGCGACCGCCTTGCGCTCGTATTCCTGCACCATGCTCAGCGCGACATTGCTGCTGTTGCCGTCGAGCGATGCGCTGACCCGGTTGGGGCCTTCGCCGACGATGCGGTCCGTGACCATGCGCTCGGCAATGCCGACACCATCGCCCTGCGCCATGACGTTGCCGATCTGCTCGGCCATCATGCTCTTCCACATATCGCCGGACGTGCCCTTGCCGTAAACCTCTTCGCTTTCCGACGGCAGCATCGACTTGACGAAGTTCTGCAGCACCATGGCCTCGAACTTGCGATAGCTTTCCGGGATTTTCTTGGCCTCGGCACGATTGGTGATGTCGCCAAGGCTGTTGGTCGGGCTGTCCTGATTGAGAACTGCGACCGTGTTGGCAAAACCGTTGCCGTTTTCCGCGAGGCTCGTCGCCTGGAATGCGGCGCGATTGGCCTTCAGCCGCGCTTGCGCTTCCTGCACTTGAGCCGGATCTGCAGCGCGCACGACATCCAGCACCAGGTCGCTTGGAGGAGAAATGGCCATGCGGTGTCCTCTCGGTCACGGAGCTTGCTGCGGGCGCCTCTGTAAGAGCCAGCGATCACTCCATAAAATCAGCATCTTAGCGAACGGTTCAGCCCAATATGCGACCGCTCCTGACCCGCACTATGACCGGCCAACCTTACCGGAAGCTGGTGATGCGCTCATCACATGCTGATCGACGAGATCGTAGATGGCGTCGTCCGCCTCGGTCCGGTCTTCCAGAACACGGGCCTCCTTCATGTTTTCCTCAAGCCGGTCGCCTTTTGCGCGCTCCTTCAGAACCCGGGCCTCATGCCCCTGCTGGATATCCAGAAGCATCTGGTCCTTCATCGCAAGCCGGCCGAGCTGCGAGGCATAATGCCCGGAAAACATCGCGTGCAGCGGGCTTGCCGACCCCATGGCGTCGACGACCACGTCAATGGTTTCAGCCAGATCTCGGCGTTGCCTGGCGGTTTCGGCCAGCTCGTTTTCCGCCATCTGCTCCAGATGCCTCTGAACGACAACGAGGCGCTTGAGTTTTTCGGACCGGCTTTTCATCGGCTAAATCCCCTGCATCATAGGACCGAAGCCATCGGCAAACAGTTTCAGCATCGCCGCAATGCCGAGATAGAGCAGGAACATGCCGCCCATGATCAGATAGGGCAGCGAGATGAAGTAGAGCGGCATCTGCGGTGCCAGCTTGTTGACCATGCCGAGCGCAACGTTGAACAGCAGGCCGTAAATGATGAAGGGGCTCGCCAACCGCAGCATGATGTAGAAGGTGGTCTCGAGCGCATTGGTGAGCGTGATCAGCACGCCCTGCGGATCGAAACCGACGCCAAGCGGCATCACCTTGTAGGAATCGACGATGCTTGCCAGGATGACATGATGGAAATCCAGCATGAACAGGACCATCAGTCCGGCGAAACTGATCATGTTGGTCAGCTGGTTTTCGGCGGTATCTTCCAACACGTCGTTGGCCGGCGGGGCATTGAAGCCGATCATCATCGTGATCACCGTGCCGGTGAACTGCAGCCCAAGCACATAATAACGCGCGATCAGGCCGATGACGCCGCCGATGACGGTCTCCGTCGCGACGATGTAGATATAGGTGTGACCCTTGCCGGAAATCTGCGGATAGATCTCGTTCCACATGATCGGCAGGATCGCCATCGAGATCGCCACCGCGACAAAGAGGCGGATCTGCACCGGCACACGTGCGGTGGAAAATCCGGGCATGACCATGATGCAGGCGCCGATCCGGCAGAATGCGGCGAAGAGCGCCAGCACTGTGCCTTCAGGATCGGTGATCATGAAATCGAGCCAATGATCTTTATCTCGAGGCCCTTGGCGAGCTCGACATGCGAGAGAACCGGCAATGTTGCAAAAAGACGCTCGATGATCATGCGCACATAAGAGCGGGATTCGGGCGAACTTACCAGTACGAACGGCATGCCGCGGTCGAGATGTTCACGGATAACCTTGGTCGCCTGCTCGCTGAACTCTTCCAGATGACGCGGATCGATGTCGAACTCGACGATATCGCCCTTGGCGTCGCGCTTCAGCGCCTGGTGGAAGACCATGTCCCACTTGCTGCCGAGACGCAGGACGCGCAGCGTGCCGTTGTCGGCGAGATCGCCGCAAAGCTGCTGCGACATGCGCACGCGGACATGCTCGACGATCTGCTCGGTCTTTCGGACATGCGGTGCAAGTTCGGCGACCGCTTCGAGGATCAGATGCAGGTTGCGGATCGAGACGCGTTCGGCGAGCAACAACTTCAGCACCGCCTGCAGGCCCGAATAGGACATGTGCGAGGTGCAGATTTCGTCGGCCAGCTTGCGGTATTCCGGGTCCAGCCGCTCGATCAGGATCTTGACGTCCTTGTAGGACAGAAGCTGCGGCAGGTTGTTGCGGATGACTTCCGACAGATGTGTCAGCACCACCGAGACGTTGTCGATCGGGTGGAAGCCTTCGCGCTTCAGGTCCTCGGTAAAGGTTTCCAGGATCGACACGGCCGGCATGCCGAATGCGGGTTCGCGAATATCGTCTCCCGGCACGCTTGGCTTGCGGCCACCGCCGGTGACGACGATGACTTCGCCGACGCGCACCGTGTTCGAGGCGATCGTCGTGCCGTGGATACGGACATGATAGGCCTTGTCCGGGATGCCGATATCATCCGAGACCTTGATTTCCGGAACGATGAGACCGTACTGACCGGCGAACTTGCGGCGCATCTTGCCGACGCGGAAGGCCAGTTCCTGATGGGCTCCCAGAAGACGTGTGGAGACCTGCTTGCCGAGCAGCAATTCGATCTCCGCCGTCTTCAGGACCGACTTGACCGAGTCCTTTTCGCTATCCGTCTTCAACTGTGCAGTGTGCTGGTCTTGATCACGCTTGAGCTTGTTGGCCGCAGCCAGCTGACGGGGGATGACCCAGCTGAGAAACGCCATGCCACCGCCAAAGACAGCGAACGGCGTGAACGGCAAGCCTGGCATCAACGCCAGCATGATGATCAGGCCGGACGCCACCATCAGCGCACGCGGATAGCCACCGAGCTGGTTGATGACGGCCTGATCGGTGGAGCCGGACGTGCCGCCGCGCGACACGAGCAAGCCGGCGGCCAGCGATACGATCAGGGCCGGGATCTGGGAAACCAGACCATCGCCGACCGACAGCTTGACGAAAACGTCGGCCGCTTCGCCGATCGACATGTCATGGCGGACATAGCCGATGATGATGCCGCCGAAGACGTTGATCGCCGTGATGAGAAGGCCGGCGATCGCGTCGCCGCGTACGAATTTCGAGGCACCGTCCATCGAACCGTAGAAGGAGCTCTCCTCTTCCAGTTCGCGCCGGCGGCGTTGGGCTTCCTTCTCGTCGATCAGTCCGGCCGAAAGGTCGGCGTCGATCGACATCTGCTTGCCGGGGATGGCATCGAGGGTGAAGCGGGCGCCGACTTCGGCGATACGCGTCGCACCCTTGGTAATGACGATGAAGTTCACCGTGATCAGGATCAGGAAGACGATCAGGCCGATGACGAAATCGCCACCCATGACCAGTTCGGCAAAACCGGCGATGACACCGCCGGCCGCATCGTGTCCTTCATGACCATGCGAAAGAATGACGCGCGTTGTCGCAATGTTGAGCGCCAACCGGGTCATGGTGGAAATCAAGAGGATGACTGGAAAGGAAGAGAAATCCAGTGGCTTCTGAATCCACAGGGATACCATCAGGATCAGTACGGAGAACGCGATGGAGAAAGCCAGCCCGATGTCGATCAGAAACGGCGGGATCGGTAGAAAGAGGATCGACAGGATCGCAACGATGCCGAGGGCAAAGCCGACATCGCGGCCTTTGGGCGCGACTTTCGGGATAATCAGAGCAGGAGGTTGTGCCATCGGAAATTCCGTCTCGTCATGAGAGGCGGACAGCATTCATACCTGCTGCCCATACTAAGCAGCAGGCCTAACGCACCAAACTTGCGCGAAGGTGGCATCGATGTCGAAAGGCAGAGGGTGGCGCGCTTTTCTCAGTGCGCCCATGTCAATTTCGCCGGAACGTCAGAAGCCGGTTTGAATGCGCGAAAAGACGACATCGGTGAAAATGGAGATCTGCGCACCGACAAACGAGGCGGAAAGCGCGATAGTAATCAGCACGGCAAGGATTTTCGGCACGAAGGTCAGGGTCATTTCCTGAACCTGGGTCAGCGCCTGGATGAAGGCGATGACGACGCCCACAACCATGGCGGCGACGACGGCGGGCCCGGAAGCGACGACCACTGTCCAGATCGCCGCCTGCACGATATCGAGGGCATCCGCCTCATTCATGAGCTATCACTTTATGGTAACGCCGGGTCCGATAACCAGTTCTTTCTTGCTATCGAGGACGGCAATGATTCCATCCGAGTATAGCTTTACTTCCTTGACGACACCAGTTGTCTTGCCGTCGGCGCTGGTCACCGTCTTGCCGATCACGGCATTGGCTTCGCTCAGCGACGTGCGCTGCAGCAGGCTTTCCAGATTGGTGTTGGTCTTGATCGTCTGTTCGACCTGCGAGAAGGTCGCCAGCTGGGCGATCTGCTGGGTCGAATCCATCGGCTGGGTCGGGTCCTGGTTCTTCATCTGAGCCACGAGCAGCTTCAGGAAGCTGTCATAGTTCAGGTTTGCCTTGGCCTTGTCCCCACCGGAATCGACGCCTGAAGCTGTGGGCACGTAACTGTTGTTGACGCCACTTACCGCCATGGTGCGATCTCCTTGCGAATCTGTTCGATCGTTGCAGGGGTGATTTCCTGGTTGTTCAGGATCCTGTCTTCGAGAGCATAGAGGCTACGGATGGCCTTCAAGGCGTCGAAGGCGCGGCCCTGCGTCACCATTCCGTCGATTTTCTTCAGCTCGGAAACGATTTCGTCGTTCTTGAAGCAATTCAACAGCATGACGACCGACTTGCGGAACATGTTCGTCGATTGCTCGGCGCCTTCCGGGTTGATCAGGATCATCTGCGCGATGAAATAGAGCTGCTTCAGCGGGGTCGTCGCATCTTCCGGCTGCAGAACGTGGTTTTCCAGCAGGAATGTCACGTCATTCAGGAACTCGACGGCGACCTTGCGGTCGACACGCAGCACTGCCCCGTTGACAAAAATCCGTTCGCCAGACTTGAGCGAAATACGCAGTGTGCTTTTCATTTGAGTCCATCCCTGATGATGGTTGTGATATCGATAATGCCCTGGAAGTTCGAGGATTCGCGTTTGCGGATCTTCTCTGTCTCACCGAGAATCCAGATGGCTATGGAAATGAGATTGGCGCGCAGTTCGTCGTTCAGCTGATTGTCCGAAGCGCGAAGATCCTCGATGAACCGGATCCAGACCCGCCGTGTGTAGTAGATCGCCTCGATCGCCTCCCGAGAGTAGCCCTCCTGCCGCTTTGCGGCTGCGAGCAGCGCAATGGACCGATCGAGCACCTGCCGTTCGCGATCCTTGGAGTCGGCAACGCCGTCCTCCATGATCTCGGCGTATGAAAACTGATACATTCAGACATCCTTCATGTTTGTCCTGGTCCTCACCGCATCAGAGGAAATTAATCAAACTCAACTGCTGAAGACGCGACGTCAGCGTGTAGGAGGTCTGCAACTGGAGCTCCAAAGACTTCAGCATGGATCCTGCCTGAATGGGATCAATCCCCTCCAGGTCCAGCTGGTGTGCCTTGACGATCTTGGTTTGCGCCTCGAGCGACGTATTGGCTTTCTTGACGCGCTCCTCCGACAGGCCGAGATTGCTCTGCATACTGATCAGTCCGGTGACGGCTTCGCCCATGTATTCGACGGCTTTGTCGGTGACCGCGCCGCGAACCTCATCGCTCAAATTGGCGCTGAGAAGCTCCTTGGAAATCACACTTGCCAGAGCAAATTTTCGGGAACCTTCCGCGTTGATGTTTGTCGAACTTTGAATGACTTCGTTGGCGCTGATACGGCTGGTCATGTTCTGGCTGGACGCGCTCGACCAATCCGTCCACTTCGATCCGGCCACAGACGGGTCGGCATACATCGGCTCCAGGGTATTTTCGATGAAATCGGTCATTTGCGCCTTAGTGAATTGGCTGACGGACGTCAGCGGCGGCGCCTGAACTGGCTGTGCGCCGATAAACGTCGTCAATGCCGCATCGTAGGACGCCTTGGCTGCAGATGTATCCGTGTAGCCCGTAACAGGCTTGACATCGGTATTGACACCCGAGAACAGATATTCACCGTTCAGGGAGGTGTTGGCGGCCGATGTGAACGTCGTCATTGCCGCAGTATTCTGATCCTGCGCGGTTTTCAAAAGATTATCGGTTTTGCTGTCCCGGAAAGCCATTAACGATGACAGCGACTTCTGGGCAGCGTCCAGCGTCGTCTTCAATGCTTCCTGAGAACCGGAAAGCCGTTGAGTGACGATGGAATTAGTGCTCTTCAGGGTCGCCAGGCGATCGATCTGGGAGGAAATACTGACCGATCGCGACGTCGAACCCCCAAGCGCCAGACCGTAATCCGAGTGAACCCCTGTCGTTACTTCGGTGTTCAGCTTTATCATTTCCGCCTGACCTCTTTGAACGGTCAGGCGCATGGCATTTTGTACGGCCAGATTGGAAACGAACGACGTTTTCATGATTTTATCCTACAGCTTGCAGAAGGGCCGCCATCATGGCGTCCACCGTACTGACCAATTTCGCCGATGCCTTGTAAGATTGCTCGAGGTCGAGCAATTGTGACAATTCCTCATCGAGACTGACGCCGGTGGCGTTGCTCAACGCATCTTGGGTGCGCGACAGCATGGCAGTCTTGTTGTCACTGGCGGTCGATGCGGTCTTTCGCAGGTCCTCCAGCCAGCCGATCGAGGAAGCCGAAAAATCGAGAATACTGCTTGAACCGTCGAGCCCTGTCGCCGGATCGAAAGGTATGTCCGTGCTGAGCGATGTAACAAACTTGTCCAGAAGTGCCGTATAGCCCGAACTTCCCGCCGTATTCGACTTATAGGTCGGGCCATTAAAGCCCCCGTCGCGGACCAGCGCGGGATTGCTTTCGGCCAAGGGATTGATTGTCAGCGATGCCGCCATTCCAGGGACAGTTACGCCAGGCGCCGGAACTGTACCACCTGCCCAAGTGAACAATCCAGGTTTTGGCGTGGTTGCGGGTGTCGTGTTTTCCTGAAAGAGCGACACCAGGCCGCGCGCGATTTCATCGAGCTGCGACTGAAACTTTGGTGCTGTCTCGTCGCGCAGCTGAAGCAGGCTGGAAAGCTTGCCTTCACCGGACGTATCGGCACCTTTGCCGGCCTTCAGCGCCACGCCATCGACGTAGATCGCGTTGCCGGTGGTGGTCGCGCCGAAACCGGGCGTTGCCTGAAACGTCACCGCGCGCGCGCTGTTTTCAAACAGAACCGTACCGTCGGACGTAAAGATGACCGTATCATTATTGGCACGTGTGACCGTGGAAATACCGACGATCTCGGAGATCTGTCGAAGCAGCGTGTCGCGTTGATCAAGCGCATCGCTCGCGTCGCTGCCGCTGGCTGTCGCGCCCCGTACCGCGTTGTTAGCCGTTTCGAATTCGGCTAGCAGCTTGTTCAGATTTTTGACAGAAGCGTCTATTTCCTTGTCGGCATCGTAGCGGACGCTCTGGACGGAGGCAGACGTCTTGCTCAACGACTTGGCGAGATCCGAGGCGCTCGACACGGTTGTTGCCGCGATGGAGGTATTGCCGGGTGCCGCCGCGAAAGTCTGCAGGCTATCGCGGAATGATTTGAGATAATTCGCCGGCGAGGTTTCATAACCATTGCCGCCGAGCGCCGCCTTGACTGCTTCCAGGCCAGTCAGCAAAGCGTCCTGAGCTGACGCTTGGGAAATGCTGATGGAGTGCTGTTTCATCAGCGCATCGTTCTGGGCGCGCTGGATGGATACGATCTGCGCGCCGTTGCCACTCGTGCCCAGCATTGCCATGCGGCGCGAGTAATCCGCATTGTTCACATTCTGAATATTCTTCGAAACGAGCGCCGTTTGAGCGGCCGTGTTGTTGAATATCGTCTGTGCGGTGTTGATGGCTGATGACAGCGACATGACGCAGACCGTACCTTTTCAATTATCGCTTCAGGTTCACAAGAACGTCCAGCAGGTCGGCGCCTGTCTGGAAGACCTTCGAGTTTGCCGTGTAGCTACGCTGGGATTCGATCATCGCCGTCAGTTCGTTGGCGATATCGACATTGGAGCCCTCAAGTGCCCCGGCCTGGATGCTGCCGAAATCGCCGGAACCGGCAAAACCGGTGATGATGACGCCGGAATCCACGCCCTGCGAATAGACATTGCCCGACTGCGGAACGAGATTGTCAGGGCTCTGGACGCTGGCGAGCGCCACGCGGTAGCGTGGATCGAGCGTGCCATTCGCATACTCAACGTACACGACACCGGCCTTGTCGATCTGATAGCCTTTGACCTTGCTCGGCGCACTGCCGTCGATCTTTCCACCGTCACCCTGGAAAGCGGCGCCCAGTTGCTTGGTGTTGCTGAGATCGATCGTCAGAGCGCTGAGATTAGCACCCGTGCCAGGCAGCCCATTCATCGCGGTCGTGGTGACCGAGGCAGTAGCAGGCGTCAAATTTCCACTTGCGTCGAAATTCAGTGTCTGCGTACCGAGGCGTCCCACGACTGGCGGGCCAGCGCTATAAGTGGTGCGGTCTCGAACCTCAACCGTCCAGGCATTCGGCCCGGTCTTTTCGTAGACGAAGTCAAGGAGCCGCGCATTGCCTTGGCTATCGAAAACGCTGAGCGACGTTGTGGATTCCTTGCCGACAGGATCAGCCGAGTTAAGGGTCGCACCCATGGTGCCCTTGGTGGAGCCCTTTGCCACCAGACCGTCAGAAGCTAGATTGACTTTCTTCAAACCGTCAAAGCCGTTGACGACAACGGTCGGGTCAACACCCTCCTGGTACTCATAGCCCATCAGGCTGTAACCGGCCGCGTTGACCAGGTTGCCATCGCCGTCCGGCGTGAAAGCGCCGGCGCGGGTGAGAAAGTTGGAGCCGTCCGCACCTGAAACGATGAAGAAACCGCCGCCACTGATGGCCATATCGGTTTTGTTCGTGGTGTAGGTCGTCGGGCCTTGTTCCGAAATGCTGTACCGCACCTTGGTTTCGACACCGCCGGAATTGTAAGCACCGTTACTCGTCGGCAGGATCAGCGAGGCAAATTCCGTCGATGCCCGCTTGTAGCCCGTGGTGCTGGAGTTGGCGATGTTTTCAGCGACCGTGCCCAGGCGGTTTGCCTGAGCATTCATGCCGGAACCACCGGTTCTCATCATTCCGTAAAGACTCATGTCCGATCCTCGTTTTCGTCGTTATGAAGAGACTATGGGGTGGGCCTTGCGTGAACCTGTCTTGGGGTGCCGGATGCTGCACATCCGGACCCCGTCGCCCATCAGCTCCAGTCGATGCAATAGCCAAGGAACCGCTTGGAATCGATCGGGTCGAAACCGAGCCGCTTGCGCAGCTTCTTGCGCAGCTTGCTGATATGGCTTTCAACGACGTTTTCTTCGACGTCCTCATCGAAAATGCCGTAAATCGCGTTGAAAATCTGAGACTTGGAGACGCGGCGCCCGCGATTGGAGACCAAATACTCTAGAATGCGGCGCTCGCGGCGCGGCAAGGCGAAAACTTCGCCCTGGACTTCCGGATCCCGCCCGTCCGAAAACACCCGGATCGGGCCGATATCGGTAAAATTCACCAAAGCCTTCAGGCGGCGGCGGATTGCTGCCGCACGCGCCAGGATTTCGCGGGGATGAACCGGCTTGCGCACAACGTCATCGACGCCGCAATCGAAAAACGCCAGTGTCGTTTCCAATGAAGGGCTGTCGCTGATCGCGATGACCGGGGCCGTCGATCGGTCCCGGATGGCACGGGGAAGGCTCATGGCCTTTTCGCCCTGGCCGATCAGGAACGCCTCGACGGCGTCGATATCGCTATCGGCCGCCTTTGAAACCCAATCACCGAATTCGCTTGGATCGAACCCCTGGGAGGGCACACCCTCGCGCCCAAACAGTGAAGTATACCCGTCTTTTACAAGCTCACGCTCATCAACCACTACGATCATTCGTCCGCCTCCGAATCAGTATCGCGCATCTATGGTTAAGAGGTACGAATCGGGGGATTCATGAACAACTATGGAATGTTAGTGGCTGAAATTAATAGTAGATTAAGATTTGTGTGCCGATTTGAACTAGATGTAGTAGCCCTATCCAAATATGGCACTAAATTTCATGTGGAAACGTTAACGCCATATTAAGAAATCGCTTGTGGTCATTTTTCTAACTCAATGTTGACGCAATCGCCCGGAGCGGAAATTATATTGCTAATTCACTTAAAAGTTGAATCATTGACAGAAATTCGACGCGTTTTCCGTCCATTTTCCGTAGCCCGTCGCCACCAGGTTGGCGATGACCCGGCAGACATATTTCTTCTGCGCCGGATCATTGTTCGGCCCGGCATGATAACGGGCCACGGCCATCGTCCAGGTTTCATGCCGGGCGTGAAGCCTGGAGAGAAACTGGGCCGCGTATTCGACATTCTTTCGCGGGTCGAGCATCTCGTCCGGCGAGCTGAAATTCTCGCCATGGAAATAGTAATTGATCTGCATGCACCCAAGATCGATCAGCTTGGCACCCTGCGCCCGCGCCGCAGAAAAACGTTGCAGAACCTCTCCGGCGCTGTTCTCAAAGTAAGCCTTGCCCTCGATATTCATCGCAAACGGCTGAAGTGATCCCTTCCGGCCGGTCTCCGTCAGCCCAACCGAATAGAGGATTCCTGCCGGTATCTGATACTTTGCCGCCGCCGCCGTGATCTCGCTTTCGCACACGCCGGCGCTTGCCTGGGCATTACATATAGACATCACCAGTGCGGTTAAGCTCAGCCCCAGAAGACGCATCGCCCGTACCTTCATTGCCCGTCCACCTTTCGCGGCCCTGATCCTGACCGCCATTGTCATTGCGCTGCCCCTTGGCGCCGTCTCCGGCCGCCTCGCGGCCCTGCTGGCCTGTCTGAGCCTGCGGCTGCTGCTGCGCGTTAGTATTGCCGGAGGAGTCGGAAGCGTTGAAGACGATGGTGACCTGATCGACGGCAAAGCCCTGCGCACGCAAGGCCTTGACCATGGCGGTCTGGTCATCGCTCAGCTGCCGGAACGCATCGCCGGTTTCCACCTTGATTTCGACCTGCAGTTCGTCGTCCTTGAGCCGCAGCGTCGCCGTGACCATGCCGAGGTCGATCGGGTGCATCTGGATCTTCAAGGTATTGAGAACCTTGCCGGTAGACGCCTGCGTCAACGGTGTCTGGGCGCCGGTGCTACCCGGCTGAAGCGCACGCGCCCATTCGGGGTTGCTGGCGATCTGGCTGGTCACGGCCGCCGCATTGCTGGAAGGCGCGAGGCCGAGATAGCGGCGTGCTTCTACAACGGTAACGGTTTCAGCCTTGGCTGTGGCAGCGGACGCCTCGTTCTTGGCGACAGCCTTGTCTCCATCCGAAGCCACGCTCATCGACACCGCCTGTCCCTTGCCATCGGCGCGCGCGAAGCGGAACACCTGGTCAGCTCCGGCATCAGTACCCGCCTTGGTGGCATTCTTGACCGCGTTCGCATCGCCGGCCGCCTGCCCGTCAGTTTTCGCCGTATCCTTCGCAGCAGGCTTTGCCTTGCCGGCCCGCTCGGCGAGCGCCTGGAACTCGGACATGCCCGGGGTCGTTTCTGCTCCGGGGGGCTGGCTTGCCGCAACCGGTTTCTGTCTCGCATCCAGAAGGCTCAGCAATTGACTGACATCGCCAGTTGTTATGCCAGCGGTTTCGTCCTGCGGAGTCGTAGCCGACGCGTCATCGAGCTGTCCGGTTTTGTCGCCACCCTTGGCGACGTCTGCCTGAGTATTCTTTATCAGTTCGGCAATTTTCTCACCGATAGGCCCATCAACGGTTTTGCCCGTGTCTTCACCGACCCCGGCGAGGCTGGCCTGCATCAGCGAAAACTTTTCCGGATGATCGCCTTTTGCAACCGCCAACGAACCTTGCGACGATACTGTCTTGGCCGTGACCTGAGTGTCTGCGGGGGAGGAAGAACCGAGTGAAGATTTCATGAAGCCATCGTTTACGCTAGCATGATCCTGTAAGGATTGGAGGTCGCTCACTTCGGTATCCGGAACCAAGGGATCGATGCCGCTCTCCTTGGATGATGCGGCAAGCGCTTCAGCCGCAGAGGGTTTGAGGTTCGGTATGGCACCGTTCTCAACAGCCGGTTTTCCGGTGATCGAGACCACCGGCTGCTTCTTTTTGCCGGCATCGGCGAAAGCATTTTCAAAGGCAGACTTCTGATTGGCGGCGTCCATATCATGCGACTTGCCCGCCGTTTTCGCGCCTGATTTGCCCGACCTTACAGGACTTGCTCCCAAGAGGTTGTCGTCTACGAATGTCATTGTTGGTCTTCCCCCTTCAGGAGAGAATCGATCTCATCGAGCTTCGAGCGGCCTGTGCTCAGAAACGCATCGAGAACCGGGTCAGCCGGGCCTTGTCCGGGCGAGGCCGCCTGCGGCACCGCGCTGGGTTGCGCCACCTTCAACGCCGCGTCGGATGCCGGTGTTGCAAACGGGCTTTCACCGCTGCCGGAAACTGCCGCGCTGTCTTGCATCGTCACGTCGGATTTGACGTTAGAAACAGTTGCTTGTGTCAGGCTTTCGGGATTGGGTGCACGCAGCACCTCCTCCGCAACAACGGTCGCCGCCTGGCGCAAGGCGCGGTCGCGGGGCGACAGCTCGGCTTCCGGAATAGCGCTGATATGCTTGAGTGCTTCGAGAATGCCTTTGGATGGGACCCCGACCAGGCCGGAGTAAAGGCTGGCCAAGGCCTTGGGACTTGCATCCGCAACGTCGGAGAGATCCTGAGCCCGCGCTGACGCGAGCGTTGCCAGTTCCTGCATCCCGCCGATCGCAGCGCGGCGGGCAATACGCAAATAGACTTCACGCTGCCGCGGCTTGTCCATGAAACCAAGAATTTCCTGGATCTTCGTTTCCGTTTTCTCGCTGTAATTGACCACGGCCAACTCGACGAAAACATCGGCGAACTGACTGGCATAAGGAGACGTCAGAAAACGCCGGGCATAGGAGAGCGAATAGGCAAAGCCTTTGTCCGGCATGGCGCCACGGGTCGCCAGCGATATCGATCGCCGCAGGGCGGCTTCCTCGATATTGGTTCCGGGCGCCGTCAGCCGCGCCCAATCGTAATATTCGATCGCTTTCTCCGGGTTCTGCTGAGCCGTCGCATTGCCGAGAACCAGATAGAGATACGGTCCAACCCTGGAATTCCGGTATTCGGGAACGGCCTTCGCCAGGTTCTCCACCATCAGCCCACCCTTGCCGGCCAGATAATGGCTGAGCGCGTCGACGACGCGAGTATCGAAATTGCCTTCGATATCCTGATTGGCGAGATAGGATAGGGTTTCCGGGTTGCCGCCGCTCATCGCATAAATGAAGGCAGCATCGACATTGCGCGGATCATCGAAGACTGCGGCATCGGATTCCCGCAGCCGTTTGTCGATCGCCGCCAACATGAAACGCTGCATTTCCGCCGCCGAATGATCGCCAAGCACGATACCGTCCTGGATAGCCTGTAGCGAACGCAGCAACTTGTAGGGCGGCAAATCCTCCGGCCCTTGCGCATGCGCAGCCGTCGCCGGGATTGCCGCGGCGGCACATGCACAGAGAAGGAGGGTGCGGATCGCCTTCAACATCACCATCAGCCCTGGTTCGTCTGCAGCAGGATTTCGATGCGGCGATTGGCCGGGGCCAATGGGTCCTTCGTATCCTGGAGACGCTTGTCGGCAAAGCCGCTGATCTGGCTGACGCGGCTCTCGGCAAGACCGCCGCGAATGAGCATGTAATAGGCGCTCTGGGCCCGATCTGAAGACAGCCGCCAATTGTCATAGGCGCCCTTCTTGAACGGCCGCCCGTCGGTATGGCCGCGAATGGCGATGGCACCGCTGCGGGCAGAGAGAAGCTTGCCGATTTTTTCCATGGCAATGACCATGTCCTTTTCAGGCACGGCCGAGCCGAGCCCGAACATCGGCGTATCCCCCTTTTCGCTGATCGTCACCAGAAGGCCGCCTTCGGTCGGCGTGACCAAAAGACCTTCGGCGAGTTTGCCGGCAGAGCCGCCGATTTCCTTTTCGATCTCGGCCTTCAGGGACTTGGCGGCGTCCTCGCCGGACTGGGCCGGTATGCTGGTGTCGGCAGGCTTCTGCATCGCGGCTTCGGCCTGGTCCTTGCCGGCCTCGGTCTTGACCTTCGTCTCGTCGACCGGGCCGTTGCCGGCCTTGGCTTCGAGACTGTCACCGCCCTTTTCAGCGTTCTGCAACTCGACCTGCTTCGTCCAGAAATCCGGATCGAAAGGATCGCGGTAAGCTTCGCCGCCGTCAGCGCCGGTCGCAGGTCCGGACGTCGATGCGCCGCCATCGCCCTTGGCACTGATATTGGCGTTTCGACCGACTTCATTGACGATTTCGGACATGACCGAATAGGGGTTCTCGAAGAAGTCGGCGTCGGAATACTGGGTTTCCTCGCCTGACGTCGCGGTCATGTCGTCGCCGTTTTTCGCAGATCCCCCGGTCTTGGTCTCGTTGCCGTCGACTTTCGACTTCATCTGGTCTTCTTCGCCCTTGGCATCCTTTGCCGGCTGCTTGACGCCCTTTTCGGACGGCTTTGCATCGGTAAGCTGCACAGGGTTGAAATAGGAAGCGAGCGCTGCCTTGGTCTGCGGATTGGCCGCATTGATCAGCCACATGACGAGAAAGAATGCCATCATCGCCGTCATGAAGTCGGCATAGGCAATTTTCCAGGCGCCACCGTGATGTCCATCGTGACCGCCGCTGTGGCGCTTGATGATGATGATTTCGTTCTTGCCGTGGTGGTGGCCGTCATTGTCGCTCATGCCAGCACCTTGCCAACGGTATCGGCCCAGGCGGCCATGCGCGTCACCAGAATGGAATCGCCGAACTCGACCGAAAGATCGATATCGTCGGATTCCTGATGCCGGAAAATGAGAGTTTCATCATTAAGATGCCGTTTCAGCGCCTCGAACAGCGCCGTCGGACCCTGAACGACAATCTTGGCGCCTTCGCCGGAGCCGATCGACAATGTGATCATCCGGGCGAGATCGGCGATGGATTTCTGCAACAGCACCCCGTCCATGACGGGAGCCAGCACCCGCGCAGTCTGATCCGACAGCATGGTCACGAGCTGCGAGCCCATATCGGAAAAACGATCGTAGATCATCGCTGAGATTTCGTTATCGCAGCGCACGTGCATAGCCTCGATCTCGGCGGCGTGGCGCGCGTTCAATGTGGCAATTTCCGCTGCATGAAGGGCGATCTGCTCGCTTTCCGCTTCACGTCGTCCTTGAGCGAACGCATCGCGGCGCTCAGCATCTATATCGATTTGCGGCTGGACCTGCGGTTTCATGGCAAAACCAGCGTGATCCGGAAAATCGTCATCCAGGTCCGGAAAATACCGTGGCGGAACCTGGGACAGATCCACCTTCGGCGCACTGAAATCCTTGAGGTAGCGGGAAATGGACGCGCTCATCGGCAGCCTTCCATAAACTGGGCCACGGTCAAGCCGGTCGCCCGTTCGGTTACGGACGGCATTGGGCTAACAAGCCTGAAAATATACGACTGTGACACTTCCGGAATGTCTCCTTCAGGGCCCTGCGGAGCGGGAGTGCCGCACGGCCCGAACATTTTCAATCCGTACCAGCCCGATGCCGGGAGGACCGGCTTGCAGGCAGCATACAACGGCAGCACGACAATCATGTCGGCTGGCAACCCGGATGAGGATGGCTGCGGTTGGAGACTATCCGGTCAAACTTGTGCGAAAATGTAGGTCACAGATCTATCCGGCCCCGGTGGGAAATCTCCTGCAGGCGAGACCGGTATCACACCAAGGATCGATGATGGGAGCCCATAGGATAGGGTCTTGTCATTGATCCTTGGAAGGAGGTGTTGGACCGCGCCTGGGCAATGAGCGCGGTCCAACCGTTTCCACCTGCCGATGACCGCGGCTTGGCGGAAAAGAGTTCGCAGCCCCGAATAATGGGAGGGCGGCGACAAGGTGCCATAACCGGTTTCATGCCCACCGGTTTGGCGTGTGTACGCTTACTGCTGGAACAGGCGCAGGATGTTTTCGGAATTGGTATTGGCAATCGACAACGCCTGAATGCCGAGCTGCTGCTGTGTCTGAAGCGCCTTCAACCGGGTCGATTCTTCGTTCATGTCGGCGTCCACCAGACGGCCGACACCCTTGTCGATCACATCCATCAGATTGGCGACGAAGTTTTCCTGCATGTCGATACGGCTGGTGATCGCACCCAGTGTCGAGGCGGAATCGGTCAGGCTGGTAAAGATGGCATCGACAGCTTTGATCATGCCTTCGATGGCATCATAGCTGGTGGAGGCTGTCAGCTCGATGATGCTACCTGCAGCCGCAGTACCGCCGGTAAACGCAAGCAGCTTATAGGTTGCGTTTGCCGTGGTCGCGCCGTTCGGCTGGACAACCGCAACAGCCTTGGTCAGCTGACCAAGAGAAGCGTCCTTGGTATCGATAAGAATCGACGCGGCTGTGTTGTAATCCAGCGTCGAGACCGACACTGTGCCGTTCGTCGAGCGGTTGAAGGATGCCACGATGGATTTGGTGCCCGCCGGCGTCGTGCTGTCATTGTAGAGCCAGTTTTCGCCCGAAAACGAAGCAGATTCAGCCGCAGATGCCAGCTGGTTCTTGAGTTCGGTCAGTTCCTTGTTGATCTTGGTCTTGTCCACACCCGGTTCGCGCGCGGCGACCAGTTTAGCCTTGATCTCGGATACGACGTCGATGGCCGAACTCATACCGGCGTAGGATGTATCGACCTTCGCCGCGCCCAGCCCGAGCGCGTCCTGAACCGTCGAGAGCGCAGCGTTGTCCGAACGCATGGTGGTCGCGATCGACCAGTAGGCTGCGTTGTCGGCTGCGGTTTCGACGCGGTAGCCGGACGAAATGCGGTTCTGCACTTCTTCCATGTTCGAATTGATCGAACGCAATGTCTGGAGAGCCGCCATAGCGGCGGAATTGGTCAAAATGCTGGTCATGGTCATTGCCCCAGTTCGAAATTAAACGGAACATTCCGGATCGATAACCGGTAGCGACGGGACCAGCGTCATGCAAACTGCCCTATGTTTAGCCCAAGGACAGCCTATCGCTCTTAACGAACACTTAACAATCATATGGTTAACAAATCGTTAAGCACGTTAGCAAGTCGGTAATCAAAATGAACGAAAATAAATCTCAATTGCCACTTCGTTAACGGTGGTGGCACCAGGCACTCAAGTACGAAAAAGCCGCGCCCTTTGCGGGGCGCGGCTTGCGGAAGACGTGGCGGATCGGTGATGAAATCGACCCGCCAGGAGTATCGACTGCCTGTTCCGATTAACGGAAGAGCGAGAGGATGGTTTCCGAGTTGGAGTTGGCGATCGAGAGCGACTGAATGCCGAGCTGCTGCTGTGTCTGCAGAGCCTTGAGGCGGGTCGACTCTTCGTTCATGTCGGCATCGACCAGGCGGCCGACACCCTTGTCGATCACGTCCATCAGGTCGGCCATGAAGTCGTCCTGCATGTCGATGCGCAGGTTGGTCGCACCGAGGGTCGCAGCCGCATCCGTGGCGTCGCCCAGGATCTTGTCGACGACGCGGATCATGGCTTCGACGTCAGCATCGCTGGTCGATGCGGTCAGGATGATCTCTGCACCGGCGGCGCTGGTCGTCGACTTGGCATCAATCAGGAAGAAGTTCTGAGCCGTACCTGTGCCAGTCTTCAGCAGAGCATCGGCGTCGTAGTCCTTCGTCAGAAGGCCCTTGCCTGCATCGTTGGTGTCGATCAGAACCGATGTCGATGCATCGAACTTCAGAACGCCGACCGAAACGTTGCCGGAAGCGTCGCGAGTGAACGAACCGACCATTTCCTTGGTGCCGACGGCAGTCGTCGAGTCGTTGTAGAGCCAGTTCTCGCCGGAAAACGAAGCCGACTGAGCCGTTGACGACAGCTGGTTCTTCAGTTCCGTCAGTTCCTTGTTGATCTTCAGCTTGTCAACGCCCGGTTCGCGGGAAGCAACCAGCTTGGCCTTGATTTCGGAAATAACGTCGATGGCAGCGTTCAAACCGGTATAGGCAGTGTCTGTCTTGGCAGCGCCGAGACCGAGAGCGTCCTGAACCGTGGAAAGAGCCTTGTTGTCCGACTTCATGGTCGTTGCGATCGACCAGTAAGCGGCGTTGTCGGCAGCGGTTGCGACGCGCAGGCCCGAGGAGACGCGGCCTTGTGTCGTTTCCATGCCGGAGCTGATCGAACGCAGGGTCGAGAGTGCTGCCATTGCAGCCGAATTGGTGAGAATGCTTGTCATGGTATTACTGCCCCTTTTGAACAGGTGAAATGGAAGGGACATTCCGGTCGGTACCGGGAAACAGCGGCCAGCTTCATGCCTGTTAACGCGTTAATTTTCTTGGTTAACCCGCTGTTTCGATGGCCATAGAAAACACCAACATGGTTAAAGAAAACCTAAAGGCGGAAAACTTTTTTGCGCGGCAAAGAAAAAACCGCACCTCTTGCGAGATGCGGTTTTCGATAGGTCGCGGAAACGGCCGTTTGGGGGGGATGGCCGGCCCGCGCCGTTTTTTTTCGATTAACGGAACAGCGACAGGATGTTCTGCGAGTCCGAGTTGGCGATCGAGAGAGCCTGGATGCCGAGCTGCTGCTGTGT
>UCKS01000010.1 GCA_900473045.1 Hyphomicrobiales bacterium
GCCGGCATCGTCGCCTCGATTGTTGAATAACAATCGTTAGACTAGGCCGAAAGCTGCCGACGCAGAAAAGGGCTACAAATGGTGCGCAAGCGCGATTTGTAGCCGGCGCCGGCATCGCAGCCTCCATCGTCGAGTGATTGACTCGGTTGGGGAGCGGCGTTTTACAACGCCGCTTCCTTGAATATTTGCTGGTCGAAGCCTGCGCCTCTAGGTGTATGCCTCTCGAATTGACGGAAGCGCGAAAAAACGTGCTTTCGTGGGCGTTCGGTCATTGTGTCGGACGCCGATTCCGTATATGTGCGGGTCGAATTGCAGAAACGGACAGAGAGTGATTTGCTCTTTGTGCTCTTTGAAGCATCAGCACCCGGAAACGAATAACGAAATGCCTCACCCTGGGGCTTTCGCTTACAACAACAAGGATAACTCGAATGAACGGCCAGAATATCCGTATCCGCCTCAAGGCGTTTGATCACCGGATTCTTGATGCCTCCACGCGGGAAATCGTTTCGACGGCCAAGCGCACAGGCGCTTCGGTTCGTGGTCCGGTGCCGCTTCCTACGCGGATTGAAAAGTTTACTGTCAACCGCTCGCCCCACGTGGACAAGAAGAGCCGTGAACAGTTCGAGATGCGCACCCACAAGCGCCTCCTCGATATCGTCGATCCTACGCCCCAGACTGTTGACGCGCTGATGAAGCTCGACCTCGCTGCCGGCGTAGACGTGGAAATCAAGCTTTAAAAACAAGGAAGGTACGTGGATTTCGGTCCAACGGCTTCCAAAAACGGGCGACCCCAATTTTCCGGCCTTTTGGGCGGGTGATCAGGGGAGACCTTAAACCAGAGATGCAACGGGGTTCTCTCCGTGGCTAACTCTTAAGAGGAATGAACCAATGCGTTCAGGTGTGATTGCACAGAAGATTGGGATGACCCGCGTCTATAACGACGCTGGTGAGCACATCCCAGTTACAGTATTGCGGATGGAAAATGTACAAGTCGTTGCCCATCGCACAGAAGACAAGAATGGCTACACCGCAGTTCAGCTCGGTGCAGGCCAGGCTAAAGTCAAGAACACGAGCAAGCCGTTGCGTGGTCAGTTCGCTGCCGCCAATGTAGAGCCGAAGGCCAAGGTCATCGAGTTCCGCGTATCGTCGGACAACCTGATCGATGTCGGCGCCGAGCTCACTGCAAACCATTTCGTCGCCGGCCAGCTGGTTGACGTCACCGGTACATCGTCCGGTAAGGGTTTTGCCGGTGCTATGAAGCGCCACAACTTCGGCGGTCTGCGTGCAACGCACGGCGTGTCCGTATCGCACCGTTCGCATGGTTCGACTGGTTCCAACCAGGATCCGGGCCGCGTCTGGAAGGGTAAGCGCATGGCTGGCCACATGGGTCAGACACGCATCACCACCCAGAACCTGGAAGTGGTCTCC
This sequence comes from Hyphomicrobiales bacterium, assembly GCA_900473045.1. Classification (GTDB taxonomy): domain Bacteria; phylum Pseudomonadota; class Alphaproteobacteria; order Rhizobiales; family Rhizobiaceae; genus Pararhizobium. The sequence goes on from UCKS01000010.1 coordinate 1,429, forward strand.
ACCGATGAAGACCGCGGTCTGATCCTCGTCAAGGGCGCCGTACCCGGCTCCAAGGGCGCATGGATCGTCGTTCGCGACGCCATCAAGTCCGGCACTCCGGCTGACGCTCCGCGTCCTGCCGCTGTGCGCGCAGCCAAGTAAGGGGGCCAGATCATGGATCTCAACGTCACCACACTCGAGGGCAAAGAGGCCGGTAAGGTTTCCCTGTCCGACGCGATTTTCGGCCTAGAGCCGCGCGAAGATATCATTGCCCGCGTCGTTCGCTGGCAGCTTGCCAAGAAGCAGCAGGGTACGCACAAGGCAAAGGGCCGTGCAGAAATCGCACGCACCGGCGCCAAGATGTTCAAGCAGAAGGGTACGGGCCGCGCTCGTCACCATTCGGCTCGTGCTCCGCAGTTCCGCGGCGGTGGTAAGGCTCACGGCCCGGTTGTTCGCAGCCACGCCCATGACCTGCCCAAGAAGGTTCGTGCCCTCGGCCTGCGCCATGCGCTGTCCGCTAAGCTTCGTGCCGAAGAGCTGATCATCGTTGACAACCTGGTTGCTGCTGAAGCCAAGACGAAGGTGCTGACCGGCGCATTCGCAACGCTCGGCCTGACCAACGTGTTGTTCATCGGCGGCGCCGAACTGGACAGCAATTTCAAGCTCGCAGCTCAGAACATCCCGAATGTGGACGTTCTGCCGGTGCAGGGCATCAACGTTTACGACATTCTGCGCCGCGGCAAGCTCGTGCTTTCCAAAGCTGCAGTTGAAGCTCTTGAGGAGCGGTTCAAATGACTGACCTTCGCCACTACGATGTGATCCTCGCTCCGTCGATCACCGAAAAGTCGACGCTGGTTTCTGAACAGAACCAGATCATCTTCAACGTCGCCAAGGATGCCTCGAAGCCTGAAATCAAGGCTGCAATCGAAGCACTGTTCGGCGTCAAGGTTACGGCTGTCAACACGCTGGTCCGCAAGGGCAAGCTGAAGCGCTTCCGTGGCTTCGCCGGCCGGCAAAAGGACGTCAAGAAGGCTATCGTCACGCTCGCTGACGGTCAGACCATCGACGTCTCAACCGGACTCTGAGGAATAGAACAATGGCATTGAAAAGTTTCAATCCGACCACCCCGAGCCAGCGCCAGCTGGTCATCGTCGACCGGTCCGGCCTGCACAAGGGCAAGCCCGTCAAGTCGCTGACCGAAGGCCTGTCCTCCAAGGGCGGCCGCAACAACACTGGCCGCATCACCGTGCGTTACCAGGGTGGCGGTCACAAGCGGACCTACCGCCTGATCGACTTCAAGCGTCGCAAGTTCGACGTTGAAGGCACGGTCGAGCGTCTGGAATACGACCCGAACCGCACGGCGTTCATCGCGCTGATCAACTATGCGGACGGCCAGCAGGCTTACATCATCGCTCCGCAGCGTCTTGCTGCCGGCGACAAGGTGATCGCCTCGGAAAAGCAGGTTGACGTGAAGCCAGGCAACACCATGCCGCTTCAGTACATGCCGGTTGGTTCGATCGTTCACAACGTCGAGATGAAGCCAGGCAAGGGCGGTCAGATCGCTCGCTCCGCTGGCGCCTATGTTCAGCTGGTCGGTCGCGACCAGGGCATGGCGATCCTTCGCCTGTCGTCTGGCGAACAGCGCCTGGTGCACGGCTCCTGCCTTGCAACGGTCGGTGCAGTCTCCAACCCTGACCACGGCAACATCAACGACGGCAAGGCCGGTCGTTCGGTGTGGCGTGGCAAGCGTCCGCACGTTCGCGGCGTCGTCATGAACCCTGTTGACCATCCGCACGGCGGTGGTGAAGGCCGCACCTCGGGTGGCCGTCATCCGGTTTCGCCTTGGGGTAAGCCCACCAAGGGCAAGCGTACGCGCTCGAACAAGTCGACAGACAAGTTCATCATGCGCTCGCGTCATCAGCGTAAGAAGTAAGAGAGGAAGTCTCCAATGACTCGTTCAGTATGGAAAGGTCCGTTTGTTGACGGCTATCTTCTCAAGAAGGCTGAGAAGGTTCGTGAAGGCGGCCGCAACGAAGTGATCAAGATGTGGAGCCGTCGCTCCACCATCCTGCCGCAGTTCGTCGGTCTCACGTTCGGCGTCTACAACGGCAGCAAGCATGTTCCGGTCAGTGTCAACGAAGACATGATCGGTCACAAGTTCGGTGAATTCTCTCCGACCCGGACCTATTACGGTCACGGTGCGGACAAGAAGGCAAAGAGGAAGTAATTATGGGCAAGGCAAAAGCCGAACGCCGGCTGAAGGATAACGAGGCGCAGGCAATCGCGCGCACGATCCGCGTCAGCCCCCAGAAGCTCAACCTGGTGGCTGCGATGATCCGCGGCAAGAAGGTCGACCGGGCTCTGGCCGAACTCGAGTTCTCGCGCAAGCGGATCTCGGACACTGTCAAGAAGACGTTGGAATCTGCGATCGCAAACGCAGAGAACAACCACGATCTCGACGTCGACAGCCTGATCGTTGCCGAAGCTTACGTTGGCAAGTCCATCGTCATGAAGCGTTTCCACGCTCGTGGCCGTGGCCGTGCATCGCGCATCGAAAAGCCTTTCGCGCATCTGACGATCGTTGTTCGCGAAGTCGAAGCTAAAGGGGAGGCCGCATAATGGGTCAGAAGATCAATCCAGTCGGCTTCCGCCTCGGCATCAACCGTACCTGGGATAGCCGCTGGTTCGCGGACAACGCAGAATACGGTCAGCTTCTTCACGAAGACCTGAAGATCCGTGCCTACATCATGGAAGAGCTGAAGCAGGCCGGTATCGCCAAGGTGGTTATCGAGCGTCCGCACAAGAAGTGCCGCGTCACGATCCACTCGGCTCGCCCGGGCCTGATCATCGGCAAGAAGGGCGCAGACATCGAAAAGCTGCGCAAGAAGATCGGCGAGATGACCAAGTCGGAAACGCACCTCAACATTGTTGAAGTGCGCAAGCCGGAAGTTGACTCGACGCTCGTCGCCCAGTCGATCGCTCAGCAGCTCGAACGCCGCGTGGCTTTCCGCCGTGCGATGAAGCGTGCCGTTCAGTCCGCAATGCGTCTTGGCGCCGAAGGCATCAAGATCACCTGCGGTGGCCGTCTCGGCGGTGCTGAAATCGCGCGTACCGAATGGTACCGTGAAGGCCGCGTGCCGTTGCACACGCTTCGCGCCGACATCGACTACGGTGTGGCTGAAGCCAAGACCGCGTTCGGTATTTGCGGCATCAAGGTCTGGATTTTCAAGGGCGAAATCCTCGAACACGATCCGATGGCTTCCGAGCGTCGTTCGTCCGAGGCAGATGCCCAGGGCCCCAGCAGCAACAACCGTCGTCGCGAAAACGCGTAACAGTCGTTCCTGGCAGCTAATATCGGAGAATTAAAAAAATGTTGCAGCCAAAGCGCACTAAGTACCGCAAGCAGTTCAAGGGACGCATCAAGGGCGTTGCCAAGGGCGGTTCCGACCTTGCTTTCGGTGAATTCGGCCTGAAGTCTCAGGAGCCGAACCGCGTAAACGCACGCGAGATCGAAGCGGCCCGCCGCGCGATCACCCGTCACATGAAACGTGCCGGCCGCGTATGGATCCGCGTATTCCCAGACGTACCGGTCACGGCGAAGCCGACCGAAGTCCGCATGGGTAAAGGTAAGGGTTCGGTTGAATATTGGGCTTGCAAGGTCAAGCCCGGCCGAATGATGTTCGAAATCGACGGCGTCAGCGAAGAACTCGCCCGCGAGGCGCTTCGCCTTGGTGCTGCGAAACTCTCTGTCAAGACGCGCTTCGTTCAGCGCATTGCAGAGTAAGGAGTAAAGCCCAATGAAAGCCGATACCATCCGCGCGCTCAGCGCCGATCAGCTCAACGAAGAGCTCGCCAAGCTGAAGAAAGAGCAGTTCAACCTGCGCTTCCAGAAGGCCACAGGCCAGCTCGAAAAGTCGTCGCGCATCAATGAAGTCCGCAAGGGCATTGCGCGCGTCAAAACCATTGCCCGCCAGAAGGCGGCAGAAGCCAAGGCTTAAGGATCTAAGAATATGCCAAAACGCATTCTGCAGGGCACAGTCGTCAGCGACAAGAACGATAAGACCGTCGTGGTCCGTGTCGAGCGTCGTTTCGCGCACCCGATCTTCCAGAAGACCGTTCGCCGGTCCAAGAAGTACAAGGCGCATGACGAGAACAACCAGTACAAGGTCGGCGATCAGGTTTCCATCGAGGAATGCGCGCCGATTTCCAAGGACAAGACCTGGACGGTGGTTGCCGTACAGGCCTAATTCTTAAGAGTTTCGCATCCGGCCCTTGCGTCGGCTGCGGAAATCTGTATGAAGCAGCGCAAGGACGCTCGACTACGAGCGTTCTTTTGCTTTGAGCGCACGGAAGGTCCTGTTTCGGGAAACCACCCTGGCAATGATCGATCCCGCGCGAGAACAGAAATTTAGAAGCTGGAACAGGGGGCCCTCAATCTGATGAGGTTGGCCCAACCGGTCCGGTCACAACAAGAAGGCGACCTGACATGATTCAGATGCAAACAAACCTCGACGTGGCGGATAATTCCGGCGCACGTCGTGTCATGTGCATCAAGGTGCTGGGCGGCTCCAAGCGCAAGTACGCTTCGGTCGGCGACATTATCGTCGTTTCGATCAAGGAAGCTATTCCGCGCGGCCGCGTCAAGAAGGGTGATGTGATGAAGGCGGTTGTCGTTCGCACAGCCAAGGACATCCGTCGTCCAGACGGCAGCGTCATCCGGTTCGATAACAACGCAGCTGTTCTTATCGACAACAAGAAAGAGCCGATCGGCACCCGTATCTTCGGACCGGTTCCGCGCGAACTTCGCGCCAAGAACCACATGAAGATCATCTCGCTGGCTCCAGAAGTGCTGTAAGGAGCGATTGAGATGCAAAAGATTCGCAAGGGCGACAAAGTCGTCGTATTGACCGGCAAAGACAAGGGTCGTTCTGGGGAAGTTCTCCAGGTTCTGCCTAAGGAAGACCGGGCCGTTGTGCGTGGCGTAAACATGGTGAAGCGTCACCAGCGCCAGACCCAGGCCCAGGAAGCCGGTATCATCAACAAGGAAGCGTCGATTCATCTGTCGAATCTCGCGATCGCCGATCCGCAGGACGGCAAGCCGACCCGCGTCGGTTTCAAGATCGACGGCGACAAGAAGGTTCGCGTTGCAAAGCGTTCGGGAGTGTCGATCGATGGCTGACGCTAAGAAGTACGAGCCGCGGCTCAAGGTCGATTACGTCGAGCGAATCACCAAGGCGATGCAGGAGAAGTTCTCCTATGCAAACGTCATGCAGATCCCGCGCCTCGACAAGATCGTGATCAACATGGGTGTTGGCGAATCGACGGCTGACTCGAAGAAGCCAACGGTTGCTGCAGCAGACCTCGCAGCGATTGCCGGCCAGAAGCCGGTCATCACTAAGGCCCGCACCTCCATCGCCGGCTTCAAGCTGCGCGAAGGTATGCCGATCGGCGCAAAGGTTACCCTGCGCGGCGTTCGCATGTACGAATTCCTGGACCGCCTGATCAACATCGCGCTTCCGCGCGTTCGAGATTTCCGCGGCCTGAATCCGAAGAGCTTTGACGGCCGTGGCAACTTCGCCATGGGTGTCAAGGAACACATTGTGTTCCCGGAGATCAACTACGACAAGGTTGATCAGATGTGGGGCATGGACATCATCGTTTGCACGACGGCAACGAACGACGACGAAGCACGCGCTCTGCTCACAGAGTTCAACTTCCCGTTTCGCCAGTAAGCCGTAACGACAAGCAGAAGGATTAAGTTGAATGGCGAAGACGAGCGCAATTGAAAAGAACAATCGCCGCCGTAAGTCGGTTGCCCAGGAAGCGTCCAAGCGCGCTGCCCTGAAGGCAACCATCATGAACCAGTCTCTTCCGATCGAAGAGCGTTTCAAGGCTACTCTGAAGCTGGCCAGCCTCCCGCGTGACGGCTCCAAGACCCGCGTTCGCAACCGTTGCGAAGTCACGGGTCGTCCGCGCGCATATTATCGCAAACTCAAGATGTCGCGTATTGCGCTTCGTGAACTTGGCAATTTCGGCAAGGTGCCGGGTATTGTTAAGTCGAGCTGGTAAGGAGACGGGTACATGGCAATGACTGATCCGCTGGGCGATATGCTCACACGTATCCGCAACGGTGCTGCCCGCCGCAAGTCGAGTGTTTCCACTCCGGCTTCCAAGCTGCGCGCACGCGTCCTCGATGTCCTTCAGGCTGAAGGCTACATCCGCGGCTATTCTGAAACCGAATTTGGTAACGGCAAGGCCGAGATCAACATCGAACTGAAATACTACGAAGGTGCGTCGGTGATCCGTGAGATCGGCCGCGTATCGAAGCCGGGCCGCCGAGTTTATGTCTCGGTCAAGTCCATTCCGCAGGTCGCGAACGGTCTCGGTATCACTATCCTTTCGACTCCGAAGGGTGTGATGGCCGATCATCAGGCACGCGAACAGAACGTTGGTGGCGAGGTTCTCTGCTCCGTATTCTAATACGGTAGCAGTGATCTCCATAACGGACAGACAGGTTTGAAATATGTCTCGTATCGGTAAAAAGCCCGTTCCGGTTCCTGCAGGTGTCACAGCCACGGTTAATGGCCAGACAGTGACTGCAAAGGGCCCGAAAGGCGAACTCTTCTTCGTTGCTAACGACGAAGTCGTCGTAAAGCTGGAAGACAACAACGCGGTGTCGGTGACCCCCGTTGATCAGTCCAAGGATGCTCGTTCCAAGTGGGGCATGTCCCGCACGATGATCGAAAACATCTTCAAGGGCGTCAAGGACGGTTACGAGCGCAAGCTCGAAATCAACGGCGTTGGTTATCGCGCGTCGCTTCAGGGCAAGAACCTGCAGCTGGCACTCGGTTTCAGCCACGACGTGGTCTATCAGACTCCTGAAGGCATCTCGATTGCTGTGCCGAAGCCGACGGAAATCGTCGTCACCGGCATCAACAAGCAGCAGGTCGGCCAGGTCGCGGCAGAAATCCGCGAATACCGTGGCCCCGAGCCCTACAAGGGCAAGGGCGTCAAGTATGCTGGTGAGCGGATTGTCCGCAAAGAAGGCAAGAAGAAGTAAGGATCACGCGAAATGGCTACAAGGAAAGATACACTTGTGCGCCGCGCCAGCCGCGTGCGCCGTCAAGTCAAGGCAGTGGCCAATGGCCGTCTGCGCCTGTCCGTTCATCGCTCGTCGAAGAACATCTACGCACAGGTTATCGATGATGTTGCTGGCAAGACCGTTGCGTCTGCCTCGACACTCGACACGGATCTGCGTCCGTCCCTTAAGACGGGCGCTGACACGGCAGCAGCTGCTGCCGTTGGCAAGCTCCTTGCAGAGCGCGCCTCGAAGGCTGGTGTCAAGGACGTTGTCTTTGACCGTGGCGCCTTCATCTATCACGGCCGCGTCAAGGCGCTCGCCGAGGCAGCCCGCGAGGGTGGCCTGAACTTCTAAGATGATATCCGTCCGGGCTTGCCTGGGCGGATCATCGAACCGCTTTTCATAAAGCGCGTCGCTTCCGCTCCCTCGAAGGGGCGGGGCGACTTTTTTGTCAATCTGCCGATTGCACCCGGAAAAGAAAAAGGAAAAGGACAATGGCACAAGAAAAAAGAGGTTCTCGCGATGATCGCCAGAACCGCGAGGAGCGCGACAGCGAATTCGTTGACAAGCTCGTAGCAATCAACCGCGTCGCAAAAGTCGTCAAGGGCGGCCGTCGTTTCGGCTTTGCTGCTCTCGTCGTCGTCGGCGACCAGAAGGGCCGCGTTGGCTTCGGTCATGGCAAGGCACGTGAAGTGCCTGAAGCCATCCGCAAGGCCACCGAAGCTGCCAAGCGCGAACTGATTTTCGTTCCGCTGCGCTCGGGTCGTACGCTTCATCACGACGTTCATGGCCGTCACGGCGCAGGCAAGGTTCTGCTGCGTGCTGCCAAGGCCGGTACCGGTATCATTGCCGGTGGTCCGATGCGCGCCGTTTTCGAAACGCTCGGCATGCACGACGTTGTTGCGAAGTCGACTGGTTCTTCGAACCCGTACAACATGATTCGCGCCACGTTCGACGCCCTGAAGAGCCAGATGCACCCGAAGGATATCGCAGCTCAGCGCGGCATGAAGTATGCCACTCTGCAGAGCCGCCGCGTATCCGCCGGCGTTGCTTCCGAAGAATAAGGGAGCCTGAACAATGGCTAAGAAAGAAGTTGCAAAGAAGACGGTTGCGGTCGAACAGATCGGTAGCCCCATTCGCCGCCCAGCCGTACAGCGTGCAACGCTGATCGGTCTCGGTCTCAACAAGATGCACCGGGTTAGCGTTCTGGAAGACACTCCTTCCGTTCGTGGCATGATCCGGGCCGTCCAGCACCTCGTTCGCGTCGTCGAAGAGAAGTGAGGGGGATACCATCATGAAACTGAATGAAATCAAAGACAACGAAGGTTCGACAAAGAACCGCAAGCGTCTCGGCCGTGGTATCGGCTCCGGATCCGGCAAGACTGCCGGCCGCGGTGTCAAGGGTCAGAAGGCTCGTTCGGGCGTTGCCATCAACGGCTTCGAAGGCGGCCAGATGCCAATCTACCGCCGTCTGCCGAAGCGCGGCTTCAACAACATCTTCCGTTCGGATTTTGTTGTCGTGTCGCTCGGCCGTATCCAGATCGCTATCGATGCCAAGAAGCTTGACGCTTCCAAGGCCATCGATGCTGCTGCTCTGACGGCGGCTGGCGTCATCCGTCGCGCCAAGGACGGCGTCCGGGTTCTCGCCGATGGCGAACTGACGGCAAAGGTAACGATCGAAGTTGCCGGCGCTTCCAAGCCTGCGATCGAAAAGATCGAAAAGGCTGGCGGTTCGATCAAGCTGCTTTCGGGCGCTGCCGAATAATTAGTTGCTGATGAACCGCCCGGGGTGCTTCACACCGGGCGGTTTTGCTCCCATATGAGAGCCTCACAGATGCGCGGCCGGATTCGTCTGGCGCAGAATATTGATCGGGAACCACGGTGAGGCGCGTGATTGCAGTAGCAGTCGTTTGCAAGCCGGTTTTCATAAAAAGAAGATAGCCTTTCCGGATCTGACCGGGTTTTCCCGCGGGTTCCGAACTGGCTACGCGGAGAATTGCATGGCTTCTGCAGCGGAACAGCTCGCCTCCAACCTGAATTTTGCGACGTTCGCAAAAGCCGAAGATCTGAAACGCCGCCTCTGGTTCACCCTGGGCGCGCTTCTGGTGTATCGCCTTGGTACCTACATTCCGCTGCCAGGCCTGAACCCGGAAGCTTTTGCACAGGCGTTTGCCGGGCAGAGCGGTGGCATCCTTGGCCTTTTCAACATGTTTTCCGGCGGCGCCGTCGAGCGCATGGCGATCTTCGCCCTCGGCATCATGCCTTACATTTCCGCCTCCATCATCGTTCAGCTGATGACCTCCGTGGTTCCGTCGCTTGAACAGTTGAAGAAGGAAGGCGAGCAGGGCCGCAAGGTCATCAACCAGTACACCCGCTACGGCACGGTGCTGCTCGGCACGCTGCAGGCCTATGGCATCGCGGTCGGCCTCGAGAGCGGCAACGGCCTTGTCGTCGATGCGGGCTGGTTCTTCCGGATCTCGACGGTCATTTCGCTGCTCGGCGGCACGATGTTCCTGATGTGGCTCGGTGAGCAGATCACCTCGCGCGGCATCGGTAACGGTATTTCGCTGATCATCTTCGCCGGTATCGTCGCGCATCTGCCGACGGCTCTGGCCGGCACGCTCGAACTTGGCCGAACCGGCGCCCTGTCGACGCCGCTTATCCTCGCCATCATCGTCATGGTCGTTGGCGTTATCGCGCTGATCGTCTTCGTCGAGCGCGCCCAGCGCCGGCTTCTGATCCAGTATCCGAAGCGACAAGTGGGCAACAAGATGTTCCAGGGTGACACCTCGCATCTGCCGCTGAAGCTCAACACTGCCGGCGTTATCCCTGCCATCTTCGCCTCGTCGCTGCTGCTGCTTCCGGCAACGCTTGCAGGCTTTGCCAACAGCGCGGCACTGCCAGGCTGGGCAACGACCATCGTTGCAGCACTTGGCCACGGCAAGCCGCTCTACATGGTGCTCTATGGGGCCATGATCGCATTCTTTGCCTTCTTCTACACGGCCATCGTGTTCAATCCGAAGGACACGGCCGACAATCTGAAGAAGCATGGCGGCTTCATCCTCGGTATTCGCCCAGGCGAGCGCACTGCAGAATACATCGATTACGTGCTGACCCGCATCACCGTGCTCGGCGCGCTCTACCTGATGTTCGTCTGCATTCTGCCGGAAGTCGTGATCGCGCAGACCGGTATGCCGTTCTACCTTGGTGGTACGTCGCTTTTGATTGTTGTCAGCGTGACCCTTGATACTGTAGCACAGGTGCAGGGTCACCTGATTGCCCAGCAGTATGAGGGGCTGATCAAGAAATCGAAGCTGCGTGGAGGAAAGAGGGGCCGATGAGACTAATATTTTTAGGACCGCCGGGAGCAGGCAAGGGAACACAGGCCAAGCTTCTGACGGAAAAATACGGTATTCCGCAGCTTTCCACAGGCGATATGCTGCGGGCCGCCGTGCAGGCCCAGACGGAAGTTGGAAAACGTGCCAAGGCTGTCATGGATGCCGGTCAGTTGGTGTCCGACGAGATCGTCAATGAAATCGTTTCCGACCGGATCGATTCGGCCGATTGTGTGAATGGCTTTATTCTGGATGGCTATCCGCGCACCGTTCCGCAGGCCGTTGCCCTTGGCAAGATGCTTGCCGGCAAGGGACTGCGGCTTGATTCGGTTATTGAATTGAAGGTGGATGAAGATGCGCTTGTACGGCGCATCGAGAATCGCGTAGCAGAAACCGTTGCCGCTGGCGGTACGGTTCGTTCCGACGATAATCCGGAAGCATTCAAGAAGCGTCTTGTCGAGTATCGCGAGAAGACGGCGCCGCTGTCGCAGCACTACGCTGTAACGGGCGAGTTGAAGACAGTTGATGGAATGGCGCCGGTTGAGACCGTCACCTCCCAGATCAACGCAATTCTGGCATCGGCTTCCGCCGACGCCTAAATGGCCGTTCTTGAAAAAGGACTGCCGGGGAGTTGACTTTTGCGGTCGATTCCTTCAAAGACCGCGCTAACTCGCAGCATGCTAGGGATCGGCGCGGATTTCAAAGACGAAGTCCGGGCGCGATTCTTTTGACGTGTTCCGAACAGAACTTTCACAGTCGGCCTCTTAAACGGGCTGAATAACGAAGCACCTATTGCCGGATGGCAACTGGAAGCAAGGAGAACAGGCGTGGCACGTATCGCTGGCGTCAACATCCCGACGAGCAAGCGCGTAGTAATCGCGCTTCGTTACATTCACGGGATCGGAGCGAAGTTCGCACAGGAAATCGTCGAGAAGGTCGGTATCCCGGCTGAACGTCGTGTGCACCAATTGACGGATGCTGAAGTTCTTCAGATCCGCGAAGCAATCGACCGTGATTATCAGGTTGAAGGCGACCTGCGTCGCGAAACCTCGATGAACATCAAGCGTCTGATGGACCTGGGCTGCTACCGCGGTCTGCGTCACCGTCGTTCGCTGCCTGTTCGCGGTCAGCGCACGCACACCAATGCTCGTACCCGCAAGGGCCCGGCAAAGGCGATTGCAGGTAAGAAGAAGTAATTTCCCAGAAATGGGAAGTGCAGAGGCTGGCGCTTGGCGCCGGCCTCTTTTGTGGTTTCGGAAGGGCGCGCTTCGCGTCCCTCCGGTGGAGCTGCTGGAACTACGGCAGTGACGATATCGCCGCGCAGACCGGATTTTTCCGTTCGCGCATGACTTGAAAATTCAGGGCAGGGGTTAGCCTCCGCCCGGTGGAGCCGCTGGTACTACGGCGGTGCAGAGATCAACGAAAGGTATACCATGGCCAAGGAAGCCACACGCGTTCGCCGTCGCGAGCGGAAAAACATTTCTACGGGCGTTGCGCACGTCAACTCGTCGTTCAACAACACGATGATCACCATCACCGACGCACAGGGCAACGCAATTGCCTGGTCTTCGGCTGGTTCGAAGGGCTTCAAGGGCTCGCGTAAGTCGACCCCGTTCGCAGCCCAGATGGCTGCTGAAGATGCGGCCAAGAAGGCCCAGGAACACGGCATGAAGACGCTCGAAGTCGAAGTTTGCGGCCCGGGTTCCGGCCGTGAATCGGCTCTGCGTGCGCTTCAGGCTGCTGGCTTCATGATCACCTCGATCCGTGATGTCACGCCGATCCCGCACAACGGTTGCCGTCCGCGCAAGAAGCGCCGCGTTTAAGTTTACGCATTCATCCAGCCGGTGAGGGGGTTACCTCTGCCGGCGCTTCAAGGCTCGGTTGCCACGATTGAATGGTGGCAACGAACGGAAGGCAAAACATATGATTCAGAAAAACTGGCAGGAACTGATCAAGCCGAACAAGGTTGAGTTCTCGTCCACCGGCCGTACCAAGGTTAGCCTTGTTGCCGAGCCGCTGGAGCGCGGCTTTGGCCTCACCCTCGGCAACGCGCTTCGCCGCGTTCTTTTGTCGTCGCTTCGCGGCGCTGCTGTGACCGCAGTGCAGATCGACGGCGTCCTGCACGAGTTCTCCTCGATCCCGGGTGTCCGGGAAGACGTGACGGACATCGTGCTCAACATCAAGGAAATCGCCATCAAGATGGATGGCGACGACGCAAAGCGCATGGTCGTGCGCAAGCAGGGCCCGGGCGTTGTAACTGCCGGTGACATCCAGACGGTTGGCGATATCGAAATCCTCAACCCGAACCATGTGATCTGCACCCTCGACGAGGGCGCCGAAATCCGCATGGAGTTCACCGTCAACAACGGCAAGGGCTACGTGCCTGCAGACCGCAACCGTTCGGAAGATGCACCGATCGGCCTCATCCCGGTCGACAGCCTGTATTCGCCGGTCAAGAAAGTGTCCTACAAGGTGGAAAACACCCGTGAAGGCCAGGTTCTCGACTACGACAAGCTGTCGATGCAGATCGAGACCGATGGTTCCGTCACCGGTGAAGATGCAGTCGCTTTCGCGGCCCGCATCCTTCAGGACCAGCTCGGCGTTTTCGTCAACTTCGACGAACCGCAGAAGGAAGCCGAAGAAGAAGCCGTTACCGAACTGGCGTTCAACCCGGCACTGCTCAAGAAGGTCGACGAACTGGAACTTTCCGTCCGTTCGGCCAACTGCCTGAAGAACGACAACATCGTCTATATCGGCGACCTCATTCAGAAGACCGAAGCCGAAATGCTTCGCACTCCGAACTTTGGCCGCAAGTCGCTGAACGAAATCAAGGAAGTTCTCGCTTCCATGGGCCTGCACCTCGGTATGGAAGTACCCGCATGGCCGCCCGAGAATATCGAAGATCTCGCCAAGCGCTACGAAGACCAATATTAACAAGAAAAAAGGCAGGTTTTGACTGCCTTTCCCCGTCAAACAGCAGGCAAAAGCCTGCATGTGCCAGGAAACGGCAGGCCCATACGCAAGAGGGAACCTGCAATTAAAGGAGAATAGCAATGCGCCATGGTGTAGCCGGCCGCAAGCTGAATAGAACTGCAAGCCACCGTAAGGCAATGTTTGCCAATATGGCTGCTTCGCTCATCGAACATGAGCAGATCATCACCACCCTGCCGAAGGCAAAGGAAATCCGCCCGATCGTCGAGAAGCTCGTCACGCTCGGCAAGAAGGGTGACCTTCACGCGCGTCGTCAGGCCATCTCGCAGATCCGTGACGTCGCTGTCGTCGGCAAGCTGTTCGATGCCATCGCAACACGTTACGCAACCCGCAACGGCGGCTACCTGCGCATCATGAAGGCTGGCTACCGTCACGGCGACAATGCGGCTCTGGCCGTTATTGAATTCGTCGATCGCGACACCTCGGCCAAGGGCGCCAAGGACATCGCACGCGTTGCTGCCGAAGCAGAAGCTGCAGACGCCGCTTAAGTTTTTCGTTTGATCGGAAGATTGAGACAGCCGGGCCAAAAGCCCGGCTGTTTTGCGTTTAGGCTGTTGTTGATCGTGTTTTCACGGTTCCGCCGCCTTTGCTTTTTATGCCTCGGCGTCCTATCTGTCTTACCCAACAACCATTTCGCCAGGATGCCCCGTATGATCCGTTCCCCCGCTACTCTCGTCCTGTCAACCATCGCCGGACTGGCGCTTTTCGCTGGCGTCGTGCATTTCGGATATGCTGGCACGCAGCCGGCCGATGGCGTGGAAAACATCCAAACAGGTGCTGTAGTCGCGCAGGCGGAGACGCCTAAGGTTCTGCCGCAGAGCAAGACGGAAATGCAGCTTTCCTTTGCGCCGCTGGTCAAGCAGACGGCTAATGCCGTCGTCAACGTCTATGCAGAAAAGACCGTTCAGAACCGCTCGCCGTTTGCCGACGATCCGTTTTTCGAGCAGTTCTTCGGCCAGCGCATGCCCAACCGCTCCGAAAAGCAGTCCTCGCTCGGGTCAGGCGTCATCGTTGACAAGAGTGGCATCGTGGTCACCAACTATCATGTCATCACCGATGCTGATGAGATCAAGATTGCGCTCGCCGACGGCCGTGAGTTCGAGACCAGTGTGATGCTCAAGGACGAGCGGCTGGACCTCGCCGTGCTGAAGATCAAATCGGACGGTCCGTTCGATACCGTGCCGCTCGGCGATTCGGATGCCGTCGAGGTCGGCGATCTGGTTCTGGCGATCGGCAACCCGTTCGGCGTCGGTCAGACGGTGACCAGCGGCATCGTCTCGGCGCTGGCCCGTAACCAGGTGATTTCAGGCGATTTCGGCTTCTTCATCCAGACCGATGCGGCGATCAACCCCGGAAATTCCGGTGGCGGCCTGATCGACATGAACGGCCAGTTGATCGGCATCAACACCGCGATCTTTTCGCGCGGCGGCGGCTCAAACGGCGTCGGCTTTGCCATTCCGGCCAATCTTGTGAAAGTCTTCGTCGCTTCGGCCGAAGGCGGCAATGGCAGCTTCACCCGGCCATTCATCGGGGCAAGCTTTGAACCGGTGACCTCGGAAGTTGCCGATGCGCTTGGGCTCGACCGGGCGCGGGGTGCGCTGGTCAGCTCCGTCATCGAAGGCGGGCCGGCGGAGAAAGCTGGCATCAAGCCAGGGCAGGTGATCGTTGCCGTCAATGGCATTCCGGTCGAGCATCCAGATGCGCTGGGCTATCGTCTCACCACAGTCGGCATCGGTCATGTCGCCAAGGTCACGATCAGTGAAAACGGCAAGACCCGTGATATCGATCTCGCACTGGCCGAAGCCCCGGAAACATCGCCCCGCGATGAGCGGCTGATCGAGGGGCGCAATCCCTTCTCGGGCGCTGTGGTCGGCAATCTGTCGCCGCGTCTCGCCGACGAACTGCGGATGCCGGCGTCCTCGCAAGGCGTGGTGATCACGCAGATCAATCGCGGATCGCCTGCGGCCCGTGTCGGTTTCAAGCCGAAGGATATCATCATCGCCGTCAACGGAACGCCGGTCGACAAGTCCACCACGCTTGAAACCATCGCCAAGGATGACCCATCGCTGTGGCGCGTCGAGATCGAACGTGACGGTCAACGCATTCGCCAGTTCTTCCGGTGATCGTTTGCCGGTTTCAGGGTAAACTAGGGCTATAAGCATCTTGCTCCGGCCGGTCATGGGATCGGCCGTTCCGGATGGGGAGTTGCATGTGACGCTGTTCGATGAGGCTACCCACCGGCCGCTTGCCGACGCCCTTCGTCCCGAAAAGCTGGAAGAGGTGATCGGCCAGGATCACCTTCTGGGTGAGAGTGGGCCGATTGCCCGCATGCTTGCGGGAGGTACGGTCGGATCGTTCATCCTCTGGGGGCCGCCGGGCGTCGGAAAGACCACGATCGCGCGCCTTGTCGCCACCTCGGCAAAGATGGAGTTCGTCCAGCTTTCCGCCGTGATGTCCGGCATCGCCGACCTGCGCAAGGTGTTCGACACGGCAAAAAACAATCGAACCATCGGCCGCCAGACCATTCTCTTTGTCGACGAGTTTCACCGCTTCAATCGCAGCACGCAGGATGCTCTCCTGCCGCATGTCGAAAACGGCACCGTCATCCTGATCGGCGCCACGACCGAAAACCCGAGTTTCAGCCTTGTCGCGGCATTGCTGTCACGCTTGAAGGTTTTCACCCTCAATCCCTTCGACGCAGCCTCGTCCGAACTGCTTTTGGCGCGGGTGGAGAGTTTTGTTGGAAAGCGCTTGCCGCTGACGGACGATGCGCGGACCGCCCTGATCAACATGGCCGATGGGGATGGGCGCTATCTGGTGGGCTTGGCTGACGATGTCCTGTCACTTGGCGAAGAGGGTGATCTCGATATCGGACGCCTGTCCAAAGCCCTGCAAAAGCGTTTGCCGATCTACGACAAGGCGCAGGACGGTCACTACAATCTGCTCAGCTGCTTTCACAAAAGCCTGCGGGGCAGCGATGTCGATGCGGCGCTCTATTGGGGCGCGCGCATGGTGGATGCAGGAGAGGACCCGACGACGCTGTTCCGGCGGCTCGCCTGCGCTGCCAGCGAGGATGTCGGCATGGCCGACCCCAACGCGATGCCACAGGTGATTGCCGCCTGGACCGCCTTCGAGCGGATCGGCTGGCCGGAGGGCAGGCTGTTTATCGCGCAGGCGATCGTCTATGTCGCGACTGCGCCGAAATCCAATGCCAGTTACCGGTCTTTCGACGCCGCACTTGAGATGGCCCGCCAGACCGGCTCGATTCCGCCGCCGAAGAGTATTCTCAACGCCCCGACGAAGCTGATGAAGGATCTCGGCTATCACGAGGGTTACAAATACGATCACGACTACCCGGATGCCTATTCCGGTCAGGATTTCTTTCCGGAAGAGTTGCGCAGCAAGGACACGCGATTTTACAAGCCACAGGAACGCGGCTTCGAGCGCGAGACGCTGAAACGCCTGGAGTTCTGGCATCGCCTGAAGCGGGAACGCTCAGCTAAGGAGTAGGTGGGACGGGTTTGTAAGCAGCCTATTCGGGAATCTTGAAAAATGCCTCAAGGCGATAGCCGTCGGGATCGACGAGAAAGCCGGCATAATAGAACTGGCTGTATTCCGGCCGCAGGCCCGGCACCCCGTTGTCTTCACCGCCGTTTGACATGCCGGCTGCGTGGAAGGCATCGACTGCAGCGGCATCGGGCGCGATAAAGCAGAAATGCAGGCCGGAACTCCGGTCGGCGGGTACGGGGCTTTCGACCTTGGCGATCCACAGGCTGATCCGGTCCGAACCATAACCAATCACCGTATCCGTTTTCGACAGCCGCTCGTAACCGAGCGGCGTCAGGATGGCATCGTAGAAACGCAGCGAACGATCGAGGTCTTTTACGCCAATCGACACATGGTCAAACATTGCGGAACACTCCCTGTTTCGCTTCCATCTTCCCCGTTCGAAATCATCCGCACAAGGGGAAAACCGCATGTCATGCGGATTGTCTTGCGCCGTCGGAGGGCCGCGCTGCGAAGGTTCGGTACGATAGCAACCTCTTGTCACCGCCGAAGCGGGATGGCATAGAGTGCCTATGCAGACGGCTGCACGGGATGGGCATTGATCGCCCAGCCCCGAACATCCGCGAGGACGGCCTCGCTCCTTGAGACGGAGACAGTGATGGCCTGGATGATCCTTTTCCTTGCAGGAATTCTTGAGATCGGTTGGGCGATCGGCCTGAAATACACCGAGGGTTTTACCAGGATTCTGCCGACGGTCCTGACCGGTGCCTCGATGGTGGCGAGCGTCGTTCTGTTGGGCATCGCCGTGCGCACATTGCCGCTCGGAACGGCCTATGCCGTCTGGACCGGCATCGGCACGGTGGGGACGGTGATCCTGGGCATCCTGCTGTTTGCCGAACCTGCAACGGCTGTTCGGATCGGCTGTATCGCGCTGATCATAGCCGGCATCGCCGGGCTGAAGCTGACCGCCTGAAAATTACGCTGAATTGAAAACACCCCCGTGCAGAGCGCTGCTCGGGGGTGTTTTGTATCGGCCGGCTTGGAGCCTTAAAAATCAGCGCAGGGCGTCGAGTGTCGCCGTTGCGGCCTGCATTTCCCGCCAGCGGTTTTCGCGGCGCTGGAAGGCTTCGTGATCGGTGCCCCAATGCTCGATCTGCCAGTCCTCGTCGAGATGGGCAAGCGCCCAGGCCTCGTCTGCGGACAGCTGCTTTTCGGCAAAGGCGATGGCGAGCAGGGCGGAGCCGGTGAGCGTGGTGATCGTGTGCAGGCAGGCAAGACCAAGCGGCGTCGCATAGGCACGCAACGCTTCGGCAACACCGTTGATGGCGGCACGCGGCTGGGCCTGATGCACAATGCCTTCGACGAGAATGAAGCGGGCGCCGAGCTTTTCCGCAGCCCAGGTGATCACCGGATCCCAACGCTCGGACTGGAGAGCGGCCAGACCTTCGGCATCGCTTGCGCGGTAGCAGAGAAGATCGGTGCCGGCAAAATTGAGGATGTCGTCGAAAACGGCGCGGATATCCTTGGAGACGCCGTCGATCGCCGTGTTGGCAAGCCGGGTGACCGGCATGGTGGCCGGGTTGATCACTTCCGTCTGCGCATCCCATTCGGCTGCCAGCAGAGTGGCTGCGGCCTGCGTCGGAACGGTCAGGTATTGTTTTGCCGGTGTGCGGACCGTGCGGCCGTCGAGAAGGATGGCGTGACCGCCGTCTTCCGCCGGGCCGATGCTGACAACTTTATAGAAACGCTTCGGCAGTGGCTTGTGCATCTGTATCTGCGCGCGGCGTACGGGATCCGGGTCGCTCAGCGCCTGATGCAGATCGTCGCGAATATCAGGCATGATGTGTCTCCATCCAGTCCAGAATATCATGCGGGGTGCGGGCGATGTAATCCGCACCGGCCTCGATGAGTTCGGGAACTGACGCATATCCCCAGGCAACGCCGATGGCGGAAGCGCCAGCGCTCTTGGCCATCTGCATGTCATAGATCGCATCGCCGATAACGACCGTGTCCTTGGCGTCGATTCCAGCCTCGGAGCAGCACTCCGTCACCATGGCCGGGTGCGGCTTGGACGGGCAGTCGTCGGCCGTCCGCGAAACGAAGAAAGTCTTTTCATAACCGTGGCTTGCGCAGATTTGATCAAGTCCGCGCCGGGATTTTCCCGTAACGGCACCCAAAAGCAGTTCGTCGCGGCTCATCAGGGTAGCGATCAGCGGCGCGATGCCGTCGAACAGCGGTTCGCGAAAGTTCATTTCAGTGCGGACGCCGCCGTAGATCTTCTTGTAATGCGCCGTCATCGCCTGGGCGCGATCGTCGACATGCGGCTGGTGCATGAGCCGGGCGATGGCGATATCGAGCGTCAGGCCGATGATGCTTTTGGTGGCCTCCAGCGAGATGCGTTCGAGACCAAAATCCTCGAACGTGCGGGCCATGACTTCGTGGATGAGCCCGGCGCTATCGACCAGAGTACCGTCACAATCAAAAAGAGCGAGTTTCATCAGTCGTCGGCTTCCTCGGCGCTGGCCATGTCGAAGCCGATCAGGTTCCAGCTCTGGACCATATGCTGCGGCATCGGCGCGGTGACGATCAGGCGTCCACCGTCCGGATGGGGAACGTCGATGCGCCGCGCATGCAGATGCAGCTTGTTTTGAACACCGCCGGGGAAGGCCCAATTGAATTCGGCGCCGAAATATTTCGGGTCGCCGATGATCGGGTGGCCGATATGGGCGGCGTGGACACGCAGCTGGTGGGTCCGGCCGGTATAGGGTTCCATTTCCAGCCAGGTGAGGTTCTGGCCTGCCGTCTCGATGATGCGGTAGTAGGACACCGCATGATCGGCGCCATCTTCACCGTGCTTGGCGATGCGCATGCGGTCGCCGTCCGGCGTCTGTTCCTTGACCAGCCAGGTCGAGATCTTGTCTTCCCGCTTGCGCGGTACACCCTTGACCATCGCCCAGTAGGTTTTCTTGGTATCGCGTTCGCGAAAGGCTGCCGTCAGCTTCTGGGCAGCGCCACGGGTGCGGGCAATGACCAGAACGCCGGACGTATCGCGGTCGAGACGGTGCACGAGCCGCGGCTTTTCGCCCCTGGGGCTGGTCCAGGCTTCGAGCATGTCGTCGATATGGCGGTTGATACCCGAGCCGCCTTGAACAGCGATGCCCGGCGGCTTGTTGAGGACAATCACCTTGGCGTCTTCATGCAGCAGCATACGCGACAAAAGTTCATGGTCGGATGCGTGGCGCAGATCGCGGCCGGCGATCGGGCCTGTCCTGGTCTTCGGATCGACTTCCATCGGCGGTATGCGCACGACCTGACCGGGTTGGACGCGCATGTCCGATTTGACGCGGCCGCCATCGACGCGGACCTGGCCGGAGCGCAGCAGCTTCTGCAGCGGACCGAAGCCGAGGCCCGGATAATGCACCTTGAACCAGCGATCAAGGCGCATGCCTGCTTCGTCGGATTCGACTTGTTTGTGTTCAATGCCCGCCATTTTATTTCTACCTGCATCCAATTGCCATAGCGCCCCGACAATGGTGCCGACCGGAAATCCGTGCGCAAACTGATATGACAGAGCAGGCCGGTCCAATTGGACGCGCGGCGCTCTGAGAGGTCCCTTTAGACTATTGCGCGCATAAGGGCCAGCCCGGCAAACACCGCGAGTGCCGAAAGAACGACGCTGGAAGCCACATAAATCAATGCCGTGACCGGTTCGCCGCGTTCGACCAGGGTGATCGCGTCCAGCGAGAAGGCGGAAAAAGTGGTGTAGCCGCCCAGAACGCCGGTGATCAGGAAGACGCGCATCTCCGCCGAGGCGCCAAATTTGCGCGCGATCACCTCGGCAAAGACGCCGATCAGGAAGGATCCGGTGATGTTGACGGTCAATGTTCCCCAAGGAAACGAAGGGCCGAAGCTGCGCAGTGTCCAGAGCCCGACGAGATAGCGGAGCACGGAACCGACAGCGCCACCGGCGGCAACGAGAAAGATATGTGTCATCCCAAATGCCATAGCCGAAACCAGCGGCGCGGAAAAGATAGCCTTCCATTTTGGTGCATCCAAGTCTGGTCACTGTCATCTGGCAGGCCAGTGGAAAACCATTTTTTAACACGCAATCGCTAATATTCCCGTCTCTGGCCAGGCTGTTTTCAAGCGGACGTGCAATGACAAAACTGAAGTTCAGCTTCACCCATTATGACCTCAGGCAACAGCGCGCCGGCGTGACCATCGAGATCACACTGTCGGCCGTCGCCAATGTCCGGCTGATGACCGCGAACAATTTCCAGCTCTATACGGAAACGCTGAAGCATCAGTTCGTCGGCGGCGTGGCGCGCAAGTCACCGATCCGCCTGACCATCCCGCAATCCGGTCACTGGCATCTGGTTGTCGATATGGAAGGTCATCACGGCCAATGCGAATCGAGCATCTGCATCGTTGAATCCACCACGCCGCCGCGTTTCCAGTACGCATCCTGAGACAGGCAAAACCACGCCTTGTCAGAAGGGGCGGTTCAACGATGCCTGTTGATCAGGCCAACCGTTCGGCATGCCATTTCAGGTGATCGTCCATGAACGACGAGATGAAATAATAGGAATGGTCGTAACGCTCGTGCATGCGCAACGTCAGCCCTATGCCGGTGCCATTGATGGCGTCCTCGAACAGCCAGGGCCGCAGGCCCGTTTCGAGGAAGTTGTCGGCCTTGCCCTGGTCGATCAGGAATTCTGGGAAGCGCGCGCCGTCTTTCACCAGCGCACAGGCGTCGTATGCCCGCCAGCTTGCCTTGTCCTCGCCGAGATATTTTTCAAACGCACCGATCGACCAGTCTGCCGTCGATGGCTCGACGATCGGCGCAAAGGCCGAGCAGCTCTTGAACCGCTCCGGGTTCTTCAGCGCGATTGTCATGGCGCCGTGGCCGCCCATGGAGTGGCCGAAAATGCTCTGGCGGGCCATGTCGGCGCGAAAATGCTGGGCGATGACCGCCGGCAGTTCCCCGGTAATATAGGTATACATCTGATAGTTCTCGGCCCAGGGCGCTTGTGTGGCATCGAGATAGAAGCCGGCACCCTTGCCCATCTGCCAGTTGGTCAGCTCGTCGGGAACGTCGGCACCGCGCGGGCTGGTGTCGGGGCAGACGATGATGAGGCCGAGTTCGGCGGCCATCCGGCGATATTCGCCTTTTTCCATCATGTTGGCATGCGTGCAGGTAAGACCGGATAGATACCAGACGACCGGGCAGGGCGCTGTGATCGCCTGTGGCGGGATATAGACCGCAAAGGTCATCTCGACCCCGCAGGCTTGCGAATCGTGCGCAAAGACGCCCTGCATGCCGCCAAACGCGGTGTTCTGGGAAAGGACTTTCAAGCTGTGCTCCTTGAAGCTGAAAACAACACTAGGCCAGCGACACCGCCGCGTTGACCGCAGCCGCCACCAGCACCGTGTTGAAGAAGAACGAAACGACCGCATGCACAAGATTGATCTTGCGCATGGCGGTCGAGGTGATGACGATATCCGAGGTTTGCGCCGTCATGCCGATGACGAAGGAGAAATAGAGAAAGTCAAAGCCCCCCGGGTCCTTCGTGCCTGGAAACTCGAGGCCGCGATCGTCGCCGTCGCTTCCTGCCGCCTGCAGGCTCCAGTAGCTATGGGCATAGTGCATCGCCGCCATTGTGTGGACCGTCAGCCAGCCAAGGGTGACGGAGGAGAATGCCAGCACCAGTTCGAGCGCGGTCTCCTTGCCGCCGGTGTTAAGCGCCATGAACAGCGAGACAAGCGAAATCGCTGCTGTTGCCAGCGTCACGGCAAAGATGATGACCGCCGGTTCATCGGTACGGGCAGCATGGTGTTTCAGGTATGCGCCGGTCAGTTTTGGAAGGCGCCAGGCGATCATCAGCAGATAGATGAGGAAGAAGACCACAGCGGCCAGGTTAACGGCCAAACTCGGCTTGGCAAAAAGACAGATGGCAAATGTGATCGCAGCGCAGATGCCGCCGGCGTAGAACGGGGTATGACGGCGATGGGTGATCTTCCTGTCCGGCATGCTCATGAGCGCTCCCGATCCCGCTGTTCTAGCGTTGTTTGACGCGGCGGCAAAGCCGGTCGAGCGTTTCGAGAAAGGCCGACCGGTCGCGCGGCGAAAAGGCAGCGTTGTAACCCTTGCTTTCACCGGTCTCACGCAAATGCGCACCGAGATCCCGCATCGCCGTTGCCATGCCGATATTGGCTTTATCAAAGACGCGACCCGTCGGTCCGGTCACCTGCGCACCGGCGGCAACGCAGCGGCCGGCCAGCGGCACGTCGGCCGTAATCACGATATCGCCGTCATGGGCACGTTCGGCAATCCAGTCATCAGCGGCGTCGAAACCGGACGAGACGATCACATTGCGCACCATCGGATCACGCGACGGTCTGAGTCCGGAATTGGCGACCAGCACGACAGGCAGGCCGTGGCGCTCTGCGACCTTGAGGATCTCCGGCTTGACCGGACAGGCGTCGGCATCGACATAGATGGTGCTTGCTGGCTCCGTTGCCTCTGACATCACTGCTCGTACCGCTTCACTGTTATCATGGCTGGACGGCCGGACACATCGGCCATGGAAAAACTGCGCCTGATCATTCCGTCCGTCATGCTGTTCATTACCGGACCGTTTTCGGCCGCCGTCTTTCGACGCATAGTCCTCCGGCTGTTCGAAATCCAGAACCATATCAACCGAGCAGATATCTCAGACACGATCGCCGCACCTAAAACAGAGGCGGCGCCCATGGAACTGTAGTCTGGATGACCCGGAAACCGGAGTCGAAGCCATAGATCCAGTTAGTAGATCACCACGCTGCGAATGCTTTCGCCGCGGTGCATCAGGTCAAAACCCTTGTTGATGTCTTCGAGCGGCATCGTGTGGGTGATCATCGGGTCGATCTGGATCTTGCCGTCCATGTACCACTCGACGATCTTCGGCACATCGGTGCGGCCGCGCGCGCCACCGAAGGCGGTGCCCATCCAGTTGCGGCCGGTGACCAGCTGGAACGGACGGGTGGAGATTTCCTGGCCGGCACCGGCAACGCCGATGATGACCGATTTTCCCCAGCCGCGATGCGACGATTCCAATGCCTGGCGCATCACCTTGGTGTTGCCGGTGCAGTCGAACGTGTAGTCGGCGCCGCCGATCGTGTCGCCGTTGCGCTTGGTCAGGTTGACCAGATAGGGCACGATATCGTCGCCGACTTCCTTCGGATTGACGAAATGCGTCATGCCGAATTTTTCGCCCCAGGCCTTGCGGTCATTGTTGATATCGACGCCGATGATCATGTCGGCACCGGCAAGGCGCAAGCCCTGAAGCACGTTCAGACCAATGCCGCCGAGACCGAAGACGATGGCCGTCGAGCCGACTTCGACCTTGGCCGTGTTGATGACGGCGCCGATGCCGGTGGTAACGCCACAGCCGATATAGCAGATCTTGTCGAACGGCGCGTCCGGGTTGACCTTGGCCAGCGCGATTTCAGGCAGAACCGTGAAATTGGCGAAGGTCGAGCAGCCCATATAGTGGAAGATCTTGTCCTTGCCGATGGAAAAGCGGCTCGTGCCATCCGGCATCAGGCCCTGTCCCTGCGTTGAGCGGATCGAGGTGCACAGGTTGGTCTTGCGTGACAGGCAGGAATAACATTCGCGGCATTCCGGCGTGTAGAGGGGAATGACGTGATCGCCCTTCTTCAGCGAGGTGACGCCCGGGCCGACATCGACGACGATACCGGCACCTTCATGGCCGAGGATGGCCGGAAACAGGCCTTCCGGATCGGCGCCCGACAACGTGAACTCGTCGGTGTGGCAGATGCCCGTCGCCTTGACCTCGACCAGCACTTCGCCGGCGCGCGGGCCGTCAAGCTGAACGGTCATGATTTCGAGTGGCTTGCCTGCCTGCACGGCAACGGCGGCGCGTACGTCCATAATTCGTCTCCCTGAAATGAATGCGCGCCACAATCGCAGAGTGGCTGGTGGCGCTCAAGCCGGAATCGGCTGAGAATCGGTCATAAATCTTACATGTCCTGTAGGACGCGGTTGATCTCCATCTCAAGCGCGGAGATCGCCTTTCCCGTTTGTTCATGCAGTTTCTTCACCTGCGCCAGCTGATCGCGTAACTGGCCGGACACCGTATTGGAAAGATCGTCCTTCGGCGCTTCGCCGATACCGGCGATCAACCAGGCGGGTGTGACCCCCAGCACCCCGGCCAGCATGAACAGCCGGTTGGTGCGGGGCTCGGAGCGGTCGCGCTCCCAGGCCGAGATCGTGTCGCCGCGGACGCCGAGCTGGTTGGCAAGGTCCTTGACCGAGAGGTTCATCGCATCGCGCGCCCGCCAGATGCGGCCTCCCAGTGTGTCGTTGTCGCTTGGCCTGCGTAACATTGCCAGGGCGGTTTCGGTCGATAGACGCATCGGTCTCTCCTTGTGCCTTATGGGCTTGGGTGGGTCGAGTTCCGGGGCGGCCGCGCTTGCGGTCGAAGACTTCACTGTTGCAATTTATAGAACCTGCTGCGAAATTGGACACCCTTCCACGTCAAAAATGCCGCCAAAAGCGTCTTCTGTGCGCGTCCTTTCCGGACGGCGTCTAAAATCGGATTTCTCCCGTGAACACATCCATGCCGACTGCCGCCGCGCCTGCGCATACCGTCATGCAAGGACTTGCGATCATGCTGGTGGCGATGATCATTTTGCCCTGCATGGATGCGATCGCCAAATATATGGCGGTCTATCAGGGCATGTCGCCGGCGCAGGTGACGTTCTACCGGTTCTTCTTCCAGCTGGTCTCTATCCTGCCGATGCTTCTGTCGACCGGTGGCCTGCGGGCGCTGAAGCCAAAGCGCCTGTGGTTCAACCTGTTGCGCGGTGTGCTCCTGGCCGGTGCCGCCTTGCTGTTTTTCGTCTCGGTCAAATACATGCCGCTGGCCGATGTCTTCGCCATCTATTTCGTCGAACCGTTCATCCTCACCTGCCTTTCGGCTCTGATCCTGCGCGAAAAAGTCGGCTGGCGGCGCTGGCTCGCCATCTTCATCGGCTTTGGAGGGGCGATGATCGTCATCCAGCCGAGTTTCGAAATCTTCGGGCTGAAGTCGTTGATGCCGGTTTTCTGCGCCTTCCTGTTCGCCTGCTATCTGCTGCTCAACCGGGTTGTCGGCAATGCCGATACGCCTTTGACGATGCAGACCATTGCCGGTATCGGCGGCTCGCTGTTCATGATCGTCGTCATCGCGGTCGGTTATAGTGCGGGGTTGGAGGATTTCGTACCGTCACTGCCGCACTCGACCCTTGGCTGGGTTCTGGTCATCGCGCTGGGCACCATCTCCGGCTATGGCCATCTTCTCGTCGTCAAGGCATTTCAGGCCGCCCCCGTGTCGCTTCTGGCGCCATTCCATTATCTGGAAATCATCACCGGCACGGCGCTCGGCTTCCTGATATTCGGTGAATTCCCCACGTGGTCGAAATGGCTGGGTATCGCCATCATTGTTGGCTCCGGCCTGTTCATGATCTGGCGGGAGCGTCGGGCAGGCCTAATGATAAAAACTGACTGAATCCATCAAGTCTCTGCTAACACTCATTCTTTCCGGATTGGAAACTGCTCTCGGTCTAGTTTCTCTCCAGTTTCATGATGAAACGGGAGAGAAGCGATGGGTGAACTTCGTCTTTCTTATCCGGCATGTGTCATCGCCGGGAAGACGCGCTTGACGGTCGATGATATCGCCATTCTGCGCGAACATGTTTTCGTTCCAGGGATTACCGCATCGCAAGACGCGGTAATCCTTTTGGCGATCAACGGCTCGTGCAGCGAAAAATGCCCGGAATGGCACCACTATTTCATCAATACCATGACCGAATTCATCGTCCGCACCAGCTATCCGCAAGGCGCCATGGATGAATGGAATGCCGATTGGCTGATTGCGATGATTTCGACGCGCGGCGTGGTGAATTCGCGGATCGAGCTCGATCTGTTGTTTCACATCATCGATATCTCCACGCACATTCCAGACAGCCTGTCGATCTTTGCGCTGGAACAGATCCGCATTGCGATGACCGGGGATGCCGGTGCCTGGGCCGTGTTGCGCGGTAGCCGCAAAAATGGGCTGGAGAAAGCCGATATTCTGCTGATCGCCCGGGTGATGAGCGCCATCGCCCGCTCGCGCGGCAGTCAGTTGACGTCACGTGAACGCCGGATGCTGGAGCAGATCGGTATCCTGACCGGCCTTTCGAGCGAGCGTACCAAAGCAGCATAGCGCTGCAAAAGCACGGAAGCCGGCGGATGCCGGCCTCCCGCACGATTTGTTCACGCTCTACAGCTAGCCTTGGCTGACGATCAATGGGAGAGCGCAGATAGTGACGCATGCACCGGCGATCGCGCTGCTTGTCATCAATGTCGGGCTTTTGTGGCTTCTGCTGGCGGTGCCGCTCGGATTGCGCACGGTGCGTGTGAAGGGCTCGTTCCGTGCGAGCCGGGCCAAGGTCTGGAGTGCGATCTTTCCGCTCGGAACGTCCGCCGACTGGCATCATTCCGTGCTCGCCAGCCACCTCGTGCCAGACGCGCCCACCCGGGTACAGCAGACCTATACGCATCTCGACCGGCACGGAGAGCCGATTAAAAGGTCGCTGGAGATTACCGAAACGCAGGCCGGGGTCGAATATGACGCCCGGGTCCTGGAGGACAGTGCACTCGACGCCGCGTTCTGGAAGGATTTTGGCGAACGCCGGCGGCTCGTCGAAGACGGTGACAGGGTGCACCTGACGATCGAGCAGACGGACCGCTATCGCGGCCTGGCGTTTCTGATCTTTCGCTTCTTTGCCCTGCGGCGCGAGATCAGGGCTTTGCAGCAATGGCTTGAGACCGGCCAGAGCAAACCCGCACGGGTCGCCTTCGAACATCCGCTTGTTCAATGTGGATTGGCGGTTTTATCGACTCTGCTTCTCTGGCCATTCTTCGGTCTGACCCGCACCGGCCTGCTGCTGTCGTCGCTGTTGACGCTGGTCATCGTGCTGCACGAACTGGGCCACATGGCAGCCTACCGCGCCTTCGGTCACAAGACGGTCCGGATGATCTTCGTGCCGTTGCTCGGTGGTGTGGCCATCGGTGGCAGGCCTTACAACTCCGTCTTCGAGGTTGCCACCTGCGCGCTGATGGGGGCAGGCATGTCGGCTTTCCTCATCCCGGTCGCCATCTTTCTACACAAGGCGGCCAGCAACGACATGTTCGCCTCGGGACCGGCGGTTCTGATTTTTCTGCTGATTCTCGGTGCGTTCAACCTGCTCAACCTGTTGCCGATGAACCGCTTCGACGGCGGCCAGGTGTTACGCCAGGTTTTTTATTCACCCATTGGCCGCGTGGCAGGAAGCTTCCTCATCACTCTGATCATTGCCGGTGTCGGCTGGCGCATCGGCGTGTCAACGCCAGCCTTGCTGGCAGGGCTCGCGGTGTTCGCACTGCTCAGCATGATGGGGAGTGGCGGCGTCAAACCGCGCCATCGCCTTGACGAGATGACGGGGGGCCAGCGCATCCTCAGTGGCCTGGGGCTTTACTCTGCTGTGGCTCTGCATGGCTATGCCATCGTCTATGCCACCGACAGGCTGTTTTCCTGACCGGACCGCAGACAGTTGGCGTCATTGACCGCCGGACCGAAGATATCCTCGAATGCCTCTCGAAGTTTGATATCGACATCGGTCATCATCACCGGCAAGCCGAGGTCGACCAGGCTGGTGACGCCGTAGCCGCGAATACCGCAAGGCACGATGCCGTCGAAATGTTCCAGTTCCGGATCGACGTTGAGCGACATGCCGTGAAAGCTCACCCATCGGCGCAGGCGAATGCCGATCGCGGCGATCTTGTCCTCCGCCATCGAGCCATCGGGGAGGGATGGCCGTTCCGGACGCCGGACCCAGACGCCGACGCGGTCCTCCCGCCGTTCGCCCCTGACATTCATGCTGGAAAGCGTTTCGATCACCAGGCTCTCGAGTGCCGCGACAAAGGCGCGAACATCCTGCTTGCGCCGCTTCAGATCGAGCATGACGTAAACGACGCGCTGTCCAGGGCCATGATAGGTATATTCGCCGCCACGGCCGGTCTGAAACACCGGAAAGCGGCCGGGCATGACGAGGTCGGCTGCGTTTGCGCTGGTTCCGGCGGTATAAAGCGGTGGGTGTTCGACGAGCCAGACGAGTTCGTCCGCTTCGCCGGCGGCAATGGCTGCGGCCTCGCGCTCCATCGTTTCGATTGCGTCGGCATATTCGACCAATGAGGGTGCGATTCTCCACCGCACCGGCGGACAGCCATCGGCTGCGAAGAACGTTTTTTCCAGATTTTCGCGCTGCATGACCAAAGCAATCCCGTTGATTTGTTTTTCTAAATGGTACGCCAGAGGTCAAGAGTCCAGCATTCTCAGGGGCGCACGAACCAGCCTGTTGAAATAGTTGATGTTGCCGTCAACTTTCTGTCATCCTGCCCTTGTGCACCCCAAATGCTTTTGCTACATGCAGCCCCGCCGGAGCAGTTCGGCATCTACCACGATGCGGTCGTGGCGGAATTGGTAGACGCGCAGCGTTGAGGTCGCTGTGGGGCAACCCGTGGAAGTTCGAGTCTTCTCGACCGCACCATCTGGCTCTCGGGCCAAACAAGAAGCCCGCTTTTAGCGGGTTTTTTTGTGTCTTCAGCACGGATTAAGCTTTGCTTTCTCGTACTTATCCTGCAGTTTTCTCCTGCTTTGCAAAGCGCTTGATCGCCCGCTCGCGCTTCAGGCGCGACAATCTCTGAAGCCAGAAGATGCCGTCGAGCTGATCGATTTCGTGCTGCATGCAGATGGACAGAAGGCCGTCGGCGCGGTCTTCCTTCTCCTCCCCAAGCAGCGTCTGATAGCGGACCCGCATCTGGCTCGGCCGGGTGACGTCTTCGGTTATGCCCGGCATCGAGACGCTGCCTTCGGCATGTGTCGTCGTTTCAGCCGATGACCAGATGATTTCCGGATTGACGTAGATTTTTGTGCCGGACTGAGCGTCGATCTCGATGACGGTCAGGCGTCGCAGCACGCCGATATGCGGTGCCGTGATGCCGATCCCGGGCGCTGCCCGCATGGTGTCGAGTAGGTCTCCCGCCAGTGCGGCTAGATCGGCGTCGAATTGTTCCACCTTGCTGGTGGGCATGGAGAGAATGGGATCGGGAAAACGCAGGATCGGTTGGACGGGCAAGGGCTGACTCCATGGCTTTTCTCCGCAAGAGCTAAACATTTCATATGAATTTGCAACAGCTTGCACAAAAACGGCGATACGATCGGATTGGCAGCGTATCGGGTGGTGGACCTCGTCTGTTTGTTGAGCTAGCAGGACAGAGGGGTTCGCTTTCAAGGCGCGCCGCAGTCACCAGTCTAGGACATTGCCTTCCTGCTCCCGTCCGGTTCAGCCGGCGTCTTGGATGGCTGCAATTCTTTTGAGGGCGGGCACATGAGCAGTACCGGCGACCAGGACAAAGACCGCAACTCCCCGGACGCCGATGTTTATGACGGCTCGGATATCTATGCCGAGGATGGATCGGTCCGTTCCGACTACCTGATGCATGTCGGTGCAGCCATCGCCGACCGCGATCTCCTCTATCTGCGCCAGCACGTTGCTCGCCTGCACGCCTCCGAAATGGGCGATCTGCTGGAGGCGATACAGCAGGACCAGCGCCGGGCGCTGGTTTCACTTCTCGGCGACGATTTCGATCTGTCGTCGCTGACCGAGGTGGATGAGGCGATCCGTCTCGATATCGTCGAGCACCTGCCGAACGAGCAGATTGCCGCCGCTCTTGGCGAAATGGATTCCGACGACGCCGTCTACATCCTGGAAGACCTTGATCAGGAGGACCAGGAAGAGATCCTGTCAAAACTGCCGTTCACCGAGCGGGTGCGGCTAAGGCGTTCGCTGGATTATCCCGAAAGCACGGCCGGACGCCGCATGCAGACGGAATTCGTTGCCGTGCCGCCGTTCTGGACTGTGGGCCAGACCATCGACTACATGCGCGAAGACGAAAACCTTCCGGAAAGCTTTACCCAGATCTTCGTCATCGATCCGACCTTCAAGCTGCTCGGCGCGCTTGACCTCGACCGTGTGCTGCGCACCAAGCGTTCGGTCAAGATCGAGACGATCATGCGCGAGACCAACCATCCGGTGCCGGCCGAGATGGACCAGGAAGAGGCGGCGCAGCTGTTTGAACAGTATGACCTTCTGTCCGCCGCCGTGGTCGATGAGAACAACAGGCTGGTCGGCGTGCTGACCATTGATGACGTCGTCGACGTTATCCAGGAAGAAGCCGAAGAAGATTTGATGCGGCTGGGCGGTGTCGGTGACGAAGAACTGTCCGATTCGATCGGCAGCACGTCGCGGTCGCGCGTGCCATGGCTTCTGGTCAATCTGTTGACGGCATTTTTGGCGGCATCGGTGATCGGGCTGTTCGAGGCGACAATTCAGCAGATCGTTGCGCTTGCCGTCTTGATGCCGATCGTTGCCGGGATGGGCGGGAATGCCGGGTCGCAGACGATGACGGTGACCGTGCGTGCGCTCGCCACCCGCGATCTCGATATTCACAATGCCTGGCGCATTGTTCGTCGTGAAGCCGGTGTCGGCCTGTTGAACGGGCTGTTGTTCGGCGTCCTGATCGGTGTCGTCGCCGGCGCCTGGTTCCAGGACTATAATATTGGCGGTATCATTGCGGCTGCGATGCTGATCAACATGATTGCTGCGGCGCTTGCCGGCATCATGATCCCACTGCTGCTTGACCGGTTTGGCGCCGATCCTGCGGTTTCTTCTGCTGTTTTCGTCACGACGGTTACGGATGTCACCGGCTTTTTCGCGTTTCTGGGGCTTGCCACGTGGTGGTTTCGGGTCAGTTGATGCGTGCGCCAAAATTTGACTTTTACGTCAAAGTCAATAAGACTGCCTTTAGACATCGTAGCGGCCTCATATCAGGCGTGTTGGCCGGTGCGACACTTCAACCGCAGCGGGATCGTCCGGCGCCTGTCGCCTGATTTTTCCGATTGCGGCGTAAGGCGAGGCAGGCGTGAACAAGTATTATACCATTACGGAGCTGACACGGGAATTCGGAGTTTCGACCCGCACCCTGCGCTTCTATGAGGACGAGGGGCTTATTCACCCGGAGCGGCGCGGCAGGACGCGATTGTTCCGTTCGGCAGACCGTCGCCTGATCATGGAAATCCTGCGCGGCCGCCGTATCGGTTTCACCATCGCCGAAATCCGCGAGATCATCCAGGTCTACAGGGACCCGCCGGGCGAGGCCGGCCAATTGCGCCTGTTGATGAAGCGTGTCGAAGAAAAGCGCGACGAGCTCCACCAGAAGCGCAAGGACATCGAGGAAACGCTGGAAGAACTCGGCAATGTCGAGGAGGCCTGCCTGACGCGGCTGGCAGAAATCGGCGTCGGCACCTGAGCCACGCTCTCCGATCTTTCATCTGAAATCGCCATATTCAAACCCCTTCATGTGCGTCACAGCACATTCACGGCCGCATGCCATATCGCCTTCGTCACAGAAATCGGAGGCATGCATGTCAGATCGCCAGAAAACCCGCGCCCGGCCGAACCCACGCCGCGCGTTTTCGTCATCCTACGGTGAAATTCTCGCCGAGGGCGTCAACCGCCGCACGGTGCTCAAAGGCCTGTTTGGCTCGGCCGCTATAGCCGCCATTGGCCACGGCTTTTCGGCACAGCGGGTTCAAGCCGCAGCTCAATCGACATTGACGTTCAAGGAATTGCAGCGGGTTCGCGATACCGCCGACCATTGGCCGGAGGGCTATGGCCGCCAGGTTCTTGCCCGCTGGGGCGATGCGCTGTTTCCCGATAGCCCCGCCTTCAACATTGCCAGTCTCAACGGCAAGGCGGCGGAGCGGCAGTTCGGCTATAACAACGACTTCACCCAGTTCCTGTCTTTACCGCAGGGCTCGGCATCCTCTGACCGTGGCCTGATGGTCGTCAGCCACGAATATGCCTCGCCGTTCCTGATGTTTCCGGGGCTGACTGATGAGGATTACCGCGAAAAACTGACCGACGACCAGATCCGCGCCTTGATGGGCTGTCTTGGCGTCAGTGTCTTCGAAGTGGAAAAGACCGGCAGGGACTGGAAGATCGTTCTCGACAGCAAGCACAATCGCCGTATCCATATGGGCACGGAGATGGATATCTCCGGCCCGGCCGCCGGCGACGACCGACTGAACACCAAGGCCGATCCGACCGGCAAAAAAGTATTAGGGACGATCTCCAACTGCAATGGCGGCATCACGCCTTGGGGCACCATGCTGTCCGGCGAAGAAGGTGCGATGGACGTCTTTGCCGGTGATTACAAGACGCTGCCCAACCAGGAACTGGTCGCGCGGCAGGGCTGGGACGAGGAGGAGAACGACATCTATTCGATCAGCCGCGTCGACCCGCGTTTCAAGTTCGAGGAAGAGCCGAACGAGTGGATGCGGTTTGACTGGGTGGTCGAGATCGACCCGTTCGATCCGGAGGCAAAACCGGTCAAACGCACGTCACTTGGCCGCATGACGCATGAGGGTGCGCAGGTGACGGTGGCGCCGGATGGCCGCGTCGTCGTTTTCATGGGTGATGACGACGATTTCGAATATCTCTACCGTTTCGTCACCCGCGATCCCTGGAACCCGGCAGACCGGTCGGCCAACAAGGACCTGCTCGACAATGGAACCCTGTCCGTTGCCAAATTCGCCAGCGACGGAACCATGGTCTGGTTGCCGCTCACCGCAGGACAGGGGCCGCTGACGGCGGATGCCGGTTTTGCCACGCAGGCAGATGTCGTGCTCAATACCCGCGCTGCAGCCGATCTGGTTGGCGCCACGCCGATGGATGCTCCGGAAGGTTTTGTGCCGCATCATGGTACGGGAAAGCTCTACGTTGCCATGACCGAGAACGAGGACCGGCTGGCCGCGGGCAAGGGCAGCGAGCGCGAAACCGTCAATATCGCCAATCCGCGCGGCCCGAACCCGCATGGTCACCTGCTTGAACTGGTTCCGCCCGGTGCGCCGGACAAGCCGGATCATGCCGCCGACACGTTCACGTGGGATGTCTTCGTGCTCTGTGGCGACCCGGCCAAGCCGGAGGACGAGGCGATGTTTAATCCCGCAACGACGGCGTCGGGCTGGTTCACCGATCCGGACAATCTCGGTGTCGATCCGGCCGGCCGGCTTTGGGTGACCACCGATGGCCCGCCGCCGGAAGGCATCGCCGATTCGATGTATGTGATGGACACCGAGGGACCGGGCAGGGCCTTGCCAAAGCTGTTCTATATCGCGCCGGTCGGCTCTGAGTGCTGTTCACCGACGTTCACGCCGGATGGCACCAATGTCTTCGTCTCGATTCAGCACCCGGGTGAGTTGCGGCTGGCTGATAATGAAGATGCAACGACGATCGCCGATGCCGGGACCACCTGGCCGGATTTTGCCGATGGTATGCCGGCACGTCCGTCTCTGGTTGTGATCACGCGCGGCGACAAGGGTGTGGTTGGAAACTGAAGCCGTAAGTCTCAAGGCCGGTGGGTTCAGATCCACCGGCTGGTGGCGCGGCAGTAGCGTTCGAATTCGAAACCGAAGCGCGACAGGAGATGCCGCTCTTCGTTACGGACGGCAAACAGCGTCATGATCACAACGGCAGCGCTGGCCATGATGAAGAACCAAGGATTGAGCGTGATCAGGCCGAAACCGACCATCATCAGGGTGTAGCCGAGATAGATCGGATTGCGGGTGAAATAGAACGGTCCGCAGGTGACCAGATGGGACGAACAACGATGCGGCATGACCGCCGTGCGCCGTTCGATCAAGGTCTTTACCGCCCAGACATCCAGACAGACGGCAAGGATGATCAACAGCGAGCCAGACAGCCAAGGTATCCATCCATGGCCGTGCATGACCGCGATCGGCAAAGTCCGCCCCAAGCTGACCGCCCCCGCAAAGGCTGCCATATAGAGAAATGGAGGCCAGGGGTAGGTCAACGGTTTGGCGCGATAGGCGTTCATATCCTATTCCTTGGGTTGTGACTCCATGGTGCACTGTCCGGCGATTCGCGCAATGCGTTCATCCGTCTTGACGTCGATTTTACCGTCGTTCAGCGCCTCGAAGAGGTTTTCTTCCATCAACTTGTCCAGCGTGCAGCCGCAGAAGGTCGTGCAGAGCGCTGCGCCTTCCTGCAGGCTGCAGGAGGCGACGCAATTGGTCTGATAGGTCTCGACCGGGTCGGGTTTGGCCGCCGGGAAACCCAGCGAATAGGCATAGACCAGCGCAAACAACAGCGGCTGATGCACGAGGTAGATGATCAGGCTGTGACGGCCGGCCGCAGTGAGGATCATCTTCCACCGCGCGCTGCCATCGGTGCGCAGTTTCTCCAGCCATCCGAAGCGGAGCGTAATGCGGGCGATGGCGATACCAACAAGAAACGGTGCCAGCCAGGGAAGCAGCGGCACGTAATCGTTGGAGCGCGGCAGTGTTTGCGACAGCCCCACCCACCAGAGTGCCGGTGTGTCGAACATCGCCGAGCGCAGGTAGAACGGTGCCGCAAAGACAGCCACGGCAGCGAGAAGCGTCAGGATGACCGGCAGGCGCAGGAAGAGAAGACCGATCAGGCTTGCCACCGCAATCGAATGCAGGATGCCGAAGAAGATGAAGCTGTCGGGAAAGGCAAACCAGGTGGCGGCGGTGATGAGCAGCGCCGCGGCAGCGATCTTGGCGAAACGGATCGCAAAGGAACGCAGCTGGAAGACTGGATAATGGCCAAGCACAAGCCCGACGCCTGCCAGAAACAGGAAACTGCTGGCGATCATCCGTGCGTAGATCTTGAACGCACCGCTGCCGACCGTTCCCGGGTCGAGATAGCCGAAATATTCCAGATCCCAGGAGAAGTGATAGGTCGCCATGGCGATCAGCGCGAACCCGCGCAGCGCATCAATCGCCCAGATACGGCCACGCCGTTCTGCGGCTACCGGCGGTGCCGTCCCGTTGTCGGTTTCGGTGACTGCATTGGGTATCGACATGGCTCTATCTTTTCGAATGGCGGGATCGTAACGCGGCGAGCTTGCGTCAGGCGCAACGCGTTGCAAGGCTCGCTGCCATGAATTTCAGGCGTTTGTGTCGTCAAGAAGGGCTTCGCGCGCTTCCGAATAAAATTGCCGGCGCGTCAACACGAAAATGACGAAGACCGTCAATGCGATGAAGACATAGGGGCTGATGAACCAGCCGAGATAGCCGATCGACAGGAAGACGCTGCGCAGGCCGGCATTGAAGTGCTTGGCGGCCAGAATGTTCATCTTGGCGGCCCGTCCGGCGGCCCGTTCGGCTCCGGCGCGATCCTGCAGGATGTCCGACATCATCGGAATGCCGCCGACGAGAATGGAGCAGTAATTGAACAGGCGGTAGGACCAGGCGAACTTGAAGAAGGCGTAGGCGAACAGGCAGGCCAGGCCACCGACCTTCAGTTCGAAGGCGGTACGCCCGCCATGGAAGACATAGGGCAAGTCGGCCATGATCGCCTGGACCTGGTCGGTGGCGCCTAAAAGTGCAAAGCAGCCGCCGAGCGCAAAGATCGTCGTTGAGGCGAAGAACGCGGTTCCCGCCTGCAGTCCGGCGACGATTTGGGTGTCGATCATCTTCAGGTCGCGGTTGAGCGAATTCAGCAGCCAGCGCCGCCGGTTCTCCATCATCAGGCGCGTCAAGGAGATGCGCTTGAGGTGCACCTTGCCGTCCGTGGCCCAGTTGTAACTGGTCCACAGCAGCGCAAAGACCGCCAGTGCGATATAGTCTGTCAGTGTCATGCCTCGTTTTTGGCATGCTTTGGCGAAATTGCAAGGCATCGCGAAAGTTTACCCCACCCCTTGAAATCCATGGCCGGGCATGGCGACTTATGCACGAGGAATCGTGCTACAGCCACCCGGCAGCCACTCGTGTCGCACGCACGGGAGTGGATGTCGGTTGATCGCCTGATGGCAGGCACAGGATGGCCTAGTTTCGATGCAATGATCGTGGTCCGGCAATCTTGTCCGGGCCAGCAATCCCGGGGCGGAGTTCGCATGTTTCTTTCGGTTTTTGATGTCTTCAAGATTGGTATCGGCCCCTCCAGTTCACACACGATGGGCCCGATGTCGGCCGCCAACCGCTTTCTCGACCTGATCCTGTCGAGCGACTGGCCACGCCCGGCCAATGCCAGCGTTGCGTCGATCAAGTCGAGCCTGCACGGGTCGCTGGCCTTTACCGGTATCGGTCACGGCACGGGCAGGGCGGTGATCCTCGGTCTGATGGGTGAGCGCCCGGACCGGGTCGATCCCGACCGGATGGATCCGATCATCGAGGAAGTCGAGCGCACGGGTCGCATTACGCCTGCCGGGCATCCCTCTTACGAATTCCAGCCAAAGACCGATCTTGTCTTTGACAAGAAGGTGCCACTGCCCGGCCATGCCAACGGCATGTCCTTCTCCGCCTTCGACAAGGATGGCCGCCTCCTGCTGAAGCGCGTCTATTATTCGATCGGCGGCGGTTTTGTTGTCACCGATACCGAACTCGAGGCCATGAAGTCGAGCAAGACCAAGCCCGGCGGTGTCAAGGTTCCCTATCCCTTCTCGACGGCCAGGCAGATGCTCGATATGGCACAGCATTCCGGCCTGTCGATCGCCCAGATGAAGCGGGCGAACGAGGAATGCTCGATGCCGGGCGAAGAGCTCGACGAGGGGCTGGACCGCATCTGGACGGCGATGAAGAGCTGTATCGACCGTGGGCTGACCGGTTCCGGCATCTTGCCCGGTGGTCTGAAGGTGCGCCGCCGCGCCGGCATGATTCACGACAAGCTGCAGGACGAGTGGCGCTCCAACAAGATCAACCCCTTGCTCGCCAACGACTGGTTGAGTGTCTACGCCATGGCCGTCAACGAGGAAAATGCGGCTGGCGGCCGCGTCGTCACCTCGCCGACCAACGGGGCTGCCGGCGTGGTTCCGGCGACGATCCGCTATTATCTGCATTTCCATGAGGACGCCGATCATCACGGCATTCGCGACTATCTGCTGACGGCAGCCGCCATCGGCGGCATCATCAAGTTCAATGCCTCGATCTCCGGCGCCGAAGTCGGTTGTCAGGGTGAGGTCGGTTCTGCCTCTGCCATGGCGGCAGCGGGCCTTGCCGCCGTCATGGGTGGAACGCCGGAGCAGATCGAAAATGCCGCCGAAATCGCGCTGGAACATCATCTCGGCATGACCTGCGATCCAATCGCCGGTCTCGTCCAGGTTCCGTGTATCGAGCGCAACGCGCTGGGGGCGGTCAAAGCCGTTACCGCGGCTTCCCTGGCGCTCAAAGGCGACGGCCAGCATTTCGTGCCGCTCGACGCCTGCATCGAGACGATGCGCCAGACCGGCGTCGACATGCACGATAAATACAAAGAAACGTCGACCGGTGGCCTTGCCGTCAACGTTGTCGAGTGCTGAGGGGCACCCTTCTGTGGAGCGGTCGAGAACAGGCTTGACCGCGACCGCTTTGCGGGTGTTCAACTCCGGCCATGGCCTTGCATCTCATCAAGCTCTGCGTCGGCGCAGACTCCATTGACGACCTTCGCGAATGGGTGTCGCGCAAAGCACTGACGGCCGTTGCCGCCGGTCTTGAGCCGCATTCCTACCATACGACGCGCATGGTGCCGAAGCGTGTCGATGAGCTGCTGGACGGCGGATCGCTCTATTGGGTGATCAAGGGGCAGGTTCAGGCACGGCAGCAGCTGACGGGCATCGAGACCTTCACCGACGGTGAGGGCATCGGCCGCTGCAACCTGATTCTTGGCCCTGAGGTCATCGAAACCACCTACCAGCCGCGCCGGGCGTTTCAGGGCTGGCGCTATCTCCTCGACAATGAAGCGCCGCGCGATCTGTCCGCATTGGGCGCCGGAACCGCAGAAATGCCGCTCGACCTGCGCCGCGAGCTGGCCGAACTCGGCCTTCTTTGAGATGAGATGACGGCATGAAAAAGCCCGGCGGTGCCGGGCTTTGATGGTTGTTCAATACTCGTTTTACCGGATCCGCAGCCTGATCGGGTAACGCCCGGATGGCGACGTCACATGCACGTGGATTTGTGCATCCGGCTGCGTCGAGCGCCACGCCCGTGCCCCATGCGTCAGAAGCAGCGTCACCAGATCCTTGGTCTTCGACCGGGGGCGGCTGCCGAGTTCGGCGATCCGCATGGCGGCTTCATGCAAGGGGTGCAGACCGGACCGGGGAGACTTCCGCTTCTTGTCCGGCGCGGGCGTCATGCCCGATCCATTCTCATTCATTCCCATAACTAACCTCGTTACGCAAAACCAAATCCGAGGAGGATCAGCGGTAAACACAACACGCCGCTGATCGAAACTTGTGTGCTGCTGTTACTGCAGGCTGGCCCAGCAGGCGAAGCCCTTGCTCTTCAACGTCTTGCAGGCGGAGAGAGCCTTGTTCTGGTCGGAGAAACCGCCGAAGCGTGCCCGGTAGAGATGGCCGTCGCCGCTGGCAAAGGCCACCGTGAAGGGAGTTGCGCCACGCAGGGCCTTGCCGCCCTTGTCCTTGGCGTTGTCGAGCAACGTCATGGCCTGGCCCTTGTCCGGCGTCGCTCCGATCTGAATCACCCAGCCGGCCGGCGCGTTGTCGGCGGCCGTTTCGGTTGCCGGCTTGGCAACGGAATTGGTGATCTGATTGTCGACATCGGCAGCCGGGACCGGGGCGGCCTTGGCAAGCTTGCGGCTCTGCGCGTCAAGCGTATTCGGCATGACTTTCTGGGTCAGTAGCGAATTGGTGCTGGCTCTGACCGGTGCCGCATAGGCAACTTCGATGCTCTTTGTGGTTTCGCCGCTGTAGCGGACCTCCGGAACCGGGCCATTGTTCGGAAGATTGAAGCTTCCACCGGTGGCGGCCACCACTGTTTCGGACTGCACCGCTTCGGCTGGTTGGGCCGCGGCCTGCGCCTGCATGGTTGGTGCATCTGCGGTTTCGGCAACGAGATTGCCGCCGCCACGGCGCGAAGCCGATGGCATGTACTTGGCGACGAGAGCGCGCATCTGTGCGTCGCGAGCGCCGCCGGACTTGCCGCCCAAAACGACGCCAACGATGCTGCGTCCGTCAGCCTGAGCCGACGTCACCAGATTGAAGCCGGCAGCCCGGGTGTAACCGGTCTTGATGCCGTCAACGCCGCGCACATTGCCGAGCAAACGGTTGTGGTTGCCGATCGTCTGCTTGCCGAAGCGGAAGCTGCGAGTGGAGAAATAGGAATAATACTGCGGAAAATGCTGGCGGAGCGCCATGCCGAGCCGCGCCTGGTCGCGCGCCGTCGTCATCTGCGCGTCGTTCGGCAGGCCGTTGGCATTGCGATAGGTGGTACGGGTCATGCCAAGCGCACGCGCCTTGTTGGTCATGATGCGGGCAAAACGGTCTTCGGAACCGCCGAGCAATTCGCCGAGTGCGGTCGAGGAATCATTGGCCGAGCGCGTGACCATGGACAGGATGGCCTGTTCGACGGTGATCGTGTTACCGGAACGCACACCAAGTTTCGATGGCGGTTCAGCCGATGCGTTCTTGGAGAACGGAACGGGCGTGTTCTTGTTGATCTTGCCGGCTTCCAGGGCCTCGAAGGTCAAATAGAGCGTCATCATCTTTGTCAGCGAGGCTGGATAGCGCAGACTGTCGGCGTCTTCACTGTAGAGAACCTTGCCGGTCTTCGCATCGACCACGATACCCGCATATTGCGCCGAGTAGGCGACCGGGATTGCCGTGAACGAGGCGGCCAGCGATACGAGCAAAACCCGGCACGCCTTCTTGAAAAATAGCACAGGCGTGTATGGAGCGGAGCCGTTGAATATGGATTTGGACACTACACTACTCTTCATTCTATTTTCACAGATGCCGTCCGGGCGTGGCCTGCCGAAAACGACCGTTCTCGAAACTCTACCGCGATAGCGTTACCAATCGGTTTATGATGAATGATTGGTTTCTGCTGTCTGACGTCTTCTTTTGCATTTCGGTACAGTGATGCGCTGGTGCTGAGTTCGGGAAATGAGGCCCAGGCGAAGGGCCGATGACATTCAACGTACCAGTCGTTTGTTCAGGAATGTCGTGACGGCGGTGTCGATGGCTTGCCATTGTGGCAGCAATTGGCTGGAAAACCGGTAAAGCACAACAAGATCGCTGCCGATGTGAATATCGCGCTGGCAATCGGCGCTGGTCGATAGGGCAGGTGTGGCCGGCATCATGCAGCGGACCGCGTAAAGCGTGTCGCCATCCCGGTTTGTCGTGAAGAAAACTTCCTGACCGTAGCCGGAATTTTGTTTCATCTCGTGACGCACCAGGCCCGCCGGGCCGGGCAGGATTTTGCCGCTGAAGAGATGCTGGTAGATCGGCTCGATCCGTCCCGACATGTCGCGTGACATTGTGCTCTGGGAAATGTCGAGGAAAAGCAGCGAGGCCGGCTGGTTGATGTCGTTGAACAGAGCGCGTGTCTCGTCGCTATAGCCCTGCAGTCCCGGCCAGGTCAGATAGAGATCGACACGCTCGGCGCGGCCGGTGACGCGCTGCTGTTCGAAGCGGATGACATTGGACGGAAACCGCAGATGATCCTGACCGATGAGGATATCGGTGGGCTCGGTGCTGGTCGTGTGCCCGGCCAGTGCCAGGTTTTGTCCGTACCAGCGCCCGGCAAGGCTGATCGTTGCCGTCAAGGCAGCCAGTCCGACCACCGCAGCCGTCAGCATCGTGACGAAGCGCGAGGAGATCAGCGGAGCGTGATCGTCATGGCCGGCAGTGGTTGAATGGGCTGTCATCGATGGTTTGCGGTCTTATCGTCGTTAACGGGAGGTATCGTCACTGGCCAAGCTTGTGCCGGAATGGAGCAGGGCTTTGCGGCACGGAACTTGCTGGTGGAAGAAACACGGTAACGGTGGCCCAACATGGTTAATTTTAGATGAATATCGCGATACTCCTGTTTCTGCTTGTTACCGGCTTCGGCACCTCCTTCCTCGTGCTGGATATCAGCCGTATCGCCGCTCGCGGGCACTGGCCGATGGCCGATGGAATTGCTGAGAGGTTTCGGGTCTTTCCGGTGTTTCTGGCGTTGTTCGCTGGTCCGGCCTTGTTTGCCGGTTCGACGGTGCGGATGCGGATGTCCGGCGCCCTGTCTCTGGTCGAAGTCGCTGTTGCTTGTGTGATCGCCTTTGCATGGGCGTGTTGCTACGGTCTGGTCGTTGCCCAGAGTGCCTGGCTATTGCTTTCGGGCAGCCCGTTGGGCGTCGGACAATAGAAAAAGGCCGGTTCCGGGGACAGCGGAACCGGCCAGCAGGGCCTTGGTCTGGGACGGGGATTGGGGACTGACCGAGGCCTTTTTTATCCGCAGCCCTGGCATCCTGAGCCGGGCTGCGCATATCTCTGTTCGTCTGCCTTACTGGCTGACGCTGCCGACAGCCACGGCGCGGCCATCCTGGAGTTTCACCCAGCGCCCGGAATGCTGTTCCGACTGGCGCTTGAGATAGGTGTATTCGGTTTCCGACCACAGCAGCACCTTGTTGCGCATGTTGTCGAGAACGAAGTCACCACGATCGGTGCGCACGGTCAGTACGGCATGGCCATCGCCGTTCGGCTGCAGCACCACCGTGATCAACAGATCCGACGGCGAGAAGCCGGCCTGCATCAGGCGCTTGCGCTTCAGGAGCACATAGTCTTCGCAATCGCCGACCTTGTCGGGATAGGCCCAATATTCTTCGACACCGTAGATTTCCTTGTCGGTCAGCGGCGCCACGGATTCGTTGACGTCGTAGTTGACCTCGAGGATTTTCTTCCACCCTTCGCGCGTGAGTGTCAGCGGTGCGGTGCTGCCGGGGTTGGCGCGGCATTCCTGCGGCAGGGTCCGGCAGAATTCATAATGTCCGACAGGCGGGTTTGTAGCGCCGCTGGTGATCATGTTGGCGGGCAGGGCAAAAACCGATTGTGCCGCCACTGCAGAAAGAAATGCGCCGATGATACCGGCCTTCAGGAATGATTTCGTTGTCATGCTTGTCTCCCCGTTCTGGAGTGACAATGACACCGAGTTTTTTACTGCTCGCGAAAATTGGAAGTAAAATAAAGTACAAAACAAATTGAAATAAGTAGAAAACTCAAACTAAACTTGAATAAAGATTGAGATATGTTTGATTCAAATTCGCATAAAATTTGAGACATTCCCGTATTGGCTCACTGCCGTTAAGCAGAGCGAAACCATCTATCTCGCGGAGAACACATTGGTTTCCGGGGAAAAACTACGTTCTGCGCTGGGCGATCGCGGTGGCAATGCGGAATGGACCGCATGCCGGAAGTGAGGAGAAACCGGCTGTTTGCACTTCGTTTACCAAAGTAATCGCCGATTTATACCGAAAAGTGCCGGGAAATCGGCCCAAAATATTTTCTGTTTCGGCACGAAAAATTGCGGCTGGATTGCGTTTTCACCGAAACGGCACTGATCTGCGCCAGGATTTGTATCATATTGGGTCGTATCGACGCGAAGCGAGGCTGGCAATCCCGCTTGTTTGCCACCAGCCGAACAGACGGAAGACATGTACCATGCTGAAAAACGAGCTTTCGGATCTTTACAGAGGCTACATCGCCTGCCTGAACAAGAAGGATTGGCCGGATTTGGGGCGGTTCGTTGGTGATGAGGCATCCCATAACGGCAGGCGGATCGGATTGGCCGGTTACCGCAGCATGCTCGAACAGGATTATCTTGATATTCCCGATCTCCAGTTCAACATTCAACTGCTGATCTCGGATCCGCCCTTCATCGCCAGCCGGCTGGTGTTCGACTGTACGCCGGCGGGTTTGTTCCTGGGGCTTGCCGTCAACGGCAGGAGAATCGTCTTCACCGAGAATGTGTTTTACGAATTTCAAGGCGGCAAGATTGCCAATGTCTGGTCGGTCATCGACAAGCCGGCGATCGAAGCCCAGCTCTGACCGGCGTTGTCGGCGTGCGCGTGCACCGATAGAATGGCACTACGGGAACCAGCCGAGGCAGGAAATCGATGACACCAACGGAAAGCATTGATGCACTGATTGACGGTCTCACCGACTGGCGGGGCGCAACGCTCGCCAGCCTGCGCAAGGCCATTCTTGCAGCTGATCCGGACATCATCGAGGAATGGAAATGGATGGGAAGCCCGGTCTGGTGTTGCGACGGCAATATGGTGGTCGGCAATGCCCATAAGGACAAGGTGAAGCTGACCTTTTCCCATGGCGCCAGCCTTCCGGATCCGGACAAGCTGTTCAACAACGGTTTTGGAGGCAAGGTCTGGCGGTCGATCGATGTTTTCGAGGGCGATACGATCGATCCGCAGGCGCTGAAGGAGCTCGTCCGTTCGGCGGTCGCTTATAATCAAGCCAAAAAGAAGAAAAAAGCCGACGCTGCAT
Organism: Hyphomicrobiales bacterium; assembly: GCA_900473045.1. GTDB lineage: Bacteria > Pseudomonadota > Alphaproteobacteria > Rhizobiales > Rhizobiaceae > Pararhizobium. Next base: position 45,743 of record UCKS01000010.1, read on the forward strand.
CGCATGCGAAAAAGACCAGGGAGGTTTGACGCTACTGCGTCATCCTGTGTCTTCTATTGCTTTGGGGTTGATGGCGTACCCGATGCAACGCCGGCCGTTCCGGTGACGGCGCGGGGCCTAAAGAAACTCGCGCAGAGCCTCACGCGATTGAATTCCGAGAAACTCGATCGCCACGCCTTCCTGGAAGTGACGCACCACGCGGCCCTTCATGCTGCCCAGCAAAATGGCGGTGCCGAGCGGTAGGCGTGTTTCCATATCGACGGCGGCGCCGGAGAGCGAAAGGTCGATGATCCGGCAGACATATTTGCTGCCGTCTTCCAGGGTGATTTCGGTGCGGGTCTTGCGGGGAGCCAGACGGTCGTGACGCCGGTCCTCCGGCAGGCCGAGTTCATGCTTGTTGGCAATCCAGGTCAGCTGTGCCGCCAGCTTTTCGCGCTTGCGGTCGGTGGCATTGATCTGAATGACGAAGGCATTTTCCGCAAGGCGCGAAACCGTGCCTTCGAGGCGGCCGACATGATCGACATAGGCGATGATACGCTCGCCGGCGCGGGGCCGGGCGTCGCAGGTGAACAGCACGTCTCCTGGCGACATATCGATGGCTGTGCATTCGAATTCGTCATGATTGGCAAGCATGAGGCGGCCGGTCAGGTTCACCGAAACGCGCTGGAACGCGCCTTCGTTGTGCTGCTTGGGGCCGGCCGTCTGTGCTTGCTGAAACGAATACATGACCACACTTGTGCGATGTCCATCCAAGCCACAGCTTTACCCTGATCCGGTTAACATAAGGTTTTTCCGCGGGGCCGGGCGGGCACCGGCGTTAATCTTGCCTTCCGCCTTCGAGAACCCGAAGATGCAGGACGCGGCGGATCGCTCCGGCTATTCCATGATCGGCAAGGTGCGGCGCGGTCGCGGGCAGGGGCTTTTCCGGGCGGTTGTGCAGGAACAGATTGGTCTTTTCGATATCGAGGACGCGGATGCCGCCAAGGTCGAGGTAATTGACCGGCGTGGCCTCCAGCCACAGCGGTCGCGACAGCGGCACCAATGCACCGATGATCCGGTCAACGCCGCCATCCGGCGAGCGCAACGGCAAAAGGATGATTTCGGTCGGCAGGCGATCGGCGGTGCCGGCAAGCGAGGATGCTGAAAGAACGACCGGCGTTTTCTGCATCATCACATCCTCGGCGATGCGCGCCAGGCGCCCGGTTTGGTCGGCAAGCCAGAGCGCATCGAATGTCGAGCCGCGCAATTCGCGAGCAAACAGTGAACAGATGCGCGTGCCGGCAAGCCGGAAGCGGATGTCGCCGCGCGGAGTTTTTTCGAGAATGAAGAGATCCGGCAGGATATTGCGAATATGACCAGGCTCGATCTGACTGCGGGCCGGCACCTCGCGATGCCCGCGCAATTCGTCCCAATAGGCGTAGATCTCGATTGCTGTCTTGCTGCGCATGCTTTCATTCCATTCGAAACATATGTGTGCTGCTTTGGCACATCCGGCACGAAAAACGCGCCCGTAGGGATGACAGTGCGATTTCCGTGCCACCGCGATATTAAGGTTAATGTTTGGTTTAGATTGAAAGCGCCCGGCTCTGATGGCATGAAAGGACATCACTTCACGAAGGGTTGCCTTCGGCACACTGACTTAAGGGCTCGTTTTTTGAGGGGCTCAACGGCCGTTCAGTTTTTGACTGGACGGCCTTTTTTGTCGGTCAATCTGCGCTCGAATGGGCGCAGCCTTTCGATTTGATCTCTTGCCGTAGGGTGTGTGAAAAAGTGCCGCGCATCTCGCCGCTTTTGAAGGGACCATGAATCGTATAGAGCGAGGCGTGAGAGCCGGTTGAAGATGAGCAGGCGGAAGGAAACGTGATCAGCATGACAGACCAAACCGACGGTGCGCCGCCGCCGCAGGGCACGGAAGCAGACACTGCAACGCGGGTGAGCGAACCGGCGTTCAACCTGCCGTCAGGTCTTGTCGCCGTGCTGGCATTGCTGGTGGCTATCCATGTCCTGCGCACCTATCTGCTGTCGGCCGCCGTTGACAGCGAAGTGATCCTGAATTTCGCATTCTGGCCGGCCCGCTATGATCATCCTTTGGTAGATCAGAATCTTGCCTGGCTCTGGAGCCCCCTGACATATTCCCTGCTGCACGGCTCGTGGGAACATCTGATTTTCAACGGGTTCTGGATGGTGGCGTTCGGCGCCCCGGTGATTCGCCGGATCGGTCCGGGACGTTTCCTGCTTTTCTGGTGCCTTTCGGCTGTCGCAGCAGTCGCGTTGCACGTGACTTTCCATTGGGGCGAAACGATCTTCGTGGTTGGTGCCTCGGGTGTGGTCGCTGGTCTGATGGGGGCCGCAGCGCGGTTCGTCTTTTCTCCTAGCGGCCGCATCAGCCGTCAGTTTGCCCATCTCAACCGCCGGCTGACCGTCGGCGAGGCGCTGTCGAACCGCTCGGTCGTGGTCTTTACCGGCATCTGGTTCCTGACCAATCTCCTGATTGGCCTTGGTGTCTTTGCCTTTGGCGGGGCGGGCGGCATTGCCTGGGAAGCGCATATTGGCGGTTTCCTGTTCGGCTTCCTTCTGTTTGGCCTTTTTGACCCACGCCAGTGAGCTTCGGAAGCCCGTTATTGCCTTTCGAAAGATCGATGATCTCACCGACAACGCTTGATTTTCGCCGGTCCGTAGCGCACCATTCCTGTCCGAAGGCATTGGACCGGGGGGAGCTCGGTTTGCTGCCAATGGGCAGATAACGCGACAGGAATGATGTCTGTCTTGCGAATTGGTCCATAACCGCAGCGCGAGGAGCGCCTATGCGGTTCGCCAATATCCCTGTCAGATTCAGGTCGATGAAACGGGAGGGTTTGAATGTCTGTTAAGGCAATATTGAATGAAAAAGGCCGTCAGGTGGTGACGGTCGATCCGCAGGCAAAAGTGCGCCAGGCGGTGGCCTTGCTGAGTGAAAACCGCATCGGCGCCGTCATCATCGTCAAGCCCGGCGACAAGATTGCCGGCATCTTGACGGAACGCGATGTCGTTGCCGCGATGGCCAAGTTCGGCGCCGAATGTCTCGACAAGCCGGTATCCGCCGTCATGTGGGCAAAGGTCTACTGCTGTAACGAGGATATGACCATCGACGACATCATGGAAATCATGAACAACATGCGCTCTCGCCATCTTCCAGTCGAAAAGAATGGCCGTCTTGTCGGTATCGTCTCGATCGGCGACGCGGTGCGCCACCACATCCGGGCGATCGAACACGAAGCCGAACAGATCAAGGCGTATATCGCAGGTTAATCTACTCGTAGCGCATAAAAATGCCGCGCTGCCTTCTGGGCCGCGCGGCAGAGCGTGCCGGTATCAACCCGGTATTATCGCAGCATCACATCCTGAAGTCGCTGCAACTCGCTGAGCTTCGACTTGGTTTCGTAATAGCCACGGTCGATTGCTTCGCCGGCGCGATGAAACTCCGACAGGCCGATATCGTTGAGCTTGGGATGCAGCGCCAGGTCTGGTGGATCTCCGGCGAGGCGCGCGCGAGAAATGCGGTCCTGGATGATGTTGAAGGCCTGGACCATGACGCTGGTCATTCCCATCCGCCCGGCATGGCCTTCCGGCTGTTTCGGCATCGGCGGCTGCTCGGCCGCATGGCTTCCCGCATTGTGCTTGATGACGGCGGAACGGCCATAGAGATCGTAGTTGAGGTTGACGGCAACGACCAGTTGCTGCTCGTGGGCGCGGCAAACCGATACCGGAACCGGATTGACCAGCGCGCCGTCCATCAATGTGCGATTGTTGCATTTGACCGGCTCGAAGATGCCGGGCAGCGCGTAGGAAGCGCGGATCGCGGTGATCAGAGAACCCTGGCCGATCCAGACTTCGTGGCCGGAATTGACCTCGGTTGCGACAGCGACGAACGTCCGGTCGAGGTCTTCGATCGACATGTCCTGCAGGTGTTCCTGCATGCGCTTGGTCAGGCGCAAGCCACCGAACAGGCCGCCGCCGCCGATGACGAAATCAAGCAGGCCGGCGATGCGGCGCATGGTCAGCGAGCGGGCGAAGGTTTCGAGCTCGTCGAGCTTTCCGGCCAGATAGCAGCCGCCGACCAGCGCACCGATCGAGGTGCCGGCAATCATCCCGACTTCGATGCCTTCCTCGTCCAGCGCTTTCAGCACGCCGATATGAGCCCAGCCGCGTGCAGCGCCGCCGCCCAAGGCAAGCGCGATCTTGGATTTGGGCGGTTTGATCTTTTCAGGGGGAGGAGACGCCAGAGCGTGAGAAGGTCCGCCGGGCACGGAAGCATCTGCGGTGATACCGCTGCGATTGAATGTCCAGTTCAACATCCGGCACCTCCATGCCGCAGAACACACTGTTACAGGCCGTCACGTCTCGCTTTACTGCTTTGCAAGCGCATGCCGTAAGAACTCAATCTACTGGAGGGCGTCCCGCGCGGGTGTTCCCGGCGGAACGCATCCTTTTTTGGGATTACGCTCCCAGTCTGGTTGCGAAATCGTGAATTAGCGAAAAACTTGCGCCAAAAAGTGCCAGATGATTAATTTTTGCCGTAGATCTCGTCCGGATGGAAATGAATTTCGGTATCAATGACGTTAAGTGACGTGACACCGTCCTTGGCGCCAACGGCACGATAAAAACAGGAGCGCCGGCCGGTGTGGCAGGTTGCGTCATGGCCAGCCACACGGACTTTCAGCCACAGTGCATCCTGATCGCAGTCGGTGCGAATTTCTTCGACTGTTTGCAGGTTACCGGACGTTTCGCCCTTTTTCCAGAGACTCTGGCGCGAACGGCTATAATAGTGGGCAATGCCGGTGTCGATGGTCAGCGCCAAGGCTTCGGCGTTCATGTGCGCCACCATCAACAGAACGCCGTCTCCGGCGTCGGTGACGACGGCGGTGATCAGTCCGTTGCTGTCGAAGCGAGGCGTAAAAGCGGAACCGGATTCCAGTTCCGCCTTGTCGGTGGACGGGCGGTCAAATTCAAATGTCATCGGAAGGGCTCCGGTTGACGGAGCTTACTTGAAGCCCCGCAGCATGGTCATGAAGCGGGCCTGCTCTGCAGGCTCGGTCTTGAAGACGCCGGTGAAGGTGGTGGTCAATGTCGTCGAGCCCTGCTTCTGGACGCCACGCATCGCCATGCACATATGCTCGGCTTCGATCATCACGGCAACGCCGCGCGGCTGCAGCGTATCGTCGATCGCCTTGGCGATCTGCGCCGTCATGGTTTCCTGCGTCTGCAGGCGGCGGCCGAAGATATCGACGACGCGGGCGATTTTCGACAGGCCAAGCACCTTGCCATCCGGCAGATAGGCGACATGCGCCTTGCCGATGATCGGAACCATGTGGTGTTCGCAGTGCGAGTAGAAATCGAGATTTCTGACGAGCACCATATCGTCGAAACCGCCAACTTCCTCGAAGGTGCGGCCCAGAACGTCCTCGGCGGCAAGGTCATAACCGGAAAACAGTTCCTTGTAGGCCTTGGCGACGCGGGCAGGCGTATCGAGAAGCCCTTCACGGGCCGGATCGTCGCCGGCCCAGCGCAAAAGAACGCGCACGGCGTCCTCGGCTTCCTTCTGGCTCGGCCGGCCATCAGTGGCGGGCACGGCAGGAAAATTCTTGACTATGGCGTCCATAATGGCCTCTTGGCGTAACACGCGTTACTTGACGTTTATCTTTTCGGACAACTCGCCACTGGCCATTGACCTGACGTTTTCAGGCCTGGTTTCCGTCGGCGGGCTCCGGGGCTTTTTGATTTGCAGAGGTTAAGGGCTCTGGATCATCCGGCACGGTTTCCCAAACAACAGGCGACTGTTCGCTCTTGCGAACCTGTCGCCCCCACACGACATACCATATAATATGCCGGGATACATGGGGAAGGGGCGCAAATGGAGACAGTGTGTTTTTTTCCGAGATACGATAGAAAATCATGCGCCGTTTGCCTGAAAACGCGCAAAAACAAGCGGATCGCGCCGAATGATGGATGAAATCTATAACAGCAGGATTCTCGAGTTCGCCGGCAATATCCCCAAAAGCGGCACGCTTGCCGATGCGGATGCCGAGGCAAGCGCCCATTCCAAGCTGTGCGGCTCGAAGGTTCGCGTCTATCTGAAAATGGATGGAGACACGGTTGCCGACTTCGCCCACGAGGTCAAAGCCTGCGCTCTCGGACAAGCCTCGTCCTCGATCATGGCTCGTCATGTCGTCGGTGCGACGTCGGCTGAAATCCGCCAGGCGCGGGAAGATATGCTGGCCATGCTGAAGGCGGACGGCGAGGGGCCATCCGGCCGTTTCGAGGACATGCGGTTCCTCAAACCCGTCAAGGATTACAAGGCCCGCCACGCATCGACCATGCTCACTTTTGACGCCGTCGTTGATGCGATCGGCCAGGTCGAGGCTTCGCGTCTGGCAAAGGCTGCCGGCTGAGATGTGCGGAGAACCGGGATGCCACGGCCATGAAACCGGCGATGCCAGACGGCCCTATGCTGGCCGCAACTATGCAGGCCCGTTTCGCAAGACGCCGGGGCGGCTGTTCGGCATGGCTTTCATCCGGCTCTATCAATTGACGCTGTCCGGCTTCATCGGCAATTCCTGCAGGCATATCCCCACCTGTTCCGAATACGGCTACGAGGCCATCGCCCGCCACGGTTTCTGGCCGGGCGGCTGGATGGTGCTGTTCCGCTTCCTGCGCTGCGGCCCGGGCGGCACGAGCGGGCTTGATCCGGTGCCGGAAAAACTGCCGCCATCGAAGCACTGGTATACGCCATGGCGTTACTGGCGGCCGGCGGCTGCATCGCAATGACCGTCTATGTCGCTCTTCTTCACAGCATCGTTCTTGGTGCCGGACGCCGGGTGGTGATGTCGGATTTGCGCGCGACGGCCGAGCGTATCGGATGCCGTTCGCCGCGAACCTTGGTTGCGACCGGAAATCTGGTCTTCGACGCCGATCACGGCAGTGTAGTGGAGGTGGAAAAAGCGCTAGAACAGGCCTTTGCCGAGGATTTCGGCAAACCTGTCGATATCATCGCCCGAACGGGAGAGGACTGGCTGGCACTCGCGGACGGCAACCCGTTTCGCGCGACAAGCGATGCCGAAGCGCAAAACATCGTCGTGCGGGTGATGCGCGCACCGCTGGCTGACGACACTCCATCAACGCTCCAGCACCGTGGCAGTGGCGGCGAACAGATCCGGCTCGTCAACGGCGACCTCTGGATCCATTTTCCCGGCAAGCCGAGCGAGTCAAAACTGCTCTCGGCATTGACCACCAAACGCCTAGGCCCCGGTACATTCCGCAACTGGAATACGGTGCGTGGCCTGACAGATATGATCAAAGCCTGATCAAGCCTGTTCTTTACTCCGCCACCAAAACGCTCTATCACCCGCGCGTCAATTTGCCGGCCGCGCCGGTCATCAACACCACCCGCATTCGTTGGCGGGACTGGACAAGGAAGAACACATGTCTGACGCTGTTTCCCTTACATTTCCCGATGGTTCCGTCCGCGGTTATGCCGCTGGCACGACCGGCCGCGAAGTCGCCGAATCGATCTCCAAGTCGCTTGCAAAGAAGGCCATCGCGATCGCGCTGGATGGCGAGTTGCGCGACCTGTCCGATCCGGTCGTCACCGGCAGGCTCGAGATCGTCACGCGGGAAGATGCCCGCGCGCTGGAGCTGATCCGCCACGATACCGCCCACGTGATGGCTGAAGCCGTCCAGGAACTGTGGCCCGGCACGCAGGTCACCATCGGCCCGGTGATCGAAAACGGCTTCTATTACGACTTTGCCAAGAATGAGCCCTTTACGCCCGATGATCTGCCGAAGATCGAGAAGCGGATGAAGGAGATCATCCAGCGCAACAAGCCCTTCACCAAGGAAATCTGGCCACGCGACAAGGCCCGCCAGGTCTTTGCCGACAAGGGCGAAGCTTACAAGGTCGAGCTGGTCGATGCGATCTCTGCCGATCAGGACCTGAAGATCTATTATCAGGGCGACTGGTTCGATCTCTGCCGCGGCCCGCATATGGCCTCCACCGGCCAGATCGGCAATGCCTTCAAGCTGATGCGGGTGGCTGGTGCCTATTGGCGCGGCGACTCAAACAATCCGATGCTGACACGCATCTACGGTACGGCCTGGCGCACCCAGGAAGAGCTCGACCAGTATCTGCACATTCTGGCCGAAGCCGAAAAGCGCGACCACCGCCGCCTTGGCCGCGAAATGGACCTGTTCCATTTCCAGGAAGAAGGCCCGGGCGTCGTCTTCTGGCATGGCAAGGGCTGGCGCATCTTCCAGACGCTGGTTTCCTATATGCGCCGCCGGCTGGCTGGCACCTACCAGGAAGTCAACGCGCCGCAGGTGCTCGACAAGTCGCTGTGGGAAACTTCCGGCCACTGGGGCTGGTACCGCGACAACATGTTCAAGGTAACCGTCGCCGGTGACGAGACCGACGACGAGCGGGTTTTTGCGCTGAAGCCGATGAACTGCCCCGGCCATATCCAGATTTTCAAGCATGGCCTGAAGTCGTACCGCGAATTGCCGATCCGGCTTGCCGAGTTCGGTAACGTTCACCGCTACGAGCCTTCGGGCGCGTTGCACGGCCTGATGCGCGTGCGCGGCTTCACGCAAGATGACGCGCATGTGTTCTGCACCGACGAGCAGATGGCGGCCGAATGCCTGCGCATCAACGACCTCATCCTGTCGGTCTATCAGGACTTCGGCTTCAAGGAAGTCGTCGTCAAACTCTCGACCCGTCCCGAAAAGCGCGTCGGTGACGATGCCCTGTGGGATCGCGCCGAAAGCGTCATGATGGACGTCTTGAAGACGATCGAGGCGCAGTCGGAAGGCCGCATCAAGACCGGTATTCTGCCGGGCGAGGGCGCGTTCTACGGTCCGAAGTTCGAGTATACGCTGAAGGACGCCATCGGCCGTGAATGGCAGTGCGGCACGACGCAGGTCGACTTCAACCTGCCGGAACGGTTCGGTGCCTTCTACATCGACAGCAATTCGGAAAAAACCCAGCCGGTGATGATCCACCGCGCCATCTGCGGCTCGATGGAACGCTTCCTCGGTATCCTGATCGAGAACTTCGCCGGTCATATGCCGCTGTGGATTTCGCCGCTGCAGGTCGTCGTCGCCACGATCACCTCGGAAGCCGACGATTATGGCCGTGAAGTTGCCGAGCTGTTGCGCGATGCCGGGCTTGAAGTCGAAACCGACTTCCGCAACGAGAAGATCAACTACAAGGTCCGCGAGCATTCGGTGACCAAGGTTCCGGTGATCATCGTCTGCGGCATGCGCGAGGCGGAAGAGCGGACGGTGAATATCCGCAGGCTCGGCTCGCAGGCACAGACGCCGATGACATTGGACGAGGCAATCGCCTCGCTGGTCTCTGAAGCAACGCCACCGGATGTGAAGCGCAAGGCCGAGCGGCGGAGCAAGGCCAAGGCCTGATCACCCGCCAGACTGTGTATGAAGAGACAAGAAGGTGCGGCAGGCCCGCACCTTCAGTCTTATGTCAGAAAACTGTAACATTCGCAGACTATCCGGTTTATGCGTGGTCGGTGGAATAAACGCCGCCGCTGGAACGCCAATCCGGCAAAACCGAAATGCCTCTGCTGCGTCCCTCCGGGCGCACCTTTTGGAAACGGGGAACACCGTGCAGTTCAAAGAGCTGTCTTACGCCAACGAAAACGATCGACGGCTGAAACGTTGGTTTATCCGTTCCATGGAAGGACTTGCCGGGCGCAATCGTTATGCCCGGCTCTACACGCAATGGCGCGATACGATCGTCGGCAAGAGCGACCGGATTTTCGGGGACATGCTCGATCTGATCAATGTGCGTGTCCGCGTGCAGGGCGAATGGCCGCCGCGCCATCTGCCGGATACCCCTGTTGTCATCGTCGCCAATCATCCCTTCGGCATCGGCGACGGCATTGCCGTCCTGTCGCTCGCCGAACAGCTCGGCCGTCCATTTCGCGTACTGATCAACAACGAACTGCTGAAGGTGCCGGAAATGGCACCTTATTCTCTGCCGATTTCGTTTGAGGAAACCAAGGAAGCGTTGGCGATCAACATGCAGACGCGCCACGAGGCGGTGCGGCTCCTGAAAGAGGGGGTCACCCTGATCGTCTTTCCGGCCGGCGGTGTTGCCACGGCAAGGAAGGGTTTTGGCAGGGCCGAGGACCTGCCGTGGAAGATGTTTCCGGCCAAGCTCATCCAGGCGGCCAAAGCAAGCGTCATTCCGATCTATTTCGAAGGACAGAACGGCAGGCTGTTTCACCTGGCAAGCAAGCTCTCGCTGACCTTGCGCATCTCGCTGTTGATCCGCGAGTTCCGCAGGCTTTCCGGCACCACCATCTCGTCGCGCATCGGTCAGTTGATTTCCTGGGAAGAGCTGAGCGCCATTGCCGACCGCAAGGATATCCTGACGCGGATCTATGACGGCGTATTCTGCATGGCACCGCCACGCCGCCGGTTTCTCGAAAGGGTCGCGTCCTAATTCTTCCGTCCTGTGCGTCCGACGCACCGGCTTCAGTCCTGTGCGTCCGACGCACCGGCTGCGGGCTGAGTACCCTTGTCATTGAGCAGCACCTCGACATCAGTATTGACGCCGGCCTTGACGATGAAATCGCGCTGGAAGATCTTCTCATTGTTGCGGGCGATAGCCGAATAGTTGCCTTCGGCCAGCACCAGCGTCGGGAAAGCGCCGACGCTTTCGCTGACGACGTCGCCGGATGACGTCAGGATCGACCAGGCCGTATCGGCAATGGCTTCGCCGCCAGGCTCGGAGACGAGCTTCAGCGTCAGTTTGGCGGCGCGGTGCTGGATCGTCGCTTCCGTCAGCTTGCCGGCTTCCACCTGGATATCGGCGCGAATGACGGCATTGACCGAGCCGTAGTTGGAAACGACATGATAGGTGCCGGTGTTCAACCGCACGACCGTGTTCGGTTTGACGTCGGCAACAACCAGCGCGCGTTCCCCGTCTTCCTGGGGATCTGCCGAAAAGATCGAAAAGCTCAGTTCGCCTGGTGGGATGCGCACGTCGCTTCCGGATACGGCGTTCAGCATGACGCCGCCGGCATCCAGTACCAGTACCTGTTTATCGGCAGGGCCAGCTTCGGCCACCAGGATCTTGCGGGTGGCGCCGGCGCGGCCGAAGGCGACATTGACGAAATATTCTCCGGGAATGAGCTGGAACGCCGCCGATCCGCCTTCCGACGTTGCCACCAGCGGCAGCTTCCCGTCCGAGCCCGGAATGGGGCTGAACACACGCCAAGTCAGTCCCTGTTCGACAGACGCACCTTTGTCCGTCAGATGCGCTTCCAGCTGGATATCCTTGGCCGTCGGGCCTTGTGTCGCGGCGTCCGGAACCGTCGGATTGAAGCTGTTGAGCTTGGGCATTTTCTTCGATGGAGCGGAGATCGCCGGAAAGGCCTTGAAGGGGTCGGCGAGTTCCTGTGCTTGCGGCGCACGGGTGCCAACTGTTGCAACAACGAGCGCTAGGGTGACAGCGCGAACGTGACCGGCTTTGATGCGCATGGGGTGGTTGACATCCTGAGTGTGTGGCTCCACTTGAAACGCCGATATGGCAATTTCGTGGCTGCCCTCGTGGTAGCGGCGTGCGGTGGCAAACTAGTGGAAACGGACGGCAATGAAAACTGAAATCGGCCTGCGCGATTATCTGGCAACCCGACGCTCTATCCCAGCCTTTCAGATGGGCGGGCCAGGCCCGGACACGGCTGAAATCGAGGAGATGCTGACGCTTGCTTCGCGCGTGCCCGATCACGGCAAGCTGGCGCCCTGGCGCTTCATCGTCTATCGCGGCGAGGAGCGGGTTCGCATCAGTGCCGAACTGGCAAAAATGGCGCTCGCAGCCAAACCTGATCTTTCCGAAGAGATGATCAAGGTGGAAAACGCCCGGCTGACCCGCGCACCGGTCGTCGTCGCGGTCGTCAGCAAGGCAGCCCCGCACTTCAAGGTGCCGGAGTGGGAACAGGTGATGTCGGCCGGTGCCGTCTGCCTCAATCTTTTGATGGCTGCCAACGCGCTGGGGTTCTGCTCGAACTGGCTGACCGAATGGTATGCCTTCGACGAAAAGGCCTATCCGCTGCTCGGCGTCCAATCCGGCGAGAGGGTAGCGGGCTTCATTCACATCGGCACGCCGCAGGTTCCGCCGACGGAACGGCCGCGGCCTGAGCTTGCCGATATCGTCACCTGGGTCGGCGAGGACGCCTGATGTTTTATGCGACCGCGCAAAACGCCCATGGCCTTGCCCATGATCCGTTCAAGGCCATCGTCTCGCCGCGGCCGATCGGCTGGATCGGATCGAGGGCGGCTGAGGGCAGCCTCAATCTGGCACCCTATTCGTTTTTCAACGCGATCAGCGACGCGCCGAAGCTGGTGATGTTCTCCTCGTCCGGCCGCAAGGATTCGGTTCGCAACATCGAGGAAACCGGCGAGTTTACCGCCAATTTTGTCAGCTTCGATATCCGCGAGGCAATGAATGTTACCTCCGCTCCCGTTCCACATGGCGAGAGCGAGTTTGCGCTGGCCGGACTGACGCCAGTCGAAGGCCAGTTCGTTCAGGCGCCTATCGTTGCCGAGGCCTATGCGGCGCTCGAATGCAAGGTCACGGAAATCTTCCAGCCGAAGGCGCTCGATGGAACGTTCTCCGAAAACCACGTGGTCATCGGCCAGGTCGTCGGCATTCACATTCGCGACGAAGCAATCCGTGACGGCCGGCTCGATATGGCCAAGGTCCGGCCGGTTGGCCGCATGGGCTATATGGATTACTGCGATGCCGGCGACGTTTTTGAGATGTTCCGGCCCAAACGTTAAGGACGAACATCGTGACCCGCTGCCAGCGCCGCCAGTTGCGCGGCGTTGCGCGTGACCACGCCGGAAAAGCCGTCGGCTAAGGCGATCTCGCGCATGGTCCTCGGATCGTTCTCCGTTTCCTGCAGCAGTTCATAGCAGCCAATGCCTGCCTGCCTTGCCTTGACGACGGCAATGCCCCGGGCAAGGAGAAGCGGTGCGCCGGTCCTGGACGCGGCGGCGTTGAACGCCCGGCTGTCCGTCGCCTGCATCAGGCCTCTGCTGTCGAAAATGACAGCTTTCAGGCGCCGGGATACATCTTTCAACGATACCGGAGAGAGAAGGAACACCGCATCCTCTCCAAGCTCGGCAAACAGCGCAATCGACCCCGCCTCGATCCCGTGGATTGCTTCCGCGACCCGCAGCATGGCATCGAATTTCTGGATATCGGCGGCACCGCCACAGCCGGAAAGCACGAAACCACACGGCCGCAGCGCCACCAGCCGCTCGATCGCGCCGTGGCCGGTTTCATCGTCCGGCCGGTCAACGCGAAACAGCGTGTCGCCTGCCGTCAACTGCCGGTGCGCGAGTATCGGCCGCATCGCGTCGGCTGCGGTCGCGCTTACCCAGTCTTTGCGGATATCGACGATCAAGGTCACGGCTCCGGATGCCTCGATCTGCGACAGCAGTGCATCCGGTTTGGCGCAAAGCATCGGCAGCGTGATTTCGAAGCGGTTAACGGACATGGTGAACCAATCTTAAACCTTTGATCGCTAACGTATGAGGCACCATGATTGTGGCTGGTTGGTGTGTAGTGAGGCGTCGGTGATCATTCAAGCATTTCTTCGTTGGGTCGAGACCGCAAAAACCGGCGATCGGGTCCGGGCAGCGCAGGCGTTGGGCCGTGCGTATGTCGCGGCCGAGATGAATACGCTTGACGAACATGCTGCCGAAATGGCGATGACCTTTCTGCTCGATGATCCCTCGCCAAAAGTCCGGTTGGCCCTGGCCGAAGCCGTCGCCGATTGCGCCCATATTCCCCGGACGATCATTCTGTCACTTGCCGAAGACCAGCCCGAAACCGCCTATGCCGTCATTTCGCGTTCTCCCGTGCTCAACGATATGGATCTTGTTGATCTTGCTGCCAAGGGTACGCCCGAAACCCGCGCAGTCATCGCCGCCCGCCAGGCCATGTCACGGCCGGTTGCCGCGGCTATCGCCGAAATCGGCGGCGAGGAAGAAGTTCTGATCCTGCTCGAGAATGAGCATGCGCGGTTTTCCTGCCGGACGCTGAAGCGCCTGAGCGACCGGCTCGGTCATCTCTGGTCGGTCCGCAATACGTTGCTCGACCGTGATGATCTGCCGGCCGATGCGCGGCATGCGCTGGTCGAAAAGGTGGGTGCTGCCCTTTCCGGGTTTGGTCTCGTCCAGGCGGCGATCGGTGAACGCCGCGTTGAGCGGATCACCCGCGAAGCCTGCGACAAGGCTGCCGTCGGCATGGCGGGGGCGGCTCAGGCTGACCAGATCCCCAATCTCGTCGAGCATCTTCGTATAACCGGACGGTTGACGCCGGCCTTCCTTCTCAACGCATTGTGCTCCGGCAAGATCGATTTTTTCGCAGCCGCCATCGTCAACCTCTCTGATGTCGCCGACAAGCGGGTGCGCTCGATCCTGTCGGACGGCCGTATCCATGCCATACGGGCTCTGTTCGAAAGCGCCGGCCTCGGCCGCGATGTCAGCACGCTGTTTGCCGAAGCGGTGTTGATCTGGCGCAAGGAAAACCGCGTTGGTTCACCCACCGTGACCGCGACGATTTCCGCCGCCCTGTTGTCGAAATTGCGCGGCAGAAGCCAGGTCTCCGATGCCTCCGGCAGCCTTGCTGATCTCATCGAAAAGCTGGCTATTGCCGAGCAGCGCCAGACCGCCCGCGACTATGCGCAACTTGCGACACGGGAAGCTGCCTGAGCTCTTGAAACAGCTTTGCTGGGAGGTTAGCGGACCATCCGGATAATGTGCCTTTGACTCGCCGTATCAAACTCACCATGTAGCTTGTGGATATGAGAGCGGCGGTGCGGGGTATGGCGATGAATAACGATACGACAAGGCTGGTCGCCGTGACCGGCATCGGCGGTTTTCTCGGCCGTCATGTTGCCGCGCAGTTGCTGCGTGCTGGCTACGAGGTTCGTGGAACTCTGCGGTCGTTGAAGAAGGCAGTATCCGTCGAGGCGGCGATCCGCTCGGTCGATGGCACAGGTCACGGGAAACTTTCCTTTGTCGTCGCAGACCTGTTGTCGGACAAGGGCTGGGATGCGGCATTTTCCGGCGTAACGGATGTGATCCACACAGCATCGCCTTTTCCGTCAAGCGTTCCAAAAGATGAAAATGACCTCATTCTGCCGGCGCGCGCGGGAACGTTGCGGGTGCTGCGGGCCGCAAGAGATGCCGGCGTTCGCCGTGTGGTGCTGACATCCTCAATCGCCGCCGTCAGCTACGGTCCGGGCAGGGCGCCTTTTACCGAAACCGACTGGACCGATGTCAACGGGCCGCTGGCCACGCCCTACTACAAGTCGAAGACACTGGCCGAACGGGCCGCCTGGGACTTTGCCCGCGAAAACGGCCTTGATCTGGCTGTCATCAATCCGGGCATGATCCTCGGCCCCATCCTCGGCACCGAAACCGGCACGTCGGTGGGGCTCGTGCAAAGCCTGATGAAAGGCCGCTATCCTGCCATGCCGGATTTCAGCGTGCCGGTCGTCGATGTACGCGATGCAGCGCAGGCGCATGTTCTGGCCATGATGACCCCTGAGGCCGCCGGCGAACGTTTCATCATCGCCGGCGAAGCGCTGTCGATCAAGGATATCGTCACGGTGCTGAAACGGGACTTCCCGGCCTATGCGAAAAAGCTGCCGAAATTCGTTCTGCCCAATTGGCTCGCGGGTATTGCCTCGCGCTTCGATCCCGGCCTGAAGCTGATTGCCGGCGAGCTTGGCCGCGACGCGCGCATATCGAACGAAAAGGCCAGGCGTTTGCTGGGCTGGAAACCTCGGCCGGAGGACGAAGCAATTCGTGCCAGCGCCGAAAGCCTGATTGCTGCCGGGCTGGTGTGAGGTCTACTTCGTAAACTTCCGCGCCACCCAGGAGTAGCCATCTTCGATATAGTGGACGGGCTTGGTGACGGCGCTGCGCAGTGTCGATCCGTCGGGCATGGCACCGGTGATCATCGCCAGCGTCCGGCGCGGCAGGCTTGCCCGTTTTTGTTCCGTAGTCGGTGGTGCCGGTACGACGTCTGGCGTGATTGCTTGAGACTGATCGAGCGCCGGCTGGGTCTTTGGCTCGGGTGCCGGATCCTTGGCATTGGCCATCGTGTCGCCGGATGTTTCGCAGACCGCGACGATCACCGGATAGTTGGCGTTGGAGAATTTCGGCAATTGCTTCTGCGATTCCGCATCGCAGACGGCAATGCTCTGCCAGGTACCGCTGACCGTCGAGACGTAGTGGCATTGACTGACGCTGTCGTCGCAGCCGAGAATTGTCATGACGATCAGGGCAGGAACCATCGCGGATGTTTCTCCAATTGCTGACGATATCGCTCCGCAGGAGCAACGATTCTAAGTGCGCTGAACTAAGAGCGCGTTTGCTTCGGAAGTAAGGCGAGATGGGGGAAAGGTTGGAAACAATTTGTTTCTGCCGGTTGCGCTGGGTGACGGACGGTTGTCGAATATAGCGAGATTTGCCGTCTGTCGTTTTCAGCGCTGAGCTTCTAGTGTTGACTGCGAACGGCATGAATCGACCTGTGAAGGAATAACGCCAAGTGACTCTGACCATTGAAAAAGAATCGCCACGCCAACCGGGCGTCTTGGACTTGCTCGACCAATCCGATGCCTATGCGCAGTCGCTTTACCCGGCCGAAAGCAATCACCTTGCCGATGTCTCGACGCTGGAGAAACCGTCCGTCACCTTCTTCGTTGCCCGCCATGAAGGAAACATCGTCGGCTGCTGTGCGCTGGTGGATGCAGGCGACGGCAGCGCCGAGATCAAGCGCATGTTCGTCGATCCGCAGGCGCGCGGCCTGAAGATCGGCCGCAAGCTGCTGGAGCATATCGAGGGGCACGGCCGTGATAGCGGATTGTCGGCGATCCGGCTTGAGACCGGCATCTATCAGCCGGAGGCGATCGGCCTCTACAAGACTGCGGGTTATGTGGAGATCGGGCCATTCGGTTCTTATCAGCCCGACCCGTTCAGCCTGTTCATGGAAAAGGCAATCGTCTGACGCTTAAGTTAGCCCCCGAAGGGAAAATCCTTTCCGCTCCGTCAGTTGGAGCGGAAACTTGAATCAATTCAATAGCGTGTTGACTCGGTCTGTGAACGTGCCGACCTAGATATCCAGGTTGTCCGCAAACACGGCGCGTTCCTGGATGAAGCGGAAGCGGGCGTCGGCCTTGGTGCCCATCAGGTTGTCGACGGCTTCGCGCGTGCCTTCGAAATCGGTTTCGTCGATGGCGACCTTCAGCAGTGTCCGCTTGGACGGATCCATCGTGGTTTCCTTCAACTGCGCCGGCATCATTTCTCCAAGACCCTTGAAGCGGCCGATCTCGACCTTGCCGCGGCCGTTGAATTCCGTCTCCATCAGTTCCACCCGATGGGCGTCGTCGCGGGCGTAGAGTGTCCTTGCCCCCTGCGTTATGCGGTAGAGCGGCGGCACGGCGAGATAGAGATGGCCGCCACGGACGAGCTCCGGCATTTCCTGGTAGAAGAAGGTGATCAGCAGCGAGGCGATATGAGCGCCATCGACGTCGGCATCGGTCATGACGATGACGCGCTCGTAGCGCAGATCTTCCTCACGGTACTTGCTGCGCGTGCCGCAGCCGAGCGCCTGCACGAGATCGCTGATCTGCTGGTTGGCGCCGAGCTTTTCGCGGCCGGCACTGGCAACGTTGAGGATCTTGCCGCGCAGCGGCAGGATCGCCTGGTTGGAGCGGTTGCGTGCCTGCTTGGCAGAGCCACCGGCCGAATCGCCTTCGACGATGAACAGTTCGGCACCCTCGGCCGAGTTCTGCGAGCAGTCGGCAAGCTTGCCCGGCAGGCGCAGCTTGCGCACGGCCGATTTGCGGGTGACCTCCTTTTCCTTGCGGCGGCGCACCCGTTCGTCGGCGCGCTCGATCACCCATTCCAGGAGCTTATGAGCCTCCTGCGGGTTGTCGGCGAGAAAATGGTCGAAAGGATCGCGCAGCGCATTCTCGACGATGCGCTGGGCTTCGACGGTCGCCAGCTTGTCCTTGGTCTGGCCGACGAATTCCGGCTCGCGGATGAACACTGACAGCATGCCGGCTGCCGAGATCATCACGTCTTCGGTGGTGACGATCGCAGCGCGCTTGTTCTGTGTCAGTTCGGCGTAGGCCTTCAGGCCCTTGGTCAGCGCGATGCGGAAGCCGGCTTCATGCGTGCCGCCTTCGGGTGTCGGAATGGTGTTGCAGTAGGAATGCACGACGCTGTCGCCGCCATACCAGGTGACCGCCCATTCCATGGCGCCATGGCCGCCGGTCTTTTCCGTCTTGCCGGCAAAGATTTCGCGGGTAACGGTGAATTCCTTGCCCATCGTCGCCTGAAGGTAGTCCTTCAGGCCGCCGGGGAAGTGGAACACGGCCTTGTCCGGCGTATCCGTGCCTTCGATCAGGGAGGGATCGCAGGACCAGCGGATTTCGACGCCGCCGAACAGATAGGCCTTCGACCGCGCCATGCGGAACAGCCGGGCCGGATCGAATTTTGCGTGCGAACCGAAGATGTCCGGGTCTGGATGGAATTTGACCTTGGTGCCGCGCCGGTTCTGCACGTCGCCCAATTCCTCGATCCCGCCCTGCGGAATACCGCGCGAAAAGCGCTGGCGATAGAGCTTGCGGTTGCGGGCAACCTCGACTTCCAGGATATCCGACAGCGCGTTGACGACGGAAACGCCGACGCCGTGCAGACCGCCGGATGTTTCGTAGACCTTGCTGTCGAACTTGCCGCCCGCATGCAGGATGGTCATGATCACTTCGAGTGTCGATTTGCCCGGGAATTTCGGATGGTTCTCGACCGGAATACCCCGCCCGTTATCGGTGACGGACAGGCAGCCTTCGGCGTCGAGATGGACGTCAATGAAATTGGCGTGTCCGGCAACAGCTTCGTCCATCGAGTTGTCGATGACTTCCGCAAACAGGTGATGCAGCGCTTTTTCGTCGGTGCCGCCGATATACATGCCCGGCCGCCGGCGAACCGGTTCCAGGCCCTCAAGAACCTCGATCGTCGACGCATTGTAATCGCCGGTATCGGCCTTCAGCGTCGTGGAGGCGCCGCTGCGCTGCTCGACTATTGGAGCGGCGGCGGGCGTGGCAACAACCGGCTTCGGCACGGCGGAATCCGTCGCAGGCTTCGGTACCAGGGGCAATGCTGAAAAGAGATCGTTGCTGTCGGTCATAGTCTGTTTTGATGTCTTTCCGTGGTGGCGGCTTCAGGCTCGGCCCGGGGCGGACTGAGCCGTCATGAATGTCTGCACGAATCGCCGGAATTCTGTCAAATTCCTGACGCGAGAGCGAGCAAGGCTCAGCCGCACGCGCCAATACGCCGATCGTGCCTTCAATAGCCCCAACTGTTGCTTTGCGGAAGGTCCGATGGCAAGGCTTGGATCAAAAGAGGAACATTCCGGATGCACCTGTCCACAGCTCATTTGAGCTTTCGCGTTGTTTTTGCCGCAATTGCCGTGATCGCCCTGGCCTTGCCGGCGCAGGCAGCACCGCTGAAGCCGTTCAAGGACGAGTTGTTTTCCTACGGAACGGTGCTGGAAACTGCGGATGGCGGCGATTACCGTGTCGTCGATTACGACAAGATGCGCGATATCCACGGCCGTGACCTGGAGCCGGAACGCCGGGTAAGGAGGGCCTATGTAGCGCTTGGCGTCAAGCGCGCGCAGGCCAACGAGACGCTGGATTTGGCCAACCGGCCGCTCGATGTGATGCGGGTCGGTGCCCCCAGCGGTGCGGCATTCACCGTCATTTTTATCCATGGCCGGGGCGGCGACCGGCGGCTCGGCGCCAACGACTGGTCGTTCGGCGGCAATTTCAATCGCCTGAAGAACCTCGCTGTCGAAAACGGCGGCGCCTACTATGCTCCGAGCATGCGCTCCTTCGATGATGCTGGCGTCGCAGATATCGCCGGATTGATTGCCTATGCCCAGCAGCAATCGCCGGGCAAGCCGGTCGTGCTTGCCTGCGCCTCGATGGGCAGCTTCATCTGCTGGGGCCTTACCCGCAATCCGCAGGCGGTTGCAGCTCTCAAGGGCATGATGATCATGGGCGGCCCGACCGATCCGACCTTCAGCAAGAGCGCCGCGTATAAAAGGAAACTGCCGGTCTTTTTCAGTCACGGCAGCGACGACAGCGTCTATGTCGCAGCCGATCAGATTGCGTTCTACCGGTCATTGAAGAAGGCGAACTATCCCACCCGCTTCGTGCTGTTCCAGACCGGGTCGCATGGAACCCCCGTCCGCATGACGGACTGGCGCGATGCACTGAACTGGATCGGGCTTGAATGAAGCCCTGAATATATCCGGGATTCATTAACCAACGCAGCAAATTGAAACTCTAAGGCGAGCGCCGTTTGCTATTTCGAAAGCTGAACGTGAGACTGTCCCGGGCATATATTCTCGGGGTTTGATCTTATGGATGCTCGGACAGAAACGCGGCATATTCCGCTGTGCGTTGATCTCGATGGCACGTTGCTTGCTGCCGACACGCTCTGGGAGGGCGTGGCGATCATTCTCCTGCGCAATCCGCTGATGGTGTTTGCCGTCCTCATCTGGATGTCGAAGGGCAAGGCGCGGCTGAAATACGAGGTTGCCGCGCGTTCCGGACGCCAGGCGGCCGACTGGCCCTACCGCGAGGCGGTGCTCAAGCGTCTGGCACGCGAGCGCGAAACCGGCCGGCAGGTTATCTTGGTCACCGGTGCTGCCGAAAGCGTAGCGCTCGGCGTTGCAGCCCATACCGGGGCTTTTTCCTCCGTCCTGCACAGCACCACAGACATCAACCTCACCAGCCGCCGCAAGCGGGAAAAACTGATCGAGCAGTTCGGCGAGGGCGGTTTCGACTATATGGGCAACAGCCGCGACGACTTGCCGGTCTTCGATGCCGCGCGCAAGGCGATTGTCGTGGCACCGGATTCTGCCGCG
This sequence comes from Hyphomicrobiales bacterium, assembly GCA_900473045.1. Classification (GTDB taxonomy): domain Bacteria; phylum Pseudomonadota; class Alphaproteobacteria; order Rhizobiales; family Rhizobiaceae; genus Pararhizobium. Next base: position 66,753 of record UCKS01000010.1, read on the forward strand.
GAAAAGTGGCGCCGGTCGCATGATGCCGAACGGCTCGATCTCGGCAAGTCGTCCCGTTTTGCCGCCTTGAAATCGATCCGCGTGCATCAATGGGCAAAGAATGTGCTGATCGGCGTGCCGATGATCCTCAATCACGACATTCTGCACATGGATGCGGTGGTCAATGTCATCCTGGCGTTCTTCGCCTTCAGCTTCCTTGCCTCTGCCGTCTATGTGATCAACGACCTGTCGGATCTCACCAATGACCGCCGCCATCCGAAGAAACGCAACCGGCCGCTGGCCAGCGGCCAGATGTCGGTGCCGATGGGGCTGATGCTGGCGCTGTGCCTGCTGCTTGCCTCTCTGTCGCTGACGGCTGTGCTGCCCTCCGATTTCGCCCTCGTGCTCGGCTTCTATGCCCTGGCGACGACCGCCTACACGTTTGTGCTCAAGCGCAAGCTGCTCGTTGATGTCTTCACGCTGGCCGGGCTCTATACGGTGCGCATCATCGCAGGCGCTGCCGCTACCGGCACGGAGCTTTCCTTCTGGCTCTTGTCGTTCTCGATCTTCTTTTTCCTCAGCCTGGCGCTGGTGAAGCGTTATGTCGAACTCGACGAGTATGATGGCAGCGACGGCAACCAGGTGCCCGGACGCGGCTATCTGGCCGTCGATTTCGAGATGGTCGGGCAGGCCGGTGTCGCCTCGGCTTTCGCCTCGGCGCTGGTTCTGGCGCTCTATATTCACAGCAAGGAAATGCAGGAGATGTACAGGCTGGACTGGGCGCTCTGGCCGCTCTGCCCGCTCGTCCTCTACATGTTGCTGCGCATCTGGATGCTGGCCCGCCGTGGCATGCTGCACGAGGATCCGGTGGTGTTTATCATGCGCGACTGGCGCAGCCTCGTCACCATGGCGATCGGCGCCATGTTTGTGCTCGCCGGTGCAATGGGAACACCATGACCCCTGCCGAATTCGATAGCTGGGGCCGGATCGATTGCCGCCGCCGGCAATCCGTATCGCCAGATGCCTATGAGAACCTGCGCGAAAATGCTTCCCCCGATGCGTTCCTGCCGTTCGGCAATGGCCGGTCCTATGGCGATAGCTGCCATAATGACCAGGGCAGGCTGATCGAGAGCCGGGTGCGCACGCGTATCCTGGGATTTGACCCCGGAACCGGTATCATCTCCTGCGATGCGGGTGTCACGCTTCACGCCATCCTTCAAACGGCGATCCCGCACCGGTTTTTCCTGCCGGTGACGCCGGGCACCGCGTCGGTGACCGTTGCCGGTGCGGTTGCTAACGACGTTCACGGCAAGAACCACCACGCGCGCGGCACGTTCGGCAAGCATGTGCTGGGCCTGACATTGCTGCGGTCGAGCGGCGAGGCGCTGACATGCTCGGCTACGCAAAACCGGGATTTGTTTTTTGCCACCATCGCCGGCATGGGCCTGACGGGATTGATCCTGTCGGTCGACCTGCAACTGATGAAGGTACCATCCGCCCATATCCAGCAGCATGCCATCCGCTTCGACAGCCTGAGCGACTATTTCGGCATGGTCGAAACCGTTGACGGCGAGCATGAATATTCCGTTGCCTGGATCGATCAGCTGGCGACCGGTAGGCGGGCGGGCAGGGGCGTTCTTCTGGCCGGTGATCACGCCGACGCGTCCTGCGAGTTTCCTGACATGCCGCGTGCAAGGAAGTTGTCGGTGCCGTTTACGCCGCCGTTCAATCTCTTGAACACGGTGACGCTGAAGGCATTCAACGAACTGTACTTCCGCAAGGAAAAGCCGGGCGAAACGGTCAAGACGGTCAAATGGCCGGGTTACTTCCACCCGTTGGATGCGATCGGCAACTGGAACCGGCTGTATGGCCCAAAAGGCCTTTACCAGCATCAGAGTGTCTACCCGTCGGAAAACGCACCGGAGTTGACAGCACGGCTGCTGGAGACCGCCCGCAAGGCAGGTCACGCCTCTTTCCTTACTGTGTTGAAGAAGTTCGGCGAGCAGACATCCGGCGGACGTTTGTCCTTCCCGAGACCCGGTTTTACGCTGACTTTGGATTTCGCCAATCAGGGTGAAGAGACCCTTAAGCTTCTCAATCGGCTGGACGCCATGGTTGTCGAGGCCGGTGGGGCCATCAATCCCTACAAGGATGCCCGGATGAGCCCGCAAACCTTTGATTTCTCGTTCCCGCAGTGGCGCAAGCTGGAAGAGTTGCGCGATCCGGCAATGGTCTCCAACTTCTGGAAGCGGACGGCCCTTTCTCTGCCGAAATGAGAATGGGCTTTGCCAAAATGAGAACAGGAACAATTTGAATTAAATAAACGCGGGAATTTCACGGAATATACGGCTCTTGCGTGTAGGTATCGCGACGGGAACAGGGGATTTTAACATGAAATATATCGTATTCATTCTCTTTACCGTGCTGACCAACGCAGCGGCACAAGTCATGCTGAAACAAGGCATGCTGTCGCTTGGACCGTTCACGGCTGATACTTTTATTGCCCGCATCTTTCAGGTGGTTTTCAACCCCTGGGTCTTCGCCGGACTTGCCACTTTCGTCATTTCGATGGTGTCGCATCTCTACGTATTGTCGAAGGTGGAACTTTCCTTTGCCTATCCATTTCTGAGCCTTGCCTATGTGGCAGTGGCCGTCTTTGCCTATTTCGTCTTCCACGAAGATTTGAACGCCTGGCGTATCGCTGGCATCGGTTTCATCTGCGTCGGAACCATTCTTATTGCCCAGTCCGGCATGTCCTCGCACGAGGAGCAGCCATCGCTTGAAGCCGCTGGCGCAAAAACAGCAAAAATCGGGAGCGCATCATGAAACATATCATTTTCGGCGGTGACGGCTTCGTCGGCCGCCATCTCGCAGAACGTCTCGTCCAGGACGGTGAAGAGGTTCTCGTCGCCGATATCGCCAAGTCCGACCTGCCGCATTACGCCCGTGCCCGTTTCGTCCATTGCGACGTGACCAATGCCGACGATGTCATGAAGGTCGAGATCGGTCCGGATGACATGGTCTACAACATGGCCGCCAAGATGCTGTCGCCATTGCAGGTGCGCTCCAAGCGCTGGCAGTTCTTCTGGCCGGTCAATTATTACGGCGCCGAAAACATCATGAAGGCGACGGCAAAGTCGGGCGCCAACCGGCTGGTGCAGTTCACCACCGACATGATCTACGGCCATACCATCATGTCGCCGCAGACCGAGGCGCATCCGGCCAAGCCCTTGGGCGAATACGGCAAGTCGAAATGGGCAACCGAGCAGCTCGCGGCCGAATGGCGCAAGCAGGGTATGAACATCTCGATTTTTCGCCCGCGCCTCATTATCGGACCTGGCCGTCTCGGCATTCTGGAAAAGCTGTTCAAGCTGATCGACGCCAACCTGCCGGTGCCGATGATCGGTTCGGGCAAGAACCCGTACCAGTTCATCTCGGTGTTTGATTGCGCCGAGGCAGCTCGTCTCGCCTGGAAGGGTGGCGTGCCGAACGAGGCCTACAATCTCGGCTCCGACAATCCGCCGTCGGTAAAGAAGCTGCTCGGCGACCTCATCGTCCATGCCGGCTCGAAGTCGTTCCTGGTGCCCACGCCCGCCTTCGCGGTCAAGGCAACGCTCGCCGCCTTCGACTTCGTCAACCTGCCGATCATGGATCCGGAACAATATCTGATCGCCGACGAGATGTGCATCCGCGAGACCGGCAAGCTCAAGAGCGAGCTTGGCTGGAAGGCGCAGTACAATGACGGCGCCATGCTGATCGCAGCCTATGACGAATACCGGGCCAAGAAAGCCGGCAAGGTTTTCGCGCAGACAACCGCCGTACCGGCCGAATGAACCAGGGGATCACGACAATGCTCGACAAAACGCAACACGTCGCCATCGACGCGCCCGCGCTGGCTGGCGGCATCAGGAAACCTGACCTGCTGACGGTTGAACAGGCCAAGGATATGAGCGTCGCCGACATGACGACTCTCTTCAAGGATCACCTGAACCCGGGTCAGCTTCACTTCATGAAGCTGCTCGGTTTCAACAAGATCAAGATCGAAACGGCCGAGGGCATGTACTACGTCGATCAGAATGGCCGAAAGATTCTCGACTTTTTCGGTGGTTTCGGTTCGCTGGCACTCGGCCACAACCATCAGCGCCTGATATCGGCGCGAAAAAAGTTCCAAGACGAAAACCGCCACGAGATCGCCATCGCCTTCATGTCGCAATATGCGGCGGCTCTTGCCAAGAACCTCGCCGCAATTGCGCCGGGCGACCTGGATATGGTGTTCTTGGGCTCCTCCGGCTCGGAGGCCATGGAAGCTGCCATCAAGCTTGCCGAACGTGTTGCCGGCCCGAAGCGGCCAAAGGTCGTCTATGCCGAGAACTCGTTCCACGGCAAGACGCGTGGAGTGTTGTCGATCACGGACGGTCCGCTTTATCGCGGCGAGTTCAAGCTGCTCGACAACAACGTCAAGGTTCCGTTCGGCGAGATCGAGGCGATCCGCCGTGCTTTCGAGAGCGATCCGACGATCGGCGTTCTCGTGCTGGAAACCATTCAGGGTGGCGGCGGCATCAACATCGCACCGCCGGAGTTCTGGCAGCAGGTTCGCGCGCTTTGCAACAAGCATGGTGTCATTTGGGTGGCCGATGAGGTGCAGTGCGGAGTCGGGCGTTCCGGTCGCTTCTTTGCCTTCGAATATGCAAACGTCGTGCCGGATATCACTGCGGTTGCCAAGTCGCTCGGTGGCGGCAAGACGGCCATGGCCGCCATGATCGCCCGCCGCGAGATCTACATGAAAGCCTATGGCACGCCGAAGACGGCGATGATCCATGCCCATGCCACGTTCGGCGGCATCGGCGAGGCCTGCATCACGTCGATCGAGACTTTGAATGTTCTCTACGACGAGGACCTGATCGAGAATGCCGCCGTGCAGGGCGAGTACCTGCTGGAGCGCCTCACCGCGCTGAAGGACAAGTATCCGAAGATCATCAAGGACGTGCGCGGGCAGGGCCTGATGGTCGGCCTCGAGTTCCAGGATTTCAGTCAGACGCTGCCGTTCGTCCTGCGGCCGGTGGTTGCGGTGCTGGACGATAAGCTGAAAGGTTCGCTGTCGGGTTTCATCGGCGCGCTTTTGCTGCGTGACTACGATACGCTGGTGGCTTTTACGGAGTATAACCGCAACGTCATCCGGCTGCTGCCACCGCTGATCTGCGAACGCCAGCATGTCGATCATCTCTGCGATGCCCTCGATGACCTGCTTGGCCGCGGCATTATCCGCATCGTCAAGGATTTCGTCGGTAGCCAGATCGGCTGATCGTCCGGTAGATTGAAACGATGTTGCGGGCGCGCGGCTGACAGCTGCGCGCCCGATCCATTTTTCAATCGAGCGGCCGGTAGCAACCGCTTTAGTCCAGCAAAACGACGGCTTCGACCTCAAACAGCATGGGGTCAATTGCAAGCTTGGGGACGGGGATCAGCGTCTGCGCGGGCAGCGCCGCGCCGAACATCTGCTTGACGTTCCGGGTCAAGACCTCGAGCTTGGACATGTCGTGATCGACCACGAAGATCGTCAGCTTGGCGACCTGATCCGGCCGCGCGCCGAGCGCATGAAGGGCTGCGTTCAGGTTTGCATAGGCCTGCTTCACCTGGATAGCGAAGTCGGGCGACAAGGCTCCCGTGCTGTCCTGGCCGCCCTGTCCGGAAATATAGGCCACCCGGCCGTCGCGCGGCACGATTACCGCCGTGCTGTAGCCGTTCAGCGTCGGGTCGTAGAGGTTTTTGGGATTGACGATGGTCAGCTTGAGTTCGTTCTCATTCGCTGTCGCCGCAGTGGAAATGCCCGTGGTCATGATGATTAGCCCTCCAATGAGCAGATGCTGGATTGCGCGTAACATGATTTTCTCTTGGCTGCGCGGACCGCGAGCAACGTACCCTCGCGTCTGCAGGATGGAATTTTAACGCATTGCGAATTGACTCGTACGTTGTACGNNCGTACAACGTACGAGTCAATCGTTCAGAATCGACATCCGTAGTATTGTCGGCTTACATCGGCATTCTGATCAGCGAGGAAGATGGATGGCAGGCAAGCAAAGCGGTGCGCAAAGCAAACGGGCTCAACGGACGGAGGCGGCACCCCAGTCAGTGCAAGAGCCGGGCAGTGAACCGCCGCTGTCTCTGGAGCGGATCGTGGCGACCGCAGTCGAATTGCTGGACGCCGAAGGGATCGGTGGCTTGAAGATGCGCCGGCTGGCCGACCGCCTGAGTGCTGGCGCGATGAGCCTCTATTGGCACGTCGCCAACAAGGAGGAAGTCATTGATCTGGCCCTCAACGCAGTGCTCGAATATCGCGGACTTCCGCAAACTGTGAAGTCTGAAGACTGGCGCGGAGAAGCCGTTCATATGCTCGAAGGCTGGCGCGCAAGCATGCTGCGCCATCCGTGGTCGGCGTCGCTGTTACCGCAACGGGCGCTTGGCCCGAACATTCTCAGCCGCCTGGAACTGCTGAGCAAGACCCTGTCCAGAGCCGGTGTCGCCGACGCGGATCTGAACGTCGCGATATGGACGCTCTGGAATTATGTGATCGGTGCGACCATCACCCGGGCAAGCTTCGATCTTACGGAAGAGGACAGGGCCGCCGGGCAAGAGCGCCTGACACGTCTGAGCGAACACTACCCGACAATCGAACGCTCGCGTCTGCTGTTGGACAGCGATTGGGATGGTGTTTTCAGGAAAGGCCTCGACTTCCTGCTGGATGGCCTCGTTCCGACATCAGGCTGACGGTAGCGGTTGTCACATTTCGGCGCACTATTTCAGCGTTGAAATCTCGACCCGGCGATTGCGCCCGTCTTCGGGATCTGCCGGAAAGAGCAGGGCGGTTTCGCCGAATGCCCGCAAAACCAGCCGTCTCGGATCTATCTTGTAATGTGTCAAAAGATACTGCGTGGCCGATGCCGCCCGCGCCCGGCTGAGATCGAGATTTTCGGCGTCGGTGCCGGCAGCATCCGTATGGCCGCCGATCACGAACCGGTAGGACGCAAGATCCCTAGATTGCAGTGCCACACCAACATTGTCGAGAAGGCGCTGCGCCTGCGCTGTCAGCTCGGCCGAGCCGAAGTGAAAATTGACCGCAAGATTGACCGTCGCCGCAAGCGTGTCGCCATAGCTGTTGACCTTCTCAACATCCTTGGCGCCAACAATCTTCAATCCGCGGGTCTTTTCCTTTTGCACTAGCACGGGGTTGAGCGAGCGCACCAAAAGATCAGGTGTTGCCGTGGTCAAGACGTCCTGCGCCTGGGCGAGGCCTGGAATGAGGCCAAGAGCGACAATCAGGGATGTGAGAAAAATATACCGCATGTGCCCGCCCCCGGTCCCCAGGCCATAATCAATCAAGAATAAGCAATGCTGCAGAGACTAGAGTTGCAGCTATACGTCGTCAATTCCCACACGGAGAGCGACGGCTTCAGTGTATCATGGCTCTGGTTCGGGCCGCTGGCCTGTTCCCGCAGGAACAGTATGCAGGTCTGGAAGAACGCGGCGTGGCGAGAACAGCAAAATCTAGTGTTTTTGCCCGTTCACCAGCATGTCGAACTCTACCACGTTCGAGTAGATCGGTATTCCCACTGACATGTTGTAGCGGGTGCGGTAGACGCCGCCCTGAATGTGGAAGCCGATGACGCGCCGGTTCCATTTGGTCAGTGTAGCGTCAAAATGTTCGGTCCTGGTCGTGCCCTTGGCGGTGAGATTGCCTTCGATTTCTGCTGTGTCCTCACCGGTGCGGGTGATTTTCGTCGAGCGGAAGACGATTTTCGGGTAGTTCGCGCTATCGAACACGGCGGTGGAGCGCAGGAAATTCTCGATGCGCGCCTCGCCCGTCTGAACGGTTTCGGGATAGAGCGCAAATTCCACGATGGATTTGCCGATATCACTGCTATCCAGCTGGAAGGTGCCGGTAAATTTCGTGAACTTGCCGGAAATGCCACCGCCGCCGACCTGGCCGACTTTGAAATTGATCTGCGAGGACCCCTCAATGTCGTAGCGTCCGGCTGCGTCATCCAGCGTTGGCGCCTTGGCCTCCGACAAAGCCGGATGAGCCACGAGACCTGCAAGGCTTATCAATATGGCGGTGAGTGTCGTCAAACGTGCGGACATATCTGCGGTCCTTCCCGATGCCTGGTGTGTGCTTCATAAGACGCAGGTTGCTGCGGAAATATTCCTAGCCGTCCCGCCACCTGTTGTGCAGCATGCGGACAAGCACCGCGTCGCGGCGAATGAAGTGATGGTGCAAGGCCGCCGCTGCATGCAGCAGGACGAGCCCTGCCAGGCCATAGGCGAGAACCGCATGGGCCGTCGTCCACAAGGCTTCCGCGACGGCGGATTTTGCGAGCGGCAGAGGCGGGATGACGACGAGATTGAAATAGAAGCTCGGAATATCCAGCGTCGATGTCGAGGCGAGCGCCCAGCCGGTGACCGGCACCGAAAGCGTCAGACAGAGAAGCAGGATGTGGACGATGAAGCTCGCACGTCTTTCCCGCACCGAGAGCCCGGCAACCGCCGCCGGATGCCGGTTCGCCAGCCACCAGAGAACGCGGATGATGCAAAGGCCAAGGGCCGTGAACCCGAAGGACTTGTGCCACTGGAACAGGTCGAATTGCAGCACCGGGTCGATGTCCGGCCGGGTCATGACATAGCCGAGCACCAGGAGCCCGGCGATCAGGAGGGCAATCGCCCAGTGAAGAAGGATGGTCGCCCATCCGAACGCATCCGGCCCGTTGCGCAGCATCACCGATCTCCGGCTTTCAAAAACGATACAGAATCATCACCTTTTCGCGGGGTGCCCACAAGTCGTCCGTTCATCACGGTTTCGATACTGGCCCCAGGGCAAATCGGTCGTCCTGTGGCGGACCAGCTTTTCTTTGCCCGGCTTATTTGCTAGGGCCTTTGCCGGGAAAAGGACAATACCCTTAAGGAGACGACATGACGCCCGACGTAAAGCCGCTGGTTGCCGGAAACTGGAAAATGAATGGTCTGCGCTCGTCGCTCGACCAGATCAAGGCGATGGCGGAAGGCGTCAAGGGAAACCTGTCGGACAAGGTCGAAACGCTGATCTGCCCGCCCGCGACGCTGCTCTATGTAGCAACGGCGCTCTGCGACGACAGCCCGCTGCTGATCGGCGCACAGGATTGCCACGAAAAGATCTCCGGGGCCCATACCGGCGATATCTCCGCCGAAATGATCGCCGATTGCTTCGGCACCCACGTGATCGTCGGCCATTCCGAACGCCGCACCGACCATAAGGAAAGCGATGCACTCGTTCGGGCAAAGGCAGAGGCTGCCTATGCCGCCGACCTCATCGCCATCATCTGCATCGGCGAGACCGGCGACGAGCGCAAGGCCGGCCAGACGCTGGACGTCTTGAAGCGCCAGCTGGCGGGCTCCATTCCCGACAGCGCCACCGCCGAAAACACCGTCATCGCCTATGAACCGGTCTGGGCGATCGGCACCGGCCTGACGCCGACGGCGGCCGATGTCGAGGAAGCCCATGCCTTCCAACGTTCCGAGCTCGTCGCACGCTTCGGCGCGGCCGGCGCCAAGATGCGCATCCTCTACGGCGGCTCGGTCAAGCCGGGCAATGCCAGGGAACTGATGGGCGTTGCCAATGTCGATGGTGCCCTGATCGGCGGCGCAAGCTTGAAAGCCGACGACTTCCTCGCCATTTACCGGGCGTATGAAGAGTTGACGGCGTAAGTCTGCCGTTTGGCGGTCGCTGCATGACTTATGCAGCATCTTCAAAGTTCTACAGCGTCTTTTGCGCGTCATGTTTGACGCGTGGCGCTGTAGGGGCTTTTAATGCGCGGTGGCTTGGTATATGCAGCCGCCAACACTAATCTTTGCCGCGTGGAGCGGACGCTGAAACTTGCGTTGCAATTTCAATGTGTCTCCCATGCCGGACGATCACTCGATCGCGTGTCGGATTTGGGCTTTCTAGGAAGCCGGACGAGGCGTGGTCTAAGGCAGGACTGGACAAAATGCAGACCGTATTGCTTGTCATCTATCTCATGGTTGTGCTGGCGCTGATCGGCGTCGTGCTCATTCAGCGTTCCGAAGGCGGCGGGCTGGGCATCGGCGGCGGTTCGGGCTTCATGTCCGCACGCGGCACGGCCAATGCGCTGACCCGCACCACGGCTATCCTTGCCGCTCTGTTCTTCGTGCTGGCGCTGGGCATGGGCATCCTGTCCCGTTACCAGCCGAACGCCACCGACGTTCTCGACCGTATCCCTGGCACGACCAACAACGGCAAGGGCGTGCTTGATTCGCTCGGCGGCGGCACGACACCGCCGGCCGGCGAAACGCCTGCCCAGACGCCCACACAGACACCGGCACAGTCCGGCGCCAACACCCAGACGCCTGCAACAACCACGCAGACGCCGGCGACGACCCAGACCCCTGCCACGCAGACCCAGACCCCTGCAACGCAGACACCGGCAACGACCGAAACAAAGCCGGCACCATCCGGTTCGGACGTTCCAAGCGGCCAGTAAGGTCCAAAGCAGATATAATCGCCGGCGGAAGCCAGTCTTCCGCCGGTTTTCTTTTGTTTGAATTTTGTCACCCGAACCTTTTGAACGAAAAAATTCTGAAAGATGAATTTTTCGGTGGCGGAATCATTTTTGAAACGGTATCCGGTGAAGCCCATGGCGCGATATGTATTCATCACTGGCGGCGTGGTTTCTTCCCTTGGCAAAGGGATCGCCGCAGCTGCTCTCGGAGCGTTGCTGCAGGCCCGGGGTTACCGGGTGCGGCTTCGCAAACTCGACCCCTATCTCAACGTTGATCCGGGCACCATGAGCCCGACGCAGCACGGCGAAGTGTTCGTGACCGACGACGGCGCGGAGACGGACCTCGATCTCGGTCACTACGAGCGCTTTACCGGCCGCTCGGCGACCAAGACCGACAACATCACCACCGGCCGCATCTACAAGAACATCATCGACAAGGAACGCCGCGGCGATTACCTCGGCGCCACCGTCCAGGTCATTCCGCATGTCACCAACGAGATCAAGAACTTCGTCACCGAAGGCAATGACGATTTCGACTTCGTCATCTGCGAAATCGGCGGCACCGTCGGCGATATCGAGGCGATGCCGTTCATGGAGGCGATCCGCCAGCTGAAGAACGATCTTCCGCGCGGCACCGCGATCTATCTCCACCTGACGCTGATGCCCTATATTGCGGCCGCAGGCGAGCTGAAGACCAAGCCCACCCAGCATTCCGTCAAGGAGCTGCAGGCGCTCGGTATTCATCCCGATATCCTGCTTGTGCGCGCCGACCGCGAAATCCCGGAAGCCGAACGCCGCAAGCTGTCGCTGTTCTGCAATGTCCGCCCGTCCGCCGTCATCCAGGCGCTGGATGTCGCGTCGATCTACGACGTACCGATCGCCTATCACAACGAAGGCCTCGACAACGAGGTGCTGGCCGCCTTCGGCATCGAGCCGGCCCCGGCGCCGCGCATCGAAAACTGGCTCGAAGTCGCCAACCGCATCCGCACCCCGGAAGGCGAAGTGACCATTGCCATCGTCGGCAAGTACACCGGCCTCAAGGATGCCTACAAGTCGCTGATCGAGGCGCTCTATCACGGCGGCATCGCCAACCGCATCAAGGTCAAGCTCGAGTGGATCGAGTCGGAGGTCTTCGAAAAGGAAGATCCGTCACCCTATCTCGAAAAGGTCAACGGCATCCTCGTTCCCGGCGGTTTTGGCGAGCGTGGTTCCGAAGGCAAGATCCAGGCGGTGCGCTTTGCCCGCGAGCGCAAGGTGCCGTATTTCGGCATCTGCTTCGGCATGCAGATGGCGGTCGTTGAGGCGGCCCGCAATCTCGCCGGCATCGAAAAGGCCTCGTCGACCGAATTCGGCAAGACCGAAGAGCCGGTCGTCGGCCTGATGACCGAATGGGTCAAGGGCAATGCGCTGGAGAAGCGCGCAGCCTCGGGCGATCTCGGCGGCACCATGCGTCTCGGCGCCTACAAGGCGAGCCTCAAGAAGGGCACCAAGATCGCCGGCATCTACGGCTCGACCGAAATTTCCGAGCGTCACCGCCATCGCTACGAGGTGAACGTCGATTACAAGGAACGCCTCGAAGCTTGCGGCCTGGAATTCTCCGGCATGTCGCCGGATGGCGTCCTGCCGGAAACCGTCGAATACCCCGATCATCCGTGGTTCATCGGCGTCCAGTACCACCCGGAACTGAAAAGCCGCCCGCTCGACCCGCACCCGCTGTTCGCCAGCTTCATCGAAGCAGCCGTCGAGCAGAGCCGTCTGGTCTGATAACTGCCTTGGCGGTCGTAACACCGGCCGCCGATGGAAGAATGACATATTTGAAAACCCGTTTGCAGCAGATTGCTGCAGGCGGGTTTTTTATGATCTGCTTGGAGCCTCTTGGAGACTCAATCGGTCCAATGCCGCATGGCTCTCTACCGGAGGATTTTGGATTTGGAACACCTGACCTTTCGCAAGGCGGTCGAGGCCGATTTGGCAACCATCATCGCCTTGCTCGCCGATGACGTTCTGGGTGCGTCCCGGGAAACAATCCGGCCAGAGGATGTGGCCCGATACCACGAAGCCTTTTTAGAGATAGACGCCGACCCCAATCAATTTTTGTGCGTTGTGGAAGATGGAAGCGCCGCGGTCGGCACGTTTCAGCTGACCTTCATCCCCGGATTGTCGCGCGGCGGAACCAAGCGCGCCCAGATCGAGGCTGTTCGCGTTTCCCGTTCGAGACGAAGCGATAGGATCGGGGAAGCGATGTTCAAATGGGCCATCGACTACAGCCGTTCGCACGGATGCGCCCTCATGCAACTGACGACCGACAAGCAGCGCCCTGACGCTCATCGTTTCTATGACCGGCTGGGTTTTGAACCCAGCCACATCGGTTACAAGTTGCGCCTGTTGTGACTGATGGTCGCGGCAGCTTTGAGCGGCATCGTTGCCGGAAAACTGTATCCCCCGCCACGGCGGCGGGGGTGATGATAAGTCAAACGATTTATCGCGCCTGCTGTTTTGCGCGAATGGAGCTTTCCGCAACGGGAAATCACGCCTCGGTCGGGATCCGGGCGATAACCTTGATCTCGAAATCGAAGCCGGCCAGCCATGTGACGCCGACGGCCGTCCAGTTCGGGTAAGGGGGCTTGCTGAAAACCTGTTGCTTGACGGCCATGATGGCTGCGAACTGGTTTTCGGGGTCCGTGTGGAACGACGTGACATCCACGATATCGTCGAACGTGCACCCGGCCGCACCCAGCGTGGCCTCAAGGTTTTCGAAGGCCAGCCGGACCTGCTGCTCAAAATCGGGTTCAGGCGTTCCATCGGCGCGGCTGCCGACCTGCCCGGACACGAACAGGAGGTCGCCGGAGCGAATGGCAGCCGAATAGCCATGCGCCTCGTAGAGCGCATGTCTATTTGGGGGGAAGATTGCTTGGCGCTGGGTCATTTTTATCTCTCGCAATTGTTGGGAGGCCGTATCAGGTGAGCGGAGCTTTATGCTTCACAGGTCAGGTTATTTCATATACGGTGCGTATATTAAATAACAGCATGCCTATCGCATGTCAATTTAATATACGAACCGTATATGAATTTGAGGACAAGATGACCAACCGGCGCCTCGCGATGATGGGAGAAAACCGCGTCAAGATGATCGCGGCCGCACGCAGGGCCTTTGCCGAAAAGGGGTATTCAGCCGCGTCAATGGACGATTTGACCGCTGAAGTCGGCCTGACGCGGGGCGCCCTCTATCATAATTTCGGGGATAAACGCGGGCTTCTGGCGGCGGTTGTCGACCAGATCGATTCGGAAATGGCGTCGCGCGCGCAACAGATCGGGGCAGGGGCGGGAGACGATTGGCAGTGCCTGCTGGCCGAAGGGGTGGCCTATATCGAGATGGCGCTTGATCCTGAAGTGCAACGCATCGTCTTGCGCGACGGACCTGCGGTCTTGGGTGACCCGTCGCAATGGCCGAGCCAAAGCAGTTGTCTGCAGGCGACCCGGCGAACGGTCGAGCGGTTGATTTCACAAGGAATTCTCAAACCGGTCGATGCCGAAGCCGCGGCCCGCCTTCTCAGTGGCGCAGCACTCAATGCTGCTCTGTGGATCGCTGCCAGTGACGATCCGCAAGATGTCCTGCCCAAGGCTGTCGAGGCCTTCCAGGCCCTGGCCACAGGTCTGCTTCAGAAATCTGCATAAACAGCTTTTGCCCACTCCAATTCGAAACCAACGCCTCCCGTCTCAAAAAAATCATCCCCCAGAATCCCCGCCGTTAAAAACCGTGTGATGATCATGGTATTCTGTCACGGATGCACCGCAAGACGTTTGCGGCGAGGCAGGGCTGGCGCTCCACGTTAAGCCTCGTGGTCTCTCATAAGGAGGCTGCGAACGTCAGGCGGACCGGAAGGAGAGCCCCCGGAAAATGGGTTCCCCTGTCCTTCTGGGGCGGGTGTAGAGCATGTCCCGCCCGGTTTGCCGGGCGAAAGGTACATGCTCCACTTTAGAATCAAAGCCGGCTTGTCGCGATCCTGCGGATCGCCGCGGGTTTGTGTGGCACACATGCCGGGTCGAGACGCGTGATGTACCGGAACCGTGATACTGACTGCCGGGCTGGAACCTATGTCGCGACGATCGTCCCGGGTCAGAGAATCCGCAGTCGGGGTCTGTAGGGAGGAAAGCTCCCGAGAGAACGCCAAACGGGGCGCTGGAAGGCGTCAACTAAATTTACTCATTAGAGGCGGTTTCCAGTGCCCCGTCCGATTGAGTGCATGTTTTCAAAACCACGGCGAACACCGCGCGGGGATGCTTTTGCTGTCTGCCGTCCCAGATCATCTTCTTTACATCCGGCACTTCGGCACTAGGTCGCAGGAATGGTTTTGAGAAAGGCGCGCATCGTTTCCTCAATCGGAAGACCAGTGTGCGCTGAAGGAAGGAATGCGGCAATGGCGGACGTTATCACCACGCAAACACATAAGGTCTTGCTGGCCGACGTCCCGCTCAGCGCGACGCTGCATGTCTGGCTGAAAGCGGTAGCGACGGATATGCCGGGGACGATGGCGTTCATGCTCGGCGGCGACAAGATCGGCGAGGTCTCCGTCAGCAATGCCGAGGAATATGTCTTCCGCACCTTCGTCGCCACCAGCGGCGGCGCGCTCTCCTGCGTCTATGATACGGCCACAACAGCCGTTTCCGTCGCCTATTTTTTCAACGCGGCCGAAGTGGTGGAAAAGGGCATCACCGTGATGCACACCAGTGCCGCCAATGCGCCGGCCCCCGTGCCGCACGGCTATCATTTCCGTCCGCCGTTCGGTTGGATGAACGATCCCAACGGCTTTGGCCGTTTCGCCGGGCGGCCGCATCTGTTCTACCAGCATTATTCCCACGGCCTTCGCTGGAACACCATGCACTGGGGCCATGCGGTGTCGGAGGATTACATCCATTGGCATCACATGCCGATCTTCCTGTTTCCGTCCGAGGACCTGACCGCCCGGCCGGACCGGCGGGGCGGGGCCTTTTCCGGGTCCGCCATCCCGATCGGCGACGATGGCGGCATTCGCGTCTTCTTCACCGAGCAGGTGATCGACCGCACGCCCGAAACTCAGGTGCAGCTGACCGCCACCTCGCACAACATCATCACCGCCAGCCAGGCCGAGATCATTCTGCCCAGTCGCCCGGCGGGCCTTGGCCTGACGCTCGATTTCCGCGACCCTTACGTGGTCAAGGGGCCGGACGGGCTGTGGAAAATGGTGCTCGGCAGCCTCAGCCAGCAGGGCGGCGTCATTCTTCTCTATGAGACCGATGATCCGACGGCCGCCGATGGTTGGCGTTTCGTCGGTACGCTGTTGCTGGAAGAGCGATTCGGCACCGCCGTCATCGAGTGCCCGTGCCTGCTGCCGCTCGATGGCCCGGCCGACGACCCGCAGACGCATTGGGCGCTGATCTACGGCCTGATGAACAGCACCCATGCCGATACCGGCCGCAAGAACCTGACATTGATTGCGGTCGGACATTTCGATGGCGTTCGCTTCCTGACGGATTTCGAGCAGGAACTCGATTTCGGCACCGACAATTACGCCTTTCAGGCCTTCGTCGATGAGGGCGTGCCGGTCGGCATCGGTTGGCTGGCCAATTGGGCGGATGTGTCCCACACGATCGATTTTCCGACCGCGATGACCCTGCCGCGAAACCTGCGTCTTCAGGACGGCGCCATTCTGACGCCACCGGTCGCAGCCGTCGAGAGCCTGCGCAGCGGCGTGATCGATGAGACCAGACTTGCTACCGGCGAAACGGTACGGCTGGAAACCGGCGCTGTGGAAATCCTGCTGGAACTGTCCTGGCCTGGCGCATCCTTCGTGCTGCATTTCGATCATCCGGATGTCGATCTGGCGCTGCAACTGGATGCGGAGGGACTGTCGATTCTTTACGCGCTGCCGGGCATTGTCACCGTGCCGCGTTACATCGCACGCGGCGCTCACCCCCTCAGCCTGCAGATTTTCCTCGATGCCGGGTCGATCGAGGTCTTCGCCGATGATGGCCGCTGGGCCGGGACAAAACGCATCGAAGGGTTCGAGCCGGTTCGCGCGGTGCGGCTTGACGCAGCGGAGGGTTACGTTACGTCAGGCCGCATCCATGCGCTGAAGCTGTAGGATTTTGCCGCAGCGGATCTCCCGAAAAGGCCGTCCGGATTTATCTAAAAACGTCTCTTTAACGTTTACCGGTTAGTAATCTCTTGGAAAGTGAGAGATTTCAGCGATGCGTATTGCGTTTATCGTCGCCCTTCTGCTGCTGGCCGGCTGTGCGAGTGCACCCCGGGATACCCGGAATGCCTGCGCGATTTTCGAGCAGCGTGACGGTTGGTTCAACAATTGGCAGCGCGCTGCAAACCATGCCGAGCGCCAATATGGCGTTCCCGTGCATATCCTCATGGCGACGATCTATACCGAATCCGGTTTCCGCCCGGATGCCCGGCCGCCCCGCACCAAACTGTTCGGCTTCATTCCCTGGAAACGGCAATCGACGGCCTATGGCTTCTCGCAGGCGCTGAACGGTACATGGTCTGAATACAAGCGCTCGACCGGCAACCTGATGGCCCGGCGGACGAAATTCTCCGATGCGATCCACTTTGTCGCCTGGTACCACAACAAGAACAGCCGGAAGAACGGCATCGCCCGCAACGACGCCTACAATCTCTATCTGGCGTATTACCTGGGGGATGCCGGCTATAGAAAGGGCGGCTGGCGCGGCAATACGCAATTGCAAAAGGCTGCCCAGCGCTCTGCAAACATCGCCAATGCCTATGCCAGGCAGCTGCGCTCCTGCGACTGATCCGAATATCTCATTTTGAAAATGCCGGATCCCAATAGGGCGGGCTGCCAAACGCGGCCCGCAGATGGTCGGCCACCGCCCGCAGCTTGACCGACGGCCGCCTTCCATCGGGATGGGCGATGTGGATAAACTCAAGCTCCGGCTGCACGCCGATATCGATCGTCTCAAGCTTTCCTGCAGCAACCTCAGCGCCGACAATGAACATCGGAATGAGCGCGATGCCAAGGCCGGCAATGGCGGCGTCGCGCAGCATGTCGCCATTGTTGAGGCCAAGCCCCATTTTGCCCCGCACGACGACAGTGCCGCCGATGCTCGGGAAACGCCAGTCGGCAGCGCCGCGGTTGGTGTAGAAGATGCCGCGATGCTGCTCCAGTTCCTCGATCGATGCCGGTTTGCCATTGTCCCTGAGATAGGCGGGCGAGGCGACCAGCACGCGCCGGCTCGGCGCCAGCCGCCATGCCATCAGCCGCGAGTCGGCGATCGGGCCGTTGCGCACCACGGCGTCGTACCCATCGGCTGCTGCATCGACGCGCCGGTCATCGAGATCGAGCGTCAATTGCAGATCGGGGTGGTCAGCCAGAAACGGATAGAGGGCCGGGCCAAGGTGCATGCGGCCGAAAGTGACCGGCGCTGAGATGCGCAAGGGGCCGGAGATCGTGCCGCGCCGTTCGGCCATGTCCGATGTCGCCGCTTCGATTTCCAGGACGATCCGATGGGCGCGCTCCAGAAAGGCGGTCCCATCCTCAGTCAGGGTCAGCTTGCGTGTCGTCCGGTGCAGCAGGCCGGCGCCAAGGCTGCGTTCCAGTTCGGCAAGCCGCTCGCTAACCACGGATTTCGACAGCCGAAGCCGCCGCGCCGCCTCGCTGATCGAGCCGCTTTCGGCCACCGCGACAAAACTGGCAATACCGTCGAGCTTCATCATCGTTCGGTTTTTCCGGATACGAGTTCCTTGATTTGCAGACTAATCAGAACGTTTGAATAAAGCCATATTCCCCTCAAGCAAACGGCATGAAGGGACAGCCACTTGGCGTCTCAACCGCTCTGCCAAAGAGGAAAAGATCATGGAACGCCTGTCCAACAAAGTCGCAATCGTCACCGGTGCCAGTGCCGGCATCGGCCGCGCCACGGCAAAACTGTTCGCCGCCGAAGGTGCTAAACTCGTCGTCGGTGCCCGCCGTCAGAGCGAACTTGACGCGCTCGTTGCCGAGATCAAGGCGGAGGGTGGCAATGCCGTCGCGCTTGCCGGGGATGTCCGCTCGGAAGAGTATGCCAAGGCGCTTGTGGCGCTCGCCGTCGAAACATACGGCCGCCTTGACGTCGCTTTCAACAATGCCGGTACGCTTGGCGAGGCCGGTCCTTCCACAAGTGTTTCCGAACAGGGCTGGAACGATGCCATCGCCATCAACCTCACCGGTTCGTTTCTCGGTGCCAAGCACCAGATTGCCGAAATGGTCAAGCATGGTGCAGGCTCGGTGATCTTCACCTCGACCTTCGTCGGCTACAGTTTCGCCTTTCCGGGTGTCGCCGCCTACGCTGCCTCGAAAGCCGGCCTGATCGGTCTGACCCAGGCACTCGCCGCCGAATTCGGACCGCAGGGCGTCCGGGTCAACGCGATCCTGCCGGGCGCGGTCGATACGGACATGTATCGCGAGATGAACAACACGCCGGAATCGCAGTCCTTCATTACCAATCTGCATGCACTGAAGCGTGTTGCGGCTCCGGAAGAACTGGCGCGCTCGGTGCTTTATCTGGCGTCCGATGATTCCGCCTTCGTCACCGGCACTGCCTCGCTCGTCGATGGCGGCGCCTCGATCACCCGATCCTGATTGCCATAGCACTACAGTGGCCGAGCAGCGCTGGCCCGTCTCGAAGCCAAGACCCGGCATTTTTCGCCGGGTTTTCGCATCGGACGGTGCGGGGTACCCATTTTCGCCAACAGTCCAAATTTTCTTGAAAATGCCATATAAAACGGGCAAAGCACCTGCCAACGCTGAGCCTCAAGGAAATCTATGACCGTTGCTCCTCGCACGTCCCGCCAGCTTGACCATCTGGTCCTGCCGGTCGGTGAACTCGCAACTGCCCGCAACCGGCTGCAACAGCTGGGTTTTACCGTCGCTGCGGATGCCCGCCATCCCTTCGGAACGGAAAACGCCTGCGTGTTCTTTTCCGACAAGACCTACCTTGAGCCTCTGGGGATCGCCCAGCGGGAGGAATGCGAAGCGGCAGCGCTTGCCGGCAATGTCTTTACTGCCCGCGATCAGGCCTACCGGTTCCGCCGTGGACAGGATGGATTTTCGGCCATTGTCTTGAGCACGGACGATGCAATCGCCGACCAAGCCCGGTTTCGGGAAAAGGGCATTTCGGCCGGTGACATACTGGAGTTTTCGCGGTCGATGAAACTGCCTGACGGTTCCGAAGCCGCCGCCAGTTTTCGACTGTCGTTTGCGGCGGACCTGCGTGCACCGGATTTTTTCTTTTTCAGCTGTCAGCGCGTCAAGTCGCTACCGTCTGACCGGGCCGCGCTGGAAACCCATGCCAATGGTGTCACAGGTTTAGCCGAGGTGGTTTTGTCAGAGCCGAACCCGACCGATTTTCAATATATCCTGCAGGAAGTCGTCAATGAGCGCGAAGTCTCGGCACATTCGTTCGGCATGGATATCGAAACGCGCAACGGCGTAAAAATTTCCGTCCTCAATCAGGCCGGTATGTCCGGATTTTTCGACAGGAAGACCACTGGCCATTCGCGTGGCCTGCGCGGCCGGGCCGTCGTCTTCAAGGTTGCCGACCTGATGGCAACCGAACATCTTCTCGCGGCCAACGCCGTGCCCTTCACCAGAAAAGACAATCGCCTGCTCGTTGCAGAAGCGCCGGGGCAGGGCGTCATTTTCGCATTCGGAGAATAATCATGCAGACCAATGCAAATGTTGTGGCCGGCAGCGGCGCCAATCAGGTGGTGTTTTCCAATACCCAGAAACTGTCGCTGATCGCCGGTCCCTGTCAGATGGAAAGCCGCGACCACGCTTTCAAGATCGCCGGCACGATGGTTGAGCTCTGCAAGTCGCTCGGCCTTGGCTATGTCTACAAGTCGTCCTTCGACAAGGCCAACCGCACGTCGATTTCCGGCAAGCGCGGCATCGGCCTGGAAAAGGCGATGGAAATCTTTGATGATCTGAAAAAGGAGTATGGTTTTCCGGTCATCACCGACATCCATACGGAAGAACAGTGCGCGCTGGTCGCGCCGACCGTCGATATCCTGCAGATTCCGGCCTTCCTCTCACGCCAGACCGATCTTCTGGTTGCCGCTGCCAAGACCGGTCGCGTCATCAACGTCAAGAAGGGCCAGTTCCTCGCCCCGTGGGACATGAAGAACGTGCTCGCCAAGTTCACCGAAAGCGGCAATCCGAACGTGCTCTTGTGCGAACGCGGCGCCTCCTTCGGCTACAACACACTGGTTTCCGACATGCGCTCGCTGCCGATCATGGCAAGCCTTGGCGCACCGGTTATCTTTGACGCCACCCATTCGGTGCAGCAGCCGGGCGGGCAGGGCGCATCGTCGGGCGGCCAGCGCGAGTTCGTCGAAACCCTGGCACGCGCGGCTGTTGCCGTCGGCGTCGCCGGTGTGTTCATCGAGACGCATGAGGATCCCGACAACTCCCCGTCCGATGGTCCCAACATGGTTTTCCTGAAGGACATGCCGCGTCTGTTGGAGACGCTGCTGGCATTCGACGCCGTCGCAAAGCGCTGACCGCAGGTTATGTGAATTTTTCTTGAAGGCCGGGCGCCAGGCTGCAATTGCCGGGCGCCCGCCATTGTAATTTCCGGTCCATGAATTATGACAGGGCCATCCTCCACCACCACGTTTGAAGCAGGGAACAGATCATGACTGCAATCATCGACATCATCGGCCGCGAAATTCTCGACAGCCGGGGCAACCCGACAGTCGAAGTCGACGTCCATCTCGAAGACGGCAGCTTTGGCCGCGCCGCAGTTCCCTCGGGCGCTTCGACCGGCGCACATGAAGCCGTCGAGCTGCGTGATGGCGGCAAGCGCTATCTTGGCAAGGGTGTCGAAAAGGCAGTCGAAGCCGTCAACGGCGAAATCTTTGAAGCCATCGGCGGCATGGATGCCGAAGACCAGATCCATATCGACGCAACGATGATCGAACTCGACGGTACCGCCAACAAGTCGCGTCTCGGCGCCAATGCCATCCTCGGCGTGTCGCTCGCCGTGGCCAAGGCCGCCGCAGAAGCCTCCAACCTGCCGCTGTTCCGCTATGTTGGCGGCCCGAACGCCCGCCTGCTGCCGGTTCCGATGATGAACATCATCAACGGCGGCGCGCATGCCGACAACCCGATCGATTTCCAGGAATTCATGATCCTGCCGGTCGGTGCCGACAGCCTGCGTGACGCCGTTCGCATGGGCGCGGAAGTCTTCCACGTTCTCAAGAAGGAACTGTCGGCCAAGGGCCACAACACCAATGTCGGCGACGAAGGCGGTTTTGCCCCGGGCCTGAACAGCGCATCGGAAGCCCTCGACTTCATCATGAAGTCGATCGAGAAGGCCGGCTACAAGCCGGGCGAAGACATGTTCCTCGGCCTCGACTGCGCCTCGACCGAATTCTTCAAGGACGGCAAGTACGTCATGGAAGGCGAGGGCCGCACGCTCGAGCCGGGCGCCATGGCCGAATACCTGGCCGAACTGGCTGCCAAGTACCCGATCGCTTCGATCGAAGACGGCATGGCTGAAGACGATTGGGAAGGCTGGAAGACCCTGACCGAACTCGCAGGCAAGAAATGCCAGCTGGTCGGCGACGATCTGTTCGTCACCAACTCCTCGCGTCTGCGCGACGGCATCAAGATGGGCGTTGCCAACTCGATCCTCGTCAAGGTCAACCAGATCGGTTCGCTGTCGGAAACGCTCGACGCTGTCGAAACGGCACACAAGGCCGGCTACACCGCCGTCATGTCGCACCGCTCGGGCGAAACCGAGGATTCGACCATTGCCGATCTCGCCGTTGCTACCAATTGCGGACAGATCAAGACCGGCTCGCTGTCGCGCTCCGACCGGCTTGCCAAGTACAACCAGCTGATCCGCATCGAGGAACAGCTTGGTCCGCAGGCAAAATATGCTGGCCGCTCGATCCTGCGCGGCTGATCCGCCCACGTCTTGAAATGACGAAACCCGCGTCCGGAAACGGACGCGGGTTTTTTGTTGCCGGTCGTATGGTCAACGGTCGGTTAATCAATGGCTGGTAGCGTGTTTAGGTATTGCGTATCAGGGCATGATCTATGTGGACCAAACACCATAAAAAACGGCAGCTGGGGCGGTTTGTCATGCCGCTCATCACTGTCGCGTTTCTTTCCTATTTCGGCTATCATTCCATTCACGGGGATTTTGGCCTTAAGGCGACCGAGACATTCGATAGGCAGCGCATCGAGCGCCAGGCACGGCTGGACGAGTTGACGGAGCAGCGCCAGACGCTGGAAAAGGAAGTTGCCTTGCTCAGCGATGGTTCGCTTGAACGGGACATGCTTGACGAAAAAGCCAGGTTCGGTCTGAATATGTCCCGCAACGACGAAATCGTTATTTTTCACTGAGTTGCTACATTAACCGAAAACAGGTTAATCTAAAATATGTTATTCCTATCAATGGGTTGATGGGAATATAAGCCATGCAAATATGGCATTGCTGTGATGGCATTCTTTCCCTATGGTACCGCAAAAGCCAACCATAGGGAGGATTGAATGGCACCGCGAAAATCCGCGTCCGTTTCCAGTCGCAAGGCCGCTGCAAAGCCAGCTAAAACAGACTTCACAAAGGGCGCGATCACCGAGTTCGATCGCGATACCGATCTGAAGGCCTATCGCGAAATGCTCCTTATCCGCCGCTTCGAGGAAAAGGCCGGCCAGCTCTATGGCATGGGCTTCATCGGCGGTTTCTGTCATCTCTACATCGGCCAGGAAGCTGTCGTCGTGGGTATGCAGATGGCGCTTAAGGAAGGCGATCAGGTCATCACCGCCTATCGTGACCACGGCCATATGCTGGCCTGCGGCATGAGTGCGCGCGGCGTCATGGCTGAGTTGACCGGCCGCCGCAGCGGGCTTTCCCGCGGCAAGGGTGGCTCGATGCACATGTTCTCCAAGGAAAAGAATTTTTACGGCGGCCACGGCATCGTGGGTGCTCAGGTCTCGCTCGGCACAGGCCTGGCCTTTGCCAACCGCTACCGCGGCAATGACAATGTGTCGCTTGCCTATTTCGGCGACGGCGCTGCCAACCAGGGCCAGGTCTACGAGAGCTTCAACATGGCGGCTCTGTGGAACCTGCCGGTGATCTATATCGTCGAGAACAACCGCTACGCCATGGGCACCTCGGTGTCGCGCGCCTCTGCCGGTCATGATTTCTCGCAGCGCGGCGTCGCTCTCGGTATTCCCGGCTTCCAGGTCGACGGCATGGATGTGCGCGCTGTCAAGGCTGCGGGCGACCATGCTGTCGAACACTGCCGCGCCGGCAAAGGCCCGATGATCCTCGAGATGCAGACCTACCGCTATCGCGGTCACTCGATGTCGGACCCGGCCAAGTACCGCTCGAAGGACGAAGTGCAGAAGATGCGCTCCGAGAACGACCCGATCGAAAAAGTAAGGGTGCGCCTGCTGGAAAACAGCTGGGCGAGCGAAGACGAGCTGAAGGCAATCGACAAGGACGTTCGCGACATCGTCGCCGACAGCGCCGATTTTGCCCAGGCCGATCCGGAGCCGGATGTATCCGAGCTCTACACCGACATTCTGCTTTAAGACCGGGACGAGGAAAACATCATGCCAATCGAAATTCTGATGCCCGCTCTGTCTCCGACGATGGAAGAAGGCACACTCAGCAAGTGGCTGAAAAACGAAGGCGATAAGGTTGCCTCCGGCGACGTGATTGCCGAAATCGAAACCGACAAAGCGACCATGGAAGTGGAAGCCGTTGACGAAGGTGTTATCGGCAAGATCCTGATCGCCGCCGGTACCGAAGGCGTCAAGGTCAATACCGCGATCGCAGTCCTGCTTCAGGATGGCGAGAGCGCCAGCGACGCTGCTGCCCCCAAGGCTGCAGCACCTGTTGCCGCGGCAGAGCCCGCCAAGACGGAAGCCCCGGCAAAGTCGGAAGCGCCGGCAACCGTTCCGGCTCAGCCGAAGGCGAACATTCCTTCCGATCCGGATATTCCGGCCGGCACCGAAATGGTCTCCACCACCGTGCGCGAAGCGCTTCGTGACGCCATGGCCGAAGAGATGCGCCGCAGCGAAGACGTCTTCGTCATGGGCGAGGAAGTCGCCGAATATCAGGGTGCCTACAAGATCACGCAGGGCCTGCTGCAGGAATTCGGTCCCCGCCGCGTCGTCGATACACCGATCACCGAACACGGCTTTGCCGGTATCGGCGTTGGTGCTGCGATGACCGGCCTGCGTCCGATCGTCGAGTTCATGACCTTCAACTTCGCCATGCAGGCGATCGACCAGATCATCAACTCGGCGGCAAAGACCCTTTATATGTCCGGTGGACAGATGGGCGCTCCGATGGTGTTCCGTGGTCCGTCGGGTGCTGCTGCCCGCGTCGGCGCCCAGCATTCGCAGTGCTATGCCGCCTGGTACAGCCATATTCCGGGCCTGAAAGTCGTCATGCCCTATACGGCAGCCGACGCCAAGGGTTTGCTCAAGGCCGCCATCCGCGATCCGAACCCGGTGATCTTCCTCGAAAACGAAATCCTCTACGGTCACTCCTTCGACGTGCCGAAGATGGACGATTTCGTTCTGCCGATCGGCAAGGCGCGTATTCACCGCGTCGGCAAGGATGCGACCATCGTTTCCTTCGGTATCGGCATGACCTACGCGGTCAAGGCTGCGGCCGAACTGGAGAAGGAAGGCATCGACGTCGAGATCATCGATCTGCGCACCATCCGTCCGATGGATCTGCCGGCTGTGATTGAATCGGTGAAGAAGACCGGTCGTCTGGTCACCGTCGAGGAAGGCTATCCGCAGTCCTCCGTCGGCACCGAAATTGCCACCCGCGTCATGCAGCAGGCCTTCGATTATCTCGATGCGCCGATCTTGACGATCGCCGGCAAGGACGTTCCGATGCCTTATGCCGCCAACCTTGAAAAGCTGGCCCTGCCGAATGTCGGCGAAGTCGTCCAGGCGGTAAAAACCGTCTGCTACAAATAAGGGAGGGTGAAGAGATGCCTATCAACATCACCATGCCAGCCCTTTCGCCGACCATGGAAGAGGGCAACCTTTCCAAGTGGCTGGTCAAGGAAGGCGACAAGGTCTCCGCCGGCGACGTTTTGTGCGAGATCGAGACCGACAAGGCGACGATGGAGGTCGAAGCCGTCGATGAGGGCACCGTTGCCAAGCTCGTCGTTGCCGCAGGCACCGAAGGCGTCAAGGTCAACGCCGTGATCGCTATCCTCGCTGCCGACGGCGAAGACGTTGCTGCTGCCGCTTCCGGCGGCGGCACGGCACCTGCTGCCAAGGCCGAGGCTGCCAAGACGGAAGCAAAGGCTGAAGCCGCCCCGGCAAAGACAGAGGCAGCACCCGCCGCTGCTGCTCCGGCCCCGGTTGCCGCGCAGGCCGCGGCTCCGGCGTCATCCGGTACGAGGACTTTCTCTTCGCCGCTGGCCCGCCGTTTGGCCAAGGACGCAGGCATCGATATCTCGGCTGTTCCCGGCACCGGCCCGCATGGCCGTGTGGTCAAGAAGGACGTTGAAACCGCAGTTGCTGGCGGTGGCGCAAAGGCTGCTGCAGCGGCCGCTGCTCCGGCAACCGCCGCTGCTCCGGTTCCGCTTGCCAAGGGTGCGTCCGACGAAGCCGTTCTGAAGAACTTCGCCGAAGGCTCCTACGAACTCGTGCCGCATGACGGCATGCGCAAGGTGATCGCCAAGCGCCTGCAGGAATCCAAGCAGACCATTCCGCATTTCTACGTTTCCGTCGATTGCGAACTGGATGCGCTGCTTGCGTTGCGCGCCCAGCTGAATACTGCAGCCCCGGAGCGGGACGGCAAGCCTGCCTACAAGCTCTCGGTCAACGACATGGTCATCAAGGCGCTTGCGCTTGCCTTGCGTGACGTTCCGGATGCCAACGTCTCCTGGACCGAAAGCAACATGGTCAAGCACAAGCACGCTGATGTCGGTGTTGCCGTGTCGATTCCGGGCGGCCTGATCACCCCGATCGTCCGCAGCGCCGAGCTGAAGAGCCTGTCGGCCATCTCCAACGAGATGAAGGATCTCGGCGCCCGCGCCAAGAGCCGCAAGCTGAAGCCCGAGGAATTCCAGGGCGGTACCACTGCGGTTTCGAACATGGGCATGATGGGCGTCAAGAATTTTGCCGCCGTCGTCAATCCTCCGCATGCGACGATCCTTGCGATCGGTGCAGGCGAGGAGCGGGTCGTTGTCAAGAAGGGGCAGATGGTCATTGCCAACGTCATGACCGTGACGCTGTCGACCGACCACCGCGCCGTCGATGGTGCGCTCGGAGCCGAACTGCTCGGTGCCTTCAAGCGTTACATCGAAAACCCGATGGGCATGCTGGTTTAACGGGAAGAGAGCGTCACGACGATGTCTTCCAAATTGGGAAACACAGCTGAAAAGACACTGACGTTGCGGCGCTTCTGTGCCGCAACTGTCGTTGCCGTCTTTCCCTTGTTGCTTGCAGCTTCGGCGCAGGCGGAAGAACTGAACCAGTTGGTTGCCCAGCGTATCGAGCAGATGACGGGCAAGACGCTGTTGTTTCGCAACGACAGTGATCGGATCCCGCAGCTTGAATATCTTCGGCCCGACGGCACCGGTGTCGTCTGGTCGGCGGCGCTCGGCGACAAGGTGGTGCCAGTCGTCTGGAGCGCGAGCAACGGCGATGACGGCAAGGGTTCTCTCTGTTTGCTGTTCAAGGGCGCTGATATCGGTACGGCCCAGGACCTGCGGTTGTGTGACGGCTTGGACGTTGTCGATGCGGGCATTCGCGAGGCCAGCGATGGCGATCCTTATGGCCTCACTGACGTGACGCAGATGAAGGCGGAACTGCCGCAGGACGTAGACAGTCTGGCGGATGTCGATCGGTTATTGGGACGGGAATGACGCGATGAAAACAGTCCTTTGCTACGGTGACAGTCTGACCTGGGGCTATGATGCCGAGACCGGCGGCCGGCATGCGTTGGACGACCGCTGGCCAAGTGTCTTGCAGAAGGCGCTGGGCAATGGCGTTCAGGTGATTGCCGAAGGTCTGAACGGCCGCACCACCGCTTACGATGATTATCTGGCCGACTGCGACCGCAACGGCGTGCGTATCCTGCCAACTGTTCTTCAGACCCATGCGCCGGTCGATCTGGTGATCCTTCTGCTCGGTGCCAATGATATGAAGCCGGTCATCCATGGAACCGCTTTTGGTGCGGTGAAGGGTATCGAACGGCTGGTGAAGCTCGTCTGGCATCATAGCTGGCCGGACGTGCAGGCCGAGGCGCCGGAAATTCTGATCGTCGCGCCGCCGGTGATCTGCGAAACGGCCAATGCCAATTTTGCAGCAATGTATGCCGGTGCCATCGACCAGTCGTCGATGCTGGCCTCGCTCTATGCTGACTTGGCGGACGAACTCGGCTGCGGTTTCTTCGATGCCGGTTCGGTGGCGCGGACGACGCCACTTGATGGCGTGCATCTGGATACGGACAATACACGCGCCATCGGACGCGGCCTTGAGCCGATGGTCCGGATGATGCTTGGGCTCTGAATGACGGCGGCTCTGCATCTGCGGGCAGCGGAACGGCGGGATGCGGCGGATCTGGCCATTCTGGTCGATATCGCCTCGCATGGTTTTGCGACCTGGCTCTGGCATGGGGCTGCGATGCGCGGAACCAAGGATACCGCCATGGAGCAGGGGCGGTCGCGGTTGCGGATGGACGACGAGCCTGGCGCCTGGAAAGATGCAACGCTGGCCGAATGGGACGGCGAGATTGCCGGTGTTTCGATCGGCTACGATCTGGATGAGAGTGTTCGCGACATCATCGCGCCGCATCCGGTGATCAAGCCGCTGTTGGACCTGCAGGTCGAGGTGATTGGCAGCCGGTTCATCGACAGCCTCGGTGTCTACCGGCACCATCGCGGCAAGGGTATCGGGCGGGCGCTGCTTGCCCGTGAGATCGACAAGGCCAACGGCAGGCAGGTCAGCCTGATCACCGAAAGCCATAATGATACGGCGCTGGCTCTCTATGCGGCCAACGGATTTGCGGAGAAGGCGCGGCTTCAGGCGGCGCCACTCTTTGAAGATAGCAAAAGGCATGAATGGGTCCTCTTGGCCCGGAACATGACCTGAGGAAGAGGCAGGAAACAAGAATGGCAAATTCCTACGACGTCATCGTCATCGGTTCCGGCCCCGGCGGCTATATCGCGGCCATCCGCGCAGCCCAGCTGGGCCTGAAGGTCGCCGTGGTCGAGCGCGAGCATCTGGCCGGTATCTGCTCCAACTGGGGCTGTATCCCGACCAAGGCGCTGCTGCGTTCTGCCGAAGTGCTGCACCTTGCCGAGCATGCTAAGAATTACGGCCTGACGCTCGAAGGCAAGATCTCGCCCGACCTGCAGGCGATCGTCAAGCGGTCGCGCGGCATTGCGGAGCGCATGAACGGCGGCGTCGCCTTCCTGATGAAGAAGAACAAGGTCGACGTGATCTGGGGCGAGGCCAAGCTCACGAAGCCGAACGAGATCGTCGTTGCCAAGACCACCAAGGCGATCGTTCAGCCGCAGGGGCCGATCCCGAAGAACACGCTGGGCGAGGGCACCTATACCGCCAAGCACATCATCGTCGCCACCGGCGCCCGTCCGCGCGCACTGCCGGGCATCGAGCCGGATGGCAAGCTGATCTGGACCTATTTCGAGGCGATGAAGCCGGAAGAAATGCCGAAATCGCTGCTGGTCATGGGCTCCGGCGCCATCGGCATCGAGTTCGCCTCGTTTTACCGCACCATGGGCGTCGATGTGACCGTGGTTGAACTCATGAGCCAGGTCATGCCGGTCGAGGACGCGGAAATCTCCGCCTTCGCCAAGAAGCAGTTCGACAAGCAGGGTATGAAGATCATCCTCGACGCTAAGGTGACGAAGGTCGAAAAGGCTGCGAACTCCGTCACGGCCCATGTCGAGAAGAAGGACGGTTCGGTCGAGAAGATCACCGCCGACCGGATGATTTCGGCTGTCGGTGTTCAGGGCAATATCGAAAATCTCGGCCTGGAGGCGCTCGGCGTCAAGACCGATCGCGGCTGCATCGTCATCGATGGCTACGGCAAGACCAACCTGCCTGGCGTCTATGCGATTGGCGACGTTGCCGGCCCGCCGATGCTCGCTCACAAGGCCGAGCACGAAGCCGTCATCTGCGTCGAAAAGATCGCCGGCCTGCCGAATGTGCATCCGATGGACAAGCTGAAGATCCCGGGCTGCACCTATTGCAACCCGCAGGTCGCCTCGGTGGGTTTGACGGAAGCCAAGGCCAAGGCCGCAGGCCGCGACATCCGCGTCGGCCGCTTTCCCTTCGTTGCCAACGGCAAGGCGATTGCGCTCGGCGAGGACCAGGGCATGGTCAAGACCATCTTCGACAAGAAGACTGGCGAATTGCTCGGCGCGCATCTGGTCGGCGCCGAAGTCACCGAACTGATCCAGGGGTTCGTCGTCGCCATGAACCTTGAGACAACCGAGGAAGACCTGATGCACACGATCTTCCCGCACCCGACGATTTCGGAAACGTTGAAGGAAAGCGTGCTCGATGCCTATGGACGTGCGCTGAACGCTTGATTGTGCTAGGGCTCGCCTCCATCTGAAAAGGCGGGCCAATTTATCCGGCCCTGACGGGCGCTGTTGCGCTTGAAGCAAAATTGGAAGCCATTGATGGTCACGATCCTCGACCGCACCACTCTTGATCCCGACGCCCGGCGCATCCGCCATCCGGAAAAGGCCCACAAGCCCGACACCGAGATGCTGCGCAAACCGGAATGGATCA
Source organism: Hyphomicrobiales bacterium (assembly GCA_900473045.1). Classification (GTDB taxonomy): domain Bacteria; phylum Pseudomonadota; class Alphaproteobacteria; order Rhizobiales; family Rhizobiaceae; genus Pararhizobium. The sequence goes on from UCKS01000010.1 coordinate 97,078, forward strand.
GGGTTCGCGCGCCGACCTCGAAGGGGTACGCCGAAACCAAGTCTATCGTGAAGGAGCACAAGCTCGTTACGGTCTGCGAAGAGGCGGGCTGCCCGAACATTGGCGAATGCTGGGACAAGAGGCACGCGACCTTCATGATCATGGGCGAGATCTGTACCCGGGCCTGCGCATTCTGCAACGTCTCCACCGGCAAGCCGAAGGCGCTGGATATGGCCGAGCCGGAAAATGTTGCCAAGGCCGTTAAGCAGATGGGCCTCAGCCATGTCGTCATCACCTCCGTCGACCGCGACGATCTGGCCGATGGTGGCGCCGAGCATTTCGAAAAGGTGATTTGGGCTATTCGCGCCGCGTCTCCTTTGACGACGATCGAAATCCTGACGCCCGACTTCCTGAAGAAGCCCGGCGCGCTGGAACGTGTCGTTGCCGCCAAGCCAGACGTTTTCAACCACAATATGGAAACCGTGCCCGGCAATTATCTGACGGTGCGTCCGGGTGCACGTTATTTCCACTCTATCCGTCTGCTGCAGCGGGTCAAGGAACTCGATCCGACGATGTTCACCAAGTCGGGCATCATGGTCGGCCTTGGCGAAGAGCGCAACGAAGTGCTGCAACTGATGGACGACCTGCGCACCGCCGATGTCGACTTCATGACAATCGGACAGTACCTGCAGCCGACCCGCAAGCATCATCAGGTAATGAGCTTCGTCACGCCGGAAGAGTTCAAGTCCTACGAGACGGTCGCCTACACCAAGGGCTTCCTGATGGTCGCCTCAAGCCCGCTCACCCGCTCGTCCCACCATGCCGGCGATGATTTTGCGCGCCTGAGGGCGAACCGCGAGAAGAAGCTGGCGGCAGCTGCCGAATAGCCATCCGGTGGTTGCCAATCCGGATTTGGACTTTATGGTGCGCGGCTTCACTGTCTGGAGCCGTCATGCCGTCCAATGTCCTGGAAATCGAGGATGCCTTGCCGATCCTGCGGCAAGCACGCCGCGTCCTCGTGATCGGTTGTTCCGGCGGCGGCAAGAGCACGCTGTCGAGAAAACTCTCCGAAAAACTCGATCTGCCCTACGTCTCGATGGACCGGGATTTTTACTGGCTGCCCGGCTGGGTCAAACGGCCGAAGGCGCAAGAGCGAGCGCGGATCGCAGCGAGTGTGGCACAGGATCGCTGGATCATGGACGGCAGCGGTGCATCGTCGTTCGATCTCCGCCTGCCGCGAACGGATCTGGTTATCTGGGTTCGCGTGCCACGCCGCGTCTGCCTCTGGGGTCTTGTCTGCCGCGTCGCGTCGAGTTTTGGCCGTGTGCGTCCCGATATGGCGCCGGGTTGTCTCGAACAGCTGCCGGATCGTGAATTCCTCTCCTATATCTGGAATTTCGAACGGCGCGTTTCTCCCGTGATCACCCTGATGCTCGACCGGCATGCGCCGGATATGCCCGTTTTGACATTGAGAAGCCGTCGGGAGATACGTGAATTGACCGTGAGCCTGCAGGAATCCATCAGTGTCCAATAAGCTTTTGAATGTTGAACAGACGGCGGCTGCTCTTCGCACTGCCGATCGTATTCTGGTGATCGGCTGTTCCGGCAGCGGCAAGAGCACATTGGCGCAAGCGCTTTCCGGTATGTTTGCGCTTCCCTATGTCTCGATGGACCGCGACGTTTTCTGGATGTCCGGCTGGACCCAGAGGCCAAGGGCCGAGGCGCTCGCGATCGTGGAGCGCGCGGTAGATGAGCGGCGATGGATCATGGATGGCACAAGCCCCGGCACATTACCTCTGCGCTTGCCACGCACCGATCTCGTCATCTGGATGCGGCCGCCCCGCCATGTTTCGCTCTATGGCGTCATCAGCCGCTGGATTCGGTTTCGCGGCAAGACGCGTCCGGAAATGGCCGAGAACTGCCCCGAGCGTGTGACCCTTGAGTTCCTGTCCTACATCTGGAATTTTGAAAAGACCGAAAGCCCTGAGATCGAGCAGAAGCTGGCGGATTATGGCTCTGAGGTGCCGGTGCTTGTTCTGAGGTCCCATGCCCAGACGCGAGTTCTGCTGGATATCCTCCTGTTGGAAAAGTCCACCGATCGTGCGTGACGGCGACCACATCTTGTTTTTCCGCACATCATTGAATATCTGAACGCCATGCCACAATTCGAGACCCGCCGGCCCGTCAAGCATTCACCCGACCAGATGTTCGACCTGATCGCCGATGTTGAAAAATATCCGCAATTCCTGCCGTTGTGCGAGGCGCTGACCGTCCGTTCGCGCAAGGAGCGCGATGGCAAGGAATTGCTCGTCGCGGATATGACCGTCGGCTACAAGGCGATCCGCGAGACGTTCACGACGCAGGTTCTGCTAAACAAGGCAGAGCGCATCATCGACGTCAAATATATCGACGGGCCGTTCAAATATCTCGACAACCGCTGGAGTTTCGAAGCGATGGGCGAGGGCGGCTGTTCGGTCAACTTCTTCATCGACTACGAATTCAAGAGCCGCATTCTCGGCGCCGTCATGGGCTCGATGTTCGACCGGGCATTCCGGATGTTTTCCGAAGCCTTCGAGAAGCGTGCCGATACGATTTACGCAACGGCATAACGCAACGTCAGTTTCCCGCCGTCTCTTCCAGCATATCGAGCGCGGTGCGCACCGTTGCCATCCGGACGGCGTCGCGGCCGATGTCGTCATAGCGCATCTCGCGGTGATGCACTGCGCCGTTCCGGCTGGCTGCCGCCAGATGTACCAGTCCGACCGGTTTTTCGTCCGATCCGCCGCCCGGACCGGCGACACCGGTCACAGCAACCGCCATATCCGCCTTCGAATGGCTGAGCGCGCCGCGCACCATTTCAATGGCCGTCTGGCGCGACACGGCGCCGTGCGTTTCTAGCGTTGCGGTATGGACGCCGAGCATTTGGATCTTCGCATCGTTGGAATAGGTGACGAAGCCGCGATCAACCACAAAAGAAGAACCCGGAATTTCCGTGAGGATACCGGTAATCAGGCCGCCGGTGCAGGATTCGGCCGTGGCGATCATCAGGCCACGTTTGGAAAATTCCGCGATCAGCATGCCTGCCTTGTTTTCGATATCCTTGGGCCAGCCACTCATGTGATGCCTCCAGCGTAGACGACCGTCGCCGTGGCGATAGCCGCAATGCCTTCGCGGCGGCCGATGAAGCCGATCTTCTCGTTCGTCGTCGCCTTGACCGAGCAGCGGTCGAGCGAAATGCCGAGCATATCCGCGAGGTTTTCGCGCATCGCGAGCCGATGCGGGCCGATCTTTGGGGCCTCGGCGATCAACGAGACATCGGCGTTCATGATCGTGCCGCCATTGTCGCGGACGATTTTTGCCGCGTGCTCCAGAAAGATGCGCGATGCGGCACCCTTCCATTGTGGATCGGATGGAGGAAAATGATCGCCGATATCGCCGGCGCCACAGGTAGCAAGCAGGGCGTCGGTCAAGGCGTGGAGCGCGACATCGGCGTCGGAATGGCCAAGCAGCGTCTGGTCATGCGGCATGAAGATACCGCAGAGTGTGACACCGTCGCCATCGATCAGCTGATGGACGTCATAGCCATTGCCGGTTCGGACATCCGGAAGCGCGTTCCGGTTCAGTTTTTCATCGGCCATGGTGATATCCCGTTTGATCGTCAGTTTCACATTGTCCACCGATCCTTCGATCAGTGTCACGGGCATTCCGGCCCATTCGGCAATCGAGGCGTCATCGGTAAAGTCCAAGCGCCCTGAAGCTGCGGCATTCGTATGCGCCGCCAGGATTGGCGCGAAGCGAAAGCACTGGGGCGTCTGGGCACCGTAAAGGCCTGCCCGCGGCACCGTCTCCACGACTTTTGCATCCGCCGACCCGCGCTTCAGTGTGTCGGCAACCGGAACTGCGGGCAGGAGGGCATCGGAACCCAATGTCAGCGTGGAGACGCAGCGCTCGAGCAGAGCGTAGTCGATGAACGGACGGACTGCGTCATGGATCATCACATGGGTGATGCCGGCGTGTTCCAGCGCTTTCAGTCCCGCAAGCACCGAAAGCTGCCGCGTCGCTCCACCATGGACGAAGATGATATTGGAAGTGTCGCCGGACACAAGGCTGCATGCATGAGCAAACAGAGCTTCATCATCAGGATGAATGACGACGACGATCGTCTTTTTCCTTGGCCATGTTGCAAAAACGTCAAGCGTATGGGTCATAACCGGCCGCCCGCCGATGGCGCGATATTGCTTCGGTCCATCCTGCGGCGAGCCTGCACGTTCACCCCGGCCAGCAGCGACAATGACGACACCACAGGAAAACTGTTCTTTTGCGTACATCTTCTATATGGGTTCCTGCAAATAGGCCGCTGCCCGGGCTCACGACCAAGTGCCGGACCGGTCTCTCGCTCCAGTCTTGTCAAACACCAGGCACCTGCCGGCTCGGCACGCGGTGCTGCAAATCATTGTCGTGATTTACCGCGACGGGTCTGGCTTTACCAGTTGTCCCGAGAATTTTGTCGTAGATCTCCGAAATCGCTTGGCAAGTCCGTCAAGTATGTCTAAAAATAGTGCAGAATAAAGATGTGCCCGAAAGATAATCATTTGCAGATACCGGATTTGTCATCCCCGTTCCGGGTTGGCCGACTCTCCTTTAGGAGCCGCGTCGTGCTTGCGCCGATGTCGGGCGTGACCGATTTGCCCTTCCGGCAACTGGCCTGGCGGTTTGGTGCCGGCCTCGTCGTGACCGAAATGGTAGCAAGCCGCGAGCTGGTCGGCAACGCATCGGAAAGCTGGTCGCGGCTGAAGAGTTCCGGCATCGATCCACACATGGTGCAGCTGGCTGGGCGCGAAGCGTACTGGATGGGCGAGGCGGCAAAGATCGCTGCCGGCAACGGCGCCGATATCATCGATATCAATATGGGCTGCCCGGCGAAGAAGGTGACCGGGGGGTATTCCGGCTCGGCCTTGATGCGCGATCCCGATCATGCGCTGTCGCTGATCGAGGCAACGGTGAAGGCGGTCGACGTGCCGGTGACGCTGAAGATGCGCCTTGGATGGGACGAAAACTCCATCAACGCGCCGCTGATCGCCAAACGGGCGCAGGACGCCGGCGTCCAGATGATCACCATTCACGGCCGCACGCGTATGCAGTTCTACAGCGGCACCGCCGATTGGGATGCGATCCGCGCCGTGCGCGAGGTGATTTCCGTGCCGCTGGTCGCCAATGGCGATGTCGCAACGCGCGACGATGCCAACGAAATTCTCAGGCGCTCCGGCGCCGACGCGGTGATGATCGGGCGCTCCAGCCAGGGACGGCCCTGGCATGCCGGCGTGCTTGCCGGCGCGGTTCAACATCCGGACGCAGCAGAGATCGCTGAGATCGTTGCCGAACACTACGGCATGATGCTGGAATTCTACGGTGCCGATATTGGCCTTCGCCATGCGCGAAAGCATCTGGGCTGGTATCTCGGACGGTTTGCGCAGCAGCTTGCAGCGCAGGAGAAGGCGGCAATCATGACCTCGACGGACCCGGCCATCGCCCTGTCTGGTGCGGTGGCTGCCATTGCGGCCGGACGTGGCTTCGGCGAACAAAAGGATGCGGCATGACCGAGAAATTGGGCGATGACGAACGCAAGGGCGTCAATTCGCTGCCGATGGCGGTTCTGAATGCCATCCAGAATCCGGTGATCCTCGTCGATGAGAACGGTCTGGTTGCTTTCGCCAACTGGGAAGCGGAGGCATTTTTTGGTGCCAGCGCCAACTATCTCGCCCGTCACGATATCAGCGCCTTCATTCCGTTCGGCAGTCCGCTTCTGACGTTGATCGATCAGGTCCGCGAGCGGCGTGCCGCCGTCAACGAATACCGGGTCGATCTGAGCTCGCCGCGGCTGGGTGCCGACAAGCTTGTCGATCTCTATGTGGCGCCGGTTTTGTCCGAGCCGGGTTCCGTCGTGATCGTCTTCCAGGAGCGTTCGATGGCTGACAAGATCGACCGGCAGCTGACCCACCGGGCAGCGGCACGCTCGGTCACGGGGCTGGCCTCGATGCTTGCCCATGAGATCAAGAACCCGCTCTCGGGCATTCGTGGTGCAGCTCAGTTGCTGGAAACATCCGTCAACGACGAGGACAGGGCGCTGACAAGGCTGATTTGCGACGAGACGGACCGGATCGTGTCGCTCGTTGATCGTATGGAAGTGTTTTCCGACGAGCGGCCGGTTGACCGTCATCCGGTGAATATTCACTCGGTACTCGACCATGTGAAGGCCATTGCCAAGGCCGGCTTTGCCCGGAGAATTCGCATCACCGAGAATTACGACCCCTCGCTGCCGCCGGTCTACGCCAATCGTGATCAGTTGATCCAGGTGTTTCTCAACCTGATCAAGAATGCGGCGGAAGCGGTTGCCGACAAGTCGGACGGCGAGATCATGCTGACGACGGCTTACAGGCCGGGTATACGCCTGTCGGTTGCCGGAACGCGGGAGAAGATTTCGCTGCCGCTCGAATTCTGCGTTCATGACAACGGACCGGGCGTGCCTTCCGATCTGGTGCCGCACCTGTTTGATCCGTTCATCACCACCAAGACCAACGGGTCCGGCCTCGGCCTTGCCCTGGTTGCCAAGATCATCGGCGGCCATGGTGGCATCGTCGAATGCGATAGTCAGTCGAGCCGCACGACCTTTCGCGTTCTGATGCCAGCCTCCAAAGGGCCGACGGCGGAAGACAGCGAGCCTCTGACCATTATAAAAGGACAATCCCGATGACTGGCGCCACCATTCTCGTCGCTGACGACGACGCTGCCATCCGTACCGTTCTCAATCAGGCGCTCAGCCGCGCCGGTTACGACGTCCGCATCACCTCGAATGCAGCGACGTTGTGGCGGTGGATTTCGGCGGGCGATGGCGATCTTGTCGTCACCGACGTGGTCATGCCCGACGAAAACGCCTTCGATCTTTTGCCGCGCATCAAGAAGGCGCGGCCGGATCTGCCGGTGCTGGTGATGAGCGCCCAGAACACTTTCATGACCGCGATCAAGGCCTCCGAAAAGGGGGCCTATGATTACCTGCCGAAACCCTTCGACCTGACGGAGTTGATCGCCATCATCGGCAGGGCTTTGGCCGAGCCGAAGCGCAAGCCGCAAAAGCTGGAAGACGATCCGCAGGATGGCATGCCCCTGGTCGGCCGCTCGGCCGCCATGCAGGAAATCTACCGCGTTCTTGCCCGTTTGATGCAGACCGACCTGACATTGATGATCACCGGCGAATCCGGCACGGGCAAGGAACTGGTCGCAAAGGCACTGCATGACTACGGCAAGCGCCGCAACGGCCCCTTTGTTGCGATCAACATGGCGGCAATCCCGCGTGACCTGATCGAATCGGAATTGTTCGGCCACGAGAAGGGCGCCTTTACCGGCGCGCAGAGCCGCTCGACTGGCCGCTTCGAACAGGCCGAAGGCGGCACGCTGTTTCTCGACGAAATCGGCGACATGCCGATGGATGCGCAGACGCGTCTGCTGCGCGTGCTGCAGCAGGGTGAATATACCACCGTTGGTGGCCGCACGCCGATCCGCTCCGATGTCCGCATCGTTGCTGCCACCAACAAGGATCTGAAGCAGTCGATCAACCAGGGTCTGTTCCGCGAGGATCTCTACTACCGCCTGAACGTCGTGCCGCTGCGGCTGCCGCCGCTGCGCGATCGCGCCGAGGATATTCCCGATCTCGTCCGCCACTTCGTTCAGCAGGCCGAAAAGGAGGGCCTCGACGTCAAGCGTTTCGATCAGGAGGCGCTCGAGCTGATGAAGGCGCATCCGTGGCCGGGCAACGTCCGCGAGCTCGAAAACGTCGTGCGCCGCCTGACCGCGCTTTATCCACAGGACGTCATCACCCGGGAAATCATCGAAAGCGAATTGCGCTCGGACATTCCCGACAGTCCGATCGAGAAGGCATCGAGCCGCTCCGGGTCGATGTCGATTTCGCAGGCTGTGGAAGAAAACATGCGGCAATATTTCGCCGGCTTCGGCGAGGGGCTGCCGCCAGCCGGCCTTTATGATCGTGTGCTGGCCGAAATGGAATATCCTCTGATCCTGGCTGCCTTGACGGCAACGCGTGGCAACCAGATCAAGGCGGCCGACCTGCTTGGCCTCAACCGGAACACTTTGCGCAAGAAAATTCGCGAGCTTGGGGTTTCGGTTTATCGCAGCTCCCGCAGCGCTTGACTTGGTACCCATAAGCGTTGCATTTTCGCCACAATATGTTGCTTAGAAAGCACACGGGTGACGGCTGAGTCTTTCCGCTCGTCATCCGCCGGATCTGGCCTCTTTGCCTTTGCAGGCAAAGAGTCGATCGGGTCATGGCGGTCATTTCTTGACCACGGCGCGTAATATGCCCGCTGCTTTCCGATGGAAGGCGAAGCGGGACGGGGGATGCATTTTTGATGGCCGAAGGGCTGATTGCGCCACTGGCGAAAGAAGAAGTTGCCGTGATCGGCCATGACCGGCGCGCAACTTTCGCGTTGCCGGGCCTGTTGCTGGCAACGGGCGCGTTGATCTGTGCGATCGTCTCGCTGCTGATTCTTCTCGGACTCACACCTATCAAGCCGGAAACCAACATCATCATCGGCTCGGCGGCGATCAACGCGCTGTTCGTACTCGGGCTGCTGTTTCTGATCGGCAGGGAGATTGTCCGCCTGTTGAAGGCGCGCAACCGGGGAAGGGCGGCGGCTCGTCTGCACGTGCGCATCGTCGCGTTGTTTTCGATCGTCGCGATCACGCCCGCCATTCTGGTGGCGATCTTTGCCAGCATTACGCTTGATGTCGGGCTCGATCGCTGGTTTTCGCTGCGCACCCAGTCGATCGTCAGCTCTTCGCTGGATGTGGCGCAGGCCTATGTGCTGGAGAATGCCAGCTACCTGCAGGGCCAGACTGTTTCGATGGCCAATGACCTGGAACGCAATCGCCAGCTCTACAGCCTCGACCGCACCGGCTTCATCGAGCTGATGACGCGGCAGGCCCGCGGACGCGGCATGCTCGGCGCCTTTCTGGTGCGTGGTGACGGTTCACCGATCCTTCAGGCCAATATTCCGACCGAGCGGCCGCTGCCGGCCATTCCCAGGGACGCGCTGATGAGCACGGTCTCCGGCCAGCCGACGCTTATTCCGCCTGGCGTGACCAATCTCGTTGGCGCGATCATCCCGATCGACAATATCGAGGGCGCCTATCTCTACACCGTGCGCAGCGTCGACCCGAAGGTCATGCGTTCGATGCGGCTGATGGAGGAAAATACCGCTGAATACAAAAACCTGGAGGCAGGCCGAACATCGCTGCAAGTGGCCTTCGGGGTGCTGTATCTCGGTTTTGCGCTGATCGTCCTTCTGGCTGCAATCTGGACGGCTATCGCGGTCGCCGACCGGATCGTCCGGCCAATCCGGCTTCTGATCGGCGCAGCCGATAGCGTCGCGAGCGGCAATCTGAATGTCATCGTGCCCGTTCATGCGGTGGATGGCGATGTCGGCAGCCTATCGCGCACCTTCAACAAGATGATCGCCGAAATCCGCACGCAACGCGACCAGATCCTTGAGGCGAAGGACGAGATGGACGACCGCCGCCGCTTCATCGAGGCGGTGCTTTCCGGCGTGACGGCGGCCGTAATCGGTGTCGAGGACGACCGGCGCATCACCATCGCCAATCCGTCGTCGGAGCATTTCCTGTCGCGCACGACGCTGCAACTGATCGGCGAAAGGCTTGAAGATGTGGCGCCCGAGATCGAGCAGGTTCTCAACGAGGCCGCCAGCCGTCACCGCAATGACTACCGCAAGCAGATCAACATCATGCGCGCCGGCACGGAGCGGACGCTGAATGTTCAGGTGACGCGCGAGGAATCGCACGACGCCAAGGATTCCTATGTCATCACCATCGATGATATTACCGACCTCGTCATCGCCCAGCGCTCAACGGCCTGGGCCGATGTCGCCCGGCGTATCGCCCATGAAATCAAGAACCCGTTGACGCCGATCCAGCTGTCGGCCGAGCGCCTTAAGCGCCGGTACGGCAAGCAGATCAATCAGGACGATCGCGCGGTGTTCGACCAGTGTACCGATACGATCGTTCGCCAGGTCGAGGATATCGGCCGTATGGTCGACGAGTTCTCCGGTTTCGCCCGCATGCCGAAGCCGACCAAGGAAAAGGCCGATCTGCGCAATATCCTCAAGGATGCGATCTTCCTGCGCGAGATGGGCAATACCCATGTGACATTCATTCGCGACCTCGGCGAGGAACCGCTCGACGGTACGTTCGACAGCCGCATGCTGGGGCAAGCCTTCGGCAACATCATCAAGAACGCGGTCGAGGCGATCGAAGCCCTGCCGGCGGATGCCGTTCGCGGCGATCGCAAGGTGATGGTGCGGTCGAGATTGAATGAAACGAGCGGCCAGTACGTCATCGATATCATCGACAACGGCCGGGGACTGCCGACCGAAAATCGCCATCGTATTCTCGAGCCCTATATGACCATGCGCGAAAAGGGCACCGGCCTTGGTCTCGCGATCGTCAAGAAGATCATCGAGGACCACGGTGGACAGTTGGAACTGCATGACGCCCCGGCCGATTTCGATCGTGGCCAGGGCGCGATGATTCGCATTATTTTGCCGCCTGCTGGACAAAGCAGTGGCACCGAAGACAGACAAGACAAGGATACTTCCTATGGCCGCTGACATTCTGGTTGTGGACGACGAAGAAGACATTCGCGAAATCGTCTCCGGTATCCTGTCCGACGAGGGGCATGAAACCCGCACCGCGTTCGATAGCGACAGCGCGCTTGCCGCCATCAGCGATCGTGTGCCGCGTCTCGTCTTCCTCGATATCTGGATGCAGGGCAGCCGGCTCGATGGTTTGGCGCTGCTCGACGAAATCAAGAGCCGCTATCCGGACCTTCCGGTGGTGATGATTTCCGGGCACGGCAATATCGAGACCGCCGTGTCGGCGATCCGGCGCGGTGCCTACGACTTCATCGAAAAGCCTTTCAAGGCAGACCGTCTGATTCTCATTGCCGAACGGGCGCTGGAAAATTCCAAGCTGAAGAAGGAAGTGTCCGAGCTGAAGAAGCGCTCGGGCGATCCTGTCGAGCTGATTGGAACCTCGGTGGCCGTGTCGCAGCTGCGCCAGACCATCGAAAAGGTTGCGCCGACCAACAGCCGCATCATGATCCACGGCCCGTCCGGTTCCGGCAAGGAACTGGTTGCCCGGATGATCCACCGCAAGTCCTCGCGGGCAGGCGGACCCTTCGTGGCGCTGAATGCGGCGGCGATCACCCCCGATCGCATGGAAATGGCATTGTTTGGAACCGAGGGAACGCCGGGCCAGCCGCGCAAGACCGGTGCGCTGGAAGAGGCCCATGGCGGCATTCTCTATCTCGATGAAGTCGGCGAAATGCCGCGCGAGACGCAGAACAAGATCCTGCGCGTTCTGGTCGACCAGCAGTTCGAGCGGGTCGGTGGCTCCAAGCGCGTCAAGGTCGATGTCCGCATCATTTCCTCGACCGCCTACAATCTCGAAAGCCAGATTGCCGAAGGTGCGTTTCGCGAGGATCTTTACCACCGCCTGGCCGTCATCCCCGTGCGTGTGCCGCCGCTGGCGGAACGGCGCGAGGATATTCCGTTCCTGGTCGATATGTTCATGCGCCAGATCAGCGAGCAGGCGGGCATTCGCACCCGCAAGATCGGTGACGACGCGTTGGCCGTGCTGCAATCGCATGGCTGGCCGGGCAATATCCGGCAATTGCGCAACAATATCGAGCGGCTGATGATTCTCGCCCGCAGCGATGGTCCGGATACGGCGATCTCGGCCGACATGCTGCCGAGCGAGGTTGGCGACAGCCTGCCGAAGATTTCGACGCAAGGGGACCATCACATCATGACGCTGCCTCTGCGTGAAGCGCGCGAAATGTTCGAAAGGGACTACCTGATCGCGCAGATCAATCGTTTCGGCGGCAATATTTCCCGCACGGCCGAGTTTGTTGGCATGGAGCGCTCGGCGCTGCATCGCAAGCTGAAGTCGCTTGGCGTCTAAACCGTAGTTCTATCCTTCTCAGACAGGTCGTCCATGTCGCGCATTGCCTATGTCAACGGTGCCTATCAGCGCCATACCGAAGCTGCCGTTCATATCGAGGATCGCGGCTTTCAGCTCGCCGACGGCGTTTATGAAGTCTGCGAGATCCGCCACGGTTTCATCGTCGATCTGACCCGCCACCTCGACCGGCTGGACCGGTCCCTGAGCGAGTTGCGCATGGCCTGGCCGATGACGCGGGCAGCGCTCATTCTCGTCATTCGCGAGGTCGTGCGCCGAAACCGGGTGAGGAACGGCATGTTCTATCTGCAGGTGACGCGGGGTGCGGCACGGCGCGACCATGTCTTTCCGGCAGCCGATACGCCGTCGACCATCGTAGTGACGGCCAAGCGTACTGACTCGGCGGTGATCGCGAGGAAAAACGCCACGGGCATCAGCGCCATCACCGTTCCGGAGAACCGCTGGCACCGCGTCGACATCAAGTCTGTCGGGTTGCTGCCGAATGTGCTGGCGCGCCAGGCCGCCAAGGAACAGGGCGCCCAGGAGGCGATCTTTGTCGATGCGGACGGCACGGTGAAGGAAGGAGCGGCGACCAATGTCTGGATCGTCGACAAGCAAGGCCGTCTGCGGACCCGTCATGCGGACCACGGCATCCTGCGCGGTATTACGCGGACGACGCTGAAGGATGTTACCGCTGCGCTCGGGCTGGAAATTATCGAAGAGGCTTTTTCTATCGAGGACATGCTGGAGGCACGCGAAGTCTTCATCACGGCAGCCACAAGTATCTGTTTTCCCGTCGTTGCCATTAACGGTAAACCTATCGCCAACGGCCATCCGGGCAGCGTGTCACAGAAAATTCGTGAAGCCTTTTTCGACATTGCGGAAAAGACCGCGATTTGATACCAAATCCGGGGGGACGCTTTAAAGACGGGTTTTTTCAGCGTTCGGGCTATTCAGATCGTATAATCAACCGGTTAAATCGGACCGGACAATAAGAAAGAAGCGGCGCTATGGCGGAACGTTCTCAGAACTTGCAGGATCTATTTCTCAACACGGTCCGCAAGCAGAAGATATCTCTGACAATTTTTCTTATCAATGGTGTGAAACTGACGGGCGTTGTCACGTCTTTTGACAACTTCTGTGTGCTTTTGCGGCGTGACGGGCATTCCCAGCTCGTATACAAGCACGCAATCTCGACAATCATGCCGGGCCAGCCGATGCAGATGTTCGAGAGCGAAGAATCCGCATCCTGACGGGATACAAGACACATTACCAAACGTGATACAAAATCGGCGTCGATCATCCCGGAGCTTGAAAAGCTGCGTGATGATATGCGCGCTGTCGTCATCGTCCCGGTCCTGAAAAAGACCGGCAGACAGAATGCAGAGATCATTGCCGCGACCTCGACGCGCAGCGACGAAAGCCGGCTGGAAGAGACGATCGGGCTCGCGCTCGCCATCGATCTTGAAGTCGTGCACGGCATGATCGTGCCCGTCGCCCAGCCGAAGCCGGGCACCTTGCTCGGCAACGGCAAGATCGAGGAGATCGGCCACCTGCTCAGCGAGCACAATGCCGGGCTCGTCATCATCGATCATCCGCTGACTCCGGTTCAGCAGCGCAATCTCGAAAAGGAATGGAACTGCAAGGTCATCGACCGGACCGGTCTCATCCTGGAAATCTTCGGCCGCCGCGCTTCCACCAAGGAAGGCACGCTGCAGGTCGAGCTTGCGCATCTGAATTATCAGAAAGGCCGTCTGGTGCGCAGCTGGACCCACCTGGAACGCCAGCGCGGTGGTGCGGGCTTCATGGGTGGTCCGGGTGAAACCCAGATCGAAGCCGACCGCCGGCTGTTGCAGGAAAAGATCGTCAAGCTTGAGAAGGAGCTGGAGCAGGTGCGCCGTACCCGTCAGCTTCACCGCGCCAAGCGCAAGAAGGTGCCGCATCCGATCGTGGCGCTGGTTGGCTATACCAATGCCGGTAAATCCACCTTGTTCAACCGCATCACCGGCGCCGGCGTTCTCGCCGAAGACATGCTGTTTGCCACACTCGACCCGACGCTGCGCCGGATGAAGCTGCCGCATGGCCGCATGGTCATGCTGTCGGACACCGTCGGCTTCATCTCCGACCTGCCCACCCATCTGGTCGCCGCCTTTCGCGCAACGCTGGAAGAGGTGCTAGAAGCCGACCTGATCCTGCATGTGCGCGATCTCGCCGATCCGGACAATCAGGTCCAATCGCAGGATGTCGTGCGTATTCTCGACGATCTCGGCATCGACGAGAAGGCGCGCTCAGAACGCATCATCGAGATTTGGAACAAGATCGACCTGCTGGATGCCGACGCGCATGAAAGCCTTGTGCAGAAAGCCGAAAACAGCGAAAACACGGTTGCTGTTTCCGCCGTCACCGGCGAAGGCGTCGATCATCTTCTCGACGAGATCAACAAGCGCCTGTCCGGCGTCCTGATGGAATGCAATGTCGTCCTGCCGGCCAACAAGCTGCAACTGCTGTCGTGGGTCTATGAACACACGATGGTCGATGGGCGGGAAGACTTGGAAGACGGTTCCGTCAGCCTTGATCTGCGCATGACGCCAAGCGAATCGGAAGAGCTGGATCGTCGTCTCGGAAATGGCCCGAAGGCTGCAGCGCAGGACTGGTAGGTTATACTCGACTGGTTGCGCGTTACCGGAATCGAGGCGGATACCCCCCCTCTGTCGGCGACGCCGACATCTCCCCCTCAAGGGGGGAGATTGGCCGCATCGACTGTGCGTCCCCAACATCAAGGCAGCGAGGGAAAAGACTGATCTCCCCCCTTGAGGGGGAGATGTCACGCAGTGACAGAGGGGGGTAGGCCTCCCCGATCTCAGAATTTAACGGTTCCTACCTCAACTGCCGTTCGATCGCCTTAGCCGCCTGCCAAAGTTCCTCCATCCGCTCCAGCGTCGCCGCCCCCAGCGTTTCCCCATGAGCTTCCAGCTCCGTCTCGATATGCGCGAAGCGGCGCCGGAACTTGGTGCTGGTGCCGCGCAGCGCCATTTCCGGATCAGCGCCAACATGGCGGCCGATATTGACGACGGCGAAGATCAGATCACCGAGTTCGTCCGCTACCTTTGCCTTGTCGTTCGATGCCAAAGCCTCGCGCAGTTCGGCGATCTCTTCCTCGATCTTGTCGAGAATGGGTTCGGGCGAAGTCCAGTCGAAGCCGACCTTGGCTGCTCGTTCCTGAAGCTTCAGGGCTTCGACAAGTGCAGGGAAACTGCGCTGGACGGAGCCGAGATGTCCTTTGTCGTCGTCCTCCGGCAGGCCGCGCTTTGCCCGCCGCTCGCGGCGCTCGGTTTTTTCCGCCTGCTTGATGTCGTCCCACTGCAGTTTGACGGCTTGCGGCGTGTCGGCATCGGAGCGGGCAAAGACATGCGGATGACGGCGGATCATTTTTCGGGTGATCGCCTCGACCACATCGCCGAAGGTGAAATCGCCGGATTCCTCAGCCATGCGGGCGTGAAAAACCACCTGCAGCAGCAGATCGCCGAGTTCGTCGCAGAGATCGTCCATATCGGCGCGCTCGATGGCGTCGGCAACCTCATAGGCTTCTTCCAGCGTATAGGGCTTGATGGTCTCGAAGGTCTGGACGATGTCCCACGGGCAGCCCGTTTCCGGCTGGCGCAGGGCTTCCATGATGTCGAGCAGGCGGGTGATATCCTTGGAGGGTTGCATGGGGCTCAATTCAATGGAATGGCGTTATCGTCCTTGCCGGACTGGTAGGCATCCGACAGCGACTGGTATTTTGCCCGGATGCGCTGGTCCTGTGCGCGGAGCGCTGCTTTGTCGGCTTCCTCCGATGTCGCCACCAGATCGGCAATCGATGCCGAGCGCCAGAAGGCATTGGTCTTGGCATAACCGCCGGGATCGAGCCGGAAAACCTCCTTGAGGATTTTCAGGTCGTGCGGGATCGAGAACGCGTCGCGCGAATCCTCGTGGCTGAACAAATAGTAGAAATTGTCGAAGCCAGCCCAGGTGATCGCCGACAGGCACATCGAACAGGGCTCGTGGGTCGAGAGGAAGACCAGATCCTTGGTGTCCGGCTTGTTCGCACGCTCGTAGAAGCGCTTCAGCGTGTGGACTTCACCGTGCCACAGCGGGTTTTCCGTCTCGTTGTTGGTTTCGGCGATGACCAGGGACAGGTCCGACTTGCGCAGGATCGCCGCGCCGAAAACCTTGTTTCCATCCGCGACGCCCTTTTCCGTCAAGGGAAGGACATCCGTTTCGATGACCGTCAGCAGGCGCTCTGCAAGCTTGGAATTGTTCATCAGATCATGGCTCCGGAAAATAGGATTACTGGCATTTAGCGGATTTGGCGTGCCATAGGCAATGCTTGAACACCTGATCCTGTCGCGCCTTCTGGTCTCGTTCTCGGAGAGATTTGCTCAAATTATGCTGGAGTCGAGCAAAAGAATATCCGCCCGCAAAGGCATCGGAATTTCTGTTTCTTCAATTTTCACCGTATAAAAGAGATATTCGACAGAACCTGTAACAGGATCAGATTCCCACGTTATGACCGAGCAACTGACCGTCTTTCCGGCCTTCTTCCGCGTTGCGCAGAAATGTGTGGCGGTTTTTGGCAATGGCGACGAGGCCTTCGCCAAGGTCCGGCTGTTGTTGAACACGCAAGCGCGGATCGTTGCTTACGCGGATGAGCCGGAAGCCGGCTTTGCGGCTTTCCTGTCAACCAACGCGGTCGAACTGGTGCAAAAGCGTTTCGAGCCAAGCCAGGTCGACGGCGCGACGCTGGTGTTTGCCGCAACCGGCGACGCCGCGCAGGATCGCCTGATCGTTGCGGCGGCACGCGCCGAGAAAATTCCGGCCAATGCGGTCGATCAACCCGAGTTCTGCGATTTCCTGACGCCCGCGCTGGTCAATCGTGCGCCTGTCGCCGTCGCCATCGGTACCGAAGGGGCAGGCCCCGTGCTTGCCCAGATGATCCGTTCCCAGATCGATCAACTGCTTTCCCCGTCGCTTGGTGCACTTGCCTCGTTGGCGCAGGCCTATCGTGATGCTGCCGATCGTGTTCTGCCGCGCGGCGTTTCCCGCCGGGTGTTCTGGCGCCGCTTCTTTTCCGGCCCCGTGGCCGCTCAGGTATCGCTCGGAAACATCGCTGAAGCCCGTCGCGAGGCATCGCGGTTGCTACAGTCGGTCGATCGTGTGCCTGGTCACGTCTGGCTGGTCGGCGCCGGTCCGGGCGCCGAAGACCTTTTGACCCTGCGGGCCCAGCGCGTGATGATGGAAGCCGATGTGATCGTCTATGATGCGCTGGTGCCGCAGGCGATCGTCGATATGGGGCGCCGCGATGCCGAGCGTCTGTCGGTCGGCAAGCGCAAGGGTTGCCATTCAAAATCGCAGGACGAGATCAATCAGCTGCTGGTGCGTCTCGGCCAAGACGGCAAGCGTGTCGTGCGGCTCAAGTCGGGCGATCCGCTGGTGTACGGCCGGGCTGGCGAAGAGATGGCGGCGTTGCGCGAAGCCGGGATCACCTACGAGATCGTGCCCGGCATAACATCCGCTTTTGCCGCTGCGGCCGATTTCGAGTTGCCGCTGACACTGCGCGGTGTTGCCTCGTCGCTGATCTTTACCACTGGCCATGACCTGGCCGGCGATGTTCTGCCCGATTGGGCCCGCCTTGCCATTTCCGGCGCCACCATTGCCGTCTATATGGGGCGCACTGTTGCAGCCTCGGTGGCCGCGCGCCTGATCGAAGCCGGTCTGCCTGCGGAAACCACGGTCGCCGTAATTGAAAATGCCAGCCGCGCAGAGCGCAGGCTGCTGCACGGCACGCTGAAGGATCTGCCCGACCTGCAATATCGCGACGAGTTGGATGGTCCGGTCATGGTGATTATCGGCGACGCGGTGGCGGGCGCGAATTTCGAGCGCTCCCAGCCGTTGATCAAGGGCAGGGAAATCGGCGCTGCCGCTCGCGCGGGCGTGCCGCAGAAACAGACTGATGAAGTGAGGAACTGACATGGCCGATAAGGTATTAACCGCAAACCGCCTGTCGGACGGCATTTCCGTCTGGCTCGATGCATCGGGCAACTGGGTGGAAGCGCTGCAGGATGCGTTTGTTGCCCGCCACGCCGAGGCGGTCAGCGTTCTGGAAGCAACCGGCAAGGCCGCGTTTGCCGACAACAAGGTGGTTGACGTGAATGTCATTGATATTGAAGAAGTGGCAGGCGTGCTGCGGCCGTTGCGTCTGCGCGAACGCGTTCGCGCTGAAGGCCCGACGATCAATTATGCACCGGGATACAAGGGCCTGACCGGCCCCGTGCACGCGGCTTAAGGAAAAGAAGACCGATGTACCGTTATGACGAATTCGACCATGCCTTTGTTGCCGATCGCGTTTCCCAGTTTCGCGATCAGGTGACGCGCCGCCTCTCTGGAGAGCTTGCCGAAGATGCCTTTAAGCCGCTGCGGCTGATGAACGGTGTCTATCTCCAGCTTCACGCCTATATGCTGCGCGTTGCCATTCCCTATGGCACGCTGAACAGCGACCAGATGCGCATGCTCGCCCATATCGCCCGCAAATACGATCGTGGCTATGGCCATTTCACCACGCGCCAGAACATCCAGTACAACTGGCCGAAACTCTCGGATACGCCGGATATCCTGGCGGAACTCGCCTCGGTCGAGATGCACGCCATCCAGACATCCGGAAACTGTATTCGCAACGTCACCGCCGACCATTTTGCCGGTGCCGCTGCTGACGAAGTTGCCGATCCGCGCCCTTATGCCGAAATCCTGCGTCAGTGGTCGTCCGTTCACCCGGAATTCTCGTTCTTGCCGCGCAAGTTCAAGATTGCCGTCACCGGCGCCGAGCGCGACCGTGCGGCCATCCAGGTACACGACATTGGCCTGCACTTGAAGAAGAACGACAAGGGCGAGATCGGCTTTGCCGTCTATGTCGGCGGCGGGCAGGGTCGCACGCCGATGATCGCCAAGAAGATCCGTGACTTCCTGCCGGAAGAAGACCTACTGTCCTACACGACCGCCATCATGCGCGTGTACAACCTGCATGGCCGCCGTGACAACAAGTACAAGGCACGCATCAAGATCCTCGTGCACGAAACCGGCGTGGAAAATCTCACCGGCCAGGTTGAGCAGGAGTTCCTGCAGCTGAAAAACACCGAGCTGAAGTTGCCGGAAGCCGATATTCAGGCCATCACCAGCTATTTTGCGCTGCCGCCGCTGACCGACCGTCCTGAAGGCTGGGCCAATCTGGCCGGCTGGAAGAAGGCCGATCCGGAATTTGCCCGGTGGGTGCAGCAAAACGTCCAGCCGCACAAACATCCTGACTACGGTATGGTGACGGTATCGCTGAAGCCGATCGGCGGCATTCCGGGAGACGCCAGCGACAGCCAGATGGATGCGATCGCCGATCTGGCGCAGGAATACGCCTTCGACGAAATCCGCATCAGCCACGAGCAGAACATCATCCTGCCGCATGTGGCTCTCGCCGATCTGGAGGTGCTCTATCGTGGCCTCGTCTCGATTGGTCTGGCGACCGCCAATGCCGGTCTGATCACGGATATCATTGCCTGTCCGGGTTTGGACTATTGCGCGCTGGCCAATGCGCGCTCGATCCCGCTTTCGCAGGAGATTTCCACCCGTTTCGGCAATCCCGACCGTCAGGCCGAGATTGGCGAGTTGAAGATCAAGATTTCCGGCTGCATCAATGCCTGCGGTCATCATCATGTCGGCCATATCGGCCTTCTGGGCGTGGAAAAAAAGGGTGCTGAACTCTACCAGATCACGTTGGGCGGTTCAGGCGACGAGAATACCTCGATCGGCGAGATCATCGGCCGTGGTTTCGAGCCTGAAAAGGTTACCGATGCGATCGAGACGATCGTCAACACCTATCTCGGTCTGCGCAAAGATGCGTCGGAAATTTTCCTAGACGCCTATCGCCGGGTCGGTCCGCAGCCGTTCAAGGACGCGCTCTACGGCGGCAATGCGCAGGAAGCGGCCTGAGGTTCAAGGACAAGCATATGACACAGATCTGGACAGAAACCGGCTTCGTCACAGACGATCCATGGGTCGTCGAAACCGAGGAAACCAAGGCCGGCTCGAACGAGAAGGCTATCCTCGGCATCGATGCCTTCATTGAGAAGGCATCGTCCGGCGACAGCGGGCTTGGCGTGCTCATCAACCCGGCCGATGACGTGACGCGGCTGCAGCCGTTTCTGGAACAGGTATCGCTGATCGCGGTTGCCTTTCCAGCGTTCAACGACGGCCGGGCATTCAGTCACGCGTCCTTGCTACGCGTTCGCCTTCATTACGGCAAGGAAATCCGGGCCGTCGGTGACGTGCTGATCGACCAGGTGCCGCTGATGCTGCGCTGTGGTGTCGACAGTTTCGCCGTCAGCAACGAAACGGCTCTGAAGCGCCTGTCCGAAGGACGGTTGCCGGGGATCGATAATCACTACCAGCCAACGGCAAAACCATCGACTGACGCGAAATCCTACAGTTGGCGGCGGGTTTCCTGAGCCCGCGACATACTGAAGCACGCATCAATCTGCAAAAGGCGCTATAATTGGAACGGAATTGCTTCCAAATCAGCGCCTTTTGGAATATCCGCTGATACCTGAAAGCATTACTCATCATTACAGGACCTGACGCCGAAATGAATGCTCCTGCCAAGATCGAAGAATTTGCCGCAACCGTACCCGCCGGCGTGTTCGCTGAAACGGTGACGAAGGTCACGCATTATACGGACCGGCTGTTCAGCTTCCGCATGACGCGTCCGACGGAGTTTCGCTTCCGCTCGGGCGAATTTGCCATGATTGGCCTGATGGTCGACGGCAAACCGATCTATCGCGCCTATTCGATCGCCAGCCCCGCCTGGGACGATGAGCTCGAATTCTTCTCGATCAAGGTGCCGGATGGCCCGCTGACCTCGCATCTGCAGGGCATCAAGCCTGGCGATCAGGTGCTGATGCGCAAGAAGCCGACCGGCACGCTGGTGCTCGATGCACTGACGCCGGGTAAGCGCCTCTATATGTTCTCGACCGGAACCGGCATTGCACCGTTTGGAAGCCTGATCCGCGATCCGGAAACTTTTGAAAAATTCGAGGAAGTCATCCTCACCCACACGACCCGTGACGTCGCCGAGCTGAAATACGGCTTCGACTTGATCGAGGAAATCCGCAACCACGAGTTCCTCGCCGAACTGGTCGGCGACAAGCTGCGCCACTATGCAACGGTGACCCGCGAGGATTATCCGTTCAAGGGCCGCATCACCAATCTGATGCGCGATGGCAAGATGTTCTCCGACCTCGACCTCCCAGCGTTCGACCCGGCCGTCGATCGCGGCATGATCTGCGGCTCGACCGAAATGCTGAAGGAAACCAAGGAAATTCTCGAGGCTGCCGGTTTGCATGAGGGTTCGAACAATAAACCCGGTGAATTCGTCATCGAACGCGCATTCGTCGGCTGAGGCTGAAGCCACAAAAGTATGGAAGAAGGCGGCTTGTTGGCCGCCTTTTTTGTGGGCGAAAGCCCGAAGGGCAGGATGATTCGGCTCGCCCAGGTGATCCATCAGGTTTTCCATCGCGGCCGCTGCCGCCTTCGGATCGGCCTGCTGGATAGCGCGGATCACCTTGATATGCAGATCACCACACCCTGTGTTGAGGCGGCTGAACCAGAGCCGCCGGGACCTGACGTTTCAATGGTGCGCCATGAGGACGCCGGCTGACGCACTCCCCCTAAGACGACGGCGGTCGGTTGATGCACGTGATAGCGACCTATCCAGCAGAGAGGTCTGTGTCGGAATTCTCAGGGAAGAATTGACAAAAAAAGAGGCCGGACACGCGCTGATCCGGCCTCCATCCTTGGCTCTTAAAGCCGTCTAAAGAAGGAAATAACCTTTTTGCATGGCGATTTGATCATCGAGATGGATGGAAAAATCGGCTTTTCCATCGCCGTTCACGTCACCGTATATATAAGTGTCGGATGCCGATGACGTGTATCGGAGTTCGCCTGCCTTGCCAGTGAAAGCAGCGGAGCTGATGAACGAGAAGGCCTGATCGCCCGCAATTTTTGTATTGGCGTCCATGCGGGATAGATCGATGCTGTCTCCCTGAGCGGCGAGGAAATCGAAGATACTGTCCCGCCCCGTTGATGCGAGCGTGGACTCATTGCTTGCCGAGAAGATGAACCGGTCAGCTCCCGCGCCGCCAAAGAGATCGTCGGCACCGATGCCACCAATCAGAGTGTCGTTGCCCGCGTCCCCGTTCAGCAGGTCATTTCCGGCTGCTCCGTTCAGCAGATCGTTGCCTGCGCCACCAGATAACATGTTGGCGACGGCATTACCTTCGAGTCTGTCTCCGTAGCTCGATCCGGCCAGATTTTCGATCGAAGAATAAACATCTCCCTTGGCATCACCGGTGTTCGCCGTCGGGGTAGCCAGATTGGCCACGACACCTTTTTGTGCGCCGATGTAGCTGGCAGTATCTATGCCTGCACCACCGTAAAGCCTGTCGGCCCCAACGCCACCGACCAGAGTGTCGTTGCCTGCATCCCCGTTCAGCAGGTCATCACCCGCGTCGCCGGACAGGGTGTTGCCTCCGGTATTGCCAGCGAGCTTGTCGGCGTAGCTCGATCCCGTCAGGTTCTCGATCGATGAATAAACGTCTCCCTTGGCATCATTGGTGTTTGCCGTGACGATAGCGAGATTGGCCACCACGCCTTTTGTGGCGCCCGTGTAGCTGGCAGTGTCTATGCCTGCACCACCGTAAAGCCTGTCGGCACCGGCGCCCCCGATCAGAGTGTCGTTGCCTGCGTCTCCGTTCAGAATGTCATTGCCTGCAGCGCCGGACAGTCTGTTGGCACCGGCATTGCCGGTGAGCCTGTCTGCATAGCTCGATCCTATCAGGTTTTCGATCGACGAATACACGTCTCCCTTGGCATCATTGGTGTTCGCCGTGGAAGTGGCAAGATTGGCCACCACGCCTCTCGTAGCGCCGGCGTAGCTGGCAGTATCTATGCCTGTGCCACCAATGAGCCTGTCGGCACCGATGCCACCGACCAGGGTGTCGTTGCCTGCGTCGCCGTTCAGGGTGTCGTTGCCACCATTGCCATAAAGCAGGTTGGCAACCTGGTTGCCGGTGATCTTGTCGTGACCTGAACCGCCCTTTACGTCCTCGATCAATGATGCGGTGTTGCCTTGATGAAGCAGGGCATTGAAAATATTGCCGCGGGCAAAACCATCATTCGGCCCTCCACCCAGGAAGGACAGTTGATCGGCATTGAACTTCGAGTATCGACCTGGGCGCAGGTCGATCTGCAGCGCTGTTTTGTAGGCGGTGAGATCAAATGCATCGCGGCCGCCACCATCCCATATCGTGGCGAAAATACGGTTTCCGCCGGGGTCGATTGCCACCTTGCCATCGACGAATGTGTTGCCGCTGGTCGGCGTCCATTTATAGACCGTATTGCCACTGTTGGTGGTGTAATCGGCGCCGTACATATGCTGAAGTGCTGCAATATCGGCCATCATGAACGTCTGCGGTGCGCCGAATTTTTCATAACGATAGCCAGTGGCCGTGTCGCCAATGAAACCATTATACGTCATGACGGTATATTCTACGGAATCATATTGGGCGGGCGTTTTGCCGAATGTATCAGTCTCGTGCCCGTGTTTGAGGCCGAGGGCATGACCGAGTTCATGGATTAAGGTATGCCAGGCGTAGTTGCCGGCCTCTGCGGTACGGTAATCGTTGGCGGTGCCAGCGTAACCTGTGCCGAACCAGATGTCGCCAGCTTTTTCCCAAGTACCCGGATAGTAGGCATAGGCAGTTTCCGGTGCATCCGATTGGGCGAACCGAAGAGTTGACGAGCTTCCGCTGCCAGCCGAGAAATCCAGATTCGTGAACCCCTCTACCGAGAAGCCGTCATTCGCAGCAGAGCCAAAAGACTTCTCCATTGCAAAAAGCGCGGCGTTTTTCTGAGCTGTCGAAATGGTGGCGAAATTGTTTGAAGTCTCTACAGTAGAAGAATAGTCACTGGTCAGCGTCGGGAACGCGTAGGTTACCGACCTGCCACCCCAAGCGTAGGTAGAGATGACGCCATCGACGAGTTGATTGCCTGTAGCAGTAATCGTCTTTGTCGTTTTGCTAATGCCTGTCATTGTTTGACCTTCTCGGTGGAGAACATAAACCTGAGATAACCGAATTGTCTGGAAAATGCCGCTTTCGTGAAGTGGCTGAAACCACTCTATGGTAGCAATGGCACGTACAACTTTCCTAAAACTGAAGAGGCGTTGATATGCTGGTCGAATTTCGCAAACAATGGCCGCTCGCCGCTCTTTTTTGGGCAATAACAGGTTTTTTCAGCGGAGCCGTTCAGGCGGCGCAAGCGCCAACGGGAACGGGCGGCATCATGACGCCGGCACCGGATGCTGAGGCCGCCGTGCAAGTCGAATATGACGGCGTTACACGAAAGGGGACGCGCGAAGCCTATGAGCGCTTTATCCGCCGTCACCCTGAACATCCCCTCGCGCAAAAGGCTCGCGACGTGCTTGCAGCGGGCACGTTGCGATAGCCGTGAATTGCTTTTTTGCCCCTCCCGCTGCCGGAAAAATTTCTTCGCAAACACAGAAGCTGGTGCCGGCGAATAAAGCCCGCCGCAAAATCGTATCTTCTACAATAGCAGTTGACGAAGCTTGAAGGCCTTGCCAGTCTTGCTTTGGGGCTCCGCTG
This sequence comes from Hyphomicrobiales bacterium, assembly GCA_900473045.1. GTDB lineage: Bacteria > Pseudomonadota > Alphaproteobacteria > Rhizobiales > Rhizobiaceae > Pararhizobium. The sequence continues at coordinate 121,842 of UCKS01000010.1, forward strand.
CTGCGGAAAGGTGGGGGATACTGCGTGCGTTCGGGGGCGGTTCTTGTCTGGTCTTTGATGGGATTTGCGGGGCTCTTGGTCGTGCCTGCGGTCAGTCATACCAATGCAGCCACCACATTTTCGTTGATGGCATCGTCCATGGCCTTTACCGGCATGGCGCTGGCACTGTTCATGGCAACCCGCCCGCCTTTCGTCGAGCGCCTGTTCGGTGGTCTCGACCGGATTTACCAGACACATCGCCGGGTCGGTATCACGGTGCTTGTGCTGATCCTCGTGCATTATTTCATCACGCCGGATTTCAAGGGGCTGTCGCTGACCGGCGGGCTGAACAAGCTGGCGGCACGGGCAGGGGAATACGCCTTCTATGCTCTCGTGGTGCTTTTGGTGCTGAGCATCGTCAAGATCATCCCGAAAACCAAGATCGAGATACCCTACCACTTCTGGCGTCTGACACACCGTTTCATTGGCCTGCTATTCATCATGGTCGCATTCCACCAGACGTTCATCAAGCGGCCCTATGATGGGACTGCGATGCTGGCGACCTATCTCAACATTTTTGCCATGATTGGCACGCTGAGCTATATCTACACCCAGCTGTTCCCCTGGCTGCGTACCCGGACCTACGCGGTGTTCGATGTGACGCGCCACGAGGGGGCGACGATCATTTCCGCTAGGCCGACACGGCGGCCGCTGCGCGCAAAGCCCGGTCAGTTCGGGTTTTTCCGGGTCAACAAGCCGGGCCTGCGCGAACCGCATCCCTTTACGATTGCCGGCATGGATGATGATGGTGTCGTCCGCTTTGCCATCAAGCCACTGGGTGATTATACCAAGGCTTTGCGCGACGGTATCGCCATCGGAGACCGTCTCAGGCTGGAGGGCGGCTATGGCCATTTCAACCATCGCCGGGGCGGCAAGAAACAGATATGGCTCGCCGGCGGCATCGGTGTTACGCCGTTCCTGGCAATGGCCGGACGCCTGAAGGGGGATGAAGGCCAGGATATTCACATGGTCTATTGCGTGCGCGACCGCAGCGAGGCCATTGGCCTCGACACGTTCGAAATGCAGGCGGAGAAACTATCGAATTTCAGTTTTACTTTACATGATTCCAAAACCGACGGACGGCTCGATGCGGCAAAGCTTACGGCATCAAGCGCTGTCGATCCAACCGGTGCAGACCTCTGGTTCTGTGGACCGCCATTGTTGCGAAAAGCCATTGAAAAAGGACTGAAGGACCTCGGAAAGAACCCCAAGCGGGTCGAGTTCGAGCAGTTCGAGTTCCGGTAATGCATTGCCTATTGGTCGTTTAAGAAAAGCAAGGAGAACAAGCCATGCGCATGTTCGATCAACTGTCTGGGAAAATCATCCTTGGCCTGCGCCTGCCGCGCTCCATTCTGGCGATGGCGGCGACCGTGCTGGCGTTGACCCAGTGTCCGGGCGCGGCATCGGCCCGCGATGCCTTTGCTGACGATGCCTATTCGACTTACAAAGCCAACACCGACAACGGCAAATATCTGTTCAACGCCTCCGGTTGCAACGCCTGCCACGGATCGGGCAGGACTACTGAGGTCCTGTCCGGCGGACTGGAGATGGACACGGCGATCGGCAAGTTCTATGCGCCGAATATTTCGCCCCATGCCAATGGCATCGGCGGCTGGACCAATGCCCAGTTTCTCAATGCGGTGATGCAGGGGATCGATCGCGACGGCAACAATCTCTATCCGGTCATGCCCTACACCGCCTATGGCGGGATGAAGCCGGAGGACGTGCTCGACATCAAGGCGTATATCGACACGATGATTGCGTCGGATGCGGTGTCCAAGGAACACGAGATCGCTTTTCCCTATAGCCGTCAGACGACGATCACGCTGTGGAAACGCAGTCATTTCAACGTGGCGGCCTATCAGTCGCGCGAAGAAACGCAGATGGAGCGCGGACGCTATCTCGTCGAAAATGTCGGCGGCTGCGGCGAGTGCCACACGCCGCGCACGACGACCTACGGGCTCGACATGGACAAAGCCTATACCGGCGAAAAAGGCCTGACGGGCGCGGTGGCACCGGATATTTCCAAAGGGCGGATGGCGGGCCTTGCGTCGCCGGAGATGTTTACCGTTGGCCTGATCGACGAGGGTAAAAAGCTCTCCGGCGCGCCGTTGACGGACCCGGTGATGCGCGAAATCGCCCACGGACTGTCGGCGCTGACCGAGAACGACCGCACGGCGATCTATGCCTTTCTGTCCGATCGCGAGGTCAAGCCGCCCCAACCTGTGGCGCAATCGGTAACGGCGGTGTGCAAGGAAAGCATGCCTGCATCCGCTCTTGCCGGTGACAATGCCGGTCTGGCGATGCAGGCCGATGCCTTCATCGGCAAATATTGCCGCAACTGTCACGGCCCGGGTGAAAGCTCGCAAGGATCCTATCCGGCCGGCGACCTGAACACCATCGCGGCCGACGCCGCCTTCGTGGTTCCGGGCGATGCGGAGAAATCCCGTTTGTTTACCTCGGTTACCAGCGGCCGCATGCCGCTTGGCAAGCGCCCGACGGACGAAGAGGTCAAGAGCCTTGAGGACTGGATCAATTCACTGAAGCAATCGGACCTGCCGCAGACGGCGGCCAGCAAACCTGCTCGCACCCGTCCGATGCTGTCCTACCGGGATTTTGTCGAGGCCGGGCTGAAGGATATCTCCAACGTCAATGATCTCGACCGGCAATATATGCGCTACTTCTCCTACCGCAACCAGTACAACGGCATGATGGGCTGCGAGGAGGACAAGACCTTCATGAAGCGCATGGACGTTCTGGCCGGCGGCTTCAAAAAACTCTTGAATTCGTTGTGCTACGGGCCAAAGCTTGTGCTGCCGCAGGAGGTGGAGGGCACCAACGGACTGATGGTCCGGGTCGATCTGCGCGATCTGCAATGGTCGGCGGACGACTATAATTTCCTGATTTCGCAATATTTCTACGGCGTCGATCCCGGTAGTGACGCCTCGCTGCTGGCGCTGACCAAGGAGACCGACACCGTCCTGCCGATCATGCGCATCGACTGGTTTATGGCCAATGCGGCCAAGCCGAAGATCTACAACCAGCTGATGAAGCTTCCGCCCCATATCCGCGAACTGGAACAGCGGTTCCAGATCAATGTGGATGACAATATCCGCCGCCGCCAAGTGCTGCGTGCGGGGTTTGCCGACGGCTCGTCCGGTGTTTCCGATCACAACCGCATGCTGGAGCGTCATGAAATGCCGTTCGGCGGCTACTATTGGAAATCCTACGATTTTGGTGGCGATGTCGGCCGTCAGGTGTTGAAGCGTTTTCCGCAGGGGCCGAAGGAATTGGAACCGTTCGATAGCGGGCTGACAGCCTTCGAACATGATGGCGGCGAAATGATCTTCTCGCTGCCGAACGGGCTGCAGGGCTATTATCTGTCGACGGCGGCAGGCAAGCAGCTGGATATCGGCCCGACGTCGATCGTCTCCTTCCGCAAGCGGCCGATCGGCAAGGGTGTCGAGATCATCAACGCCCGCTCGTGCTTCGATTGCCATGCCAACGGCATACTGTCGAAACGCGATCAGTTGCGCGAGCACATCCAGACGTCGACGCTGTTCAACAAGGATCAGCAGGCCATTCTGCTCGACATGTATGTGCCGCAGGAAGAGCTTGATGCCGCCTATAACAAGGACCGGCAGCGTTTCGTCGAGGCGCTGGTCAAGCTTGGGGTGACCGAACCGACACCGGATGGCAGCGCCCAGAGCATGCAGGCGCCGGGTAATACCGAACTAGTCACCTATTTCGGCGACAAATATGAGGATGAACTCGATTTCGACGCGCTGGCGGCCGAATTCGACATGACGCCGGCCGAGCTTTCCTCGGCGATCAAGCGGGTGGAGGACGTCGATACGCTGCGGCTTGGCATCGATTGGGTCACGACGCTGGAAGCCGGCGGAACCATCCCGCGGGCCGAAGTCGAACAGCAGTTTCCGCTGCTTTTGCATCCGTTGATGCAGTTGAAGCCGCTCGACACGACCACTGTGCATGTGGCGGCGGTCAATACGAGCCAGGATGTGGCGGGGCAGGCCGCGCAGCAGAATTATGTCAAGCCCGAGACGGTCGCAGCTGCAACCCCGGCCTATCGTCAGGAACAGCCGGCCGCTGACAACAAGCTCGAACTGGCGCTGCACGTCGCGACGACCACCGCGAAAGTCGGCGATCAATTGTCGTTCGCGCTCAGTTCCAACAAGGCTTGTGAGCTACAGATCCTCTATGTCGAGGAGACCGGCAATGTTGAGGTGATTCCCGATGAAATGATCGGCAACACGGTGCTGCAGGCGGGGGAAAGGCGGCAAATCCCGCAGCCCGGTACAGGCAACCTGACATTCGATACGCCGGCACCGGCCGAAACCATGATCGCCTATTGCCGCGAGGGCGGACTGGGCGACCAGAAACTCTCGGTCGAACGGGCGCGCCAGCTGGTCGCACAGTCGCATCTGCCGCCGACGCGCGGGCTGGCCATCAACCTCGCCAAAAAAGCCGAGGACGACAGGGGCGCCAGCGGTCTGCAGGTGGTCACGTTCGAGATCCGGCAATAACCAAGAGGCCGGCGGTGAAGTGTCGTCCGGCCTCCTGACAGATCATTTGGAATGGCATGGGAAGACGTGTGATGACGTTGAGGGGTTTGGCGGCAGCATCGCTGCTGGTATTTTTATTTGCGGGGACAGCTTCGGCGGCGTGTGATGCCGTGATACAGGTCGCCGACGCCACCAATGCCGGAAACGAGGCGCTGGCGAAAGAGATCGCCGGTAAGCCGAAGCCCGGTTGCACGGCTGACGACATGGCGATGATCGATCGCGTGTCCGCACTCGCATCCTTCAACCGGATCGTCGGTGCCGTCGGGCAGGGTGCCAATCTGGGGGATTTCGAGCAGGAGCTCGAAACGATCCGTACCAGCAATTCGGCACCCTGGCAGGTTTTTGACGCGCTCGGCGATATCAATCGGGACCGCCGTGACTATGAGACTGCGGCGCGCTACTATCAGCTGGCGCTGGAGGATGCCGCCAACGCGGTTCTGACGCCTCAGTGGATGGCACCGGACGAGGCCTATATCGTCCGGCTCGATCATATGGCGACCGAGATGCGGCTTGCCGCACCCAAGCCCGTGAAGCTCACCGTGCGCGGTGCCTGCAAGATCAGCTATCGCGGTGTGTCGCTGAAGAAGAAATCGATGCCGGTACGCTACGTCTTCGGTACCGCCGAGTTCACCCCGGAAGGAGTGGAATCGGCTAAAGATTTGTCGGAATGCCTGAATTCGGTCAAACCGAAATCCATCACCCTGATCGGCCATACGGATCCGGTCGGCACGGGCGACGCGAATCTTACACTTTCTCTGGAACGCGCCGATGCTCTGGCGGAATATCTCGTAGCCGAAGGCTACACAGGTCAATGGAAAACGGTCGGCAAGGGCGAGGACGAACCGTTCAAGGCCGACGATGCCAGTGCCTATGACGAGGAGACGCTGAACCAGATGAACCGGCGCGTCGAAGTCGATGTGGAGAATTGAATGATGCTGCGCCGCCTGGCTTTTGCCCTCCTGATTTCCGCAGCGCCGCTCGGTGCCGTATCGGCAAAAACCTTTGCTCTGGTCATCGGCATCGACGCCTATCCCTACGAAGTCAGTCTGGATGGCGCCGTCAAGGATGCGAAGGACGTGGAAGGTGCCCTGCGGCGGGCGGGCGTCGATCAGATAACAGCGTTCTTCGATGCGGCTGCCCGCAAGGATGATATCCGCGCCGCTTGGATCGGCTTTGTCGGCAGTGCGGTCAGGGGCGATACGATCATTTTCACCTATGCCGGGCATGGCGCGCAGATGCCGGAGCTTCTCGCCGGCGACGAAGCCGACGGGCTCGATGAGTTCCTGCAGCTGCCGGGCTTTGACCGCAGCCGTGCTGCGGATACAGAACACGAGATCATTGTTGATAACGAGTTGAACGCCTGGTTTTCCGAAGCCGAGGCCAAGGGCGTGCGGGTTCTGTTTGTTTCCGACAGTTGCCATTCCGGCGGCATGAGCCGGTCTTTTTCCGGCAAGACGCGTCTTGCCCAAGCCGTCACGGTCAAGCTGGCGCCGCCGTCTGAGGAGGCAGTGTCCGGTGCTGCCGTAAAGGAAGCGCAGTTCCGCAACGTGACGGTGCTTGCTGCCTCGCTGGAGAGCCAGCCGTCGCCTGAGGTCATTATCGACGGCGAACCGCGCGGCGCCTTGAGCTGGAGTTTCGCCCGTGCCGTGGAAGGATCGGCGGATCGCAATGGTGACGGCCGTCTGTCCCGGGTGGAGCTGGAGGACTATGTCTTTGCCAATGTGAAGAACCAGTCCGAGGCGCTGCAGGTCCCGAATTTTACCCCGCAACTGCCGCGATCCGAGGATGAAGTGGTCATGCCGCTGACCCGGAGCGTGGCCGTTGCCACTGATCCGGGCGCGAAAAAGACCTATCCATCTGTTCGCGAAACCGGCTGGGATGGCAAGCTGGCGCTGTCTGTCGAGGGCTCGGATGCCGTGCCGGACAATGTGGGTGGAACGGGCGTGCCTTACCGCTGGGACGCCGCCAGTGGCATCTTTTTTACGCCGAATGGTGACGTTGCCGGTGAGCATATCGATGACGGCATGATCCAGTCGGTGGTCAACAAGTTCATTCTGCTCGAATTTCTGAAACGCATGGCAAGCCAGAACCCAGGCATCGTATCCTTGACGCCGCAGAAGGATATCTATGCTGCTGGCGACAAGGTTTCCTTCGATGCGCCGGCGTCAAGCTACAAGAACATGGTGGTGTTCAATCTTGCCAATACCGGGCAGGTTCAGCTGCTGGACGTCCAGTCCGAAGGTACCGCGAGTGTTGAGTTCAAGCTCAGCAACCTGCAGGTTGTCGAGCCCTTCGGCGCCGACCATCTGATCGTGATTGCCACCAACGAACCCATCGATGCGATTGGCGCGGCCTTGGCCAGCAAGAATGTCGATGCGGCGACCGTGTTGCAGCTTCTATCCAGCCGCATTGACGGCACCGATACGAGCGTGGCAATCCAGCCGCTCTATACCCGGGAAAAATTGTGATGATTGCTTTGCGAACCATTGCCCTCACCACACTAGGGTGCCTGGCCTCATTGGGCGCGGCAAGGGCGGAAGACCGGGCACTCATAATCGGCATCGGCACTTACGAAAACCTGCCGGAAGACATGTTCCTGCATGGACCGAAGAACGATGTGAAGGCGATCGAGGCGCTTCTGACGGGAACGCTGCACTTCAAGCCAGAAGCCATCCGGGTCCTGACTGACGAAAAGGCCACGAGACAAGCAATGCTGTCGTCGATGGACGAATGGCTGGTTGAGGGAACTATCCCCGGAGATCGGGTCTATCTGTATTTCTCCGGACACGGCCTGCAGGTCAAGGATGTCAGCGGTGACGAGGAGGACGGGATGGACGAGGCCATTTCGACCTATGACATCGAGGCTGGTGACGACGACTGGACCAACGTCATCCTCGATGACGATCTTGAGGCTGTGCTCACGAAATTGAAGGGCAGGGCAGTGACGCTGGTGATCGATGCCTGTCATTCGGGCACGATTTCACGGTCATTGTCGCCGCAGGCGGTGTCAGGCTTGAACGGTGCGCGCTATCTGCCGCGCCCGTTTTCCCGGGCCGCCAAACAGCCGGTAACCAGAGGGCTTCGCATCGACCTTGGTGTCGTCGATAAACCGGCGCAATTGACAGCTGGCGGGCTGACCGCCTGGAGTGCCGCTGCAGCCTACCAGGTGGCGTGGGATGATGTCCGTCTGCCGATCGAACAGCGGCACGGCGTTTTCACATCGGCTTACATAGCCGGCTACACACCGCGTGAATCCGATGCGAATAGCAATGGTCTCGTCAGCAATGCCGAGCTTTTCGAATACGTAACCCGGAAATCGAAAGAGTATTGCTCGACGCTGGACGACTGCGACAATCTCGATCCACAGCTGGAAAGCGTGCCGGAGGTGCTGGGCACCAGTGTCGCCAAGCCGGAGCCTGACACGGAGGAACAGGCCGCCGTGGATCAACCTTCAAACAAGCCGGAGCCGGTTTACCAGGAGGCGAAGGTTGAGGCTGGCGTCGCACCGGCCTATGTCGATGGCGATCCCATCGCAGCGGTCGGAGACATCGTCGGCAAGGTGGATACCGGCAAGGTCACGGTTTTGCTGGACACCGGTCCGAAGTTGAGGAAAGGCCAGACGTTCAAGATTTCGATCACCAGCCAGTATGCGGGAAATCTCGTTCTTCTCGATGTGAACGGAGAAGGCATGGCGACGCAGATTTTCCCGAACGATATGGCGCAGAAAATCACGCCGCTGTCGGCCGGTTCGACATTGACGATACCAGATGACTATTACGGCTTCGATTTCGAGGCAGACGGCAGCGGCGAGAATATGCTGGTTGCCATCGTCGTCAGCGATGCGGTGGATTTAAAGGACGTTGCACCGTCGGCGCAGGGCCTGAATGCCGAACTCGATGCCCGCCAGTCTCTGAGCGAGATCGTCGCGCGGCTTCAGAAAACCTGGACCGGAGATGCCGAAAACCGTGGTGTTCGGTGGTCGCTGGGAACGCTGAAATATACAGTTGAGTAATTGCCGCGGGAGCAGGCTTGGAACTCAGAAAGGCCCGCGACGATTGTCGCGGGCCTTTCTGATTTGATCGTAAAGACCGCTTGGCCTCAGTGCAGGATCTGGCTGAGGAACAGTTTGGTACGCTCGTGCTGCGGGTTGTCGAAGAACGCAGCCGGCTCGTTCTGTTCGACGATCTGGCCCTGGTCCATGAAGATGACGCGGTTGGCCACCTGACGGGCAAAGCCCATTTCGTGGGTAACGCAGATCATCGTCATGCCTTCTTCGGCGAGACCGACCATGGTGTCGAGCACCTCCTTGATCATTTCCGGATCGAGCGCCGATGTCGGCTCATCGAACAGCATGACGCGCGGATTCATGCACAGCGAACGGGCGATTGCCACGCGCTGCTGCTGTCCGCCGGAGAGCTGGCCCGGATATTTATGGGCCTGCTCGGGGATCTTGACGCGCTTGAGGAAGTGCATCGCGACTTCTTCCGCCTGCTTCTTCGGCATCTTGCGGACCCAGATCGGCGCCAGCGTGCAGTTTTCCAGGATTGTCAGGTGTGGGAAGAGGTTGAAGTGCTGGAACACCATGCCGACTTCGCGGCGCACTTCGTCGATCTTCTTCAGGTCGTTGGTGAGTTCGATGCCGTCAACGGCGATCTTTCCCTTCTGGTGTTCTTCCAGACGGTTGATGCAGCGGATCATCGTCGACTTGCCGGAACCCGACGGGCCGGCAACGACGATGCGCTCGCCGCGCATGACCTTGAGATTGATGTCGCGCAGAACGTGGAAGTCTCCATACCACTTGTTCATGCCGACGATTTCGACGGCGACGTCCGTGGACGACACTTCGATTTTCAGCGGTTTGGCTTCAGCTGCCATTGTATTTCCCCTCACTCGTTATCGTTTGTGGCCCTTGTCGAGCTTTCGTTCCATGAACCCTGAATAGCGTGACATGCCGAAGCAGAAAAGCCAGAAAACAAATCCGGCGAAAACAAGCCCCGACAGCGGGGTGACCGGCGATGCCCAGTTGGCGTCCGAAAAATTCTGCCGGACGATGCCGAGCAGGTCGAACATGCCGATGATCGACACCAGCGACGTATCCTTGAACAGGCCGATGAAGGTGTTGACGATGCCGGGAATGACCAGCTTCAGCGCCTGCGGCAGAATGATCAGCCGCATCTTCTGCCAGTAGCTCAAGCCTAGAGAATCGGCGCCTTCAGCCTGTCCCTTTGGGATAGCCTGAAGGCCGCCGCGCACCACTTCGGCCATATAGGCGGAGGCAAAGAGCGAGACCCCGATCACGGCCCTCAGAAATTTGTCGACCGTCATGCCCTGCGGCAGGAACAAGGGCAGCATGACGCTGGCCATGAACAGCACCGTGATCAGCGGAATGCCGCGGACGATCTCAATGAAGGTGGTGCAGAGCAGGCGGATGACCGGCATTGTCGATCGCCGCCCGAGCGCCAGGACAATGCCAAGCGGCAGCGATACGGCAATACCGACGAAGGACAGGATCAGCGTGACCATCAGGCCGCCCCAGAGCGGGGTTTCCACGTAGGGAAGGCCAAGCACGCCACCGATCAGGATGAAGAACGACAGGATCGGCAGAACGCCGAAAAGCAGGATGGCGTTGAGGCCCTTGTACGGAATCCTCGGGATCAGGATGGGAACCAGAAGCGCGATGAAGAGGGCGCCGACCAGCATCGGACGCCAGCGTTCATCGATCGGATACCGTCCGAACATGAACACGTCGAATTTTGCGCCGACAAAGGCCCAGCAGGCGCCACTCCAGCCTTCCGGCTGCGAGCCGCCTTGAGCAGCCGTTGCGCAAACGCCACGTCCGCCGCCAGTCCAAGATGCGTCGATGAACAGCCATTTGATCGCCGGCGGAAGGACCCAGGCAAGTGCCAGGATGGCAATGATGGTCAGCACCGCGTCCAGCGGCGTCGCCACGAGGTTTTTGCGGATCCAGGCGATATAGCCTTTCTCCAGCACCGGCGGTGTTGATTGTTCGAGCATGCTGGTGCGCACGAAGTTGGTCTGATGTGTGTTCATGATCTTATCTCTCCACCAGTGCCATCTTGGCGTTGAACCAGTTCATGATCGCCGACGTCGACAGGCTGAGCGTCAGATAGACGACGATCCAGATGCTGACGATTTCGATGGCTTGGCCGGTCTGGTTGAGGATGGTGCCGCCGGTCGATACCAGGTCTGAATAACCAATGGCGATGGCGAGTGACGAGTTTTTCGTCAGGTTGAGATACTGGCTGGTCAGCGGCGGGATGATGATCCGCATGGCCTGCGGTACGACGACGAGGCGCGTGGTGAGGCCGGGCCGGATGCCGAGTGCGTGGGCTGCTTCCGACTGGCCGTGGCTGACGCCGCGAATACCGGAACGGACAATTTCGGCGATGAAGGAGGCTGTGTAGAAAGACAGCGCCAGAAACAGCGACAGGAATTCCGGGCCGACGACGGATCCACCGGTCAGGTTGAACTTGCCGGCAACCGGCACGTCGAATGAGATCGGCATGCCGGTTACAAAATATGTCAGCAAAGGCAGGCCGATCAACAGGCCGAGCACCGTCCAAAGCACGGGCAGGCGTTCGCCTGTCTCCATCTGCTTCTTGTTGGCATATCGGGTGAAGAGAATGCTGCCGATGACCGCGATGACAAAGGCAAGAAGGATGAATTGCGAACCGCTATCGAAGACCGGCCGCGGGAAGGCGAGGCCACGATTGTTGATGTACATATCCAGCGGCAGCGCCAGTGATTCCTTAGGCTGGGGCAGAACCGCCAGAACGCCTGAATACCAGAAGAAAATTACCAGCAGTGGCGGGATGTTGCGGAAGATTTCGACATAGACCATCGACAGCTTGGCGATCAGCCAGTTCTTCGACAGCCGGCCAATGCCGACCAGAAAACCGATGATCGTTGCTGTGATGATGCCTGCAACGGCAACCAGTATGGTGTTGAAGAAGCCGACCACAAGTGCGCGGCCATAGGTCGAGTCACTGGAGTACGCGATCAGCGATTGGCCGACATCGAAACCGGCACGGCCCTTGAGAAAGCCGTAACCCGAAGCAATGTTGGCACGCTTCAGGTTTTCACTGGTATTCATTGCGACCCAGTAGACGAAAGCGATCAGCAATAGCAGGGTCACGGCCTGATAGATGATACCGCGCACCTTCGGGTCGTTTAAAATTGAGCCGGCCGGCTTGTCCTTGCCGGGCGGAATCGTGGCGTCGATCGTCATGTAGAGCCTCTTAATCCCCTGATCACCCTGTTTCGAGCGATTCTTATTTTTGGGAAGGAAAGCGGCCAGAGCCGCTTTCCCAATTGTCGTATTATCTTAGCGCACCGGCGGTGCGTACTGAATGCCGCCCTTGCTCCACAGCGCGTTCAGGCCGCGTTCGATCTTCAAGGGGCTGCCCGTGCCGATGTTGCGGTCGAACACTTCGCCGTAATTACCGACGGCCTTGATGATCTTCACAGCCCAATCATTTTCGAGGCCGAGGTCGGTACCGATCTTGGTGTCCGCCTCAACGCCAAGGAAGCGCTGGATGTCCGGGTTGGTCGACTTCTTCATTTCCTCGACATTGGCCGAAGTGATGCCGAAGTCTTCCGCACCGACAAGCGCGTAGTGAACCCAGCTGACAATGTCAAACCACTGATCGTCGCCCTGGCGGACGGCCGGCCCAAGCGGCTCCTTGGAAATGATTTCCGGCAGGATGATGTGATCATCCGGCGCTGCCAGCGTCAGACGCAGCGAATAGAGGCCCGACTGGTCGGTGGTGTAGACGTCGCAACGGCCGGCGTCGTAAGCAGCGTTCACTTCTTCCAGCTTTTCGAAAACAACCGGGTTGTACTGCAGGTTGTTGGCCTTGAAGTAGTCGGCGAGGTTCAATTCGGTCGTCGTGCCGGTCTGTACGCAGACGGCAGCGCCGGACAGTTCAAGCGCCGACTTCACGTTCAGCGACTTGCGCACCATGAAGCCCTGGCCGTCATAATAGTTGACCGCGCGGAAGTTGAAGCCGAGCGCTGTGTCGCGGTTGATCGTCCAGGTCGTGTTACGGGCGAGAACATCGACTTCTCCGGACTGCAGCGCCGGGAAACGGTCCTTGGCAGATGTCGGGGTGTATTTCACCTTGGTCGCATCGCCGAAGATGGCGGCAGCAATCGCCTTGCAATAATCGACGTCGAAGCCGCTCCAGTTGCCGGATGCGTCGGGGGAGGCAAAGCCGGTCAGGCCGGTGTTGACGCCGCATTGAAGGAAGCCCTTCGCCTTGACGTCGCCGAGCGTCGTTGCCGATGCAGCCTGGGCGCCAATCCCCATGACGGCAGCGCCGATAAGCGCTGTCAGAATTCTTTTAGCCATTTTAGAACCTTTTTCTGTTGTCTTTGTTCTTGTCCCCGGACAGCTGCGCTTGGATGCAGCTACGGCCCCCGCCACCCTCCTGGCGCGAGTACCGTCTATCTCATTCCCAAAACAGCGCAGGGTCAAGACATGTTGCCGATTTTCCGGGCTGCGCGACCAGAATCGTTGATTGCGCCGCATATTTAGGCGGTTTCTGCCGGTTTGATGCATGTTTTTGTTCAAAAAACCGTCAGAACGTCAGTTTTCCACGTTTGCGCCCGCGTGCCGCACAGGAAGTCCTTGACCCCTCGGTCTCGTGGGCGGAAAAGTGTCCGGACATGAAATTTCACAAGCGGACCTTCCCATGACTGAAAAGAATGATTCTCTCGCCGGCGCCGGCGTGAACACCCGGCTGTCGCATATCGGCAATTCGCCCTCTGACTTTCATGGTTTCGTCAATCCGCCTGTGGTGCACGCGTCTACGGTGTTGTTTCCAAATGCAAACGCCATGGAAACCAAGTCGCAGAAATACACCTATGGTACGCGCGGAACGCCGACGACCGATGCGTTGTGCGAAGCGATCGATGCGCTGGAAGGTTCGGCCGGAACTGTCCTTGTGCCGTCAGGCCTTGCCGCCGTCACCGTGCCGTTCCTCGCTTTCCTGTCTGCCGGAGACCATGCGCTGATTGTCGATTCGGTTTATTTCCCGACCCGGCATTTCTGTGACACGATGCTGAAAAGGCTTGGTGTCGCCGTCGAATACTACGATCCGATGGTTGGTGCCGGCATCGAAAGCCTGATCAAGCCGAACACCAGGCTCGTTCATACCGAAGCACCGGGCTCAAACACATTCGAGATGCAGGATATCCGTGCGATCTCCGCTGTCGCGCATCGTCACGGTTGCGTGGTGACCATGGACAATACCTGGGCGACGCCGCTCTATTTCAAACCATTGGATCACGGCGTCGACATATCGATCCACGCAGCGACCAAATATCCGTCCGGTCATTCCGATATTCTGATGGGCACTGTCTCCGCCAATGCTGCCCATTGGGAGAAATTGCTGGACGCACACGGCGCGATTGGCCTGTGCGGCGCACCCGATGACAGTTACCAGATTTTGCGCGGGTTGCGCACCATGGGCATCCGTCTCGAGCGCCATCAGGAAAGCACGCTCAACATCGCCCGCTGGCTGGAAGAGCGCGACGATGTGGCCCGCGTCCTGCACCCGGCTTTGCCGAGTTTTCCCGGCCACGACCTATGGAAGCGCGATTTTACCGGATCAAGCGGCATCTTCTCGTTTGTTCTGAAAGCGGACGGCCCGGAACAGTTCAGGCCGAAGGCGCACGCCTTCCTCGACGCGCTGTCAATCTTCGGGCTCGGCTGGTCCTGGGGTGGTTTTGAAAGCCTCGCCGTTCACGTCGGTCTTTCCGACCGTAAAATCAGCAAGGCGCCGACGGAGGGCCCGGTCATCCGGCTGCAGATCGGACTTGAGGATGTTGTTGACCTGCGCAAAGACATCGAAGCGGGTTTCGTAGCGGCAAAGGTCGTCTGACCGTCAGTCCTCCGGCTCGTATCCATAGAGCCAGTCGAAATCGGCGGCCAAGCTTTCCGGCCGCCGCATTGACAGGACAAGATCACGCCCGAGCCGGACCGGGCCGCGGGCGTGATAGGCAAAACGATTGAAGGCCCCCCGGGAGCGGACACGCGCCACCCGGCTTTTGCGGTGATCGGCAAAGGCGGCAAGCGGCTTTCCAGCGGCGACGAAGGATGCAAGCTCGAACGCATCCTCAATCGCCATTGCGGCCCCCTGGGCGGCAAACGGCATCATCGCATGGGCTGCGTCGCCGATCAGGACAACGTTTTCTCCCTGGTTCCAGGCGCCGTCATTCACTTGATAAAGTGGCCACACCGTTGGCTCGACCGCATGCCGCAGCATATCGATGATCTGGGCATGCCATCCGGCAAAAGCTTCCAGCAATCGCTGCCGGCTTGTCTGCGGGGGCAGGGAGTTGTCCCAAGATTGCCCGGTATCGGCGCCGCTGGTAATGGCAACCACATTGAAATTGCGCGCTCGCTGCAGCGGGTAGACGACGAGATGCGAACCGCTGCCAAGAAAGGCGCTGACCTTGGTCGTGTCGAAAAATACCGGAGCCTCAGTCTCACTGAGCGTGAAGCGCCAGGCGACGTTGGCGGAAAAGCGCGCCTTTCCAGCACCTTCTATCTGTTTTCTGATTTTGGACCAGACGCCATCGGCTCCCACCACAAGGCGCGGTTGGCTGCCGATCATGCCTGCAATAGCGTGTTGAGTGGTATCATCGATCTCCGTCCCGAGATGAAGGCGGCAGAGCGGATTGGCCTTGACGGCATCAAGCAACGTTTTCTGGAGGTCGGCTCTGTGGAGAACGCCGTAGGGCGCGCGCCAGCGATTGCGTGCGAATGCGCCGGATGGCACGGATGCGATCGTTTTCAGCGATACGCCGCTGACGAGCGTCACTGCCTGCGGTTCGCTCCACACATTTTGCAGTTGTGGGAGAAGCCCGAGCGTCGTCAGGATACGTGTCGCATTGGGGGATAGCTGCAGCCCGGCGCCAGCCTCGCTGAGGATGGCTGTCCGTTCAAAAATCTCGGCGGAAATACCCTTGCGGGCAAAACTGAGGGCTGCCGTCAGGCCGGCTATACCGGCACCAACGATCGCAACGGGCTCGTGCCTGTTCATGCCGGGGGCGTTTGCCGCTCAGGCCGCCTTTGCATTGAAGGTGCAGCCGTCCGGGACCGTCTGATCCGCATGGAGCTTGGCATTGTAGCGGTACAGCGTCGAGCAGTAGGAACAGACTTTTTCGTTGTCATCACCCATGTCGATATAGATGTGCGGGTGATCGAAGGGCACGGATGCGCCCGTGCACATGAATTCCTTGACGCCGACCTCGATCACCGCGTGGCCGCCATCGTTTTGAAAGTGGGGAATACCGTGCCCGGCCATGTCATGCTCCGTCGTGTAGAAGAAGTGTCGAATTTGGCCGCACCATAGAAAGCTTTGCGTCAAAAGTGTAGCGGCAAAGATGCCGCGCCTGTGGGTTTTTTGGCGTGCCGGGGTTTTCCCGGCGCTGCCGCTGTCATAGGTTCGCACAAAACAGGACGCATGCCATGGATCTGAACCCACCCGCCTTTTCCACCTTCACCCATGATGGCCTGTCGATCGCCTATTTCGACGAGGGCGATCCGTCCGGCGATCCGATCCTGCTGATCCATGGATTTGCCTCCAGCGCCAATGTGAACTGGGTCTATCCGGGTTGGCTGAAGACGCTGGGCGATGCCGGATACCGGGTGATTGCGCTGGATAATCGCGGCCATGGCGCCAGCGACAAGCCGCATGACCCGAAAGTCTATCACCCGCCGGCGATGGCCGGTGATGCGGTGGCGCTACTCGATCATCTTGGCGTCGCCGAAGCCCACGTGATGGGTTACTCGATGGGCGCCCGCATTTCGACATTCCTGACACTGTCGCATCCGAACCGCGTGCGGTCTCTCGTTCTCGGGGGGCTTGGTATCGGCATGGTGACTGGTGTTGGAGACTGGGATCCGATTGCCGATGCACTGAACGCGCCATCGCTCGATGTCGTCACCCATGAGCGGGGACGGATGTTTCGCGCTTTTGCCGACCAGACGAAAAGTGACCGCAAGGCGCTTGCCGCTTGTATCTCGACGTCGCGAGACCTGCTCTCCATCGACGACATGGGCCGTATCGATGTGCCGGTGTTGATTGCCGTGGGCACCAAGGACGATATTGCCGGCTCGCCACAGGAACTGGCCGCCCTTATTCCGGATGCGATTGCGCTGGATATTCCGGGCCGCGATCACATGCTTGCCGTTGGCGACAGGGTCTTCAAGAAGGCGGCGCTTGAGTTTTGGGCCAAGGTCGGGCAATCGTAGCGCTTAACAAGCGTCCTGATCTCTATTTCCGGGCAGCCATTTATATCCGGCGCGATTTGGCCTATACCTGATGGACAGACGGACTACGAAGGAGAGTGGCGATGGTCGCCAGGACTGATATACGCCCGACCGAAACCGTGAAGGTCATGGATCCGATCTGGGATAGTCTGCAGGAGGAGGCGCGGATCGCTGCCCAGCAGGATCCGTTGCTTGCGGCTTTCCTCTATTCCACCATCATCAATCAGCGCTCCCTTGAAGACAGCGTCATCTACCGGATCTGCGAGCGGCTCGATCATCCCGATCTTCAGGCCAATCTCCTGCGCCAGACGTTTTCCGAAATGCTCGAGGACTGGCCGGAATGGGGCAGCATCCTGCGGGTCGACATCCAGGCCGTTTACGACCGCGATCCGGCCTGCACGCGTTTTCTTGAGGCAATCCTGTATTTCAAGGGGTTCCACGCTATCCAGACCCACCGTCTGGCGCATTGGCTGATGAACCGGGGACGCCGTGATTTTGCGCTCTATCTACAAAGCCGTTCGTCGTCGGTCTTCCAGACCGACATCAACCCGGCGGCGCGCATCGGCAAGGGAATTTTCCTTGATCACGCGACCGGACTTGTGGTTGGCGAAACCGCCGTTATCGGCGACAACGTCTCCATTCTGCACGGTGTGACACTCGGCGGCACCGGCAAGGAGGGTAGCGATCGTCACCCGAAGATCGGCAATGGCGTGCTGATCGGCGCGGGCGCAAAAATTCTCGGCAATATCCACATCGGAAATTGCTCCCGGGTGGCCGCAGGCTCCGTCGTGCTCAAGGAGGTTCCTTCCAAGACCACGGTCGCCGGTGTTCCGGCTCGTGTCGTCGGCGAGGCCGGCTGCTCGGAACCCTCCCGTTCAATGGATCAGCTGCTGGTTTCCTTCGAGATCTGAACCGGCGATTTGCCGCTTGGCCGCCAGCCAGGGGTTTACACCGATTGAGCCTCTGTGCGAGAAGCGGCGCAAATCAACCGTCATGGAGAAAAGACTTGAAGCCCGAAGAAATCAAAAAGCTCGAAGCCTATTTCAAGCGCACTTTCAACCAGGCAATGGTCATCAAGGCGCGCCCGAAGAAGGACGAATCCGCCGAGGTTTATCTGGGTGACGAGTTTCTGGGTGTGGTTTTCCGCGACGAGGAAGACGGCGAGCTGTCCTACAGCTTCTCGATGGCTATTCTCGATATCGACCTGTAAACGCCATCTTTGGTTGAAGACGTGAATTTGACCCGGCCCTGATCTTCAGGCCGGGTTTTTTGATAAAATCATCCTTTTTGTTTATTTTTCTGCAGAAAACCGTCTGCTTTGCCCGTCTTTCATCAAGCTGTTGCAATCAAAGCGTTTTATTGCGGCGCACGCATACATTGACTTTATTGTGCGGTGCACATAAATTGTTGTCATTGCGAGCGTCACAAAAGGAGCAGCCTGATGTTCAATTTCGAAGATGCGAATAAAAAAAGCAAAGAGAACCTGGAGACTCTGTTGAAAAGCTATGCGTCGTTGACGAAGGCTTTCCAGGCAATCGCCACCGAAACGGCCGACTATTCCAAGAAGGCCTTTGAAGACAGCGTTGCCCACATCGAGAAGATCAGCACCGTCAAGAGCGTCGACGCCGCTTTCGAGTTGCAGACGAGCTATGTGAAGTCCGCCTATGAAGGCTACGTCACCGAAGCCACCAAGATCGGCGAAATGTATGCTGATCTCGCCAAGGACGCCTATAAGCCGTACGAAGCGCCGGTTGCCAAGGCAACAGCCGCTGCCAAGGCCGCAGTCGCCGCTTAAGGCGCCAATCCCCGACTTTAAAGTACTGAATAACCGGCTGCGCTTTCTGCGGCCGGTTTTTTGTTGTCTATCTGGCAGATTGGCGATAGGCGGCCTGAAGAAAGTTGGTCAATCTTGTGCTTGACGGTGCAAATGTGATTGCAGTGCAGACGAACAGTCTTAAAATCTGAAAAAGAACCACTAGATTAAGTGTCACGAACAGGTCGCAAATTTCTCCCAAGCATTTGCGGCTGGACAAGGGAATGAAGTAGAATGATCGCCATGCCGGTCCGGATGCAACAAGACAGCGACGGGAATGGGGGCAACGCCAACCGTGGTACGTCCGTCATCACTCGGACACAGCCGAAGACCAAGAAGCCGAGCCTTTATCGCGTCCTGCTTCTGAACGACGACTATACGCCTATGGAATTCGTGATCCATATTCTGGAGCGTTTTTTCCAGAAGGACCGCGAAGCGGCAACTCTGATCATGCTGCATGTTCACAATCACGGCGTGGGTGAATGCGGTGTTTTCACCTACGAAGTTGCCGAAACCAAAGTGACGCAGGTGATGGACTTTGCCCGCGAGCATCAGCATCCGCTGCAATGCGTCATGGAAAAGAAATGAGGAACTGACGTGCCAACATTTTCAACAAGCCTTGAAAAAGCCCTGCACCAGGCCCTGACGCTGGCCAATGAGCGCCATCACGAATATGCGACCCTGGAGCACCTCCTGTTGGCATTGATCGACGATGCCGATGCGGCAGCTGTCATGGGCGCCTGCAACGTCAATCTCGACGCCTTGCGCAAGACCGTCTCCGACTATGTCGATAATGAACTCGGCAACCTGGTGACGGGTTACGACGAGGATTCCAAGCCTACTGCCGGTTTCCAGCGCGTAATCCAGCGCGCGGTGATCCATGTCCAGTCGTCCGGACGCGAGGAAGTGACCGGCGCCAACGTGCTGGTGGCGATCTTTGCCGAACGCGAGAGCCATGCCGCCTATTTCCTGCAGGAGCAGGAGATGACGCGCTACGACGCCGTCAATTTCATCTCGCATGGCATTGGCAAGCGACCAGGTGCGTCCGAGGCCCGCGCCCCGCGTGGCGCTGACGAGCCTGAGTCCGAACAAAAGGCATCGCGCGAGCAGGATGAAAGCAGCCCGAAGAAGCAGCAGGATGCGTTGACGGCCTATTGCGTCAATCTCAACGAGAAGGCCAAGGTCGGCAAGATCGATCCGCTGATCGGCCGCCATGCCGAGGTCAACCGGACGATCCAGATTCTCTGCCGCCGTTCCAAGAACAACCCGCTCTATGTGGGCGACCCCGGCGTCGGCAAGACGGCGATTGCCGAAGGTCTGGCCAAGCGCATCGTCGAGAAGAAGGTTCCCGAAGCGTTGCAGGACGCGACGATCTTCTCGCTCGACATGGGCACGCTGCTTGCCGGCACCCGCTACCGCGGCGACTTTGAAGAGCGTTTGAAGCAGGTCGTCAAGGAGCTGGAAGAGTATCCGGGTGCCGTGCTGTTCATCGACGAAATCCACACCGTTATCGGTGCTGGTGCAACGTCTGGCGGCGCAATGGATGCATCCAACCTGTTGAAGCCGGCACTGTCCTCGGGGGCGATCCGCTGCATCGGTTCGACTACTTACAAGGAATACCGCCAGTTCTTCGAAAAGGACCGTGCACTCGTGCGCCGGTTCCAGAAGATCGACGTCAGCGAACCGACGATCGATGACGCCATCGAAATCATGAAGGGCCTGAAACCCTATTTCGAGGACTATCACAAGCTGAAATACTCGAACGAGGCGATCAAGTCGGCCGTCGAGCTGTCGGCCCGCTATATCAATGACCGCAAGCTGCCGGACAAGGCGATCGACGTGATCGACGAAACCGGTGCGGCCCAGATGCTGCTGCCCGTCAGCAAGCGGCGCAAGCTGATCACGGAGAAGGAAATCGAAGCGACGATCGCGACGATGGCCCGAATCCCGCCGAAATCCGTGTCCAAGGATGACGAGGCTGTTCTCGCCAATCTGGAAAAGGAACTGCGTTCTGTCGTCTACGGTCAGGACCTGGCAATCGAGGCGCTTGCCTCGGCGATCAAGCTGGCCCGCGCTGGCCTTCGCGAACCCAACAAGCCGATCGGCTCCTACGTCTTTTCCGGCCCGACCGGTGTCGGCAAGACCGAAGTCGCCAAGCAACTGGCAGCGTCGCTCGGCGTCGAACTCCTGCGTTTCGATATGTCGGAATATATGGAGCGCCACACCGTCTCGCGCCTGCTTGGGGCACCTCCCGGCTATGTCGGCTTTGATCAGGGGGGCCTGTTGACCGATGGCATCGACCAGCATCCACATTCGGTGCTGCTGCTCGACGAAATCGAAAAGGCGCATCCGGATCTGTTCAACATCCTGTTGCAGGTCATGGATCATGGCTCGCTGACCGACCACAACGGCAAGAAGATCGACTTCCGCAATGTCATCCTGATCATGACGACCAATGCCGGTGCGTCGGAGATGGCCAAGGCCGCGTTCGGCTTCGGCTCCGCCAAGCGCGAAGGTGACGATGTGGAGGCGCTGAACCGCCTGTTCACGCCGGAATTCCGCAACCGTCTCGATGCGGTCATTCCGTTCGCTTCGCTGCCGACGCCGGTCATTCACCAGGTGGTGCAGAAGTTCGTCATGCAGCTGGAAACCCAGCTGGCCGAACGCAACGTCACCTTCGACCTGCAGCCGGAAGCGATCGCCTGGCTGTCCGACAAGGGCTATGATGAAAAGATGGGGGCGCGGCCGCTGGCACGCGTCATCCAGGAACACATCAAGAAGCCGCTGGCCGACGAAATCCTCTTTGGCAAGCTGAAGAAGGGTGGAGTCGTCAAGGTAACGGTCGGGACCAAGCCGGATGGCACCAAGGGTCTGCTGCTTGACTACGTGGCAGAGACGGCGCGGATCAAGCCGAAGGCGGAGGTTGTCACCCCGGTCAAGAAGGCCTCAAAGGCCGCAAAGCCGAAGGAGCTGGAAAGCGTCGGAGCAGAAACCGAGGCGCCCGCCAAGCCGGAAAAGGCCGCGAAAGCCGCCAAGGCGGACGAACCAGTAAGTGCCAAGGCCGCCGAGCCGCCCCGCAAGGGCAGCACGGTGCCGAAAGTGCCGCGCAAGAAATAACGCATCCTGAATAGACATACGGTGCCGGACTTGATTGTCCGGCACCGTTTTTTTGTGGCAATCAACAGACGGATGGTGTGATGGACGATGGCCAAACGACCGGCTCAGGACGGACATGGTTCGTGGCGGGCATGCGGGGCATTTTCAGCCTGCCGGCAATGATGCTGATGCTGTCTTTTGTCGGCTTTTGCGCCTTTACCGCCCAGGCCGGTATTCCTGTCGAGCAGGTGGTGTTCATGGTCGGAGCTGTCTGGGCGCTACCGGCCAATGTCATCCTCGTTAGTTCGATCCTTGGAGGTGCCAATCTTCTCGCTGCCTTCATCGCGGTCACCCTGTCTTCCATCCGGCTGATGCCGATGGTCGCAGCGCTCGTCGCGGAAATCCGTACCGAAAAAACCCCAACCTGGCTGCTGCTGTTCCTGTCGCATTTTGTGGCGATCACCGCCTGGGTGTTTGCGATGGAGCGGGTTCACGCGGTGCCGCGCGAACATCGCGTCACGTTTTTCGCCGGCTTCGGCATTACCCTTGTTGTCGTCAATATGGTTCTGGTGGCTGCTGTCTACCGGTATGTCAGCGAGTTTCCGCCGATTGTCGCCGGCTGCCTGTTCTTCCTGACGCCGGTCTATTTCCTGGGGTCGATCTGGAGCTCGGCCCGTCATCCGGTGATCTACGTGGCGTTGGTCATCGGTCTTGTGGCAGGGCCGTTCTTCTACTGGCTAGCGCCCCAGTTCGATATTCTGCTGGCAGGCGTTGGTGGGGGAACGTTGGCGTGGCTGGTTGAGCGCCAATGGCGCAAGCACGGGAGGTCCGTGCATGACAGTGTTTGAGGGCTGGTGGCCCTATGTGTTCATCGCAATTGCCGGCTGGCTGGCAACCGATCTCTGGCGCTGGCTCGGCGTGCTCGCCGGGAACCGCTTACGCGAAGATTCCGAAGTCCTGAATTGGGTGAGGGCGGTAGCCACGGCATTGGTGGCGGCCGTCATCGCCAAGCTGATCCTCTATCCGACCGGCGTCCTTGAACACTCGCCGCTCTGGCTGCGACTGGGATCGATCGCGGCTGGCGCTTTGGCGTTCTTCGCCGGCCGCCAGAAACCGGCCATCGGTATCACCACGGCCATCGCTGTGCTGGCGATTGGTTTGTGGGCACAGGGATTTTGAAAAAGACGAGGCGGCAGCATTTAGTTTAGCTGAATCTTAAATGCCATGGCTTATTTTTTGCCTGATTTCGAAGGAGAATCAGGTGCGTTTCTTGCCGGGAGAATGGTTCGTCGTCCGGATTATTTTGGTGCTGGCTGCACTGGATGCCGTTCTGCTCTATTTCAAGAACATACAAGTCGATGTCGTCGGCTATGCCAGCATGGTCGGGATCGGACTGTTTCTGGTTGCGGCGGGGCAATATTATCGCGTCGTCCGGAACGAAGGCCGCCTCGCATTGGCTGTCATCGCAGCCGGACTGTTTGTGTTGTTCACTATCATCGGCTCGATATTCAACTATATGTTTCTTCCCAATACCTTCGCGCCTGTCGATGTTTTTCTGATGCAGGTCGATGAGGCGATGGGATATCATTGGCCCTCATTGTTGATCTGGATATCGAACTACCCCTGGTTTGGGGCGTTTCTGTATCAGGTCTATTTCACGTGTTTGCCGCAACTTTTAGTCATAATCCTGGCGTTGGGATTTGTTGGGCAAGCGCAAAAGCTGCATCTCTTTTTACTAACCGGAGTCATTGGCGCGCTTTTGGCGATTGTGATCTGGGCGCTGTTCCCCAACTTTGGTGCCAAGAGCTTTTATGATCTACCACAGTCGGTACTGGGCGCATTTCCGATCGCTGTCACCCCCGCATATGGCGATGCGCTACTGGCTCTCAGTCGCGACGGGGTGGATTATCTCTCTCCGAAGAACGTCCTTGGTTTGATTGGTTTCCCATCATTCCACACCGTAATGGCATGCATGTCGGTCTGTTTCGTGCCGCGCCATCTGATCTTGATGCCAGTGATCTTTTGCCTCAATGCTTTCATGGCGCTGGCCATTCTCGTGCAAGGTGGCCATCGTCTGATCGATATGATCGGCGGCGTCGGCGTGTTTGCGATAGCCTACGCGCTGTCAGGCATGACAATGCGTAGGTTGAGCGGTGCCTATCACAAGATTAGTGAACCGCAGGCTGCGTGATCGCTGCGATCAGAGGGCTTCTCTAATCTTCTCCGCATTCGCAGCAAGCACGGCTCCGTCTTCCATCTTTCCGGAATGCGGCCGCAACGGCACGCCCTCTTGGCGGGGGATGACATGGAAGTGCAGGTGGAAGACCGATTGTCCTGCCGGCGCTTCATTGAACTGCATGATCGTCACGCCGTCGGCCTCAAACGCGTCCTGCGCCGCGACCGCGACCTTCTGGACGGTCGCGATCAGCGCACCAAGCGTTGCCGGATCGGCATCGAGAATATTGCGTGAAGCGGCCTTCGGAACGACCAGGACATGGCCTTGTGCCTGCGGCATCACATCCATGAAGGCGAGGACATTGGCATCCTCGTAGACCTTGTGGGCGGGAATTTCGCCGCGCAGGATCTTGGCGAAGATGTTGTTGGTGTCATAGGTGGCGCTGGTCATTTGCGTCTCTCCTCAAAATGCCTGTGTCTTTCCCTCAATCGTCGATCTCTTGGCGCTGGCCTTTGCGAAACGGGCTGTGCTCGGCGAGGATATCGCTCATCTGCTCCACCTCTTGCCGTTCGCGTTCGAGATAGTCGGCGACAGCGCGTTTTAATCCCGGATGGGCGATGAAATGCGCCGAATGGGTGGTCGCCGGTAGATAGCCGCGCGCCAGCTTGTGTTCACCCTGGGCGCCGGCTTCGACGCGATGCAATCCCTTGGCGATAGCAAAATCGATGGCCTGATGGTAGCAGACCTCGAAATGCAGGAAAGGATGGTCCTCGATCGCGCCCCAATGCCGGCCATAGAGCGCATCGCTGCCGATGAAATTGATCGCGCCGGCGATATATTTGCCATTGCGCTTGGCCATGACCAGCAGGACGTCATCGGCCATGCGTTCGCCAATCAGCGAATAGAATTGACGTGTCAGATAAGGGCGGCCCCATTTACGGCTGCCGGTATCTATGTAGAAGGCGAAGAACTGATCCCAGATGCTTTCGGTCAGATCCTTGCCGGTCAGCCAGTCGATGCTGATACCGCCTTCGAGCGCGGCGCGGCGCTCCTTCTTTAACGCCTTGCGTTTGCGCGATGCCAGCGTCTCGAGGAAGTCGTTGTGCGATGCGTAGCCGTCGTTGAGGAAATGAAACTGCTGGTCGGTCCGATGCAGGAAACCGGCCTGTTCGAAAGTCGAAACCTCGTCTTCCAGTAGGAACGTCACATGCGCGGACGACACGTTGTGGCGACGGGCGAGCTCCTGAAGGCCAGCTGCCAGCGAGGTGCGAACGACGGCGGTGTCGGCTGTCGTGGCG
Source organism: Hyphomicrobiales bacterium (assembly GCA_900473045.1). Lineage (GTDB taxonomy): Bacteria > Pseudomonadota > Alphaproteobacteria > Rhizobiales > Rhizobiaceae > Pararhizobium. The sequence goes on from UCKS01000010.1 coordinate 147,148, forward strand.
CTCAGTAGCCGCGGTCCGGTGGCCGGCGTGAAGGGAACCGAGCATTGCAGTTTTGGATAATAGCGCCCGCCCGCCCGCTCCAAAGCGTCGGCCCAGCCGTGATCGAAGACATATTCGCCCTGGCTGTGGTTTTTCAGGTAGCAGATCAGTGCGCCTGAAAATCCGCCATTGCCGTCTTCCATCAGCAGATGCTGGCCGAGCCAGCCGGTATCTGCAGTCGCGGAGCCCGATTCTTCCAGCGATGACAGATAGGCATGCGAAATGAACGGATTGTAGAGGCCGCCGGGTTGCCCCTTGGCGGCGCCTGACAATCCGTCCCAACTGTCCTTCGAAATATCCTGAAAGGACGTCTCGACGCGGATTTTGACGTCGCCGGTCATTCTTTAAGCGATAACCCTTTCCTTCGGATCGAAACCCTCGAATGTCATCTGATCGGCGTGAGCATAGGTGTGATCGACGCCGGCCTGATCGCGCACGGTCCAGGTCAGGATCGGCCGGCCGAGCGAACGTTCCTTGCTGATGAACGAGTTTGGCAAATCCCCGTAGAAATAGGAAATGAAATCAAGCCCGAGCTGCATCGCTTCTTCGTGAACGAGGAACTGCTCCGGCTGATTACCGCCGGCCGTCAGACCAATCGGGTAGGACGGGTTTTGAGCCTTGAGATCCTTCAGCAACCAATGATCGAAGCTCATCAGGGCAACGTGGCCCTCGTAGCTTTCAAGAGCCTCCAGCACCGCATCGACAAAACCTTCGTCGTCGCCCAAACGGCCTTTCAGTTCCAGGACGATCGGCACCCGGCCTTTGACCAGTCTTAAAAGCTGCCCGAGCGTCGGGATCTTGTCGGCGGTGCCGCCAATGGCGATGAGACCTAGCTCGCCGGCTGTCTTTTCGCGAATGTCGCCCTTGATGCCGCAAAGCCGCTGCATGTCGTCATCATGGAAAACCACCGGCACGCTGTCGGCGGTGTATTGCAGGTCGCACTCGATGGCGAAGCCGTTTTCGGCCGCGCGTGAAAACGCCGAAAGCGTGTTTTCCCAGATGGTATGGTTCATGTCGTGATAGCCGCGATGAGCAACCGGTTGCGCCGTCAGCCAGGATAGGTCTTTCATGGATATCGTTCCGCTCAGGCGATTTCGATCACGGCGTCGATTTCGACGGCGGCATTGAACGGCAGGGCGGCCATGCCGACGGCTGCACGTGCATGAATGCCGGCATCGCCGAGGACCTTGGCAATCAGGTTGGAGGCGCCGTTCATGACCAGGTGCTGCTCGATGAAGGTCGGCTTTGAGGCGATGAAGCCGTTGAGCTTGACGATGCGGCGAATGCGCGAGAGGTCTCCGCCCAACGCTGCCTTGGCCTGGGCAAGAATATTGATGGCGCAGAGTTCGGCGGCGCGCTGGCCTGTGGCGACATCGATGCCGTCGCCGAGATGGCCGGTGACTGCGACCTTGCCGTTTTCCATCGGGAGCTGGCCGGAGATATAAAGGTGCGATCCGCTGATGACAAAGGGAACATAGTTGGCGGCAGGTGCCGCAGCCTGCGGCAAGGTGATTCCCAGTTCCTTGATGCGTGCTTCAATATCTGCAGACATGGATAACTCCGGTCATTGTTGTGTTTTGTCATCAAATGCTGCATGCACAGCATGTTTCATGAAGTGGTAAAATACTGCATCGCGAACATTGATGCCTCGCTTTTGCCCGATGTGTTCTTATAGCATCGGTCGCGAATCCAACAGGAGGAAACGGATGTTTCGTTCAGGCTTTGCCTCTGTCATTCTGACATGGGCATGTTTATCGGGTGTGACGGTCGGCGGCGCTTCCGCTGCGTCAGCCAATATCCTCGTGCCTCACCGCGCTGTGTACGATCTGGAACTGAAAGACGCATCGGAGCGCTCCGGAATTTCCGGAATGTATGGCCGGATGGTCTATGAATTCAATGGTTCGGCCTGCGAGGGCTATACCGTCAGTTTCCGTTTCGTCACCAAGGTCGATACGGGCGACGAGGTCAAGCTGACCGACCAGCAGACGACCACCTACGAAGACCTGAAGAACGGAAATTTCCGCTTTCTGACCCGTTCCTTTACCGACGAGAAACTCGACAAGGAAGTCCGCGGTTCTGCCCATGAAGCGAAAAAGGGTTTGACCGTCGATCTGACCTCGCCGGACAAGCGCAAGGTCGATCTCGCGCAAGGCCTGTTTCCGACCGAGCACATGCTGGACGTCATCGAGCGGGCAAAGAAGGGCGAGACGCTGTTTGAATCGCGCATCTTCGACGGCTCGGATGCGGGCGACAAGACGCTGATCACCACCACCATGATCGGCAAGCCGCAGACAGCTGCTGCCGGCGATGCTGACGCCGACAAGGCGGCCGTCATGGCGGCAAAACCCTACTGGCCGGTGACCATCTCCTATTTCAACGACAATGCGACCGGTGACGCCTTGCCGATCTACCGCATGGAGTTCAAGCTCTATGAAAACGGTATCACCCGAGACCTGACCATGGACTACGGCGATTTCGTCCTGACCGGCAAGCTTGCCGATCTGGAGGTCTTCAAGCAGGAAAAGTGCAAATAGGTCCGAGCGACCTGCCTGCCGCTATTTTCCGTGTTCGCCCTTGATTTATCGGCTGGCAGGGGGTAAGGGCAGCGCATTCCACACGTAAGGTTTGGGACCGTCCGGGAGAAATCCGGGCAGTTCCACCCGGTGGTGCTCTCGAAGAGAGTGCTGTTTGCCTTGCGGAGGTTCAACCGGAAAAGGAGAAAAAGGCATGGCATTGCCCGATTTTAGCATGCGTCAGCTTCTGGAAGCTGGCGTTCACTTCGGTCACCAGACTCACCGCTGGAACCCGAAAATGAAGCCGTACATCTTCGGCGATCGTTCGAACGTTCACATCATCGACCTCGCGCAGACCGTTCCGTTGCTGTCGCGCGCCCTGCAGGTTGTCAGCGACACCGTTGCCAAGGGCGGCCGCGTTCTGTTCGTCGGCACCAAGCGTCAGGCATCCGAAATCATTGCTGACGCTGCCAAGCGTTCGGCCCAGTACTATGTCAACGCCCGCTGGCTCGGCGGCATGATGACCAACTGGAAGACGATTTCGAACTCGATCCAGCGCCTGCGCAAGCTCGACGAAATCCTGAACTCGGAAGCATCCGGCTTCACCAAGAAGGAACGCCTCAACCTTGAGCGCGAACGCGAAAAGCTGAACCGCGCACTTGGCGGTATCCGCGACATGGGCGGCGTTCCGGACCTGATGTTCATCATCGATACCAACAAGGAATCGATTGCCATCGACGAAGCAAAGCGTCTCGGCATCCCGGTTGTCGCAATCATCGATTCGAACTGCGATCCGGACCGTATCGACTTCCCGATCCCCGGCAACGACGACGCTTCGCGTGCGATTTCGCTGTATTGCGATCTGATCTCCCGTGCAGCGCTTGACGGTATTGCCCGTCAGCAGAGCTCGTCGGGCCGCGATCTCGGAGCCTCTTCCGATCTGCCGCTTGAGCCGGCTCTCGAAGAAGTAGCAGTCGAAGCCTGATAAGGCCGAATGGCGGGTCTGCCCGCCATTCCAATCATACGATCAGGACGAGGCCGTTTACGACTGAAAAAGTGAACGGCCTTGTTCTTTTGCATCCGACCCGCCTATCGAGCGCTGGTTGACACGATGCCTATTGTCGGGATGAACGCTTTCATCACGACGTCACATTCAGGGGTCATGCCCTGCCACATCCTCCTGGTATCGCGCCGGCTTTCTGGCAGCGCACCAGCCGAACACAACGAAGAGGCAAAAAAGATGAGCACTATTACTGCAGCAATGGTGAAGGAACTGCGCGAAAAGACTGGCGCAGGCATGATGGATTGTAAGAAGGCACTCGGCGAAACCAATGGCGACATGGAAGCCGCGATTGACTGGCTGCGCGCCAAGGGCATTGCCAAGGCTGACAAGAAGTCCGGCCGTGCAGCTGCCGAAGGCTTGATCGGTATCGCCAGCAGCGGCACCAAGGCCGTCGTCATCGAACTCAACTCGGAAACCGACTTCGTTGCCCGCAACGATGCCTTCCAGGACCTCGTTCGCGGCGTCGCAGCTGTTGCTGTCGGCACCGACGGTTCCGTTGAAACCATCAGCGCTGCCAACTACCCGGCAACCGGCAAGACGGTCGCCGAAACAATCACCGACGCGATCGCAACCATCGGCGAGAACATGGCTCTGCGCCGTTCGGCGCTGCTGGCGGTCGAAGAAGGTGTTGTTGCCACCTACATCCACAATTCCGTTGCTGACGGCCTCGGCAAGCTCGGTGTTCTCGTCGCGCTGAAGTCGACCGGCGACAAGGATGCCCTGAACGCCATCGGCCGCCAGGTTGCCATGCACATTGCAGCAACCAACCCGCTGGCCATCCGCTCGACGGAAGTTGATGCAGCTGTCGCAGAACGCGAACGCAACATCTTCATCGAACAGGCTCGTGAATCCGGCAAGCCGGAAGCGATCATCGAAAAGATGGTTGATGGCCGCATGCGCAAGTTCTTCGAAGAAGTCGCCCTTCTGTCGCAGGCCTTCGTCATGAACCCTGACCTGACTGTCGAAGCTGCCGTCAAGGAAGCTGAAAAGACCGTTGGTGCACCGATCGAAGTTGTCGGCATGGCTCGCCTGCTTCTCGGCGAAGGCGTTGAAAAGGAAGAAACCGACTTCGCAGCTGAAGTTGCAGCTGTCGCCAAGGGCTGATTTCTTCATCCTGATTGGGAAAACCGCCATCCTTGTTGGGAAACATCCGGGGCATCGCGTGACAACGCGGTGCCCTTCGTGTATCCGGCATCATCATCACATTGGCGCAGGCTCCCTCGGGGATCATCCGGATGATATCGGCCGCGCTGGGGTGAACAGACCAGTTTTATGCACCATCTCGCATGTGTGCCTTCTTGGACAGGAGTGACGATGTCGGCCGAACCTCTCTACAAACGTGTGCTGCTGAAAGCTTCAGGCGAAGCGCTGATGGGCAACCAGGGGTTCGGGATCGATGTCGCGGTCGCTGACCGGATTGCCTCCGACATTGCCGAAGCCCGCGCCATGGGCGTCGAGGTCGGCGTCGTTGTCGGCGGCGGAAACATTTTTCGCGGTGTTGCAGTTGCCTCCAAGGGCGGCGACCGGGTCACCGGCGACCACATGGGCATGCTGGCGACGATCATCAACGCGCTGGCGCTGGCCACCTCGCTGCGCAAGCTTGATGTCGATACCGTCGTTCTGTCTGCCATCGCCATGCCGGAAATATGCGAGAGTTTCTCGCAGCGCGCCACGCTGTTTCATCTCTCGCAAGGGCGTGTGGTAATCTTCGCCGGCGGCACGGGCAATCCATTCTTCACCACAGATTCGGCAGCCGCCTTGCGCGCCGCCGAAATGGGCGCGGAAGCGATCTTCAAGGGTACGCAGGTTGACGGCATCTATACCGCCGATCCGAAGAAAGATCCGACGGCCACCCGCTTCGACCGCCTGACGCACAGCGAAGTCCTGCAGAAGGGGCTCGCCGTCATGGATATTGCCGCCGTAGCACTGGCGCGCGAGAACAGCATTCCGATCATCGTTTTCTCGATCCACGAGAAGGGCGGGTTTGCGGAAATCTTGACCGGCGGCGGCCGGGCGACCATCGTAACAGACAATTGAGCAGTTAAAGGGTGGTCGCAAGGCCGCCGCGATAAACGGGAGTTTGATCCATGAGTGAAGGTATTGACCTGAGTGACCTGAAGCGCCGCATGGATGGCGCCATTGCCGCGTTCAAGAGTGATATCGCATCGCTGCGCACCGGCCGTGCATCGGCCAACGTGCTCGATCCGGTTATGGTCGAGGCATACGGCTCGCGCGTGCCGCTGAACCAGGTTGCCAACATCACCGTTCCGGAATCCCGCATGCTCGGTGTTTCCATCTGGGACAAGTCGATGGTCAACGCCGTCGATCGCGCCATCCGTGAATCCAATCTCGGCCTCAATCCGATCATGGACGGCCAGAATCTGCGCATTCCGCTGCCGGAACTCAACGAAGAACGCCGCAAGTCACTGGTGAAGGTCGCGCACGACTATAGCGAAAAGGCCAAGGTCGCTGTACGCAACGTGCGCCGCGACGGCATGGACAGTCTGAAAAAAGCCGAAAAGGATGGTGATATCGGTCAGGATGTCAGCCGAAGCCAGTCCGAAAGGGTCCAGAAAATGACAGATGAGATGATTTCCGACATCGACCGCTTGCTCGGCGATAAGGAAAAGGAAATCATGCAGGTCTAGTCTGCCTTTTTCCGAGTCTCTGTTTTTCGGGCCACCGATGTCAAACCCATTGCTTAGAAATGTCCCCACGCACGTCGCCATCATCATGGATGGCAACGGACGCTGGGCCAATTCGCGCGGGCTGCCGCGGACCATGGGGCATCGCAAGGGTGTGGAAGCGGTGCGTGAGGCCGTCCGCACCGCAGGCGAGGTCGGCATCCGTTACCTGACGCTCTTTGCCTTCTCTTCGGAGAACTGGAGCAGGCCGGAAGCCGAAGTCTCGGATTTGATGGGGCTGCTGAAAGCCTTCATCCGGCGCGACCTGGCCGATTTGCACCGCCAGAATGTTCGCATCCGGGTGATCGGAGACAAGAACAATCTTCGCGGCGATATTCTGCCTCTGCTTCTGGAGGCAGAGGATACGACGCGCAACAATACGGGTATCACACTGGTTATAGCCTTCAATTATGGCTCTCGCGATGAAATGACCCGCGCCATGCAGGCCCTGGCGGTTGACGTTGCCCAGGGGCGATTGACGGCAGACCAGATCACGCCGGAGCGCATCGCCGGCAAGCTCGATACGGCAGGTATTCCAGACCCCGATCTCGTCTTGCGCACCAGCGGCGAGGAGCGGTTGTCGAACTTCCTGCTCTGGCAGGCTGCCTATTCCGAGTTGTTGTTTGTCCCCGAACTGTGGCCGGACTTCACCCGCGAAGTCTTCCTCAATGCCCTGACGACCTATGCCGGACGGGAGCGCCGCTATGGTGGCCTATCGCAGCCGACGCTTGCGGTTGGTTCCTGATGCAGAGCGAACTGCGACTGCGCCTCATCTCCGGCATCATCCTTGCTGCAATCACCCTCGGCGCGACCTGGGCCGGCGGTACGGTGTTCGAGCTTCTGTCCGTGGCCATTGCCCTGCTGGTCTATTACGAATGGTCGACCATTACCCGGCTTGCCGAACGTGATTTCCAGGGCAACGCTTTCGGCTGGCTGTCACAGGCAGTCATTTCGGCCCTCATCCTGTTTGACGGCGCCCATGTCACGCTGCTTGTTCTGGCCGGGTTTGCCGCCATGGCAGCGCTCTTGGTGTTTCTCCGCAGCGGCAGCTGGTGGCTGCCCGGCGGCATCGTCTACGCAGGCCTAACGGGCATTTCGCTCTCGGCTATTCGCGGCGAGGGCGATATCGGCCTGATTGCCATGATCTTCATCTTTGCCGTGGTCTGGGCGACGGACATTCTTGCCTATTTTACCGGCCGGGCAATCGGCGGCCCGAAGCTTGCACCCCGCATCTCTCCCGGAAAAACCTGGTCCGGCGCGATCGGCGGGACTGTTTGCGGGGTGATCGCGGGCGTTGCGGTGTTCATGAGCTATTTTTCGCTGAACGACGCCCGCATTCCGCTCCTGGCGCTGGCACTCTCGGTATCCAGCCAGATCGGCGATCTGTTCGAATCCTATATCAAGCGCCGGTTTGGCGTGAAGGATTCAAGCAAGCTTATTCCCGGGCATGGCGGCGTCATGGATCGGGTCGATGGACTTGTTTTTGCCTGTTTTGCCGCGCTGTTGATTGCCTTGGTGCAAGTCGTGTCCACCGGCGGACAGAACGTGCCCCTGGGGGCAATCCTGCTGGCGCCGTAAAACGCCCGCATAGCTGATCGAGGACTCTATGGCTTACCTGGCCGATACGCTTCAACTGATTGTCGGCTATATCGTGCCGTTCCTACTGGTGCTGACGCTGCTCGTCTTCGTGCACGAAATGGGACACTATCTTGTCGGCCGCTGGTCCGGCATCCGTATTCTTGCTTTTTCCGTCGGCTTCGGTCCGGAATTGTTTGGCTATACCGACAAGCAGGGAACGCGCTGGAAGTTCTGCGCCATCCCGCTCGGCGGCTATGTGAAGTTCTTCGGCGACGAGGATGCGGCCAGCGTCCCTGACTACAGCAAGCTCGAGCAATATTCAGCCGAGGATCGCGACCGGACCTTCCTGGGGGCCAAGCTCTGGAAGCGTGCTGTCACGGTTGCTGCTGGGCCGATTGCCAATTTCATCCTGGCGATAGCGATCTTTGCTGTGCTGTTTACGGTCTACGGCAAGCCGATCGCAGACCCTGTAGTCGCTGAAGTCAAGGAAAACAGTGCTGCCGCCAAGGCTGGCGTGTTGCCGGGCGATCTGCTGGTGTCGATCGACGGCACGCCCGTCACGACATTCGACGATGTACGCCGCTATGTCAGCATCCGTCCGGAAACGCCGATCACCATCCAGATCAAGCGAAAAGGCGAGCTGCTGGATTTGCCAATGGTGCCGCAGCGCACGGAGATCACCGACCAGTTCGGCAACAAGATGGAACTCGGCATCATCGGGATCCTGACGAATCAGGAAACCGGCAATTTCCGCCTGGAAACCTTTGGTCCGATCGAAGCCGTGGGGCAGGGTGCTGTCGAAAGCTGGCACATCGTGACCGGCACATTCAATTATCTGGCGAACCTCGTGACCGGCCGGATGAAGGCTGACCAGTTGGGTGGCCCTATCCGCGTCGCCCAGGCGTCCGGCCAGATGGCCACCATCGGCGTCGCTGCCGTTCTGCAATTGGCGGCGGTTCTGTCAGTTTCCATTGGACTTCTTAACCTAATGCCGGTTCCCGTACTTGATGGCGGCCATCTGATGTTTTATGCGGTGGAGGCCGTTCGTGGAAAACCGGTGGGACCGCGCACGCAGGACGTCGCGTTCCGGATCGGTTTTGCCATGGTGCTGATGCTGATGGTGTTTGCCACATGGAACGACATAAGTTCGCTTTTGGGCTAGTATTGGAGGCCTGAAGCGGTCATGCAGGTGTAGGAGAGGCGGTTGGCTTTGTTGGGAATTCAACGGGTTAATCGAAAGGATTTGTTTACGATAAAGCAATTCCGTAGTGGCCGTTAGGACACGGTTTCAATTGAAGTAAACAGAAATTAACGAGCTGGCTTGCTTGTATATGAAAAGCGGTTAAAACGGCAGCCGTGACCGGAGTCGGTACGAGTTCGCTGCGGGGCATTGGGAAGAAGGTAAGATTTATGAAAGCTGGTTCAAAATTTTTGAACGCGGTGTCGGCGGTTGCGCTGTCTGCAAGTATGGTCGTAACGGGGTCTGGCATTGTAACGCTTGCTAGTGCGACTGTCGCCGAAGCTGCAACGATCAGCCGGGTCGAAGTGCGCGGCGCGACACGCGTCAGCCCAGAAACGGTCCGTGCAAACATCACGATCGTTCCGGGCAAAAGCTTCAGCAACGGCGATATCGATTCTTCCGTAAAGCGTCTTTATTCGACGGGTTACTTCTCTGATGTCAGCATCAACGTCTCCGGTGGTACGCTCGTCGTTACCGTGAGCGAGAACCAGCTGGTCAATCAGGTCGTTTTCAACGGCAACCGCAAGATCAAGGACGACAAGCTTCAGGCGGTCGTTCGCACACGTTCGCTCGGCCCTTACAGCGAAGCAACTGCAGAATCTGATATTCAGGCCATCAAGGATGCCTATGCCGGCATCGGCCGCGAAGATGTGACCGTGACCACGCAGGTCGTTCCGATCGCGGAAGGTCGCGTCAATCTCGCCTTCGTCATCAATGAAGGCGATCGCACCAAGATCACGGCGATTAATTTTGTCGGCAACAACGCCTATAGCAACGGTCGTCTTGAGGCTGTGATCTCGACGAAGGAATCGGGGATCTTCTCCTTCCTGAACCGTAAGGACGTGTACAACGCCGACAAGCTGCGCGCTGATGAGGAACTGCTGCGTCAGTTCTACTACAACCGCGGTTATGCCGACTTCCGCGTCGTGTCCTCGGATGCTGTGCTGGATGAAGCCACCAACGAATATACGGTCACGATCACCGTCGAAGAGGGCGAGCGCTACGACTTCGGAGCGGTCAATGTTGAATCGACCGTTGAAGGCGTCAATGCCGAAGAATTGAAGGGTCTCGTCCGGACCTCGGAAGGCACGATCTACAAGGCCAAGGACGTGCAGGACAGCATTTCCGCGATTTCCAAGCGGGTTGCGTCGCAGGGTTATCCCTTCGCTCGTGTAACGCCGCGCGGCAACCGCGATTTCGGCAGCCGCACGATCGCCGTTGACTACCTGGTTGACCAGGGTGAGCGCGCCTATATCGAGCGCATCGAAATTCGTGGCAACACCCGCACACGTGACTACGTCATCCGTCGCGAATTCGACGTCAGCGAAGGCGATGCGTTCAACCAGGAAATGATCACGACGGCCAAGCGCCGTCTGGATGCCCTCGGTTACTTCTCCACCGTCAATATCTCGACCCAGCCTGGTAGTGCTTCCGATCGCGTCGTCGTGATCGTCGATGTGCAGGACCAGTCGACCGGTTCGTTCGGTATCGGTGCTGGCTATTCGGCCGGTAGCGGCGGCGGCTTCCTGCTGGAAGCCTCGATCGAGGAAAAGAACTTCCTCGGCCGTGGCCAGTACATCCGTCTTGCCGCTGGTCGCGGTCAGGATAGCCGTACCTACAACGTATCCTTCACCGAGCCCTATTTCCTCGGCTATCGTCTGGCTGCCGGTTTCGATATCTTTCAGAACGAAAACGATTACGACGATGACAACTACAGCTATGAAGACAAGGGCTTCAGCCTGCGTGTTACGGCGCCGATCACCGAACGGGTATCGACGACATTCCGTTACAATCTGACGCAGATGGATTACAGCGGCGACAGGGATGAGCTTTCTACGCCCTACGATCGTGTGATCGATGGGTCGCCGTGGACGCGCTCATCGATCTCTCAGACGGTGACCTACAATTCGCTCGACGATGCGACCTTGCCGCATGAGGGCATTTTGGCCTCGGCAACGCAGGAATATGCTGGTCTTGGCGGCACATCTGATTTCTACAAGCTCACGGCGAAAGCTAAGTGGTACTACACGGTGAACGATGATGCCGATATCATCGCGTCGCTTTCCGGTAGCGCCGGCCATGTGTTCAACACAGGCGGCCAGATGGAAGTGTTCGACCAGTTCCAGCTCGGTAACAGCGACATTCGCGGTTTTGAGCGCAATGGTGTCGGCCCGCGTATGTCAAACGGCGATGCGCTGGGCGGTACGACCTACTTCACGGCCTCTGCCGAGGCGACGTTCCCGCTGCCATTCGTGTCTCGTGACGCAGGCTTCCGCGGAGCGATTTTCGCTGACGCCGGAACGCTCTATGGCAACGAAGTCAACTTGTCCTACAAGGGTGTGACAGACACGACCGAGGGTGGAACGGGATCCTCGCTGCGGGCATCCGTTGGCCTGGGCCTGATCTGGGCATCGCCCTTTGGACCGCTGCGCGTAGACTATGCGATTCCGATTGCCAAGGAAGACTATGACAAGGTTCAGAACCTCAAGTTCGGTATCTCGTCGTCCTTCTGATCCTTGCAGTCCAGAACTGCCTGCCAAAACTGTTCTGGAGTGTTGGCCATGGAAAACAATTGGTTCTTCCCACCACATGATGGGATCCGCCTGAGCGATCTGGCGGATCAAATCGGTGCGGTGCTACAGGCCCCGGAGTTGGGCGACCGGCTTGTCCGGTCGGTGGCACCGACCTATCGTGCCGGTGAGTTCGACGTCTGCTACATGCTGCAGCGGCGTTTCCGCGATGAATTTGAAACATCGAAAGCCGGCGCCATCATTTGCGACGATACGATCGCTGCAATTGTCCCGCCGCACATCCCCGTGCTTCTGACACGGCATCCCCACACGGCTTTCGCGCTTGCCGGCGCAATCCTGCATCCACAGGCGGTGCGCCCTGAGCAGAACCTGTCTGGGCCGGGTGGCATATCTCCAGCTGCCTTTGTCGATCCATCTGCGCAGATCGAGGACAATGTCGATATCGAGGCGACTGCCGTTATCGGCAGTGGTGCGCATATCGGCACGGGCACGCGGATCGCCGCCGGCGCGGTGATCGGCCCTGGCGTCCGTATTGGCCGCGACTGCACGATTTCGGCCGGAGCCAGCATCATGTACGCGCTTGTCGGTAACGAGGTCATCATCCACCCCGGCGCGCGGATCGGCCAGGATGGTTTCGGCAATGCGCCGGGACCCAAAGGCGGCATGATCAAGATTGTTCAGATCGGCCGCGTCATCCTGCAGGACAGGGTGGAGATTGGTGCCGGCACGACGATCGACCGCGGTGCGATGGACGATACGGTCGTCGGCGAAGGCACCAAGATCGATAATCTCGTCCAGCTTGGCCACAATGTGCGCATCGGCCGTCATTGCGGCATCGCCGCCCAGGTCGGTATTGCCGGCAGCACCCGTATTGGTGATGGCGTGATGATCGGCGGCGCTGCAGCGATCAATGGACATATTACCATCGGCGACCGGGCCCAGATCGGCGCCATGAGCGGTGTCGCGTCGGATGTCCCGGCCGGCGAACGGTATGGCGGCATTCCAGCACGCCCCATGCGCGACTTCCTGCGCGAAATTGCCGAGATCACGGCGCGCGCGCACAACAGGCAGAAGAAATCAGGAGGCAAAGATGAGTGAAGCTGGAAGCACCGTTCTCGGTACGGCTGACATCAGGGAAATCCTAAAACTTCTTCCCCATCGCTATCCCTTCCTGCTGGTCGACAAGATCATCGAGATCGATGGCGACAACTCGGCGATCGGCATCAAGAATGTCACGGCCAACGAGCCGCATTTCACCGGGCATTTCCCCGAGCAGCCGATCATGCCGGGTGTTCTGCTGATCGAAGGCATGGCCCAGACGGCCGGCGCGATCTGCGCTCGCAAGAATGGCGGCGGCAGCAACCTCGTCTATTTCATGACCATCGACAATGCCCGCTTCCGCAAGCCGGTCGTTCCAGGCGACCGGGTCGAGTTCCATGTCGTCAAGCAGAAGCAGCGCGGCAATATCTGGAAATTTCATTGTGATGCAAAAGTTGACGGGCAACTTGTCGCGGAAGCTGATATCGGCGCGATGATTATCAGCAAGGAAGACGCCTGACCATGATTGCCTCCACTGCGAAGATCCATCCGCTTTCGGTGATCGAAGACGGAGCGGTGATCGGTGACAACGTCGTTGTCGGACCGTTCTGTCACGTTGGTCCGAAGGTGACGCTCGCAGACGATGTCGAACTGATCAGCCACGTTGTGGTGCTCGGACGTACGACGGTCGGCAAAGGCTCGAAGGTTTTCCCGTCGGCAGTGATCGGCGGCGATTCGCAGAGTGTGCATCACAGTGCTGTCGATACGACATTGGTGATCGGTGAAAACTGCACCATTCGCGAAGGCGTGACGATGAATACCGGCACCGTCGAACATGGCGGCGCGACGATCGTTGGCGACAATAATCTGTTCCTTGCCTATGCGCATGTCGCCCATGACTGCCGCCTCGGCAATAACATCATCCTGTCGAACAACGTCATGCTTGCTGGCCATGTCACGGTTGGCGATCGGGCCATTCTCGGCGGCGGCTCGGCTGTTCACCAGTTTACCCGCATCGGACGCCATGCGTTTGTTGGCGGTCTCTCCGCTGTTGCCTATGATGTCATTCCCTACGGCATGCTCAACGGCAATCCGGGCCTGCTCGGTGGTCTGAACGTTGTGGGTATGAGCCGTTCCGGCATCGAGAAGCCTGTAATTCACGCCGTGCGCCGCGCTTACAAGCAGATTTTCGAAGGTCCGGAATCGATCCGTGCCAATGCCGCAGCAATCCGTGCCGACTATGAGGATTGCCCGCCGGCGCTCGAAATTCTTGATTTCATCGCGGCCGAAAGCGATCGGGCGTTGTCGTCCCCGACACGGGGCAGCAAGGGCTGAGGCAGATGAGCATGCACAGCCGGCCAGAGATCAAAGACCGGCTGGCAATCATCGCCGGCAGCGGCCTGCTGCCGCTGCATGTTGCGGAAGCAGCCCGCACGCATGGCGAAAATCCATTCATCATTGCGCTTGCCAACGAGTCGGAGCGGGACTGGTCGTCGTTTGATCATACGACGCTCGGCATCGGCAATTTCAAGGCGATTAGCGGGGTTTTCCGCAATGCCGGTATTGGTCGTGTGGTCATGTCGGGTGCCGTGCGGCGACGGCCGGATTGGCGCGACATCAAACCGACGTTGAAAAGCCTGGTGAAGATACCGAGTGTTCTACGGACGCTTTTGTCGGGTGGCGACGATGCCGTTTTGAAAATGGCGATCGAGCTTATCGAGACCAATGGCGCACGGGTGATCGGCGTGCAGGACATTGTCCCGGAGCTTCTGGCCGAGATCGGCACTTTGGGCGCCCGAACACCGGGTGCGGACGATCAGGCAGATATCGAGGCCGCTGAAGCCGCTGCCATAGCGCTTGGCCATCTGGACGTCGGGCAGGGCGCCGTCGCCGTTGGCGGCCGTGTCGTGGCCCTTGAGGGGCCGGAGGGCACCGACGCGATGCTGGAGCGGGTTGCGCGGCTGAAGGCCGACGGACGCATCTCCAGCCGCCGTCGCGGCGTTCTCGTCAAACTCTGCAAGCCGCAGCAGGATCTGCGCGCCGATCTTCCCTCGATAGGTCCATCGACGATCAAGGGTGCGCAGGCGGCCGGACTTGCCGGTATCGCCGTCGAAGCCGGCCGGGCATTGGTTCTCGATCGCGAAGAGATGATCGCGCTGGCCAACGAGGCTGGGCTGTTCATCACGGGAGTGGACCGCGCTCTCCTGCGAGGTGGGCAATGAGCGCGAGCGGTCTCAAGCTCGCTGTCATCGCTGGCGAAGTCTCCGGCGACCTGCTTGGCGCCGATCTCGTCAAGTCGCTGCGCCCGCTGGTCAAAGGCAATCTGTCGTTGATTGGCGTGGGCGGCGAGGGGCTGGAGGCTGAGGGCCTGACGTCCCTGTTCGATTATTCCGAGCTTTCGATCATGGGGATCTCGCAGGTTCTTGCCCGCTTGCCGAAACTCATCCTGCGCATCCGCCAGACGGCCAATGCCATTATCGCTGCCAAGCCGGATATCCTTGTCATCATCGACAGTCCTGATTTCACCCACCGCGTCGCGCGCCGCGTGCGCACGGCCTTGCCGGATTTGCCGATCGTCAACTATGTCTGCCCGAGCGTCTGGGCGTGGAAGTCCGAACGCGCCGTCAAGATGCTTCCCTATGTCGATCACGTTCTGGCCGTTCTCCCTTTCGAGCCGGAGGTGATGCAACGGCTCGGCGGCCCGCCGACGACCTATGTCGGGCATCGGCTGGCAATGGACGCCAATGTCCTGGCGGTGCGGGAACGGCAAGTTGAAAAACGTACAGCAAGCGTGAGCGTGGATTCGGCAACATGCCTGCTCCTGCCTGGGTCTCGCGGCAGCGAAATCAGCCGTCTGCTGCCGGCCTTCGGAGAAACGGCGGAAGAGTTGCACAGCCGGCATCCCAATATGCGGTTCCTGCTTCCAACGGTTCCCCGTCAGGAAAGCCTCGTGCGCGAGATAACGGCGTCGTGGCTGGTCAAGCCGGAAATCACGGTTGGCGCCGCCGCCAAATGGAAGGCGTTCGCTGAGGCCGATGCTGCCGTTGCGGCGTCAGGCACGGTGATCCTGGAGCTTGCGCTCGCCGGGATTCCGGTCGTCTCGACCTACAAGGCCGATTGGATCATTCGCCTGATGCACAAGCGCATCAAGATCTGGACGGCGGCCATTCCCAATCTGGTGGCGGATTATGCCCTCGTGCCGGAATATTTGAACGAGGCCATCCGCGCCGGAGCACTGTCGCGCTGGATGGAGCGCCTGACGGCAGATACGCCGGAGCGTCAGGCTATGCTGGTTGGATACAGCACCGTCTGGCAACGCATGATGACGGAGAGGCCACCGGGCGAGACAGCCGCCCGCATCGTTCTTGATGTTTTGAATGCAAAAAAGCCCGGCCATTTCTGACCGGGCTTTTTCAATTGTTATGTCCTGGGCTTAGCGCTTGGAAACCGGGACGTAATCGCGTTCCGGTTCGCCGATGTAGAGCTGGCGCGGACGGCCGATGCGCTGTTCCGGATCTTCGATCATTTCGTTCCACTGGGCGATCCAGCCGACCGTACGGGCGAGTGCGAACAGCACCGTGAACATGGTCGTGGGGAAGCCGAGCGCCTTCAGCGTGATGCCGGAGTAGAAGTCGATGTTCGGATAGAGCTTCTTCTCGATGAAGTAGCTGTCCGTCAGCGCGATGCGCTCGAGTTCCATAGCCACTTCCAGCAGCGGGTCGTCCTTGTGGCCAAGTTCGGCCAGCACTTCATGCGTCGTCTTCTGCATGATCTTGGCGCGCGGATCGTAGTTCTTGTAGACGCGGTGGCCAAAGCCCATCAGGCGGAACGGATCGTTCTTGTCCTTGGCGCGGGCAACGAATTCCGGAATCCGGTCGACCGAGCCGATTTCAGCCAGCATGTTGAGCGCGGCTTCGTTGGCGCCACCATGGGCTGGACCCCACAGGCAGGCAATGCCGGCCGCGATACAGGCAAACGGATTGGCCCCCGACGAACCGGCGAGGCGAACGGTCGAGGTCGAGGCGTTCTGCTCATGGTCGGCATGCAGGATGAAGATCCGGTCCATCGCGCGGGAGAGAACCGGGTTCACCGTATATTCCTCGCAGGGAACGGCAAAGCACATGCGCAGGAAGTTCGATGCGTAATCGAGGTCGTTCTTCGGGTAAACGAAGGGCTGGCCGATATGGTACTTGTAAGCCATGGCAGCGAGTGTCGGCATCTTGGCAATCATGCGCAGGCTGGCAACCATGCGCTGGTGCGGATCGGTGATGTCGGTCGAGTCGTGATAGAAGGCGGACAGTGCGCCGACGCAGCCGCACATGACGGCCATCGGGTGGGCGTCGCGGCGAAAGCCGGTGAAGAAGCGCGACATCTGCTCATGCACCATGGTGTGGTGCGTGACACGATGGTCGAAGTCCTTCTTCTGCGCTGCCGTCGGCAATTCGCCGTAAAGCAGCAGGTAGCAGACTTCAAGGAAGTCGCCGTGTTCGGCCAGCTGCTCGATCGGATAACCGCGATGCAGGAGGATACCCTGATCGCCATCGATATAGGTGATCTTGGATTCGCATGATGCGGTCGACGTGAAGCCGGGATCGTATGTAAACTGGCCGGTCTGCTTGTAGAGCGTGCCGATATCGACCACATCCGGACCGATCGACCCCGATCGTACCGGCAATTCCACCGTTTTGTTGTCCACGGTTACAACTGCGCTTTTTCCTGTCATGGGGATCCTCCGTTTGCAGCAAATTGGCACACAATTATGCCGCAGATATTAACGCCGACCATGTGCTATCCGATTTAGTCACGGCTGCCAAGTTGAACCAAAGGCAAATTGTGCGATGCAAAAATAGGCATATGGCAACGCAATAATTACACGTTCGGGCCATATCTCCAATGACATAATCGTTCTCAAGCCGTACCGGTCTCGTTCCACCGAAAAGTTCTGCATCTTTTTTGTGCATCAATCTCGACGGTTGCATTTCGTCGTGTCCGGTTGCAGAATGTGGCGGGACTTGGGCGTGTGGAACGGCATCCATGACACAGGGGCAGGAGCCAGGGGTGGCGCCAAGTGCGCGATCTGACAGTATGCTTCCCTATGCCCTGGCGAGCGGTCCGCACCGTCCCGACATCACGGCGAAACAACCGGAAAACCGGGCTTGGCACGGTGCTCTTGCCGACCTTACATCGGCGCGCAAGAGAATGCGGACCATCCGCTGGCATGCGCACATCAAACTGGCTGTGTCGGAGGAGGTGGCATTCGGGCACGCCTTGCTGTTCGTTCCTGTCTTCCTCGGTGTCGGCTCGCTTGTTTGGTTTTGGCTTCCACAGACGCCAGGCCATCTCAAACTTGCACTGCTGATATGCGTTTTCGGCATGGCTGCCTTTGCATTTCGCCATCGCCCAGGTTTTTGGCGCATAGCTGCGTTGATTGCGGCTTTGTTGACTGCGGGTATGGGATTTGCCGCATGGGAGACCATGCGGCTGGATACCGTGGTGCTCGACACGCCGGTGACGACACGGGTACGCGGCATCGTCACCGCGCGGGAAACCACCGATCGCGGTTATTGGCGGTATACCATCGCTGTCAGTCAGACCTTGGAGCCGGAATTGAAACGCCCGCCCGCCAGGGTCACGCTTTTGTCCCGCAGCCGAGAAACACCTGTCGGGATTGGTGACGGGATCGAGGGCAGGGTGCGATTATCGCCGCCATCCGGGGCTGCCCTTGTCGGTCTCAACGATTTCGCCTTCGACAGCTATTTCAGGGGTATTGGCGCGATCGGTTACTTCTATGGAAAACCGCAGGCCGTTGTCGGTGTTGAAGACGCGACCAGAGGCAGGATTGCCGTTTGGTGTGCTGGCATGGGGGAAACAATCGCTCGCTGGCGCGAGGCCATTGGCGCCCGTATTCGCGGCACCATCGGAGGTGATGCCGGGGCAATTGCAGCAGCGCTGGTCACTGCCGAGGAAAGGGCGATCGGCCGGCCGACGATCGAGGCGCTGCGCGAGGCAGGACTTGCGCATGTGCTGGCGATCTCCGGGTTGAACATGGTTCTGGCTGCCGGAACGTTCCTGGTCGGCGCGCGGACACTGCTCAGCCTTGTGCCCGGGCTGGCGCACCGTTTTCCGATCAAGAAGCTCGCCGCCGCCGGTGCCCTGATCATGGTGTTCGCCTATATCCTTATTTCGGGCGGCGCTGTTTCGGCGGTGCGATCCTGGATCATGATCTCGATCATGCTGATTGCCGTGTTCTTCGACAGGCCATCGATCAGCCTGCGCAATGTGGCATTGTCGGCCATGATCATCCTGGTCATCACACCATCCGCAGTGACGGGGCCGGGTTTCCAGATGTCCTTTGCCGCGACACTGGCTCTGGTTGCCGGCTACGCGCATTGGCGCGACCGGCCGAGCCGCGACATTCTTCCGGAAAACCGCACGACCGGCCCGTTGAAGGCCGTTGGTAGCTTCTTTGCTGGTCTGTTGCTCAGTTCCCTGATCGGTGGCCTGTCGACGATGATTTACTCAGCCGGTCATTTTCATCGGCTGGCCGCCTATGGTTTGATTGGCAACGTTCTGGCCATGCCGATCATCAGCATCTTGGTGATGCCCTTTGGCTTGCTGGCCATGCTGTTGATGCCCTTTGGTCTTGATCGTTATCCGTTGCTGGTCATGGGGCATGGGCTCGACTGGATGATCTCCATTGCCAAGATGGTGTCAGCGTGGGGCGGCGAGATAACGACGGGCCGCATTCCGGATCATGCCTTCATGCTGATTGCCGCCGGTGGCGTTCTGGCCTGCCTGCTCCGGACATGGCTGGCCGTGTCCGGCCTGATGATCATCGCCGCCGGTCTTGTGGTGGCATCGACAAGCGCGGTTGCGCGGCCGGATATGGTGATCGCCGAAGACGGGCGTCTGGTGGCGATGATCAAGGACGGGGAGGCTGCCAGCAACAGGGCCAAGCCTGCCGATTTCGTGTTCTCCCAATGGCAGCGCGCTTTGCGCCTGCAGAATCACCAAAAACCGCAGCAACGGCCTGAACTGGCGATCGAAGACGCCATCGCATCAGCATCAAGCAGTGAAGACGCTGCCGGGGGGCGAAAAACAAAACCACCAATCGACAAGGGCGCGGCGCGCGCGGTCATCCGCAGGCTTTTGGCGGAGGCGGTGCCCGGCCGTTTTGTCTGCGTCGCAAAGCAATGGTGTGCGGCAATGGCGCACCAGGGGTGGCGCATCATAACCGTCGATGATGCCCGTTTCATCGGTACCGCCTGCGACGAGGCTGATATCGTCGTGACGCCGGTCATGCTGCGGTTTCGCACCTGCCGCTCAGGCGCGCTGTTACTGAGTGGCCAGAGTTTACGCCACTCCGGCGCAGTCGAGATTTATGGTGTTGGCTCCCTCACGGGGGGCAATGTGATTGATCGTGGGGAAATGCGGCTGGTTTTTGCGCGGGGGCAGTTGCAGCGTCCCTGGGCGCAACACAGGACCTATGATTGGCGGACCGGGCTGTTCGACGCGCGGGAAGTCAATGAATGACCCGCGCAAACTCGTCAGGCTTGCTCGAGGCAGGTTGAATCCCTGTTCGATTGTTTATTCTTGATTAAAGAACTCCACAAATACTTGCCTTTCAGCCATAGTATGTCATATGAAGCCGCGATCGATGCAGGCGCGTTCGGCGTCGGCCGTCAAATGATGTGTTTACGTGCTCCCGCCGTCTTATCCTCCCAGGGATTGGCGGGCGATGACGAGGTAAGGATAGGTCATGCCGAACCGTGCGATGCCGAAATTTATGCTACTGGCGGCCTTGCTGCTGACGTTCTCGAATGCCGGAGCGCTTCGCGCGCAGGAAACCCCGGCTTCACCGGTTACGGAAACGCAGCAGCCAGTTCAGGTTACGCCGCAAGCTGGTGTAT
Organism: Hyphomicrobiales bacterium; assembly: GCA_900473045.1. Classification (GTDB taxonomy): domain Bacteria; phylum Pseudomonadota; class Alphaproteobacteria; order Rhizobiales; family Rhizobiaceae; genus Pararhizobium. The sequence continues at coordinate 167,744 of UCKS01000010.1, forward strand.
CGCCGTCCACGCCGGCAAATGAGGTGACGCCTGCAGCCCCGGTGAATGCTCTGGCAGCACCTGCGGGCGAGGATACACAGGCAACCTCACCCAATCCGGTCTTGCCGCACGATCTTTCGCCGATCGGCATGTTCATGGCTGCCGACATCGTTGTCAAAACTGTCATGACGGCGTTGGCCCTGGCATCGGTTGCGACCTGGGCCATCCTGTTTGCCAAGTCTTTCGAGCTTGCTGCCGCAAAGCGCAGCGCCAGGCGCGCAGTCAGGGTCTTGTCGGATGCCGTTGTGCTGCGGGATGCCCGCGAGACGCTGATCGCGAAGACAGGACCGGCCGCGCACATGATTGCCGCAGCCAACGACGAACTGTCGAAATCGGAGGCCATACTCGATATCGTCTCGACGCAAGGGGTCAAGGAGCGCGTTGCATCGCAGCTCTCCCGCATTGAGGCTGGTGCAGGCAAGCGGATTGCCGGCGGCACCGGCATTCTCGCGACGATCGGATCGATCTCGCCGTTCGTCGGCCTGTTCGGTACGGTCTGGGGCATCATGAATTCGTTCATCGGTATCAGCAAGGCGCAGACGACCAATCTGGCGATCGTAGCACCAGGCATCGCCGAAGCGCTGCTGGCAACGGCCATCGGCCTTGTTGCTGCTATTCCGGCAGTCGTGATCTACAACTATTTTGCCCGATCGATCGGTGGTTACCGCCTGATTCTGGCCGATGCCTCAGCTGCGGTCGAACGCCTCGTCAGCCGCGATCTCGATTTCCGCCAGGCACGCCGCTTATCCCCGCGCAAGGCCGAAAGCCATGCGCATTCGGATGCCGGCATCGTGCGGATCGGATAAGACCATGGCCAGTAAAATCAGCGAGGGTGGCGGTGATCTCGAAGAAAACAGCGAAATCAACGTCACACCTTTCATCGATGTCATGCTCGTTCTCCTGATCATCTTCATGGTGGCAGCGCCACTTGCGACTGTCGACATGAAGGTTGATCTGCCGCAGTCGGCGGCAGCCCCGGTCAAGCGCGAAGACAAGCCAGTTTTCGTGACATTGAAGGCGGACCTTTCCCTGGCGCTTGGGAACAATGAGATCGATCGAGACGGTTTCGTCGCCGAACTGAATGGAATGACAGAGGGCAATACGGAAACACGCATTCTTCTGCGCGCCGACAAGGCTGTCGATTACGGTGAACTGATGACGGTGATGAACCTCATTCAGCGGGCCGGTTATACCAAAATCGGCTTGGTCGGCCTGGAAGCAGCACCTGCCGGCTGAGGCCGGCAGTCGGGTCAGAACTTGTAACCGATGGCAAGGCCGGCATGGCTGATGCCATCGTTCGGCCCATCGCAGAGATTGGCGTGCGAGGAATGGTCTGCCGTCGCCAGGATCTGCCAATTATCCGTTACGCGATAACCAAGTGCGATCTGTTCGCGAAACAGCAGGCGGCAGCCGAGATCGGGGCCCTTGCCATTGCCGCCGTCCAGCTTGCCATTGTGAACGGTGCCGCCAAGTCCCAGCTCGACGAACAGGCGGCTGGTGATATCTGCAGTCCAGCTGAAACCACCATAGACCTGATCCACCCCATCGCCGGTACCTACCGAGGCACCAAGATAGATCCTGGGTTCCAGAATGCTCTGCTGCCATGTCGTTGCCGTACCGCTCGATAGTGGATCAAAAAAGATGGTGGCGGATGGAAAAATGCCGGACTCACGCGAATTGCCGTTGCTCAGGGATGCGCCGGCGCCGAAGCGCAGTTCGTCGAAAATCGTTTCAGCTGCGACTGCGCTGCCTACGCTCGAGGCCGAAAGAAGCAAACTGGCCGATAAAAAAAGAAGCTGGGACGCGAAACGGCCTGGCTGTTTGAAACGTCCTGTCACTTGCACAATCTCCAATGCCGGTGATTCGCGTATATGCGCCAACGCGAATTTGCCCAAATTTCCTGTCCCGGGGAAGGGCAGAATATGGTGACCGGCTTTTGTGGAGCTTGCTTTTTTGCAAGAACTGCATTCCATAGCTTGAAACGGCAGATGCGCGGATTTATGAGCTTGGCCATGCCCGGTCGGCTGAAGCGCCACCGGTTGTTTTATCTGCGCAAGCCAAAAGCGCGCACACGCCGGACGACGATCCGGATTATGAAGGCAGGCAAGATGAATTTCGAAGCAGCACGCATCAAGATGGTCGACAACCAGATCCGCACGACGGATGTGACGTCGCACGCCGTTCTCGCGGCATTCCTGTCAGTTCCAAGAGAAGAGTTCGTGCCTGCCGCACTGAAGCCGCTCGCCTATATCGATAGCGATATCGAGTTGACGGCAGATGCGACGGGCGGACGCCGGTACCTGATGGAACCGTCTCCCTTGGCCAAGCTGCTTCAGCTGGCAGCAATTTCCAAGGATGACAAGGTTCTCGAGATCGGCTGCGGTACTGGCTATGCGTCTGCAATCCTGTCGGAGCTTGCGGCCTCGGTCGTGGCGCTGGAGAGCGATGTTTCCCTTGCATCGGAAGCATCGGCAACTTTGGGCCGCCTGGGGCATGCGAATGTCTCGGTCGCGACCGGCGACCTTGAAAAGGGGCATTCAGTGGGCGCACCGTATGATGTGATCTTCGTTCACGGCGCCGTCGAGACAATTCCGGAACCGCTGTTATCCCAGTTGAATGACGGTGGCCGCCTCGTGGCCGTGGTCGGCCTGGGCAATGCGTCACGGGCCCAGCTTTTTCTGCGTGAAAACGGCAGGACATCCGAACGCTTGGCGTTCAATACGTCCGTCAAGCCGCTGCCGGGTTTCCGTCTGACGCGCGAATTCGTTTTCTAACGCCTTCTTTGACTGACGACGTGTCAGCTGATTGTGGAGAAAGGATCGGCAAAAACGCGACTTGCCGGTCCTTCGGTTAAATATTAGTTAAATATAATATAAAGATCGCGATTGGCGACATTTTGACCATTTTTCCTCGATATCGCGACGGGACAGGACGTGACAATCAAATCCGGCGCAACCGGAGCGTCACGTTTTCGCAAATAGGATGTGCCCTGCCGGCCTTTGTTTTGGAGTGAGTTTAGTGTCGATTTTTCGTAAAACGGCTGTGGCGGCCGCCTTTTCTTCCGCCTTGTGGCTTATGCCGCATGCCGTTTCTGCGGAGACCATTTCAAGCGCGATGGCAAAGGCTTACCAGAACAACCCGGAACTGAATGCCGTTCGCGCCGGGCTTCGTGCCACCGACGAAGGTGTGCCGATCGCCAAGTCCGGTTACCGGCCGCAGATTTCGGCAAACGTACAAGGTACAGCGACGCGGCTGGGCACAGAAAGACTAAACCGGTTTCTTCCTGCCACGCCCTTGGTGCAGGAGGACTTTGCCACCGGGTCCGCCAGCATCACCATCACCCAGCAGATTTTCGACGGCTTCCAGACATTGAACAATGTTCGGGCTGCCGAGGCCAACGTCTTCTCCAGCCGGGAAACGCTGAAGGCCAACGAAATCTCCATCCTGCTGGCCGCCGCACAATCCTATGCGAATATCGCCCGCGATCAGCGGATCGTTGCCATCCGCAAACAGAACCTCGCCTTCCTCAAGGAACAGCTAAGTGCAGCCAAGTCGCGTCTTGATGTCGGCGAGGGCACCCGCACCGACGTCAGCCAGGCGGAAGCCGAGCTCGCGGGAGCCCAGGCTATCCTCGTCAACGCCGTTGCACAGTTGAAGCAGAGCGAGGCGGTCTATGTGCAGATCGTCGGCGATGCTCCCAAGGGCATCAAGCAGCCGGCACCGGCATCGAAGGCCCTGCCGAAGAGCCTGGATCAGGCCGTAGCGACAGGGCTTCGGGAACACCCGAGCATTGCTGCTGCCCAGTACAACGTCGATGCCGCCGGATACCGGGTGAAGTCCGCCGAAGGGACAATGCTGCCAGGCGTGGTGGTGCAGGGCTCGGTGTCTCGCAACACGACCGATCGGGATGGCAGCCCTGAAACCTCCAGCGCCTCCATTACCGCGCGGTTGGAAATTCCACTCTATCAGGGTGGGGCCGAATACGGGCAGATCCGGCAGGCCAAGGAACGGATGGGCCAGCAGCGTATCCTGGTCGATTCTGCCCGTTTGGAAGTGCAGCAGACGATCATCACGGCCCATGCCCAGTTCGAAGCAGCGCTTGCGACAACCGTTGCCAACAAGTCCCAGGTCAGTGCGGCAAACGAGGCGTTGGCCGGCGTCATCGAGGAACGCAAGGTCGGGCAGCGCACGACACTTGATGTGCTCGACGCGCAGCAAAGTGTGCTTGTCGCCGAAGAGAGCCTTGTAACATCGCAACGCAACGCCGTCGTCGCCAGCTATTCGCTGATCGCCGCCATGGGGCGCCTGACAATTAAGAGCCAGGGTCTGCAGGTCGTCGAATATCGTGCCGAAGAGCACTATGAGGCGGTCAAGGACAAGTGGTTCGGATTGCGGACCATCGACGGCCGCTAACTCCGGGATCTGATTTTCCCGTTTGCGCCGAGTGCCACCCGCAGATCCTGCCCGGGGGCATTGTGCTGCCAATCGATGGCAGGTGACGCCGCGAACAAATCTGTGCAAGATTCCAACTAGATGATTCGCAGCGTATTGTTCGGCACCGAACTCGCATACAGTCCGTCCCAAGGACTGCGCGGCAATGTTTAGATCCGGCGCGACCGCAGAAACGGGGATAATGATGGCACAGCCCAATGTAGCGCGTGAACCTTCGATGGACGAAATTCTGGCGTCCATTCGAAAGATCATCGAAAGCAACGAGCCCGGCATTCCCGGTTTCCCTGCCAACGATCTCGGCCCGGCCCCGGACAATGCCTATCGCGGGTATGACGACGACGAAGCCGCCGAAGACATTCACCTGACGATCGACGACGAGGTTCTTGCAAAGGAGTTCGAAGGCGAGGAGCAGAAGCATTTTACGCCCGTCGAACCTCCCGCGCGTGCGCTTGACGATATCAACGCAAAGCCGGCAGTAACGGCACCGCCGATGTCGCTTGCCGATGTCGCGGCGCGGGTTCGGGCCGCCTCCGAGCGGCATTCGGCACCGTTTCGCGAGCCGGAAAGCCAGCCTGCAGCGCCGCGTGCCAAATCCGATAATCGGATGGTCACATCGCGTATGGCGCCATCGTCCCTGCCTTTGCAGGCTGAGAGCAAGCCGGAGGCCGCACCGGCACCGCCGGTTTCCGTGGTTCAACCGGTTGTTGTTCCGGAAGTGCGCATCGATGCGGCCGAACCCGTCGCTGTTCCTTTTGAGCAGGCTCCTGCGCAGCATCAGCCGCTGTCCATCGTGACGGAAAAGGACGTTGCCGCGCTCGTTTCGCCCGCCGTCGGCGAACAGGTTGCGCGGTCCTTTGGAGATCTGGCCTTGGCTGTCGATAGCAGTGCGCGCCGCTCCTTTGACGAGATCGCCGAGGATATGCTGCGCCCCATGCTGCACGAATGGCTGGATGACAATCTACCAACCCTGGTCGAGCGGCTTGTGCGCGAGGAAATCGAGCGCGTTGCGCGCGGTCCGAGGCGTTAGACCACGCATTTCTTTCTCTCAAAGCCGCCAGCAATCACACTGGCGGCTTTTTTGCTGTTATTGTTGACAGCAATGCCCCGTTCCGATTTACAAACCACCGATATCAATCAGCAAGTTTGGCCCCAAAATGCTTGAAAAAACCTATGATTCCGCCGCTGTCGAACCGCGCATCGCCAAGATTTGGGATGACGAGGACGCCTTCCGTGCAGGTGCAGGGGCAAAACCGGGCGCCGAGAGCTTCTGCGTTGTCATCCCGCCACCAAACGTGACGGGCTCACTGCATATGGGCCACGCGCTGAACAATACGCTGCAGGACATCATGGTCCGCTTCGAGCGCATGCGCGGCAAGGACGTTCTCTGGCAGCCCGGCATGGACCATGCCGGCATTGCGACGCAGATGGTCGTCGAGCGCAAGCTGATGGAACAGCAGTTGCACCGTCGCGAGATGGGCCGTGAAGCATTTATCGACAAGGTCTGGGAATGGAAGGCTGAATCCGGGGGCTTGATTTTCAATCAGCTCAAACGTCTCGGCGCTTCCTGCGATTGGTCGCGCGAACGCTTCACCATGGACGAGGGTCTGTCGAAGGCCGTCCTCGAAGTCTTCGTGTCGCTCTACAAGGATGGCCTGATCTACAAGGACAAGCGGCTGGTCAACTGGGACCCAAAACTGTTGACCGCCATCTCCGATATGGAGGTCGAGCAGGTCGAGATGAAAGGCAGCCTCTGGCACCTGCGCTATCCGCTCGAAGAGGGCGTCACCTACCAGCACCCGATCGCGTTCGACGAGGACGGCAAGGCGACGGAATGGGAAACCCGCGATTATCTGGTCGTTGCGACGACCCGGCCTGAAACCATGCTGGGTGATACCGGCATTGCCGTTCACCCCGACGACGAGCGCTACAAGGCCATCGTCGGCAAGCATGTCGTCCTGCCGCTGGTTGGCCGTCTTATTCCGATCGTCGCCGACGAATATCCGGACCCGACGGCTGGAACCGGCGCCGTCAAGATGACGCCGGCGCACGACTTCAACGACTTCGAAGTCGGCAAGCGCCGTCATCTCCGCCAGGTCAACATCCTGACGATCGAGGGTCATCTGACGCTTGCCGGCAACGAGGACTTCCTCGAAGGCCTGCCGGCGACCGATGAACTGGAGGCCGTTGTCTCCGCGCTCGACGGCGTCGAGCGCTTTGCTGCACGCAAGACGATCGTCACGATGTTCGAGGAGCGTGGTCTGCTCGACAAGATCGAGCCGCACCAGCATACGGTTCCGCACGGCGATCGCGGCGGCGTGCCGATCGAGCCCCGTTTGACAGAGCAATGGTGGGTCGACAACAAGACGCTGGCCAAGCCGGCGATTGCCTCGGTTCGGCAGGGCCGCACACAGTTTGTTCCAAAGAGCTGGGAAAAGACCTATTTCCAATGGCTGGAAAACATCGAGCCCTGGTGCATTTCCCGCCAGCTCTGGTGGGGTCACCAGATTCCGGCCTGGTACGGCCCCGATGGCCAAGTCTTCGTTGAAAAGAGCGAAGAAGAAGCGCTGCATGCGGCTATTCAGCATTATCTCTCGCATGAAGGACCGATGAAGGCCTATGTCGAGGATCTGCTTGAGAATTTTAAGCCGGGCGAGATTTTGACGCGCGACGAAGACGTTCTCGATACCTGGTTTTCTTCGGCACTCTGGCCGTTCTCGACGCTGGGATGGCCGGACAAGACGCCGGAACTGGCCAGATATTATCCAACGAATGTTCTGGTCACCGGGTTTGACATCATCCCGTTCTGGGTTGTCCGGATGATGCAGATGGGCCTGCACTTCATGAAGGACGATGCCGGCAATCCGGTCGAACCCTTCCATACCGTCTATATTCACGCCCTGGTTCGCGACAAGAACGGTGCAAAGATGTCGAAGTCCAAGGGCAACGTCATCGATCCGCTCGACCTGATCGACGAGTACGGCGCCGATTCACTGCGGTTCACCTTGGCGATCATGGCGGCGCAGGGACGCGACGTGAAGCTCGACCCGGCCCGCATCGCCGGCTATCGCAATTTCGGGACCAAGCTCTGGAACGCCACGCGCTTTGCCGGCATGAACGGCGTTGCCAACGATCCGAAATTCGTACCGGAAACCTCTTCACTGACGATCAACCGCTGGATCCTGACGGAACTTTCGCGCACCATTCGTGACGTCACCGAGGCGATCGAGAACTATCGCTTCAATGAAGCTGCGGGCAGCCTGTATCGCTTCGTCTGGAATCAGGTCTGCGACTGGTACCTTGAGCTGTTGAAGCCTGTCTTCGGTGGCGATGATGAGGCCGCAAAGGCGGAATCGCGGGCTTGTGTCGCGTATATCCTCGATGAGACCTACAAGCTCCTGCATCCCTTCATGCCGTTCATGACGGAAGAGCTTTGGGCCCAGACGGCGGGCGAGGGCACCACGCGCGACGGCCTGCTCTGCCATGCCGAATGGCCGGCTGCATCCTACGCCGATGATGCCGCCGCCGGTGAGATCAACTGGCTGATCGACCTGGTGTCGGGCATCCGGTCTGTCCGTTCTGAAATGAACGTTCCGCCGGCTGCCATCGCGCCGCTGGTTGTCGTTGAAGCCAGCATGCTGACCAAGGAACGCCTGGAAAGCCATGCTGCCGCTATCCGCCGTTTAGCCCGTGTCGATGCCATCGATCTCGCGGTGGCTGCGCCGAAGGGCAGCGCGCAGATCGTGATCGGCGAGGCTACGGTCTGCCTGCCGCTCGGCAGCCTGATCGATCTTGGCGCTGAAAAGCTGCGTCTGGAAAAGGCGATCGGCAAGGTCGAGCAGGAGCGCGAACGTATTCTCGGCAAGCTGTCGAACGAAAAGTTCGTCTCCAATGCCCGTCCCGATGTCGTTGATGCCGAGCGTGAACGTCTGGCTGAACTTGATGGCCAGAAGGCATCTCTCGCGGTGGCGCTGGCGAGGGTCGCTGACGCTGGTTGAGGCTGAGATAACGACGGCAAGTATGCTGGTTGGCATGCTTATGCCGCCGGCATATATTTGAAATCGATCAAAAAAGGCGGCTTCGGTCGCCTTTTTCTGCTTTTTGATTCTCTTTTCTGTGCGTGGCGCTCGAGAAATGGACCTGTCTGATCTCTCGCAGGCATTTATTTCGCTGCGGCTGCGCCAACTTTCCAAAAAATGGCATTGTTGTGTCGAGGTGACAGTCGCTGGAATTTATGGATTATTATTCCTATTTTGATGAATTATTGACTTAATAATGAAATTATTTACCCGTTTTTCCCTTTTTAGGGCGAATCTGCATTTTCTTACGTAAATTTCTGGTGCGCTGATGTGTCCGCTTGCGAAATCTAGGTATTTGCCATTCGCCATTCGCAGTCGATAGTCCTTTTCGACAGGTTGGCGTTCGCGTCGGCCCATGATCTGTGTTCAGGGGGGAAACGGATGATTCACATCAAAATCAAGGCGACGATCACGGCGGCGGTTGCTGTGCTTTTGACCAGCACGGCCGCAAGTGCCGGCGGTCTCGAGCGCGGCGGCTACAATATCGACCTGCTGTTCGATCCCTCGACCTATGCCGCAGAAGCAGCGGCGACTTACGTCAATCCGCAGCGCGAGCTCGATAACGTGGTGGACGTCAATCCGGCAAACGGTATCGGTTCGAATGGCATTGGCGGCGGCCAAACCAACGGCGTTGGCGAGACTGAAAGCTATTGGGTGCCGCGTATCGGCGTGAAGGCCGGCTTTGGCGACAGCGTCGACTGCATGGCAGACTATTCGCAGCCGTGGGGTGCGCATACCAAGCCGGGTGCAAGCTGGATGGGCGCCAACGACAATATTGAGACCAAGATCGAAAGCGACAACTATGCTGCGACCTGCTCCTACAAGTGGGACGTGGGCAAAGGCCAGTTCCGCATCATTGGCGGTGGCTTCTACCAGGAAGTCGGCGGTTTCAAGGAGCGCCTTGTCACCCCTATTCTCGCTCCCGGGTTTGACGGCGTTGGCCGCCTAGACCTGGATGGCAGCGGCTGGGGCTGGCGCGCTGGCGCGGCCTATGAAATTCCGGAATATGCGTTTCGGGCGAGCCTTGTTTACAACAGCGCGGTGGATCTCGACAATCTGGATGGGACGATCGACCTGACCAAGGTTCTGCTTCCGAACGGCGTTGGTGGCTTTGTTCCCGGTTCGAAATACGATGTGTCCAGCTTCGCTTCCATGCCGGACTCTCTGGAACTCAAGGTTCAGTCCGGTGTAGCTCCCGGTTGGCTGGTTTTTGGATCGGTAAAGTGGACGGACTGGAGTCAACTGCAGGTCATCCAGGTCGACCCAAGCCAACCAGCTCCAGGGCGGCTGCCAACCAGCCTCGTTCTTCTCTATCGTGACGGTTGGACGGTTACGGGCGGTGTTGGTCACAAGTTCAACGATCAGTGGAGCGGAGCGGCCAGCCTGACCTGGGACCGTGGCACCAGCCATGGCTACGGCAACCAGACCGACAGTTGGACGCTCGGAACCGGCGTATCCTATTCGCCGACCGAAAACGTTGAACTGAAGCTCGCAGGCGCAGTCGGCCTTCTCACAAGCGGCAGTTCCGTCGGTGAAGACGTGAAGTATGATTTTGGCAATGACATCGTCACGGCCATTTCCACGTCACTGAAGGTCAAGTTCTGATTTTCCAAGACAATGCAAAAAGCCCGATGCTCGCATCGGGCTTTTTTGTGCGCGCGTTCGGTCGTGGACAAGGATTGCTGTCATTTCAAGTTTCATCCGGGTTGCATGAGTGGCGCGACGGCGGACCCGGGTTTCCCGGCATTGGTTCCGTGACAAAAAATTTCAATGGCTCAAGCCAAGATTTCTGCCTTTCCGGCATCACGTTTTGTGACGATTCAGCAACACATTCTTTCTATACTCCGTGACAGCCGTCTGGCTGGCGATTGTGTCTATTTCCCGCCACAAACTGGGAGCACCGATGGACTTGACAAAGGCGCCGGTAAGTTTTGAGCACGCGGCGTTTGAGGTAAGATGAGTCATCGCGTTTTCGAAAAAATCCATGTCTCTCATAATGTTACGAGACTTCGAAGCAGCTTCTCGGGGCTGTTTGGCAGGTTAGGGATCTATGGGATGCAGCGGGCGGCCGGGGTGGGCCGCACTCTTGCCGGAAACGTTGGCTACTCTCTTGAAAACGCCGGTGTGCGGCGCTTTCACAGAGGCTCCCTGGGAATTTTTTTGGACCGGCTCTTGGGTTTGAACGGAAGAAATAGACTATCATGGTGATACGCGGTTACCGGTCGTTGACGTTTCTTGTTCTGAGTGTTGCGCTCGCGCTGACCGGTGAGCACCGCATGGCCTATGCGTTCGATCCGAATGCCGGCATCACCAAGGAATCGGGGCCTTTCGCCCTCTTCAAGTTCGGTTTTTCCGCCTACAAGAATGGCCGCAAGGACGAGGCGGTCGAGGCTTACCGCTATGCGGCCGAAAAGGGGCATACGGGCTCCCGCTGGGCACTCGCCAACATGTACGCTTATGGGGACGGCGTGGTTGAAAACGACCTCGAAGCCTTCAAGATCTACAACGAGATCGCCGAAAAGGGTGTCGAGCCGGGGTCCGAGGATACCGGTTATTTCGTCAATGCGCTGATTTCACTGGCCGGCTACTACCGCCGCGGCATTCCCGACAGCCCTGTCAAAAGCGATCTCGGCCAGGCACGCCAGCTCTATTTCCAGGCCGCTTCCACCTTTGGTGTTCCCGAGGCGCAGTTTCAGCTTGCGAAGATGCTCCTCTCCGGCGACGGCGGTAGCGTCAATGTCCAGCAGGCGAAGAAATGGCTCAACCGCGCCCGCAAGAACGGTCATGCCGGTGCGATGGGTGTGTTCGGCAACGTGATCTTCCAGGAAGGCCAAACGGCCCGTGGGCTTGCCTATATGACCGCAGCACTTGACCAGTGTACGCCGAAGGAAAGGCCGTGGCTGCAATCGCTGCAGGAGCAGGCCTTCTCGATTGCCGGTGAGGATGACCGCCGCAAGGCTGTCGCCATGGCAAGCAGCATTCATCTCGATAGCGATTGAGCCGGGTAGGGCCGAGCCGTTCAGGCGCCAGCCCTCCTTCAGGCTCCAAAATTGAACTGTGCCGCCACCGGTACGTGATCGGATGGCTTTTCCCAGGCGCGTACATGCTTCTCGATATCCGTCGAGATCAATCTGTCGGCCGCTTCCGGCGACACCATCAGGTGATCGATGCGGATCCCAAAGTTCTTCGGCCAGCAGCCGGCCTGATAATCCCAGAATGTATAGAGTGGAGCGGCATCCGACGTTGAGCGGACGGCGTCGGTAAATCCCAGGTTTTCCAGCCGGCGGAATGCCTGGCGCGAACGGGGCTGGTAGAGTGCATCATTCTGCCAGACCTTGACGTCCCAGCAATCATGCGGTTCGGCGATCACGTTATAGTCGCCGGCGAGAATGAGCGGCTCTTCCAGCGCAAGCCGGCTTTGCGCAAAGGCGTTCAGGCGCTCCATCCAGGATAGCTTGTAGGGATATTTCTCCGTTTCGACCGGATTGCCGTTCGGCAGATAGAGCGAGCAGACGCGGATTGCACCACCCTTGACCGAAAAGACTCCCTCGATAAAACGCGACTGCTCGTCCGTATCGTCGCCAGGCAAGCCGCGATTGATTTCGTCCGGCTGCAGCTTTGACAGGATGGCAACGCCGTTGAAGCCTTTTTGACCGTGCGTCTCGACATGATAGCCAAGCGCTTCGATCTCGGCACGCGGAAAGCCCTCGTCCATCGTCTTGATTTCCTGGAGGCAGACGATGTCCGGCTGCGATTCTTTCAGCCAAGCCACGAGAACGTCGATGCGGGCCCGAACGCCGTTGATGTTCCAGGTAACGATTTTCATGCGGATGACGTCCTTTTGGCTGACGGCGCAGCGGCCTGTTCTGCTTTTAGCGCCAGTGCAACTTTTTCACAAACGCGATGCGGCAGAAAGACGTGTAGAGCGCGGCCGAATTGCTTCCTGATGCCGGCCCGTTATAGTCCGCCGCATGATCGATCTGCTGACAACCTACTGGCCGCATATCCTCGCGGTGCTTTCCATCATCCTTGGCGTTCCAGCGGCCATCCATGCCACAATGACGAAGGACGAGGTGCGCTCGGCTCTGGGCTGGGTGGGCGTCATCCTGCTGTCGCCGATCATCGGCGCTCTGATCTATGCAATCGCCGGTATCAACCGCATCCGCCGCTCGTCGATCGGACAGCAGCGATCGCAGTTTCGCGAGCGTGGCCCCGATGCTATGGGCAAATTCGATATTTCCAGCACGCTGGTTGCCGAGCGGTTCGGGCAACGATTCGGTGCAATGAAGCTGCTTGGAGACCGCGTCAGCCGCCATCGCATGTGTGGTGGAAACGGTATCACCATGCTGGAGGGAGGCGATGCCGCCTATGCGATGATGCTGGCGCAGATCGGTGGCGCCACACGGTCCGTCCTTCTCGAAACCTATATTTTCGATCGCGATCCCATCGGATTGCGATTTGCCGATGCGCTGATCGCTGCAGCCAAACGCGGTGTTGCTGTGCGGGTGCTCCTCGATGCCGTTGGCGCACGCTATTCGGTGCCGAGCATCGTCGGTTACCTGCAGCAAGGCGGCGTTACCGTCAAAGTCTTCAATGGCAACATCATCATGGGGCTGCGGTTGCCCTACGCCAACCTGCGCACCCACCGCAAGATCCTCGTTGTCGATGGCTCGGTCGCCTTTACCGGCGGCATGAATATCCGCTCGGGTTTTACGGGTGAGTTTGCGGGCGAAGGGCAGGCGAGGGACACGCATTTTCGCGTATCGGGGCCGGTTGTTGCCGATCTCTTCCAGGTGGCGTCCGAAGACTGGCAGTTTTCCAGCCGCGAAGCGCTGGACGGTGAGGCATGGAAAATCTCGGTGGCGCCACCCTTGCAGAAACCCACCATGCTGATGCGCGCCGTACCCTCCGGACCGGACCGCGCCAATGAATCCAATCACAAGATGATGATGGGGGCCTTTTCCGTCGCCAGGCGCAACATCCGCATCATGTCGCCCTATTTCCTGCCGGATCGGGAGTTGATCAGCGCGCTGGTCACGGCGGCGATGCGCGGCGTCGAGGTCGATATCATCGTGCCTGCCGTCAACAATCTGGTGCTGGTGGACCGGGCGATGACGGCGCAGTTCGACCAGACCCTGAAGGGCGGCTGCCGCATCTGGCGCTCCACCGGTGCTTTCAATCATTCCAAGCTGATGACGGTTGATGACCGCTGGGCCTATGTCGGCTCCTCCAATCTCGACCCGCGTTCGCTGCGGCTCAATTTCGAGATCGACCTGGAGGTACTGGATGCCGGCTTTGCCGGTGCTGTCGGGCACAGACTGCAGGCCGTGTTGAGCACTGCTCAGCCCGTGACATTGGCCGACCTGCGCGCCAAGCCGTTTACGACGCGCCTGCTCAACAAGATATTCTGGCTGGGTTCACCCTATCTCTAGGCGCGTTGGGCCGGAATCGGAAAAGGTGCCTTTGCGTCCAACGAACGTCTGACAGGCTCAGTTCGCGCAATCGCAACAGGACTGCTCGTTCTCGCCCAGGGGCGACACGCCTTAGATCGACGTGGATGTCCTTTGCTGTCTTGTCCACCTGCGTATTCGTCGCATCCCGGAGGATTTGACGGCTGCGATAGAGGGATTATCATGCCCATGCTCCCCTCCATAAATTGTCCGATTAATTAACGTCACGGCACCCGTTAAATGGGTGTCATCGACTGCGGATCGCGGTGTCACATACCGTAAATTTTCATTCCGGATTAAGCGTTTAGAAACATCGGCTGCGAGAATAGGTAAAGGACATTACGCCTAGCCGCAGAGAGTATGACATGATTTTCCCGAGATTGCCGATCACACGCCGTGCGTTGATTTTGCTGCGTTGCCGATCAGGTAATTTTGGACTCATGACGGCGCTGGCGATCATACCGCTCATGATTGCTCTGGGCATTGCTGTCGACTTTGCAGCCGCTCTCAATCGCAAGGCGGCCATGCAGAATGCTGCCGATGCCGCAGCATTGGCGGCTGCCGTCGAGCCTGCCGGAGGCGAGGAAACCGCCGCGCTCAATTTTCTCGACGCACATCTTGGCAGCATCACGGCGAATAATCCGGAGGCTCCTGATTGGGAGCATCAAATTACCGTGGCGCGTGACAGCGTCGCGGTTGAGATCGACGAAAACCATTCAACCGCCATCATGCATATGTTTGGTTTCAAGACGATACCGATTTCGGTTTTTGCAAAAGCCGCGAGAACATCCGGAAGAAACTCCGCCTGCATCCTGATTCTCGAACCCGGCAAGGCGGATGCCTTGAAGATCGTGAATGCGAACTCCGTGACCAGCGAATGCGGCTTCCAGGTAAATTCGTCACATGCACAACGTGCATTTTACATTGAGAACCAGGGCAAGTTCTCTGCGCCGTCGATCGCGGTCCACGGCGGTTCAAAGCTCAGCGGTAAAGTGATTTCACCGTCGCCTGTGGATGGCTCTCCCACTGTTCCCGATCCGCTGGCCGGCATGGCGGAGCCAGTCGCGCGAACGGCGGCCTGCACATCCCAAAGCCTGAAGACGATAAACAGTGATGGAAAGACGTCGATTGGTCCGGGGGTCTACTGCGGCGGGTTGACAGTGAATGCGAGTGACGACGTCACGCTAAAACCCGGGATCTATACCTTTCGAGGCGGTGCTCTCACATTGAACACATCTGCCAAGGTGATAGGAAAAGATGTGCTGTTCTATTTCGAAGATCAGCAATCGCCATTGATGTTGAACGGCGCAGCGATCCTGCAAATATCGGCTCCCACCACCGGCGAGCATGCCGGTATCCTTATGTTCCAAGGGCGAAAAGCGAAGGATAGCAACGTGCAGTTTCGCGTCAACACCTCCGCTGGCAGCTTTTACAATGGTGCTATCTACTTGCCATATGCCGTGATCGACTGGAACGTCAGTGGCAGTCTTAACGCAGAATCGAGCTACACGACGCTGATCGCCAAAGTCTTGAATCTCTACGTATCGGGTACGGCGTTCTTCCATAAACCGACAGAGGCTGGAGGTGCTTTTGTTCCCGCGGCTCTTTCTGACGGCGCCGGCGTGCGGCTCGTTGAATAGCGCTCGCCGCCGTTCAATTCAGATCGCCGTACCGCTACGTAAAAACCACCGTGGTCCAAACACGGTGGTCCATCGAGCTGCGATGACGCGCTTACGAAATCCTGAATATCGATTGCCCTGCGGAGGTGTTACCGTCAGACCGAGAAACTTGTTCCGCATCCGCAGCTTGCGACGGCGTTCGGGTTCTTGATCTGAAAAGACTGGCCGAGCAGGTTATCGACGAAGTCGATTTCGGAGCCGCTCATGTAGACCAGCGACATGCTGTCGATCAGAACTTTGGCCTCGCCTTTTTCCAGAATGAGGTCGTCGTCATCGGCATCGCCGACCAGATCGAATTTATAGGAAAAGCCGGAACATCCGCCACCTTCAACGGAAACGCGCATGGCTTTCTTTTCGGCATCCGATTTCAGGATCACGGCAATGCGTTTCGCGGCCGAGTCCGAGAGAGTTACGGTATCTATCGTCATATCTACCTCCTACCGGGGTCAAGAACCGGAGAGATTCGCTGTTTACGTCACCCGTTGTCCAAATAGTGCCGACGGACGGGAAGGGGCAAGCGCACCGCAAAGCCTTGTTTTCGTTCAAGGACACGAGCGATTTCCACTCGGTGCTTTCCTGCAGCGCCCACTATAGGTATGAAGGCTTTAATACCGCGTCAATGGGATGCTGAACGGGAAATGACATTGGACAGACATGCGCTTGGTTTTGGTGCCGGTGAACGTGCGATTTTCGCCTCGGATCCGTGGGCGAGCCGCGGGCGGCTTTATCCTGAAACCGGCAGCCCGACGCGCTCCGATTTCCAGCGCGACCGGGATCGCATCGTCCACACCACTGCCTTCCGCCGGCTGAAGCACAAGACCCAGGTCTTCATCGCTGCCGATGGCGATCACTATCGCACCCGGCTGACCCATACGATCGAAGTGGCGCAGATTGCCCGCGCACTGGCGCGGGCGTTGAAACTGGACGAGGACCTCGCCGAGGGCGTCGCTCTGGTTCATGATTTTGGGCACACCCCCTTTGGTCACACGGGCGAGGATGCGCTGCATGAGATGCTCGCGCCCTATGGCGGGTTCGACCACAATGCGCAGTCGCTGCGGATCGTCACAAAGCTGGAGCGCCGCTATGCCGAGTTCGATGGCCTCAACCTGACATGGGAGAGCCTGGAGGGACTGGTCAAGCACAACGGTCCGCTTGTGGCTGCAAACGGCGAGGGTACGCGCGGTCCTGTGCCTCAGCCCATCCTCGACTATTGCGCGCTGCACGATCTTGAACTGGCGAGCTTTGCCAGCCTTGAAGCGCAGGTGGCGGCGATTGCCGACGATATCGCCTACAACACCCACGACATCGATGATGGCTTACGCTCCGGCTACCTCACGTTCGAGATGCTGGAAGAAATACCGTTTCTCGCCGGACTGATGCGCGAGGTCGGCGATCGTTATCCTGGGCTTGAAGCCAGCCGCTTCACCCATGAAATCATGCGCCGGCAGATCACCGCCATGGTCGAGGACGTGATCACGGTTGCGCAGGACAATCTCAAGGACATCCGCCCGCAAAGTGCTTCCGATGTGCGCAATGCGGGCAGGGTGATTGCGACCTTTTCCCAGGGCATGGCGGAGACTGACAAGCAGATCAAGACAATGCTGATGACGCGGATCTACCGGCATCCGGATGTCATGCGGGTGCGCAAGGACGCGGCCCTGATCGTCACCGATCTCTACAAGGCCTTTATGGCTGATCCGCGTGAGATGCTGAAACACTACTGGATCGACCAGATCCCCGGCATGGCAGAACCGGCCAAGGCCCGCCATGTCGGAGACTACCTGGCCGGGATGACGGACACCTATGCAATCTCCGTGCACCGGCGTTTGTTTGACCACACCCCTGATTTGCGGTAGTCACCGCGCCGGTTGGCGGCAGCATCGAGCATATCGAGCTGCCGTTGATAAGAACGATATGAACGCGGCCTCGCGCCTTCGGGCGGAGCTGAGCGGATGGGTGCTATGAATCTTTTCACTGATTTCGGATCAAGAATTAAAAACGTTCTGGAAGCGCTTGATATCGTGCGTGAAAACCGATCATCGCTTGATTTCAGCCGAATCAGCGTTGAATCGCCCCGCGATGCCAGCCATGGCGATGTCGCAACCAATGCTGCCATGGTGCTGGCCAAGGCGCTCGGCACGAATCCGCGCGCACTGGCTGAGCAGATCGTCGCCAAGCTGCAGGAAGATCCGGAAGTCATCGGCGTTTCGGTCGCCGGCCCGGGATTCATCAACGTCAAGCTTTCGATCGCTTACTGGCAGAAGCTGCTGACCGTGATGGTCGCTGAAGGCACCGATTATGGCAGGAGTGCCGTTGGGGTGGGCCGCAAGGTCAATGTCGAATATGTTTCGGCCAATCCGACCGGCCCGATGCATGTCGGCCATTGCCGTGGCGCCGTGGTCGGCGACACTCTGGCCAACCTGCTGAAATTCTCCGGTTACGAGGTAACCAAGGAATATTACATTAACGACGCCGGTTCGCAGACCGATACGCTCGCCCGCTCGGCTTTCCTGCGGTACCGCGAGGCGCTGGGTGAAAAGATCGGCGAGATCCCGGCAGGGCTCTATCCCGGCGATTATCTCGTCCCGGTCGGCGCGGCGCTTGTCGCTGAGTATGGCTCGAGCCTGCGCATCATGCCCGAAGACAAGTGGATGCCGCTCGTCAAGGAACGCACCATGGCGGCGATGATGGTGATGATCCGCGAGGATTTGGCTGCGCTCAACGTTCATCACGACGTGTTCTTCTCGGAGCGCACGCTGCACGCGGACGGCGCCACGCCGATCCGCAACGCCATCAACGACCTGACGTACAAAGGCCACGTCTACAAGGGGACGTTGCCGCCGCCGAAGGGGCAGTCGCCGGAGGACTGGGAAGACCGCGAGCAGACACTGTTCCGTTCGACCGAGGTTGGCGATGATATCGACCGGCCGCTGATCAAGTCGGACGGATCCTACACGTACTTCGCCGCCGACGTTGCCTACTTCAAGGACAAGTATGATCGTGGCTTCAACGAGATGATCTATGTTCTCGGCGCCGATCACGGCGGTTACGTCAAGCGGCTCGAAGCTGTGGCGAGGGCCGTATCGGGTGGCGCTTCGAAACTGACGGTATTGCTGTGCCAGCTGGTCAAGCTCTATCGCGATGGCGAACCTGTGAAGATGTCGAAGCGGTCGGGTGATTTCGTCACGCTGCGGGATGTCGTCGAAGAGGTCGGCCGCGATTCGGTACGGTTCATGATGATCTATCGCAAGAGTTCCGAACCGCTGGACTTCGATTTCGCCAAGGTGACAGAACAGTCGAAGGATAACCCGGTCTTCTACGTGCAGTATGCCCATGCGCGCTGCATGTCGGTTTTCCGGCAGGCGGCCGCAGCCTTTCCGGATATCGATTTCGCCACCGTCGATCTGGCTGGCGCCATCAATGGCAACATCTCTGATTCGAACGAGCTGCAACTGGTTGCCAAACTGGCAGAATATCCGCGGATCATCGAGGCTGCGGCACTGTCCCAGGAGCCTCATCGCATCGCATTTTACCTTTATGATCTTGCCAGCGCCTTCCACGCGCACTGGAATAAAGGTAAAGAGTCTCCAGAATTACGTTTTGTTAACGATAAAAATGGAGAATTGACTATTGCCAGACTTGGGCTGGTGCGTGCTGTCGCCTCGGTGTTGAAATCGGGCCTGTCTATTACAGGTACCGCTGCACCGGATGAGATGCGATAGTATTGTCACCATTTACCCACAATGCACTGGCAATGACTGGCTAGTAGTTGTGAGTGGAGCGTATGGCAGACAAACAATTGGCACGAAGCGAGACTGCGGATTTCGGCGTTTTGGCGGACGATGATCCCTTGGCAGAACTTGCCCGCATTGTCGGCTATGACAATCGGCCTGCGGTCCAGCAGCTGCAGGAACTTGAACGGCATCGCGAGATGGTAAGCCGGGAGCCTGCGCTCGCCGAACCGGCTCTCGATCTCGAAGACGAGCTCTTGCGAGAATTCGATTTCTACGATGCGCCGCAGGTTGTTCCTGCGGTTCAGACTGCCGAGCCTGCTCACGTCGAAGAGCCCGTTTCCTTCGCGCCGCTCGATGAGGAATATCACGCTGCTCCGGCTCAGCCTGTCGAGTATCAGGCTGTCGAACTCGCCGCGCCAGTTGTCGAGACGGTGCCGCAAGCTGAAAGCATTGAGCCGATCGCCGTCGAGCAGGATGTTGCTTTTGACGTGGGTGCCCCAGAGCGTTCGCTGGCTGATTCCTGGTCGCAGGAGCCTGAGGCTGTTGCCCCTGAAGCCGATAATGGCTGGGCTGTCGAGCAGTGGAGCGAGCCGGTTGTTGATGGCGTAGACCTGGAGCGGGAGCTTGAGCTCTCGATCAGCTACGACGAAACGCAGATTGAAGCGCCGCGCGTTGAAACACGTTCAGAGCCCACATCTCACTTTGAGCCGGAACAGGATTTTTCCGCTGCGTCTTTTGCAGACGTTGCTCAGCCGGTTGTCGCTTCGCCCGTTTTCGAAAGCCCGGTTGCGGTCGAGCCCGTAAACTACCCTGCTTCCGAGGTCGCACAGCCCATCGCTGCGCCCGAAGCGTTGATGCAGGCCGAATTGCCTGAATGGCAGAACGAGCCAGCCCCCGTGTCCGGCGACATCGTTATCGCGCCATCAGATGCGCATGGTATCGATGCGCTTCTGGCCGATATCGAGCGTTTCCCGGTTCCGCCGGCGCCAGAGGCAAAGGTCGCCACGCCGGCTGAAACCGCCCGCAAGGTCAACTACCCGTTCACACCGACGTTCAGCCGCGCGACGCCCGTCGCCTCGAACGGCGGGGCTTCATCACAGAAGGCGTACGCAACGCCGCTGGCCGCAGCCGTCGTGGCTGCGCCGGTGACTGTGGCTGTCGCTGAAGCCACGTATCAACCGGCGGCCCTGGCTGCCGAGCCGGTGGTGATCGAAGCCGCCGCAGCTTTGAAGCCGCCCGTCAATGCGGAGCCGGATTTCGATCTCGATACGTTCGAGCTGGAACTTTCCGATATTGATATCAATCTGGATGTCGATCCTTCGGAATTTGAGCCGGCAGCCCAGCAAGTTGCCTTTGCTGCTGCCGAGCCTGTTGCCGCAGCCCCGGTCGTTGCTGCCGCAATTCCTGTCGCAGCGCCTGTGCGCTCCGTTCCGGAAGCCGTGGAAGAGGTTCGCGAGGAGCCGGAAAGTGCCTTGGCGTTCGATCCGTCGATGATTGCGGAAACGGAAGAAAGCCTGACAGCGATTGCTGATCTCAACGTTCCGCAATTGCCTGTTGTCGAGCAGGAACGTCCGGCTGTTCATCACCCCGATTACGATCTCGATATTGATGCGGAAATGGCTCAGCTTTTTGCGGCACCAGGCAGCAATGCGCAGAGCGTCGATCGCAGCGCCAATGCAGCGCTGGCTGCGGCGCCTGTTCAGTCGTCGAACGCTCGGGTCGAAGAGGATTTCGACGAGTTCGAAAAGGCCATGGAAGAGGACTTCCGCCGGTCGCTCAACCAGCCGCAGGACAATGACCCGTCCTCGGACCGTCTGGCCGTTGGCTCGGGTTATGCCGCCAACAACGATTACGACGACGAGCGCCGTGGCTCGGGACGGCGTCGGCTGGCGCTGCTTGCCGCCACCGTTGCCGGTCTGGCGATCTTCGGCGGCGTCGGCGTCTATGCCTTCATGGGCGGCACCGGGTCGTCGCTGTCGGGCGGCGAGCCGAAAATCATCTTGGCGGACAAGTCGCCTGTAAAGATGGTTCCTGTTGAAAAGGGCGGCAAGACAGTGCCGAACCAGGACAAGGCCGTTTACGACCGTGTTGCCGGTGCGCAGGACACGACGCCTCAGCAGGGATCACTGGTCTCCTCCAACGAGGAACCGATCGATGTGGTTCAGCGGACGTTGACGCCAGAAAATCTACCCAATGAAGGTGCCGAGGACGATCTTCCTGGCGTGACGCCGGTGGATGACGACGGCAGTGCCCGGCTTCTACCGGATGGAACGACGGCGGATAATATGTCGGCCGACGCAGAACAGTCGCCGGCGGTGTCGCCGCGTAAGGTTCGCACGATGATCGTCAAGCCTGACGGCACGCTGGTGGCCCGTGAGGAGCCGGTCGCCGAGCCGCAGACCGATGTTGCTGCCAACAGTGGCGATCCGCAGGTCAACGTGGTGAAGACGACGACCTTGACCGCGCCGGTCGAGACGGGATCGACGCCGAAGTCGCAGCCGGTGGTTGATCAGCTTGCCGAGCAGGGACAGAAAAGCGCGCTTGCAGAAGTCGCCTCGACAACGGTCGAGGAAACCGCTCCGGTCCGTCCTGTCAAGACGACGGAAGTTGACAATGCCAATCCAGTCCCGCAGACGCGCCCGGTTGCAGAGCAGAAGGTTGTCGATACGTTCAAGTCCGATATCGCCGCAACCCAGCCGGCCGCCGAAGCAAAGCCGGTCGAGACAGCCTCGATTGCGCCCGGCACCTATGTGATCCAGATCGCCTCGCTGCCGTCCGAAGCCGAAGCCCAGACCTCCTACAAGTCGCTCTCCGGCAAGTTCGGTAGTGTCATCGGCGGCAAGGGCGTCGACATCAAGAAGGCCGAAATTGCAGGCAAGGGGACCTACTACCGGGTTCGTATTCCAGCCGGCTCCCGCGATGCCGCCAACGCGATGTGCGCGCAATACAAGAGCGCCGGCGGCAGCTGCCTTGTAACGCGATAATCTCGTCCAGCCATCAAGCGATCAAAGGCGCGGCCCAACGGCCGCGCCTTTTGCATGTCCGGGCCTTGCCACAACAGCCGTGAATGGTGAGGCAAGACGAGAAACCGGCTTTCGCCTTGCCGAGCGCTGCGGCTATCATGTGGCATGACCGAATCAAAAGCATTCATTTCGGGCTGCAAAGGCCTGACCATCACCCCGGACGAAAAGGCCTTCTTTGCGGACGAGCGTCCCTGGGGTTTCATTCTGTTCGGACGCAATATTGGCGAAGCTAACCAGATCGCCGATCTGACGGCGTCCTTGCGCGACAGCATCGGCAATCCCAACGCTCCGGTGCTGATCGACCAGGAAGGCGGCCGCGTCCAGCGCATCCGTCCACCGATCGTGGCGCAATATCCGAACGGTGCGGCGATCGGCGAAATCTATCGCCGCGATCGCGAAGAGGGGCTGCGCGCCGCCTGGCTGATGTCGCGCCTGCATGCGTTTGACCTGATGCGGTTCGGCATCAATATCGATTGCCTGCCGGTGCTGGACGTGCCGATCGAGGGCAGCAGCGACGTCATCGGCAATCGCGCCTATGGCTACGATCCGCGCGCCGTTGCGGAGATAGGCGCCGCTGCGGCGGCCGGCCTCAAGGCTGGCGGCATGCTGCCGGTGATGAAGCATATGCCGGGTCACGGCCGGGCCTTTGTCGATTCGCATCATAAGCTGCCGGTGGTCGATGTTTCCTTCGATGAACTCGCCAAGAGTGACTTCCTGCCTTTCGTTGCGATGAAGGACGAATTGATGGGCATGTCGGCGCATATCGTTTTCACCGCCATCGATCCGGACAATCCGGCAACGACGTCGGCCAAGGTGGTCCGCGACGTCATTCGCGGTCACATCGGTTTCGATGGTCTTTTGATGTCGGACGACGTATCGATGAACGCTTTGGCGGGCGATATCGAGATGCGCGCACGCGGGATTATTGCAGCGGGGCTCGATCTGGTGTTGCATTGCCATGGCATCATGGACGAAATGCATCAGGTCGCGCGGGTCGTCCCGGTCATTTCCGGAGACAGGCTGCGCCGTGTGAAGGCGGTTGAGGCTGGCTTTGCCAAGCCCGACGCCTCGGACGAGGCAGCGCTACGCGAAGAGTTTAACGGCATGCTGACTATCGCTTGAGGGGCATGAGCTGATTTCAGGGGCAGGGCAATTGTGAGTAACGCCGGCGACATGCAGAAGAAACCGGCGACACGGGCGCCGATGGACCCGCTGTGGCAGGACGAACCCTCCGATCGCGGCCTGCACGAGGAAGAGCTGGTTGTCGATATCGCCGGCTTCGAAGGTCCGCTCGACCTTCTCCTGCATCTTGCCCGCAATCAGCGCGTTGATCTCTCGCGTATTTCCGTTCTGGCGCTGGCCGAGCAGTATATCGCCTTCATCGAGCGCGCCCGCAGTATCCGGCTTGAGCTGGCGGCTGATTATCTGGTGATGGCCGCCTGGCTTGCATTCCTGAAATCCCGCCTGCTGATCCCCCAGCAGGCCAAGGACGAAGGGCCGTCCGGCGAGGAGATGGCGTCAGCCCTGGCATTCCGCCTCAAGCGGCTCGAGGCCATGCGCGAGGCAGCCACCCGGCTGATCAACCGCAACCGGCTTGGCCGCGACGTGTTTGCCCGTGGGGCGCCTGAACATATTGCGGTCGAAAAGAAATCGGCGTTCGAGGCTTCGCTCTACGATCTGCTCAATGCTTATGCGTCGCTGCGCCAGCGCGAGGCGGTGATGCAGGTTACGATCGAGAAGCGGCAGGTCTGGTCACTTGCCGATGCGCGACTTCTGCTTGCCCGGCTGATCGGCGATATGGTCGACTGGACGGCGCTTGATCATTTCCTGCTGCGTTACATGACCAGCCCGAAGGAGCGCGCCACCGCGATTGCCAGCTCGTTTGCCGCTTCGCTGGAAATGGTGCGCGAAGGGCGCCTCGAGATCCGCCAGGATGGTGCATTTGCGCCGATCTATCTACGCCAAGGCCCAAATCCGCTGACCCCCGAGGGACTGGCGGAGATGGAGGCGGGGCGTGATTGATCCGCAAGAGCGTCTGCCGGGGATGATTGACGAAGAAGATAGCGCAGAGGCAACCATTGCGCTGGTCGACCCGCGGCTTGAACTGGAAGCCGAACGCATCGCCGAAGCACTGGTTTTCGCCTCCGCCCAGCCGGTCTCGGAAGGTTATATCGCCGCGCGCCTGCCACAAGGGGCAGATGTGCGGCGCATCATGATGCGGCTGAAATCCATCTATGCCGGACGCGGTGTCAACCTGTTGCAGGTTGCCGATTATTGGGCGTTCCGCACCGCAGCCGACCTGTCCTTCGTTGTTCAGACCGACGAAAACGAGGTGCGCAAACTGTCGCGTGCAGCCCTCGAAGTGCTGGCGATCATTGCCTACCATCAGCCGGTGACGCGTGCCGAAATCGAGGATATCCGCGGCGTTCAGACCTCGAAGGGCACTCTCGACGTGCTGATGGAAGCGGGTTGGATCCGCTTTCGCGGCCGCCGCCGCACGCCCGGCAGGCCGGTGACGTTCGGCAGCACACGGGACTTTCTCGATCACTTCGGGCTGGAGGAACTGCGTGATCTTCCCGGCCTTGAGGAACTGAAGGGAGCAGGGCTGCTGTCCGGCCGCATTCCGGCCAATTTCCAGATCCCGGTACCGCTCGGTGACGACGGTTTCGGCGAGGACGAGGATCCGATCACCCAGCTCGACCTGGAAGAACTCGGTCTCCTGCCGCCAACGGGTGGAGACGGCGAATAGCATCCCGTCTCCTTGCATTCCTTCCTGACGCGCTGTTCACGTCCTCGTGAATTTGCGATCGGAATGGACTGGAACGTTCGGATATTCATACAGTTGGCTGTATCTCCGCCTCAGTCTCGGTGTAAGGATTGCGCGACGGGCACCTTTCCGCTAACCAGCGAAACGGATTGCTGTTTGAAAAAGATGGTCGAACATCTTAAATCGGGGTCACAGGCTTCAAGGGAGTAAGAATATGGGTTCCTTTAGTATCTGGCATTGGCTGATCGTTCTGGTCGTCGTTCTGCTGCTGTTCGGCCGTGGCAAGATCCCGGAACTGATGGGTGATGTTGCCAAGGGCATCAAGAGCTTCAAGAAGGGCATGACCGAAGACGAGACTGCGACCGCCGAAAAGGGTGTCGACGGCAAGACTGTCGAGCACAAATCTGACGAAGTCCGCTAATCATGCATTTTGTTCAGGGCCTGACCCGTCTGGGCAGGCCCTGCTGCCTTCGGTTTTGTGGAGTTCCTGAGAATGCTTGATGTCGGCTGGACCGAGCTTGTCGTTATCGCCATCGTTCTGATCATCGTGGTTGGTCCGAAAGACCTGCCGCCTATGCTGCGAACCTTCGGCAAGATGATGACGAAAATGCGCGGCATGGCGAACGATTTCCGCCAGCAATTCGACGAAGCGCTGAAGGAAGCCGACCTTGACGATGTCCGCAAGACGCTGAGCGACGCACAAAAGCTCAATCCGGCCAACACCATCCGCGAGGCGATGAACCCGCTCCGGCAGATGGGCAACGATATCAAGGCCGATTTGCAGAAGGCGACCGCCGCCGACACCACACCGAAAGCGCCGGACGCAGTGCCGCCTGCCACCGTTTCGGCCGAGGCCGCCGTGCCATCTGATCAGCCCAAGACCGATCCGGTTGCCGCCGCAGCGATTGCTTCGGCTGCCAAGCAGATGGACCGCGCCGCTCAGGCAGAAAAACCGAAAGCCAAGCGTGTTTCAAAGCCAAAGCCGGTAGTCGCAGAAACAGCCATCGCGCCCGTTGCGAAAGCACCTGCGAAAAAGGCAAAGGCGGCAGCTTCGGGTGGCGCGAAGCCCGCCGTCAGCAAGCCTGCTGCCAAGACGACGAAGAAAAAAGGTGACGCATGAGCGGCGATATCGAAGACAAGCCCCAGCCGCTGATGGCGCACCTGATCGAACTGCGCGCACGCCTGATGTGGGCGGTCGGTGCGTTCTTCGTGGCGTTTCTCGTCTGCTTCTATTTTGCCAAGGGCATCTTCAACATTCTGGTCCAGCCCTTCAAATGGGCCGTTGACTGGGCAGGCCTCAATCATGGTTCGGTCGAGCTGATCTATACGGCGCCACAGGAGTTTTTCTTCACCCAGATCAAGGTGGCGATGTTCAGCGCGCTGGTGATCGCATTTCCGGTGATCGCCTCGCAGGTCTACAAATTCGTGGCACCGGGCCTCTACAAGAACGAGCGCGCGGCATTCCTGCCGTTTTTGATCGCCTCGCCGCTGCTGTTCATTCTGGGCGGCTGCCTTGTCTATTTCTTCTTCACGCCGATGGTCATGTGGTTTTTCCTGGCGATGCAGCAGGATGGCAGCGACGGGCAGGTGTCGATCCAGCTGCTGCCCAAGGTCTCCGAATATCTCAGCCTGATCATGTCGCTGATCTTTGCATTCGGACTGGTGTTCCAGCTGCCTGTCATCACCACGCTGCTTGCGCGCGTTGGTTTCGTAACGGCGGACGGCTTGAAGGAAAAGCGGAAATACGCGATCGTCATTGCGTTCATCGCCGCAGCCATCCTGACACCGCCGGATCCGGTATCCCAGATCGGCCTTGCTCTGCCAGCCATCCTTCTCTACGAGATTTCCATCTACACGGCCCGACTCATCGAGCGGCAACGGGCACGCGACGCTGCTGCGCGCGCGGTTGCCGAGGCGGAAGAAAACGCCGGCTGATACGCGCGCCGTATCAGCCGATGCATCGGGTCTCCTTATTTACCAAGACCGATCAGGACCTGAACGACCATGCTTGATATCAAATGGATTAGGGACAATGCCGAAGCCCTGGACGCCGCACTCGCAAAGCGCGGCGTCGAGCCCCTGTCGGCCGCACTGATTTCGCTCGATGAAAAGCGCCGTTCCCTTGTTCAGTCGCTGCAGGATATGCAATCGCGCCGCAATGCCGCCTCCAAGGAGATCGGCGCTGCGATGGCGCAGAAGAACGGCGATCTCGCCGACAAGCTGAAAGCAGAAGTGGCCGAACTCAAGACCACTATGCCGGCGTTGGAAGAGGAAAACCGGCTGACGGACGCCGCGTGGATCGAGGCGTTGTCCAGCATTCCGAATATTCCGCTCGACGATGTTCCGGTCGGCAGCGATGAACACGGCAACGTGGTCAAGCACAGCCATGGCCAGAAGCCGGGCTGGAATCACAAGCCGAAGGAACATTTCGAAATCGGCGAAGAACTCGGCTGGATGGATTTTGAGGGGGCTGCAAAGATTTCCGGCTCGCGTTTTACGATATTAAAGGGACAATTAGCGCGGCTGGAACGAGCACTTGGTCAGTTCATGTTGGATCTCCACACCGGTGAACACGGTTACATGGAGGTACAGCCACCGCTTTTAGTTCGGGATCAAGCGATGTTCGGTACTGGCCAGCTTCCGAAGTTTGGTGAGGATTTGTTCATTGGGGCTTCGATGACGGGGCGTCAGAAGCAAACCGACAATGTGATTTCGGAGTTTGTGAGAGAATCGGACATCGAGGCTATCTGTGCCGCCCAAAAACCTTTGAACGCTGTCGTCGCAGATATTTATGAGCGCGCGCCAACCCGAGAAGATTATTGGCTTATTCCAACCGCCGAGGTGCCGCTGACTAACATGGTGCGCGAACAGATTCTCGACGCCGATACTCTGCCGCTGCGCTTCACGGCGCTGACGCCTTGCTTCCGCTCGGAGGCAGGTTCTGCCGGTCGTGACACCCGCGGCATGCTGCGCCAGCATCAGTTCAACAAGGTCGAACTGGTGTCGATTACCGACGCCGACAATTCGATCGGTGAACATGAGCGTATGACGGCCTGCGCCGAGGAGGTGCTCAAGCGGCTCGGCCTGCATTACCGCGTCATGACGCTGTGCACCGGCGATATGGGTTTTGGTGCGCGCAAGACCTATGACTTGGAAGTCTGGCTGCCGGGGCAGGATGCCTATCGTGAAATTTCGTCCTGCTCGGTCTGCGGCGATTTCCAGGCGCGGCGGATGAACACCCGCTACCGGGTGAAGGACGACAAGGCCCTGAAGTTCGTTCACACGTTGAACGGCTCGGGAACGGCTGTCGGCCGCGCCTTGATCGCCGTCATCGAAAACTATCTGAATGAAGACGGATCGGTAACCATCCCGGCCGTATTGTTGCCCTATATGGGCGGCCTCACGAAGATCGAAAAGGCCGGTTGAGCCGCATCTTGCGGCAGGGGTTAAGATGCGAATTCTGCTGACAAATGACGATGGCATCCATGCCGAAGGCCTATCCGTGCTCGAACGGATTGCCCGGACGCTCTCCGACGACGTCTGGGTCGTGGCACCGGAAACGGACCAGAGCGGCCTTGCGCATTCCCTGACCCTGTCTGAGCCGTTGCGGCTGCGGCAGATTTCGGAAAAGCATTTTGCCTTGCGTGGAACGCCGACCGATTGCGTCATCATGGGCGTGCGCAAGGTTCTCGATATCAAGCCGGACCTCATTCTGTCCGGGGTCAATGTCGGCGCCAATATGGCCGATGACGTCACCTATTCCGGCACCATTGCCGGCGCCATCGAAGGCACGCTGCAGGGCATCCGTTCGTTCGCATTGAGTCAGGCTTTTCGCCATGCGGACGGCGGCGTTGTTCCCTGGGAGGTCGTGGAGACCCATGCGCCAAAACTTCTGAAGAAGCTGATGGCTCTCGATCTGCCGGATGGCACCTTTCTCAACCTGAATTTCCCGAACTGTTCGGCTGATGCGGTGACCGGTACCGAGGTGACCTGTCAGGGCAAGCTTGATTTCGGGTTGTCGATCGACGAGCGTTCGGATGGACGTGGTCATCCCTACTATTGGCTTCGTTTCGGCGAACGTTTTGGCGATTTTCGCGCTGGAACCGATATTCACGCGATCCGCGAGCACAAGATATCGGTGACGCCGCTGAAGCTCGATCTGACCGATTACGCGGTGCAGGACCGGGTCGCCCGTGCGCTTCTCGACGGAGAGGCAGATTGAGCCCGCGCGTCATCGAGCAGGAGGGGTTTGCCGCCTTGGTGTTGCGCCTGCGGGCCGAAGGCATATCCAACAAGGAACTGCTCAACGCCGTCGAGCAGACGCCACGGTCAATTTTCACCCCACCGCAATATCAGGAAAATGCCTATTCCTCACGGCTTGTTCCGCTGGAGTGCGGTGCCTTCATGGAAGGCTTCGATTTTGCCGTCCGGCTTTTGAATTGTCTGAACGTCAAGGCAGGTCAGCGCGTGCTCGAAGTCGGCACCGGTAGCGGATTCACGGCTGGCGTGATGGGGCGAATGGCGGAGCGGGTGCTGACGATCGAGCGTTACAAGACACTTGCGACTGGTGCCCAGCGAAACCTCGAAAAAGCCGGTATCCGCAATGTGATCGTCCGTCATGCGGATGGCAGCATCGGGCCGACGGGCGAGGGCACCTTTGACCGCATCCTGGTGACCACGGCATTCTCCAGCCTGCCGCGAGTGTTTTCCGATCACCTCGTCTCGGGAGGCATTCTCATCGTGCCGATCATGATGAATGAGACCGAATGCAGGATCGTCCGGCTGACACGCACCGGCAGCCGTTTTGACCGCGAAGACCTGTTCGAGGCCCCTTATCTGCCGTTCGTTCCGCAGGTCGCGTCCTTTCTCTGAAATCCAAAATGCTCTGCTTTCACACGCTGATTTTTTCGGGCGGGACTCGGAAAATCCCCACGTAAGCACCGATTCCTTGGCTTGCTGCTGCAGTGGGTCTGCGCCTGCGTGTGTGGCGGATTGCTTATTAAGTGATTTATTGGCGTGAAAACAGGGCGTTAATCTTCCGTTAACTTTGGTCAGTCTGGCGCAAGCTTCGGAGCCTAACCGAAACCTGCGCACCATAGTCATACAGATGAGCTGACCTCTGACCGGAAGCGTATGTGTCAGTTCCATTCCAGGCGCCAAAACGCAGGAGACGGCAGATGCAGATCGCAAACAGACTGAACTCGGCAGCCGCCGGAGACGGCCTGAACAATCTTGCCGGCCGGGCCGCAGCACAAGGCGCGTCTGGCAACCGGGAAGACGGCAGCGTGATGGCATTGCCGACAGGGGGCTACGATCCGTCCTCGCGCGTTTCGCTTTCCGCTGAAGCTCTTCTATTCCTTGGCCGAACCAAGCGGGTGCAGGAAAAATATCCAGCCCTGACGAAAGACGAATGGAGCAACACGCTGTCACCGCAGCTGGCCGCACGCGAGTACCAGGCTTTCGGCAAGTACAGCGAAACCGGCGATCACAAGGCCTATTACCGCGCCTTCATCGAGTATTATGACAATCTACGCCCGGAGGATCAGAACAGCCTTCGTTATTTCGGTACCCGCGACGCTGCTATCGCTGGCGCGCGCTCCGTCGCCTACAACGACGAAAGTGGCATTGATGGTGGAGCGACATTCCAGACGCTCGTCAGTGTCCTGCTGGACACCGACAAGGTGCAGTCGGAGCTGACCGCGACGCCGGGTGTTGGCGGTATGATCACCGGCGATATGTTCGGCTGGGATACCGGTACCATCAGCTACGAGGATGTCACACAGACACGCAGTGCGGTCTCCGGCATCGAGAAATTCTACCGGGAAAACTTCTGAGCCCAGACGCCGCACGGAATTCGTAATTTGCGGCGTACCGCATCTCCAGGTCTCGATCGAGGCGAAAAGCCTTCGACACGATCAGGCCAGCGCCCTTGTCTGGCTTGCCTCTCCGCCTGTTTCCGCTCGGGTTGCCATTGAATTTGGCAGGGAACGGCCATCATGGTTATCAATGTATCAAAAAAAGTAGAAGCTAATATCGGTTTTAACCGTGCGGTAACTCTAATGCGTTTTAATCATTTTACACCGAGTTGTGTTCCAAGTGGGTAAAGTGTCATGCGTATTAGAGTTTCGTCGAGTATGGGAAAATCCGCTGTTCGCCTGCTTGCAGCATTGTTGCTGGCAAGCGTAGCGACAGGATGTAGCTCCGATGCGAGCCGCTTTGGCGGGCTTTTTTCGAGGTCCGATAATCTAACGACCAACTCGATCGCCAGCAGCAATGTTCCCATTCCGCGCAGTGATGTGCAGGGTGGAAGCCTGGCTGCTGCGCCGGTTGGTCAGGTCAATCGCCAGGAAGCGGTCGGTCAACCTTTCCCCGACCCGGTCAATACCGCATCGACACCGGTTTCGCGCGCTCGGGAAGCCTCTACGCCGATCAATGTCCAGCGTGTGGCGCTTGCCGACTCCGCTGCAAAGGTTCGTGACACCTCCCAGCCATTCCCTGCCGCGCGGGAGGTGGCAAGATCCGAACGGAGGCTCAATGCTGATCCGATCGCGACAGCGACGACCTCGAAGGGTGGCTGGTCGACGACGAATGCTCCTGCCGTCCTGCTGCGCCAGGGCGATACGGTCGCAACGCTCTCCACGCGGTTCGGCGTTCCGGAAAAGGAAATTCTCAAGGCGAACGGCCTGACGTCTTCATCGCAGGCAGAGCCCGGTCAGCGTATTCTGATCCCGACTTTCGGTGTTGCAAGCAGTGCTGCCAAGGCGTCTGCATCAGACGCTGCGACGAGCCTTGATGTCGACAAGCAGAAGAATGTCCCGGTCCAGCCGGGTAGCCGCGACGTGGCAATCCTGCCCGGCCAATCCCAGTCCCGTGAAAAAGGTGTCAATCGCACCGATATGGCGGCTGGCAAGCAGCCGGTTTCCGGCGACGGCAACGGTCAGGCTGGAACATATACGGTCAAGGCGGGTGATTCCATCAACCGGATCGCCAAGGCAAACGGCGTGTCTGTCGATGCGCTGCGCAAGGAGAATGGCCTGTCCAGTGCTGCAATCCGCATCGGCCAGACCTTGAAAATACCTGGCGGCAATGCCTCGGGTGCAGATCAGGTCGTGACAGCATCGGTTCCGAAGAGCGCCGACGTGAAGCAGGCCAAGGCAGACGGCACGAAGCCGGCCGAATATACGGCGCCGGTCGCCAAGCAGTCGGTGACGGAAGTTGCCTCGAAAGAGGACGCGTCCGAACTGTCGCCGAAGGCAACGGGTATCAGCAAGTATCGCTGGCCCGTTCGCGGTGCGGTCATCGCCGGATACGGTGCCAATGTCGAAGGCAACCGCAATGACGGTATCAACATCTCGGTTCCCGAAGGCACCCCGATCAAGGCCGCCGAGAATGGCGTGGTCATCTATTCCGGCAGCAGCCTCAAGGAACTCGGCAATGCCGTTCTGGTTCGCCATGACGACGGCACGGTCACCGTCTACGGCAACGCGTCGGAGCTGAAGGTTCAGCGCGGTCAGAAGATCCAGCGCGGCCAGACATTGGCAGCATCCGGCATGAGCGGCACGGCAACCCAGCCGCAAGTACACTTCGAAGTGCGCAAGAACGCCAGCGCCGTCAACCCGACGACATTCCTCGAATAGTCCGAGGCAGCCAGAGAGCAGCAAAAGAAAAGCCCCGTTTCGGGGCTTTTCTGCGTTCAGGCCGGATCGATCTTTTTCTGCGAGCGGCCGGCCAAATCCTGAATGAACTGCCAGGCGACGCGGCCGGAGCGCGCGCCGCGTGTCGTGCTCCATTCCAGTGCGTCGGCATGCAGCTTCTTGGGGTCGGCTTCTAGCCCGAAGTGAGCGGCATAACCGTCGATCATCGACAGATAGTCGTCCTGGCTGCATTTGTAGAACCCGAGCCAGAGCCCGAACCGGTCGGACAGCGAAACCTTTTCTTCGACTGCCTCGGAGGGATTGATCGCCGTCGATTGCTCGTTTTCCATCATGTGACGCGGCAGCAGGTGCCGGCGATTGGATGTCGCATAGAGCAGCACGTTTGCCGGCCGCCCCTCGATACCGCCGTCAAGGACCGCTTTCAGCGACTTGTAGGATGTATCGTCGTGATCGAAGGACAGGTCGTCGCAAAAGACGATGACGGGGACTGGCGCGGTTTTCAGGATTTCCATGAGGGTAGGCAGTGTGGCGATGTCCTCGCGATGCACCTCGACCAGCTTCAGGCGGATGCCCGCATCCTCAGCGACGCTGGCGTGAACCGCCTTGACCAGCGAGGATTTTCCCATGCCGCGCGCACCCCAGAGCAGCACGTTATTGGCCGGGAATCCTTGTGCAAATCGGAGCGTATTGTCGAACAGGATATCGCGGACATGATCGACGCCTTGGATCAGCTTGAGCTCCACCCGGTTGGGCTTTGTCACTGGCTGGAGATGCAGACGCTGGGGAGCCCAGACGAAGCATTCCGCAGCGTCCCAGTCGTTGACAGCGGGGGCAGGGCCGGCGATCCGCTCGATTGCCTCCGAAAGCTTGCACATTTCGGCGATCAGAAGGTCGATTTTTGTGTCCTGCATGAGAGCTTCCCCGATGATGACTAGGATTCTGGCTGTGGGGCCAACCAGTCCGGTAGCATGGCTGATCTAACGGTAAAAGGCGTGAAATCCAGTAGAAAGAGCTTCTCCTTGGGCC
The DNA here is from genome assembly GCA_900473045.1 of Hyphomicrobiales bacterium. Lineage (GTDB taxonomy): Bacteria > Pseudomonadota > Alphaproteobacteria > Rhizobiales > Rhizobiaceae > Pararhizobium. The sequence goes on from UCKS01000010.1 coordinate 201,645, forward strand.
GATTTCATGTATGAGGCTGAAGACAGAAGCCGGTTGGTCTGTTGTTGCATTGAAATCAGCCTTTCCTATATTCCGGCGATCCGAAACGCGGGCATCCGTCCGCCAAACTGCATTCAAGGAGTGATTGATGTTCATTACCGAGGCATTCGCCCAGACGGCACCCGGCGCAAGCGCCGGCGGCGCTGATATTCTCATGTCGATCCTGCCGTTCCTGCTGATCTTCGTGGTGATGTACTTCCTGATCATCCGTCCCCAGCGCGCCAACATGAAGCGCCGCGAGGAACTGCTGAAGAACATCCGCCGCGGCGACCAGGTCGTGACCGGTGGTGGAATTCTCGGCAAGGTGACCAAGGTCGTTGATGACAGCGAACTTGAAGTCGAAATTGCTGACGGCGTGAAGATTCGTGTGGTACGCAGTGGTGTATCCGAAGTCCGGGTGAAGGGCGAACCTGTCAAGGAGTAAGCTTGCGGGGGAGGCCGGGCACACTGGTCACCTTGCAACGACGTACCTTTGAGAGCTTCATGCCATATTTTTCCCGCTGGAAAACCATCATTGTCTGGCTCGTCGTGCTGTTCAGCATTCTGGTCGCCGTACCCAACGCGGTACCGACCACCACGCTGGCCACCCTGCCGGATTGGCTTCCAAAGAAGCAGATGATGCTTGGCCTCGACCTTCAGGGCGGATCGCAGATCACGCTGAAGATCGAACGGGACGATGTCGTCAAGGCGCGGCTTGAAACTGTTATCAACGATGTCGGCACGCGCCTTCGCGCTGCCGGCATCGGCTATTCCGGCCTGTCCGGCACCGGGCAGGCGATTCAGCTTCTCCTGCGTGACCCGGCTCAAGCCGATGCCGCGCGGGCGGCATTGAAGCCTCTGACCGATCTCGTCAAGGCCAGTGGCCTGACGAAAAGTGACTTCAGCGAAGTCACTGTCGGTAATTCCCCGGATGGCACCCTGGCCATCGCTGTCACCGATGATGGCATCAACTACAGGATATCCGCCACACTCGACAGCGCGATCGCGGTCCTGCACCGGCGCCTTACGGAACTCGGTTCCCTGCAGCCGAAGATCCGTAGGCAGGGTGCCGACAGGATCATCGTCCAAATACCCGGCCGTTACGATCCCGAGCAGGTCAAATACATCCTCGGCCAGGCCGGAATATTGTCGTTTCGCAGCATCGATATGTCGATGCCTGTTCAGGACGCCGTCAACGGCCAGCCGCCGCTCAATTCTGAAGTTCTCTATTCGGCTGACGACCCGCCGATCGGCTACCTGTTGCGCCGCCAGCCGATTATCGACAACGCCGATATCATCGACGCCCAATCGGCGATCAATGCCCAGTCCGGCAATCCCGTCGTCAACCTGCGGCTTGGAGCCGAAGGCACGACGCGGTTTGCGCAGGCGACGACCGATAATTCCGGCACGACGCTCGCCATTGTTCTGGATGGAGCGGTGATTGCCACGCCCCTGGTGCGCAAGGCGATCACCGATGGAACTGTCCAGCTTGTCGCGGATATGAGCCCGGAGGGAGCAGACGATCTGGCGCTGTTGCTGCGCGCCGGAGCCTTGCCGACGCCGCTGACCGTTGTCGAAGAGCGGTCGATCGGAGCGGGACGTGGGGCGGATTCCATTCATTCGATCATTACCGCCGGCGCGATCGGCGCTGTCCTCGTCATTGCCTTCATGGTTGGTTTTTACGGGTTGTTCGGCGCGGTTGCGAGCCTTGCCGTCGCTCTCAACGTGGTGATGATTATCGCAGTCCTGACAGCCACCGGACTGCCTTTGACGCTGCCGGGCATTGCCGGGATCGTGCTGACCATCGGCATGGCGGTCGATTCGAATGTCCTGATCTATGAGCGCATCCGCGAAGAGGTACGCCAGGGCCGCTCGGTGCGCGAAGCCCTGCAATATGGTTTTTCACGCGCCTTTGCCGCCATCGTTGATGCCAATATCACCACATTGATCGCCGCCATCATCCTGCTGTTCCTTGGAACCGGCTCGGTGCGTGGCTTTGCCGTGACGCTTGCCATCGGTATCGTCACCACACTGTTCACCGCCTTTACCCTGACACGGGTCATGCTGGAAATCTGGGTCGATCGCCGCCGGCCCACAGCCCTGCCGGATGGTATTCGCACTGGCATTTTCGACGGCGCCGCGCTGCGGTTCATGGCGATCCGAAACTATGTCTTCTCGCTGACAGCACTGTTGTCCGTCGTCAGCATGCTGTTATTCGGCGCGCTCGGGATCAATCTCGGCATCGATTTTTCCGGCGGCTCGGTGATCGAGTTGAAAGCCCGTGAAGGCAATGCCGATATCGAGGATATTCGTGGCCGCCTCTATGAACTCAACATTGGTGACGTCACGGTAAAGCCGTTCGGTTCGCCGCAGGATGTGGTGGTTAGGGTTCATTCGCGTGACGGCGGCGAGAATGCCGAGCAGACATCGGTGATCATGATCCGGGGCGAGCTTGAGGGTGAATACGAGTTCCGCCGCGTCGAAGTTGTCGGGCCCTCGGTTTCCGGCGATCTGACCACGGCAGCCACGATTGGTGTCTTGGCTTCGCTCCTGGCGATCTTGATCTATATCTGGGTCCGGTTCGAATGGCAGTTCGCTGCGGGCGCCATCGTCGCGACGCTGCATGACGTGCTTTTGACCATCGGCCTGTTTGTCGTGACCGGCATGGAGTTCAACCTCACGAGTATCGCAGCCCTTTTGACCATCGTCGGTTATTCGCTCAACGATACCGTTGTCGTCTACGACCGTGTTCGCGAAAATCTCAGGCGATATCCGCGCATGCCCTTGCCGATCCTGCTCGACACATCGATCAACCAGACCCTGTCGCGCACTGTTCTCACCGGCGCCACGACGATGTTGGCGCTGGCAGCACTGTGCATCTTTGGCGGCGAGGCGATCCAGTCCTTTGCGTTCGTGATGCTGTTCGGTGTGGCTGTCGGCACCTTCTCGTCGATCTATGTCGCGGGTCCAGTCCTCATCCTGTTCAAGCTGCGGCATGGAACACCGGGCGATACAGAGAAAACCGGCGGCATAGGTGTGCAACCGGTAAGGGGAGCGCAGTAAGATGCGAAAACCCATTGAAATCCGGAAGGCCCATTTTCCGGGCCGTGCGCCGATCGACAGTTACGGCAATGGCGGCTTCCGTTTTGCCGAGATGTCGCACCGTGGCTCTCTGCTGATGCTGCCGTCCGGCATCTATGGCTGGGACATGGTCGAAGGTGATCCGCTGACGGCCGAGAATTTCCAAAGGGTTTTGGAAGAAGCGGCTGATATCGAGGTTCTGCTTGTCGGGACGGGCAAGGATATCAGGCCAATACCGGCCGCCTTGAAGGCGGTGTTCAAGGAACACGGGATTTCATCCGATCCGATGAGCACGGGCGCCGCCATCCGGACCTACAACATCATGCTTGCCGAAGAACGCGCCGTGGCTGCCGTCTTCATTGTCGTCTGAACGGAACATGCTAGAAAATACGACCCTAGTTCCGCCGCCCGTCTACGATTTCAGCCTGGCTGCGCTGCGCGACAGCGATCGCGATCGCTATCTCGCCTGCCTGCTGTCGCCACAGGACAAGCGCGGCCCGCTCTCGGCACTCTATGCGTTCCATGCGGAGATTGCCCGCGTGCGCGATCTTGTGCGTGAGCCGTTGCCCGGCGAAATCCGGCTGCAATGGTGGCGTGATGTGCTCGATGATCCAACAGGCGCCAGTGGTGAGGGTAATCCGCTCGCCGAGGCATTGCTTGCCTGCGTGAAAGGCCACAACCTGCCGGTCCCGGTACTGCAGAACATGATCGATGCCCGCATCTTCGATCTCTATGACGATCCGATGGAAAGCCGTGCGTCGCTCGAAGGCTATGCGGGCGAAACGGCGTCGGCGCTCATTCAGCTGTCAAGCCTGATTCTCGATCCTGCAGAGGCGCAAAAATCGGCGTCTGCGGCCGGTCACGCCGGTGTTGCTCAAGCGATTGCCGGTCTTCTTCTTTTGCTGCCACAGCATCGCCGGCGCGGGCAGGTCTATTTTCCGGCCGAACTGCTGGCCGCGACCGGGCTTGATCGCGACAGTTTCCTCTCAGGCGAGAACGAGAAGTCCGTCACCCTTGCAATTCGCGCGTTTGCCGGCCTTGGCCGCGAGCACCTTGCCAAGGCGCGGGCGGCGGCCGGTTCCATTTCGCATGCGAATCGGTATGCGTTCACCGCGCTGGCGCTGGCCGAACCGGTTTTCGATCGCGCCGAACGGGCAGGGGCGAAACTCTTCGAGCATTCGATCGTGCCGCCGCAATGGCGCCGGCAGTGGTGGATGTGGAAAGCCGCACGCAGCGGCAGATGGTAGGACGCAAGCGCGGCCATCTTTCATTTGCGGCTGTTGCGGGACGCCGCGGGCACATTGGCGCAAGGTTCGCCTTTTAGGGTCCCACCCGTGTTATTGTCATGAACGGTGTGAAAAGGAGCCGGTGCCATGGGTTGGCCGATTGTCATCATCTGCATTGTGCTCGCAGGCTTTTTCTACATGCGGATGAAGGCGCGTGCCGAAAGCGACCGGCGTGAGCCAGATGCCGGTGTGGCGATCCTTGATTTCGGACGGGCCTTTCCTGACGAAGCGATCAGGGCCATTCACGCGACTGCGGACGAAAAAGCCTATTTCGTCCGCCTGCATGACGGCAAGGCCGGTTTCATGGCGGCGCACGGTACGCATTTCGTCTGTCATCTGATCGAAGCGGGCAAGGTGAACGTCGGCAATGCCGATAGTGGGCGTGGCCTGAGAGTGCACTTCACAGACTTTTCCTATCTCGACGGTGTCTACGAGTTTGCAAACCCGGAAATAGCAGCCGAGGTTTCCCTCTGGCTGCTCGGCAGTTTCAAGCCGCAATCGGAACTTGCGGCTCTTCCGGAGAATTAGATCGTCTTCAGCCAGGCTGCGCAATCGTCGAGCGCCCGCTGTGCCACCAGTTGCTTCTTCATTACCGTCTTGTCCTTGCCGCGAAAGCGCTTGACGCCTTCGGGCTTGACGATCGCGCCCGGCTCCAGCAGTGGGAACAGGCCGAAATTGATGTTCATCGGCTGGAAGGAGCGTTTGCCCGGTTCGTCGTCCGAAACGATATGGCCGCCGGTGATGTGGTTGAGCAGCGAACCGAAGGCGGTGGTTTCCGGAGGCAGCGGCAGGGATTGGCCCTTGCGCTCTGCGGCAGCAAAACGCCCGGCAAGCAGGCCGATGCTGGCGCTTTCGACATAGCCTTCGCAACCGGTGATCTGACCGGCGAATCGCAAACCCGGCCGCGATTTCAGCGTCAGGGATCTGTCGAGCAGGATAGGCGAGTTGATGTAGGTATTGCGGTGCAGTCCGCCGAGGCGGGCGAATTCGGCCTTCTCCAGACCAGGAATCATCCGGATCACTTCAGCCTGCGCGCCGTATTTCAGCTTCGTCTGGAAACCGACCATGTTGTAGAGCGTGCCCAGCGCGTTGTCCTGGCGCAGCTGCACGACGGCATAGGCCTTGACGGTCGGGTTATGGGCGTTGGTCAGGCCCATTGGCTTCATCGGTCCGTGACGCAGGGTTTCGCGGCCGCGCTCGGCCATCACCTCGATCGGCAGGCAGCCGTCGAAATAGGGCGTGCCTTCCCATTCCTTGAAACCGGTCTTGTCGCCAGCGATCAGCGCATCGACGAAGGCATTGTACTGAGCCTCGTCCATCGGGCAGTTAATATAGTCCTTGCCTGTACCGCCCGGTCCGACCTTGTCGTAGCGGGACTGGAACCAGCAGATATCCATATCGATACTCTCGGTGTGGATGATCGGCGCGATGGCATCGAAGAAGGCCAGCGCATCGGCACCGGTTTCCGCCTGAATAGCAGTCGCGAGAGAGGGCGCCGTCAACGGGCCGGTGGCAATGATGGCGAGATCCCAGTCCTTCGGCGGCAGGCCGTTGACTTCCTCGCGCACGACGGTGATCAGCGGATGGCTGCCGATTGATGCCGTTACGGCATCGGAGAAACCGTCGCGGTCAACTGCAAGCGCTCCACCGGCCGGAACCTGGTTCTTGTCGGCGCAGGACATGATCAGCGAACCCGCAAGCCGCATCTCTGCGTGGAGGACGCCAACGGCATTGCTGGTGGCATCGTCGGAGCGGAAGGAGTTGGAACAGACCAGTTCGGCAAGGCCGTCGGTCTTGTGGGCATCCGTGCCACGGACGCCGCGCATCTCGTGGAGAATCACCGGAATGCCTGCCTCGGCGATCTGCCAGGCGGCTTCGGAGCCTGCAAGGCCACCGCCGATAACGTGGATGGGGGAGTGTGAAGATGTATCTGTCATGCGCCGTTTATTAGAGCAAGGCGAGCAGGAAGGAAACCGGTTCCATGCGGATGATATCGACGCAAGGCCCGGAATCAAAAACGGCACCGTATGGTGCCGTTTTCAGTTCCTCGACATTCCCGGCCCGGTCAACGGACTGATCCGATTAACGGAAGGAACGCGAAGCGATGTTGCGGATGTCGAAGCGGGTGATACCGATGTCCGTTAGGGCGTGGTTGGACAGATTGCCAAGTTCAGCAACGGTACGGCGGTAGTTGATCCAGCTTTTCGCGATACGAATCGGGTTCATGATCTTTTCCTTGAGATACAAATGAGCAGCGCAATGATTGTCTGCTTCGTTGGGATCTTTGTACGCCTTTCGCGGGAAAAGATGGAGTGCAAAGAAAATGCATCTGCTATGCGTTTGTGCAATGCGATGATGCTTCGCTGGGCATTTTCGGTTTCTGCTGAAAAAGAAGTCATCGATTAATAATGGCAGGACCGAAGCCAGATTCCATTTAACTGTTTGTTTCTTTGGTGCGTTTTTTGTGGCGAAATTGTGTGATGGCCTGGAATCCGGGCTGAATCGTGCTACTCGATAGCGAGGGTGCGCCGTTGCAACGAAAATAGGCAGCCATCTGATGCTGCACCGCGTCGAAAGCTATGGTTGATCTGCACTCTGGTGCGAGGTGTGGCCTGCCAGGTATCGATCGAAAATCTGCAGGCTGACTCTGAACGAAAAAAAACGCCCGCCGGTGTGAGCCGGAGGGCGTTTGGTCGCTGCGCATCAGGCCGGAAGAGCCGGCCTATCGCGAGACTTACTTGACTGCCTGACGGGCAACGTACTGGATGTCGCCACGGCCGATGCCGAGGTCGTTCAGTTCGCGGTCGGTCATGCGGCCGAGTTCGTTGCAGGTCTGACGATACTTGCGCCAATTGTTGAACGAGCGAGCGATGTTCATGATGCTGGTCCTTTCTAGGTTTGCCAGCACCGTGCTGGCCCTCATCTGATGGTTGGAATATAGGCGGATCGGCACTGAAATTACAGAGACAATGCTGCATCGCACCCATGCGCTTCTTGCAAGCCTCGAGGGCGTGATGGTCATCGTCTGACCAAATTCTGTGCGACCGCAACAGAGTTGCAAAAGGGCCGGCTGATCTTCCGGAGGGGTTTGAACAAAAAACAACGCCCGTCAGGGGAGGAGGTCCGACGGGCGTTGCTTGTTCTGATCGACAACTGGGAGGAGGAGTGTTGCCGATCCCATCAAAGCGCGCTGGGAGGAGGAGTGCGCTGCCCTGAAGCTGACTTTAAGATAATTGTCGCCGGTAAGAATGTGTAGAGACAATGCCGAATGGCACCTATGCGGAGCGCGCATGGCTGGTCAGGTTGGATAACACTGAATTGGTCAAAATTTCAGCAATTGTAAACCCGGCGCTGAATAAAGCCCGGAAAACATGGGTTTTCGTGAAGAGGCTGAAACGAATGACGCCCGCTGGGGGAGGAGATCCAGCGGGCGTCATTTAAGGGGATGAGCAACTGGGAGGAGGAGTGTTGCCCATCGGATCGGAGCGGCACTGGGAGGAGGAGTGCGCCACTCCGAATTCTATAAAGCGAACCTTTCAGTCCGCTGGCCTTTTCCACTTCTAAGCGGAAGCGGCTGGCCTTGCCGCTGACGGCCCCGATCGCTTACGTTGATCTCGTTCCGTCTTCTTGAATTCAATATAGCTGCGAGAGCGTCATTTGTGCAGTGCGGTATTCTCATGGATGATATGCAGCTTGCGCATGACGCTTACAGCGTTGCTCCGTGTCTCTCTAGGGAAAGATCATTGCATGCAAACCTTCATGTTTCGTTAACGATGATCGCTCGCTGAAATTTCCGCGTCTGCGCGGTGCCGGAAAAGGTGCGATGAACTGCGCAGAGGTGCGGGTAGCTTTTGATTCGAAAGGAATTTACCGGTATGCCGTGCCCCCAGCGCGAGCGCTGCCGCTCTAGGAATTACCAGTGCCTATGATATGTGTTGCGCAACAAACGCATGCAAGGAGATCGGTCGATGTACCGGGGACGGATCGAAAAAGACTTCAACGCCTGGATTTCCAAGGGCATGCTGGACCCCGTGACCGCAAAGGCACTGCTCGCCGAATATGACACCCGCGAAACCGTCTTCAGCGCGGGCAGGGTTCTTCTGGTCCTGGCCGCTCTCTTACTGTCGGCGGCTATCCTGCTGCTGGTCGCCGCCAACTGGGAAGCGATCCCGCGTCTTTTTCGCGTCGCCGGTATCGTCGGTCTGATTTGGGCATTTTATCTGGCAGCCGCCGCCTGCCTTGGCCGTGGGTTCAAGGCGATGGGGGCCGCGCTGTTGGTCCTGGCAACCATGACGTTCGGCGGTGCGATCGCGCTGATCGGGCAAATGTATCACCTGTCAGGCGATGCGACGGATGCGCTGCTCGTCTGGTTCGCGGCAGCCTGCGTGGCGGCGGTGGCCTTTCGCTCCGCCGCGCTCGCGGTGCTCTGCGGTTTCCTGGCCTGGGCCATTTTCGGCGAACTGGTGATCGATAATGACACGTCCTTCGAGGGGAATGGCTACATCTACCTCGTGCCGATGCTGATCGTCATCGTTATTGCCCTGGTGCGATACACCAATGCCGGCATCGCGCGGCATCTTGCATACCTTCTTGCTTTGGCCTGGCTCGGCTGGTTTTACATCGAACTCCCGGAAGTTTGGGTCGCGAGCCTTCTGTTCGGGGCCGGCCTGGTGGCGTTCCTGATGGCCAGCATTCCCTTGTCGCCACTCTATCGCTTCGCGGGCGAGGCCGGGGCCGCACCGGCGTTCTATAGTTTCGCACTGGCCGTGATGGGCCTGGCGGCCTTGCATACGGAGGTTGATGGTCTTGGTCAGGAAATCGCGATCGGAGCCACGACGCTTGCAGTGGCGTTGGGTGGCATTGCCATCGCCGGCCGGCTGAATGGCGCCGTGCGCTTTCTCGGCTATGCGGTTTTTGCGACCGAAACCCTCTATCTCTCATTCGTGACGCTCGGCAGCATCCTGGGTACATCCGGCTTTTTCCTGATCGCCGGCATCGTCGTTGCTCTGGTCGCCTGGCTGGTGATCCGGCTGGAAAAGCGGTTTTCATCGAAAGCCGCAATCGAAGGGAGTGTGGCATGAGCAACAACCCGTTGATAAGGCCATTGTTCGCCGCAATCCTGGTTGCCGTGCTGCAAACCGCCTTTCTCGGCTATATGATCGAGAGCCGCGCATCAATCCTGCGCAATGGTGTCGATGTGGTGCTGAAGACCGTTCCTGTCGATCCGCGTGATTTGCTGCGCGGCGACTATGTCATTTTATCCTACGATATCTCGACAATCCCCGCCGACAAGGTCACCGGTGGTTTTCCCGCTGAGCCAACCGACGCACAGCTCTCTGTGCGGCTGGAAAAGCAGCCGGACGGTTTTTGGGGCGTTGCGGAAGCTTCCTTCAGCACCCTTGCGCCGAAGGAGGGCAGTGTCATTGCCCGCAGCGCGCCATTCTATTTCTATCCCACGCCGGATAGCCCGCAGGCATCGCTGAATGCCGATTACGGTATCGAGCGCTATTATGTACCGGAAGGCGAGGGCAAGGTTCTGGAGGAGGCGCGCAATGCCAGCGCACTGTCGGTGACCGCCCGGGTCGATGACGACGGGCGGATGCAGATCCGTCTGATCGCTGTCGATGGCAAGCCACTGTATGAAGAGCCACTTTATTGAGGTTTGGATGCGGTTTCTTGACCGGCAGGTGCCAGGAGCACGACAAAAGCCGCATTTTTCCATTCAACCCGATTTTTCCTTTGATCCCTTGGAAACGGGTGATATAGAGACGCCGCGCTCGGGAACGCCCTGAACCCGGTGCAGGTTTGTTTCAGGCGTTGTCGCCTAGGACTTTTCCTGTGCCGATGTGAGCAGGCGCTGCGGTTTTTCTGAATGCGGGTATGGTGAAATTGGTAGACACGCCAGATTTAGGTTCTGGTGCTGTAAGGCGTGGGAGTTCAAGTCTCTCTACCCGCACCAGAATAAAAGGACGTCCAGGGCTTGCCTTGGCGTCGATCGAGAGGACGGCGCCATTTTGCTTGCAAAACGGTGACTGATTTGCGTAAAGCCACTCCCGGCAAATGGATCGGCTCAAGTGCTCGTGTACAAGAACACCGACAGAGCCCTGTCAACGTGAAATAAAGGTTTGAACATGCAGGTTATCGAAACGCTCGCTGAAGGGCTGAAGCGCGAACTCAAGGTCGTTATCCCGGCCAAGGACATGGAAGCTCGGATGAACGAGCGTCTCGCCGAAACCAAGGACAAGGTCCGCATCAACGGCTTCCGTCCGGGCAAGGTGCCTTTCGCACATCTGAAGAAGATGTACGGCAAGTCGATCATGGCTGAGCTCGTCAACGAACTCGTTCGCGAAAAGCCGACTGAAATCCTGTCCGAGCGCGGCGAAAAGTCTGCGACGCAGCCGGAAATCGCGATGACCGAGGACGAAGCCGAAGCGGACAAGATCCTCAACGCTGAAGCCGATTTCGAATTCACAGTCGCTTACGAAATCATCCCGGCGATCGAACTCAAGGACGTCAGTGGCATCAAGGTGACCCGCGAAGTTGTTGATATCGATGAAGCCGAAGTCACCGAGCAGATTCTCAAGATCGCTGAAAATGCTCGCACCTACGAAACCAAGAAGGGCAAGGCCGCCAACGGCGACCGCGTCACCATCGATTATCTCGGCAAGGTCGATGGCGAAGCCTTCGACGGCGGCAAGGACGAAGACGCAGAACTGGTTCTCGGTTCCAACCGCTTCATCCCGGGCTTTGAAGAGCAGCTCGTTGGCCTGAAGGCTGGCGACGAGAAGGTCATCAATGTGACGTTCCCGGCTGAATATCCGGCTGCAAACCTTGCTGGCAAGGAAGCCACCTTCGACATCACCGTCAAGGACGTTGCTGCTGCTGCTGACGTTGAAATCAACGACGACCTCGCCACCAAGCTCGGCCTCGAATCGGCTGACAAGTTGAAGGAAGTCGTTCGCGGCCAGATCGAAAGCCAGTACGGCTCGATGACCCGCCAGAAGGTCAAGCGTCAGATCCTCGACCAGCTGGACGAACTCTACCAGTTCGACACGCCGCAGCGTCTCGTCGATGCCGAGTTCGACAATATCTGGCGCCAGATCAACACCGACCTGGAACAGGCCGGCAAGACCTTCGCCGATGAAGACACGACGGAAGAAGAAGCCCGCGGCGAATACCGCAAGCTGGCTGAACGCCGCGTCCGCCTCGGTCTGGTTCTCTCGGAAATCGGCGAAAAGGCTGGTGTAACGGTAACCGACGAAGAAATGCAGCGTTCGCTGTTCGAACAGCTTCGCCAGTTCCCGGGCCAGGAAAAGCAGATCATCGACTACTTCCAGAAGACCCCGGGTGCTGCTGCCTCGCTGCGCGCTCCGATCTTTGAAGAAAAGGTCGTCGATCACCTGCTCTCCGAAGTGAAGGTCACCGACAAGACCGTCAGCAAGGAAGAACTGATGGCTGACGAAGAGGAAGTCACTTCGGATACGAAGAAGGCCGCTTCGAAGAAGAAGGCTGTCAAGGCTGACGCTGCGGAAGGCGAAGAAGCCGCCGCACCGAAGAAGAAGGCTCCGGCCAAGAAGAAGGCTGACGACAGCGCCGAATAAGTTCGCGCATCGTTCCGTGATTTGTGAAAGCCGCCCCGCAAGGGGCGGCTTTTTCCGTTTGTGGGCGGGAGCCTCGTTTGCCGCTGAGGTTCGGCAATTTGTCCCCAATTGGAGCAACACGAAAACTAAAACATCCCAATCCGTGGATAGATTGACACTTGCTGTGGGACGGAGGAAGGTGAGGACGCTGTTGCCGAACGCGGCTGAGGGGAGATTCAATGGTGGGTTGTGCTTATCGATCATTCGTCGCAATGACGGCGGTCTTCTGTGCGGTTGCGCTGGGTACCGATGCCGTGGCTCAGGAGGCCGCCAAGCCGTCTGCCGCGCCATCGGTTACCGTCACTCAGGTCATTGAAAGGGATATCAGACCGTCGATTTCCTTTACCGGACGTGTTCAGGCCGTCGATAAGGTTGAGCTGAGGGCGCGTGTCGATGGTTTCCTCGAAAAACGGCTCTTTACCGAGGGACAGGACGTTAAGGAAGGCGATCTGCTCTTCGTCATGGAAAAGGGGCAATACGAGGCTGCGGTTGTCCAGGCTCAGGGCGCGATCGAGTCTGCTGAAGCCGAACTGGAACTGACGAATATTGAGGTTCAGCGACAGACCACCCTTGTTGCCAAGAGCGCCGCACCGCAAAATCAACTGGATTTGGCCATTGCCAAGCAGAGCGAAGCCAAAGGCAGTCTCACGCAGTTGAACGCTGCGCTGGATAAGGCCAAGCTTGATCTTGGCTATACCGAAATCCGTGCGCCGATTGCCGGACGCATCGGCAGTTCGGCATACTCCGTCGGAAACTTCATCGGCCCCTCGAGCAATGTGCTGGCCACGATCGTCAGCCAGGACCCGATCTATGTAAGCTTCTCGGTATCGCAGCGTGAAATTCTCGCCATTCGTCGAAAAATCGCCGGCAAGGGAACGCTGGGCAGCGCCGTGGATACGGCGGTTGTTTATATCGAGCTTGCCGATGGAAGCCGCTATGCTGAGCCTGGCAAGGTCAATTTTGTCGACGTGACTGTGGACCAGGGCACCGACACCGTGCCGGTGAGAGCGACATTTCCAAATCCGAGCCGGATACTGATCGACGGTCAACTCGTCACCGTTAACGTCGAAGGCGGCGCGGCGGAGAAATCGCTGGTCGTTCCGCAGGCGGCAATCCAGATCGACCAGTCCGGACCGTTTGCGCTGGTCGTCAACAGCGAGAACAAGATCGAGGTTCGCCGTATCGAGCCGGGGCAGACCGAAGGTAGTGACCTGTCCGTCCTCAAGGGCCTTTCCGTCGGTGACAGGATCGTCACCGAGGGCATACAGCGGGTTCGCCCCGGGCAGGTTGTCGAACCACTTGAAGCCAAGTCAGGGTCCTAAGCCATGCTGTCGGGAATTTTCATCGATCGGCCACGGCTTGCGGTCGTCATATCGCTCGTCATCACCATTGCAGGCCTTGTCGCGCTGAGCGTCATACCGATTGCCCAGTTTCCGGATATCGTGCCGCCGCAGGTATCGGTGACGGTCAGCTATCCCGGCGCTAGCGCTGAAATCGTTCAGCAATCGGTCGCCCAGCCGATCGAATCCCGCGTCGTCGGCGTCGACAACATGATCTACATGAAATCGACCAGCGGCAATGACGGCAGCTATACGCTGACGGTCAGCTTTGCTGTCGGCACCGATCCGGATATCAATGCGGTCAACGTGCAGAATCGCGTCAATCTTGCTGAAGCGCAGTTGCCGCAGGAGGCGCGGGCGCAGGGGATCAACGTCAAGAAGAAATCGTCGGCGCTGATGCAGATCATCGCCTTGACGTCGAAAGACGGTAAACAGGATCAGCTTTTTCTCTCCAACTACGCCACCATCAACATCATTGACGGCTTGAAACGGATCAGCGGCGTCGGCGACGTTTCGTTGCTGACGCCGTCCGATTACAGCATGCGCATCTGGGTAACACCGGAGCGGCTGACCAGTTTCGGCATGACGCCAAATGACATTGTTGATGCGCTGAAGCGGCAGAACGTCCAGGCGGCGATCGGCCGCATCGGCGCTCAGCCGGCGCTGCCCGACCAGCAGTTCCAGCTGACCATCCAGACCAAGGGCCGCCTCAGCACCGTTGAGGAATTTGGCAGCATCGTGCTGCGGGCGCAGCCGGACGGATCATTCGTTCGGATCCGCGATGTCGCCCGCGTTGAGCTGACGTCGAAGACGGCCGAGCAGATCGGCCGGCAGGACGGCACGCCGGCCGCGGTGCTTGGCATCTATCAATCGCCTGGCGGTAATGCGATCGCCACCGCAGAGGCCATCGGCCAGTTGCTGGAAAAGCTCAAGCCATCGTTTCCGGATGGCGTCGATTACAAGGTGACCTACGATACGACGAAATTCGTCGATGAGAGTATTCACGAGGTCATTAAGACCTTGATCGAGGCTTTCATTCTCGTCGTTATCGTCGTCTATCTGTTCCTCGGAAGCGTGCGGGCCACACTCATTCCGCTGATCGCCGTACCGGTGTCGCTGATCGGAACCTTCGCGGTGATGATGGCGCTCGGCTTTTCTGCCAATACCGTCTCGCTGTTGGCGCTTGTTCTGGCGATCGGTATCGTCGTCGATGACGCGATCGTCGTGGTTGAAGCGGTCGAGGCTCAGCTGGAAAAAGACCCGAGTATCACGCCGGCGGAGGCCGCGCGGCTTGCCATGGGCGAGATCACCGCTCCGATTATTGCCATTACGCTGGTCCTGCTGTCGGTGTTTATTCCAGTGGCGTTCATTCCGGGCATTTCCGGCGAGCTTTTCCGCCAGTTTGCCGTTGCCGTTTCCGTCTCCATGGTGATTTCGGCGATCAACGCGCTGTCGCTGTCGCCGGCTCTCTGCGCCGTGTTCCTGAAGGCGCATCATGGTCCAAAGCGCGGCCCGATCCGTTACGTGCTGAAAGGGATCGACTATGCCCGCGATGGCTATGCGTCGCTGGTGCGCCGGTTCGTCCGCTTCGCGGTCCTGGGACTTGTGCTTCTGGTTGGCCTCATCGCCGGCACGGGCTGGCTGATCAAGTCGACACCGACCGGCTTTTTGCCGTCCGAGGACCAGGGCGCCATCTTCGGCGAAATCGTCCTGCCGGATGGCGCTTCGGTCAACCGGACCAACGAGGTTGCCAAGCGGGTCGAGGATATGATCCGCAAAACCGATGGTGTTGACGGCGTCATGTCGGTTGTCGGTTACAGCCTGCTCGATGGCCAGGTGAAGTCGAACTCCGGCTTGCTGGTGGTCACGCTGAAGCCGTTTGCCGACCGCACGACTGTGGAATTGTCCGTCAACGGCCTGCTTGCCAAGCTCAGCGCCGAATTGCAGGCAATCAAGGACGCGAATGTCATCGTCTACAATCTGCCGCCGATCATCGGTTTGGGGACGGGTAGCGGCTTCGAATACCAGCTTTTGAGCCTCACCGGCGGCAGCGCTAGCGAGATTGCCCAGACGGCACGTGGGCTGGTCTTTGCGGCCAACCAGGATCCGGCGCTCAGCAAGGTGTTTACCACCTATGCGGCCAACACGCCGCAACTCTACCTCGATATCGACCGCGAGAAGGTCCAGACACTGGGCATCGAGGTCTCGGATGTCTTCAATGTGCTACAATCGGTGCTGGGCAGTGCCTATGCCAACGACTTCAACCTGTTCGGCCGCACCTGGCAGGTCACGGTTCAGGGCGAGGCTTCGGAGCGGTCTAAGGTTGATGACATCTACCGGATCAACGTTCGGAATAACAAGGGACAGATGGTACCGATCCGGGCCTTTGCGCAGGCGCGCCTGGTCCTTGGGCCGCAGCTGATCGTGCGTTACAACAACTATGCCAGCGCCACCATCAATGGCGGACCGGCTGAGGGACGCAGTTCCGGCGAGGCGATCGCCGCGATGCAGGCTGTGTCTGCCAAGACGCTTCCAGCCGGTTATAGCTATGAATGGACGGGAACGGCGTTGCAGGAAATCGAGGCGAGCGGCAAGACCACGATGATTCTTGGGCTTGCCGTGCTTTTCGCCTATCTGTTCCTCGTCGGCCTTTACGAAAGCTGGACGATCCCGATCGCCGTGCTCCTGTCGGTGACGGCCGGTATCGCCGGCTCCATGCTGGCGTTGAAGGTGGCAGGTCTCGACAACAACCTCTATGCCCAGATCGGTCTTGTTGTCTTGATCGCGCTGGCGGCGAAAAACGGCATTCTCATCGTCGAGTTTGCCATGGAGCGCCGAAAGCAAGGGCTTGGCATTGCGGACGCGGCTGTCGAGGGCGCGCGCGAACGGTTCCGCGCCGTGATGATGACCAGCTTCGCCTTCATCGCCGGCCTGGTACCGCTGGTGATTGCCCAGGGAGCAGGCATGCTCAGCCGCCGCGGCGTCGGCACCGCCGTTTTCGGCGGCATGCTTGGGGCAGCACTGGTCGGCATCTTCCTGATCCCGATGCTCTACGTGAATTTCCAGTGGCTACGCGAAAAGGCCAAGACCATCGGGCGGAAGACGGAAAGCCAGCCGGCGGAATAAGTCTCGAAACCTTGAACACCAAAAGCCGCCCGTTGGGGCGGCTTTTTTGCAGTGTACGATTCGCATGTTCGGAAGTTGTTGATGCCGCAAGCGCCGCGGTCTGAGACCGCGTTTACAATTTCGGCGTGATCTCGCCCATCCGGTTACCGGCATCGAGGCCGGCAATCTTGTAGGCTTCCGCAAGGGTCGGGTAATTGAAGGTGTTCTCGACGAAATATTCAACGGTACCCTTCAGATTCAGCACGGCCTGACCGATATGCACGAGTTCGGTCGCACCTTCGCCGACGATGTGGACACCGAGCAGGCGCCGGGTCTTCAGCGAGAAGATCAGCTTCAAGAGCCCGGAATCAAGCCCCATGATGTGGCCACGCGAGGTCTCCCGGAAGCGGGCGATACCGCATTCATAAGGAATGCCACGCTCCTTGACCTCTTCCTCCGTCAGGCCGCAGGTCGAGATTTCCGGGACGGCGTAGATGCCGTAAGGGAAGAATTTCGGCGGCTCCTTGGCGATCGCACCGACGGCGACACGCGCTGCGATACGGCCTTGTTCCATCGAGGTGGAGGCGAGACTCGGAAAGCCGACGACGTCGCCGGCCGCATAGATGTTCGGAACCGATGTCTGGAAGGTCTCTGGGTTGACGCCGAGGCGGCCGCGGTTGTCTGCCTGAAGACCAGCGGCCTCCAGGTTGAGCGAATCGGTGGCGCCCATGCGGCCAGCGGCAAACAGCACCATTTCGCAGATGATGACGCGGCCGCTATCGAGCGTGATCGAGCATTTGCCGTCCGGCAACCGCTCGACTTTTTCGGCCTTCTGGCCGAGATGCAGCTTCATGTTGCGGTCGCGCAGCTGATAGGTGAAATCCTCGACAATTTCCTTGTCGATGAAATCGAGCATGGTGGATTTCGGATCGATCAGCGTGACCTGCGTATCCAGTGCGCTGAAAATCGTCGCATATTCGATGCCGATGACGCCGGCACCGATCACGGCCATCGAGCGGGGCAGATCCTGGATTTCAAGCAACTCGTCGCTATCGAGAACCGTCTTTCCATCGAAGGGAATGTAGTCCGGGCGAAATGGCTTGGTGCCGACCGCAAGCAGGATGCTGGTGGCGGAAACCTGGATGATTTCACCGTCTTCCTTGAGGATCTGCATCGTCTTCGGATCGATGAAGCTGGCCTTGCCGCGAATGTGCTGAACGCGGTTGCGTGCAAACTGGTGTTCCAGCACCTCGACCTCGTGATCAAGGGTAATCAGCAGGCGTCGGCGAAGATCCTCGGCGCTGATCTCCTCCTTGACCCGGTAGGCCCGTCCATAAAAGCCGCGCTCGCGCCAACCGGTGAGGTTGAGCGCGGTTTCGCGAAGGGTTTTGGAGGGGATGGTACCGGTATGCACCGAGACGCCGCCGACACGTTTGCCCTGTTCGATGACAAGAACCTTCTTGCTCAGTTTGGCGGCTTGGATAGCGGCTCTGCGTCCTGCAGGTCCACTGCCGACAACCACGAGATCGTACTGGTTCATGACGCGCGTTTCCGATGATGGAGGAGAATCATTGTGCGTTGCGGCAAATGTCGTCCGCAAGCGTCTATATCGTCAATCTTACAGTTTAATAAAGCCTTTGGAACAGGCCCGAGGCTTACCGGTGCTTATTTCACCAAAAGCGATTATATTGACCGGAGCAACCTGCTGTCTGCGGCGAGGAGCGCGCTTTCAGCGATAGGCGGGACTGGACCGCCGTTTGGGATGGGAGATGTGTCATGGCTTTGCAGGAAGCTGAAGATCGGCAGGAAAGCGAAACCGATGCGTCGCCGGACACGGTCAAGGCGCCGCCTTCAAAACCGCGCAGCCGCCCCGGTGTCATTGCTGCCGCCGTCTATGAACACGGCCAGCGCATCCGCGATATCGAGATCAAGGATGCGCACCAATGGAGGGGGCGTGAGAAGGCGGTGGTCTGGGTCGGCCTGCACGAGCCGGATGAAGCCCTGCTGCGCGAAGTTCAGGCGGAGTTCGGCCTGCATGACCTCACCATCGAAGATGCGGGCCATGCGCATCAGCGTCCCAAGCTGGAAATCTACGGCGACGCGATCTTCGTGGTGGCGCGAACGGCGCACATGATGGACGAGGAGATCGTTTTTGGTGAAACGCATCTGTTTGTCGGCCGTGGCTATGTGGTTTCGGTGCGGCATGGACCATCGACATCCTACAACCTGGTCCGGCAACGCTGCGAGGCTTCGCCAGCCGCATTGGCGCATGGCGAGAACTACATCCTCTATTCCATCCTTGATTTCATCGTCGACAACTACATGCCCGTCGTTGAAGGCATCCATTCGGAAGTGGAGGAGCTGGAGGAACGGGTTCTGCGCGACCGGCTGAACAAGAAGGACATCGAGCGCCTGTATTTCCTTCGCCGCAGCCTGCTGCGCCTGCGCAACGCCGTCGTGCCCCTGGTCGATGTCTGCCGGCGCCATGAGCACCTCGATCTGCCCGGCATGGACGCAACATTGCACGCACTGTTCCGTGACGTGACCGATCATGTCCGGCGGGTGCAGGAGGATATCGACACCTTGCGTGAAGTGCTGGCCTTCACCTTCGAGGCCAGCCTGATGATCGGCCAGTCGGAACAGACCGAGATTTCTCGCAAACTCGCGTCCTGGGCCGCAATCCTCGCGGTCCCGACGGCCATTGCCGGCATTTACGGGATGAATTTCGACGACATGCCGGAGCTGAAATTCAAATACGGCTATTTCGTCGTTCTGGCTCTGATCATCTTTATCTGCAGCATGCTCTACCGCATGTTCCGGCGGGCGAAGTGGCTCTGAACCGGATACGATCAGATCAGGCGCAGCCCCTTCAGGCTGGCATGGCCGTCCTTGCCGATGATAATGTGATCGTGGACGGTGATCCCCAGCGGCTTTGCCGTATCGACGATCATCTTGGTCATCTCGATATCGGCCCGGGAAGGGGTGGGGTCGCCGGATGGATGATTGTGGACGAGAATAAGGGCGGTGGCGGAAAGCTCGAGCGCGCGCTTGACCACTTCGCGCGGATAGACCGGTGTGTGATCGACGGTGCCGGTCTGCTGTACCTCATCGGCAATCAGCGCATTGCGCTTGTCGAGAAAGAAAATGCGGAACTGCTCGCGTGTCTCGTGCGCCATGGCGGCATGGCAATAGTCGATCACCGATGACCAGGAGGCCAGAACCTGCTTGCCTTTAAGCTCGCTCTTCAGTGTGCGGTGGCCCACCGTCGAGATCAGCTTCAGATCAAAGGCAACGGCCTCGCCGATACCCTTCACCTCCTGCAGCAAAGCCGGGGAAGCGCCGAAGACACCGGCCAGCGTTCCGAAGCGTTCAAGCAGCGCCTTGGCGATGGGTTTTGTATCGCGGCGCGGGATCAGCCGGAAGAGCAGCAGTTCGAGGATTTCATAGTCGGCCAGCGCCGTGTCGCCGTGATCCTTATAGCGCGCCCGCAGGCGGTCCCGATGACCATGATAGTGCGCATCGTCCTGTTGAACGGGCGCCATGCCAAGGTTGGAGCGCTTCGGTTGTTGTTCGGCGAAAAAGCCCCTTTCATCAGCCGGTTGCGAATGATCGCCGTCGGAAGAAAAAGGAAGCTTTGTCATCGCAAACCTTATGTTGGCAAGCCCGGACGGTCGAGGCCGCCAGGCGATAGGGTGAAAATCTCGCAGCCGGTGGCAGTCACGCCCACGGCATGCTCGTATTGCGCCGACAGCGACCGGTCGCGGGTGACGGCTGTCCAGCCGTCAGCCAGAACCTTGACATGCGGACGGCCGAGATTGATCATCGGCTCTATGGTGAAGATCATGCCCTCGCGCATTTCAGGGCCTTCGTTTGCCCTGCCGTAATGCAGGATATTCGGCGCATCATGGAACAGCCGCCCGACGCCGTGGCCGCAGAAATCGCGCACCACCGAGCAGCGTTCGGCTTCGGCAAAGGTCTGGATCGCTTCGCCGATGGCGCCGGTGCGCGCACCGGGCTTGACGGCAGCGATGCCGCGCATCAGGCATTCATGGGTGACTTCGAGCAGGCGCTGGGCTGCGCGCTTGATTTCGCCGACGGGATACATCCGGCTGGAATCGCCATGCCAGCCGTCGATGATATAGGTGACGTCGATGTTGACGACATCACCTTCACGCAGCGGCTTCTCGTTGGGAATGCCGTGGCAGACGACGTGGTTGATCGAGGTACAGGACGACTTGGTATAGCCGCGATAGTTGAGTGTCGCGGGCAGGGCGCCGTGATCCATGCCGAAGTCGAACACGAAACGGTCGATCTCGTCGGTCGTCACGCCCGGCTTGACGCGGCTTGCCAGTTCATCCAGGCAGCGTGCTGTGATCTGGCAGGCGCGCTTGATCCCGGCAAAATCCTCGGGCGTATAGAGACGGATGACGCCGGTATTCTTGTAGGGCGCTGACGCTGCCTCGATATAGGTGACCATTACAATACTTTCAGTTGTCTTTCACTGATGTCATAGATCAGCACAGGCGGGTTCGTCTATCGGGATCAGGCCGTCAGGCGCAATTTGCTGCGGCGAAACCCGGCATTTGACGGCGAAGGCCTCAACCCCGCGCTGCATCGCCCGGCGATAGGCCTTCGCGTAAACCGGGTCGAGATCACAGCATATCCTGAATGTGACGCAGTCATCCCGCTGGATCAGGTAGATCATGATGCCGCGATGGCCTGCCTCGACCATGTCGCCGAGTTCTTCCAGATGTTTTGCACCCCGCGCGGTCGGGCTGTCTGGGAATTCGGCAAGCCCCGGCGTGCGGCTGAAATGCACGTTCTTGACCTCGACATAGGCACGTCCGCGTTCGGGATCGGTGAGCAGCATGTCTATGCGGGAATTGCGGCCATATTTCTGCTCGCGCTGGATCGTCGCATAGAGATGGAGGCCGCCGATCTGTCCGGCCCTGATGGCTTCTTCTGCGATCCTGTTCGGAAGGCCGGTATTGATGCCGACGACGGTGCCGCCGACCTCGACCATTTCGAACATGTGCCGATATTTGCGCGTTGGACTGTCATGCTCGGACAGCCAGATGCGCGAGCCAGGGGTTGTCAGCCCGCGCATCGAACCGGTGTTGGGGCAGGAGCCGGTGATGGCGCGCCCATCCTCCAGCACGGCATCGAAGAGGAAGCGTTTGTAGCGCTGGATCAGGACGGCGGGCACCAATGGCCTGTCGAAGAGCATGAAATGTCCGTATCCCGATCAGGCGCGCGCGCGGACATAGGAGCCCGGCGCCTCTTCCAGAGAATTGAGCGTTCCGCCCGTCTTGCGCGCTGGTACGCGTTCGCCGTCGAGCGTTTCGATCCAGGCCTGCCAGTGCGGCCACCAGGAACCCGGCGTTTCCTTGGCCGTGTCAACCCAGCTTTCGAAGTCGCCCGTGGCGGGTCCGCCGGTCCAGAACTGGTATTTTCCCTTGTCCGGCGGATTGACGACGCCGGCGATATGGCCGGAACCGGACATGACGTATGTAACGTCGCCGCCAAAAAACTGGCTGCCGACAAAGACAGACTTTGCCGGAGCGATATGGTCTTCCTTGGTGGCAAGATTGTAGACCGGGATTTTGATATCACCGAGCGAGATCGTCTTGCCGGCCAGCACCATCGCGCCCTTGGTCAGGTTGTTCTGGAGATAACAATTGCGCAGATAGAAGGAATGGTTGGCCGCCGGCATGCGGGTGGAATCGGAATTCCAGTAGAGCAGGTCGAAGGCAGAGGGCTCCTGACCCTTCAGGTAGTTGTTGACGAAATAAGGCCAGATGAGATCGGACGCCCGCAGCATGTTGAAGGCCATCGCCATCTTCGAGCCGTCGAGATAACCGGTCTCCTTCATCTTCTCCTCCATCTGGGAGATCTGCTCCTCGTCGGCAAACACTTTGAGGTCACCGGCATGGGTGAAGTCGACCTGCGTGGTGAACAGGGTGGCGGAACGGATGCGCGTGTCGCCTTCCTGCGCATGCAGGGCAAGCGTTGCGGCAAGCAGGGTGCCGCCGACGCAGTAGCCGATCGCATTGACGTCCTCTTCGCCTGTCGCCTGGCGGATGCTGTCGAGCGCGAAACCGATGCCCTCGCGGGCATAGGATTCCCAATCCTTGCCGGCGTGGCGCTCGTCGGGATTGACCCAGGAGATGACGAAGACGGTATGGCCCTGATCAACCGCCCATTTGATGAAGGATTTTTGCGGATTGAGATCGAGCACATAGAACTTGTTGATCCACGGCGGGCAGATCAGAAGCGGCCGCTTCAGCACGGTTTCCGTCGAAGCATCATATTGCAGCACCTGGCAGACATCGCTCTGGGCGATCACCTTGCCGGGCGTGATCGCGATGTTCTCGCCGACCGCAAACTTGCTGACATCGGTCTGGCGCAGTTTCAGGTCGCCTTTGCCGGCAACGATATCCTCGGCCAGCATCTGCATGCCCTTGACCAGATTGGCACCACTGGAGGCGACCGTCTCGCGATAGAGCTGCGGATTGGTGGTAACGAAATTGGCAGGCGACAGCGCGCTGGAAATCTGGCGCACATAAAAGGCAGCCTTGTGTTTGGTATGGTCGTCGAGGCCTTCCGCGTCGCGTACCATGCGGTCCGCCCAATTGGACGTGATAAAATAGGCCTGGCGCAGGAAATCGAAGAAGGGATTGGCGACCCAGTCGGCGTCAGAAAACCGCTTGTCGTTGCGTGGCACCTCGTCGGGATCGGCGACAATCTCACCGTTCATTTTCTGCAGGCTGCGTGTCCACATGGAAAAGAAGCTACCCATCAAATGGGTCTGCGCTTCCAAAGCCCGCCGCGGATCGGAGAGCCAATATTCGGATACTTTGGAGAGGGTCTTGACCATGTCGAGCATCGGGTCGCCAGCCATGTCGGTCTTTTGGCCGTTTTCGCGCGGTGCCAGCCAGGCTGAGGCGGCCTTGCCGAGTTGCTCGACCGTGCGGGCGAGATTGACCGTGAAGGCCTCCGGATCCTTGACGATATAGGGCTCGACGGATTTCGGGTCGAAACCGGGAAAACCATCCGTGCTGGTGCCGGTCTGGCCCTCGGCCTTCCTGTCTTCTGCCACCCAGTTTCCTCCACAGATGTTTGTTTGTTTTGTCTTTTTACATTCTGCCTTAAAATGATTACAAGTGCCAGCGCATGTTGGACTCGGGGCACAGTGTTGGCCCGCCGGTTTCGGTCAGAGTTTCAACCAAGGTACCGGGTAGGGGCGAGATGACGAAGTCGGGGAAAGCAGTGATGACGCGGATGGTGACGGCCTTTGGAATGGCAGGTTTGGTGCTCGCACTTGCCGCCTGCAGCTCGACAAAAGTCGAAGAGCAGCCGTCGATCTATTCGGCCACCATGGCCAAGCCCATTCCCGCCGATGTCTATCCGGTCATCGAGGGAAAACTGCCGGCTGCGACGACGCAGATGAGCAATGAAGACGCCGCAACCCAGTCTGCGCGGCTGACCGCTCTCGGGGCTGCCCGCTCGTCCGGCAAAATCTCCGAAGCGGAATATCAGCGCCGCCTGAAGGAGCTCCAGCTGCTGGCCGCCAATCACGGCACCGATACGCTGAAGCAGATACAGAAATAGCGCTTGCGTTTCGGCTGATTTGGACGCAAAGCGTTTCATGGCCGCGTGGGCCTGATTGCACCGCGCGCGTCTCCTTGCACGCATGATTCCGGCACGGAGACAGCGCAAGACGAGGTTTAGAGATGGAAGAGTTTCACAAAGTCCGGCGTCTGCCGCCTTACGTTTTCGAACAGGTCAACCGTTTGAAAGCCAGCGCGCGAGCGGGTGGAGCTGATATCATCGACCTCGGCATGGGCAATCCGGACCTTCCGACCCCGCAATCCGTCGTCGACAAGCTGTGTGAAGTCGTCCAGGATCCGCGCACCCACCGCTATTCGTCGTCCAAGGGTATTCCAGGCCTTCGCCGCGCACAGGCCGCCTATTATGCCCGCCGTTTCGGCGTCAAACTCAACCCCGATACCCAGGTGGTGGCGACGCTCGGATCCAAGGAAGGCTTCGCCAATATGGCGCAGGCGATCACCGCTCCCGGCGACGTGATCCTCTGCCCGAACCCGACCTATCCGATCCATGCCTTCGGCTTCCTGATGACCGGCGGCGTGATCCGTTCGATCTCGGTCGAACCGGACGACACGTTCTTCCCGCCGCTGGAGCGGGCGATCCGCCATTCGATCCCCAAGCCGATCGCGCTCGTCATCAACTATCCGTCCAACCCGACGGCGCATGTGGCAACGCTCGATTTCTACAAGGAAGTCGTCGCCTTCGCCAAGAAGCACGATATCGTCATACTGTCGGATTTGGCCTATTCGGAAATCTATTTCGACGGGGTTATGCCGCCGTCGGTTCTGGAAGTCCCGGGCGCGATAGACAACACGGTCGAGTTCACCTCGATGTCGAAGACATTCTCCATGCCCGGTTGGCGCATGGGCTTTGCCGTCGGCAACGAACGCCTGATCGCTGCTCTGACGCGCGTCAAGTCCTACCTCGATTACGGTGCCTTCACGCCGATCCAGGTGGCGGCGACGCATGCGCTGAATAGCGATGGCTCGGATATTGCCGAAGTCCGCAACATCTACAAGCGCCGCCGCGACGTGCTGGTGGAAAGCTTCGGCAAGGCCGGCTGGGAGATCCCGCCGCCGGCTGCCACGATGTTTGCCTGGGCAAAGATCCCGGAAAAGTTCCGCCATCTCGGTTCGCTGGAGTTTTCCAAGCTTCTGGTCGAAAAAGCCGATATCGCCGTGGCGCCCGGCATCGGATTCGGCGAGCAGGGCGACGACTATATCCGCATCGCGCTGGTCGAAAACGAACACCGGATTCGCCAGGCCGCCCGCAGCCTCAAGAAGTTTCTGTCGACGGCCGACGATACGTTGCACAACGTCATCTCGCTGAACGCTCACCGCTGAGGCACCGGATTTCCGGTCCCCTCAAAATTGGCTCCGCCGTCTCAGGCGGAGCGCTCTCGATATGTTAATGTTAGGAAACGTGTATGGCAGATGCCCTTAAAATCGGCATTGCGGGCTTGGGAACTGTTGGTGCCTCGCTCGTGCGTATTCTCCAGGAGCGCCACGAGGCGCTGGCGACGACATGCGGCCGGGCCATCGAAATTACCGCTGTCACGGCACGTGACAGGAACCGCGATCGCGGCGTCGATCTTTCCGCCATCGAATGGCATGCCGATGCGCTTTCGCTCGCCCAGACTGCGGATATCGACGTGTTCGTCGAATTGATGGGCGGTGCCGGTGAACCGGCGCTGTCGGCCGTCAAGGCTGCCTTGTCGCGCGGCGTGCATGTGATCACCGCCAACAAGGCGCTGCTGGCATCCCACGGCATTGCATTGGCCGGTCTGGCTGAAGAGCATGGCGCACTGCTGAACTACGAAGCTGCCGTCGCCGGTGGCATTCCGGTGATCAAGGCTTTGAGGGAATCGCTGACCGGCAACACGATTTCGCGCGTCTATGGCATCATGAACGGTACCTGCAACTACATCCTGACCAAGATGGAGAAGGAAGGCCTGTCTTTCGAGGCCTGCCTGAAGGAAGCTCAGCGCCTGGGTTATGCCGAAGCGGATCCGGCCTTCGACATCGAGGGCAACGATACGGCCCACAAGCTGTCAATCTTGACGAGCCTAGCCTTCGGAACGGCGATCGCCGCCGATGACATCTATCTCGAAGGCATTACCAATATCTCGATCGACGACATCCACGCAGCCGCTGATCTCGGTTACCGCATCAAACTGCTCGGCGTTGCCCAGCGCACCGACAGCGGTATCGAGCAGCGCGTGCACCCGACCATGGTGCCGCTCGATTCGGTGATTGCGCAGGTCGATGGCGTCACCAACGCCGTGGCGATCGAATCCGATATTCTCGGCGAACTGTTGATGGTCGGCCCGGGTGCCGGTGGCAATGCGACGGCATCCGCAGTGCTCGGCGACATCGCCGACATCGCCAAGAGCCGTCCGGGCGCCCAGCACGTGCCGGCGTTCGGCCGTCCGGTCACGGCGCTGTTGCCTTACAGGCAGGCGCAGATCCAGAGCCATGAGGGCGGATATTTCATTCGCCTGAAGGTTCTCGACAAGACCGGCGTCTTTGCAAGCATTGCCACGCGCATGGCTGAAAACCGGATTTCGCTGGAATCGATCGTCCAGCACTCCAAGCAGCCTGTCGATCCCGACGGCCCGCAGACAATCATTCTCGTCACGCATGCGACGACCGAGGATTCGGTGCGCAAGGCCGTCGCCTCGATCAAGGGCGAGGGTTATCTGGTCGGGGAACCGCAGGTCATCCGCATCGAACGGCCAAAGACGGCCTGATCCGAATCGCAGATAAATGTCTTGCGGCCCCATCCGGCTTATCTCCGGGTGGGGCCGTTTTCGTTGCGGTTTGCGCCTGATGCAAAACCCGCGTACGAACGGTCAAAAATCATGGGTGTACGATGAGTGATGTGCCAGATCCCGTCCAGCGGGCGTTTCTCAATGTCGAGCGTTCGGTCACCGGCCAGCGCTGGGTGTCGCGGCTGGACCAAGCCGGGCAGAACCGCGCTCTTGCCATCAGTCAGGTTCACGGTTTTTCCGATCTCATCGCCCGGGTGCTGGCCGGCCGCGGCGTGACGATGGACGATGCGGTGGCATTCCTCGATCCGACCATCCGCTCGCTGATGCCAGACCCCGATACGCTGACCGATTGTAACAAGGCGGCTGCCCGCATCATCGCCGCCATCAGAGCGCGCGAAAAGGTCGCCATCTTCGGCGACTACGATGTCGATGGGGCGGCATCCTCGGCGCTGATGTTCCGGTTCCTGCGCCATTTCGGCGTCGATGCGGAAATCTATATTCCCGACCGTATTTTCGAAGGCTACGGCCCCAACCCCACGGCCATCAATCAGCTGATCGACAATGGCGCCCGCCTGATCGTCACCGTCGACTGCGGCTCGACCAGTCACGAATCGCTTGCTGCCGCTGAAGTGCGCGGCATCGATGTCGTCGTCATCGATCACCATCAGGTCGGCGCGGAGTTGCCGCCATGTGTGGCGCTGGTCAATCCCAACCGTGAGGATGATCTGTCGGGGCAGGGCCATCTCTGCGCCGCCGGCGTCGTCTTCCTCGTGCTGGTCAATGCCGTGCGACAATTGCGCGAAGCCGGTGACAAGCGCGTCGCGTCGTTCGATCTGCTCGCCTTGCTCGACATCGTAGCGCTGGCAACCGTCTGCGACGTGGTGCCGCTGAAGGGCTTGAACAGAGCCTATGTAGTCAAGGGACTGGTGGCAGCGCGGCATATGCAAAATCCTGGCCTGTCAGCGCTGTTTCGCAAGGCAGGCCTCGGCGGGCCGGTGACGCCCTATCATTTCGGCTTTCTGATCGGCCCGCGAATCAATGCCGGCGGACGTATCGGCGATGCCGCGCTTGGTAGTCGCCTGCTTACGCTGGAAGACGAAGGCGCTGCCGAGGAGATCGCCGCAAAACTCGACGAACTCAACCGCGAGCGCCAGGTGATGGAAGTCGCCATGCTGGCCGAGGCCGAAGCCGAAGCGCTGGCGGAATACGGTACCGGTGAATCGGCCTCGATCATCGTCACAGCCCGCGAAAACTGGCATCCGGGCATTGTCGGCCTTCTGGCTGCACGGCTGAAGGAAAAATTCCGCCGTCCGGCCTTTGCGATCTCCTTCGATGCGAATGGCAAGGGAACGGGCTCAGGCCGCTCGATCAGCGGCTTCGATATCGGCAAGATCGTTCGCGCAGCAGTCGATAACGGTCTTCTGGTCAAAGGCGGTGGCCATGCGATGGCGGCCGGCCTGACTGTCGAGCGCGCCAATCTCGGCAAGCTGCGGCATTTCTTCGATGAGAAGGCGCAGAACACCGTCAAGGACCTCGTTTCGGCAGAAACGCTGAAGATCGATGGTGCTCTGGGCGCTGCCGGGGCCAATCTGGCGCTGATCGATCAACTCGAGCAGGCAGGCCCGTATGGGGCAGGGCATCCGCAGCCGATCTTTGCACTGCCGGCGCATCGCGTGCGCGATTCGCGCCAGGTCGGCGCCAACCATGTGAAGGTGACGCTGGAAGGCCAGGACGGCTCGAGGATCGAAGGCATCGCATTCCGCGCGCTGGAGACGCCGCTCGGCGATTTGCTGCTGTCTGAGCGTGGCACGTCGCTGCATGTGGCCGCCTCGATCTCGGCCGACCTCTGGCAGGGGACACGCCGCGTACAGTTGCGGGTGATCGACGCTGCAAAGGCCTTCTGAGCGGCCGTTACCGGCGTCTCATGTCTATGCTTCAATGTGGGGAAATTGGAGAACCATGGTACGCCCTAGGGGAGTCGAACCCCTCTTCCCAGAATGAAAATCTGGTGTCCTAACCGATAGACGAAGGGCGCATCAGTGGTGTGGGCGTCTTATAGGCAGACATCTCGAATGCTGCAAGCGCTAAATCGCATTTTTCAAGGATTTTTCGCAGTAAAATCAGCAGCAAAACACAGATGGTTTGGACAGCGAAAAATGCCACGCGCTCGCGCTTTCAGCGCGCTGCAGGCAATGAATTATCGCTGTCGGAGAGGTTCACAATGGTACGCCCTAGGGGAGTCGAACCCCTCTTCCCAGAATGAAAATCTGGTGTCCTAACCGATAGACGAAGGGCGCATCCGTTGTGTGGGCGTCTTATAATCAGGGGTTTTGAATACCGCAAGCGGCAAATTTCATTTTCCTGTAAAAAAGTTCTGATATCGGGCTGTTTTTGGCCGTTCGACAAATTACTCAATTAAAACAGCTGTTTGCCTCAGTTTTTGCGGCGGCGGCAACGCCAATTCCAGTCACGGGTTTCACCCGTGTCGATATGGACGGATTCCGTGTGGCAATAGGTTCCAACCCCGCCGCGCCCTGGAATCGTGCGCAGATAGTTGGCAAGTTCCCATTTGCCCACGCCCGGTACCTGAATGTCGGCAGCTTCGCAGGTCGTGTGCAGCGAGCGCTTTCGGCCGCCGGCGCTGGCATTGTGTTTCAGGTCCCGCAAACCGGACGTCACCATGACCTTGCGGCCATAATGGGTTTCAATGACCTTCAGGACCTGCAGCAGCTCGGGTTGGAAGCAGCCCGTTTCCACCTTTTCGGTTTGCAGGACGAGCCCGTTCGGCGCAAGGCGCGCCAGACCGGACAACGATGCCATTTCAACTGCGGGACTATCGTCATCATGTCCGGGTTGCGAATCGTCAACGGTGGCATACATTGACGTGGTGCGCACACCGGGCAGGGCGGTGAAACCGAGCGCGGCGATCTGGCTGGATTTCAGGTCGCTGGCGACAAGCGTCTTTTTCTCGGGCGCCTTGGCGAATCGGTCATTGCTGAACTGACTTCGGTTCTTGCGTTTGGCGGCGAACATGGCGGCAAGCGTCAGCGGCTTTTCCGCTTCATCCGGGATATCGTCACTGTTTTTCGAATTTGCAGAATCGGCAATCACGGCTGGTGCGCCGTTGAGCCCCTCCGTCGATGCCGTTTGCACGGCGGCAGGCTGCTGCACGCGGCCGCCGCGCATGCTGACGCCGCTGGTCGGGATCGGCACGGCAACGGGAAGCGGCGTACCGTCTGCACCAATCTGTGCACTTGCCACCGGTTGCGCTGCGGCGCCCTCGGCATTGCTTGCGCCTTCAAGCGGCAGGGGTATCTGGTTCGCCGCCGGCTGGCCGCTGTTGAAAAGACTGTTGGTTGCCGGATTGACGCCGGTGGCATGCCCTGCCGGGAGCGGCGCATTGCCTGTCGCTGCATCCCCTACAGGCGCTGCATTCGGCGTCTTGACGGCGAAGATGCTGTTCGACGTTGCGTTGAGGCCGGTGCCTTGCATGGTCAGTGACGACGGCTGCCCATTGTTGGGTGCAGGCATCATCGCGTTCGCCTGAGCCCCAGGCTGTTGTTGTGCATTGGCGCCGGCGGCAGAGACCTGCTGATCCTGATAGGAACCGGGCACCGCTTGGGTTGCATCAGCGGAGGCGGCGACGGGCACCACCTCGTCGGCGGATGTCGCTTCGGCCGTGTCTTTGGCGGCTGTCACACAACCCGACAGCATCATTGCCGAAACACTCAGCGCAAGCGCGCAGCCCAGGCAACGAATCACCGCCGCCTTTTGTCGAATAGGACGCAACGTTGGATCCCCACTTAATGCGGGCCGGGCGACACTTGCCGTCATGGCCTTTCATCAGGATATTTCAAACCGCACGACCCGGGTGACCATCAAGGATTGCCACGTCTCGTCCATTGCGATTCGATCGGTTCAACTGAGAGGACAGTGCTGGCAGCCTGAGGCGGCGTTCACTCTCCATTTCATTAACGTATCTTTCGGATTCTAGTGAACGCCCCGTTATTTGTAAACCTGCGCTGACACAGGCAACGATTGGAGCCCAACCGTCGCCTGTGCTGTAAAGCTCACTCAAGATATAGCCCAGCCGTATTGTGCCGGGCTTACCAGGCGCCGGTATTGGCCATCGAGGCCCAGGGCTCCTGTGACTTGAGGTTCTCGCCCTTCTGCAGGATTTCGATGGAGATGCCGTCCGGCGAGCGGACGAAGGCCATGTGGCCGTCGCGCGGCGGCCGGTTGATGGTGACGCCATTGTCCATCAGGTGCTGGCAGGTCGCGTAGATGTCGTCGACTTCATAGGCGAGGTGACCGAAATTGCGGCCGCCGCTATAATCTTCGGTGTCCCAGTTG
Source organism: Hyphomicrobiales bacterium (assembly GCA_900473045.1). Taxonomy (GTDB): domain Bacteria; phylum Pseudomonadota; class Alphaproteobacteria; order Rhizobiales; family Rhizobiaceae; genus Pararhizobium. The sequence goes on from UCKS01000010.1 coordinate 232,846, forward strand.
TAGGTGAGTTCCAGGCAGGGAGACAATTCGGTCCTTGCACGATCGAGATCAGCGGGAGCTGCGAGGAAAACCAGGGTGAACCGGCCCTTTTCATTCTCATAGCGGCGGATTTCCACAAGGCCGAACAGCTTGCCCCAGAAGTGAAGTGACGCGTCCAGATCTTTGACGCGAACCATCGTGTGCAGATAACGCATTGGAATATCCTTGTTTTGCTGAAGATGGGTTATATCTAGCCGACAACCAGCCAGAGGCAAGGCTGAACGGCTAGTGTTGTTCGACGGCAAATTTCATCCGGGGGCTTGCATATAAGCGGCGCGACGATGTTATTCTGATCGTCAAGAATCAGTTAACCGTAATGATGTGACGCGTAATCGAGGGGCTGGACAGGCAATGGCGGATAGAATTTCAGCAAAGGACGTCACGCCGGATGACGATTTTGCCAATGACGCTCTCGATCTGGTTGAAATTACCGGCGTCATCAAATGGTTCGACGTTGCCAAGGGTTTTGGTTTCATCATTCCCGATAACGGCATGCAGGACGTCCTCGTTCACGTCACATGCCTGCGCCGCGACGGCTACCAGACCGTGCTGGAAGGTTCTCGCGTAGTCGCCCTCATTCAACGTCGCGACCGCGGCTACCAGGCTTTCCGCATTCTCTCCATGGACCAGTCGACGGCGATCCATCCGTCGCAGCTGCCGCCGGTCAAGACCCATGTCCAGGTGACGCCGACCAGCGGGCTGGAGCGCTGCCTGGTCAAGTGGTTCAACCGCACCAAAGGCTTCGGCTTCCTGACCCGTGGCGACGGCACCGAGGATATCTTCATCCATATGGAAACCCTACGCCGTTTCGGGCTTACCGAGCTGCGCCCGGGGCAGACTGTTCTGGTGCGCTTCGGCGATGGCGACAAGGGCCTGATGGCCGCCGAAATCCATCCGGACGTGCCGGCGCCGATCGGCCGGGCACATTGATGAGCGCGCGTCTCCCGCGCCTCGCTGGAAGCGCCCTTGTGGCGCTTTTTTTGTGGCTTGTGCCGGTTTGGACCGCTGCAGCTGATGTCTCCTTCGAGACCGCGCCTTTGCAGATCATCGCCTCCGGCGGCAAGCTGCATAAATTCACCGTCGAACTGGCGGTAGATAACGATCAACGATCACAAGGCCTGATGAACCGCCGCCACATGGCCCGCGATCACGGCATGCTGTTTGATTTCGGCGTGACGCGCCAGGTGATGATGTGGATGAAGAATACCTATCTTCCGCTCGACATGCTGTTCATCGCCAAGGATGGCAAGATCGAAACGATTCGCGAAAACGCCGTGCCGCAGTCTGAAGCCATCATCGATTCGCGTGTTCCCGTCGCTTTCGTTCTCGAGCTGAACGGTGGAACCGTCAACCGCCTCGGTATCGCTCCTGGCGATATTGTCGACAGCGCACGCATCTCCAGTCCGCAGCCTTAAACGAACGGATTGATTCCTTTCGCCCCGTCTGTGGAATTGTGTAATTTAAGTGTTGCAGGGGCAGGGGTAAGCGTGTATCTCCCGGCCATCGACGGGTCACGGAGTGTAGCGCAGCCTGGTAGCGCATCTGGTTTGGGACCAGAGGGTCGGGAGTTCGAATCTCTCCACTCCGACCATCGAACTAATTGATTTACCTATGAAATATTATTTTATGATGCCAAGCGCACCTTGCCTTGTAGGTGCGTGGTGGGCGCCAGAGACTTCCGCTTGGTGAACTGCTGCAGCTTGACCATGATTTCGTCGGTCGCTCGCATTGGCTCTTCCAGACAATTCGGATCGAACTTTTCATACCAGTCCGTGGTTTTCGAGCCTTCCTTCACAGATCGATCGTTCCGAATTCATTGTTGCCCCGCATCGAAATAGCGAGGTCGAAGATGGCTTCGTTGCGGGCGCAGGTGTTCAGTGAGATCTTGACGAAGCGGAAATCGTCTCCCTCCTTGATCGGGCGATCCACCTTCCGAGTTGCTCATATGTTGGGATGAATTCCCGAGCGACAGAAACCAATCCGCCGATCACCTCCGCAATCTCATCCTGATTGCAGAATATCGCCACCGACGCATCCAGGAGCTGGCCGGATAGTTCACGGCGACGCTGACGACGATCATGGAAGTCGTGATGGATTGGGCCAACTATCTAATTCCATGCTCATGCCGACCGTGGGCGGCATCGCCGATCAGTGGAAATGATTGTCTGCGGAGATCGGGATAGGTCCCGTCGCCAATTGCTTTTCGTCGCACCAGCCAAGATGAAATAGTTGCAGCAGTTGCTCGGCTGCCGAATGTGCGGCGGCGCCGTCCGGACTAATGCCGAGATAAGTGCATCGACGAACAAGGGCGCGTTTGAGCAGCTCGATGTCACTATCCGATAGAATGCGATTGTTCATATTCCCCTCCTGGAAAATGCAACCGCAGTGTGCCGACACTGAGGGGAGGGCTGCAATATGTCGAATCTAGCTTGCAACCTGTGCGGCGTGGATTTTCCACAGAATTCGTCTTGAGGTTACGGTGCCCATTAGTTTCGCGCGCCCGTCAGCTACTAGTCAGTAGCCCGATACTGGGTACCACTCCATTCGATCGCAGCTGCTGTGCCGAGCGTTGGTAAGATCGGGCTTGCGATTGGATATTCTCCGCGATTGTGAAACGGAGTACCAGAGACGACCTAGGCAACGACTATGCATCTACGCTCCGACAGCGTCGACCCCCAACGATAGCATCTTTGAGCGACGTTTCGCCGCCCACGTCCTCGGCTACTATCCATCAGACCCGATCATTTAAGGTAAAAGAGGCGCTCATTACCCCGCCGCGATTGCAGAAGCCTATTGGCTCGGGTCACGAAGACGGTCGCTCGCCGGAATGCGCGACCGACGACATGCTATTTTGGGCGACAGATCATGGGCTTGATGCAGAAGCTCTATAAAGTACCCTCCCGCATTTCTGCAGGAGGGGCAGCGTGTTCAAGCTAGGCGGTACGGCGAATGTCCGATTGGAGGTGCTGTACCTGGTTTTGCAGCGCACTGTATCGAGCAGCCGGTATCTTGCCATTATCCCAGCCCGCAATGGTCATGGCTTCATGGCGTATATGTGCGTCCTCGGCTCTCAGTTGATTATATTCGTGAGGCGTGATGAGCCCGCGCGAGCGGTCAGCTGTCAAGCGTTGGTCGTCTGCCCGGAGCTCGGCAAGAACGTTGTTAAGCCGCGATCCATGAACCTGTGTGACGGCAGGCGTCATCACCATCGGGCTTGGGGCGGTATCCGTTGTGATGTCGTCGTCACCGCGTGTGGTGAATTCGCCACTGAGAGCTCTGCTATGGTGGCCTTCGCTGTGATTTCCCGGGTCCCCATGTGAGCCGGCAAATGCCAGGCCAAAGGATGCCGATACAAAAATTGCTGAAATTGCTGCAGTCTTTGCAAAGTGTAACATGTTCGTTACCTCGGTCTAAAGGCGCTGTGAGCGCACTTCGTGTCGAGAGGCTATCCTATAGTGTCGCGTCGTGGCTGCTGAGCCACCGGCAATACATAGCCTCGGACGGAATTTACCTCTTCTGTACCTCGCAATCATATTAATTAAAAATAATGTTCGATGGTCGAACTTTGCCACAATTATTTATGATTGTGGCGGCCCTTTACTGGGTATGGGAATTGAAACCCAAAAATGCGCCGAGCGCATAACAAGTCCCTCGTGCCGCAATGATCCGCAGCGTTTATCGGGATCGTCCACCATATGTTGGCCAACTGGATCGCGAGGCAAGCGCAGCAGCACGGGAGCTTAGACGGCAATCCCGCGGCGCTGGTCTTCTATGTCCCAAAGGTGCGCTCTGGGACCAGAGGGCAGGAAGTCCGGATCTTTCCACTCCGACCGTCGGCTTTTCCCATTTTACAGCAAAGTATTGAACGAGGCCTCGGCCTCTTTGGGGGGAGTGTGCTCCGCCCTGAGCAGCAGCTTTTTGCAGCGAAATGGCACATGCGGCAAAATCGGCTGATATAACGCTTCAAAGTCATTTCGTTTTAATTCGTTCTGCGGTAAGGCAATGCGCAGAGACTGGCAGCGCACCGCGCCGCCGTCAGCAGTGAACCATGGTGGAGCCGCCCAAAATATGTCCGCGAAAATCTATCGACCCGCAAAAACCGCCATGCAGTCTGGCAAGGCCAAGACGAATTTGTGGGTTCTTGAGTTCGATCAGGAAACGCCGCGCACCATCGACCCGATCATGGGCTATACCAGTTCGGCCGACACGCGCCAGCAGGTCAAGCTGACATTCGAGACGGCCGAACAGGCCGTTGCCTATGCCGAGCGCAACGGCATCGAATACCGTGTCATCGCACCGAAGGAACCAACCCGCAAGAGTGTGTCATATAGCGATAATTTCCGCTTCAGCCGCACGCAGCCCTGGACACATTGATCCGGAACTGCCGGTACAAGGAGGGAAACCTCCTGCACGCGGCCCCTTAGCTCAGCTGGATAGAGCACCTGCCTTCTAAGCAGGTTGTCGCAGGTTCGAGCCCTGCAGGGGTCGCCAATTATCCAAACCCTCACTCCCTAAACGCCCGGCACCTCGTCATTGGCGACCAGACCGCCTTCGCTTTCGAGAATGGAAAGACGGCGGGCCTCCGAGCGGGTAAATTTGAGCTGGACGCCAAGCCCGCGCTCACCCTCCTCGATGAACAGCGCTCCGGCTGCTTCCAAGGCAGTTTGCAGGGTTAGAATGATCTCGTCCGCCGGGGTTTCGAGCTTTCGTTCGAAGCGGGCGATGATGGTCTCGTCGATGCGGGACAGTGTTGCAAGGAGCGGACGTGATATTTCGGCAAGTGCGCGTGCGGCGCGGCATTGTGAGCCAGTGATCATGGTCGCTCTCCTGTCGCTGCAAGGATGAGCGAAGGCCGTTGTGCGGTCAACCGCTATCATCATGACCGCAGAGCAGTCGGGGGCAGGCATCAGACCTAAAGCACGAAGAAGCCGATAATCGCGGCGATCGTTACCGGGACGCCCACGAGCCAGATCAGCAATTCCCGCACCATGAAACTGCGGTAGTCGGAGGGCTGCGGTCGGGGAGGCGTTTGGACGGGAAAGTTTTTCATCATGGCCTCCCGCGCTAGAAATACAGCATCCAGATGACGATGACGGCGATCAGGGGGACGCCCATGAACCACAAGAGACCAGCGCGCAACATGTGAATTCCTCCGTTGAGCCCTGTTTGTGGGCCGCAGCAGGAACGCGCGGTTGTCCGGTTCGTTCCTTGCAGCCTTCGCTGTCATGCCAGGGTACCCAACGGGGTCAGCCCTGCGGTACCGTCGCGTCACCACCGATAGCCGCCGGAACGATCATCCTGTCTTGTCGGGAGGTGCGAGGTCTAACCGGAGGCTGGCATGTGGCTTGCCGGCGCGAATAATGACCCTGGGGCTCGGCTACGGCCACTGGTTGATCGCCGGCTTTGGGATCGCTGCCGGGCTGATGGTGCTCGCCGTCTGCAAGCTGCAAGCCGCATTGAAAATCGAAGCCGATCGCCCGGAGCGGGAGACGATAGTGCCAGAAAAAGGCACAGCGTCGTGACACGAGGGGTTTGGAAAAAAAACGGGCCGAAGGCATGTCTGCCGTTCGACCCGTCCGGTAAAGATCGGTTGGGGAATATCCAGACATCTGCAGACTAAACCAGCTGCGGACGGGAGGTCTTACCGGGACATCATGCCTGAGCGACGCCAATCCATTTGACATAAGGCGCAGAAAATTTAACATTTATCGGATGTCGTCATCCAGAACTCCCGATCGTCATGTCAAGGTTGTGATTGTTGTCCTGCCCGAATCATCGATCATGTCGCTGGCCTCGGTGCTGGATCCGATGCGTGCCGCAAACCGGGTGGCCGGCAAAATTCTGTTCAACTGGACGATCCTGTCTCCCGATGGTGAACCGGTTCTTCTCACCTGCGGCGTCGTGATTGCGGTCGATGGCATGTTTTCGGCGCGGCAGCAGGGTGATTGCCTGCTGATCATCGGTGGTTTCAATCTGGACCGCTATGCGCAAAAGCCCTTCATTGCCGGCCTGCAGACGGCGGCCCGGCATTTTTCCATTGTCGCCGGCATCGAATCCGGATGCTGGCTGCTGGCACGTTGCGGGCTCGTCAACGGGCGAACGGCGACGGCCCATTGGGAGGAGCTGGAGGATTTTGCGCTGGCTTTTCCGGATGTTTCCGTCAGGGCAGACCGGTTCGTGACCGACGGAAAATTCTGGACCTCCGGCGGCGCATCGCCGACCTTTGACATGATGTTGCACCTGATCCGGCAGCGTTTCGGCTCATCCGTGGCGCTTGATGTGGCGAGCATTTTTGTCTACGACGAGACACATGCTGCAACAGATGCCCAGCCGCTGGTATCGCTTGGCCGCATGGAAGCACTCGATCCGCAGCTCGCCCGGGCAATCCGGTTGATGGAACGGACGCTTGACCGGCCATTGTCCGTAACTGCGCTCGCGCTTCGCGCCGGGCAGTCGCAGCGTCAGCTGGAAGTGCGGTTTGCCAGGGCGCTGGGCATCAGCCCCGGAAGCTACTATCTGCGGCTGCGGCTGCAGACGGCGCAACGGCTGGTCAGCGATACGCAGCTGAGCATCCGCGAGGTGGCTCTGCGCTGCGGTTTCGATAGCCTGTCGTCGTTCTCGCGCGCTTTTAAACGTCAATATGGTGCGAGCCCCATGACACTGCGCCAAGGCCGTCACTGAGAGGCGGCTGGCCGGTATTCGCCGTCTGCACCTTTCGCAATCGTCTCGGGAACCGGCGCCAAATTTGGGTAATTTCATCAACAGGAAGGCGGCAAGCGTCATTCCCTCTTGCCGCAACCCTGAAGCGGACATATCTCTCGCTTGAATGGAGAGCGCAACGACTATGAAAACGATGATTATGGCGGCCGCAATCGGCCTTTCAACCTTGATGCTTGCTGGCTGCGTCAGCGAAGGCGTTTCCTACGAAGGCGGCGGCTACACTTCGCGGCCGCGCGACTATTCCGAGCGCGACAACCGCAATGAGCGCTGGCGTGACCGGAACGATGATTCGGAAGGCCGGGACAATGGCCGCCGCAATCGCGACAATGATGGCGGCCGCGCGGATTGGCGCGAGCGGGATGGCCGCAGGGGTGACGATCGCCGCTGCAGCAACGACCCGCGCTGCGAAGTTCCGGAATACAACCCGGAACGGCCCGGCTATTACCGCCGCGGCTAGCCAGCCCACGTTTGTTGACAATCGGAACCGTGCCAGCTGCTACGGGTTGAGACCGTGAAACCAAAACAGCGTCGCCTTTACGGGTGACGCTGTTCCTGTTTGAAGGCTTTCTGTTGGCAGGGAGCGCAAAGGCACGGGAAACGGGGTAGGCGATCTGATGGAGACCGCCTTCTCGGCGCACATAACATCGCCGCGCAGATCGCTTCCGTCAAACGACGCCTGAGGGGTAACTGGCCGCCCAGAAGACCCCAGCTTTGTCACGCGACCACGACGCCGCAGCACCCGGCCTGCCGCGTGCCGCTGCCAAGCTCGTCTTCGCTTGCCATTGGGGTTGCGAGGACGGGACCTGCCACGAGCGTAACGTCCCCGCCTTTTTGGCAGCACAAACAGGTCGATCAGCGTCAGATCGCCGATACCCGCGACCGGCGAGGCAGGAAACCATGATTTCAAGTCGGCCGGGAGTACGTTAGAGTAACGTTGGTGCCACGGACGTCAAACCCTGCCTCAGAGCCGTCTGCGATCGCATCTATAAATTCACTAAGTTATTGGTTTTATTGTAAATGGTGAGAGCGCAGGGATTCGAACCCTGGACCTACTGATTAAAAGTCAGTTGCTCTACCGACTGAGCTACGCTCTCCCAGGATCAGGCTGATATGCCCGGCGGAAGTGGGCGGACATATGCACAGCGGGCTTGTTTTGGTCAACCCAAAAAAAGCGCAAAAGTGCAAAAACGATGTTTTCCAAGGAGATCGCCAAAAGGTGATTGGTTTGGCACGGACTTCGGCGCTAAGACGGCCGGGCTTGTTGCAGGCTGGAGTTTCTAACTGGTGTCTATCGCTGATATTTCCATCTGGACCGCCGTTCTGGCGGGCGCTTTATCCTTTCTGTCGCCGTGCGTTCTGCCGCTGGTGCCGCCCTATCTCTGTTACATGGCAGGCATCTCGGTCGATCAGTTTCGCGGTGGCGAAACCCAGGTGGCCTCAACAGGCACCCGGCGCGCGGTATTTGGCGCGGCCTTCCTGTTTACCCTCGGGTTTGCCACCGTCTTCGTGGCGCTCGGGGCAGGGGCATCCAGCATCGGCCTTGTGCTGCGCCAGCACATCGACATCCTGTCACGCATTGGCGGGATCGTCATCATCATCATGGGGTTGCATTTCCTCGGTGTGTTCCGGATCGGCATTCTCGGGCGCGAAGCGCGGTTCCAGGGCAACGGCAAGCCGGCGACACTATCGGGTGCCTATATCATGGGACTTGCCTTTGCGTTTGGTTGGACGCCCTGCATCGGCCCGGTGCTCGGCACCATTCTCGGTGTTGCCGCAGCCCGCGACACGGTGACCGACGGAGCGCTGCTCCTGGCGGTTTATTCGCTGGGGCTGGCCATTCCGTTCTGGATCGCTGCCGGTTTCTCCGGTGCGTTCATGAGGTTCCTGTCGCGCTTCCGCCGCCATCTTGGCCTGGTGGAAAAGCTGATGGGGATTTTCCTCATTCTCGCCGGCCTCGCCTTCGTCTTCGGTTTCATCAGTTCCATGGCCATCTGGTTTCAGGAAACCTTTCCAGTCCTGATGCAAATCGGCTAAGCACGAACCTCACGCAGAGGTTTTTTGAGCAATGGCCGACATAGCAGGTTTGGTACTGCCGTTCTTCGGCCTGATCTTCGTCGGCTATCTTACGGCGAAGTTGGCCCGCAATCCGGCAGGCGAGGGCGCCGGCGATGCCATGGGCTGGCTCAATATCTTCATCATCTATCTGGCGCTTCCGGCCTTGTTCTTCAAGCTGGTCTCGAAAACACCGATCGAGCAGCTCACCCGTTTCGACTTTGTGCTTTCCTCGATCGGCGCCACCTATACCGTCTTTGCGCTGGTCTTTGGCATTGGCTACTGGATTCGCCGCAATTCACTGGCCGAATCGACGGTGCAGGGACTGGCCGGCGCCTATGGCAATATCGGCTACATGGGGCCGGGACTGGCCCTCCTGGCGTTCGGCGAACCTGCAGCCGTACCGGTAGCACTGATCTTCTGCTTCGAGAATGTGCTGCATTTCATGGTGGCACCGGCCATGATGGCGCTGGCCGGCGACGAAAAAAGCTCACCCGGACGGCTTGCATTTGCGATCGCCAAAAAAATCCTGCTGCACCCGTTCATCCTGTCGACGATGGCCGGTGTGATCGCCGCATATTTTTCGTTCCAGCCGCCGGTGCCGGTTCAACGGCTGATCGATTACCTGGCGCAGGCGGCAGCTCCCTGCGCCCTATTCGCCATGGGCGTGACACTTGCCCTGCGGCCGCTCAAGCGCATCCCTGCCGAGATCGGCTACATCGTTCCGGCAAAGCTGATACTACACCCGGTGCTGATGTATCTGGTGATGGGGATCGTCGGCAACTTCGAGCCGGTCTGGGTGCAGACTGCCGTGCTTCTGGCCGCATTACCGACGGCGACCAATGTCTTTGTCATCGGCCAGCAATATGGTGTCTGGCAGGAGCGGGCGTCGGCAACGATCCTGATCACCACCGTTCTCTCTGTGGCAACGGTGACAATGCTGCTTTATCTGATCAGTTCAGCCGCTCTTCCGGCCGATCTTTTCCCGTAAGGTGCTGCGCAGGGATTTCAGGGCGCTGCCGGGATTGATCCCTTCGCGCATCATCAGATTGCGCAGCGGCGCGACACTGGCCAAGGCCTGCAGGCCGGCGGCACGCAACATCTGCACCGGCAGGAAATCGGACAACAGGGAGCGATTGAGCAGATCGACGCTGACGGTGCGGCTGAGAATATCCGTCCGCCGCTTGCGGTCGTAACGTGCACCAAAATCCCCGGGGATAGGCGCGGATCCCAGCAGGGAGACGGCGGCCATGATGTCGCGCAGGCTGAGGTTGAGCCCCTGTGCGCCGATCGGCGGGAAGGCGTGGGCCGCTTCGCCGATCAGGATTGTCCGGCCCTTGCCGAAGGATTTGGCGGCCATGCCGGACAGCGGAAACGACTGGGGTGCGCCTTCGATAGTGACTTTTCCCAGCATCGACTGCATGCGCTGCTCGACGCAAAGGGAGAGGTGATCGAGCGAAAGCGACCGCATTGCGTCCGTGTCCTCCGGCTTTTGCACCCAGACAAGGCTCGATCGCAAGCCGCCCGGAAGTGGTACCTGGGTAAACGGGCCATGCGGCGTGTGGAATTCCGTCGAGATATTCTGGTGCGCCACCTGATGTGAAAAATTCAAAACAAGGGCGCTCTGTGGATAGGACCAGTTGCGCACCTCGATACCGGCTGCTTCGCGCACGCCGGATTTTCTGCCGTCGGCACCGACGACAAGACTGGCGGTGATGCTGCGGCCGTCGTCGAGCGTCAGGATGGTGCGCTCGGTTTCGAATTCGACCTGTGTCAAGCTCGCGACGATGCGCGTCAGCGATGGCCGTTTGGACGCTTCCTGTTCCAGCAGGGTGAGAAAGGGGGCGTTGGGGATATTGTATCCGAATGCCTCCAGTCCAACTTCCGCCGCATGAAAGGTCACTGTCGGCGCACGCAGCAGCCGGTTCGTCCCGTCGATGATTCGCATGCTGGAAAGGGGGGCTGCCAATGGGGCAATCGCTTCCCAGATGCCAAGTTTCCGCACAAGCTCAAGCGACTGATCCATCAGCGCCGTGGTTCGTCCATCGGCCTTGCCGGCAGCCGGCGCAATCAGCGCGACGCTGCGGCCCGTGTCGGCGAACGCAAGCGCCGCCAGAGATCCGGCGAGCCCTGCACCGACGACTGCGATTTCAAAGTGCTCCATGGCGTCCGCTTTCCGTGCATGTATCTGTTGAGGTCTCGATCTTAACCGTCGGCGGGCGCGAATGAAATGGGGTGAAATGGCGCAGATGCCCGTCGCATCCACAGTTGATTGTTGTGCTTTTGCGGTGTCAGGTGATTTTTGCTGGCAGCCGAACTCAAACGGTGCATATTACCGCCAACACCGCGCGACAGTGCGGGTACGGGAGTGTGGGCCATTGAAACGGCCGGTTCAGCACACGTCCCAAGGAAAGCGCAGAGTAAGGACAGGGTGCGTCTGCCGATGAAGTTTTTTAACTACAAGCGCGTGCCCTACGCGGAAATTCGCGCATTTTCCGTGCATATCCTCACAGCATCCGGTTCATTTCTGGCCTTTCTCGGTGTGGTTGCCGCGGCCGAACATCGATTCGTCGATATGTTCTGGTGGCTGGGCCTGGCCCTTGCCGTCGACGGGATCGACGGTCCGATCGCCCGCAAGGTCCGCGTCAAGGAAGTCCTTCCCAACTGGTCCGGTGATACGCTCGACAATGTCATCGACTACGTCACCTATGTGCTGCTCCCGGCGTTTGCGCTCTATCAGAGCGGCATGATCGGCGAACCATGGTCGTTCTTTGCCGCCGGTGCCATCGTCATGTCCAGCGCGATCTACTATGCCGACATGGGCATGAAGACGGATGAGTATTTCTTCTCCGGTTTTCCGGTCGTCTGGAACATGGTCGTGTTCACGCTGTTCGTCATCGATGCCAGTGAACTGGCGGCTTCGATCGTCGTGGCCGTATCGGTCGTTCTGACCTTCATGCCGATCAGTTTCCTGCACCCGGTGCGCGTCAAGCGCCTGAGGCCGCTTAATCTGGTGGTCTTTACCGTCTGGTCGGTGCTCAGCGGCTATGCGCTGTTATTGCACTTCGATACGCCCGCCTGGGTCGTTGCCGGCGTCGTCGGCACCGGCATCTATCTCTATGTCATCGGTTTCGTCTTGCAGATATTTCCCCGGCTTGGACGGGGTTGAGGAGGGTTCATGGCACAGGCCATCATGGTGCGCACGCTTGGCGGGCCGGAAGTTCTCAAAATCGAAGGTGTGACGCTTTCTGCGCCGGGACCGGGTGAAGTGCAGATCCGTCAGGTCGCGGTCGGCGTGAATTTCATCGACGTCTATTTCCGCACCGGCCTCTATAAGTCGGCTGAAGGGCTTCCCTTCATTCCGGGCAAGGAGGGTGCCGGCATCGTCACGGCGGTCGGCGACAATGTCAGCAGCTTTGCGGTTGGCGACCGCGTCGCCTACGCATCCTCCGATGGAGCCTATGCCAGCGAACGCAATATCGAGATTTCGCAACTGGTGAAGGTGCCGGACGATATCACGCTCGAGACCGCAGCGGCGATGATGTTGAAGGGCATGACGGCGCAGTACCTGCTTAACCAGACCTTCAAGGTCGGTCCTGAAACTACCCTTCTGTTTCACGCGGCTGCCGGTGGCGTCGGCCTGATCGCCGGTCAATGGGCCAAGGCGCTCGGCGCGACAGTGATCGGCACGGCCGGCTCACAGGACAAGATTGATCTGGCGCTGGCCCATGGCTACGACCACGTGATCAACTACCGCACCGACAATTTTGTCAGCGCCGTCAAGGAGATTACCAACGGCAAGGGTGTCGATGTGGTCTATGATTCGGTGGGCAAGGACACCTATCCGGCCTCGCTCGACTGCATCAAGCCGCGCGGCCTCTGGGTCAGCTTCGGCAATTCGTCGGGTCCGGTCGAAGGCGTCAACATCGGAATTCTGGCGCAGAAAGGCTCGCTGTTTGCCACGCGGCCGACCCTGTTCAGCTATGTTTCGACGCGGCCGGCACTGGAGGCGTGTGCAAACTCCCTGTTTGATGTTGTGCAAAGCAACAAAGTGCGTATCAATATCAACCAGACGTATGCGCTTGCCGATGCAAGTCAGGCGCACGCAGATCTGGAAGCAAGAAAAACGAGCGGAACAACATTGCTGATTCCTTGAGACAAGCCGGAGAGGCAGCCAAGGCAGCAGAGAATGAGAAAAGAGGGGCGGCGTGTCGGCTGAGGGACAACCTGCCAACAGTCTATTGCTGGCTGTTGGCCAACTGACAAAACTGTTCGGCACATTCGCTGCCTGCAACGGAATCAATCTCGATATCAAGCCCGGCGAAATCCACGCGCTTCTTGGCGAAAATGGCGCGGGAAAATCGACGCTGGTCAAGATGCTGTTCGGCGTTCTCGCCCCCACCAGCGGCCAGATCGTCTGGCAGGGACAGCCGGTGCGCATCAGCAGCCCCAGTGCCGCCCGCAAGCTCGGCATCGGCATGGTATTCCAGCATTTCTCGTTGTTCGAGGCGCTGACTGTCGCGGAAAATATCGCCCTGTCGATGGATCCGGGCGTGTCGCTGGCAAGGATCGCCAAGGAGGCGTCCGACCTGTCGCATGCCTATGGCCTTCCGCTCGATCCGCATGCACACGTGGCCGATCTTTCCGTCGGCGAGCGTCAGCGTATCGAAATCGTCCGCGCACTGCTGCAAAATCCGAAACTGATCATTCTTGACGAGCCGACCTCTGTGTTGACGCCGCAGGAGGCCGACCGGCTGTTTGAGACATTGAACAAGCTGAAAGCCGAAGGACGTTCCGTTCTCTACATCAGTCATCGGTTGGAAGAAGTGCAGCGCATCTGCGACCGCGCCACCGTTCTACGCCATGGCAAGGTGACGGGCGCCTGCGATCCGCGCCAGGAGACCCCGTCTTCGCTGGCCCGCATGATGGTCGGCGGGGACGTCGCGCATGTCAGCGCCGAAGGCACCGGTACCAAGGGCGCGATCAAGCTTGAGGCCCGCCATCTATCGGCGTCGGCGAGAACCCCCTTTGCGGTTTCTCTGAAGAATATCTGTCTCAAGGTGCATGCCGGTGAAGTGCTGGCAATCGCCGGCGTCGCCGGTAACGGGCAGGGCGAACTGTTCGATGCCTTGTCCGGTGAATATCCGGTCGCCAGCGACGATGTCATTTTGATCTCCGACAAGCCGGTCGGTACGCGCGGCATCAACGCCCGCCGGCTGATGGGCGCCGGTTTCGTGCCCGAGGAGCGTCATGGACATGCGGCGGTTTCTGCGCTGTCGCTTTCGGACAATCTCATTCTTGCCCGCAGCCAGTCCGACCGCCGCGCCTTTCTCGGCGGTGGTCCGCTCGGGCTGATCCGCCAGGATGCCGTCAAGATGGCGGCAAAGCGTATCTCAGCGGCAATGGATGTGCGCAAGAGCGGCGAGAACCCGCCTGCCGGGTCGCTGTCGGGCGGCAATCTTCAGAAATTCATTGTCGGCCGCGAACTCGACCGTCAGCCGACGGTGCTGATCGTCAACCAGCCGACCTGGGGTGTCGATGCTGGTGCTGCCAGCCGTATCCGCCAGGCGCTTGTCGATCTCGCCAAATCCGGTTCCGCAGTTCTGGTCATCAGCCAGGATCTGGATGAGATTTTCGAGGTTGCAACCGAGATCGCTGTTATCAGCGAAGGCAGGTTGTCCGATATCTACCCGGCATCGGACCTGTCGCGTGAAAAAATCGGACTGTTGATGGGCGGCATGTATGGCAAGACCGAGACTGCGGAGACGGCGCATGCGCATTGAACTGGAACGGCGCGCCGACGTCTCTAAGCTGTTTTCCATCCTGTCGCCGTTCATCGCGCTCGGGCTGACGCTGTTCTTCGGCGGCATCATGTTCATGATGCTCGGCAAGGATCCGTTTTCGGCACTCTACAGCTTCTTCATCGAACCTTTGACGGAAGTCTGGTCGCTGCACGAACTGGCGATCAAGGCAGCTCCGCTCATTCTCATCGCTGTCGGGCTTTCGGTCTGCTATCGCTCGAACAACTGGAATATCGGCGCCGAAGGCCAGTTCATCATGGGGGCGATCGCCGGGTCGATCCTGCCTGTCGTGTTCTATGAGTGGCAATCGCCACTGGTCCTGCCGCTGATGATGTTATTGGGCATGCTGGGCGGCGCGTTGTTTGCCGGCATCCCGGCCTTCCTCAAGGCGCACTTGAACACCAATGAAATCCTCACCAGCCTGATGCTGGTCTATGTCGCGCAACTGTTCCTCGACTGGCTGGTGCGCGGCCCGTGGCGCAATCCGGGCGGCATGAATTTTCCGGAAACCCGGACTTTCGATGCAACCGCCGTCCTGCCGGAAATGTTCGCATCGGGGCGGGCGCATTGGGGCTTTGGATTTGCAATCCTCGCCGCGATCCTGATCTGGTTCATGATGCGCTACACGCTGAAGGGCTTCGAGATCACCGTGCTTGGCCAATCCCAGCGGGCAGGGCGTTTCGCCGGCTTCTCGTCGCGCAAGATGATCTGGTTTTCCATGCTGCTTTCCGGTGCTCTCGCGGGTCTCGCCGGTATCGCCGAAGTCAGCGGCGCCATCCAGCAGCTGCGTCCGGTCATTTCGCCCGGCTACGGTTTCACCGCCATCATCGTCGCCTTTCTCGGCCGGCTCAATCCGCTGGGAATCGTGGTTTCCGGGCTTGTGCTGGCGCTGACCTATCTCGGCGGCGAGGCCGTGCAGGTGTCCCTTCAGATTTCCGACAAGCCGATCCGGGTTTTCCAGGGGCTTCTGCTGTTCTTCGTGCTCTCCTGCGACACGCTCATCCACTATAAGATCCGGATGATATGGTACGATCTGAACGACACGACCGGCGAGGGGGCGCGCTGATGGGTATGTTCGAAGCGATCCTTCTGACGGTCATTACGGCGGCCACACCGCTTGTTCTGGCCGCTATCGGCGAACTGGTCACCGAGCGTTCCGGCGTTCTCAATCTCGGCGTCGAGGGCATGATCATCATGGGGGCCGCCTGCGCCTTCATCGCCACGCAATTAACCGGATCACCCTATGTCGGCATTCTCGCCGGCATCGCGTCAGGGGCGATTTTCTCCCTGCTGTTCGGCTTTCTGACCCTGACGCTTGTCGCCAATCAGGTGGCGACGGGATTGGCCCTGACCATCCTCGGGCTTGGCGTTTCCAGCATGATCGCCGAGCCCTATCTCGGGCAGTCCGGCATCAAGCTGCCGCAGATCGTCTTCCCGGTGCTTTCGGATATTCCGTTCCTGGGCGCTGTTCTGTTCAAGCAGGATCTGATCTTCTATCTGTCGATCGCGCTGGTCGCCGGTGTGAACTGGTTCCTGTTCAAAAGCCGCGCCGGCCTGAAGCTCCGCTCCGTCGGCGACAGCCACGCCTCGGCGCATGCGCTCGGCATCAACGTCATTCGCACACGCTATCTGGCCGTGATGTTCGGTGGCGCCTGCGCCGGGTTGGCGGGCGCGCAGTTATCGCTGGTCTACACGCCGCAATGGGCCGAAAACATGTCGGCCGGGCGTGGCTGGATTGCGCTCGCGTTGGTGGTGTTTGCCTCCTGGCGGCCGTGGAGGATCGTGGCGGGGGGGTATCTCTTCGGTGCTGTCTCCATCAGCCAGCTCTACGCTCAGGCGTCCGGCGTCGGGATACCTTCGCAGTTTCTTTCCGCTCTTCCCTATCTGGCGACAATTATCGTACTCATTCTCATCTCGCACAATCGACGCACGACGCTGATCAATACGCCGGCATCGCTGGGCAAGTCCTTTGTGCCGGACCGGTAAACAAGAACAACAACGCAAACCAAACCTACAGGGGTCAAAATGAAAAAATTACTTTTCGCACTTGCCACGACGGCAGCGGTCATCGGCTTTTCCGCCGGCGCCTACGCCGCCGATAAGGCTAAGGTCTGCTTCGTCTATGTCGGCTCGAAGACCGACGGTGGCTGGACGCAGGCACATGATATCGGCCGTTTGGAGCTTGAAAAGGCGCTGGGCGACAAGATCGAAACCCAGTTCCTCGAAAGCGTTCCGGAAGGTCCGGATGCCGAGCGCGCCATCGAGCGCCTGGCGCGCTCAGGCTGCGGCCTGATCTACACCACCTCGTTCGGTTTCATGGACGCGACCGTCAAGGTTGCTGCAAAATTCCCGGACGTGAAGTTCGAGCACGCCACAGGCTACAAGACCGCGCCAAACCTTGCGACTTACAACAGCCGCTTCTACGAAGGCCGTTACATCCAGGGTCAGATCGCCGCGAAAATGTCGAAGAAGGGCGTTGCCGGCTACATCGCCTCCTTCCCGATCCCGGAAGTGGTGATGGGCATCAACGCCTTCGTCACCGGCGCGCGTTCGATCAACCCTGACTTCAAGATCAAGGTTGTATGGGCAAACACCTGGTTCGACCCAGGCAAGGAAGCCGACGCTGCCAAGGCGCTGATCGACCAAGGCGTCGATGTGTTGACACAGCACACCGACACGACGGCACCGATGCAGGTTGCTGCCGAGCGCGGCATCAAGGCCTTCGGCCAGGCCTCCGACATGATCAAGGCCGGCCCGGAAACGCAGCTGACCGCGATCGTCGATACCTGGGGCGCCTATTACATCAAGCGCACCCAACTGTTCCTGGATGGCAAGTGGGAGACATCGTCGAGCTGGGACGGCCTGAAAGACGGCATCCTGACCATGGCGCCCTACACCAACATGCCGGATGACGTGAAGGCGCTGGCGGAAGCGACCCAGAAGAAGATCGAATCGGGTGAACTGAAGCCTTTCACCGGCCCGCTGAAGAAGCAGGACGGCTCCGAATGGCTGGCCGCCGGGGTGTCTTCGGATGACGGCACGCTGCTCGGCATGAACTTCTACGTCGAAGGTGTTGACGACAAGCTGCCAAAATAAGTTCGACATTCAATGCTGCAATCAGGAAGGGTGGCCGTAAGGCCGCCCTTTTTCGATTCTGAACCATGCGAATTTTCTTAAAGACGCGCAAAAGCTGTTTACATAAATCATATAGTATGATTTTTTGATTGGGCTGCTGAGGAGCAGCTTTTTGGGAGGAAATCATGAAAATCAAGACTGCACTGAGCTGTGCCACGGTTCTGGCTGCCTGCATGTTCGGCTCGGCCTCTGCCGCCGATCTGACGATCGGCTTTTCGCAGATCGGCTCTGAATCCGGCTGGCGCGCGGCTGAAACCACATTGACCAAGCAACAGGCGGAAAAGCGCGGCATCGACCTGAAATTCGCCGATGCGCAGCAGAAACAGGAAAACCAGATCAAGGCGCTGCGGTCGTTCATCGCCCAGGGCGTCGATGCGATTCTGATCGCCCCGGTTGTCGCGACCGGCTGGGATGAGGTTCTGACGGAAGCCAAGGATGCCGAAATCCCGGTTATTCTTCTCGATCGCACGGTCGATTCGTCCAAAGATCTCTACCTGACGGCCGTCACGTCCGACCTCGTTCACGAAGGCAATGTCGCTGGCAAGTTCCTGGTCGATAAGGTCGGCGGCAAACAATGCAACGTCGTCGAGCTGCAGGGCACCACAGGCTCTTCGCCGGCTATCGACCGCAAGAAGGGCTTTGAGGAGGCACTGAAAGGCCACGACAACCTGAAGATCATCCGTAGCCAGACTGGTGACTTCACCCGCACCAAGGGCAAGGAAGTCATGGAGAGCTTCTTGAAGGCTGAAGATGGCGGCAAGAACATCTGCGCGCTCTACGCCCACAATGACGACATGGCCGTTGGCGCCATCCAGGCGATCAAGGAAGCCGGCCTGAAACCGGGCACCGATATCCTCGTCGTCTCGATCGATGCTGTTCCGGATATCTTCCAGGCGATGGCAGCCGGCGAAGCAAACGCCACTGTCGAACTGACGCCGAACATGGCGGGTCCCGCATTGGACGCACTCGACGCGTTCCTGAAGGATGGTACCAAGCCTGCCAAATGGATCCAGACGGAATCGAAGCTCTACACTCAGGCTGACGATCCGCAGAAGGTCTACGAAGAAAAGAAGGGCCTCGGCTACTGATCGATTGCCGGCATCGCATAGAGGTCGCACCTGCCGTCTTCGGATGGAAAGTGTTGACCGGAAGGTGATGCCGGCACATCGTCTTTTCATTCGGATAACTCCGGCTGCAATACCTGCCGCGACCATCGCTTATTGATGTGTACGCAGGCATGGCCGGAGAATCTGGTAGCGACGGCTGACCTCGTTTCCTTGAAGAATCCAGTTTCATGCAGAACAGCTCAAACGATATTCTTGTCGCCGCCGGGATCGTGAAGGTCTTTCCGGGTGCGATCGCCCTCAACAAGGTCGATTTTTCGCTGCGGCGCGGCGAAGTGCATGCACTGCTGGGCGAAAACGGCGCTGGAAAATCGACGCTGATCAAATGTATGACGGGCGCCTACCGCCGCGATGCCGGTCGGCTGACGCTGGATGGCGTAGACATCGATCCGCGCGACGCGCTCGACGCCCAGAAGCTTGGGATCGGCACCGTCTACCAGGAAGTCAACCTGCTCGGAAATCTGAGTGTCGCGGAAAACCTTTTTCTCGGGCGCCAGCCTCGCCGCTTTGGTCTTATCCAGAACGGAGAAATGAAGCGGCGGGCCAACGCACTGCTGGCGCAATACGGCATCGACATCAACGTTTCCGCAGCGCTCGAAAGCTATTCCGTCGCCATCCAGCAGGTGGTGGCGATTGCCCGGGCCGTCGATCTGTCCGGCAAGGTGCTGATCCTTGATGAACCGACCGCCAGCCTCGACGCACAGGAAGTGGAGATGCTGTTTCGCATCGTTCGCAACCTGAAGGCGAGGGGGCTAGGCATTGTCTTCATCACCCATTTTCTTGAGCAGGTTTATGATCTGTGCGATCGCATCACCGTGCTGCGCAACGGCCAGCTGGTCGGCACTCGCGACATCGCATCCCTGCCGCGCCGCGAACTGGTGACGATGATGCTCGGCCATGAGCTTCAGTCCGTTGAAAAAGCGGCAGGCGAGGCGGAAGCCGCGAGCGGCCCCGTTCATTTCCGGTTTTCCAAATACGGCAAGGCCGGAACGATCAAACCGTTCGATCTGGATGTCCGCAAGGGTGAGGTTATCGGCATTGCCGGTCTTCTCGGCTCCGGCCGCACCGAAACGGCAGAGCTGATGTTCGGCGTGCACAAGGCCGATAGTGGCAGTGCTGATATCGGTGGCAAGACCGCCAATCTTTCGTCGCCGCGCGCTGCTATTGCCGAAGGGTTCGGATTTTGTCCCGAGGATCGGAAATTGGACGGCATCATCGGCGAACTGTCCGTGCGCGAAAACATCGCTCTGGCCTTGCAGGCAAGGCGTGGCTGGGCGAGGCCACTGTCGGCATCCGAACAGAACGCGCTTGCCGACCGCTACATCAAGGCGCTGGATATCCGCACCAGCGACCGCGAAAAGCCGATCCGGCTGCTCTCCGGTGGCAATCAGCAGAAAGCCATTCTGGCGCGCTGGCTGGCGACCAATCCGCAATTTCTTATTCTTGATGAGCCGACACGCGGCATCGATGTCGGCGCCCACGCGGAAATCATCCGGCTGATCGGCGAACTCTGCGCGCAAGGCATGTCGCTGATCGTCATTTCCTCCGAGCTTGAGGAACTTGTGGCTTACAGTTCGCGGATCATCGTCCTGCGGGATCGCGCCCATGTGGCGGAGCTGAGCGGCAGCGAGATCACCACCGAACATATCGTCAATGCCATTGCTGCGGCAACGGCTGCAGGAGGCGCGCAATGATCGATAACGCAAAACGCCTCGGCCGGCGCCTGCTGCCGCAATTTGTGGCGCTGGCGCTGATTCTGGTGCTGATCCGGCTGGTTTTTCCGGACTTTTTTTCGATAGAGGTCCAGAATGGGCGGCTTTACGGCAGCCTGATCGACATCCTCAATCGCGGTGCCCCGGTCGCTCTTCTGGCTGTCGGCATGACCGTGGTGATCGCCACCAAGGGCATCGATCTTTCCGTCGGGGCCGTCATGGCCATTTGTGGCGCCGTTGCCGCCGCATCCAGCGTGCGTGGTGACCCGCTGGTCGTCACCCTGCTGCTGGCGGTCGGAACCGGCCTGATCTGCGGCGTCTGGAACGGGTTTCTCGTCTCCGTCCTCAATATCCAGCCGATCATCGCCACGCTTGTGCTGATGGTCGCGGGGCGCGGCATCGCGCAACTGGTGACCGAAGGCGCCATCCTGACCTTCAATGATCCCGGCCTGATCTTCATCGGCAGCGGCTCTTTTCTTGGCCTGCCGATGCCGGTGATCATCTGGCTGCTGTTCGGCATCACAGTCGCACTGCTCGTGAGGCGCACGGCGCTCGGCATGCTGATCGAAGCCGTCGGCATCAACCGCCGAGCCAGCACCCTGTCCGGCATCCAGACGCCGTTGCTGTTGATGGCGGCTTACATGCTGTCGGGGCTGTGCGCTGCTGTCGCCGGATTGATCGTCACGGCCGATATCAGGGGCGCCGACGCCAACAATGCCGGTCTCTGGCTCGAGCTCGACGCCATCCTCGCGGTCGTCGTCGGCGGCACGTCGTTGCTCGGTGGACGGTTCAGCATCGTCGCCTCGCTGATCGGCGCTATGATCATTCAGGCGGTCAACACCGGCATCCTGTCGTCGGGCTTTCCGCCGGAATTCAACCTGATCATCAAGGCTGCAATCATCGTCATCATCCTCGTCATCCAGTCGCCGCGCGTGCAGGCCGGGCTGACGTTCCTCGGCCGGAAAT
This sequence comes from Hyphomicrobiales bacterium, assembly GCA_900473045.1. Classification (GTDB taxonomy): domain Bacteria; phylum Pseudomonadota; class Alphaproteobacteria; order Rhizobiales; family Rhizobiaceae; genus Pararhizobium. The sequence continues at coordinate 254,395 of UCKS01000010.1, forward strand.
CCGTCCGCAGAGAGACCGCAGAGCAGTCCGCCCAATGAACCAGAAATATCTCCCGCTGATTGCCACCATCGTCATCTTCGTCGTTTCCTATGCGGCGTGTGCCGCGCAATATCCGAACATCCTGTCGACCCGCGTGATCGGCAACCTTTTGACCGACAACGCCTTTCTCGGAATCGCCGCAGTCGGTATGACCTTCGTCATCCTGTCGGGCGGTATCGACCTGTCGATCGGTTCGGTCATCGCCTTCACCGGTATTTTTCTGGCTGTTCTGCTGCAGAATACCGGCATCCATCCGCTTGCAGCCTTCGTGCTTGTGCTTCTGATCACGACGCTGTTCGGCGCGATCATGGGGGCGATCATCCACTATTTGGAAATGCCGGCCTTCATCGTGACGCTGGCCGGCATGTTTCTCGCCCGTGGCATGGCCTTTGTTCTGTCGGTCGATTCCATCCCGATCAAGCATCCGTTCTACGCGACGATGAAGACGTTTTACTACAAGCTGCCGGGTGGCGGCCGTATCACGCTGATCGGCGGACTGATGCTCCTGGTCTTTGCGGCCGGCATTCTCATTGCCCAGCGAACCCGCTTTGGCACCAATGTCTATGCGCTCGGCGGTGGGGCCCAAACATCGGCGCTGATGGGCGTTCCGGTCGGTCGAACGACAGTGATGATCTATGGTCTTTCCGGTTTTCTCGCCGGGCTTTCGGGAATCGTTTATTCCCTATACACATCAGCCGGTTATTCGCTCGCCACGGTCGGTGTCGAGCTGGACGCGATTGCCGCAGTGGTGATCGGAGGAACGCTTCTGACAGGAGGCGCCGGGTTTGTTGGAGGAACACTCGTCGGCGTCTTGATCCAGGGATTGATCCAAACCTACATCACCTTCGACGGTTCGCTGTCGAGTTGGTGGACGAAAATTCTGATCGGTGCGTTGCTGTTTGCCTTCATATTGCTGCAAAAGGCGATCCTGCTTCTGTCGCGCCAAAACAAGAGGTATTCCTGAGGGGGGAGTTGCTTGCGTAAAGGTCTGCTCGAAACCGTCTTGACCGGTGCGCGTACGCGTACGAGCCACGCGCAGGTGGTGGATGAACTGGGCAAGGCCATCGTGTCGGGCGAGTTTCCCGTTGGCTCCATTTTGCCCGGCGACCCGGACCTCGCGTTGCGTTTCAAGGTATCGCGCACGGTCTTGCGTGAGGCGATGAAGACGCTGGCGGCGAAGGGGCTGATCGTACCACGCGCCCGGATCGGTACCAGGGTAACGGCGAAAAACCAATGGAACCTGTTCGACGGTGATGTTTTGACATGGCATTTCCATCGCGGTGTCGATGAGGAGTTCCTCTATCATCTCAGCGAGATACGTCTGGCCTTCGAACCCCATGCCGCAGCGCTTGCCTCTGTCAATGCGACGGAAGCCGAGATCAGCGGCATGATGCGGCTGGCGGTTGCGATGGGCGATCCCGAACACACTGCCGAAACACTGGCGATGGCCGATCTGCGGTTTCACCTCGCAGTCGTTGAAGCCTCGGGAAACCCGTTCATGCGCACGGTCGGCAGCCTGATCGAGGCGGCCCTCGTCGGCATCTTCAAGTTGAGCTCGCCCGCGTCGGGCCGCGAAGGCATCGACGAGGTGTCGCGTTCGCATATCAAGATCGTCGAGCAGATCAGCCGGCGCGACGAGGCGGGGGCAAAGGCAGCGATGGAAAATGTCATCCGTGTCGGGCGTGAGCGTGTTCGGGCAGCGCTCAAGGAACTCGACGGCGTGATAGCCCCAACCCAGTAATTTCCGTCATCTATTTTGGTGGTGTGACCGAAATTGCCGGTGCATTTGGTCGTCGATAAAGCGGGGCCACAGCCAAAAGAAACGTAATTCTGCAGTTGCTGCCTTGCTGCAACTGCGTCTTCCGCCTATTTGATAGGGCTGCAACTGACATGTGTCGCTTCTGATACATGTATCTCCCATCAACGGTGTCCGAGGGTTATGTCCGAACTGATTGTTATTTTCGTTCTTCTTTTGATCAATGCGTTTTTCGCGCTTTCGGAAATGGCAATTGTGTCGGCAAGCCGGCCACTGCTGCGGCAGATGGCAAAACAAGGCAACAGCCGCGCCGAACTGGCGCTACGGCTGGCTGAAGATCCGGGCAAGTTCCTGTCCACCGTTCAGGTTGGTATCACCCTCGTTGGAACGCTCGCAGGTGCCTATGGTGGCGCCACCATCGCCGACAAGCTGGCGCCGACGCTCGACACGATCAGCTGGATCAATCCTTACGGCAGCACGGTTGCCGTTGCGCTGGTCGTGACGCTCATCACCTATCTCTCTGTCGTGATCGGTGAGCTTATCCCCAAGCAGCTGGCACTGAAGAATTCTGAAGGCGTGGCGATGTTCGTCGCCGGCCCGATGTCGTTTCTATCGCGCCTGTCTGCGCCCGTTGTCTATCTGTTCGAGATGTCGGCATCGCTGTTCATGCGGATCTTCGGCGTCTCCAGCGATAGCGACCACGTGACGGAAGAAGAAGTCCAGGCGATCATGGCCGAGGGTGTCGAAAGCGGCGCGATCGAGAAGTCGGAGCACGAAATGCTGCGGCGAATCATCCGGCTCGGTGACCGCAACGTCAAATCGATCATGACCCATCGCACCGAAGTCAGCTTCATCGACGTCAACGATACGCTGGAAACCATCCGCGCCAAGGTCGAGCAATCGGCCCATTCCCGCTATCCGGTGATGGATGCGACGGGCGAAGTGCTGGGCGCAGTGCAGGTCAAGGAAATCTTGAATGCGCCGGCCAAATCGGGCTTCCAGATTCGCAACTTCGTCAAGGACATCCATACCTTGCCGGAAACGGCCTCCTGCCTGAAAGCGCTTGAGGCGTTCAAGGCCTCGCATATCAACATGGCAATGATCGTCGACGAATATGGCAGCATTGAAGGCATCATCACCGTCGCCGACATCCTGGAGGCGATCGTTGGTGTGCTGCCGTCGAATTATGACGATATCGAACATGCTTTGATCCGCCAGCGCGATGACGGATCCTATCTGGTCGATGGCCGTACCCCGATCGACGAAATCCATCTGACGATCGGTATCGATGAAATCGATTCCGACGGCAGTTACGAAACCATCTCCGGCTTCCTGGTGCAGCAGTTGCGCAAGAACCCGGAGGAGGGTGACGTCACGGAAGCCTATGGCTATCGTTTTGAGGTCATCGACATGGATGGCCGCCGTATCGACAAGATCCTTGTCTCACGCGCCGCGCACTAAAATTTCCAGATTGCTTGAAAAACAAAAAGGCCGGGAATTCCCGACCTTTTGTCAACTCGTTCTGTGTTTGGCCTGCTAGTACATCCGTAGTCAGGTCAACTGTCTGCATTATTCAGCTGCTTCGGTTAATAAAGAGTTAATGCGATGGCCGGCGGCGTGAATGCCGCCGGCGTCAACTCAGTTTTCCTCAATCGAAATGCCGCCTTCGCCTATTTTCACTTCCACGCCGTCAGGTTTGGATTCCTTGTCGTAGATATAGATGCCCAATCCCAAGACCAGAACGACGAGACCTCCGATCAGCATATAGAGCGCATTGCGATTCAACTTCATTTCCTTCCAATAAGGGCTGCTTTCTCCCGCACTGAAATAGGCCTGAATCGGATTTTGGGAAGGGGAAAATGTTCAATCGGACAGCTGTTTAGCGCAGAATCATCACATTACAGACTGCACCGGCGTCGACCGCAGGCGCATGCGGTGGCCGGACGATCAGGCAGTCGGACTGGGCAAAGACCTGCATCATGGAGGAGTCCTGACGCGAGAATGTTTCTGCCCGCAGAACGCCATCGGCGCCTCTGGTCAACCGTGCCCGAACATAGTCCTGACGCTTGTCGTTGGCAGGAAGCGCGGTCACGGTTCTCGCCTGGCTGCTGCGATCGCGTCGGGGCAGGGAGCCGAGATGACGCAGCAGCGGTTCCAGAAACAGCAGCGAGCAGACGAGGCTGGAGACCGGGTTTCCGGGCAGGCCGAGCACGGTCATACCGTTAAGGGTACCCACCATCAGCGGTTTTCCAGGGCGCATGGCAATCTGCCAGAAGTCGAGCACCATGCCGCCTTCGATTAGTGTCGACTGGACAAGATCATGATCGCCGACGGAAGCACCGCCCAGTGTCACCAGCGCATCGGCGCCGGCGGCCTGCGCTTGGCCGACTGCTGCGGCAATGGCCGCCTTGTCGTCACGCACGATCCCGAGGTCGATGACTTCGGCCCCATTGTCGCGCGCGATCGCGGCAACGCCATAGGTGTTCGAGGCAATGATCTGGTCTGGACCCGGCACACTGCCGGGCGGCAGCAATTCGTCGCCGGTGGCAAGGATGGCCACCTTCGGGCGTTTGAAAACCGGCAATTGCGGATGGTTCATCGCCGCCGCGACCGTTAATCGGCCAGCGTCAAGCGTGTCACCAGCCCGCAACACCACATCGCCTGTGGCAAAATCCTGCCCCTTGGGACGGATATGACGCCCTTGTGCCGGGGCAAAGGTGGTGCGGATACGGCCGTCCGGTAGTTTGTCGGCATCTTCCTGGATCAGTACAGTATCGGCGCCGGCTGGAAGCGGAGCACCGGTAAAGATGCGCACCACCTGGCCGGGGCCGACCTTGCCGGAAAAACCACGCCCCGCCGCCGATTCGCCGATGACGACAAGTTCAGTACCGATTTTGGCAAAATCTTCGTGGCGTCCGGCATAGCCATCCATCGCCGAATTGTCGAAGGCGGGATGGGTGACGAGAGCGGCAACATCGTTCGCCAGAACACGCCCCATTGCGTCGTGCAGGCCAATCATTTCGGAGCTGGTTGCCGGCGCCGAGATGTTCAACAGCCGGTCGAGCGCATCTGAAACCGGGAGCAAGGCCATCAGTCCTGACTTTCCGTGCGAACATAGTCACCAGACCGTCCGCCTGATTTCCGGGCAAGCCGGATGCCGCCGATTTCCATCTCCCGGTCGGCCGCCTTGGCCATATCGTAGATCGTCAGGCAAGCGACGCTGGCAGCGGTCAGTGCTTCCATCTCGACGCCGGTGCGGCCGGTGAGCTTGGCCATCGCCTCGACCCTCAGTCCGGGCAATGTCTCATCGGCAGTGATCTCCACGGAGACCTTCGACAGCATCAGCGGGTGGCAGAGCGGGATGAGGTTGGCCGTTTGCTTCGCGGCCATGATCCCGGCAAGCCGCGCGGTAGCGAGGACATCACCCTTCTTGGCATTGCCGCTGAGAATAAGTTCGAGCGTCTCCGGCCGCATCCGCACAAAACCTTCGGCAACCGCAATGCGCACGGTCTCTGCCTTGTCTCCAACATCGACCATATGCGCCTGGCCATCAGCACCGATATGGGTGAGGGAAGGCGTGTTCATTATTCTGCGGCCAGGATGGTGGCGGAACCGGTCAAAAGGGCGCGGGTCGCAGCCGTCACGTCGTCCTTGCGCATCAGGCTTTCGCCGACGAGGAACGTCGAAATGCCGCTCTTGGCCAGCCGCACGCAATCGTCGTGGGTGAAGATGCCGCTTTCGCCGACGAGGAACCGGTCAGCCGGAACCAGCGGCGCCAGCTTTTCCGAAAGCGCGAGATCGACCTCAAAGGTCTTCAGATTGCGATTGTTGATGCCAAGCAGCGGCGAACTCAGTTTAAGCGCCCGTTCCAGTTCTTTCTCGTCATGCACTTCGACAAGAACATCCATACCGAGTGAGAACGCCTCGTCCTCGAGCCTCCGCGCATCGCTGTCATCGAGCGACGCCATGATCAGGAGAATGCAATCGGCACCCCAGGCCCGGGCCTCGTGGACCTGATAGGTCTCGAACATGAAATCCTTGCGCAGGGCTGGAAGCAAACAGGCGTTGCGCGCAGCGGTCAGGAATTCCGGTGCGCCCTGAAAGCTCGGACGGTCGGTCAAAACGGACAGGCAGGCAGCGCCGCCGACTTCATAAGCCTTAGCCAGAAGAGGCGGATCGAAATCCGGGCGGATCAATCCCTTCGACGGGCTGGCCTTCTTGATTTCGGCAATCAGCCCGAAACGGCCTTCCGCCTGCTTGGTTTTCAGTGCGTTCAGAAAACCGCGCGGTGCTTCCTGCCCGGCGGCCATCGCTTTCAGCTCTGCGACGCTGACGCGTGATTTTGCAGCGGCAATTTCTTCGCGCTTGTAGATCTCGATCTTCTGCAGAATATCGGCCATCGGTCGTCTCCTTAAGCCGCGTTCGAAACGCGGATGAGCCGCTCTAGCGTCGCATCGGCAGCACCGCTTGTCAGCGACTGACGGGCAAGCTCCATACCCTCGCGAAGATCGCCAGCGCGTCCGGCTATCACCAGGGAGGCGGCGGCATTGGCAAGCGAAATATCGCGATAGGGTGTTGCGTCGCCCTGAAGAACGCCCTTGAGTGCCACGGCATTATGCGCGCCATCGCCGCCCTTGAGGTCGGCAAGCAGAACAGTGTCCAGGCCAAAGTCGGACGGTGTCAGTTGAAACGTGCGGATCGTGCCGTTTTCGAGCGCCGCCACCTGCGTGACGCCGGTCGTGGTGATCTCGTCCAATCCCTCGCCATGCACGACCCAGACGCTTTTCGAGCCGAGATCGCGCAACACTTCGGCGACCGGCACCAGCCAATGCGGCGAATAGACGCCAACAAGCTGCTGTGTCACGCCAGCGGGGTTCGAGAGTGGCCCAAGCAGGTTGAAGATCGTCCGCGTGCCCAACTCGACGCGGGTCGGGCCGACATGGCGCATGGCGGAATGGTGCTGCTGGGCGAACATGAAGCCGAGACCGGCTTCTGAAATGCAGTGCGCAATGGTCTCCGGCCCGATATCAAGTTTGACGCCGAGGCAGGAAAGCGCATCGGCTGTTCCCGATTTGGAGCTGAGCGCCCGGTTGCCATGCTTGGCGACCGGGACACCGGCACCGGCGACAATCAGCGCCGCCAGCGTCGAGATGTTGTAGGTTCCGGCACCGTCACCGCCCGTGCCGACGATGTCGATGGCATCGGCCGGTGCTTCAACCGTCAGCATACGGGCCCGCATGGCGCCGACGGCACCGACGATTTCATCGACGGTCTCGCCGCGCACCCGCAGTGCCATCAGGAAGCCGCCGATCTGGGAAGGGGTCGCTTCGCCGGACATGATGATTTCGAAGGCAGCACGGGCATCGTCGCGGTTAAGCGCTTCGCCCGCTGCAGCCTTGGCGACGAAAGGTTTCAAGTCCGGCATGCTGATCCCTTTATGCGTTACCGCTGCTGCGACAGAGCGAGCTCGGCGAGCTGCTGGTTGATGGAAACACCGTAGCCCTTCTGCAACTCGCTGACCATCTGATCGAGAATGTCATCGCCGCTGGCCTGGGCAATGGCATTGATCTGCCGGTCGTCATTGTCGAGCGCGTCGCCCGGATTGTCGTCATCGACTTCGGTGACCTTCAGGAGGATCTGGCCTTCTCCACCGATACCGCTGGCATTGGCGACCAGACCGTTGGCGCCGCCAAATGCAGCAGTCACAGCCGCAGGGCTGAGCGCTGCATCTTCCGCAGAGCGGCGCAGTCCCGATTTGGTTTCGACGGCAATACCGAGCTCTGTGGCAATCGCTGCAAGCGTTTCGCCCTTTTCAACGCGGCCCTTCAACTCGACGGCTTTCGCGGCCAGTTCCTTGCGCTGCTGTTCGGCTGTCCAGTCTGCCACAACCTTTTCGCGGGCTTCGTCCAGCGTGCGGTCACGCGCAGGTGTTACTTCATCGACGTCGAACCAGACGTAACCGTCGCGGCCGAGGTTGACCGGCAGGGTTTCTCCGCCAACTTCAGCCTTGAAGGCTTCCTCAAGCAGGGTCTTTGCCTCTGGGATGCCGGCAATTTCATCGCCATTCGCATCGTTGCCGCGCGCATCGACCGCGTTCAAGACAACAACCTTGAGGTTGGTCTGTTCGGCGGCTTCCTTCATCGGCGAACCGGAAATGCGGGCATCCTCGAATTTGTCATGGATGCTCATGATTTCGTTGGAGGCATTGCTCAGGGCCAGTTCCTTGCGCAGTTCGTCCTTGACGTCGTCGTAGGCACGAATGGTCTGCGGCTTGATATTGGAGACACGCAGGATCACGGCACCGAAAGCGCCGTCGATCACCGGCGTCGTCTGCCCATCGGCCACAAGCGCAAAAGCAGCGTCGCCCAGTTTGGCATCAGGCATGCTGTCGCGGGTGAAATCACCGAGCAGCACATCGCTTGCCGTCTTGCCAGATTCGGTGACAAGCGCGTCGAAGGTCGTGCCGGTAGACAGCTTGACTGCCGCCGCGTCAGCTTCCGCACGGGAAGGGAAGGAAAGCTGCTCGACGGTGCGCGTTGCCGGCGTGCTAAAGCTGTTCTTGCGCTTCTCGTAGTCGGCACGCACTTCCTCTTCCGTCACGGAAGCAGCGTCAGCTATATCGGTTGGTTCGAGTTTCACATAGCTGATCTTGCGGAATTCCGGCGCACGATAGGCGGCCTTGTTGGTTTCGAACCAAGGCTTCAGCACCTCGTCCGATGGTGCTTTGACTGGATCGACATTGGCATTCGACAGGAGCAGATATTCGACCGTCCGCGTCTGGTTGCGGTAGAGGCGCAGAGCGTCACCCAGCACTTTTGGCGGCGTATAGCCGTCCGACAGCGCTTCAACGATCTGCGAACGTACGGCAACCTGACTGCGGTTGTTGATGTAATCCTGTTCGCGCAAGCCCGCATTGCGAAGCACGCTCGAGAATGTCCCGCGGTCAAACTGGCCGTTGACACCCTTGAATGCCGGGTCTTCGCTGATCAGCGAGGCGAGGCGGTCCTGCGACAGGCCGAGGTTCATGTTTTCCGACAGCTGGTCGAGCGTCGCGCCGGCGACGAGCTGCGAGTAGACCTGCGCTTCGACACCGAAGGCCTTGGCCTGTTCGCGGCTCAGCCGCGTACCGAACTGCCGGGAAAGCTGGGCGAGCTGGCGTTCATAGGCAAGGCGGAAATCGCTTGGAGAAACTTTTACGTCGCCGACCGTCACAACGGCGTCGGCTGCACCTGGTACAAGCGACGTGGACACACCCCAGACACCGAAGGAAAGAACAAGAAGGACCAATAGTCCTTTGACGACCCAAGTCTGGGCGCCTCTTCTCAGGAATTCAAGCATGGGACTGCATACCTCGTCGCAATTTCAGGGCCGCCGGATGGCAGCCGGTGTCGTTCCTTAGAGCAATCCGCAGCGGAATTGAAGGGTTCAAACACGCAAAAAGTCGAGGAAATCAGCGTGGCAGCGGCATAAGCGGCAGCCGTGCGGACATTTGTTCATGATGTTGCGCCAGCTGTGGCATGGCCGGAGCGAATACAGTCCGCAGCCGTGCCGTGCGAAGACCGAAACATGTCGGAAATGTTAGCCGGCAATCTAAAAATATCTGTCACAATCGATGGCGGCACGGGTCATATCGCCCCTCGAAAATGCTAGCATTGATCCACCAGAATATGCCGACTCGCCTGATGCGCAGCAATCTTGGCGGGAAAGCCGGAGTGCAGACATGGAATCCATCATCGTCATGGTCAATCTGTTCGGAGCGGTCGCGTTGCTGCTGTTCGGCTTGTCACAGGTCAAGGATGGGGCGACGCGGGCTTTCGGCATCAAACTGCGGACCGGGTTGGCGCAGGGCACCAGCGGACCGGTGCGCTCCTTTGTGGGCGGGTTCGTCGCAACTGTCGCCCTTCAAAGCTCGACCGCCACCGCGCTGATGATTGCATCCTTTGTCGAAAAGGGACTGGTGCGGGCGCGCATGGCCCAGATCGTATTGCTCGGCGCAAATGTCGGAACCGCCGTTACCGCCTGGATCGTCGCCACCGGCATCGACTGGCTGTCACCATTGCTCATCCTGGCCGGCGTGATGTTGTACCGGGCAGGGCGGTCGAGTGCGCAACAGGGGGCGGGCACGGCGCTGGTCGGGATCGGCTTGATGCTGCTATCGCTGCACCTGCTCGGGTTGGCGACTGAGCCGATGCGCCAATCGCCAGCGCTCGGCAGCTTCCTCACCATGCTCGATAGCGCCTGGCCCGTTGCGATGATTTTCGCTGCCGTGCTCGCTTTCGTTTCGTCCTCCAGCCTCGCCGTGGTTGTTCTCATCCTGTCGCTCGCAGCGGCCGGCATCCTGTCATCGGGTCTGACGATCGCGCTGGTGCTGGGCGCCAATCTGGGTGGTGCGATCCCGCCCGTCATGGCAACGCTGTCAGCCTCCGCCTCGGCCAAGCGGGTAACCGCAGGCAATCTGGTGGTTCGCACTATCGGTTGTCTGTTGGCGCTGTCCGTGGCAGCCCCGGCTGCGGCTTTTCTGCAGACGCTGCCGCTATCGCCGGCTAAACTGCCTGTCGATATCCACCTGATCTTCAACGTCGCACTTGCCATTGTCGCCTGGCCCTTCTCGTCACTGTTATCGGCCGCCATGCTGCGGCTCATTCCGGATGAACCGAAGACCGAGACGGGCCCGCTTTATCTCGACGACCGCGCACTGGCGACGCCGGTCATCGCTCTTTCCGGTGCAACCCGGGAAGTCCTGCGTGTCGGTGATCTCATCGAGAAGATGCTGATCGCGGCGATGACCGCGTTCAACAGCAACGATCGTATTCAGCTGCAGGACATCGGAAAGCTGGAGAAACAGGTCGATCTCTTGCAGCAGGAAGTCAAACTCTACCTGTCACGGCTTGGGCGCAGCGGTCTCAGCGACGACAATGGCCGCCGCTCCATTGTGATCATCGACTATGCCATCAACCTCGAACATATCGGCGACATCATCGAGAAGGGCCTGACCGAAGAGGTCAGGAAGAAGATCGATAATGGCCTTAAATTCTCCGAGGACGGCTACCAGGAACTGACCACGCTGTTCAATCTCACCATCGACAATCTGCGTATTGCCCAAACCATTTTCGTCACCCGCGACGCCGATCTTGCCCGCCACCTGATGGAGGTCAAGGTCGATGTCCGGCACATGGAGAAACGCTCGTCCGAGCGCCATCTGGAGCGCCTGCGCGACGGCCGCACCGATAGCCTGCAGACGAGCTCGCTGCATCTGGACATTCTGCGCGATCTGAAGCGGATCAACGCCCATATCGTTTCGGTCGCGCATCCGATTCTGGATGAAAGCGGATTGTTGACGGAAAGCCGGCTGCGGATGCCGCACTGAAATCTAGGGCGCTGCGACAATGCTGTTGCGTACGAAAGCATCGTAACACGGTGTCAGCGTGATGCGGTGATGCCCGGAAGCAAGTGCCGGCTGATAGAGTTCCAGGAGTTTTAGCCGTGCGGTTGTCGGCGGGCATGTCGGATAAAGCGCCAGATCGACGGCGGCCACGGCGTCGTTGACGCGCTGATCGAGCGGCGGCACGGCGCGGTATGGGTCGGCACCGATGGCGATATGCTTTGGCGCATGGCGATCCATCAACCAGGGAAAGGGATTGGTAAAATCGATGGTCATGATCGTTTCGAACCGCAGCTTGTTGCTGGTTTCGAACGTTCGAATTGCCGAGATCATCGCATCGGCGTTCTGCAGCCACAGCGACTGAAATTCAAAGTCGCTATAAAGCAGGAACGACGGTAACTCGCCGGATTGGGCCAATGCCTGGTAGGCCGGCCGGTAAGCCACGTAGCTGGTTTGCAGACGCCCCGCCCTCCGGTTCACAAGGTCGCGAATGCCGACAGCCCCCATGCTTTTCAGGTTGTTGTGCGCAAGCGGCGTGTTGTTGACAGCGCCGATCCAGGCGCGTGCTGCTTTCTGTGTCAGGGTGGTTACGGGAGGAATAGCCGCACTAAAAGCAAGAATTGCAACGATTGCAAATCCGGTTGACGGTCCCTTCTGGCGATAGTTTTCGATGAGGATGGCAAGCAGCAGCGGCCAGACAAAGATGAACGCCTGGCTGCCGGTGTTCTGGCTTTCAAACAGCAGACCGGCCGCGATAAAACTCGCCAACCAGAGGAAGGACTGATCCGCCATCTTGCCGAAAGCCGGAAAGCCGGGCTTGGCGATGAAGGCGCGGAGTGCCGCCAAAAACGCGGGAAACTCACGGACGAGCAGGACGAGGCCGAGCAGGGCGCAGGCTAAAACAATACCGAAATTGATCGAAGCGGCCTGCAGCAAGCGGGGCAACAGGCTGGTGTCATTGATCACCACCAGCGACAGAATGTCGGTGGCGTAGGCCGAAACCGCGCCGGACATGACTTCCATAAGCCCTATAGCGGTAAAAAAGACCCCGCCGCCGATCAGAGCCGCGCGAAGCGGCAGGCGTCCTGTCAAAAAGGCCGTCAGGCACAGGATAAGACCCGCGACCACGCCGGTAACCTTGATGAACAGCAGGGCGAGCATGGTCAATGCCGTCACCACGGCAAGCGTTTTCCATCCGCGCACGAAGATCAGTCCGGCAGCCAGCACATACAGCAATTGGCAGACCTGGCGATTGTAGATACCGAAACCATCGGAGCCCGGATAGGGATAAAAATCGCCGGTGTTGAACGGTAGCAGCGAAAAAAACAGGAAGGGCAGCAGCAGACCATAAGCGATGGCCGTCGAGCGTTTCTGCACGTCGAGAATGACCAGCCCCATCAGGGGCGCTGTCACGGTCAGCAGCGACCAGCTGGAAAGAAGCAGAGGATGGCCATTGGGGAAAAGATAAAGCCATCCGGCAAAGAGGTAGTAGCCAAGGCCACCCACCGGCGCAAAAAAATCGACGGAGGGGATCTGGCCGTCGAAAATACGATTGGCTGCGTCAAGATAGATGTAGTGATCCCAGTACATCGGACCGATCGGCATGGTCACGGTGACAAACAGTGTCAGAGGCAGGCATGCGACAGCTAGCGCAAGAATGATCAGAGGCTGGCGTGCAAGTGATGCCACAAGGCCGTCGCGCCCGCCGGAAGGCATTGTTTCGGTCGAACCATGCATCGTCGATACCACTCCCCGGCCATCGCAGCCATCCACGCGCCCGTTCATTTTTATGACAGTATCGGGTTTTATCCGGGTTAATATGGTGGCTCGCACGCGGATTATGTTCCGTGCAATATCTTCCTGTTATGTAGCAGGCAGAATCGCGCCGGTTTTTAGAGCCGGCTGCCACCAAAGCGGGAGAAAGTGAATGAAGCGGACATGCTTGGCTGTCATTTTGGCGGCGGGGGAAAGCACCCGGATGAAGTCATCCATGTCAAAGGTGCTGCACCCGGTCGCCGGCCGGCCGATGATCGCGCATGTGGTGGAATCGCTGGTGAACGCGTCGATTTCCTCTGTGGCGCTTGTTCTTGGCCGTGATGCCGAAGCGGTTCAATCCGCCGCCGCACGCAGCGATATCGATATGTCGGCATTTCTCCAGACCGAACGCCTCGGGACAGGCCATGCCGTTCTTGCGGCAAAGGACGCCATTGCCAAGGGTTATGACGATATCCTCGTCGTTTTCGGCGATACTCCGCTGATCACCGCAGCGCCGCTTCTGGCCGCGCGGCAGGGGCTTGCCGATGGCAACGATGTCGTCGTCATCGGCTTTAAAACGGTCGATCCGACTGGCTATGGCAGATTGCTTGTCGAGGACGGCGCGCTTCTCGCGATCCGCGAGCAGAAGGACGCAACCGAGGACGAAAAGAAGATCACCTATTGCAACGGCGGCCTGATGGCGATCAATGGCGCCAAGGCGCTGGAGCTGCTCGGTAAGATCGGCAATGCCAATGCCAAGGGCGAATATTACCTGACCGATATTGTCGAAATCGTCCGCGCAGAAGGCGGCAAGGCAATCGCCGTCGAGGCGCCTGAGACAGAGTTGACCGGCTGCAACAACCGCGCCGAACTGGCCGCGATCGAGACGATCTGGCAAAAACGCCGCCGTCATGAGTTGATGGTCTCCGGTGTGTCGATGATTGCGCCGGAAACCGTTTTTCTCGCCTTCGATACGCAAATTGCCCAGGATGTTCTGATCGAGCCGAACGTAGTTTTCGGTCCCGGTGTCATTATCGAAAGCGGTGCAGTCATCCATGCTTTCTCGCATCTTGAGGGAGCCCACGTGAGTGCCGGTGCGACCGTCGGCCCTTATGCGCGGCTGCGCCCGGGCGCCAATCTGGGGCCGGGTTCGAAGGTCGGCAATTTCTGCGAAGTGAAGAAGGCCGAGATCGGCGCCGGTGCCAAGGTCAATCACCTGACCTATATCGGCGACGCCTTTGTCGGCGAGAAAACCAATATCGGCGCCGGCACGATCACCTGCAACTACGATGGCGTCAACAAGCACATCACCCGCATCGGCGCCAATGCCTTCATCGGCTCGAACGCGTCGCTCGTTGCGCCGGTTTCGATTGGTGACGGCGCGCTGGTGGCGTCCGGCAGTGTGGTGACGGACGATGTGCCGGCCGATGCGGTCGCCTTCGGTCGGGCGCGCCAGGAGGTCAAGCCGGGCCGCGCGAAAATCTTGCGGGAACGCTATCATGCGGAAAAGGCTGCCAGAAAGAAGTAGCATCCGGCGATCGCCACGGTTAAAGCTTGAAATCGAAAGTGAGTTTCGGGCTGATTGCGGATTTTGTGAATCCGATACCAAGGCGGCACCTGAAAAAAATGTATATTGGCGGGCAGCTCTTCGTTGACGGGCCGTCTTGCGAAGAAATTGCGGAGAAGATTTTTATGTGCGGCATTGTCGGTATTGTTGGAAACCAGCCTGTCTCTGAGCGTCTTGTCGATGCGCTGAAACGGCTTGAATATCGCGGTTATGATTCCGCCGGGGTTGCGACGATCCATGACGGTGTGCTTGAGCGCCGCCGCGCCGAAGGCAAACTGGTCAATCTGGAAACCAAGCTGCGCGGCGAGCCGCTGGCTGGCCAGACCGGCATTGCCCACACCCGCTGGGCGACGCATGGCGCTCCCACCGAAAACAATGCCCACCCGCACTTCACTGATGGCGTTGCCGTCGTCCACAACGGCATCATCGAGAACTTTTCCGAGCTGAAGGACGAACTCGCGGCTGCCGGCGCAACCTTCAAGACGCAGACCGACACCGAGGTCGTCGCACAATTGCTGGCCAAGCTGATCCGGGATGGCCTTGGCCACAGGGACGCTATGCAGGCGATGCTGCGCCGTGTCACCGGTGCCTATGCGCTGGCTGTCATCTTCCAGGATGCGCCGGGCACGATCATGGCCGCCCGCAGCGGCCCGCCGCTCGCCGTCGGTTTCGGCAAGGGCGAAATGTTCCTCGGCTCCGACGCCATCGCGCTGTCGCCGTTCACCAACGAAATCACCTATCTGATCGACGGCGACTGGGCCGTGCTGACGGGAAACAGCATTGAAATCCTTGATCACGACGGCAAGCCGGTCTTCCGCCCGCGCCAGGTGTCGATGGCTGCGGCCTATATGGTCGACAAGGGCAACCATCGCCATTTCATGGAAAAGGAAATCTACGAACAGCCGGAAGTGATTTCGCACGCGCTCAGTCATTACGTCGATTTCATCGAGAACAAGGTCAATCCGATCGCTGCGGAGATCGATTTTGCCAAGGTTCCGAGCCTGGCGATTTCTGCCTGCGGCACCGCCTATCTCGCCGGTCTGGTCGGCAAATACTGGTTCGAGCGCTATGCCCGCCTGCCGGTCGAAATCGACGTGGCATCCGAATTCCGTTACCGCGACATTCCGCTGTCGCCGCAGTCGGCAGCGCTCTTCATCTCGCAGTCCGGCGAGACCGCCGACACGCTGGCCTCGCTGCGCTACTGCAAGGAAAACGGCCTGAAGATCGGCGCCGTCGTCAACGTCAAGGAATCGACCATCGCGCGGGAATCCGATGCGATCTTCCCGATCCTGGCTGGCCCCGAAATCGGTGTTGCATCGACCAAGGCGTTCACCTGCCAGTTGTCGGTGCTCGCAGCCCTTGCCATTGGCGCTGGCCGGGCGCGCGGTATGGTGTCGGAGGCCGAAGAAAAGCAACTGGTCCGTCACCTCGCCGAAATGCCGCGCATCATGGGCAAGGTGCTCAACAGCATCCAGCCGGCGATCGAAAACCTGGCGCGCGAACTGTCGAAGTGCAAGGACGTGCTCTATCTCGGCCGTGGCACCAGCTATCCGCTGGCCATGGAAGGGGCGCTGAAGCTGAAGGAAATCTCCTATATCCATGCCGAGGGTTATGCTGCCGGTGAACTGAAGCATGGCCCGATCGCCCTGATCGACGAAAACATGCCGGTTATCGTCATCGCGCCACATGATCGGTTCTTCGAAAAGACGGTGTCGAACATGCAGGAGGTCGCAGCCCGCGGCGGCCGCATCATCTTCATCACCGACGAGAAGGGTGCAACCGCCTCCAAGCTCGAGACGATGAGCACGATCGTGCTGCCGAATGTCGATGAAATCATTGCTCCGATGATCTTCTCGCTGCCGATCCAGCTGCTCGCCTATCATACGGCCGTGATCATGGGCACCGACGTCGACCAACCGCGCAATCTGGCAAAATCGGTAACCGTGGAATGATCATACGTCCGGAAGGTCCAGCTGATGTCGCGGCGATCCGGGACGTCACGATAGCGGCCTTCAAGGATCATCCGCACAGCGATCAGACTGAACATTTGATCATCGACCGCTTGCGGCAGGCGGGTGCTCTGAGCATTTCGCTGGTCGCTGAAGTCGATGGCGACGTCGTGGGCTATATCGCTTTTTCACCTGTCGCGCTGTCCGACGGTTCGGAAAGCTGGTTCGGGCTCGGTCCGGTATCGATCCTGCCTGAATGTCAGGGGCAGGGCATCGGTGGCGCATTGATCCGTCAAGGGCTAAGCATGCTGCGAGATCAGGGAGCAGCGGGATGCGTCGTCATGGGCGAGCCGGATTTTTACCGGAAGTTCGGATTCCGCAATGATCCTCAGCTTGCCCTCAAAGATTGTGCGCCGCAATATTTTTTGGTGCAGCCCTTGTCCTCGCACGGAGGGTCCGGCATGGTGAGCTATAACGCGGCGTTTTACGCCGGCGTCGACGAATAGACGGAGCGGCATGACAGACAAACCGGCACGTGGGTTTTTCGCCACGCGGTTGAGGAATTATTTCCTGACCGGCCTGATTATCTGTGCGCCGCTCGCCATCACTGCCTGGATCACCTGGTCGTTCATTCTCTGGGCCGACAGCTGGGTCAAACCCTACCTGCCGTTCGACTATAACCCCGACAATTTTCTACCTTATCCTGTCCCAGGCTTCGGCTTGCTCACCGCATTGATGCTGATCACGCTGGTCGGCTTTTTCACGGCGAACCTGATTGGCCGCAGCGTCGTCGGCTTCGGCGAATCATTGCTTGTCCGTACGCCTTTGGTGCGCCCGATCTACAAGGGCCTGAAACAGATTTTTCAGACGGTGCTGCAGGATCAGTCCAATTCGTTCAAGAAGGCGGGGTTGATCGAGTATCCGAGCCCCGGCCTCTGGGCGCTGGTGTTCATCGCCACGGATGCCAAGGGCGAGCTCGCCGTTAAGTTCAGCGAGCGCGGCCTGGATATGGTCGCCGTCTTCCTGCCGCCGACCCCGGTGCCAACCGCCGGCTTTCTGATTTTCGTGCCGCGTGAAAAGATCGTGCCGCTCGACATGAGTCCGGAAGATGCCGCCAAGCTGCTTCTATCCGGTGGTCTGGTTTCGCCCGACTATCTGCCAAAAACGCTGGCGGTCACGCAGGAGACGCCGCCCACCAAGCGCGGCAAGACGCTTAGCCGGCCCTGAGAAACCGGATCGCTTCATCCCGGCGATGCAGATAGAGCAGCGTCCGCAGAGCCTCGCCCCGCTCTGTCGTCAGGTCCGGATCCCGCTCGATCACATAGGCCGCGTCCTTGCGGGCAATCTCCAGCAGGTCGCCATGTGCCTCCAGGCTGGCAATACGGAAACCAGGTGTTCCTGACTGACGCGTGCCGAGCAACTCGCCTTCGCCTCGCAGTTTCAGATCCTCCTCGGCGATCAGGAAGCCGTCCTCTGTATCCCGCAGGATCGACAGCCGCGCCCGGCCGTTTTCGCTGAGCGGCCCCTTGTAGAGCAGGATACAGGTCGATGCCTCGTCACCGCGACCAACGCGGCCGCGTAGCTGGTGGAGCTGAGCCAGCCCAAAGCGCTCCGCATGCTCGATCACCATGATTGTTGCGTCCGGCACGTCGACCCCGACCTCGACGACGGTGGTGGCGACCAGAAGGCGGATGTCGCCATTCTTGAAGGCCAGCATCACGGCGTCCTTTTCCGCCCCGTTCATGCGTCCGTGCACGAGGCCGACAGTCGGGCCGAACTGCTTGTCGAGGCTCTGGAAACGTTCGTCGGCGGACATTAGGTCGGAGGCCTCGGATTCCTCGACCAGCGGGCAGATCCAATAGGCCTTCTTGCCCTCGGCAAGCGCCGTGCGCAGCCGCGCGACGATTTCGCCGGTGCGCTCGGTCGAGACCGTGACCGTCTGGATCGGTTTGCGCCCAGCCGGTTTTTCTGTGAGTTTCGAGACGTCCATATCGCCGAAGGCCGCCAGTACCAGCGTGCGCGGAATGGGTGTCGCGGTCATCACAAGCATATGCGGGGAAATGCCCTTGGCCGTCAGCCGCAGGCGCTGGTGCACACCGAACCGGTGCTGCTCGTCGACGACGGCCAGCAGGAGATTGCTGTAGACGACGGTATCCTGGAACAGCGCATGCGTGCCGATGACGATCTGTGTTTCGCCGGAGGCAATGCGCTCCAGGATGGCATCGCGCTCGCGGCCCTTGGTGCGGCCGGTCAGGACATCGATGGTGACGCCGGCTGGCGCTGCCATCTTCGATAGTGTTGCGAAATGCTGGCGGGCAAGAATTTCCGTTGGCGCCATCAACACGGCCTGGCCGCCAGCCTCGACGGCCGCCAGCATCGACATCAATGCCACAGCCGTCTTTCCCGAGCCGACATCGCCTTGCAGCAGCCGGAGCATCCGATCGGTGCCGACCATGTCTTTCAGCACTTCGTCGATGGCAACCGTTTGGCTGCCGGTCAGCGAAAAGGGCAGCGCGGCAAGGACCGGTCTGCTCAGCTTTCCCGTCGCGTGCACCGGTATGCCGGCCACCTTGCGCAGCCTTTGGCGCACCAGCGACAGGGAGAGCTGTCCGGCAAGAAATTCGTCATAGGCCAGCCGCCGGCGGGCAGGCGCCTGTGGATCGAGATCGGTTTCGTCGCGCGGGTCGTGCAGCGCGAGGAAACAGTCGCGGGCGGACTGAAAGCCTTGCTTCTGCATCAGGGCTTCTTCGATCCATTCCGGAAACTCCGGAATGCGGGGCAGGGCCGCCTCGATCGCCTTGCGCAGGATGCGCGCCGAAAGGCCTGCTGTCAGCGGATAGATCGGCTCGACCAGCGGCAGGTTATCGGCTTCCGCCGCCCGCACCATATAATCGGGATGCACCATCGACGGGCGGCCATTGAACCAGTCGACCTTGCCGCTGACGGTTACAGTTTCATCGACCGGCAGCGCCTTTTCCAGCCAGTTCCCCTTGACCCGGAAGAAGGTCAGCGCCAGCTCGCCGGTGTCATCATGCAGGAAGACGCGGTAGGGTTGGCTGGTGCGCGGCGGTGGCGGCTGGTGCCGGTCGACCCGGCCGGTGATGGTGACGATGACGCCCTGCGGCGCGCGCGCGATGCCCGGCTGGTGGCGCCGGTCGATCAGCGAATGCGGGGCGTGAAAGACGAGATCAATGACCCGGCAATCGTCGATGCTGTCGCGGCCAAGCAGCCGGGCATAAAGTTCGCCCGCCTTCGGGCCGATGCCGGGAAGCGAGTTGAGTGGAGCAAAAAGTGGATCGAGAAGGGCTGGACGCATGAGGGGCAGACTGAAACGAGGATTAGGTCTTTGGCAAGGCTGACATTTATCTTTTCAGCGGTTATAGAGCCATAGCGAAACGGCGCCGTCAGCGACGCGGCGGCAGGAAGGACCCTTCATGACCGGCATCACCCGCACCAGCGCCGATCTCGATCCGCGCCGCAAACGGATTCTTTTCCGCGCCTGGCATCGGGGAGTTCGTGAAATGGATCTGGTGTTCGGGCAGTTCGCCGATAACGAGCTTGCTGATCTGGCGGAGACAGATCTCGACGAACTCGAAACGATCATGGGCGAAGAAGATACCGATCTGCTCAAGTGGGTGCTTGGATCGCAGCCGGTACCGGAACGCTATCATACACCCTTGTTCAATCGGATCGTGTCCTATCGGCCTGATTTTGACGTGCTGTTTGATCACAAGGACAAGAACGCCTGATGATTGCCGGTTTTGATCCCAAGAAAGTTGCGCGCGCCGCCCGCGAGTTGACCATCGGTCCGGTTCCAGCCGGGGTCGAACCGCTGATTCTTGCCGAGCTTGCCCGCGCCAATGGCCCCGTTGCCTACATTCTCTCTGACGGTCAGCGCATTGCCGATGTCGAGCAGATGCTGGGCTTTGCAGCGCCGGATATTCCTGTGCTGACGCTTCCGGGTTGGGATTGCCTGCCCTATGACCGTGTTTCCCCCAGTGCCGACACCTCGGCGCGGCGCCTGGCAACGCTGAGCGGTCTGATTGCACATGCGAAAAAGCCGCATCCGGCGATCGTGCTCGTCACCGTCAATGCCGCCCTGCAGAAAATGGCGCCGCAGGATATCATCGAAAGCCTGGCGTTTTCGGCGCGCCCGGGTGCGAACATCCGGATGGACGATATCGCGGCGCGCCTCGGCCGCAACGGCTTCGAGCGCGTCGCCACCGTGCGTGAGGTTGGTGAATATGCGGTGCGCGGCGGCATCCTCGATGTCTTCGTTCCCGGCAGTGAGGAGCCTGTACGGCTCGATTTCTTCGGCGATACGCTTGAGAGCATCCGCTCGTTCGATCCGGCCAGCCAGCGCACCACCGGGCAGGCGCGCGCGCTCGATCTCAATCCGATGAGCGAAGTGTCGTTGACGCCGGAGACGATCAGCCATTTTCGCACGCAATATCTGTCGATGTTCGGTGCGGCGACCCGCGACGATGCGCTTTATCTGGCGGTCTCCGAAGGCCGGCGTTATGCCGGCATGGAACATTGGCTGCCGCTGTTTTACAATCAACTCGACACGGTGTTCGATTATCTCGCCGGTTTCCATATCGTCACCGACCATGTGGTTCGCGAAGCGGCTGCCGAGCGCTCCAAGCTAGTTCAGGACTATTACGAGGCCCGCCAGTCGTCGGTCTCGCCGGGCAAGTCGCAGATTTCGCAAGGGACGCCCTATAAACCGGTGCCCCCGGAGATGCTGTATCTGAGCGCCGAAGCGTTCAATGCGGCGCTGGTATCGCGCAACGCGGTCCGTCTCTCGCCGTTCAGCGAACATGAGGGCGAAGCGCGTCAGGTGATCGCCATCGATGCGCGCCTCGGTGTGCGATGGGCCAAAAATGCCACGGAAGCGACCAGCGACGCCGAACGCGTCAACGTCTTCGACCTGGCCGTCAAATATATTGCCGACCGCCGCGCCAAGGGCGCCAAGGTGCTGATCTCTGCCTGGTCGGAAGGATCGCTCGATCGTCTGCTGCAAGTTCTTGTCGAGCACGGCCTTGCCAATATCAAGCCGGTCAAGGCGCTGTCTGAGCTCAATAGCCTGAAATCCGGGGAGGCGGCGTCGGCCGTTCTCAGCCTCGAAAGCGGCTTTGAAACCGGCAATCTCGTCGTCATCGGCGAACAGGATATTCTCGGCGACCGCATGGTCCGCCGCTCGAAACGCCGCAAGCGCGGTGCCGATTTCATTGCCGAAGTCGCTGGTCTCGACGAGGGCAGCATTGTCGTCCACGCCGAGCACGGGATCGGCCGGTTCATCGGCCTGCGCACCATCGAGGCCGCCGGCGCGCCGCATGCCTGCCTTGAGCTGGTCTATGCCGACGAGGCAAAGCTGTTCTTGCCGGTCGAAAACATCGAGCTTCTGTCGCGCTATGGTTCGGAAGGCAGCGATGCCGTGCTTGATAAGCTCGGCGGTGTTGCCTGGCAGGCGCGCAAGGCCAAGCTGAAGAAGCGCCTGCTGGATATGGCCGGTGGTCTGATCCGCATCGCCGCAGAGCGCCTGACACGTCACGCACCGGTGCTGACGACGCCGGAGGGCCTCTACGACGAGTTCGCGGCGCGTTTCCCCTATGACGAGACCGAAGACCAGATGACCTCGATCGAGGCCGTCCGCGACGATCTCGGTGCTGGCCGTCCGATGGACCGGCTCGTCTGCGGCGACGTCGGGTTCGGCAAGACGGAAGTGGCCCTGCGCGCTGCCTTCATCGCCGCCATGAACGGTGTCCAGGTAGCCGTTGTCGTGCCGACGACCTTGCTTGCCCGCCAGCATTTCAAGTCGTTCACGGAGCGCTTTCGCGGTCTGCCGGTGCGTATCGCCCAGGCGTCGCGTCTGGTTGGCTCAAAAGAACTGGCGCTGACCAAGAAGGAAGTCGCCGAAGGCAAGACCGATATCGTCGTCGGTACCCACGCGTTGCTCGGCACGTCGATCAACTTTGCCAATCTCGGCCTTTTGATCATCGACGAGGAACAGCATTTCGGCGTCAAGCACAAGGAGCGGCTGAAGGAGCTGAAATCCGACGTGCATGTCCTGACGCTGTCGGCAACGCCGATCCCGCGCACGCTGCAACTGGCGCTGACCGGCGTTCGCGAACTGTCGCTGATCACTACGGCGCCGGTCGATCGCATGGCGGTGCGCACGTTCATCTCGCCGTTCGACGCGCTTGTGATCCGCGAAACCTTGATGCGCGAGCACTATCGCGGCGGCCAGAGTTTCTACGTCTGCCCGCGTCTGGCCGATCTGTCGGAAATCCATGACTTCCTCAGATCCGATGTGCCGGAACTGAAGGTCGCCGTCGCCCACGGTCAGATGCCGGCAACCGAACTCGAAGACATCATGAATGCCTTCTATGAAGGCCGTTACGATGTTCTGCTCTCGACGACGATCGTCGAATCCGGCCTCGATGTGCCGACGGCCAACACGCTGATCGTCCACCGCGCCGACATGTTCGGCCTGGCGCAGCTCTACCAACTTAGGGGCCGCGTTGGCCGGTCCAAGGTCCGCGCTTTTGCGCTGTTTACGCTGCCGGTCAACAGGACGCTGACGGGCATGGCCGAGCGCCGCCTCAAGGTGTTGCAGTCGCTCGATACGCTGGGCGCCGGCTTCCAGCTGGCAAGCCACGACCTCGATATTCGCGGCGCCGGCAATTTGCTCGGCGATGAGCAGTCCGGCCATATCAAGGAAGTCGGTTTCGAGCTCTACCAGCAGATGCTGGAAGAAGCAGTTGCCGAACTGAAGGGCGACGAGGAGATCGCCGACAGTGGCTGGTCGCCGCAGATTTCCGTCGGAACGCCGGTAATGATCCCGGACGATTATGTGCCCGACCTGCATCTCCGCCTCGGCCTTTATCGCCGCCTCGGCGAGATCACCGAGCTCAGCGATATCGACGCCTTCGGTGCCGAGCTGATCGACCGTTTCGGCCCGCTACCGCTCGAGGTCCAGCATCTGTTGAAGATCGTCTATATCAAGTCGCTCTGCCGCACCGCCAATGTCGAAAAACTCGATGCCGGCCCGAAGGGAGTCGTCGTGCAGTTCCGCAACCGCGAATTCCCCAATCCGGGTGCACTGGTCGGCTATATCGCCAAGCAGGGCATCATGGCCAAGATCCGCCCGGATCACAGCATCTTCTTCCAGCGCGATTTCCCGACAGCGGAAAAGCGTCTGGCGGGTGCTGCCGTCGTTATGACGCAGCTGGCCGGATTGGCCAAGACCTGACGATAAACGAAAAAAGCCGCGCACATTTGCGCGGCTTGCTGGAACGACCGGATAACGCTGGATCAATTGATCTGCGACGTATCCTTCATCTTGGCAATGTCACGCAGCGCATCCTCCAGCACCTCGACCGACTGGGCGCCCATCACGGCATATTTGCTGTCAACGATGAAGCAGGGAACACCGGTGACCCCCATGCCGCGCGCCATGTCGATTTCCTCGGAAACAGCGTCCTTGTCCGCATCCGAGGCAAGCAAAGCCGTAATGACCGCGCGGTCGAGACCGGCCTCAGCCGCAATGTCCAGCAATACCGCGTGATCGCCGATATTGCGGCCCTCTTCGAAATTCGCCTTGAACAGAAGCGAGGCGACCTCGCTTTGCGTGTCACCGCCTTCTGTCAGGGCCCAGCGGATCAGCCGGTGCGCATCGAGCGTGTTGGGGCTGATGGTGACGGCATCGAAATCAAAGGCGATGCCGTCCTGTTCGCCAAGGCCAGCCAGCATTTCATGCGCACGATCGACAGCCTCCTGGCCACCGAGCTTGGCGGCGAGATGGGCCTTGTGATCGACGCCCTCCGGCGGCAGGTCCGGATTGAGCTGATAGGGGCGCCAGTTGACGGTGACGAGGATGTCGCTGGCTACATTGGCAATCGCCTGATCGAGCCTCGCCTTGCCGATATAGCACCAGGGGCAGACGACGTCCGAGACGACATCGATAGTGACATGGTTCATGGCGCTTGCTCCTCGCGCTGAAAATCGTTGATCCGCGACATAGGGGTCCCGGTCTGTGCTTTCAATGCGTTACCAAAAGTATGCCGCCATCCATTCCGGGTTACTGCACGGTTTCATCGAACCATACCGGCAGCTGATAGCCATAGAGCGGCACGATAGTCGGACGGCCAATGCGCTTTTCACGGGCCACCCACTGTGATCCGACGTGATAAAGCGGCACGAGATAGAAATTGGAGACCAGCAGGCGATCATGAGCCCGCACGGCGGCGGTGAAGTCTTC
This sequence comes from Hyphomicrobiales bacterium, assembly GCA_900473045.1. Classification (GTDB taxonomy): domain Bacteria; phylum Pseudomonadota; class Alphaproteobacteria; order Rhizobiales; family Rhizobiaceae; genus Pararhizobium. Next base: position 279,106 of record UCKS01000010.1, read on the forward strand.
GACGCTGACGGCACGCAGGATGTGATCGACAAGTGTATCGACATCCTTGTCGGCGACACCGGCAAAATTCGAGCTGCCTTGCTGATCGCGCGATTGCGATCCCCAATAGGTAATCTGCTCGATACCCGGTGAAAGCGAAGACGGGAACGATTTCATGATGATGTCGTAGTCGAAGGACTGGGTGCGCTGCTGGTACTGCGAATCATCGACCGTGCGCACGGATGCGGCAATCCCGAGCGCCGCCAGCGAGCGCTGATAGGTCAGCGCCAATTTTTCCTGGCCCTCGTTCTGCGTCATGATCTCGAAGGCGAGCGGCGTGCCATTGGCGTTGAGCATCTTGCCGTCCTTGATGCCGTAACCGGCTTCACGCAGCAGCGTCACGGCTTCGCGCAGCACATTGCGGTCGCGCCCCGAGGCGTCGGTCACGGGCAGGCGATAACTTCCGTCGAGAACCGACGGATTGATGCGGTTTTTGATGTCGCCGAGTATTCCGAGCTCGCGGCCATCGGCAGCAACGCCGAGGTAGGAAAGACCCGAATTCTGCCAGAAGCTCTGCGTGCGCGTATAAGCATTGTCGAACAGGTTCTTGTTTGCCCATTCGAAATCGAAGACCAGTGCCAGTCCTTGGCGCAGTTTCGGGTTCTCGAACATCGGCCGGCGCGTGTTGAAGACGAAACCGAGCATGCCGGACGGTGTTTTCGGCGTGAACGTCTCCTTGATCACCTTGCCGGACTGGACGGCCGGGAAATTATAGCTTCGCGCCCACTTCGTCGGACTGCCTTCCGGATAGATATCGATCTCGCCCTTCTTGAAGGCCTCGAATAGGGAATTTTCCTGCAGGAAGTATTCGACGGAAATCTGGTCGTAATTGTCGAAGCCGACCTTTGTCGGCAAATCCTTTGCCCAATAGTCGGGATTGCGCTTGTAGACGATCCGCTCTCCAGGCCTGACTTCTGCAACACGATAGGGTCCGGAGCCGAGCGGGAATTTAAGCGAGGTCTGGTCGAACGTCGCGACATCAATTGCGTGCTTCGGCAGGATCGGCGTCATGGCGAGCAACAGCGGGAACTCGCGGTCGGCTTTATCGTTAAATGTGAAACGGACGCTGCGGTCGCCGACTTTCTCGATCTTGTCGACCTTCGCCAGACGCGTGCTGAATGGAACGCGGCCCTTGTCGCGAAACAGTTCGAAGGTGAAAATCACATCCTCCGGCGTCACCGGCTGCCCATCGGCCCATTTGGCTTTCGGATTGAGGTTGAACTGGATGAAGGTGCGATCGTCATCCCACTCCACCGTCTCGGCCAAAAGGCCATAGAGCGAAAAAGCTTCGTCGCGCGAGCGCTGCATCAGCGAATCATAGACGAGATTGCCGTATTCCGGATCGAGCATGCCGCGTGCTGTGGTGCGCATGCTTTTCAGGATGAACGGATTGAGACTGTCGAACGTGCCGACCACGCCATAGGAGACCCGGCCGCCCTTCTTGACGTCGGGCTTGACGTAAGGGAAGTACTTGAAATCGGCGGGCAGGGCGGGCTGGCCATGCATGGCGATGCCGTGAACCGGTTCGGCCTGTGCAGCTACACAGGTGCCAAGCGTGGCCAGCACCGAAATCAAACCCAAAAACAATGCGCGCAAAGCCCGCCTCCTGCTGTCGTCATTTCGTGAATCACGGCAAATTAACACGTTGACCAGCATTTCCAACCAACCGATACTTTAAAAGCCAATGCTGGTCCAACAACGGAATGCAAAAAAATGGTGGGGGGCTGGATATCCGTCGCCGCTCGCTGTAACAGGTGTTCCCGGAGACGAGGGTCATGCAATTGCCTCATTTGCCCAACAGGAGAGCGGGCAGCTGACCATTGATCACGAGCGTCTTTAGACTGCTCAGGCACCGGAATTCAGGAGACGGGTATCATTATGATCTTCAAGTCGAACTTCACCAAAAAGGCTGCTATGTCGGCATTCGCCGGCGCAGTTGCTGTTGCTGCGATGCCGGCTGCGTCTTTTGCACAGCAGGCTTCTGGCGCCGGCCGTCCGCCCCAGGGCTGGTTCAAGGTCTGCACCAAGCAGGAAGACAACGATGTCTGCATCGTGCAGAACCTGCTGACGGCCAGCAACGGCCAGTTGATCACCGCAGTTGGCCTGATCAGTGTTCAGGGCAAGGTCAACCGCAAGGTTCTGCAGGTTTCGGTTCCGTCGGCACGCCTCATTCCGCCGGGCATCCAGATGCAGATCGACGGTGGCAAGGGCGCCAAGCTCGATTACGCCATCTGCATGCCGGACAAGTGCGTTGCCGAAGTGCCGCTCAGCGATGCCGTTCTCGCCACTCTGAAGAAGGGCGGCGAAGTGGTCTTCACGTCGGTCAACTTCCAGCGTGCGCCGAACCCGATCAAGATTTCGCTCGGCGGCTTCACCGGCGTTTTTGACGGCGAGCCGATCGAACAGTCCAAACTCGAAGAGCGCCAGCGCCTGCTGCAGGACGAAATGCAGAAGAAAGCTGAAGACGCCCGCAAGAAGCTTGAAGAGGCCCAGAAGGCTGCGACTGCAAACTGATCGCCTGCCTCATCAAAAAAAGCCGCTGCGACAATCTCGCGGCGGCTTTTTTGTATTTAAGGGCATCAACGGTGCCTATTTTCAGTGCTGGACAACCGCTTTCGGCTTGTACTGACCGACGGTTTCCGGATCGAAGAAGGCGTTCACCTGCGAGTGGCGTACCGGCTGTCCGCTTTCATCCGAGATGAGGTTCTGTTCGGAAACATAGGCGACGTATTCCGTCTCCTCATTCTCGGCGAGCAGGTGATAAAACGGCTGGTCCCGGGTCGGGCGGACTTCAGCGGGAATTGAATTCCACCATTCCTCGGTGTTGGCATATTCCGGATCGACGTCGAATATGACGCCGCGGAACGGAAACACGCGATGGCGAACAACCTGTCCAATCTGAAATTTAGCGTCTCTTTGTTTCATCATGTTTAGGTTCCTTTCGCTGTAGTATGTGGTGGTTTTTCCTCAAACATCAAGTGTGAAAGCTCTGGCAGGACATGGGCGCTCGACAGTGCGGACTACCAGAGACAGGGTTGCCGTACGCCGTTGCTTGCCTCTCCGTGGAAATCATCGTACCTCCCATATGAGGAGTTCTTCGATGGCGGATACGGTATGAGCAATCAATGGGGTAGGGACCAGCAGGTGACGCGCGGCCGTGGCTCGTCCGGCCTCCTGCTGCCGGCTGTACTTTGCGTAGCGCTGATTGGTGCTGGCGGCTATTTCTGGTTTGCGCGGCAGGCAATGCAGACGGAAATTGCTGCGCTGAAGGCCGGAACGGCTTTGCTGACATCCGAACTGGGCGACGTCACGGCGCAAAAGGACAAGGCGAACAGCGATCTCGTCAACCTCAAAAAGAATTCCGGAAACTGGGCCGAGCAACTGGAAAAAGACTATGCCGAGCTGACGCTGAATGAGGTTCCGAAGCTCAACCGGCTTCTCGACAAACGCGACGCCGATATTTCAGCGCTTGAAAAGCTGCTGTCGACCGAAAGGGCCGCAGCGCAAGCCGCCGCCGATGATTTTACGGCAACGATTGCCGGCTTGAATGATCAGCTGAACACAGCCAGGACCGCTACCGCTGCTGCTCAAACACAGGCTAAAAATCTTGGGGCCGACAAGCTGGCGCTGAACAAGGAGATAACTGGTTTGAAGGCGGCCCTTGAGAAAGCAATGGCCGATGCGGTGGCAGCGCAAAAGGCGCTGGGGCAGAAGGCAACGGAGCCTGAGAAAAAACCTCCGACCTTCAAATCGGCCCTCGACCTGGCGCGCGATGTGCAGATTAAAACGTTGGAACAAAGCCTCGGCGAAGAACGCCGGAAAGTCGAGACACTGCAGAAACAGCTTGACGATCAGGCCGAAGCCGCAACTGGAACTGCACCGGAAACGCAATCCGAGACAGCTGTTATCGATAAGCCGGTATCGGAAACTGGCCAATCGGTTCCGGGTGCAGGACTGGTGCCGCGTGACCGGCAGATGGTGGACGCTGTCATTGGCACGACACGCGGCGTCGGCTTTCTGGATGATGAGAAGAAACAACGGCTGAAAGACCAGCTGGCGTCAGGGGCTTGTGTGACCGATGCGCTTGAGAGCGTCTTTGACAAAGTGCCGCTGATCCTGATGCGCAATCTGATGCGCGATTTCAAGAGCGATTGCTGACAACCGGTATCTGCCAGCCTTCAGCCGCTTTACGGGGAGAAACATGATGTTCCGACAGGCTTTTGTGGCTGCGACGATGCTGGCAGCGCTTGCGCTTTCTCCGGTATCGGCAGCCGAGTTCGAAAAGAACATCATGACCGGTGGGCCGCAGGGCACCTATATCCAGATCGGGCGGGATGTTGCAGCGCTCGGAAAGACCTGTAGCCTGACGCTCAACGTCAAGGAATCTGCAGGATCGCTGGAGAATTTCGTCGGCGTCCGCAACAGCAAGAATACCCAGTTCGGTATCGTCCAGAGCGATGTGCTTGAGTATCTGAAGACATTCGAGGCCGATGACCCGGAAGTGCAGCAGGCCGTGCGCGGCGTGCGTATCATGTTTCCGCTCTACAACGAGGAAATCCACGTTCTCGCCCGCTCCGATATCAAGAACATGGGAGATCTGGCAGGCAAGAAGGTTGCCGTCGGCGTCAAGGACAGTGGCACCTTTCTCACGTCTTCGCTGATCCTCGACATCCTGCAGGTGAAGACCGGGGAGCGGGTTCCGCTCAATCCGGATGCAGCCCTGCCAAAGCTTCTCTCCGGTGAAATCGATGCCTTCTTCTACGTCGCCGGTGCTCCGGCAGGGCTGTTCAAGAACAATCCTATCGACGGCTCGAAATTCCATCTTGTGCCGATCACCGAAGCACCGCTTCTGGCGACCTATACGCCGTCGCGGATCGAGGCTGGGACGTATGCCTTCCAGAAGGAGCCGGTCGATCTGATCGCGGTCAAGGCGGTGATGATGACCTATGACTACGACGTCAAGCGCAACGCCTATCAGCGCGAAAGCTGCAAGGCTGTCTCGGAGTTTTCCAGTCTCATCCTCAACAATCTCGACAAGCTGCAGGCAAGCGGCCATCCGAAATGGAAGGATGTCGATCTGACAGCGCTGCCCCCCGGCTGGCAGGTCGGTGTCTGCGTCAAGGCCGGCATGGCGCTCGACTACAAGCCCACCTGCAAGGCGCCGGCGGCTGCGAGCCAGGGACAGGATAACAACGATGAATACCTCAATCTCCTGAAGCAGCGTCTGAAGAAACAATAGACGCTGCGAAAGGCCAAGAACAAAAAAGCCGGCTTCGCGAGAAGCCGGCTTTTTGCTGTGCTGAACCAAACCTGCCATGCAGGTCCGGTACCGGCGTTTAGGCCGAGTAGTACATGTCGAATTCGACCGGATGCGGGGTCATTTCGTAGCGCATGACCTCGACCATCTTCAGTTCGATATAGGAATCGATCTGGTCGTCGTCGAATACGCCGCCGGCGGTCAGGTACTTGCGGTCCCTGTCGAGGCTTTCCAAGGCTTCGCGCAACGAGCCGCAGACCGTCGGAATCTTCTTCAGTTCCTTCGGCGGCAGGTCGTACAGATCCTTGTCCATGGCCTTGCCGGGATGGATCTTGTTCTTGATGCCGTCGAGGCCAGCCATCAGCATCGCGCCGAAGGCGAGGTAGGGGTTTGCAAGCGGATCCGGGAAGCGGACTTCGACGCGCTTGGACTTCGGACCCGTGCCGAACGGAATGCGGCAGGACGCCGAACGGTTGCGCGCCGAATAAGCGAGCAGAACCGGTGCTTCATAACCCGGGACGAGACGCTTGTAGGAATTCGTCGTCGGGTTGGAGAAAGCGTTGATCGATTTGGCATGCTTGATGATGCCACCGATGAAGTAAAGGCAGCTTTCCGACAGACCGGCATATTCGTCGCCTGCGAAGGTCGGCTTCGAGTCCTTCCAGATCGACATGTGGACGTGCATGCCCGAGCCATTGTCGCCGAAAATCGGCTTCGGCATGAAGGTTGCCGTCTTGCCATAGGCGTTGGCGACCTGGTGCACGACATATTTGTAGATCTGTACCTTGTCGGCATTGCGCACCAGGGTGTCGAACCGGACACCCAGTTCATGCTGGGCTGCGGCCACTTCGTGGTGCTGCTTTTCGACGGTGACGCCCATTTCGGTCAGAACCGTCAGCATTTCGGAGCGCATGTCCTGGCAGCTATCAACCGGCGGAACCGGGAAATAGCCGCCCTTGACGCGCGGACGATGACCGAGGTTCCCGGTCTCGTAATCGGTGTCGTCGTTCGACGGCAGTTCCGACGAATCGAGCTTGAAGCCGGTATTGTAAGGGTCGGCCTTGTACTTGACGTCGTCGAACACGAAGAATTCCGGTTCCGGACCAACGAAGACGGTGTCGCCGATGCCGGACGCCTTGAGATAGGCCTCGGCCTTCTTGGCGATGCCGCGCGGATCGCGGTTATAGGCTTCGCCGGAGACCGGATCGAGAATGTCGCAGACGATAACCATGGTGGACTGCGCAAAGAAAGGATCCATGTGCACGGTCGCCGTATCCGGCATCAGCACCATGTCGGACTCGTTGATGGCTTTCCAGCCACCGATCGACGAGCCGTCGAACATGACGCCATCGGCGAACATGTCTTCGTCAACACAGCCGACGTCCATCGTCAGGTGATGCAGCTTGCCCTTCGGGTCGGTAAAGCGCAGATCAACGAACTTGACGTCGTTATCCTTGATTTGCTTGAGGATATCATTTGCAGTCGTCATTTTTTGAAAGTCCCTCTTTTGAGATGACGAGGTAGGGCCTGAACCGAACGGCCAGGCGAATTAGATAGCGTCGATGCCGGTCTCACCGGTACGGATGCGGATGACCTCCTCGATATTGGAAACGAATATCTTTCCGTCGCCAATACGTCCGGTCTGGGCGGCATTCCGTATGGCCTCGATCACGGCCTCCGCATTTTCGTCAGCCAGTACGACTTCAACTTTCACCTTCGGGAGAAAATCAACAACGTATTCCGCCCCACGATACAGTTCCGTGTGGCCCTTCTGGCGTCCAAAGCCCTTGGCTTCGGTGACGGTGATCCCCTGCAGGCCAACTTCCTGAAGGGCTTCCTTCACTTCGTCCAGCTTGAAAGGCTTTATGATCGCTTCGATCTTTTTCATGAGAAAATGTCTCTCCGCTTCTCCCGTTATGGCAGGCTTATGCCCGCTCACCCTCATTATGCATTTTACATGCCAGATATGGCAAATGCGATGCTGTTTTGGGTTAAAACACCCGCAGCTGCGATGATCATATCCCTTTCTCCGGAATAAACAGCGCCATTTGCCTATTTTTTATGAATTTTTCTGCGTGAGCGGGCTTTGTCCTCAGTGTCTGTCAACCGTTGTAGCGGTAGACGCCATCGGTCAGGACGAATTCTATGCAAATGCCTAAAAAATATACAAAATAAGGCTACGTTTTAAGCTTGTCGGCCCGCCGGCTTGCGGGCACTTTACGGCATGTCCTTTGATCGCACCATATCCATCATGACCCGTCAGGAAATGTCCGCGATTGACAGCGATGCTTCGCGATCCGGGATCGACAGTTTCCGATTGATGACATCGGCGGGGCTGGCCGTTTCTGCTACCGCACTGCGGCTTTATCCGCAGGCGTTGCAGTTTGTCGTTCTCTGCGGCCCCGGAAACAATGGTGGCGATGGATATATCGCCGCCGCTGCATTGAAGCGAAGCGGCGCGGAGGTCGCGGTTCATGCACTGGGGGATACCGCCCGCCTCAAAGGCGATGCAGCCCGTGCGCATACGCAGTGGGCGGATGGTGTGGAAACTCTGCAGGCCTACCGGCCCGAGACCGGAGATGTCGTCATCGACGCGCTGTTCGGCGCCGGACTGTCCCGCCCGGTTCCAGACGATGCGGCTTTCGTCATGCAGGTCGTCGCGCAGGCGCAAATTCCCGTTATCGCTGTCGATTTGCCGTCTGGTCTTGACGGCCGTACCGGACAGGTGCTGGGCGAGAGTTTTCGTGCCAGCCACACCGTCACCTTCATGGCACGAAAGCCGGGGCATCTGCTGTTGCCGGGGCGCACACTGTGCGGTGGCCTGGAAGTGGTCGACATCGGCATACCCGAGCGCATCTTGCGCAACCATACAAGCGGGCTTTGCGAAAACGGCCCATGTCTCTGGGCCGCACAGGCGCGTGTGCTTGATCCGTCGGTCCATAAATTCAAGCGCGGCCATCTCGCGATCTTCTCAGGCGGGCCGCTGTCAACCGGGGCGGCACGGCTTTCGGCTGCGGCGGGGCTGAAGGCTGGTGCCGGATTGGTGACGCTTGCATCGTCCTCTGCGGCGCTGACGGCCAATGCCGCGCATCTGACGGCCGTGATGCTGAAGCAGATCGAGGATGCCGCCGCCCTGAGGCTTTGGCTTGCCGACAAGCGCATCAGCGCCTTCGTGCTCGGCCCGGGATTTGGCGATCTGGAGAAGGCGCGGCAATACGCCCTGATGCTCGGCGAACGCGCGCTGGTACTCGATGCCGACGGGATCACTGCGTTCAAGGACGACCCCGCGACGCTTTTCGACGCTTTCGCGCAGGGTGAGCCCCATCTGGTCATGACCCCGCACGAGGGCGAGTTCGCCCGGCTGTTTGCCGATATCGACGCCGATCCAACTCTGTCAAAGGTCGATCGTGCCGTCGCAGCTGCGAAACGCAGCCACGCCGTCATCGTCTACAAGGGCGCCGACACCGTCATTGCATCGCCGGACGGACGCGCCGCGATCAACACCAATGCGCCGCCCTGGCTGGCGACAGCTGGATCGGGCGATACGCTGGCCGGCATCATCGGCGCGCATCTGGCGCAGGGCATGCCAGCCTTCGAGGCCGCCGCTGCCGGCGTCTGGCGCCACGGCCGCGCAGGCACCAAGGCAGGCGAGGGGCTCACCGCAGAGGACCTTGCCGCTGCAATCGAGCCGTTGCCCTCCATTGGCTAATCAATCCACCCGCTTCTGCAGGGCGCGCGCACCGTTCGGTGCATTGACCTTGCCTTCGGTGATGAAGAAGGCAAACACGTCGCGTGGTTTCTTTTCCGGCTTGTGCGTGGGGTCCGCATGGGCAAGATCGCCGATATCGCCGCCTGCTGCCCAGCTTTTCATCCGGTCCGCCCAGAGATCGAGCCGTTTTTCATCGTAACAGGTTTTTACGTCATCGCTGCCGGTCTGAAGGCGGGCGTAGACGAAATCACCGGTCACGTCAGCGATCATCGGGTAATCGAAATGATCGGCGCAAACCACCGCCACCTTATGCTTGGCAAGCAGGGCGGTGAATTCCGGCGTACGGAAGGAATCGTGCCGCACTTCAACGACATGGCGCAGCGTCAAGCCATCCTGCTTTTCCGGCAGAAGTGCGAGAAACGCGCCAAAATCCTTAGCGTCGAATTTCTTCGTTGGCATGAACTGCCAGAGGATGGGGCCAAGATGCGGTCCCAGTTCTGTCAGTCCCTGGCCCAGAAACTTGCCGATCGACTCCCCGGCCTCCGCCAGCACCTTCTTGTTGGTGGCAAAGCGGCTGGCTTTTAGCGAGAAGATAAAATCATCCGGCACTTCCGACGCCCATTTGGCAAAAGTCTCCGGCTTTTGCGAGCCATAATAGGTGCCGTTGACCTCGATGGCTTTCAGCTGGCTGCTGGCATATTCCAGCTGCCGCTTCTTCGTCAGCGTCTCGGGATAGAATGTCCCCTCCCAGGGATCGAAGGTCCAGCCGCCAATGCCGCAGCGGATCGTGCCTGATGTCGACATGCTCTTGCCCTCTCGTTCTATGCCTTACTCCGCCGCCGCCATCTTGCGGATCGGCCGCCGTTCCAGCAGTTCCTTGAGAAAAGCACCGGTATGGGAGCGCTTTTCCTTGACGATATCTTCCGGCGTTCCGGCTGCGATCACTTCGCCACCGCCATCGCCGCCTTCCGGGCCGAAATCGATCACCCAATCGGCTGTCTTGATCACTTCGAGATTGTGCTCGATGACAACGACCGAATTGCCCTGGTCGACCAGTTCGTGCAGCACTTCCAGAAGCTTGGCGACGTCATGGAAGTGCAGGCCTGTGGTCGGTTCGTCGAGGATGTAGAGCGTGCGGCCGGTGGAGCGTTTCGACAGTTCCTTGGCGAGCTTGACGCGCTGCGCCTCGCCCCCCGACAGCGTGTTCGCCTGCTGACCGACCTTGATATAGCCGAGGCCGACGCCCTGCAGTGCCTGCAGCTTGTCGCGCACGGCCGGAACTGCGGCAAAGAACTCGACACCTTCCTCGACGGTCATGTCGAGAACGTCGGCGATCGACTTGCCCTTGAAATGCACATCCAGCGTTTCGCGGTTGTAGCGCTTGCCATGGCAGACATCGCAGGTGACATAGACATCCGGCAGGAAGTGCATCTCGATCTTGATGACGCCGTCGCCCTGGCAGGCCTCGCACCGGCCGCCCTTGACGTTGAAGGAAAAGCGGCCCGGCTGATAGCCGCGCGTCTTTGCTTCCGGCAGGCCGGCAAACCAGTCGCGAATCGGTGTGAAGGCGCCGGTATAGGTGGCCGGGTTTGAGCGCGGCGTGCGGCCGATCGGCGACTGGTCGATGTCGATGACCTTGTCGATATGCTCGAAACCGTCGATGCGGTCGTGCTCGGCCGGATTTTCGCGCGCGCCCATGATCCGCCGGGCGGCCGCCTTGTAAAGCGTCTCGATCAGGAAGGTGGACTTGCCGCCGCCCGACACACCGGTAACCGCTGTGAAAATCCCGAGCGGGATCGAGGCCGTGACGTTCTTCAGATTGTTGGCGCGGGCGCCAACGACGGTGATTTCCTTTTTCTTCTTCCGCTTGCGCCGCTCGGCTGGAACCGCAACGGCCATTTCGCCCGACAGATATTTGCCGGTCAGCGAATTCGGATTGGCAAGAACGTCCGCTGGTGTGCCCTGCGCCACCACTTCACCACCGTGAATGCCGGCCGCCGGGCCGATGTCGACCACGTAATCGGCCGTCATGATCGCGTCTTCGTCGTGCTCGACGACGATCACGGTGTTGCCGATATCGCGCAGATGCCGCAGCGTGTCGAGCAGCCGGGCATTGTCACGCTGGTGCAGGCCGATCGACGGCTCGTCGAGAACATAGAGCACGCCGGTGAGGCCCGAGCCGATCTGCGAAGCCAGCCGGATACGCTGGCTTTCGCCGCCCGACAGGGTGCCGGAATTGCGCGACAGGCTGAGATATTCCAGTCCGACATCATTGAGAAACCGCAGCCGTTCGCGGATTTCCTTGAGGATGCGAACCGCGATCTCGTTCTGTTTGGCGTTCATGTGTTCGGGCAGGACCTCGAACCAGTCACGCGCCACACGGATCGACATCTGCGTGACTTCGCCGATATGCAGCTTATTGATCTTGACCGCCAGCGCTTCCGGCTTCAGGCGAAAACCGTTGCAGGCCGGGCAGGGGGCCGCCGACATATAGCGTTCGATTTCCTCGCGCGCCCAGGCGCTATCGGTCTCCTTCCAGCGCCGCTCCAGATTGGGCACGATGCCTTCGAAATTCTTGGTGGTGTTGTAGGAACGGGCGCCGTCTTCGTAGTGAAAGCTGATCTTCTCCTCGGTGCCCTGCAGGATGGCGCTCTTGGCCTCGTCGGACAGGTCGGTCCACTTGCTCGACAGCTTGAAGCCGAAGGCTTTACCCAGCGCTTCCAGCGTCTGGTTATAATAAGGTGAGGACGATTTGGCCCAGGGGGCGATTGCGCCGTTTTTGAGTGTCCGGTCGGGTTCCGGGATGATCAGCGCTTCGTCGATCTTCTGCTGGCTGCCGAGGCCATCGCATGTCGGGCAGGCGCCGAAGGGGTTGTTGAACGAGAACAGCCGCGGCTCGATTTCCGAAATGGTAAAGCCGGACACCGGGCAGGCGAATTTTTCCGAAAACAGCACGCGTTCATGTGTTTCGTTCAGCGACTTGTTGGCCGAACCGCCGGCCGAGGTTTCCTCCGGCGGCAGCGGCTTGTCGGCAAATTCGGCAATCGCCAGGCCATCGGCGAGCGTCAGGCAGGTTTCCAGGCTGTCGGCAAGCCGTGCCGTCAGGTCCGGACGCACGACGACACGGTCGACGACAACATCGATGTCATGCTTGTATTTCTTGTCGAGTGCCGGCGCCTCGGCGATCTCGTAGAACTGCCCGTCGATCTTGACGCGTTGAAAGCCCTTCTTCATCAGCTCGGCGAGCTCTTTCTTGTACTCGCCTTTGCGGCCGCGCACGATCGGAGCGAGGATATAAAGGCGGGTGCCTTCGCCGAAATCGACGACGCGATCGACCATCTGGCTGACCGTCTGGCTTTCGATCGGCAGTCCGGTTGCCGGCGAATAGGGCACGCCGACCCGGGCAAACAGCAGGCGCATATAGTCATAGATCTCGGTGACCGTGCCGACCGTCGAACGCGGATTGCGCGACGTGGTTTTCTGTTCGATCGAAATGGCTGGAGACAGGCCGTCGATCTGGTCGACATCCGGCTTCTGCATCATCTCGAGAAACTGGCGGGCATAGGCCGACAGGCTCTCGACATACCGCCGCTGCCCCTCGGCATAGATCGTGTCGAAGGCAAGCGAGGACTTTCCCGAGCCGGATAGGCCGGTCATGACGATCAGCTTGTTGCGCGGCAGATCGAGATCTATGCCCTTGAGATTATGTTCGCGCGCGCCGCGGATGGAAATGGTCTCGAGTTTGCTCATCGTGCCCAGCTTTGTAGATGCATTGGAAAGCTCCTATTTAAGGTCGCCAGCGCCCATGTCGAGGCGCAAGGTGAAAAACAGCGGGCTTTCCGAGTCGGTTGACACGTTATTGCAAATTAATTAGAACAAATAAAGAACGTAATTTGAAATCTGTTGTGGATGACACAATGCAAAGGGGCGTATGCTTGGCGCTCAGCCGCTAAGATGCGTGCTCTGAATTTGGAAGCCGGGCTGCAAGGCTGGGCAGGATAGCGGGAAAAGCAAGATGGCAGGCAGTGTCAACAAGGTGATTTTGATCGGAAACCTCGGGGCAGACCCGGAAATCCGGCGCACGCAGGACGGCAAGCCGATCGCCAACCTGAACATTGCGACCTCGGAAAGCTGGCGCGACCGCAATTCCGGCGAGCGCAAGGAAAAGACCGAATGGCACCGTGTGGTGATCTTCAACGAAGGTCTCTGCAAGGTTGCCGAGCAGTATCTGAAAAAGGGTGCGACGGTCTATATCGAGGGCCAGCTTCAGACCCGTAAATGGCAGGACAAAGACGGCCAGGATCGCTACTCGACGGAAGTCGTGCTGCAGGGCTTCAACTCGACGCTGACCATGCTCGGTGGTCGCGGTGACGGGCAGGGCGCTGGCGGCGGACGCGGTGGCTCCGAGTATGGCGGCGGCAATGCCGGCGGCGGCTCGGACAACTACGGCGGTGATTATGATCGCCCATCCTCGGCGCCTGCAGGCCGTTCTGGCGGTGGCGCAAGCAGCAACGCCGGTGGAAACTTTTCGCGCGATATGGACGACGACATTCCGTTCTGATCGAAGCGCTCTCTTGTCAAAAAAAAGGCCCGGGAAACCGGGCCTTTTTTTTGGCGGGACCTGCATCAATCACGTGCGGTCACAAGGCCATGGTCGATTTGACACCATCGACGACGAACTGCACCGCCAGGGCCGCGAGGATGACGCCGAGCAGCCGCGTGAGGATGGCGCGGCCGGTGACGCCTAAAAACCGGTCGATACGGTCGGCGATGACGAGGGCGGCAAACAGGATGGCAAGGCAGAAGGCGATGACCAGGATCAGTTGAACCCGGTCGATCGTCGCCGAGAAGGAACCGGAGAGCAGGATCGTCGCCGAGATTGCCCCGGGGCCGGCAATTAATGGCAGCGCCAGTGGAAACACCGCGATATTGTGGATATGGTCGCGGGTGATTGCGGCCTCACCGGTCTTTTCCTTGCGCTCGTTGCGCTTCTCGAAAATCATCTCGAAAGCGATCCAGAACAGGAGCAGGCCACCGGCAATCCGGAAGGCGCCGATGGAAATGCCGAGCAGGCCCAGGATGCCGTTTCCGAACAGCGCGAAGGCGGCCAGGATGAAGAACGCGATCAGCGTGCCGCGACGCGCCACCAGAAAGCGTTCTTGCCGGCTCATGCCGACGGTCAGGCTGAGGAAGATCGGCGCAAGGCCGGGCGGATCGATGGTGACCAGGATCGTGGTCAGCGCATTGATCAGAAGGTCGAATTGAGACATCCCGTTCCCCTCGCGGCCTTGTTTATGATGACCGTCTGATGAATTGTTAGGCGAGGGGCGCGCCGAATGAAAGGCCTCTCCTTCACTGTTTAGCCGCTTTTGCCTTGCAAATGCCTGTGAGAGCGCCGATGAGCCTAAAAGGCTGTTTACAACCCAGTCCCGAAATTGGCGCTCGCCAATGCATTCGGCTATAAAAATCTGTCTGATTCTGAACAAAGATCGTGATCGAAATTGACTGAACAAAGCACACCAGGCGGCGGCAAGAATCAACCAGGCATCGAGCCCATTTCCATCATGGAGGAAATGCAGCGCTCGTATCTCGATTACGCCATGAGCGTTATCGTCAGCCGTGCTCTTCCCGATGTCCGCGATGGTCTGAAGCCCGTTCACCGGCGCATCCTGTTCGGGATGAGCGAACTGGGCATCGACTGGAACAAGAAATACGTCAAATGCGCCCGCGTCACCGGTGACGTGATGGGTAAATTCCATCCGCACGGCAACTCGGCGATCTACGACGCGCTCGCCCGCATGGCGCAACCCTGGTCGCTGCGACTGCCGCTGATCGACGGTCAGGGCAATTTCGGCTCGATCGACGGCGACCCGCCGGCGGCCGAACGCTACACCGAGTGCCGTCTGCAGAAGGCAGCGCATGCGCTGCTTGATGACCTCGACAAGGAAACGGTTGATTTTCGCGACAACTATGACGGCACGCTCAGCGAACCTTCGGTTGTTCCGGCGAAGTTCCCGAACCTTCTGGTCAACGGCGCAGGCGGCATCGCCGTCGGCATGGCGACCAATATCCCGCCGCACAATCTGGTCGAAGTCATCAATGGCTGTATCGCCCTGATCGACGAGCCGGCTATGGAACTGCCGCAACTGATGGAGATCATTCCCGGCCCGGATTTCCCGACCGGCGCCTTCATCCTTGGCCGCTCCGGCATCCGTTCGGCCTATGAGACGGGCCGCGGGTCGGTCATCATGCGTGGCCGCGCCACCATCGAACCGATGCGCGGCGACCGCGAGCAGATCATTATCACCGAAGTTCCCTTTCAGGTGAACAAGGCGACGATGATCGAAAAGATGGCCGAACTGGTCAAGGACAAGCGCATCGAGGGCATTTCCGACCTTCGCGACGAATCCGACCGCCAGGGTTACCGCGTCGTCGTCGAGCTGAAGCGCGACGCCAATGCCGAGGTGATCCTCAACCAGCTCTATCGCTACACCCCGCTACAGACCTCGTTCGGCTGCAACATGGTGGCGCTGAACGGCGGCAAGCCGGAGCAGATGACGCTGCTCGACATGCTGCGCGCCTTCGTGTCGTTCCGCGAGGAAGTCATTAGCCGCCGCACCAAGTATCTGCTGCGCAAGGCGCGTGATCGCGCGCATGTGTTGGTCGGCCTGGCGATTGCCGTTGCCAATATCGACGAGATCATCAAGCTGATCCGAAGCGCGCCGGATCCAGCCACAGCCCGCGAACAGTTGATGACGCGCCGCTGGCCGGCATCCGATGTCGAAAGCCTGATCCGTCTGATCGACGATCCGCGCCACCGCATCAACGAGGACCTGACCTACAACCTGTCCGAAGAGCAGGCCCGGGCCATCCTCGAGCTGCGCCTCGCCCGCCTGACGGCCCTTGGCCGCGACGAAATCGGCGATGAGCTGAACAAGATCGGCGCCGAGATCAGCGACTATCTCGATATCCTGTCGTCACGCATCCGCATCATGACCATCGTCAAGGACGAGCTTATCGCCGTTCGCGAAGAGTTCGGCACCCCGCGTCGCACCGTGATCGTCGAAGGCGGTCCGGATATGGATGACGAGGACCTGATTGCCCAGGAAGACATGGTCATTACCGTGTCCCATCTCGGCTACATCAAGCGTGTGCCGCTGGCGACCTATCGCGCCCAGCGCCGTGGTGGCAAGGGCCGCTCCGGCATGGCGACGCGCGACGAGGATTTCGTCACGCGCCTGTTCGTTGCCAATACCCATACGCCGATGCTGTTCTTCTCGTCCCGTGGCATCGTCTACAAGGAAAAGGTCTGGCGCCTGCCGATCGGCACGCCGCAATCGCGTGGCAAGGCTCTGATCAACATGCTGCCGCTGGAACCCGGCGAACGCATCACCACGATCATGCCGCTGCCAGAGGATGAAACGACGTGGGAAAACCTCGACGTGATGTTCTCGACGACCCGTGGCACGGTCCGCCGCAACAAGCTGTCGGATTTTGTCCAGGTCAACCGCAACGGCAAGATCGCCATGAAGCTCGATGAGGAGGGTGACGAAATCCTCTCCGTGGAAACCTGCACCGAGCATGACGACGTGCTGATGACGACGGCGCTCGGCCAGTGCATCCGCTTCTCGGTCGATGATGTCCGCGTCTTTGCCGGCCGAAACTCGATCGGCGTTCGCGGCATCACGCTTGGCGACGGCGACCGGATCATTTCGATGACCATCGTCGGTCATGTCGATGCAGAGCCCTGGGAGCGTGCAGCTTACCTCAAGCGTGCTGCTGCTGAGCGGCGTGCCGCAACCGGTGAGGACGAGGAAATCGCGCTTGTCGGCGAAGAGGTGACCGAAGAAGGCCAGCTGGACGACGCCCGTTATGAGGAACTTAAGGCACGCGAACAGTTCGTGCTGACGGTCTCCGTCAAGGGTTTTGGCAAGCGCTCCTCCACCTACGACTTCCGCACCTCCGGCCGTGGCGGCAAGGGTATTCGCGCAACGGATACCTCAAAAACCGGCGAAATCGGCGAACTGGTTGCGGCCTTCCCGGTCGAAGACAACGACCAGATCATGCTGGTTTCCGATGGCGGCCAGTTGATCCGTGTTCCGGTTGGCGGCATCCGCCTTGCCAGCCGCGCCACCAAGGGGGTGACGATCTTCACCACTGCCAAGGACGAAAAGGTCGTGTCCGTGGAGCGTATTAGCGAGCCTGAGCCTGAAGAGGGCGATGACATTGCTGGCCAGACGGACGTGTCGGATGACGATGCGCCGGCCATGGAGCCACCCGCTGCAACGGAAGAATGAAACCTTCGTTCTTATGATTAAAAAAGCCGGGCGATCGCATCGCCCGGCTTTTTCTTTTGGTATTGAATTTGACCGGCTGTCATCCGCTGCCGTTGGTGGGATCAAGGCAAAGAAAAACCGGACTGGCAGGGGAACCGTCCGGCTTTTATTTAAGCGGGCACTGGAGGTTGCCGCTGTGGGAACTTTGGTAAATGTCAGACGCTGAAACCGCCGGCGTCCCGGCTCATCGCCTTCATCGCGCTTCTATCGCGCTGAAGTTCAAAAATGGTTTTGGCGAAATCGACCAGGAACACGATACTAATCACTGCCGATATGAGCATCATTGTGATGGCCATTGCAGATCGTCCTCTATTTCAACAAACGCGTGCGGTTGAGACCAGGCCGATCCAGGCGCGCTTCGTTTCTGATTGCGTTTGCCGTTGCAAAAAGCATGACAAAAAACATGGTCATCGACAGAAGAATAAGTGCCATAGCGGTGATCCTTTCAGCCAATAAACGGCCGTGACTGGAAAAAGTTCCGTTCTCTACTTCGCGGAATACCAAATCCTCTTTGAAGCAGCCTTGAACGCAGCCTTGATCTAGCATCGCTGCCAACCATCTGCTGTTCCGAAGGGAACACGTGGAGCGGCAATCGTGCTCCCTTGCGATTGACTGCAGTCCGTGACAAAAGGCTTCGAAACGGAAACAGGCGCGATGATCACTGCTTTTTATCCCGGCTCCTTCGACCCGATGACGAACGGTCACCTCGATGTGCTGGTCCAGGCGCTCAACGTGGCGCCGACGGTCATCGTTGCCATCGGTATCCATCCCGGCAAGACGCCGCTGTTTTCCTTTGAGGACCGCGCGGCCCTCATCGCGCAGTCGCTGCAGGAATTCCTTCCGGAACGAGCCGGTGATATCTCGGTCGTCTCTTTTGATAACCTGGTGGTCGATGCGGCGCGAAAACATGGTGCTTCGCTATTGGTGCGCGGCCTGCGCGACGGTACGGATCTCGATTACGAGATGCAGATGTCCGGCATGAACAGGCAGATGGCGCCGGATATCCAGACCCTGTTTCTTCCGGCCGGCACGGCATCGCGACCCATTACCGCCACATTGGTTCGCCAGATCGCTGCCATGGGCGGTGATGTCAGCGCCTTCGTACCCAAGGCCGTTCATCAGGCCCTGAACGCAAAACGCAAATCCTGACGTTTCCTTTTATTTCCACGGGAGTTCATATGAAAATTCTCCAACTCGCTTTCGCAGGCGCCGTTGTCCTCGCATCGCTGACCAGCACTGCCTTTGCCCAGGCCAAGGACTACATCACCATCACGCTGAAAGACGGCCCGGTTGTCATCGAACTGATGCCGGACGTTGCGCCGAAGCACGTTGCGCGCATCAAGGAACTGGTGGAAGCCGGGGACTATAACAATGTCGCCTTCCACCGCGTCATTCCGGGCTTCATGGCCCAGACCGGTGATGTCCAGTACGGCAACATGGAAAAAGATTTCAAGCCGGAGATGGCCGGCATGGGCGGCTCTTCCAAGCCGAATGTCGAAGCTGAGTTTTCCAAGGTTCCGTTCGCGCGCGGCACGGTCGGCATGGCGCGCAGCCAGGACCCGAACTCCGCGAATTCCCAGTTCTTCATCATGTTCGCCCCCGGTGATTTCCTCAACGGCCAGTACACGGTCGTCGGCAAGGTCGTTGACGGCATGGACAATGTCGACAAGATCAAGAAGGGCGACGAAGCCAACAATGGTTCCGTCACCGATCCCGACCGCATGATCAGCGTCAAGCTCGGCAAGTAACACACGTTTTAAAACACTCGCTTTAACAACAAGGAGAAGGCCATGACAGAGATCAAGGATCCTGAAAACACCATCATCATGGAAACCACCAAGGGGCAGGTGATCATCCAGCTTCTGCCGGACCTGGCGCCGGGCCACGTTGCCCGCATCAAGGAACTGTGCGCCGAAGGCGCCTATGATGGCGTCGTCTTCCACCGCGTCATCGACGACTTCATGGCGCAGACCGGCGACGTGCAGTATGGCAAGACGGGTGGCAAGGATTTCAATCCGGCCCGCGCCGGCATGGGCGGCTCCGAAAAGCCGGACCTCAAGGCCGAATTCTCCAACATGAGCCACGTGCGCGGCACGTGCTCGATGGCGCGTAGCCAGATGCCGAATTCTGCCAACTCGCAGTTCTTCATCTGCTTCACCGACAGCCCGTGGCTGAACAAGCAGTATTCGGTCTGGGGCCAGGTTATTTCCGGCATGGACAATATCGACAAGATCAAGAAGGGCGAGCCCGTCAAGGATCCCGACAGCATCGTGTCGATGAAACTTGCCGCCAACGCCTAATTCAGGCTATTGCCCAAACCCGTCCCGTTGCCTTGAAAGGCGCCGGGGCGGGTTTGCCGTTTAAAGAAGATTTTTCATGCGCGTCGATCTGTTCGATTTCGATCTCCCCGAAGACAATATTGCGCTGCGGCCCGCAAGCCCGCGCGACAGCGCCCGTCTGCTTGTCGTTCAGCCGAATGAAAGCGTCGAGCTTTCCGATCGCAGCGTCATGGACCTTCCGTCGTTCCTGCGCCCCAGCGATGCCCTGGTGTTCAACGACACCAAGGTCATTCCTGCCCAACTGGAGGGCCTGCGGCGCCGCGGCGAGGACGTGGTCACGCAGGTGTCGCTGACGCTGCACATGCGCGTCGCCCCCGATCGCTGGAAGGCGTTTGCCCGTCCGGCCAAACGCCTCAAGCCCGGCGACAGGATCGAGTTCGGCCACGGCTCCAATACCTGCCTGATGGGCGCGCTGGACGCGACCGTCGAGGAGAAGGGCGAGGCGGGCGAGGTGACGCTGCGGTTCGATCTCACCGGCCCGGCGCTGGACGAAGCGATCCTTGCCGTCGGCCACATTCCGTTGCCCCCTTATATTGCTTCCAAGCGCCCGGAGGATGAGCAGGACCGTACCGACTATCAGACGGTCTACGCCCGCGAGCACGGCGCCGTAGCGGCGCCGACCGCCGGTCTGCATTTCACCGACCGCCTGTTCGAAGCACTGGATGCGCTCGGCGTCGAGCGCCATTTCGTCACCTTGCACGTTGGTGCTGGCACCTTCCTGCCGATGAAGGTCGATGATACCGACGATCACGTCATGCACCAGGAGATCGGTTATGTCAGCGCTGAAGTCGCCGAACGCCTGAACGCGGTCAAGGCGAGGGGCGGGCGCATCGTCTGTGTCGGCACCACGTCGCTGCGGCTGCTCGAAAGTGCGGCGGAGGAAAATGGCGACATCCGCGCCTGGTCCGGCCCGACCGGCATCTTCATCACGCCCGGTTACCGCTTCCGCGCTGTGGATATGCTGATGACCAATTTTCACCTGCCGAAGTCGACGCTGTTCATGCTCGTCTCGGCCTTCAGTGGCCTTGAGACGATGCGGCGGGCCTATGCCCATGCGATCGACACCGGCTACCGTTTCTATTCCTACGGCGATTCAAGCCTGCTTTTCCGGGATGCACCATGACCGAGACTTTTCAGTTCAACATCAAGGTAACCGACGGCAAGGCACGTCGCGGCACGGTATCGATGCCGCGCGGGGAAATCCGCACGCCGGCGTTCATGCCGGTCGGAACCGTCGGAACGGTCAAGGCGATGTATCTCGACCAGGTCCGCAATCTCGGCGCCGATATCATTCTGGGCAATACCTACCATCTGATGCTGCGCCCCGGCCCGGAGCGGGTGGCGCGTCTTGGCGGCCTGCACGAGCTGATCCGCTGGCCCTATCCGATCCTGACCGACAGCGGCGGCTTCCAGGTCATGTCGCTGGCAGGCCTGCGCAAGCTTGACGAGAAGGGCGTTACCTTCAAGAGCCATGTCGATGGCGCCCTGCATCATATGTCGCCGGAACGCTCGATCGAGATCCAGGGCATGCTGGATAGCGATATCCAGATGCAGCTCGACGAATGTGTGAGACTTCCAGCAGAACCCACTGATATTGAACGCGCAATGGAAATGTCGCTGCGCTGGGCTGACCGCTGCAAGACCGCTTTTGGCGACCAGCCGGGCAAGGCGATGTTCGGCATTGTCCAGGGGGGCGATATTCCGGCACTGCGTGTCCGCTCAGCCCAGGCTCTGTCAGAACTCGATCTCAAGGGCTATGCGATCGGCGGTCTTGCCGTCGGCGAACCGCAGGCTGTCATGCTCGACATGCTGGATATCACGTGCCCGGAGTTGCCGGTCGAAAAGCCGCGTTATCTAATGGGCGTCGGCACGCCCGACGATATTTTGAAGTCGGTGGCGCGTGGTATCGACATGTTCGATTGCGTCATGCCGACAAGGGCCGGCCGCCATGGTCTGGCCTTCACCCGCCGTGGGCGGGTCAACCTGCGCAATGCCCGTCATGCCGAAGATATCAGGCCGCTGGACGATCAGTCCACGTGCCCGGCAGCGCACGACTATTCGCGCGCCTACCTGCATCATCTGGTCCGCGCCGACGAAAGCCTCGGCGGCATGCTTTTGACCTGGAACAATCTGGCCTATTATCAGGACCTGATGGCCGGTATTCGCAAGGCGATCGAGGAGGGCCGTTATGCAGCCTTCATGGAGGAGACGCAGGAAGAATGGGCGCGGGGCGATTTGGCGCCGCTCTGAGCGGCGTTCTGGTCAAATCTCGGGGCCGGGGGCTTGCTGCAGCATCTGCACGCCGTTGATCCTGTAGCTGCCGTCCGGTTGCCTGACGAGAAAATACAGCGCCGTCCAGTCCTTTCCGTCCGGCGCAGAGATCAACACTTCCTGCACCACCGTATCGCCAGCGACCTTACTGCGGCCGAAGGCAAAATTGCCGGGACGGTAGACCGGCGTATAACCGCGCTTGACCATATCGAAGAAGATGCTCTTGTCGGGAAACTTTTGCCGGATCTGTGGTGAGGCAAAGGAATAGGCCGTCTCCGCGTCATCATTGAGAAAGGCCTCGATCTGGTTCTGGATGATCGATTGGGCCGTATCGACGGGCTCCGCCGCCAAAGCCAGCGGGGCGGGCAATAGAATGGCAATACATGCGCAGGCTCTGAGCGTCCGGATCATTCCCATCTCCTTGCTAGGCCATCAGAATAGATATGATACGTGTGGCGAGCGAAAATGGTTTCCCAAATTCGGCGAAGATACGTAATAGAATTTATCATTTAGTATCAATATGTTAATAGATTATATTAAAGCAAAATAATGGAACTCTTGAATAATCTTGAATCTTCGCGTCGGTTTTTAACCGACTACATACCCAACCGGTCCTTCATCCTGCCCCAGATCATCGCCGAGTGCACGCCGATCGGCCAGAAGGCATGGAAGCGCATGGGCTTGATGCCGGTCAAGGGCAGGTCGATCCGGGCCGATTGTCCACCCACCAGCCGTTGAGCCAGCTGTTTGCCCATAGTCGTCGCCAACGCCACGCCACGGCCGTTGCAGCCGAGATAGATCAGCGTGTCTTCGGTCGGTTCATGCAGATGGGGCAGGTGGTCCGGCGTCATCGCCAGCTGGCCGTTCCAGGCATGGGTCCAGCGAACACCCGCAAGACCCGGCCACAGGCTCTCGGCATAGCGTTTCAGGTAATCAAGCTCGGTTTGCCCGGACAATGCCCGCTGCGGCCCACGGCCACCTATCAGCAGCCGGTTCTGCCTGTCGAGCCGGTAATAGACGGTGATATGGCCGCTTTCGTAGAGCACCGGACGCTGCGGCAGAATACGGGAGGCAAGATCATCGGGCAGGGGTTCTGTTGCCACGATCGAACTGTAAACCGGAACCAGAGACCTCCTCAAGTTCGGCCAGAGCCCGCCCGTGTATGCGTTTGTAACAACAAGCAATTTATCCGCCGTGACAGTCGCCTTGTCGGTGCCCAGAACCCATTTTCCGGATTGCTTGCGCGCCGAGACAACACGGCTCGCCCCATGGATCGATGCGCCGGAATTCTGGGCTGCCGTCACAAGGCCACGGGCATAATTCAGCGGATGAAGATCGCCGCCGCGCGGATCGAACAGCGCCACAGAGTATCGGTCGGTTCCCGTTGCCAGCGCCGTTTCCCTTGCGTCCAGCAGGCGTGTCGGCATGCCATGCGCGGCACACTGGTTTGCCGTGGCATCGATAGCCTTGGCCGTCCGCGTGTTGGTCGCGGCCCGTAGCGTACCGTTCTGGCGTGCCTCGCAATCGATGCCCAGACGGGAAATGAGATCGAAGGTAAAGTCCGGTGCGCCCCAGGCCATGTCGATCATGCGCTGGCCGAGGTCACGGCCAAACCGGCCCAGTACTTCGTCGGGGTTGAACTTCAGCCCGGGATTGACCTGTCCGCCATTGCGCCCCGACGCACCCCAGCCAGGCTCATTGGCTTCCAGCACACAGACATCGACACCCATTTCAGCCAGATGCAACGCTGCGGACAACCCGGCAAACCCGGCACCAATGATGGCGACAGAGGCGGATCGGTCGCTATCCAGCATTGGCGTCGATGGCGCCGGACATGCGGTATCGGTATAGAGGCTGGTCGGCAACGGAACTGCGGGCATGCTGTGCCTTTATCGGGATAGGAAGGCCATTCTGCACGACCTGTCGCATTTGAGAAGAGCCGGCATCGGCAATGGCTTGCCATCCTTCAGGAGACCGTATTTGGGACGGGCGAGAGCTCCAAGTCGCACTTCATCCTTGAACCCACCCCCGCTACACAGAACGATCACATAAGATAGATTATGGAACTAACGGCGGTATGAATCGCGCTCGTCGCCCGCATTCCGGCTTGTCTTGCCTTGACCTCACCCGGTCCCAAGGCTTAAGCGATACCGGTCTCCACCATCAGCGAAAGACCCGGCCCGATGAGCGATTTGCGTATTCTTTCAGATGCTTTCATTCCTGAATTGCCAGGACGCTACAATGGCAAGGTGCGCGACAATTACGATCTGCCGGATGGCAACCGCATCATCATCGCAACGGACCGGCTGAGCGCATTCGATGTCATCCTGACAGCGATCCCGTTCAAGGGCCAGGTGCTGACGCAGACGGCCCGCTATTGGTTCGAGGAAACGGCTGATATCTGCCCGAACCATGTCGTGTCCTATCCTGACCCCAATGTTGTGATCGGCACGCGGCTCGATATCCTGCCGGTTGAGATCGTCGTGCGCGGCTATCTCGCCGGCACGACCAGCACGTCGATCCTGACCAAATACAGGAATGGCGAGCGTGATATGTATGGCATCCGCTTGCCCGACGGCCTGAAGGACAACGAGAAGCTGCCGCAGCCGATCATTACGCCAACCAGCAAGGCCTTTGACGGCGGTCATGACGAGCCGTTGTCGGCTGATGAAATTCTCTCTCAGAAGCTTTTGACGGCCGAGCAATGGGAAATCGTCTCGCGTTATGCGCTGGCGCTGTTTGCCCGCGGCCAGCAGCGCGCTGCCGAACGCGGCCTCATTCTTGTCGATACCAAGTATGAATTCGGCACCGACAAGGACGGCCGTGTCGTGCTTGCCGACGAAATCCATACGCCGGACAGCAGTCGCTACTGGATCACGGAGAGCTATGCGCAGAGCTTTGCCTCGGGTAAACGGCCAAAGAGTTTTGACAAGGATTTCGTGCGTGCCTGGGTGACTGAGCGTTGCGATCCCTACAAGGACCCGATCCCGGAAATTCCGGCCGATCTCGTCGAACAGACGTCGAAGGTTTACATCGAGGCTTACGAGACGATCACCGGCAAACAGTTCGTCCCCGATCTTTCCGGCGCCACGGTTCTGGACCGCATAAGGAAAAATCTTCAGCCGTATTTCAGCTGAACGATGTCAGCCGGCGTCATTGCTGGCGACGTCGAACGCAATCCGCATTCCGTCATAGGCCGGTTCGATGTGATCGGCCGTCTCGCGCATTACCGTCTCGTAGTCAAGCGGTGTGTGCATATGGGTGAGCACGGCGCGCTTCGGCGCTAAGCGTTCGATCCAGCCGAGTGACTGTTCCAGCGACAGGTGGCTCGGATGGAGTTTGTACTGCAGCGTGTCGATTACCAGCATGTCCAGCCCGGTGAGCTTGCCGATGGTCTCCTGCGGAAAATCGCTGACATCGCTGCAATAGGCAAAATCGCCGATACGAAAACCCATCGACATGATGCTGCCGTGGTGCTGCAACACCGGCTGCAGCGTGATCGTGCCGCCGGCACCGCTGATCGCGATTGGCAATAGCGACGGATCGATGATCCTTGGCTCGACGATCGGCGGATAGTTGCTGCCCTCCGGCGTCTCCAGGCAGTAGCGAAACCCTTCGCGGATTCGCTCCATCGTCAGTGCGTCGGCCCAGATCGGCATGCGTTTACCGGTATACTGGACATAGCCGCGCAGATCATCGATGCCGTGAATATGGTCGGCATGCGGATGTGAATAGAATACCGCGTCGATATTCTGGACCCTTGCGGCGATCATCTGCTCGCGGAAATCGGGCCCCGTATCGATGACGACCGTGGTCGTGCCGCCATCGTCGCCGGTCTGTTCTATCAGCAAGGCGGCGCGGCTGCGGCGGTTTTTCGGATTGGCGGGATCGCAGGCGCCCCAGTCGCCATTGATGCGCGGCACGCCCGGCGACGAACCGCAGCCGAGAATGGTGAAGACCCGCCTCACCGCCATCTCACAGTCTCGGCATTTTAGAAAACACGCGGAAAGCGTTATCGGTGGTGATCGCCGCAATCTCGTCCGTCGAAACGCCGATCGTTTCGGCCAGAACCTGCGCGGTATGCGCCACATAGGCCGGTTCGTTGCGTTTGCCCCGGAATGGCTTTGGCGCCAGATAGGGTGCGTCGGTTTCGACGATCATCCGGTCGTGCGGAACGGTTTTGGCGATCTCGCGTAGCTCTTCGGATTTCGGGAAGGTCAGGATGCCGGAGAACGAGATATAGCCACCGAGATCGACGCCGACCTTTGCCAGTTCGGGGCCGGAGGAGAAGCAATGGAGGAGAAAAGGGAAGGCCCCCTTCCCGGTTTCTTCGGTCAGGATTGCGGCCATGTCCTCGTCGGCCGAACGGCTATGAATGACCAGCGGCAGCTGGGTTTGCCGGGCGGCAGCGATATGGCGGCGCAGCCCGATCGCCTGAGCGTCGCGCGGCGCATTGTCGTAGAAGTAATCGAGCCCGGCTTCACCGATAGCCACGACCTTCGGATGCGCCGACAGCCGCACCAGATCATCCGTCTCTATATCCAGTTCCTCATCGGCATTGTGCGGATGCGTGCCGACCGAGCAAAAGACGTTGACGTAGTTTTCCGCGATGGCGAGGATCGTGTCGAACTTCTTCACCCGCGTCGAGATGGTGATCATCTGGCCGACGCCGGCCGCCTGAGCCCGCTCGATGATCGCATCACGCTCGGCCTCGAAATCCGGAAAATCCAGATGGCAATGGGTATCGATCAGCATCGCGAGGCGTCCTCAAGCTTCCGGCGGGACATAACGCGGGAAAACCGGTTTTGGCGCTTCCAGCGCCGTGCCTGTAACCAGCCGCCCGGCTTCGCCCAGCGCGGCAAAATCGCGCTTGTCGGCAGGCGCTGCCACCAGGTCGAGCAGTTTTGCCGACGATTCCGGCATGAAGGGCTGCAGCAGAATGGCAATCTGGCGCACCACATCCGCCGTGACATAAAGCACCGTTGCCATGCGCGCCGGGTCGGTCTTTTTCAGCGCCCACGGCTCTTGGCTGGCGAAGTAACGGTCGGCTTCGGAGACGACGGCGATGATCGAGGTCAGTGCCCGGTGGATCATCAATGCGTTCATATCATCGCGGGTCGAGGCATGGAGTGCGTCGGCCGCAGCCAGCATCGCCTTGTCTTCGTCGGTCAACACGCCACATTCCGGGATCTGCCCTTCGCAGTTCTTGACGATCATCGACAGCGAGCGGCTGGCCAGATTGCCGATGCCATTGGCGAGGTCGGAGTTGATGCGGGTGGCAATCCCCTCCTCGCTATAGCTGCCGTCCTGGCCGAAGGAGACTTCGCGCAGGAAGAAATAGCGGATCGGATCAAGGCCGAAATGCTCGACCAGATTGACGGGATCGACGACGTTGCCGAGCGACTTCGACATCTTCTCGCCCTTGTTGAGCAGAAAACCGTGGGCAAACACCTTTTTCGGTAGCGGCAGGCCGGCCGACATCAGGAAGGCGGGCCAGTAGACGGCATGGAAGCGGATGATGTCCTTGCCGATCATGTGGATATTGGCCGGCCAGAATTTCGCACGCGGGCCTGCCGGATCAGTCAGGTAACCGGTCGCGGTGATATAGTTGGTCAGGGCATCGACCCAGACATACATGACATGGCTCGGATCGTTGGGAACCGGAATGCCCCAGTCGAAGGTGGTGCGCGACATCGACAGATCGCGCAGGCCGGATTTCACAAAGGAAATCACCTCGTTGCGGCGTTCGGCCGGACCGATGAAGTCCGGGTTTTCCTCGTAGTACTGGAGCAGCCTGTCCTGATAGGCGGAGAGCTTGAAGAAATAGCTGGCTTCCTCCACCCATTCGACCGGAGAGCCCTGCGGCCCGTAGCGCACGCCATCGGCGCGTACTTCCGTTTCGCCCTCCTGGTAATAGGCCTCGTCGCGCACGGAGTACCAGCCGGAATAGCTGTCCTTGTAGAGATCACCCGCCTCGCCCATGCGGTTCCAGATGTTCTTGACGGCCTCGTGATGACGCGGTTCCGTCGTGCGGATGAAATCGTCGTTGGAGGCATTGAGCAGAACGGCCATGCTCTGGAACTCGGCCGAGTTGCGGTCGGCCAGTTCCTGCGGGCTGATGCCCTCCTTGCGGGCCGTCTGCTGCATCTTCTGGCCGTGTTCGTCTGTCCCCGTCAGAAACAGCACCTCGCGCCCCTCCAGCCGCTGGTAGCGCGCCACTGCATCGGTCGCGATCAACTCGTAGGCATGGCCGATATGCGGCTTGCCGTTCGGATAGGAGATCGCGGTGGTGATGTAGAAGGGGGACGTGTCGGTCATGATCGGGTTCGGCCTGTGTCTGATCTTGGGTGTCTGGCTATTAGCGCATCCAACGGCCGGATGAAACAGTGCGCGCTTAGAAAAGCGGCAACGTGCTGCCGCTCCGCACCTGTTGCAAAACCCATATCAAAACGACCATCGCTACGGAGCAGTGGAAATTCAGGCCAGCGCGCGCGACGCTGCCCTGAGATCGTCCAGAATCGACAGAACCGTTTGTTTGCGATCGAGATTGTAAGCCTGCGCCACGGTAATCCGCTCGGTCACGCTGCTTGAAAGGCGTGCGTACCGGTCCGCCTTGTCGAGATCGCCGGAATGGGCAGCGCGGCGCGCCTCGCCCATCATATGGCCTGTCACCAGCGCCAGGAAGAACGCGAAGATCGTTTCGCTGTCTTTTCCAGCCAGCACGTCGGCAAGCTTGTGCATATCCTTGCGAATTCCCGGGTCCTGTCCGGCAAGAATGGCCTCGAACGTCGTCATAATGTCGAGGCCGCCGTAATTGATCAGCTTCAGCGCTTCCGATACGCTGCCATTGGCCGCTGTCAGCACCTTTTCCGCATCCGGCCCTGAAAGGTCGAAGCCAAGATTGTTCATGGCTTTGCGCATCGCGTCCGGCGCCAGCGGCTTCAGCTGCAGCGGCAGGCAGCGCGAACGGATGGTCGGCAAAAGCTTGCCGGGCGCATGGGTCAAGACCAGGAACAGCGAGCGCTTCGGCGGCTCTTCAAGGATTTTCAGGATCGCGTTGGCGGCGTTGCGGTTGAGATCGTCGGCCGGATCGACAATGACGATCCGCCAGTTGCCCGTGCCGGATGTCTGCGAAAAGAACTTTCCGGCCCGGCGCACTTCATCGACGGTAATGGCACTTTTGACTTTGCCGGTCTTTTCGTCGACAGGACGGGTCAGGTGCAAAAGATTGTGGGAGGCACCCGACGCGATCTGCCGGCTGACGATCGAATTCGGATCTGGATCGCCAAGTTCCGCCGGTGCCTGCGCCGGATCAGGATGGGACAGCACATGGTTGGCAAAGCGGAAGGCAAGCGACGCCTTGCCGATGCCTTCCGGCCCTTCGATCAGGATGGCGTGATGCCCCTTTCCCGACCGGTAGCTTTGCGCCAGAAAATGCTCCGCCTCCTGATGGCCGAAAAGACGCATGTTTTCGGCTGGAGAGATGGCGCCGTCGAGAACGTCAAACCTGTCCGTGCTCATTGCGCCGCTTTCGTATCCGGTCCGTTGCCCGATCCAGGCAGCATGGGTTCGATGATCGAAAGGACATGCGCGGCAATGTCGCTGGCGGAGGCAGACGCATCGACCACGTGGCAGCGTTGAGGGTCGGCGTTTGCAATATCGAGAAAGGCCTCACGGCGTTTTTCATGGGTTTCGAGTTCTTCCTTCTCGAAACGGTCGAGCTCGACCTCCTGTCCCGTCTGGGCCTCGGCAGCCCCTGCCCGCCGGCGCACCCTTTCAAGACCAAGGACCGCCGGCAAATCGAAGACGATCGTGCAGGCTGGCACCACACCGTTGATGGCAACGCGCTCCAGAGCCGTGACGAAACCTGGCTCAAGATTGCCGGTAACGCCCTGGTAGACGCGGGAGGAGTCCATGAACCGGTCGCAGATCACGACCGCGCCTTTCAGGAGTGCCGGCCGGATGATTTCCTCGACATGATCGCTGCGGGCCGCCGCAAACAGGATTGCCTCCATTCGCACGCCAAACTCCTGTGCGGCGCCGGACAAGAGCACATGGCGAACGGCTTCCGCACCCGGCGAACCACCGGGCTCGCGCGTCGTCAGAACCGTGTAGCCGCGCTCGCGCAAGGCATCGGCCAGCAGGCGGATCTGGGTGGATTTCCCAGCCCCCTCGCCGCCTTCGAATGTAACAAACAAGCCTGTTCCGACTGCCACTGCTGATTCCCGTAAGT
Organism: Hyphomicrobiales bacterium; assembly: GCA_900473045.1. Classification (GTDB taxonomy): domain Bacteria; phylum Pseudomonadota; class Alphaproteobacteria; order Rhizobiales; family Rhizobiaceae; genus Pararhizobium. The sequence continues at coordinate 309,290 of UCKS01000010.1, forward strand.
CATTTTTCAATTGAACATCCATGCAACCCGGATGCTCCTTGTCTTTGCACCGCAGCCCCACAGCCACCGATATTATGGCTGGTGGAAAGCGCCACACATCGTCTGTTTAGCGGATTGTGTCCGGACGCGAAACCGCCGGGGTGTCATTTCATCAGAGCCAGAAAAACAACAATTCCTGCAGCGCATCCACCGCTCTGGTCACCAGCGATCCCTGCCCTACGGTTGCATTGGTTTCGACTGGCACCTCGCGCAAAAGTCGATCGCCGCTCCAGATCTTCAGCATACCTGCCTGCTTGCCGGATTCGACCGGCATCGTCAGTGGCCAGCGATAGATCACCTTGGCTGAAAGCCGCTCCGGATTGTTGGCAGGTACGAGCACATCGACGGCATCGGCCGTGACGAGCTGAACATGCGATACCGCGCCGCCGTAGACGCTCGCTTCGCCAACAGTATCGCCGGCTTCGAACAGCCGCTTCCTCTCAAAGGCCGTCATCGACCAGTCAAGAATCTTGCGCGTCTCCTCGACTCGCTCCTTGTCGGTGCCAAGACCACCCAGCGCCAGAAAGACGCGCCGTGTGTCTTTCTGCATCGTGGCAACCATGCCAAAACCAAACCCCTCAGCAAAGCCGGTGGCAAATCCATCGACACCGATATTGGCCGAGATCAGTGGCGTGCGGTTGCGCTGGAGGATCTTGTTCCACTCGAATTCGGTCTGGGAATAATATTTGAACAGGTCGGGATAATTGGCCTGGATGTGCTGCGCTAGCAGCGCCATATCGTGCATCGTCGTCTTGTTTTCAGGATCGGGCAGACCGGTGGCGTTGCGAAACACCGATCCGGTCAGTCCAAGCTCGCGGGCGCGGTCGGTCATACGCTTGGCAAAGGCCTCCTCGCTGCCCGTCAAACCCTCGGCCAGAATGATGCAAGCATCGTTCGCGAGCTGGACAGTGATGCCCTGGATGAGATCGACGACACGGACACGCGATTTCAGCGCCGCAAACATCGTCGATGTTCCCGACGGCGCGCCGCCGGTTCGCCACGCATGTTCGGAGACGGGAAACTCGGTATCGAGCGTCAGCTCATTCTTGCGGATGGCATCGAAGACGACCTCCATGGTCATCAGCTTGGCAAGCGACGCCGGTGGAACGACGGCATTTTCCGCCTTGGCAAACAGGACCGTGCCTGTCTCGGCATCGATCAGGTAAACCTGCTTCGCCTTGGTCTCAAAGGCCTGCGCCCACGTTGCCGACGACGCGCAGACAGTCAAGACGAGAGCAATGAAAACCGAGACCAGTCGTATATGCATTCCAAACTCCGGTGCCTTCTCCGGCAATAGCAGCCGGACCACCGGGGATCAATCGCGAAGGGTCGCGATTAGCGCATGACAGTCTTGCGCTTGGCATATTCGACGATCGAAGTCGGTGTCAGCGGGTTTTGGTCGACCAGAACGGCATCGAAAGCCGTCTTGGAATCACTGACGCGCGCTTCGACGTAAGCGGCAGCATAGGCCATATTGCCATTGGGCATTGGGATATAGGCTGGGCGCTCGCGCGGGATCGGACCGATCTCCGGCAGCATGGCGAAAGCATCGAGCCCGGCCGATGACGCGCGCGGCGTTTCGGCTTCTGCAAGTGCCGTTACCGGTACGCCCATGTCGAGGTTCGATTTGGACGGAATGGTGAGCATGCCGAGATTGCCGGCCTGCTTGCGCAGCGGTTCGTTCGACGCGACCATGACACCGGTGGCGATCTGCCCCTCTGGGAATGCGTTCGGGGTGCGATCGCCCTTCTTGACATACGACGCCATCAAATAGGGCATGTCGTTGCCTTCGAGCGGTGCCTTGCCGATATACTGCACGCGAACCTTGGCACTGCCCTTGCGCTTCATATCGAGGAAGTCGGCCGTCTTCGACGAGACATCGATGATGCGGCCATATTCATAAGGGCCACGATCATTGACCCGGACGACGACGGACGTGCCGTTTTCCAGGTTGGTGACGCGGGCATAGCTTGGCAGCGGAAATGTCGGATGGGCAGCAGAGAGGTGGTATTTGTCATAGACTTCGCCGTTCGCCGTCAACCGGCCGTGAAACGCAGAGCCATACCAGGAGGACATGCCGGTCTTGTTGTAGCCGAAATCTTCTTTGGGCTGATACCACCTGCCCTTGACCTGATAGGCCTTGCCGACCTGATAGCGGCCGCCGCCCTTTGGAACGGCCTTACCCTCGTTGACAACGCGCGGACTGGCCTTCACGCCATAGATCGATTCTGCAAAATACTCCTTGCTGCGCGGCTTGCCGTTCTTGACGGTGCTCGTTGAGCCGCATGCGGTCAGCCCGACGCAAAGCATCGGAATAGCGGCAACGCGCAATCCTTTGAAGAAAAAAGCCGCAGTCAGATTGGAAGTCATGTGCCCCACATCGCCATTCGCAAAAGCCGTACCCAGTCCCGTTCCGCGTTTGCCTCCGCGAAAGTACCGGCGTCCCGAAACGTAACAGTCGATTAATCATGCCAACAACGTGGCAAAAATGCGAATGGTTAACCGTGCTGGAATGAAACAATTGCGATTATGGTTTACGAATGGTTAATGCTGTTCCAGCCGAATACTGATGATACCGACGGAAGACGCGTGAAAGTCCAGGTAATGGCGCGCCAAAAGTAGAATAATACAATCTCCTAGCAGAGATAGTCGTCAACGTCGCAGGAAATACTGATGGTGTTGACACCAATGTCGCGAATAGATGTGGAGAAGTGCTGAGGCTCAGGCGGTATGCAAGCCTGCACCAGGCATCTGTTGGCTTTCCGTTACCGCGCGTGCGGCCACCTCCGGCGGGGAGCGTTATGCGTCTTAAACGCGGCACGCTCCGGTGACACCAGCAACAATGAGGCCGAAGACAACATGCGCCCGGTCTGAGGTCTCTTCAACATCGCTATCGCCACATCAAAAATATGATGGGAAGAACCGGCTATCGGGTGGGTTTGTACCGGGATCGCAACACCGCGCCGCTGCCGCACCAAGGGTTGCTTCAATTCACGGCCCATTGCAGCTGGACGCCAGTCTGCTGCGGGACCCGGTTGACGTTCACAATCGGCAAGCTATAAAGCGAGCCGTGACAGGCTGATGCTGGAATGTTTGCGCTGGGAAACCACTGCCCGCCAAAACGGTATCACCTCAATGCCCGTCATCAGGAAGAGTGTCCGAGTGGTTTAAGGAACCGGTCTTGAAAACCGGCGTGCGGGAGACCGTACCGTGGGTTCGAATCCCACCTCTTCCGCCATAACACGGACTCTCCAATTGATTTACATTGTAATTCATCCGCAACGGGATGCCCTTGCGCAACGCCGTCATTGAGCATGGCACAGGCCTAGTTATCGGGGACCAGGGATCGTTCTTCCGGTGACCGCTGAACAGGACCGACAATCAACTCCCGGCATTATCGGACGATAGAAGGAACCCGTCACCTGATCAGATGACGGGTTCTAAATCGCCTCGCAAATATAGCTCGCTGAAAAGTCCCTTAATACGCAAAGTGGAAAACGCTATCGCAATCAATGCCGTTCCGGTTTCGGCCAAGGTAACAGCCTAGACAAATTAGCATTGCCTTATTTAAAAGTCCATTCACCATTGTCCAAGGGATGAAAGGCGCCGTGATGCCGTGGCAAAGAACGAGCTGAGACCGGGCATCGCGGTGAATACGTGCGCTTTGCCTCAACGGTTTCCGTCCAACCTAGTCCAAAGGCTGTACCCCCGGCTCCTTATGTCGGAATTGTATCCCCAAGCGCCGGAGACTACAAAACAGCATTGGCCTTGAACGCCATAGGGGCATGGCCGTTGGTCTATTTCGTGGTGCCATGCCCCGCCCAAGGCCATCCTGATATGTGTGAGTACGCTCGACAGAAAAACAATTCTGAGAGGAAGCGTAGCTGGCAACGCCGTGCGGATATTCTATGCCTATGTCGCGATATGCGCAGTTCTGAGTGGCCTTGCGCTCTGGGGCCTGCTCCTGCTCGCATCGCCGCCGAAACAGGCCGCGCGGCCGACAACGGGATTTTCCAACTCGTCTACCGCAGCGAATCCATACAAAGGAGCGCGGAGATCGTGCGCGATCGGTGGCATATGCCCCTGACTCCCAACCGGCTGCAGGTTAAGCGCAGCGTTGCCCGGTATCGCCGGTCAGCTTCGGCATGGGCTTGGTGGAATAGACCGAATTGGGCAGCTTACGGGTTTTTCGCAGGCGAGGTTAAACCGAACCCTGCCCCCGTGCCGACGTCGCTGGCGGCCGCTTGGAACGAGGCCTCAATATCGCATGGATGGCCTGTTGCAGATGGTCTCCGTCGATCGGCTTGTTGAGCAGATGATGGCCGCTGTCTGAAATCGTCTTCAAGACAAGGGGCGATGTATCTCCGGTGAGAATGATTGCCGGAACGGATTGTTTCAAATAGGTCCGCAGTTCGTCGACCGCATCCAGACCGGTGGTGGCGTTCTCCAGCCTGTAGTCGGCAATGATCAGATCAATGGCGTCGGCGGTTGCCGCTGCGGTCAGCAGCCGGATCGCATCCTTTGCCGATCTTGCGGGATAGATCGTACACCCCAGCACAGTCAGCAGGCGGCCTATCGCATCGAGCACATCGCGGTCATCGTCGATAACGATGATCCGGATCGCGCCGATGGTGGGCCATGTACGCGCCGGGGCTGGCGTTGTTGCTGGGGCAGCGACAGACGGCACCGTGATCGAGAACAGCGAGCCGCGCCCTTCCATGGAAACAAGTCTCAAGGGATGGCCCAGCAGATCTGCCGTGCGGCGCACGATGGCAAGTCCGAGCCCCAGGCCCTTTTCCCGGTCCCGGGCGGCATTGTTCAGCTGGTGGAATTCATCAAAAATCGCGTCCTGTTGATCGGATGCTATTCCTATGCCCGTATCGAAAACCTGGATTTCGACATTTGCCCCCCGCCGTCGGCAACCGAGCAGAACCCGCCCCCGGTCCGTATAGTGAAAGGCATTGGTAAGGAGGTTTCCCAGCACGCGTTTCAGCATCATCGGATCCGTCTCGACCCAGCAGCCGGTATCGACGACGATCCATTCGAGGCGATACTCCTCAGCCTTGCCCAGAAATTCGCCGTGCAGGTCGTCAAACAGACGGGCCAGAGCGACCGGCTCCCTGGCGACGGTGACAATGCCGGCATCCAGGCGCGAGACATCGAGCAAGGCGTTCAGGAGCCCACTGAGGTTGGCGGTAATCGACTTCACTCTGCCAGCCAGATTGCGCGCGTCGGCGCTTTTGACATCGCCCCGTTCGCCCAGGGCCGCCAGTGTGGAATTGAAAAGGCTGAGTGCATGGATCGGCTGGCGCAGGTCGTGGCTGGCGGCGGCCAGGAAACGGGATTTGGCGCGATCGGCGCCCCGCGCCTTGTCTCTTTCCGTTTTCAGCTGGGTAATCAGCGAAAGATTTTCAAAGCGCAGTTGAACCGTCTCGACCATCGATCGGTATGACACCCGGCTGTAGTAGAGATTGACACCTGCAAGGCAGATCACAAACACGAGGTAGACAGTGTCGCTATCGCCTCCGCCCGTGACGGCCCGTGCCGCGAGCGGCAAGAGCATGGCGGCAAGCGAACCGATATAAGCAATCGGAAAGGCCGAGAGCGAGGGAATGGCGCCGCAGACCAACCCTGTCAGGACAATGGTCGTAAAGGCTTGCAATTGCGGTTGCGTGGACAGAAAACCGAACCATCCGAGCAGCCCCCAGAGCGAACTGGACGCCCATGAGAGGATGGCGAAACGCCAAGCCGAGGAATTCGCGTTTTCAACGGTCTGATCCGCCCCGCGCCTGGAATGTTTGAAATATCGCCGCGAGACCAGCACGCGCGCAATGGTAAGGCCATAAATCGCCGCCATCCACCATAAAAGGGTGCTGCCCGGGACGACGTTCCACAGCATGTAAGCAACAGGCAGCGGAATGATGAAATTGGAGAACAGCACCGCGTAGGATTGGCGGTATAAGAGATCGACAAGATGGGGTTGCAATCGTTGCTCGGGGAGCATCGTAATCCTGTTCTGATTCCGGCCCGATAAGACGGTGGTCGTCCGGAACTCACTCTAAAAACGGGTAGCAATATGCGTGGGCTTTCGAGGGTACTTCTTGCCGATGATCACGCCATCGTTCGCGAAGGCCTCAAAATGCTTCTGTCGACGATCGAAGGCATTGCAGTCGTCGGCGAAGCGGCAGACGGAGACACCGTCGAGCGATTGCTCAAGGAAATCAAGACCGATCTTTTGATCCTCGATCTCGGGATGCCAGGCGTCGGCGGTTTCCAGTTTGTCAGGAACATTCGAACCTCATGGCGCGGTCTGAAGATTCTGATCATGACGGCCAATCTCGAACCTCGCTCGGTGCGCGCCGCCATCGACGCAGGCGCCGACGGATACCTGACGAAGAGCGGGGATGCGCGCGAGTTGATGGCGGCGGTCGAAGCCATGCGCCTTGATCAACCCTATGTTGCCGAAGAGGTCCGTTTTGCCATCGACCAGCGGGACCGGCCAGCTGGACAGTCTGCGCTGAGCACTCTTGGATCCCCAGCTGAACTGACCCGGCGCGAACAGCAGATGCTGGCGCTCATCCCGCATGGCATAACCACGCGCGACATTGCCGAACGTCTCGGGATCAGCCCCCTGACGGCCCGCAAACATCGTGAAAACCTGATGCGGAAACTGGATCTGCACAGCGGCGCGGAACTGACGGCCTACGCCATTCGCCTGGGGTTGTCGGCGGGTTAGAAGACATCAGGCACTGTCGTCCGGGCATCATTCTCTTGCCAGCTCGATCATGCTGCCTTTTGCGCCAGGGCGATGCCCAGGCCGATTAGTATAGATCCGCACGCCTTTGGAACGAGCCAGCTTGAACCGCTGGTCCGAACGCGTCCAAGGGCAAAAAACGCAATACCGACCGCCGCCAGGTCCGCAATGGACAAGGCAAGGTTGACGAGCACGCCGAGGATGAGAAACTGCAGCCAGACAGGCGTGTTCAGCGCCGGGTCGATGAATTGCGGCAGGAAGGTCAGGAAAAACAGCGCGGTCTTGGGGTTGAGGACTTCGACGACGATGCTGTCGCGCAGGACACCGGGGGCTGGATCGGCAGCCTCCTCGCCATTCCGCCGGCGGCCAAGAAACATGGTGACACCCAGCCAGACCAGATAAGCGGCGCCGACGAATTTGATGACGGTGTAGACGAAGGGGGCATGGTTGAGGACCGCCGCCAACCCCAACGCTGTCGCTGCAACATGAACGTAACACCCCAAATGGACACCAAAGGCAGCCATCAGTCCGGCACGCGGCCCATGCGCCAGCGTTTGTGCCGTCATGTAGAGGATGGCAGGCCCCGGCATGCAGGCGAAAATCAGTGTCGCAAAGGCGAATGGCATCAACTGTTCCAATGGCAACATAGCGGTTCCTCCAACCGGTGGCACCGCTTCGTCTGTTCGAAGCGGGGTTGATGAAGCCAATCCGGCCGAGCCGTGATGCCGTCATCGACGCCGGGAGAAATGCACGCGCAATGGGTGTGGTGGACATACGGCAGGTGCCGTATTTCGACATGCACACGCGTGTCGAACCAGTGGTAGCGTTAACGGCACGTTACCAAGGAAAGCGGCGATCGCTCAGCACCTCGGCACCGAAATGGACGTGGCGGGCTTCGCAGTCGAGGGTAACAATTCGGTTCGGATCGCACCCTCGGTACCCGGATGAAGCCCCTCCCTTGTTGCGGGCAAGGCGATCGCTGATGACCAGTCTCCATTCGGCTTAAATTGCAGCGAGAATGTTTCACCGCCTGCCAAAATATGTTATGGTGTCTTCCTACGCATTGAGTACGCATCCAGCATTGGAACGCCCCGTGGCCAGCGTCTTGAGCGTCTGTTCACCCATCAAGCTCATGTGCTGCAAAGCGCGGTGAAGGAGAATGCAATGCATTACAGCGTGCAGTTTTTCACCTGGACCCCAAAGCAGGGCGTCCACCAGGTTGGCTCGACGATCGAGATCGATGCGGTCAATCCGAAGCTTGCGGCCGTATCGCTGCTGGGGCTACGGCTGGACGAGACGGGTGCAGCCAAGAAACTCGCAGTGCGCGTCTGGACGAAACCGGATGACAGCAAGGCTGATTGCGCCTGCTTCTACTATCACTGAGCAAAAATTCCCCGCCTCTGTTCTGTGACAATCTGGCCGGACTGCGGATGCAGGACGCCCATCGTCCACTCTCGGCTGGCTTTTGTCTTCCGGGTCAGAAGTGGCGGGAAGCTGCAACCGTTCGATCGGTCCTATCCGGAAGTTTTTTTCCCAGACAGATGACGTCGCACCGTGCACGATCGCTGCATCAAAGCAACGGCAGTGTGTTGTCCTGAAATGATTTTCGTTCCGTGTGGGAAAATTTGGAGGCCTCGCCCGGGGTCGAGCAAACAAGCCATTACAGCAACTTGCTGTCCGAGATTGCCACACTTGGCTGAAATAATTTCCTTTGAAATTCAAAGGCGACTGCCACACTCTGCCACACCTAAACCAGCAAGCAGATGATGAGCGAACCCAGGCCGGAACACAAATGGAACAAGCTGGGCGCCCGGATGGGCGGTAGGATTTTTGACGCCATCCTTTATCTAATTATCGGGGCGGCGGTCGTGGCTATCCCGCTCTCGCTCAGCGCATCGATAGCAAAGCTTTTTGGATGGCCTTGACTCTCTCACAAGCAAGAACATAATAAGAACATCCACGGCGGATGCGGAACGCCAATCTGAAATTCTATGAACGTTTGATCCATTGCTCGGGCGCAATGGAAAAGGAAAACCCATGCCTCAGATCAGCGCCGCCGCGTATGATATCCAATATTCCGGACCGGTCGACGAGATCGCCGCCGCCCTCGCCTTCCACAGCGGCGACGTGCGTGCCACCATTGGAACTCTTCTGGCTGACATCAAGTTTCTGAAGGAGCAGCTGGCCGTCACGCAGATTGGGATGAGCATCGGCTTCACCCGTGGTTGGCAGCCAAGCTTTGAACGGGACGTTGTAGTGGAGAGTGCTGATGCCCAATAATCTTGAGTGCGTTGATCGACAGTGGGAAAGCCGAAGTGTCGCGTCGACGTTGATTGCAGAAGCGATCGACAGCTTGATGGCGCAAGGACTTGGTGAACACGACGCTATCAGTGCTCTGGAAGATGCGCTGCAGATCCGCCGTGTCACATTCAATATGCAAATCGCGCAGGATTGACGTGAGCCGTAACGACGAAATCACTTTAGCACTGGCCGAGCTCTTTCGAGGGTTCGGAGGCGAAGCTACAGGGCTCTACGCCGTTGGCGTGCCTATGGTGGCACAAGGTTTCAGCCAAGAGGAAATTGCAAGTGCTCTGATATCGTTGGATCGGAAGAAGGTCATAGAACTGTTGCCGTACAATCGTAAGCGCGAATTTCTGCG
>UCKS01000008.1 GCA_900473045.1 Hyphomicrobiales bacterium
GCCACGCTCTATCGCAAGCTCGCCTATGACACGCTGAACGCCTTCGAATATGTCGGTCTCGTCACCGACGTGCCGATGACGATCGTCGCGCGCAAGGATTTCGAGCCGAAGGACCTCAAGGGTCTGATCGAGTACGTCAAGGCCAACAAGGACACGGTCACCGTGGCCAATGCCGGCATCGGCGCTGCCTCGCATCTCTGCGGCATGATGTTCATGAGCGCCATCGAAACGCCGCTCGTCACCGTTCCCTACAAGGGCACCGGCCCGGCAATGACGGACCTGCTCGGCGGCCAGGTCGACATTATGTGCGACCAGACCACCAACACCACCAAGCAGATCCTCGGCGGCACGATCAAGGCCTATGCCGTCACTTCGCCTGCACGCCTTCCAGTTCTGCCTGATGTCCCGACTGCCGTCGAAGGCGGTCTGGCTGACTTTCAGGTCGGTATCTGGCATGGCGTCTACGCGCCAAAGGGCACGCCTGCAGACGCCACAGAACGCCTGTCGAAGGCGCTCCAGGTCGCTCTGAAGGACCCGAACGTCGTTGCACGTTTCGCCGAACTCGGCACGGTTCCGTCCTCGGAAGCCGAAGCGACACCGGCAGCACTGAAGACCAAGCTCGAAACCGAGATCGCCCGCTGGAAGCCGGTGATCGAAGCGGCCGGCCAATACGCCGACTGAGCGCGTCCACGATAGGTCATCTACCCGTCCGCCTTCCTCTTTTTTGAAAGAGGAAGGCGTCTGCCCAATATCATTTCGGCGGCCATGCGATGAGATGGTGGGCAGGAAAAAGCGGGCTGAAATAAAGGAGGCATCATGAAATCCTTATCCTTCGACACCACCAATGCGCTCTGCGGCGCGCTCTTCATCGCACTGGGCGGCTTCTTCGTCTTTCAGAGCCTGGGCCTTGACCTCGGCACGGCATTCAAAATGGGACCGGGCTATTTTCCCCTCGTCCTTGCACTTATCCTGACGCTGCTCGGCGTCGTCATCATCGTTCAATCGACCCGTGTGGCAGGCGAACCGATCGGACCGGTCGCCTGGCGCGGCATGCTGTTCATCCTGCCGGCGCCGATCTTCTTCGGACTGACCGTACGCGGCCTCGGCTTTGTGCCATCGCTATTCTTCACCGCCCTGATCGCCTGCTTCGCTTCGCAACGCATGAAGCCGCTGACGGCGCTGGCGCTGTCGGTCGCGCTGACGATCTTTTCGGTCGCCGTATTCAGCTACGCGCTCGGCCTGCCCTTCCAGCGCTTCGGCCCCTGGGTCAGATTGTAGGACATCACGATGGATCTTTTCAGCAATCTCGCACTCGGCTTCACCACGGCCGGCTCGCCCGAAAACCTCCTCTTTTGCCTGATCGGCGTGCTGCTCGGCACATTGATCGGGGTTTTGCCCGGCATCGGCGCCACCGCAACCATCGCCATGCTGTTGCCGATCACCTTCCAGCTTGAGCCCGTCTCCTCGCTGATCATGCTCGCCGGCATCTATTACGGTGCGCAATACGGCGGATCGACCACCGCCATCCTGATCAACATGCCCGGCGAATCCTCGTCAGCCGTCACCGCGATCGATGGCTACCAGATGGCCCGCAAAGGCCGGGCCGGGGCCGCCCTATCCATCGCAGCGCTCGGATCGTTTTTCGCCGGGACGGTCTCGACCTTTCTGGTCGCGATTTTCGCACTGCCGCTGACAGCTATCGCCCTGCAGTTTGGCGCGGCGGAATACTTCTCGCTGATGATCGTCGGCCTCGTCTCGTCGATTGCGCTGGCCCATGGCTCCATCGTTAAGGCACTGGCCATGGTGGCGCTCGGTCTGTTGCTGGGTCTGGTCGGTACCGACATCTATACCGGCACACCGCGCTTCACCCTTGGCATCCGGGAATATGCCGACGGCCTGAACTTCGTTGCCGTCGCCGTTGGGGTCTTCGGGGTCGCCGAAATCCTGCGCAATCTCGAGGGCGAAAAGACCCGTACTGTGCTGATGGCCAAGGTCAGCGGCCTTTTGCCGACCCGCGACGATTTCAAGCAGATGGTCGCACCAGTGCTGCGCGGCACGGCAATCGGCTCTGCGCTTGGCATTCTGCCCGGTGGTGGCGCCATTCTCGCGGCCTTCGCCTCCTACACGGTCGAAAAGCGTATGTCGAAGCATCCGGAAGAATTCGGCCATGGCGCGATTGCCGGTGTCGCTGGTCCCGAATCGGCCAACAATGCCGGTGCGCAGACCTCGTTCATCCCGCTGTTGACGCTCGGCATTCCCGCTAACCCGGTGATGGCGCTGATGGTCGGTGCAATGATCATTCAGGGCATCGTGCCTGGACCGAACGTCGCGGTCGAGCAGCCGGCGCTGTTCTGGGGCATCATCGCCTCGATGTGGATCGGCAACCTGATGCTGGTGATCCTCAACCTGCCGCTGATCGGTCTGTGGGTAAAGCTGCTGACGATCCCCTACTACGTGCTCTTCCCGATCATCATGGCTTTCTGCTCGATCGGCGTCTACAGCGTCAATTCCAACGTCTACGACCTCTATGCCGTCGCCTTCTTCGGCCTGGCCGGTTATGCGCTGGTCAAGTTGCGCTGCGAACCAGCACCTCTGCTGCTCGGCTTTGTGCTCGGGCCTTTGCTCGAGGAAAACCTGCGGCGAGCGATGATTCTGTCGCGCGGCGACGCAACGACTTTCGTCACCCGGCCGATCAGCGCCATCCTGCTGCTCATTGCCCTTGCCGTTCTGATCGTCGTCTTCCTGCCGGCGGTCAAGGCCAAGCGCGAAGCGGTATTCCAGGAAGAGGATTGAGTGATCCTGACGCTTGCGTGTTCTTGATTTGACGTTGCCCCTGCCGGTGATCCCTCCGGCGGGGTCAGTCCTTGCGGTAATGACGAAAACTAGCCCCACATAACAAAGGCCGGTCTTTCGACCAGCCCTCCAAATTCACCGATAGCCTCAACCATCAGTTCGCGGTGTACGCTTGTATGGTGACCACACAGCGGCCGCATCAAGCGGCGCTTGCGTCGCTCTTTTCCCCTTCATTCTTTCTATTCGCAGCTCCGGTCGATGCCTCTATCATCGCCATGTTGATGATATAGCTCAACAGGATGTTTGATTGGGTGTCAGCGATAAGTTTGGCTGCACTGAGAAGATCAACAATATGTGACTGCGCTTTCATCGGGCCCTCCAGCCTGCATTAACCACAGCACATGTTGCGCTAATTTAGTCGATTCATTCAACTGTGGATAATCATCAATGAAAATTGCCAGTGGCACATAAGTATCCCTTAGAGTTTAAGCGCACCCGCACGTGGTTTGACAGCGCCGAAATCTTGAGCATACTTCTCTCCTTTTCGTTAGCGAGCCCCCAATGACATCCGGCCCAACTTTCAGCGACGCACAGCTCAAACTCTGGCTAAGGCGCGTTCAGACCGAAATGTCGAAGGGAACACCGCCAGAGGCAACGCTCGATCTGGTCAAGGCAACCATGAACGCCCAAGCTGCCGGTGAATCGCAGCCTTTGCCGACTGAGACCATTCCGCAAAAATCGACGAAAACCTCCTAGAAATGCCCTCGAAAACGGTCATATTTGCTCGGATGCGAAGCCATACCGCAAAGGCATTCCAGGCCCGAGATACATCATGATTATTGATGCAAGAGATCAATTATATTCGCTTGAATGATGAATGGCCATCCGGCATTACTGTTTCATGGTCGCGACCTTTTGATACCTCCCAGTCAAAAGGAACCACAAAAATGGCATTCTTAACGTTTGAACATACCTCCAAGCCAAGGCATACGTCCTTTGCTTCGACCCTTTTCGGCCTGCGGGCGCGTGCGGTGGCATCATGGAAGCGTCGTCGTGCCGAGCGGGCACTGGAAGGCCTCTCCTACGATACGTTGAAGGATATCGGCTTCCCGTCCGCTGACAGGACCAATGCTGCCACATCGACGAAATGATGCAGGCAAAAATGGTCTGTGACGGTCGGCCTTGTCGACAAACCGTCAATCCTGATTAGCAAAGGGCATTTCAGCCATGATGGCGGAATGCCCTTTTTGCTTGCTTGGAGCATTGCAATTCGTGTGGCCTATTTCCGACACCGCCCGCCACGTCTATCGTGGGTCGCAAACCGCCGGAGAGACGTCTGGAAACGCGTCCAAAAACTGGACTGCAACTCGGAGAGGCAAGACGCGAATGCGACATTTCGGTCGATAATAACGAAGCTTTTGGCCGTTTTCTGACCATTATGCTGCTTTCGGCGTCAGGTTTCTTGCGAGAGCCAGTATTTATTTCTTCCCAGTCGCTGGCGTCCATGTCAGTGTCGCATTCAGGAAAGCTCGATGGCGCTTCTCCACGTGACAAATGCGACATCTGCGGCGCATGGGAACTTCGATGAACAAGCCACTGACCAAAAAGCGATCTCTCGTCTTCTTCCTCGTGCCTAACTTCTCGATGCTGCCGTTTTCTGCGGCGATCGAAACGCTGCGCATTGCCAACCGCATGCTGGGCTATGAAGCCTATACGTGGCGCCTTTCCTCGACCGACGGCACCCAGGTGCTGTCATCGANNGCGGCATCGGCCTGGAGGTCAACACCTCGCTTGCCGACGAACGGAAATTCCTCGGCGGAGAAAACCGCCCGTCGATGGTACTGGTCTGTTCCGGCATCTATGTCGAGGACTTCAACAACAAGTCCGTCAATGCCTGGCTGCGCGAACTCTACAATCGCGGCGTCTCGGTCGGCAGCCTCTGTACGGGCGCCCATGTGCTGGCATCCGCCGGCCTTTTGACGGGCAAACGCTGCGCCATCCATTGGGAAAACCTGCCGGGCTTTGCCGAAACGTTCCCACAGGTCGATGTCTATGCCGATCTCTATGAGATCGACAGCAATATCTACACCTGTGCCGGCGGCACGGCCTCTCTCGACATGATGCTGAACCTGATCGATCAGGACTTTGGCGAGAATCTGGTCAACCGCGTTTGCGAACAAGCCCTGACGGATCGCGTCCGAGGACCGCACGACCGCCAGCGGCTGCCGCTTCGAGCGCGTCTCGGCGTCCAGAATGCCAAGGTCCTGTCGATCATCGAACTGATGGAAGGCAACCTGTCCGAACCGCTATCGCTTCTGGAGATCGCCGATGGCGCTGGCCTGTCGCGACGCCAGATCGAGCGCCTGTTCCGACAGGAAATGGGCCGCTCCCCTGCCCGCTACTATCTGGAGATACGGCTTGACCGCGCCCGGCACCTGCTGGTGCAGTCGGCCATGCCGGTGGTTGAAGTTGCCGTGGCGTGCGGCTTCGTCTCGGCGTCGCACTTTTCCAAATGTTATCGCGAACTCTACAATCGCTCGCCCCAGCAGGAGCGCGCCGAGCGCAAGCTGACGCTGCAGGCAGCGCGCTAGACATCGCATCTCAAAACAACGGCGGCGCGGCGGCAATAGGCTGGCGCCGCCGGTTACGACGCAATGGATTTGAGCAGGGTCAGTTCCGAGACGATGCGGTTTCGACCGTCGTATTTCGCCATGTACAGAAACTGGTCGGCGGCGTTCAGGTAGTTTTCGAAGGTTTCGAGCCCTTCGATGGNNGGCAAGGCCGATCGACACGGTAACCGACAATTCCTCGCCGTCGGCAATCACTTTTGCCTGCGCCAGATCAAGCCGCAACATTTCGCAGAAATCACTGGCGGCCGCCACATCCAACCCATTGAAAAGCACCCCGAACTCTTCCCCGCCCAGACGGGCAAGCAGGTGTTCTTCACCAACGAGCCCTCGGAGGCGCTTGGCTACGGCTTTCAGCACCAGGTCGCCTACCTCGTGGCCGTAGGTATCGTTCAAACGCTTGAAATGATCGATATCAAGAATGGCGATCGAGGTGGTCTCGCCCCGGCGCAGGCACTGTTCGACAAGCCGCGGCCCATACTGGAAAAAATAGCGCCTGTTGTAGATGTCGGTGAGATAATCGCGTGCAGCGATACCATGCAGAGTCTGGATGCGCTTCTGGATGCTAGCAACCTGAAACACCCGGCTGTTGAACTCGTCCACCATAAATGGCTTATGGATGAATTCGGTACCTCCGCGCTGAAGGAAACGCGCCGCATGCTGACGGTCGTCAGCGCTGGCAAGTGCGATCACGCTCAGCGTATCCTCGCCATAGCGCTGGCGCAGTTCGCCAAGCAGCGTATAGGCCGACATGTCGGACAAGGCAAAGTCTGTAACCACCAGATCGAAACCATCATTGGTATCCAGCAGATGCAACGCTTCAGTGCCGCCGCTCGCTGGCGTCACGCAAAACTGCTGTTGCCGCAACTGACTCAAAAGCTCGGCCCGTGATACCGGATCGGAATCCACCAGCAGCACGTTCGTCTTGACATTGGTCAACGCCCGATCGACGACCGAGATTACATGGCTGATCGAATCCGGCTGGCTCTTGATGACGCAATCGACCACCTTGCGGCAGAGAATGTCCTCGCGCGTGCTGCTGTTGAACGAGCCGGTGAAGACGATCGCGGCGATGTTTTGGGAAATGACATATTCAAGCGCTTCGCAGTTCGGCGCGTCCGGAAGATTAAGGTCGAGAACGGCGACGGAATAATCACAGTCACCTGTTTCAACAGCCTGACGCAGCGCTTCAAGGGAGCCGCAATGTGTGACCTCGACACCGTGCGCAGTCTCCAGGCCATGCTTGAGAACCGTGGCAAACATGCGGGAATCCTCGACCAGAAGCATTCGTTTACCCGAATGCTTCTGGATATGATTTCCCCGCGCCGGCGCCTTGCGAAAGCTCACGTTCCGTCAATCCCATGGTGAGCCGCAGGCGTTCGTGTGACCCAACGCTGGCTCTCATAATATTATCGTTATGCGGATAGTCGCCCTTCGATGCAGCGCAAGGCCCTTTGTCCCTCCTCTGCATTCAACTGGCANNGCACTTGCGATTTGGTTAAATCATCAGGTCGAATGATCAGGTTTGCCGCCGGAAACACAAAAATGTCACATTTCCGGCAGGCTGAAATTCTAATTTAGCAATAAGGCGGCCTACTCAGGCTTTCTTCGCAATCCTGGCACCCAAAGTCTGAATTTTAGTCAGCGTATCGAGGTTCTGGTTCACCCGGCAGTAGAACTCTTCATTGACGAACGGACGCAGCATGAAATCGTTGCCGCCAGCTTTCAGGAAGCGCGCCGACAAAAGTCGGTTCGCCGAGGACGACACGCCGATAATACGCAGCTGATGCGGACCATAGGCGCCACGGATGCGGCGGGNNCAGTTCGAAGCCGTCGATATCGGGCATATTGTAGTCAGTGATCACCAGGCCGATGTCAGGATGCTTCTTCAACAATTCAAGCGCGGCAGCGCCGCTTTCGGCCGAACTGGTACGGAAATTGTAGCGTTTCAACTGCGTCGTCAAAAGCGCGCGCGCCGTCGGACTATCGTCAACGATCAAGACATGGTGCTTGTGATTGGTCAGGAAGCGGCAAACGGATTCTGCCAGCATATCGACCGCGAACACGCTGTCCTTGATGACATAGTCGACAATGTCCTTGGCAAGGATGGTCTCGCGGGTGCTTTCCTGGAAGGTGCCGGTAAAGACGATCGTCGGCACGCTCATGTCGATCAGATAAGACAGCGCTTCGCCGTTTTCGGCACCGGGCAGGTTGATATTGGAAATAGCGAGTGTCGCCGGGAAAGAAGCGTTTTCGACCGAAAATTGCAGGTCGTCATAATCGCGGCAGACGATCACATCGATATCGAGAAGTTCCTTCAGTCTCTTGGAGACCATGGCGGCGAAGAGATTGGAATCCTCGGCCAGCACGATGCGATGCTGCTGCAAGGATTCACCGGAATAGTACATTCCGGACACGCCAAAAAATGACATTGATTGCCTACCTGAAAAGATTGTCCCCGGGGCCAAGCTACGCAGAAAGGTTTTCGCAGTCGTTAATTGCCTGCTGAAATGGCACGCCACATTTCGGCAAAAGCAAGACGGGTAAAAGTCTGTCTCTACGGCGCCAAACAGGTGGCTGTATCAACCTTTAACGCCAGCTCGCACGGTGTTATTTGACGACGGCCGAGCCGTTGACGATCTCGATGGTTTCATCGCCCTGCAGGCCGATGCGGTCGCCGCTCGGCGTCGTGATGAAACAGCCGCTCGGGCAGATCGATTCCGTGCCGCCCGCGCTGATGGCGACTTCCATACGGCTTTCCCCCTCGACGACGACCAGCACCGCCGCATCGGCATCCTTGTTGGTCACCGTCGCGGACACCGCCGGAAAGGACATCATGACAGTCAGAACACATGCACTTACGAATGTTTTCATTGCCAATCAGCGCTACGCGCCGCCCCTTTTTGGGCATCCCGTCGCTCCGAATGATAAACCCGGAAAGACAAGAGGCCTTTTCACCCCGCATTAGACTAACGCACACGAGTGAAATTGCATGATAAATATTACGGGGCGGCTGAATAGGGGCTGAATAGGCTGGATAACCAGCGTTCATCCACACCTCAGCAAAGGGATGCCGTGCCAGTTCGCGACGAAACGCGTACCGGCCACCAGTATCAAAAAAGGCGCATCCGCTCGGTGAGCGGATNNCGCCGGAATTGTTTGCAGGCTACCGGATAAAGATCAGCTCTTCGGCTTCAGGTTTTCCGGGTCGTAAAGCGGCTTGTAGCCGATTCCCACCACCTCGACCGGATAAGTCTCGGCAAAGTACTCGATGTTCAGCGTGCGGCCCACCTGGCAATAGGCGTGCGGCAAATAGGCGAGCGCGATGTTCTTGCCGATGGTCGGGCCAAACGCGATCGAGGTCGTGTAGGAACGGCGGCCGAGATCATCGATCAGAACCTCGCCCGTTGCCGGGTCCATGACCGGAAGGTTGCCGAGCGGGTAGCGCTTCACGCCGGCCTTGTCGGTGTTCTCGCTCATGACGAGCGTGCAGAGCATCGCCGGCTGGTGCTCGCGCGCCTTGTACTCCAGATGTTTCGCCTTGCCGCGGAAATCGGCTTCCTTGACCTTCGGGCGGGCAAGATCTGCCTCGATGAGGTTATACTGGGTGAGAAGATCAGCATTCTGCAGACGCAGGCTCTTTTCCATACGGCGCGAGTTGGCATAGGTCTCGACACCGAAGGCCATGATGCCGGTGGCACGCAGCGCATCCCAGACGGCGAGGCCGTCCTCGTATTTCATGTGCAGTTCCCAGCCCTGCTCGCCAACATAGGAGATGCGGAAGGCGGTCACCGGTTTGCCGCCGATCTCGATCTGCTTGATCGCCGCGAAGGCGAAGTTTTCCGCATCAAGCCCCGACGGATCGGCAACGATTTTTTTCAGCGTTTCGCGGGAGTTCGGACCCCAGATGCCGATCGTGATGAACTTTTCGGTGACGTCGGTAATGGCGACATCCAGGCCACGATCCTGTGCGACACGGCGCATGTAGTGGAAATCGCGCGGGCCCGCATCGGCGCCGTTGATCAGGCGGCAACGGTCGGCCATGCGGATGACGGTGAAGTCGGCGCGCACCATGCCCTCGTCATCGAGGAAGTGGGTGTAGATGCCCTTGCCGATATTGCCGTCGCCGCCGATCTTGGCAGCGCAGAGCCATTCCAGAAGCTCGACATGATCCGGTCCCTCGATGTCCACCATATGGAAATGCGAGAGGTTGACGATGCCGCAATCGTCGGTCATCGCGAGATGCTCGGCGTTGGAAACGCGCCAGAAATGGCGGTTGTCCCACTCGTTCTCACGCACAGGAACCTTGTCACCATACTTTTCCAGAAGGTGCTCGTTGGCAGCGTAACCGTGCGCACGCTCCCAGCCGCCGAGTTCCATGAAATAGCCGCCAAGCTCCTTCTCACGTTCATAGAACGGCGAACGCTTGATATTGCGGCCGGTGGCATAGGGCTCGCGGTTGTGCACGGCCGGGAAGTAGATTTTTTGCGCGGCCTCATAAGTGCGGCCCTCGATGAACTTTTCTTCCAGCTGGTGGGGGTAGAAGCGCGCGTAGTCGATCGAGTTGTGGTCGACCTCGGTGCGCCCATCCGTCATCCAGTCGGCAATCAGCTTGCCGTAGCCGGGGCCGTCCTTGACCCAGATGGCAACGCAGTACCAGAGGCCCCGCACCTTCTGGCTCTCGCCGCAGGAGGCGCCGCCGCCGGCGGAGACCTGCAGCAGGCCGTTGAAGGAATGGCTTTCATTGTAGCCGAGTTCGCCGAGAATCGGCGTCAGTTCCATGGCGCGCTCGAGCGGCTCGAGGATCTGCTCCATGTCGAGGTCGCGCTGCGACGGCGACAGGCGCGCCTCATGCTTTTCGAGAATGTCGCGCGGGTGGCAGAGGCGTGGATTGGTGGTCTCGTAGTAACCCCACTCGATCTGGCCGCCCTCGGTGGTCTTCGGATCGCCCGTGTCGCGCATATAGGCGGAGTTGCCCTGGTCGCGCAGCAGCGGAAAGCCGATCTCCTTGCCGGTGCCCTCGAACGCGTTGTACGGGCCGAAGAAGGTCAGCGGGTGATCAACCGGCATGACCGGCAAGTCCTCACCGACCATTTCGGCGATCAGGCGTCCCCAGATACCGGCGCAGACGATGACATGATCGGCCATGATGGTGCCACGATGGGTGACGACGCCCTTGATACGGCCGCCCTCGACGATCAGCGACTTGGCCGGCGTGTTGCCGTAGACTTGAAGCTTGCCGGATTTCTCCGCAGCATCCACCAGCTTGCCGGCAACGGTCTGCGAACGCGGCACGACGAGACCCGCGTCCGGATCGAACAGGCCACCCATCACCTGATCTTCCTCGATCAGCGGAAACATCTGCTTGATCTCAGCCGGTGAAACATAATGCGCGCGGGTGCCAAACGCCTTGGCGGAGGAGAGCTTGCGCTTGATCTCTTCCATCCAGGTGTCGTCGCCCACGCGCGCGACTTCAAGGCCGCCGATGCGGGCGTAGTGGCCCATCTTCTCGTAGAAATCGATCGAATATTGCGTCGTCCAGACAGAGAGATAATCGTGGCTGGTCGTGTAGCAGAAGTCCGAGGCATGCGCCGTCGAACCGATGTCGGTTGGGATGCCCGACTTATCGATGCCGACGATATCGTCCCACCCGCGTTCTATGAGATGATGGGCGATCGACGCACCCACGATGCCACCCAAACCGATGATGACGACCTTCGCCTTTTGCGGAAATTCTGCCATTGCCCACGACCCTGATTGAAGACTGAAAACAGATTTTAGAGTTTGCGCCACCGAGACTAGAGCCTGTCTACGACATAATCATCATGCTGCACGACCAGAGGCCTTTCGCATGCAGATTGGAAGCACCGGTGTCCAGCGTGCATGAAAACGCAAAAACCGGAATAGCAACGGTGGCTGCGCCGGGCGGTGCCGGGCAACCATCGCTTTCATCGCCAACCAATGATATCTCAGTCCCTGTCGCCCGCTCCATCGACACTCACCCGCCGGGGGCGCCGTTGCGTTCCGCTGCGCTTGAAGGCTTCCGCAGGCAGCGGCGTTCCCTCGGCTGGCACAGGAGGACCAGCCGTCTCTGCTTGCAGGGCCAAGGCATCGGCTTCCGGACCTGGGGGCAGCGGCTCCGGCTCCAGTTCTTCCTTGGGAAACGGTGCGCCGAGCCCTTCATCCTTGAACCGTTCGTAGATTGCCAGCCGGAGATCGTTGCGCAC
The DNA here is from genome assembly GCA_900473045.1 of Hyphomicrobiales bacterium. Classification (GTDB taxonomy): domain Bacteria; phylum Pseudomonadota; class Alphaproteobacteria; order Rhizobiales; family Rhizobiaceae; genus Pararhizobium. Next base: position 11,648 of record UCKS01000008.1, read on the forward strand.
ACCGTTGCCGTTGACGATATCGGCCAGGTAGACCCGCAGTTCGAAGGTCATGATCGCATCGCCGAAGGCCGTGAAGACAGCCTGCGGTTCCGGGTTTTTCAACACCAGCGGATGAGCAGCGGCAATCTGCAACAGCGTGTCCATCACCTGACGCGGCACGCTGTCATAGCTGACGATCACCGCAATATCCGAACGGCCGAGCTTGTTCTTGTGTGTCCAGTTGCCGACGGAGGCATTGATGAACAAGGAGTTTGGCACCATGATCGTCTGGCGCTGGAAGGTCTCGATCTCGGTTGCGCGAACGGAGATGCGCTTGACGAANNCCTTCGGTGGTTCCTGTAACCACCCAGTCTCCGACCTTGAACGGCCGCTCGACGAGGAGGATAAGCCCGGAAACAAAATTGGAAACGATGTTCTGCAGGCCGAAACCGACGCCGAGGGACAGGGCACCGGCAACGAGTGCAAGGTTCGATAGATCAAACCCTGCCGCAGAAATGCCGATCAGGCCGGCAAGACCGACGCCGAGATAGCCGATGCCGGTCTTGACGGAGTTTCGCACGCCCGTATCGACGCGGCTGCGCGCCATGACATTGCCGTCGAGCCAGCGCTGGAACCAGCGCGTGACAACATAGCCGCCTGCAAACAGCAGTATCCCGGCCAATATGCCGACAATCGAGATCTTGATACTGCCGATGTTGATATCGGTGAAGATGCGGTACGCCCACGCCTCGATATCGGCGATCTGGAATCCCCATTGCAGCAGGATCAGCGGAATGAAGAACAGAACCACCAGCACGTAGATGCCAAGGCCTGCGGCCAAACCGGTCTGATCGAGCGCGACCTGTTCCATCCCGAAACGCTTTTCGAGATGGCGACCGACCACCGTGTCAGCGAGCGCGTTCTGCTTGGCAACGGCCTTGCCGGTCAGGATGCCGATATACATCGTCACCAGAATGGCACCGGTCATGACGATCTGGGTGGCGATGAAGCGGGCAAGACCCACATAGCCAGCCAGTGCCGCCATGATCAGCAATATGCCGGTGAAAACAAACAGCAGCGAAACGGCCCGGGGCCAGGGCTTGCCATGCGCATCGGGCGTCTTTCCAGCCGGAACGATCGGCTTGATCAGAGACATCGCCATCAGGATGACACCGATGATGATCGTGGCAATCAGGCTTTTGACGACGGTCAGGATTACCGGCGAGCCCATGACCTCGCTGATCGTGCCGGCGAGATAGTCGAGGCCATTGACGACGGCCATGGCAAAGATCGACAGCGCCAAAAGCCGCGCACCACGATTGGAAACGCGCACCAGCCGCCAGGCGCTTTGCTTGGGCGCGAGAACGGCATTCGACAGGGTCGAAACGAACAGCAGCGCAACGCAGATTGCCAATATAATCGAGATGATCGGCGCGATATCCGGCCGCAATACCTTGAACGCCTGAAGCAAGAAATAACTCGTAACAGCAAACACCGCCATTGCCGCAGTCGGTATCATCGTTGACCAGAAAGCCACCGACAGGCGGGTGATATAGCCCGGCTCATCACCGAGAACCTCGCGATGGATCAACGGGAAAAACAGCTTGCGCGTACCAGCCAGCAGCACGATGGCCGCGCAGAGCGACAGAAACAAAGCCGAGAGCAGCTGCAAACGCTTGAAATTCCACGCAAACGTCAACCAGCTACCGACCGTGCGGCTAAAGGCCTGCCGTTCCAGCGCGAGCGATGCCATAGCGTCCATCACCATTGGACCGTTGATATCGGTGTGCTTGAGAAGCGTGTTGCTGAAGAGAGCACGCCGGGTCGCCGTGATGCCGTTGGACAGCTTGGTTGCCTGGATCGACAGGTCTTCTGCCGTCCCCGTCAGGGCGTTGATTTCACCTCGCTCGGCAAGGAGGCGTTTGCGTTCCTGCGCAACGACATCCGTCTCCGGCGGGGCGCCATCGGCTGGCGGGTCGCCCAGTTCGGCAAGACGCGCCTTGATTTCGTCCAGACGCGGCCGGGTCGCCACCGATATCGAGATGATCTGCTTGGTCGCCGCGTCGATCTCCACCTTCAGTTCGGCGAGACGGCTGTCGTCGTTCTCCGCGTTTTTTGTCTGGTCGGCAAGTCTTGCCAGGTTCTTGCTAGCCACGTCCAACTGCTCGGCGGCCTGCGCCTGCGGGCTCGCCACCGCAGCAACCGGTTGCTGCGGTGTGGCTTGGGCCGCCGGCTCCTGCGCCAGGACTGCCGCTGATGCGGTAAACACCCATAAACCCACAAAGGCGGCAAGAAACTTCGACAACATCGGCAACTGCATATCCCTTTTCCGGCAGACCGTACCCTAAAGCAGAATCGGGGTGAGGCGCGGATATTTTGGCGTTCCATAGGCCGGACCGCAGCCAGATGCAAAATCGGATTTCCGACTTCCCGCCATCTGACGGCGACCGGTCAGGTTAAAAACTTGAGCCGGGTTGAGAGAGAAACGTGATCTCCGCCGGCGTGGAAACACGTCCTAAAATCGCGTTGCGATGGGGGAAGCGGCCAAACTGGTAAATGATCTCCCGATGCCGGATGGCATAATCCAGATAGCTGGCATCGCCCAGATCCGTGAAAAGTGCCACCGATCGTGTCTGATCGGCGAGATTTTCGGAATGTTCGAACGGGAGATAAAGAAAGACGCGCTGATCGATTGAAAGGCCGCTATCGGCTCCTGCTTCGAGCGCAAGGGCTGCCTCCCGCAAAGCCAGGCCGTCGGTCGCAAACGCAAGCGGCGTACCGCGATACATGTTGCGCGGCATCTGGTCGAACAGAACGATGGTGGCGAGCCGGGCCATCGGTGTGGCGCGCCACTCCGGTGGAACGCCACGCGCCACCTGCAGATGCGCCAATCGAAAACGCTGTTCGCACTGGCTGTCGAGATCCGGATGCGGCTTGAACCAATCCTGCGGTTGCAACTCGTCGAACCAGAACGACAAAACATCTTCCGGTGTACATATGCCGACGGTGTCCGCCATAGCTCTTTCCTCTTCATTCATGCACCAGCAAAGGCAGGGCATTGTCACCCGGGTTATCGGCCCGGTGGGCTGTTTCACATGCAATTTCGGCGTTAGCACGGCAGATAGCAGTTTCGCACGCATTTGCCGTGACATCTGTCCTCACAAACCAGCGATGTTCATTGCCGCCGGTCTCCGACATCACGGTCCCCGACCTTCGGCCGAACAGGTTTGAGAGGATAAGCGGTCGGGAACCGGCAGGCTGGAAAATAAGCGCGGGCACGTTATGTCAAGGATGGAAGGGATCCGGTGATCCCGGTTGGGAGTTCGACAATGAAAAAAATGATCGTTGCGGCCCTTGCCGCCCTGTTTTTAACGTCCTGCGTCGAGACGCAGTCCTATGGCGGATCCTATCGTGGCCCGGAGCCCATTCCCGGCAGCATCACCTATGGCGGCCAGCCCCGCACCAAGCTCAGGAAGGCGCCGGTCGGAAGTACCCTGCACAACAATTTCTACGGGCCGTACGGTGAACGGATCGAAGAGACCTACATTGTCATGCCAGACCGGTCGCTCAAGCTGGTTGCGCGCCGTCGCGGGTTTATCGGTTTCCCGTACGATTGACGTTCCGCCATCGGAGTTGGCGTGGTAACTTATTCCCAAGAACGGATCGTCATGGCTGCTCTGAGGCAAATGATTTCGATATAGTGCCGTGCCAGGAGCAGGACTTTCTCCGGCGGCACGCGCAAAGGGAAAGTTCTGCGTTATAATATCCCACCTAATGAATAGAGTATGCCTGCTAACAACGGAGGTAGACATGCGAGCGAAACAACTCACGAAATTCTTTACGGTGGCGCTTCTCGCCTCCAGCATCCAGATCGGCGGGCTGGGCGTTGCGTTTGCCGATACGACGATCCTCAATGTCTCCTACGACCCGACGCGCGAACTCTACAAGGATTTCAACGCGGCCTTCGCTGAAAAGTGGAAGACGGACACGGGCGAGACAGTGACGATCCAGACGTCACACGGTGGGTCCGGCAAGCAGGCGCGTTCGGTCATCGACGGGCTCGAAGCCGACGTTGTGACACTGGCGCTTGAAGCCGACATCGACGCGATCGCCAAGGAAACCGGCAAGATTCCGGCAGACTGGAAAACGAAGTTCGACAACAACAGCGCTCCCTACACCTCGACGATCGTCTTCCTCGTTCGCAAGGGCAATCCGAAGGGCATCAAGGACTGGGGTGATCTGGTCAAGGACGATATCCAGGTGATCACGCCGAACCCGAAAACCTCGGGCGGGGCGCGCTGGAACTTCCTGGCCGCCTGGGCCTGGGCCCGCGCAACCAATGGCGGCGACGACACCAAGGCTCAGGCATTTGTCACTGATCTCTTCAAGCACGTTCCGGTCCTCGACACCGGCGCGCGCGGCTCGACCACGACATTCGTGCAACGCGGTCTCGGCGACGTCCTGATCGCCTGGGAAAACGAGGCCTATCTGTCGCTGGAAGAACTCGGCCACGACAAGTTCGATATCGTCACCCCGACGATTTCGATCAAGGCAGAACCGCCGGTGGCGCTGGTCGATGGCAATGTCGATGCCAAGGGCACACGCAAGGTGGCGGAAGCCTATCTGCAGTACCTTTACTCGGATGTCGGCCAGAAGATCGCCGCCAAGCACTTTTATCGCCCGTTCAAGCCAGAAGTCGCCGATCCGAATGACATCAAGCGATTTGCCGATGTGAAGCTCGTCACTATTGACGAATTCGGCGGATGGAAGGAAGCTCAGCCGAAATATTTTGGAGATGGTGGACTGTTCGATCAGATCTACAAGCCGGGGCAATAAGACTTTATGACCGCACGCACAGCTTCGCTGTGGCAATTCAGACAGCCGAGCGTCATTCCAGGATTCGGATTGGCGCTCGGCGTTACTTTGTCATGGCTCATACTCATCATTCTCATTCCTCTGTCCGGTCTTGCCTGGCGCTCGAGCGCATTGGGCTGGGGCACGTTCTGGACGCTCGCCACAGACCAGCGCACGGTCAACGCCCTGCGCATCAGTTTCGGCACCGCCTTCGCCGCCGCCCTGATCAATGTCGTCTTCGGCGTCATCCTCGCCTGGGTATTGGTGCGCTACCGGTTTCCAGGCAAGCGCATTATCGACGCCATGGTCGATTTGCCCTTCGCACTTCCGACAGCCGTTGCCGGCATCGCTCTGACGACCCTTTATGCGCCGAACGGCTGGATCGGCAGCCTCTTGGCGCCGCTCGGCATCAAGATCGCCTTCACACCGATCGGCATCGTCTTTGCGCTGGTTTTCGTCGGCCTGCCCTTCGTCGTCAGGACCGTGCAGCCGATCATGGAAGAAATCGACAAGGAAGTTGAGGAAGCAGCCGCCACGCTGGGCGCCAATCGCTTCCAGACCATCAGCCGCGTGTTGCTGCCCGGCCTCGCACCGGCCGTCCTGACCGGTTTTGCGCTGGCCTTTGCCCGCGGCGTCGGCGAGTATGGATCGGTCATCTTCATCGCCGGAAACCTTCCCTATATCTCGGAAATTGCCCCTCTCTTGATCGTCATCCGCCTGGAAGAATTCAACTATCCGGCCGCAACCGCCATCGCCGCCGTCATGCTGATCATCTCGTTTGCCATGCTGCTGATCATCAACATGATCCAGGCGTGGAGCAGAAGGAGGTACGGCTATGGCTCATGATGTTACAACCACTGGCACCGGAAACACCGAACTGGTCCGGGTCGCCACCTCCGAAAGCCGGTTTGCGCGTTACGGGCTGATCGGCACCGCTCTCTGTTTCGTGGCGCTTTTCCTCGTGCTGCCGCTGGCAGCAGTGTTCACCGAGGCGATGCGCAACGGCCCCGGAGAATTCCTGACCGTACTGTCAGACCCGGAAACCTTTGCAGCGATCGAGTTGACGTTGCTGGTTGCGGTGATCGCCGTGCCGCTCAATCTGGTTTTCGGCATTGCCGCCGCATGGGCGATCGCCAAGTTCGAATTCAAGGGCAAGGCGTTCCTGACCACCCTGATCGACCTGCCCTTCTCGGTTTCGCCGGTCATTTCCGGCCTGGTCTTCGTGCTTCTGTTCGGTTCCCACAGCCTGCTTGGGCCTTGGCTGCAGAGCCACGGCATCCAGATCCTGTTTGCCGTACCCGGCATCGTGCTGGCGACTGTCTTCGTCACCTTCCCCTTCGTGGCCCGCGAATTGATTCCGCTGATGCAGGAACAGGGAACCAGCGACGAGGAGGCTGCACTGTCACTCGGGGCAAGCGGCTGGCAGACCTTCTGGTATGTCACATTGCCCAACATCAAATGGGGGCTGCTCTATGGCGTCCTGCTCTGCAACGCCCGTGCGATGGGCGAGTTCGGCGCGGTCTCCGTCGTTTCCGGGCACATCCGCGGACTGACCAACACCATGCCGCTACAGGTGGAAATCCTCTACAATGAATATAATTTCGTTGCCGCCTTCGCCGTTGCAACGCTTCTCGCCCTGCTGGCTCTCGTCACCCTCGTTCTGAAGTCGCTGCTTGAAATGAAGTACAGCGAACAGATCGCCGCCAGCCGCCGGCACTGAAAGGTCATAGTTTACATGGAAGTTCGCGTTCAAAACATACGCAAGGAATTCGGCCGCTTTCCGGCACTCAACGACGTGTCGCTCGACATCCGCTCGGGCGAGCTGATCGCCCTGCTCGGCCCTTCCGGTTCCGGCAAGACGACGCTGCTGCGGCTGATTGCCGGTCTGGAAAGCCCGACCGAGGGTACTGTCTATTTCGGCAACGAGGATGCCTCTCGCAAGACTGTGCAGCAGCGCAATATCGGTTTCGTATTCCAACACTACGCCCTGTTCCGTCACATGACGGTGCTCGACAACGTCTCCTTTGGCCTGACGATCCGCCCTTCCGGGCGGCGGCCTGCGAAGGCCGATATTCGAAAGCGCGCACTGGAACTGCTCGACCTCGTTCAACTCAGCGGCCTTGAAAAACGCTACCCGGCGCAGCTCTCCGGCGGCCAGCGCCAGCGCGTGGCACTCGCCCGCGCCATGGCGGTGGAGCCGAATGTCCTGCTTCTCGACGAGCCCTTTGGCGCGCTCGACGCCCAGGTCCGCAAGGAACTGCGCCGCTGGCTGCGCGAAATCCATGATCGCACCGGCCACACCACCGTCTTCGTGACCCATGACCAGGACGAGGCGCTGGAACTCGCCGATCGTGTCGTCGTGATGAGCAAGGGGCAGATCGAGCAAATCGGTACCCCGGACGAAATCTATGACACGCCGAACTCCCCCTTCGTCTTCGGCTTTATCGGCGAGTCCAACATCCTGCCGGTGCGGGTCGAAAACGGCCAGCTCTGGATCGGGGACCGCTCGATCGGCGTCAGCGCACAGGGCGAAGCCGACGGCCCCGGCCAACTCTATTTCCGCCCGCACGATATCGAACTGCTCGACAGCAGCGACGGCTGCATTACAGGCCTCGTCACGGTGACGCGCCGCGTTGCCGGAACGCGCCATGTCGAACTCGATATCGATGCCGCCCACAGCAAGGTCGAGATCGAACTGCCGCCCGAAAAGGTTACGTCCGACCATTCGCGCATCGCTTTCCGGCCGACTCGCTGGAAACTGTTCCGGGATTAGACAAAAAAATCCGGCGGGGCCTGCAGCAGCAAAGCCCCACCGGAGCTGGGCAACCACACCTTCCTCGAAGCTCTCCGGCATATTCCGCAGGCATTTATGCTCTGGCACGTTTCTCACGCAGCAACCTCGGTGCTGCCTAAAAGTATCTGCCGACAACATATGCTCTTGGTTTTTCATTCATTTTCATATGTCGGCCTTGATCCGCGCCGGTAAGCCGTCGCATCCTGCGAAGGCATCCAGCCGTCTGAATCTCCTGAGGCCAACCATGAACTATCGACGCGAAATCGACGGTCTCCGATCTGTCGCTGTTATTCCCGTGGTGCTGTTTCACGCCGGGTTCCAGCAGTTCAGCGGCGGCTTCGTCGGCGTCGATATCTTCTTCGTCATCAGCGGATACCTGATCACCTCGATCATCATTGCGGAACGCGGCAAGGGCCATTTCTCGCTGCTCAAATTCTACGAGCGCCGGGCCCGCCGGATTCTGCCCGTGCTGTTTTTCGTGCTGGCGTGCTGCCTGCCGTTCGCCTGGGCGTGGATGCTGCCGGAGCAGATGGCAAGCTTCGCGCGCAGCATCATCGCCGTCTGCCTGTTCGGCTCCAATTTCTTCTTCTGGCACGAAAGCGGCGGTTATTTCGCAGCCGCATCGGAAGAACAGCCGCTGCTGCACACCTGGAGCCTTGCCGTTGAAGAACAGTATTACATGCTGTTTCCTCTGTTCGTCATGGCGCTGTGGCGGTTCGGCAGGCGGGCGCTGATCGCCGCCATTGCCGCGGTGGCGCTGGCCAGCCTGCTGCTGGCCCAATACGGCTCGGTCAACTTTGAGACCGCCAATTTCTACCTGCCGAACACACGCGCCTGGGAACTGCTGGCAGGCTCGCTGTGCGCTTTCCTGCTGACGGACGGCAAACAATACAGAAGCAACATCCTGTCGCTTGCCGGACTGGGCATCATTGTCTTTTCGGTCTTCGACTACGACCAGACGACGCCCTTCCCCTCCCTCTATGCGCTTGTCCCCGTTATCGGCGCCGTGCTTATCATCCTTTTCGGATCAAGCGGGACAGTGACTGCGCGGCTGCTCTCCGCCCGCCCGATGGTCGGCATCGGGTTGATCAGCTATAGCCTCTATCTCTGGCATCAGCCTGTCTTTGCCTTCGCCCGCATCCGAAGCATTACGGAACCGTCGCTGATGCTGATGAGCATCCTGGCGCTCGCGTCCACCGGTCTCGCCTATCTGTCCTGGCGGTTCATCGAGACGCCGTTCCGCACGAACGGTACGGCACGGCTGCTGCCGACGCCCCTCCGCATTCTGAGCGCCAGCGGCATGGCGGCATTGCTTTTCATCGGCATCGGATTTTATGGTACGTCAAGCAACGGTCTGCAGTTTCGCCTGCCTCAGGCTGCACTGACGGCTCTTGCCGAGCAGCAGCATCACGATACCGTCATGGATACCTGCCTGTTCGACAAGGGCGAAGCTTCCCTGCCCCATCCCGTCAGGGATTGCCTGACCAAACATTCGGCCAGCAGCAAGACCATCCTGATCGGTGATTCTCATGCCGGAGCCCTTGGCGGTGCGGCACTGCGCAGCTTTGATGCCGCCAATGTCGATCTGTATGTGATGGCGCATTCGGCCTGCGTCGGCTTTTCCGGATTCTATGTGTCCAATCCGAAATACAAGCTGCGCTGCAACCCGTTTTTCACCGGCATAGAGGATTACATCCGCGCGAGCGGCATGCGCACCATCATCATGGCCAGCCGCTGGAGCCTTTATGTCGATGGCACGCCCTTCGACAATGGCGAGGGTGGTGTTGAGTCGCTGCAGCCCACCTATGTCGATCTGCTCGACCGGCTGGACGAACATGCCAAACAGGATGATCCGGCGCGCAAGGCACGAGTGCTGAGGCAGTATGTTGACGACATCCAAGTCTATCTCGATTCGGGCCACAACGTCGTGCTGGTATACCCGATCCCGGAGGCCGGGTGGAACGTTCCGGATATCGTTGCAAAAACGGCGATGGCGGACATTCGGAATCTGGAATTCAGCACCAGCTATGCCCGGTACCAGCAGCGAAACGCGGCGGTCGTCGCAGCCTTCGATGCAATTTCCGATCCCAACCTTTTTCGCGTCCGGCCTGCTGATTACTTCTGCAACAGCTTCCTGAAAGATCGCTGCATCAACAGCTTGAGCGCGGACAAGGTGTTTTATTTCGATGACGATCACCCGTCCGATACGGGCGCTGGGTTGGTGGTTCCAGCAATACTGAAAGCTGTTCAGGCCATTGAAGCAGGAAGTACTGCCACCGCGCCGGCTACGCGCTAGACCACTGGATCTGCAATTCGAGCTTCATTCTGACGACGGGCCTGTGATCGGCATTCAGCACTTCGATTTCCAAAGCCTTGACCGGATCCTCCGGCAGCCCGTCGAGCGCCATTTCGGCCAGCACGATCTTGGCCTGGCGGATGGCTGCGATCAGATCCGGAAAATCGAAAGCGTCATCGGCCGGAATTGTGCCGTCATTATCAATTACGTTAAAATAGAAAGCGGCCATGGCATTTTCCCCGTGTAGAGGGAAAAAGCACGAGAACGCAAAAGGTTGCCTATCAAAAGAATTTTCGTGGCGCCGAAACACATGTCTTAGTGAATAGCGCCAAATTCAAATCGCGCTACACTGCAGCGATAAAGGCCGCTTTCCATCGAATACGGCCCCGGACAAAACGTCCATCCTCAAAGGAGGAACCACAATGGCGTATTTCAATCCACATGCCGATGCCCTGTGTACCGAGGATATCGACGCGTTGCGGCAGGTTTTCGACCAGTTTTGCAAGGCGCATCAAACCACGGGCTCGGACGCAGACATGCAGATCTGCGCCGCCGCTATTGTCCGGCTCTATCAGAGTGGAGAACGCGATCCTGTGGTATTGACCAGAGCGTGTGAGACAGCCCTGCGGCCGGATTTTCCAGTCGCGTATACCGGATAAGGATAAGGCCGCAAATGTAGCGCGTCTCTATTTGGTTTGCTCGGCTGCATTTTCCGGTGTCACCAACAGCGGATCCGGCGCAACGGTGCTCTTGGCGCTTTCGTCGGGCGAGAAATACTGAACCGCAAGGATGCTCAGGATCGAACCGACGATAAGCGCGATGACACCGACCATAAGCGTGCGAGAAGTCATCCTTAACTCAGCCTCATGATACTACCAAAGCAGGCCGCGTTTGACACGGCCTGCTTTGCATTAAGCTTATTCATACACATAGACAATGCGCCGGCTCTGCGGATCGACCAGCATGGGCCGGTCGTTGATGCGCACGTAGCTGTATTGGTAATTCGGCACCTGGGTGATCACCATGTCACCGGGCAGTGTTGCTCCGACAACCACGTCACCGTCATAGGCAACGGCATCCATGGGAGTGCCGTCGATATAGGTTCGCACTTCTGGAGGCGGAATGATTGCCCCGCTGCTATCGACAGTGCCTATCAGCTCATCGCCAGGTGCGGGAGATGCAGGACCATCCACGACCACGGTCTTTTCGTAGGTCACCACCGGAACTCCGAGATCGGCACGGCGCTCCTGAATGATGACTGGCGCACCATCATAATCGACCGTCAGTTCCTTCGCATATACCCAACCGCGCAGGCCGTTGACATCGATGCGGCACCAGCTATCGCCCTCAAGGCAGCCATCCAGCGCGGCCGCACTGCCGCGCGTGGCAATACCAACCGAGGGATAGTCTGCGCCCGGTCCGGAATACACCGTCAGGTCTGTTGCAGTTGTTGCCATCATATCGGCCGAAGCGAAGCCTGTTCCCGTCAGAAGCATCGCACCCGCGAGCAAGGGCTTTGAAATCCACCGCATGTTGTTCTCCTTTTTGAACAGTGGAGACACAACGCCCGACCGTCACCAAGGTTCCCTTCCGGCGCGTGCCCTACCCGGACTGCAACTGACTGAGGCGGCTGTAAAGACCGTTCCTGCTCAGCAGTTCGGCATGGCTGCCATCCTCGACGATCGCCCCCTCGTTGACGACGAGAATGCGGTCGGCCTGGGTGATCGTTGCCAGCCGATGGGCGATGACCAGCGTCGTTCGTCCTTTCGACAACTCCGCCAGCGACTGCTGGATGGCGCGTTCGGTTTCGGTGTCGAGCGCCGAGGTCGCTTCGTCGAGAATCAGGATCGGCGGGTTCTTCAGGAAGATGCGGGCAATCGCCAGACGCTGTTTCTGTCCGCCCGACAACTTGACGCCGCGCTCGCCAACGACCGTATCGAGCCCCTGCGGCAGGTCGGCAATGACCGCTTCGAGCCGCGCCTTGCGGGCCGCCTCGACAATATCCGCTTCGCTGGCATCCAGCCGACCATAGGCAATGTTTTCGCGCAGCGACCCTGCGAACAGGAAAACGTCCTGGCTGACGATGCCGATATGATTGCGCAGCGACCGCAGGCTCATGTCGCGGATGTCGATATCGTCGATGGTGATGGAACCGCCGGTTACCTCGTAGAAACGCGGCAGCAGGGCGCAGATTGTCGTCTTGCCCGCGCCCGAAGGGCCGACGAAGGCCACCGTCTCGCCGGCACGGATGTCGATGCTCAGATCCGTGACGATAGCCTTGGATTCCCGATAGCCGAAAGAAGCCGTGTTATAGCGGATATTGCCCTTCAGTCCGGACACATCACGGGCATCCGGCCTGTCGGCGATATCCGGGCGCGTATCGAGAAAATCTATATAGCGGCGAAAACCGGCAATGCCCTTTGGATAGGTCTCGATGACCGAATTGATTTTGTCGACCGGGCGGAAGAATACGCCAACCAGAAGCAGGAACCCGACGAAGCCGCCAGGCGTCAGTTCACCGCTCAGAACGAAATAGCTGCCGGCCACCAGCACGACCATCTGGACGAGACGCATGGAGAGATAACTCATCGTCGTCGAGACGGCCATGATCCGGTAGGCGTCAAGCTTGGTCTTGCGATAGCGCTGGTTATCCTTTTCGAACAGCCCGCGTTCGTGGTCCTCATTGGCAAAGGCCTGCACAACGCGGATGCCGCCGACATTTTCCTCAATGCGGGCGTTGAAATCACCGACGCGATTGTAGAGCGCCTGCCAGTTGCGGGTCATCCGGCCGCCGTAGCGGGTCGTCAGCCACGCCGTCAGCGGCAGCACAAGGGCGGTGATCAGCGCCAGTTTAGGATTGACGGAGAACATCAAAAGGAAGGCGCCGATCAGCGTCATGATGGCAATGACCACGTCTTCCGGGCCATGATGAGCGACCTCGCCGATCTCCTCGAGGTCCTTGGTCAGCCGCGCCACCAGATGGCCGGTCTTCTGGTTGTCGAAATAGCCGAAGGAGAGTTTCTGCAGGTGATCGAACGCCTTGCGCCGCATCTCGGTCTCGATATTGATCCCGAGCATATGCCCCCAATAGGTGACGACTGCCATCAACCCGCCATTGATGAGATAGATTGCCATCAGGCCAGCCGATGCTGCGGTGACATAACCCCACTGCCCTGTCGGCAACAGCACGTCGATGAACAGTTTGACGGCAATCGGAAAACCCAGTTCCAGCAGCCCGGACGTCACCGCGCAGGAAAAATCCAGCAGGAAAAGACGCCGGTGCGGCCGGTAATAGGAAAAGAAGCGAGCGACGAGATCGCGCATGATGTCGGGTCCTCGGTCGGCGTTCAACCACAAAGCGAACAGCCGGGTACTGGAATCGGCGCAATCGTCTCTCAAGACAAGCGCCCTTGGTCGGTCCCGCTCCTTTTAGCCAGTTCGCCGGGAACAACAAGCTTCCCGGCGAAAACTTGCCTAAAAAATGAAGCTTTATCCAAGCCGCGCGCCACAGCCGGCGAAATTGCGCCGCCGCAGCGACGTGGTGATAAGGAACCGGCGGACAGCCGAAATCAGAGGCAGCATCTGACTGGAGCGGCCGGCAGGCCCTTAAGGCCTCTCCGCACCACAATGCACCTGGTCGCGATACAGAATCAGATCGCGTGCGCGGCGGAAAAACCCTTTTCCAGGTCGACCTTGAGATCGGCCACATCTTCGAGCCCGATATGAAGACGCAGAACCGGGCCTTCTGTCGGAGCTTGCAGAATCTGCCGCTCATCCAGGTTGACGTGCAGCGCCAGGCTCGGAAAGCCGCCCCACGAATAGCCAAGCCCGAACAGTGAGAGAGCGTCGAGAAATGACTGCGCTTTCCTTTTAAAGTCTTCCGGGCGGGAGACTGCCAGCACAAAGGAAAAGACACCGCTTGCACCCTTGAAGTCGCGCTTCCAGATATCGTGACCGGGGAAACTTGGGAGAGCCGGATTAAGAACGCGCGCCACGTCGTCCCTGCCTTCCAGCCATTGGGCGATTTCCAGCGCACTGGCCCGGTGACGTTCCAGCCGCAGCCCCATGGTGCGAAGACCGCGCAGGACTTGATAGGCATCGTCTGCAGCACCGCAGATACCGAGCGCGCCATTCGCCTGCCTTAGACGTTTCCAATGTTCGGCATTGGCGGAAACGGTCCCCAGCAGAATATCGGCATGGCCAGCCGGATATTTGGTCGAGGCCTGAATGGAAACGTCGACGCCGAAATCGAGCGGCCTGAAAAACAAGGGCGTCGCCCACGTATTGTCCATCGTCACCACCGCTCCCTGACGGTGTGCGGCAGCGGCGATCGCGGCAACGTCCTGCATCTCGAATGTGTTCGAGCCCGGCGCTTCCAAATGCACCAGTTTCGTATTCTGCTTGAGCAGCGCTTCGATCCCGGCTCCGACGGACGGATGATAATATTCGACCTCGACACCAAAACGTTTGAGCATCGTATCGCAGAAATGCCGCACATTGCCGTAGACGGAATCGACGATCAAGACATGATCGCCCGGCGTGACATACGCCAGGAATGCCAGAGTGACGGCGGCAAGACCGGACGGCACGATGATTGTTCCTGCAGCGCCTTCCAGTTCATTGACAGCCTGACACAGCGCATCGGTCGTCGGCGTCCCTCGCGTTGCATAGGTGTACTTTTGGCTATGTGTTTCCATCGCTTGCGCATTGGGAAACAGCACGGTCGATGCCCGGACCACCGGGGGATTGATGAAGCCGTGATAATCGACGGGGTCATATCCTGCCCGGACCAACTGCGTGTTGGGGCCGATGGTCTTTGGCGTGCGGTCGTTGTCGCTCATGGTGTCCTGCATTTCTTTGACGGCGATCCCTGCGGATTGCGCCGTTTTCGGCACTGGCCGGCCGGGTATTAGGGGAGCAATTCTTGCACGGTCCGAATTCGCGTGGCGAGGCTAAGGTCTGTCGCCGGCAACGTGACGTTCCAGGAACGGCAGATTGTCCTGCCCCCAGTAAATCTCGCTGTCGTACAGGAATGTCGGGAAACCGAAGACGCCGCTTTCCAGCGCGTGCTCGCGGTCGGCCGCCCATTTGGCCCGCACGTCCTCGTCCCCCTGCCGTTTCAGCAGGCTCGCGCCATCAAACCCCGCCGCATTTGCAATCGCTTCGCGGACATTTGGCTGACCGATATCCTTGGCCTCGCCCCAGAAGGCCTGTTGCAAAGCGCGGGTCAGGCCGATCCAGTCCTTGCCGTCAAGATAGGCGGCAATGATGATCAGCGAAGCGGGTGCCGGATCGCTCAGCTCCGGACGGTTTTCAAGGATCAGCGTCTTGCCGCGCACGCCGGCCCAGCGCTTCAGATCGCGCATCCAGTAGCTGCGCCGGACTTGCGGGCGATTGCGTGAAAAAATCCCGCCATTCTCTTCAACGACGGTTGTCAGATAGGGTCTGATCTCGACATCGTTCTTTTCCGCAAGGTCGATAAATGCGTCAAAGCCGATATAGGACCACGGCGAGCCGATGGAGAAGAAATACTCAACGATTTTGGTCAATGCCTGTCATTCCTGCGGATATTGATATGGAAAGGAAGCCCGGGGCCTGATCAGGCCGTTCGCTTTTGCCGGTCAACGCCATTGATCCAGCCGAGCCGGGGCGCAATCAGCGTGGCGAAGTCATGGATAATCTGGCGATACTGCGCGTCTTCGAATTCATAGGGAAGCTCGAGCCTGAGTTCGCTGACATGCGGCAGGATCGGGTCGGCAAACAAGCGCTCCAGGATTTCTGCGGACGTGCCGACGATATCGCGGGCATAAAGCGTTCGGCGCTCGCCTTGTGGCGTCAGCGTCCGCTCGTTGCGCCCCGCCGCATAGTCGAGATAGCGCTTGCGCGTCTCTGCATCGGCGCTGTCGGTCGGCACGATAACGCGTCCTAGCCCAACACGCCTGCCCGCCCCGCCGGCCTCGCGGTAGGCCGTCAACTGCCGCGATTGGGCAACGAAGAAATCATCCGTCTCCTCGCCGGTCGTGACATTGCCGATCAGAAGGTTGAAGCCGTTGCGCCCTGCCCAGGTGGCCGAGCGTAACGACCCGCCGCCATACCAGATCCGGTCGGTCAGCCCCTTCGCGTGGGGTTGCAGGCGGGGCCGCTGCGGTCCGAAAGGCGTCTTGATGACGGTGGTTTCGTCACCGACGGGCTTGCCCTTCAGATTGCCGACGAAGCGCAGGACGCGCTCATGGGAGAAATCATAATTTTCCCAATCGCCATCAAAGACCAGCGGCGCAATCAGATCGGCATGCAGCGGCCGCCCGGCGCTCAAACCGACGTTCAGCCGTCCGCATGAGAGCACATCGACGGTCGAAAGATCCTCGGCGAGGCGATAGGGACTTTCATACCCGATCGGGATAACCGCCGTGCCGAGCTGGATGCGGCTGGTGCGCTGGGTAGCCGCCGCCAGAAACGCCGTCGCCGACGAGATACCCGGTTCTAGATGACGCTGGCGCGCCCAGGCGCTTTGAAAGCCGATCTCCTCGCCATATTCGAGGAGTTTCAGTGTCTTTTCCAATCCGGACAACGGATCGTCGGCGGGATAATTACCGGGCGTCAGAAAGCCGATATGGTTGATGGCGATGCTGCCCATCGTGTCTTCTTCCTTCAGAATTTCGGATTCAGGATTTCGGTAGGCCGGGCGGATTGGTTTCCGACTTCGGCAAGGCTTCCTCGGCAAGGTGCCAATGGTCGAGAATCTTTGCATAGACGCCTTTCTCGATCAGCCCGTTGGTGGCGACCGTCAGAGCGTCCGCCAGACCACTGCCCTTTTTCGTGGTGATGGCCACGTCGGAGCGATCCGGCCAGCCGGCGCTCAGGGTGCCGACGCGTTTGATGTTGTGATCGCGCGCGGCGATGTAGACGAGCTGTGCATGCGGCTGGACGATGACTTCGGCCCTGCCCGAAGAGACAGCCAGCAGGCTTGCCGCCTCGTCGTCGTAATATTGCAGTTCCAGCGGTTTTAGCCCGGCGGCGACATTTTCGTCATTCCATCGGAGCAGGATGCGCTCCTGGTTGGTGCCGGCACCAACGATGATGCGCAGGCCCGCAGCATCCTTGGGCTCCTGGATCACGCTGATCGGACTGTCGGATTTGACGAAGAAGCCGTGCAGCCCCTGTCGGTAGGTGGAGAAGTCAAATTTCTCCTTGCGCTGTTCGGTGACACCGACATTGGAAATGACGGCATCGTACTTGCCCGACACCAGGCCGAGCGGCCAGTCGATCCAGGCGACCGGAACGAGTTCCAATTCAAGCCCGAGACTATCGGCAACGGCAGACGCATAATCCGGATCAGCCCCAACCACGGTCTTTGCATCCGTCGCATAGGTGGCAAGCGGCGGTCCGCCGGGGCTGACCGCGACGGTAAACTTGCCGGGCGACACGAATGTGAAATCCTTCGAAATCGCCGCGATGGCAGCATCATTCCTTTCCGCCCGGATACGGGCCGGTTGCTCAGGGCTGAGGTCAAACACTTCGTCCGCTTGAGCCGTGCCGAAAAAGGTCAGCGTCGAAGCAAGTGCCGTGATCAGGAAGGTCCGGAAAGCCAGTCTGTCGGTCATTGTCATCGTCTCCATGGACATAACCAGCCCGGCGCCAGGACAGCGCCGGACCGCCTCGTGCTGCGTTACGAACCGCTTTTCGGCAAGCCGGCTGGGTTGGTGAAGGACTGATGCACGCCTTCGGCTTCGAGGCTCCAGTGCTTGAGCACCTCGCCATACTTGCCGCTCTTGATCAGGTCGTTGATCGCGACGGTGACCGCGTCGGCAAGACCGGCGCCCTTGCGGGTGGTGACTGCAATGTCGGCGGCCAGTGGCCAGCCGCCGCTGACAATGCCGACGAGCTTGGTCTGGTTCTTGATCGAGGCGCTATAGGCCTGCGTCGCGTTCGGATTGAATTCGACATCGGCACGGCCGGACTGCAGCGCCAGTTCGGCGGCAGCACGGTCGTCGTAATATTGCACCTCGATCGGCGCCAAGCCGGCGGCAACGTTCTGCCGGTCCCATTCGAGAATGATCTTTTCCTGGTTGGTGCCGGCACCGGTGATGACCTTCAGTCCCGCGACATCCTTCGGCTCCTTGATGTCGCTGATCTTGCTGTCGGCCTTGACGTAGAAGCCGAGCACATCCTTGCGATAGGTGGAGAAATCGAACTTCTCCTTGCGCTCTTCGGTGACCGTGACGTTGCTGATGACGGCGTCGTATTTGCCGGACGCAACGCCGAGCGGCCAGTCTGCCCAGGCAACGGACACCAGTTCAAGCTCCAGGCCCAGCGAATCCGCCAGAAGCGAAGCGAGATCGGGATCTGCACCAACCAGTGTTTTTGCGTCGGAAGCATAGGTAGCGATCGGCGGATCCCAGGCGTTGATGGCAACGGTGAGCTTGCCCGGCGTCACGAATTTGAAGTCGCTTGAGATCGCCTTGACCGCCGCATCGTCCTTCTCGGCGCGAACCCGCTTGGAAATATCCGGGCTCAGGTCAAATTTCTCGGCGGCGTGTGCGGAGCCCAAACCGAGGGCCGCGATCGTCACGGCGCCGGCCATCAGAAGTTTAGCACTGTGTAAAAATGTCATGTATCCCGTCTCCATTTTCATCTTATGGTTGCAGTTGATATTAGTCCCATCCCATCCGCTGACGCGGCCGGGAATTTGCTAGAGAACTTTTGCGAGGAATTCGCGGGTGCGCGGATGGTTCGGCTGATTGAAAACCCGGGCGGGTGGGCCGACTTCCAGAATGTGGCCGCCTTCCATGAACACGACGGTATCGGCCACTTCACGGGCAAACCCGACTTCGTGGGTAACGATGACCAGTGTCGTTCCGGTGCGTGCCAACTCCTTGATCACATCGAGCACTTCACCCACCAGCTCCGGATCCAGCGCCGATGTCGGCTCGTCGAACAGCAGCACCTTCGGCTTCAGGGCCAAGGCTCTGGCGATGGCAACACGCTGCTGCTGACCGCCGGACAACTGGCGGGGATAGGCATCGATCTTGTCCGTCAAGCCGACGCGGGCGAGAAGTTCCCGCGCCAGCTCGACGGCCGCAGCGCGATCCGTCCCCCGGACCTGCATCGGTGCTTCGATCAGGTTTTCCAGCACGGTCAGATGCGGAAAGAGATTGAAATTCTGGAAAACCATGCCGATATCGGCGCGGCGTTTGAGGATGTCCTTTTCCTTCAGTTCGTAGAGCGTCTCGCCGTTCTGGCGATAGCCGACAAGATCGCCATCGACGGAGATGAAGCCGCTATCAACGCGCTCCAGATGATTGATGGCGCGCAGCAAGGTCGACTTGCCGGAACCGGATGGACCCAAAATCGCCGTGACGCTGCCTGCCGGCAGGGTCAGATCGATCGCATCCAGCACTTTCAGGGCACCAAAACTCTTGGAAATGCCGTGGATACGCACGGGAGCACCAGCCCGCACCAAAGGCGCATCACGAAAGCCGATCTTGCGCACAGCCCGGCTGCCTGTCGCAGCCGGCTGCAGCAGCGGCGGCGGCTGGCGAAAGCGGTTGAAGAAGGATTGGAACGGCAGAGGCACCGGATTGCGCACCGCGCCCCTCGAAAAGTAACGCTCGATGTAATACTGGGCGATCGACAGAACGGTCATGATCACCAGATACCAGGCCGTCGCCACCATCAGCAGCGGGATGACTTCAAGGTTGCGGCGATAGATCACCTGAACCGTATAGAAGAGCTCCGGCAGCGCCAGCACGTAGACCATCGACGTGCTTTTTGCCAAACCGATGATCTCGTTGAAGCCGGTCGGCAGGATCGAGCGCATAGCCTGCGGCAGCACGATACGGAACACCTGGCGGCGGCGCGGCAGGCCGAGGGCGGCTGCGGCCTCAAGCTGCCCCTGATCGACCGACAAAATGCCGCCACGGACAATTTCCGAGAAGAAGGCGGACTGGTTCAGCGTCAGGCCAAGGAATGCGGCGGCAAACGGGGTGAGCAATTGCACGGTCGGATAATCGACGAGCACCAAACCGGTGAACGGCACGGCGATGCGGATCGTCTCATAGAGATAGCCGAGATTGTTGAGGACCAGGAGCAGCACGATCAGCGGAATGGAGCGCAGCAGCCAGACATAGCCCCATGAGAGGCCGGACAGCAGCGGCGATTTCGACACGCGGGCCAGCGCCAGTGCCGTACCCAGAACCGAGCCCGACACGGTTGCCAGTGCCGTCAGTAGCAGCGTCCTGCCGAGACCGGCCAGAACGGGTTCGGCAAAGAACCATTCGGCAAAGACATTCCAGCCCCAGCGCGGGTTGGTGAAGGTCGAATAGAGAACGGCAGCGATGACGAGGCCGGCAAACACCGTGCCGACCAGGCGGCCGGGATGACGCGCGGGGATGATCCGGTAGCGCGAATAGTCCTGGCTGTGCTCAGCCGCCCCACGGCTTGGCTCGATGCCTGCAAAATCTGTCGTGAGCGCCATGTGTGACCCCTGGTAAAACGATGAAGTTTCTGATCGCTCAGCGCTGTCCAACCGCGCGCTGCAACGGCTGTTGCGCAGACACGCCTCCGGGCAGACCAACGGTCGCGAGGTGGCCGATCTCTTTTTCAAAAGGCAGCGACTTGTAGATTTCCGGATCGGCTTCGATATCGAAAAGGGCGGTGTAGCCGTATTTCAGATAGAGGCCGACGGCCTCCGGCTGGCGAAACCCGGTGGTCAGGTAGATACGGGAATAGCCTTGGCGAGCCGCCTGCACCTCAAGCTCGAGCAGGACCTTGACGGCAAGCCCCTGACGGCGCAGGTCGGAGCGTGTCCAGATGCGCTTGAACTCGGCGGTGCGCTCGTCATAGTGCTTGAAGGCGCCGCCGCCGATCGTCTCGCCGTTGCGCTCGAGCAGCAGGAAATTGCCGTATGGGGGCGCGAAAGCTTCGGCCGGATAGCGGTTCATCTCTTCGGCTGCACCAGCCTCGCTGAAATAGGAGCCGTAACGGCTGTCGTACTCGTAGGTCAATTCGTCGATCAGCGGTTTTGCGCGGGGGTCAAGGGGCGTGGTGTAGACAAACGTATCGCTCATTTTCGCCATTCCTGTGAGAAGTGGGCCTGTTGATGTCTTCAGTTGAGAAAAGTCTCTGCCAGCCGCACCCAGTAGCGGGCAGCGGGCGCGATGATTGCGTCGTTGAAATCGTAATGAGCACTGTGCAGAGGTGCGGTGTCGCCATTGCCGACGAACAGATAGCTGCCGGGCTTGGCCAGGAGCATGAAAGCAAAATCCTCGCTCGCCGTACGTGGCTTGAACCCTTCCTCGACCCTTGCTGAACCAAACGTGTCGAGCGCCACACCTTTCGCGAAATCCGTTTCTTCGCGGTGGTTGATCAGCGCCGGAAAGCCCAGCCGGTAGTCGACCTCAGCCACTGCACCAAAACTCTCCGCTTGAGCCCGCGCCAAGGCCGGAATGCGTTCCTGCAGCTGTTGCCGGACGGTTTCCGTGAAAGCGCGCATGGTCAGCTTCAGCTCGACACGTTCCGGGATGACGTTGGAGGCCGAGCCCGCATGGATCGACCCGACCGTCGCCACCGCCATTTCCTGCGGATCGACATTGCGCGACACGACGCTTTGCAGCGCTGTGATGAAGGAAGCCGAAGCCAGCACCGGATCGACGGCCCGGTGCGGTTCTGCCCCATGACCGCCCTTGCCGACGATGCGGATTTTCGCCTGATCGACGGAGGCCATCGCCGGCCCGGCGACAAAGCCGAACTGACCCAATGGCACACCCGGCCAATTGTGCAGCCCGAAGATCGCATCGACCGGAAAGCGCTCGAACAGTCCATCCGAGATCATCTTGCGGGCACCTGCACCGATTTCCTCGGCTGGCTGGAAGATCAGGTGAAGCGTGCCATTGAAGGCTCCGCTTTCGGCGAGATAGCGGGCGGCGGCGAGCAGGATGGAGGTATGGCCATCGTGGCCGCAGGCGTGCATGACGTCGGGATTGTTGCTGGCATAGGCAAGCCCGGTGGCTTCCTCGATCGGCAGTGCATCCATATCGGCGCGGATACCGATCCGGCGCTCGCCATCGCCGCGCTTCAGCGTGGCTACAACCCCCGTTCCGGCAATACCGGTGGTCACCTCATAGCCCCAGGAAGAAAGATGCGAGGCGATCAGCTTGCTGGTGCGCCGTTCTTGAAAGGCAAGCTCCGGATATTGATGCAGGTCGTGGCGAAGGGCGATGATTTCGTCGAGATAAGCGGCGATGCCGCTCTCTACGGGATCATTCAGGCGCTGGGGCTGTGCGATGATGTTCATGGCCGGCTCCTGGCGCCTAAGCGCCGACCGCCTTTCCGCGCTCGATGTCTTCATCTCGGGCTGCATAGCGGCTCTGCCGGTATTCCAGCCCGAGATGGTCGCGCAGCGTTTCACCCTCAAGCACGGGATTGAAATAGCCACGCTGTTCCAGGATCGGCAGGACATGGGTTGCGAAGTCGTCGAGCCCCTCGGCAATCACCGGGAACCCGAGAATGAAACCATCGGCGGCCCCCTCCTCGACCCAACGGATGATTTCGTCGGCGATATGCCCGGCCGTACCGATAAACGCCGTGCGCGGCGTTGCCGCATCGAGGGCAATTTCGCGCAGGGTGAGGTTCTTCTCACGCGCCGTCTTCTTGATCCGGTCAGTGGTGGCGCGAAAACTGTTCTTGCCGATATCGCCGATATCGGGAAAGGTTTCGTCCAGCGGATAGACGCTGAAATCGTGATGGTCGAAGAAGCGGCCGAGATAGAGCAGCGCCTCCTCGATGGTGACGAGGTTACGGATTGCCTGGTATTTCTGCTCCGCCTCTTCAGCCGTCGCGCCGACCACCGGTCCGATACCGGGATAAAGGCCGATTTCAGCGGCGCGGCGCCCTTGCGCAACCGTGCTCTGCTTGACCTGCTTGTAGAAGACCTTCGCATCCTCGATCGGCCCGCCATTGGTGAAGACGGCATCGGCATGCTTGCCGGCGAGCTTGATGCCGGAATCGGACGCTCCCGCCTGGAAGACGACAGGCTGTCCCTGTTTCGACCGGCCAATGTTCAGAGGGCCTTCGACGCGGAAGAAGCGACCCCTGTGCCCGAGCGTGTGCAGCTTCGACTTGTCGGCATAGACGCCGGTTTCGCGGTTGCGGATAAAGGCATCGTCATCCCAGGAATCCCAAAGCCCCCTGATGACATCGAGATACTCGTCGGCGATCTCGTAGCGCAGCTCGTGTTCCGGATGCTCGCGGCTGTAGTTGCGGCCCGATCCTTCGAGCGGCGTCGTCACCGCATTCCAGCCTGCCCTGCCGCCGCTGATCTGATCGATCGTGGCAAACTGGCGGGCGACGGTGAACGGGTCGCTGTAGGAGGTGGAGACGGTGCCGACGAGGCCGATCTTCGAGGTCAAGGCCGCCAAAGCCGAGAGGATGGAGATCGGTTCGAACCGGTTGAGGAAATGCGGGATCGACTGCGCGTTGATGTAAAGCCCATCGGCAACGAAGGCAAAGGCGATGCCTGCGGCTTCCGCCCGGCGGGCCGTCTTGACGAAGAACTCGAAATTGACGCTGGCGTCGGCTGGGCCGCTTTGATGTTTCCAGGCGTTCATATGGCCACCGGGGCCTTGCAGCATGATACCGAACGGAATGTGTTTCTGAACCATCGGAGAAATCCTTTTTGTCGATATCAGGCAGCGAGCGACAGCCGTTCCTTGGCGAGGCGTTCGATGGAAGCAAAGCGCTCGGCAGTGGCAACGGCCGGCGTTTCAATGATGAACTCGGTGATGCCGTAGCGACTGTGCAGGTCATCCAGCTGCCCGCGAACCTCGGCGGCCGTTCCGTGGAGAACACTCGGCGCTTTGGATTCGAGGCGATCGATACCGACCCCGGCTTGCCTTGCGTATTCCGCAGCCTGCTCCTCGGTACCGACATTGACGCTTCTGCCATCGGTGAGGAAAACCTTGACGATACGCAGATCGCCGACAGCCTTGCGCGCAACGGCAGCGTCTTCTGCGGCATAGGCCGCAAGCGCCAGGATCGGTGTCTTGCCGCCGCTTGCCCGGGCATAGGCGTCGAATGTCTTGCTGAGGTTCTCCGGATCGCCGTTCAGTTGACCGGCAAACACCAGCCGCCAGCCCTTGGCTGCGGCAAGCTGCGCACTGTCAACGCTGGCGCCCAGCAGGAAGCGCTCCGGTGCCGCCGGCGGAAACGGGGTCGCATGCGGGCCTTCGTGAGCAAGATCGGCGGCGAGATAGGTATTGATGTCGGACAATTGCTGGGCAAAGTCCGGCTTTTTGGCGCCGCCGCCGCCCAGTTGAAGGGCACGTGTCGAGAGCGGAAAGCCACCCGGCGCCTTGCCGACGCCAAGATCGACGCGCGCAGGCGCCAGCGACGCCAGCAGATTGAAAGTCTCGGCAACCTTGTAGGCACTGTAGTGCTGCAGCATGACTCCACCTGAGCCAACGCGGATCCTTGCCGTCTTGGCCAGAAGATACGCAATCAGCGTTTCCGGTGCTGAACTTGCGAGATTGGGCATGCTATGATGTTCGGCGACCCAGAAACGGTGGTAGCCAAGTTCTTCCGCCTTTTGAGCGAGTTTAACCGTTGCGCGCAGCGCAGCTGCGGCGGTGCTGCCCTCTTCGATCGGGCTTTTGTCCAGGAGACTGAGGAGGTAGGGCATAAGCCACCGATCCCTTCGCTAAGTTGCAAAACTTAGTCTATAAAATCAGTAGATAAAATGATTTATAAGGAACGCCATTCTTTTTGGCGAGAGGTATGGAGAAAAACTCACCTCGCCTGCGAAGCAATAAACGGTATGATCGCAAGCCGCTAAACGCTTGAAAACAAACAACTGAAATCCGGAAATGTAAGGATAGCCCATGTCCGACCAACCAATTTCGACCCGCGTTGTCCTTGCTTCACGTCCTTCCGGCCGGCCGGTAACAGAAAATTTTCGACTCGAACAACAGGCCGTCGGCGACCTCGCTGACGGCGACGTTCTTCTCGAGATCCTCTATCTTTCCCTTGACCCATATATGCGCGGGCGCATGGACGATGCTAAATCCTACGCCAAACCGGTCGAGATCGGTGGCGTCATGGAAGGAGGAACGGTGGCGAGGGTTCTGCGCTCGCATAACGCCGCTTTCGATCCGAGCGATATCGTCCTGTCCCATTCCGGTTGGCAGAGCCATGCAATCTCGAACGGCAGCGACTTGCGAAAGCTAGACCCAGAGCAAGCCCCCGTCACAACCGCGCTCGGCATTCTCGGCATGCCTGGTTTCACCGCCTATGCCGGCCTGCGCAATATCGGAAAGCCGAAGGCCGGAGAGACTGTCGTGGTCGCCGCCGCAAGCGGTGCAGTCGGCTCGGCGGTCGGCCAGATCGCCAGGATTTTTGGCGCCCGCGCTGTCGGCATCGCCGGTGGGGCAGAGAAATGCGATTACGTGCGAAGCGAGCTTGGCTTTGACGTGGCGATTGACCACCGTTCACCCAATTTCGCCGAGGAACTCGCAGCCGCCTGCCCGAACGGCATCGACGTCTACTTCGAAAATGTCGGCGGCCACGTCTGGAGCGCGGTGTTTCCATTGCTCAACGATTTTGCCCGCGTTCCGGTGTGCGGGCTGATCGCCCATTACAACGAAGCACGGTCTGCTGCCGGCACACATGACCAGCTCCCGGCCGTCATGCGGGCAATCCTGCGCAAGAGCCTCAACATCAGAGGCTTCATACAACGCGAATTCGCAGATCAGCGTCCCGATTTCTATCGCGAGGCAGCAGTCTGGATGTCCAATGGCCGGTTGAAATACCGGGAAGACATCGTCGAAGGGCTGGAAAACGCGCCAGACGCCTTCATCGGCCTTCTCGACGGAAAGAATTTCGGCAAGCTGATCGTGCGCGTCGCTTCCTGAGCGATATCAAACTCTTCAATCGGTCGCTGGCTGAAAACCAGCGGCCCCAGTTGATGATTCAAAAAAATCAAAGGAAATGAAGTGAGCGGCGCGCCATTGCTCGACGGTTCCATCGGCAATCGCAACCGGACAAAAGCATTTTTGGTTCGGTTTAATGAGAGTAGGAATTTTCTCTT
Source organism: Hyphomicrobiales bacterium (assembly GCA_900473045.1). Classification (GTDB taxonomy): domain Bacteria; phylum Pseudomonadota; class Alphaproteobacteria; order Rhizobiales; family Rhizobiaceae; genus Pararhizobium. Next base: position 37,649 of record UCKS01000008.1, read on the forward strand.
TTTAGGAGAAAGAGAGAATGGTGGGTGATGTAGGGTTCGAACCTACGACCCGCTGATTAAGAGTCAGCTGCTCTACCAACTGAGCTAATCACCCGCCAGAACCGCTTCGTTTGCGGCCTCTAGAACCACATTGCTGTGGTGTGATGCGGCGTATAATGGGGTTCGCCGGGCTTGTCTAGTTCCTCGGGTGATTTTCTTTCGGATTTCTCAAAAAAATGTGTGTGGGCTGTTTAGCGGCTGTTTTTCAAAGATAAAGTTCACCGGCCGCAATCTTCACCGCCTGCCCGCCGATCCGGGCCATGCTGATTTCACCGCCGGAGACGTCGATATGAAGGTGCAGCAGCGACGGGCGCCCCATCTCCACCCCCTGCTCGATCAGGAACGGATGATGCCCGTCAATCAGCTGGTCGAAACTGTGGATCGCGCCGGAAAAGGCAGCGACCGCTGAACCCGTCGCCGGGTCCTCGACGATGCCCATGGCGGGAGCAAACATGCGGGTGTGGAAGCGGGCAACATGATTGACGCCGCCGCGACAGTAGATATAGGCCGCCGCAAGCCGCCCTTCCGCGATCGGGGTGATCTGCTCCCAGAGCGCCGCATCGAACTCCACGGCACCGGCCGCACTGACATCGTGAACCGGGATCATGACGAAAGGCACACCGGCGCTCCAGAAGGACGGGACATGGTTTTCGAAGCCGATCTGCGTTGCCTTCAGGCTGAAGGCGTCGGCAATCGCCTGCCTGTCGAATTTGGCATCGAGGCGGATGGATTTGCGTGGCACGTCGAATTCGGCGAAGGTTGCCTCTCCTGCCCTGCCGCGCACGGCGCAGCGCACCGGGCCGACATTTTCTTCAAGCATCTGTACGAGGTCATAGTCTTCGCCTTCAGAGGAACGCCCGTCCTCGGCCAGCGCGATCGCCGCCCCCACCGTCGGATGACCGGCAAAGGGTAGTTCATAGCCCGGGGTAAAAATCCTCAGCTTCGCAGCATGCCCCGTTTTTTGCGGTTGCTGTAAAAATACCGTTTCCGACAGGTTGAACTCGCCGGCAATCGCCTGCATTGCCGCATCGCTCAGGCCGTCGCCGTCAAAGACAACGGCAAGCGGGTTTCCCTCCAGCCTGTTGGCGGTGAAAACGTCGTAGATTGCATAGCGACGCGCCACAAGCATCTCCCTTTACTGTTTTCTGCCATCAGACCTTGCATGGCAGATAGCTGGCGGCAAGCGCAAAAGCGCTACCGGATGATGTTGAAAACCCATTCGAGGACCGGCGGCATGAACGGCGGATAAGCATGCAGCTCCGGATCGGCGGTACGAATGGCAAGGGCAGCGTCGATTTCAGGTTCCGGGTCGGCCGTGATATGGGCGTCGATAAGCGCGATCAGTTCCGCCGCCGTTTCGGTAAAATGATAGACACGGAAAAGCGTGACGACGCCCTCGCCGTGCAGGCCATGGAAACCGGACACGCTCACGGCGGCCGACAGCTGCAGCCCGGTCTCCTCCAGCACCTCGCGCGCCATGTTGCCGTCGATGTCGCAATATCCGTCGCGGATATCATCCGGATCGAGGGAGCCTGCCGCACAGTAGACACGGCCGGGATTGGCCGTGTGTTGCCCCATGCGGATGGCGATCACGGCACCGTCGCAAGAAACGATCACCGGCAGGCCGAACAGATGGATGGCGGCCCCAGCGGGGCGGGTCTTGCGCCACAGCAGAAATGCCGAGAAGGGAACGATATGGCATTCACCCGAAATCGCGCCGTCCGTGAGCTCAAGCGCCCTCATCAGCAGCATACGGCCGTCGAACAGAGCAGGATTGGCGGCAAACTCCCTCTCCCAGTTGGTAGCGATCTCGGCCGTGTGGGAACGCAGATAGGGATGCGCCTCGCCGCTCACGCACACATTGATGCTGGTGACGGGAAAGATCACGCCTTCATCGGGCAATCCGGAAACAGTGCTGGTGAGTTGCGACATAAAATCGTGCCTCGGGAATTTCACACGTTAAGGGAGATGACGACCGGGCAGTGGTCGGAGGCTTTCGGCCGGTCCCAGCCGGTTCTTGGATAGCGTTCGACCTCCTGCCCCTGCGGAAAGATCGTCCGGTACGGCTGGCCGCCGCGGATGATCTCCGGCACGCTGGCCGGGTTGCGCTCGGCAAGCGCCTTGGACAGCCAGATATAGTCGAGCTGGCAAAGATGCCGCTCGTCCGGTCCACGGCTGTGAAACAGGGTCCAGCGATCGAGTTCCGGACGCCGGCGCATGACGTTTTCGACGAAACCGTCATGGCTGAGCACATCCAGCGCGCTCTGCGCCTCCTGCTGCGGCACGAAACTATAGCCGTTGCGGCGGTCGCCCAGCACGTCGACCCGCTCCTGATAATCGTTCATGTCACCGCAGATGGCGAACATCTTGCCATCCAGATTATCCGCTCCAAAGCGGTTTTCGATGATGCGGCGAACGGCGGCAACTTCGGCTGCACGCACCGGCATGGTTGCCGCGCGCCCGTCCAGTCCGTCACGCGCCGGCCCCATCGACTTGAAATGCACGACGAACAGCGTGAATGGCCGTCCGCCGATGCGGAAATCGAGTTCCAGGCAGTCGCGTTTGAAGATGCGGTCACCGGGCACGTTGGTCGAAGCTAAAGCATCGTTGAACAGATCGAAATCGGCATAGGTGACGCCGGCATGCGATTTGACATCGACGCATTCGATCTTCTGGCCGTCGCGGGTTTCCTCGCGCACCAGAACGGCAACGTCGATGCCGCGGCTGTCATTGCCCTCGATCAGGTATTTCTGCCGGTAACCGTTGCCGACCATGCGAAACAGGTAACCGTATTCGAACGCCTGCAGCGCCGCCATGTTGTCGGCTTCCTGCAGGCAAAGAATATCGGCGTCGCAATCGGCAATGGCGAGCGCCGACATCTGCCTGGTATCATCGGTATAGGCGATGGTGCGGGCCTCTTCCAGCCGCTGGTATTCCGCCTCGGTCTTGACGTCGAACAGCCTGAGAACACGGTCCTGCTTGAGGTGGTTGCGAAAGCCGGAGAAATCGAACCGGCTCATCAGGTTCTCGATATTGAAGGTGGCAAGGCGAAGGGTCATCAACAATTTCCGTATGCAATCGCTGCGACTTTAGCCAATCGGCGGCAAAAGTCGAATGCCTTTCTCCCTGGGGCAATCCACCGGCAATGCTCCGGTTCCAACGGATATCTCAGAGCAGCCATCCCTGTCTGATCACAAACGGCTGCAGAACGCCGCAGTCCAGCGCATGGGTGGAATAGGCCCCGAGTTTCTGTCCACCCGCCGTGCGGAGTGACAGGGCAAACCGTTCTCCCTCGAACACACAGGAGGTCACCTGGAGCAGGATGCCTGCGGGATCGGCAACCACGTGTTCGGAGCGCACGAGCACGGCACGGCTCGGTCCTGCCGCTTGCCGGAAGGCCATTTCCAGCGCTGGCCATGGCAGCAGGCGCGGCCCTTGATCCGGCAGTGCCAAGTCAAGAATAGCACCCTGCCCGACCAGCCCGCCGACGACACGGCCTTCGGGCCGGGCATAAATCTCCTGCGGCGACGCGACCTGCATCAACCGTCCCTCCGACATCACCGCAATGTCGGTCGCCAGCGCCATCGCCTCGCCCTGATCGTGGGTCACGTAGATCATCGTCGCGCCAGACCGGGCATGGAATGCGCGAAAGGTTTCCTCCATCGCCGCCTTCAGGTGACGGTCGAGATTGGCCAGCGGCTCGTCCAGCAGCACCACGTCCGGGGAGGTGACGAGGCAGCGGGCAAGCGCCACGCGCTGCCTCTGACCGCCGGAAAGGTCGGCGGGACGGCGATTGGCGAATTCTTCGAGCTGGACAACCGAAAGCGCATCCTTGACGCGCGCCTGCCATGCATCCCCGGTGATGCCACGCACTTTCAGGGGATAACCGACATTCTCAGCCACTGACATATGCGGCCAGAGCGCATAGGATTGAAACACCATCGCCATGTTGCGTTTTTCCGGCGGCAGCGCGCCGCTGGCGTCGGCAAGCGTGCGCTCACCCAGCATGATCGAGCCATCGGTCGGCTGCTCGAAACCGGCGATCATTCGCAGCACCGTCGTCTTGCCGCAGCCGGATGGCCCGAGCAGCGCCAGAAATCCTCCCTCGCGCACCGTCAGGGACACATCGGAAACGGCGGCGCGGCCTGTACCAAAATCCTTGGCGAGATGATTGAGGATCAGTTGCGCCATGGCAGAACGCCTCTTGGCAGGTGTTTCGCCAGCAGTTCCAAGAGCAACATGAGGATCACCACCATAATGACGACGAGGACGGAGAGCGCTGAGGCCAGATCGGAACTGCCGCTGTCGTCGAGATTGAAGATCGCAACGCCGAGCGTCTGCGTCCCCGCCGACCAGAGCAGCGCCGACACCGTCAACTCGCTGCAGGCAATCAGGAAGACGAGAATGACGGAGGCGCCCGCCGCCGGTGCAATCAGCGGAACGAGGATGTCGCGCATGCGCAGGCCGAAGCCTGCGCCGGAAAGCCGGGCTGCCTCTTCAAGCGACGGATCGAGTTGCAGGAAAGCGCTGGCCACGGGCTTCAGGCTGACGGCAAAGAAGCTGGAGAAATAGGCGATCAGGATGATCCAGATCGTTCCATAGATCGAGACGTTGACGAGCGGCAATGGTGCGGCAAACAACAGGATGAAAGCCACGGCCAGCACGATGCCCGGAAGCGCATAGGGAATTTCGATCAGGCCGGTGAGGATATTGGCCAGCTTTCCCGGACGGCGGGCGAGCAGATAGGCGGTGAGCACGGTAAATAGCAGCAATCCGCAGGCCGTCGTCCCGGCCAGGAACAGCGAATTGGCAAATGCCCTCAGTGTCACGGACTGGCGAAACAGGATTTCGCTATAGGCCTGGAGCGACATGGTCTGGACGCTCAACGGCACGCCATAGGCCGGCACTAGCGAACTCGCGATAAGGGCTGCCAGCGGTGCCACGAGAACGAAGAAAAGCAGCAATGAAAAACCCACTTCAGCGATCAGACGCCATGGCCCGAAAGAAAAGGCCGCACTCTGTCCCGACAGCCCGATGATGCGGTAATCCCTGCCTTTCAGTGCCCATTGCTGGATGACAAGGCCAAGCCCTGCGATAACAGCGATCACCATGGACAACTGCGACATCTCGGCGAACGTGCCCGCGCCAAAACTTGAAAGGCGGCTGTAGATCAGTGTCGGCAGCACGAAAATCGACGCGGGAATTCCGAGAATGGCCGGAATGCCGAAATTGCCAACGCCGGACACGAAGGCAATCGCCGCCCCGGCAATCAGTCCCGGCATCGCCAGCGGAAAAATGATATCGCGAAACACCCGCATCGGCGATGCGCCGGCCAGACGCGCCGCCTCGACACCGTCGCGCGGCAATGCGGCAAGCCCGGCCTTCAGCGCCAGAAACACCAGCGGCGCATGCTGGACACCCAAAAGCAGCACGATACCACCAAGCGAATAGAGCGGTTGTGGGCTCCCGAGCGGCGGCGCGATGCCGAGCGTTTTCAACAGCGGGCTGGCCGGACCCGACATCTGCACCCAGGCCAACGCCGTCACCTGCGGCGGGATCATCATCGGCAGCACGAAGGCAAAGCTGAAGAAGCCTTTTGCGCGGATGTTGGTCAACGTTACGACAAAGGCGAAGGTCGCACCGAGCAACACCGAAATCACCATGCCACCGGTGGCGGTGGTCAGCGTGTTGCGGATGGCAAACCAGGTGGAAGGCTCGGAGAAAAGGCCGGTCGCCCTACCCTCGACCGAAAACCGCAATCCGGCATAGAGCAGCCGTGCCAGCGGCAGTCCGCTGAGCAGGCAGACGGCAATAATGACGAAAGGAAGCAGCCAGGCGGGCTGGCTGCTTCGACTGGCAAAAAGTCTGGGCATGAGAACCGATCAGTTGGTGCCGAAGATGCCGGAGAACGTCTTCAGGTCGCCTTCGGAATTCTTGACGGCTGCGGCCGCATCGATCGGCAGGACCTTGATGCTGTCACGCGCCGGAAAGCCTTCCGGAAGCGCTACGCCATTGCGAGCCGGGATATAACCGAGCTTGACGGAAACCTGCTGACCCTGTTCGGACAGGAGGAAATCGACGAACTTCTTGGCCGTCTCGACATTCTTGGCGGTCTTCAGGATGGCGACCGGCTCGGTCACGGCGCTGACGCCTTCAGTCGGAAAGACGAACTCGACCGGTGCGCCCTTGGCTTTTTCGCGGATCGCCATGAAATCAACGACCATGCCATAAGCCTTTTCGCCGGTGGCGACGGCCTTCAGCACGCCGCCATTGCCGCCCGAAGCGGTGGCGCCATTTTCGGCGAGCGACTTGTAATAATCCCAGCCGAAACCATCAATGCCCGCCAGCGTCTGCGCATGGATCAGCGCTGCACCAGAGGTCAGCGGGCTCGGCATCGTCACCAGGCCCTTGGCTTCCGGCTTGGCCAGATCCTTCCAGCCGGCCGGCTTCATCGCCGCCGCCGTGTTGTAGATGATGCCGGTGGTGATCATCTTGGTCGAGTAGTAGGCGCCATCGGCATCATAGAGGGCTGCGTCATAGTTGGCCGCTTCCGGCGACTTGTAGGCCAGGAGCTGACCGGCTTCCTTCATGCGCTGCAGCGTCACTGTGTCGGCGATCAGAAGCACGTCGGCAACCGGGTTGCCGGCTTCGATCTCGGCCATCAGCTTGGCCATGATCTTGGTCGTGCCGTCGCGCACCCATTCGACGTCGACGCCCGGATTGGCAGCCTTGAAGGCATCGACCGTCGCCTGCGCATCTTCATTCGGCTGGCTGGTGTAGAGCACCAGGTTTTCTGCATGTGCCGAAACGGCAATCAGGCTGGCGGCAACAAGTGCGGTGAACGCACCAAGCAACGTCTTCATCGGTCTTCATCCCAAGTGAACAGATGCAGCGATGGATAGTGGCGGCAATTGACAGGCATGTGACACTGCCTTGGCAACACGCAGAGAATAAACAGCCCGCCACAAGCGTGATGTGGATAGATAGCCGGATGGCTAGATGAACATTACTGGGTGCATTGGCACTCAGCGACCTAAACCTGTTGAATATATTAGAAATATCTGCGATCCGAGCGAAGCGCATAAGACGGGGCCAAGGGAAAATCGATGAGCAAGACAACGTCATGGGGCGCACGACTGCGATATGAGTTCGACAAGAGCATGGCCGGAGGATCGATTGCCCTGATTGGCTGGCTGGCGGTCATCTCGTTGATCGTCATCATCATTGCCGGTGCCTTCCTCGCCCTTACCCAGATCGCCCCAGAAGGCGGCCAGCCGGTAAGCTTCATCGAAGGCGCCTGGGAATCGCTGATGCGTACCATGGATGCAGGCACAATGGGCGGCGATCTCGGCTGGAGTTTCCGCGGTGTCTCGCTGTTCGTCACCATCGCCGGCATCTTCGTCTTCTCGGCCCTGATCGGTGTTCTCAGCACAGGCCTGGAAAACAAACTTGAAGAACTGCGCAAGGGCCGCTCGCAGGTGCTGGAAAACGACCACACGATCATTCTCAACTGGTCGCCCTCGATCTTCGACGTCATCTCCGAACTGGTCATCGCCAATGCCAGCCGTAAGAAGCCACGCATCGTCATCATGGCCCACAAGGACAAGGTGGAGATGGAAGACGAGATCGCCACCAAGGTGGCCGACCTCAAGAACACCAAGATCATCTGCCGCAGCGGCGACCCGACCGATCTCTACGACCTCAATATCGTCAACCCGGAAACCTCACGCTCGGTTATCGTGCTGTCGCCGGAAGGCGACGATCCGGATTCGCAGGTGATCAAGAGCGTGCTTGCGCTGGTCAACGCCCCCAACCGCCGCGCCAAGCCTTACCAGATCGCCGCAGAAATCCGCGACAGCAAGAACGCCGAGGTTGCGCGCATCGTCGGCGGCAACGAGTTACAGCTTATTCTGGCCGACGACTTGATTTCCCGCATCGTCGTGCATTCCAGCCGTCAGTCCGGCTTGAGCGCCGTCTATTCCGAACTGCTCGATTTCGACGGCTGCGAGATTTACACGCTGGAACAGCCTGACATCACCGGCAAGAGCTTTGCCGCCGCCGTGATGGCCTACGAGACATCGACGCTGATCGGCCTTTGCGAAGAGGACGGCAAGGTCCATCTCAACCCGCCGCCCGGCCGGATCTTCAAGCCGGGCGAACGCGCCGTTATCATCGCTGAGGACGATGCCGCGATCAAATCTGGCGGCAACGAAATCCATATCGAGAAGGACGCCATCCTTCCGCCGGCGGTGCGTGAACAAGGTCCTGAACGAACACTGTTGCTCGGCTGGAACCGGCGTGGACCGATCATCACCTTCGAACTGTCGCGTTACGTCGCACCCGGCTCCCTGCTGACGATTGCCGCCGACACGCCGGAACTCGAGGATGAAATCGCCGCCCTCAAGGTGGCCAACGGCAATATGGCCGTCGACTACCGCGTCATCAATACCAGCAACCGCGCGGAGCTCGATGCTCTGGATATTCCAAGCTATGATCACGTGCTCGTTCTCGGCTATAGCGACCATATGGCACCGCAGCCGGCAGACACCCGCACGCTGGTGACGCTGCTGCAGCTGCGCAAGATCGCAGAACACGCCGGCCGCCATATCAGCGTCGTCAGCGAGATGACCGACGTGCGCAACCGCGAACTGGCCGAAGTCACCCGCGCCGACGATTTCGTCGTCAGCAACAAGCTGGTCAGCCTGATGCTGGCACAGGCTTCCGAAAACGAGCGCATGGCCGCCATCTTCGACGAGCTTCTCGACGAGGATGGATCGGAAATCTACATGCGCCCGGTCAGCGACTATGTCGCCATCGGCGAACCCGTCACCTTCTACACCATCTGCCTTGCAGCGCTTCGGCGCGGCGAAGTGGCGATCGGCTACCGCCGCCAGCGCGGCGAGGATCAGGACCAGCGCAAGCTTGGTGGCGTCACGGTCAATCCGTCGAAGTCCGAGAAGCTGCTCTACAGCACCGCCGACCGGGTCATCGTGCTGGCAAAGGATTGAGCAGGGACGGTAAAATGAAGAGGGAGGTCTCCCAGCCCCCAATCAAAATGCGGGATACTTTCTGTCGCAAAGTTCCGACTTTTGCGAATGGTTTTTGCGACAGGCGTTGCGGGGGAATTCAGTGCTTGGGGTCTTGTCGCGTGTTTTAGGAATTTCGCGACGTCTTGGCTGGGTGGATCATTGCGGACACCGCCCCGCCGAAGCGGGTGGCGTCCATGTTTACGGCACCTGCACGATGCGTCCATTGCCCCTGATCTCTGCACGCCGCATCTCCGGATGTCCCGATAACTGGACATTGCCGCTTCCGGAAATTGAAACATCCGCATCTACCTTCGCGGTGACCTTTGCATCGCCGCTCCCACGGATTTGCACCGTCGCCGATTGGGCAGTCAGGCCTTCAAACCGGGCTTCGCCAGAGCCGGAAATGCCGAGAGTAATTGCGTCTACAATTCCGGTCGCCGAGGAACTCCCGCTGCCCTTGATGTTCACCTGAAGCTCCTGCTGGTTGATCTCCGACAGGGCCAAGTTGCTATTGCCGAGCAAATCCCATCTGGTGATGGCTGGCCCCGATAGCTTGACCTCAAGCCGCGACGCAGACCAGCCAGGCGCGCAATCCAAGCCCAGTCGGCCGGATTCGATGCGCAAGTGACCGAGCAGCGCTGAGTCTCCGCTGACGACAACCTCTGCCTTTCCCCCTGGTCGATAGTGTATGGAGCCAGGCAGGTCGATCACCAGCCTGTCGCCCGCAATAAAAGGCAGCGTCATTTGCTGCTGCGTCCCGCTCGCAGGCTCGCACGTCGATCCCCCGTTCCATAAATAAGCTGCGCTGGCCCAGCCGGACCCGGAAAGAAAGGTTCCGAGCGTCAGAAAGGCAGCAGCACCGATCAGTCCCCCTGTCGCGATACATGCCAGTGTGCGGGTCATTTCTCGTCCCTTCGATAGCTTTGGTTGAAATTCTCAGTTGCCGATCCGATCCGGCCGGACCAGACGGAAATGCAATCGCGCATACTGGCCGAGTACGCGGATACCGCCGCCCAGCCCCATCAGAAGCAAAGCGCCGCCTCCAAGGAAGCCGCACACAAGTCCAGCGCCGATACAAAGGCGGGCCAGCAGAGCCGTCAGCACGTCACCTGGGTTAAAGAGCAAAGCCGCGACAATGACATTCAATCCGGCTGCTCCAATCGCCAACAGTCCAGCCGCAAACCCCACCGCCAGCAGAACTGCCAGTATCAGCAGCGGCAGCAGGAGAAGGAGATCGACGATAGCCAGTCCAGCCAAGGCCATGGCCGCCACGATAAGGTTCGAGAGGCTCCAATGTGTTTCGAAACGCCTCAGTCCGATGTCGGCCCGCAATTCCCGCGCGATCCTGGCAGGGTCGCCGAGTGCCGAGACCACCTCCGCTTCGCTGCGTCCCCGGCTCTCGGATTCGGTAAAATGCGCCGAATAGTCGGACATGATTTCTTCGATCTCTTCGCCTGGAAGACCGCCAAGCCCGTGTCGCAGCGTGTTCAGAAAGGCATCCTTGGTCATGATAAATCCTCAAGAAGCTTATCGACGGCGGCCGCAAAGGAGCGCCAATCGCTGCGATGCGCCTCGAAAACGGTTTGGCCGAGCGGCGTGAGCCGATAATATTTGCGGGGCGGCCCGCTACTGGATTCGACAAGACGGGTAGCCACAAGGCCGTCATTCTGCATGCGCCGCATCAGGGGATAGATCGTGCCTTCGCCCATGCCGACAGCCGCTACCAAGGTGCTGGCGATTTCATAGCCGTAGCTCTCACCTTGTGAAAGTACGGCCAGAACGCACAGATCGAGCGCACCTTTTTTCAGTTGGACTTGGATCGAGTCGGCCATTTCGTTCCTCATATTTACAAACTATCTATAGCACGCTACCTGTTATTACAAGGTAGCAAGGTAAAGCCGCTGATTTTTGCAATTCAAACAGTCGTAGCGCGCCGAAAGCCCGGGCTACCGGATATTTCTCACAAGCCGGAGCAATACATGACACGCCTACGCCTGGTCCTCGCGGCCGCTCTTTCTTTCACTATGTCGCCTGCCCAGGCCGCAGGCCTGAAATTCCTTCATATCCCCGGTGGGCAGGATGGTCCGGCAATCGATGCGGCGATGTGGTCGCCTTGTACCAAAGCGCCTGAAGATGTGAATATCAGAGCGCTCACGGTGCCGGCATCCCTGGATTGCCCGATTGCTGCAGAAAGATTGCCGCTGGTGATCATCTCGCACGGCTATGGCGGCTGGTATCTTGGCCATCATGACACGGCCGAGGCCTTGGCCGATTCCGGATTTGTCGTGGTCGCCGTCAATCATCCACATGCGAACTATGCCGATATGAGCCGCGCAAATGGCTTGGGCGCACTGATCAGACGCCCCGTCGATATCAAGCGAACCATTGATTTCATGCTGACTGACCTCCCGGATTCTGCCAAGATCGACCCGCAAAGAATCGGCTTCTATGGCTTCTCTCAGGGCGGCTATACGGGTCTTGTTCTTGCTGGTGCCAACCCGGATTTCAGCAAGTTGCCGCCGCGTTGTGCCGCCCCAAAAGCAGTCGGCTGCCCGCAGCTCAATCAAGCCCGACCTCCGCAGCAGCCGCCGTTGACCCAGATGCTAACGCATGATCGCCGCATCAGGGCGATGGTGGTCGCAGACCCTCTCAGCATCGTCTTTCGGACGAAAGATAGCGTGAAGGACGTCGCGATTCCGCTTCAGCTATGGGCATCGGAGCTGGGAGGGGGTGGCGGCGCATCGCCGGAAGATGTTGCGACACTTGCGCGTGTAATGCCGCAAAAGCCTGATTTCCGAATCGTCCCCAACGCCGTCCATATGTCGTTTTTAACGATGTGCCCTAAAACCCAACTGTCTTCGGAAGCATGTATCGACGCTCCAGGCTTCGACCGCGCGGCTTTCCACAGTGAATTTAATGCCGAGGTCGTCGCGTTCTTCCAGCGAAATCTAGGGAAGTGAACTGCCTTTGTAATACGAACGGACCAAGTTTTCACGTCTGGCTTTGCTCTGCAGAGCCATCCCCTGCATTGCGGAGCTTTCAGCTGCGGTCAAGCGTCCGATTCGGTCCGACTGCTGACAAGCGGAAGCACTCGCAAAAATCCCGCCTAAGGCAGACAGCCTTGCCACTGAATTTTACAACGTCGCAAAAACAAGCATTCTGCGACAGGCGCGTTTCGCAAAATGTTTCACGAAGAGATCTCCCGCACGTTAAACGGCCCGAAATCGTCATGCCACAAGGCGATATGAAACCAATATTGACCTGGATTGCATATTTCAGTGAGGGGCTTGGGGGTCTGCCTCCCTCTTTCCTTTTAGCTGCGAGAGACTAGCTTATTCCAAGATCCGAAATTCAAACCTTACCGGAAAATCATCATGGAATATCGTCTTCTCGGCCGCTCCGGCCTCAAGGTTTCGACATTGACCGTCGGCACCATGACCTTTGGCGGCAAGGGCTGGGCAAAGACCGTCGGTGACCTCGGCGTCAAGGAGGCCAAGAAACTTGTCGATATGTCTCTCGATGCCGGCGTCAACCTGATCGACACGGCGGATGTCTATTCGCAGGGCGTTTCTGAGGAAATCATCGGCGAGATTCTTGGTGCAAATCGCAAGGACGGCGTGCTGATCGCCACCAAGGCCCGCTTCCCGATGGGCGACGGCCCGAACGATGCCGGATCCTCGCGCCATCATCTGGTGCGTGCCTGCGAGGCAAGCCTGAAACGGCTGAAGACCGATGTCATCGACCTCTATCAGCTGCATGAATGGGATGGCCAGACACCGCTCGAAGAAACGATGGAAGCGCTCGACATGCTGGTGCGCCAGGGCAAGGTCCGCTATATCGGCTGCTCGAACTTTTCCGGTTGGCATATCATGAAGGCGCTCGGCGTCAGTGCTACCGAACATCGCCAGCGCTTCGTCAGCCAGCAGATCCATTACACCCTCGAAGCCCGCGAAGCGGAATACGAACTGTTGCCGATATCCATAGACCAGGGGCTCGGCGTACTCGTCTGGAGCCCGCTGGCAGGCGGCCTGCTTTCAGGCAAGCATCGCCGGGACAAGACGGCGGAAGGCTCGCGGCAACTGGCCGGCTGGGACGAACCGCCGATCCGCAATGAGGACCGCCTGTGGAACATCGTCGATACCCTCGTTGATATCGCCGAAAGCCGCACTGTCTCGGGCGCGCAGGTGGCACTCGCCTGGTTGATCGGCCGCAAGGCCGTCACCTCCGTCATCATCGGCGGCCGCACCAAAGCGCAGTTCAAGGACAATCTCGCCAGCGCCGAACTGGTGCTGACCGCCGAAGAGCGCGATCGCCTCGACAAAGTCAGCGCTCCGCCGATCCTTTATCCCTACTGGCATCAGCTCCGCACCGCCAAGGACAGGCTGGGAGAAGCGGACCTGTCGCTGCTTGGGCCGCATACCTGACCGAAAGGCAAGGCCTCAGATCGTCGTCAGCAACAGGCTTGTTTCCGATTTGGACACGCCTTCCAGCGCCCGGACATGGCGCAGGACACGATCGAACTCGGCGAGGTTTTCGGTCTCGATTTCAGCCACGAGATCCCAGGCGCCGTTGGTGGTATGCAGCGCCCGGATTTCCGGTATGCCGCGCAAGGTCTTGACCGCCGAGACGGTTTTCTGACCGGTGATCTCGATCAGCATGACGGCGCGGACGGCATGCGGGTCTTCCGCTGCAGCGATCCGCACCGTGAAGCCGGCGATGACGCCATCGGCGGTCAGCCGGTCGATCCGGTTCTGCACCGTGCCGCGCGATATCTTCAAGAGTTCGGCCAGCTTCGAAATCGAAGCCCGGCCATCGGCTCTCAGAATTGCCAGCAGACGCCGGTCGGTACTGTCCATGACATCAGCCTCTGATCATTATGCCAACATACCCTGTCATTTTGGCCAAAATATCAAGCAAATTTCCATAAAATTGCCATTTCGCTTTATGCGGCCGCTCGCTAGAGTTCGCCAGCCTCATCACAGAGGCCTATTCGAATCGCGAGAGGATCGCCCGAAATGCCGTCTGCAGACCGCCCATCTCTCCGCAATTCCCTGTCGCGCACCGGCGAGCTTTCCATCGAAATGACCCGGTGGCCAAGCGTCACGGAAAGCGATGGCGAAGCCGCATTCTCCGGCCGGTTGATGGAACTTCTGAGCGATACGCCCTATTTCCGCAAGAACCCGGATAACCTGCTGACGCTCGACAGCCACGGCACGCCAGCCCGGCAAAACGTTTTGGCGCTGGTACGCGGCAGGGGCAGGCGTTGCCTGGTTCTGGCAGGTCATTTCGATACGGTCTCGATTGCCAATTACAGCTCGCTGGTGTCGCTTGCCTGCGAACCGGAAGCCCTCACCCAGGCATTGATCGACGAACTCACGGCTAAAACCCGCAATCCCACCGAAGACAAGGCCCTTGCCGACCTGATGAGCGGAGATTTCCTTGCCGGCCGTGGCCTGCTCGACATGAAGAGCGGCCTTGCCGCAGGGATCGCCGCACTAGAGCGTTTTGCGGAACTGAATGAGCCGCCCGGCAATCTCCTGTTCGTCGCCACGCCGGATGAAGAGAACCGCTCGCGCGGCATGCGATCCTTCCGCGACGCCCTGCCCGCAATCGCAGAAAAATTCGACCTGGACATTGTCGGCGGCATCAACCTCGATGCCAGCGGCGATGATGGTGACGGCGAGGAAGGCCGCGCCGTCTACCTCGGATCTGTCGGTAAATTCTCGCCATTCGCCTTCGTCGCCGGCCGCCCCACCCATGCCGGTTATGCCTTTGACGGCATCAGCGCCCATCTGATCGGCGCCGAAATCATGCGCGCCATGGAAACCAACAGCGCGTTGTGCGACGAGGCCCATGGCGAGATTTCGCCGGCACCGGTCTGCCTCGAAGCCAAGGACGTGCGCCACGGATATGAAGTGACGACACCCGCTCACGTCTGGCTGTCGTTCAACTGGCTGACGCACAGGCGCACACCGGAAGACGTGCTGACCGAATTCAGCGCGCTTGCGGCAACCGCCATGCAAGCAGCGCTCGACACTCAGGCACAGAATGCAAAGGCCTTCTTCGAGCGCCAGGGCTCAGGCCGTGCAGAATCTCACGCGGGACAGGTCCTCACCTACGCAGAACTGTATACGCTCGCCATCTCCCATGGCGGGCAGGCGGCAGCTGACCGGCTGAACACGCTCGATCAGTCCCTGTCCAGCGGCGAAGATCCCCTGTCGATCACCCGCCAGATCGTCGCGGCGACGCTTGCGGAAACCGGTCTCGAAGGCCCGCTGGTGATCGTCGGCTTCTCGACGCTGCACTATCCACGCGTGCATCTGGACAGTGCTGGAGATCAAGGAACAACCTTCGAACGAAACATGATGACCGCCGCCGACACCTGCGCGAAACGGCATGGGACGAGCATCAAGGCAAAACAGTTCTTCGCCGGCATTTCGGACATGAGCTTCTTCGGCCATCGTCCCGCCGCCGGACAGACGCGGCTTCTATCCGACAACACGCCCTGCTCGGCCTTCGTGGATCACGCACCGGACGGACTGTTGTCCTATCCCGTGGTCAACATTGGACCATGGGGGCGCGACTACCATCAGAAATGGGAACGCGTTCACATGCCCTACACCTTCGAGGTCTTGCCCGACGTGATCTACGAAGCCGCCCTCGCCTGCCTCTCAGAGGAAGGATAGGCGACAGAAGAATGTTCACTCCCCGTTGGGCACGAGCCCATCAGTACAAAGAGAATTTGGTCGATTGCAATCAGCATCCCCGGCCGGGCAAGGCTATCCACCGGCCCTGCCTTATGAAGGCCCGGTATGCGCGCAATACCTTTTTTTAACTACCCTCCCAGCGAAGCAATATCGCCGGTGGTAATTTCAACCTGTCGTTAGGGATCGCCTTCTACACATCTGTAACCTTGGTAGTGCGCCAGATTGCGGAGAGTTTCAGTATGCTCAAACTGTGGGGATCCGATCGCGCCGAATCAACACGTCCTTATTGGATGATCTGGGCTGCAGTCTTTGCAATCACCTTCCTGAACATCGCCGTGAAGGTCGCCGACGAAGACCCGACGCTGATCCTCTATGGGTTCCCACCCCTCTTCTTGATGCTGCTCGCGCTGGGCTTTGGCCGCAGCTTCGCCGACGGACGGCCGACCATGGGATGGTGGCTTCCGCTCATCCCAATGACGATGCTGATGATCTGGTGCGTTTTCATCCAGGTTTTCGGCCAATTCTCCCTCGCACCCATTCTGTTTCATTTTCAATATGAAATGGAATCAAACGGCGTCATGAGTTTTGTTGCTCTTCAGGTCGCGATGGAATTGCTTCCGTTCCTCCTGCTTTTTGTCTGCTGGCGGCAAGCGGCGCGCGGTCATCGACGGATGCAGACGTTTGGTGCCCTGTTGACAGTTCCGCTGCTTGTCTTCAATCCCTTTACTTTCGGCATTGGCAACCATGTGATGCGGGCATACGCCTCGGATCAGTTGGACCTCACACGCCATTTCAGCGATCCATCGGCGGCAACGAAGCCGCAAGACCGGCAACCAAATCTCATCCATATCTATCTGGAAAGTTCCGAGCGAACCTTTTGGGACGAAAGCCTTTTTGGAAAGACTGCAGCACCTTTGAAACGCCTGGAAGCCCGCGGATTCTCAGCGACCGGCATCGCTGAATCGGAGAAAACGAACTGGACGCTTGCCGGCCAGATCGCCAGCAACTGTGGCACGCCGCTGCTCGGCTTGGGCATGACCGGCCGCTATGACTTCGCCCATGTCAAAGCCCTGCTACCAAAGGCGGTCTGCCTCAGCGATATTCTCGCCCGCGACGGCTACACGCTGACATTCATGCAAGGCGCCATGCTTGGGTTTGCCGGTACCGATGGTTTTGTGGCTGCACACAACTACCAGAAGGGTGTTGGATACGCAGAAATCGGCGCGAATTATCCAGCCCCGGTTACCGCATTCGGAACCCGGGCCAATCCATGGGGTATCGACGACGAGGATCTGTTCGATGCCGCATTCAAGGAAATCGTTGCTCTTTCGAGCGGCAAAAAGCCCTTTGGCCTAACGGTATCGGCAATCGGCGGGCACAGCCCTCACGGCTTCGTCTCGCGCAGCTGTCTTGACGATGCCGATGTCATGTCGCTTCCAAATCAAACATTGCAAGCGTTTTACTGCACGAACAAGTTGGCTGAAGCCTTCATCAAGAAAGTAGAGGAGGCCGGCCTTCTTGAAAATACCGTTGTCGTAGTGCAGAGCGACCATCTTGCCATGCGCAACCAGATTTACCGTCAATTGAAGAGCAAAGAGCGTCGAAATACCTTCATTATCCTGAAGGATGGACTTTCCCCGAGCTTGAGTGCGACCGCAGCGACAATGGTCGATACGTATCCGACGATTCTGGAGGCTCTGGGCTACACGCTTCCGGACAGGAAGGCGGGGCTCGGCGTTTCCCTGCTGTCCGGCAACACCACACTTGCCGGTGACGTGGGGCTCGACCGGCTGAACGATGCAATTCTGTCGGATTCCACCTTGCGTGACAAGCTGTGGGGCATCCGCCCCGGCACATAGGAGGGTCGCGCGTTCAAAACCGTCGCGCGACCCTTATATGCTTGTACAATGACCGTCTCTGCCTCAACCCAGCAGAAAACCTTGGGACAATTAGGCAGCAATTGCCGCTGCTTCCTGGCCGATGAGGTTGCCGAGGCGGGAAATCCCCTCCTTGATCATCGCCTCGTCGGCGCAGGAGAAGCTGACGCGCAGCGTGTTGGCACCGGAGCCGTCGGCGAAGAATGCCTTGCCCGGCACGAAAGCGACCTTGGCCGAGACCAGGGATTTTGCCAGGAGATCGGCTCCGTCCATGCCGACCGGCAAGGTCAGCCAGACGAACATGCCGCCTTCCGGAACCGTCCAGCTGACGCCCTTCGGCATGTATTTTTCGAGTGCCGCCAGCATGGCGTCACGGCGCTTGCTGTAGACGGCGCGGATCTTGTTGACCTGCGCATCGAAACCGCGCTCGGCAACATGGCAGATGGCCATCTGGTTGATGGTGGAAGAATGCAGGTCTGCTGCCTGCTTCATCAGTACCAGCTTGCGGATGATCGGCATGGCCGCAACCACGAAGCCGACGCGAAGGCCGGGTGCCAGGGTCTTGGAGAAGCTGCCGCAATAGATCGTCCGGGTCTCGTTGATCGAACCCTTGCGGGCAATCTCGAGCGCCAGCATCGGCGGGACAGCTTCGCCATCGTAACGCAGCGACTGATAGGCGGCGTCCTCGATGACGGCGATATCGAGTTCCTCGGCCAGGTCGAGAACCTTTTCACGCGCCGCAAGATCGAGCGTTTCGCCGGTCGGATTGGCGAATTCAGCCGACATATAGGCGAATTTCACCCGGCCGCCGGCTTCCGCCGCGACATCACGGTAGGTCTGCGGCGTGCGGTTACCGGCAGGCGACAGCTGGTCATAGGCGGGCTCATAGGCATTGAAAGCCTGCAACGCGCCAAGATAGGTCGGCCAGGTGACCAGCGCCGTATCGTTGGGCGACAGGAACAGCTTGCCGAGATAATCGAGCGCCTGCTGCGATCCGGAAGTGATCAGGATGTTTTCCGGCTCGCACAGAATGCCGATGGCGGCCATGCGACCGGCCAGCCATTGGCGCAGCGGCAGGTAGCCTTCGCTGACCGAATACTGCAGCGCGGCACTCACCGTCGGGCCACCGAAGATGTCGACATAGGCAGCCTTGAATTCCTCATCCGGAAACAGCGCCGGATCCGGAATGCCACCGGCAAAGGAGATGATGTCCGGCCGGTCCAGAAGTTTCAACAGTTCGCGGATTTCCGAGGCGCGCATCCGTGAAGATCGCGTCGCGAAGATGTTTTCCCAATTGAGCATGGAAGTTTCCTCAGATTATGCTTTTTCCACAGCACATCATGCCGCGCTTATTAAGTCAACAATACTGACCTATACTTTGATGCGAAGATCCATTTTCCATGCAAAAGCGTTGTCCTGGAAAGACCTTGAAGAACCGCAGAAATGGGGCGGACGCCCGGAGTGAAGGCAATATCACCTAGAGCACATCGCACTCAGATCGCCCGGCGCGCTGTTGCCGCGATCGATTCTGCCGTTATCGATATGCAATGCATGTCCGGGGTGGATCGGTCAGGCTTCGTGATGTCCGAACATGCTCAAGCCGACGAGGAGCACGATGGCACCGACGATGAAAGCATCGAAAATGGCGAAATGATAGAAGAACGTTGTCATTGCAGTATCCTCCTGACGAATAGAATACTCCAAAATCGGTAATTCTCCAAATATTACGTGTAAAAATGGAAGAGGCCAGGAGATATCTCCCGGCCTCTTCAGTATTACGCAAGTGCAATACGCTAATTTTGCTCTGCAGCAAATATTAGTTCTTTGCCTTGTCGACCAGCTTGTTCTTGCCGATCCAAGGCATCATGCCGCGCAGCTTGGCGCCGACTTCTTCGATCTGGTGGTTGTCGTTCATGCGGCGGATGCCCTTGAAGCGGGCAGCACCCGAACGGTATTCCTGCATCCAGTCGGAGGTGAATTTGCCGGTCTGGATGTCGGTGAGGACGCGCTTCATTTCGGCCTTTGTTTCAGCCGTGATGATGCGCGGACCCGAGACGTATTCGCCCCACTCGGCCGTGTTCGAGATCGAGTAGTTCATGTTGGCGATGCCGCCTTCATAGATCAGGTCGACGATCAGCTTCACTTCGTGCAGGCACTCGAAATAGGCCATTTCCGGGGCATAACCGCCTTCGACCAGCGTTTCGAAACCGGCGCGGATCAGCTCGACGAGACCGCCGCACAGAACGACCTGTTCGCCGAAGAGGTCGGTTTCGCACTCTTCCTTGAAGTTGGTTTCGATGATGCCCGAACGGCCGCCGCCGACGCCGCAGGCGTAGGAAAGAGCGAGGTCGAGCGCGTTGCCCGATGCGTTCTTTTCAACGGCAACGAGGCAGGGAACGCCGCCGCCCTTCTGGTATTCGCCGCGAACCGTGTGGCCGGGGCCTTTCGGTGCAATCATGACGACGTCGAGCGTGTCCTTCGGCTCGATGAGGCCGAAATGAACGTTGAGGCCGTGTGCGAAGGCGATGGCTGCGCCGTCACGGATGTTACCGGCGATGTCAGCCTTGTAGATGTCGGCCTGGAGCTCGTCCGGGGTCGCCATCATCAACAGGTCGCCCCACTTGGCGGCTTCTGCAACGGTCATGACCTTGAAGCCATCGGCTTCGGCCTTCTTGATGGTTGCGGAACCGGCCTTGAGCGCGATGACGACGTTGGTCGCGCCGCTGTCCTTCAGGTTCAACGCATGCGCGCGGCCCTGCGAACCGTAACCGACGATAACGACGTTCTTGGACTTGATGAGGTTGAGATCAGCATCACGATCGTAATAGACGCGCATTGTAATTTCCTTCCCTTTGCTTGTCTTCTAAAACACTTCCGGCCGCCCTCAGGACATGGCCGAACTCTTTTCATTGCCGTAGAGCCGAAGAAAGGCGGACACCGCCTTCTCTGCCCTACGGCCGAAATCCTTGACCAGCCGGCCGCTGTCTTCACCGAGCAGCATGCGCAGATGCAGGTCGGATACGATCAGGCCGTACAGCGTATCATAGGCGTCCTCGCGGTCGCCGAACACCAGCAGCCCGGCATCGCGCCCTGCTTCCAGAAGCGCCCCTGCTCGCTTGCCGATCTGCCGGCGGCCGCGCTCCTGCAGCATCGAGCCGAGCTTGGAACCGTCGCGGCTCGCCTGCCCGATCGCCAGCCGGTTGAGCGCCAGCGACACGTCACCGGCCAGAACCTCCAGCAGGTCGCGCGCAAACAGCACCAGGTGCTCCCGCAGCGTTGCCGCCGTCAGCGTTTCGGCCGTATCGTCGAAGGTCCGCACCTTGCTGGCCTGAAAGCCGATCATCGCCGACAGCAGCCCGTCGCGATCACCGAACCATTTGTACAGGCTTTCCTTCGAGCAATTGGCAGCCCGCGCCACGCCCGCCGTCGTCAGCGCCTTCTCGCCACCATCGACGAGCAGGCGCAACGCGCTGTCCAGAACATCGTTCTGACGCGGCGAATAGTCCGGCTGGGCTGGGTGGGCGGCAAGCTGCAAGAAATTGTCTCCATCGCAGTACCGTACGGTACGGTTCGCTGCTTATGCCGCAAAGTCGAGAACCGGTCAAGCCTACCGGCAAAGGATTTTGTGGCTCCGCCTGGAGCACATACAAACCTTCGCCATCGCGAAGAGAAGCAGCCGACCAGACGGAGAGAAGATACTGGCCACCAGCACCAAAAATGGACACCTCCACGCAATCCGCTGCCGTTCCGTTTCAAGATACAGTCAGCTACTGTGCGATTTCAAACATCCCGTATCCCGGAGTTTTCATGCCCCGCCTGCGTACCCTCGCCCTGCTCCTGTCCGCCACGCTTACCTTTTTCCCGATGACTGCCGCCGCCCAATCCGATGAGGAGGTCTATAACCGGATCGAATCCCTGCATGGCAATGCTGGAGACCTGAGCGAGCCGTTGCTCAGCCTGGTCGAAGCAATGGGGAACGACGATGCGGCAACGATCGCCGGGCTTGCCGAATATCCCCTGCGCGTCGCCGCCAATGGTGAAAGTTACGAGATCCAGAACGCCGACGATTTCATCGAGAATTTCGACACGCTGGTGACACAGGACACACGGGATGCCGTTGCCGGCCAAACCTTCAGCCAGCTGTTCGTCAACAGCGACGGCGTGATGCTGGCGGATGGCGCGGTCTGGATGAGCGATGTCTGCGAGAATAGTGATTGCAGCTCGTCCCACTGGGCCGTGATCAGCATCAACAACTGATCGGCAGCGGGAGGAATTCATGCGTCTTGACGTCCTGACATTCACCGCCGTCATTTCGCTTGCAACTGCAGCGCCCGGCCTTGCCGCCGGCGATGCGCCCTATATCGGCCGCTGGGATTGTGGCGTCGCCACCTTCAGCTTCACCACGGAGAGCTATGATTCCGGCGAAGGACCGATGCCGATCCGCAAGGTCGACAAGGAGGATGGCAATTACATCCTGTCTTTCGACGACAACTACCAGATCGGCCTTTCAAGCGTTACGAAAACGTCGATGCAATGGCTGTCGATGGCAAGCGGCGACACGTTTGATTGCAAGCGCCTGAAACCCTGATGACCAGAGCAATGCTTCTATCCGGTGTTGCGGAACTCAACCAACCCGGCAGCGCTCTGCAAGAAAATCGAGAAACACCCTCACCCGCGCCGGCATATGGCCGCCCTGCCTCAGAAAGATCGCGTGGACCTCTTCGCTGTCTGATGCCGTAAACACTTCCAAAACAGGCACCAGCCTACCCAGCGCGAAATCGCTCCGCACCTGAAAATCGGCAAGCCGCGCCAGCCCAGCCCCCGCCAACGCCAGTTGCCGCAACGCTTCCCCATCGCTTGCCTGAATACTGCCCACCGGCTTGATCGTCCTATCCATGCCATCAACACGGAACGGCCAGCCGCCGCTGGCGCGGACATAGTTGGCTCCGAGCAAATTGTGCCCGGCCAGATCATCCGGATGTTCTGGCACGCCCTTGCGCTTGAGATAGTCCGGTGCAGCGGCGATATGCAGTTTCACGGCGCCAAGCTTGCGCGCCATCAGCGCCGAACTCTTGAGCGGCCCCGCCCTAACGGCGACATCGGTGCGATCGTCGAGGAGATCGACGACATGGTCGGTGAGCGACAGGTCGAGCGAGACATCGGGAAACTGCGCCATGAAATCCGGCAGCACCGGCAGGAGCAGGTGGCGGGCGAACGGCACGTTGGTGCTGACGCGAACGCGCCCGCTCGGGCTGTCGGTGGCCACGGCCGCCTGTTCCGCTTCGTCGAGGTTTGCGAGAACCTGCACGCCACGTTCGTAATAGCGGCAGCCTTCCGGCGTCAGTTGCAGCTTGCGTGTCGAGCGATTGACTAGCCGCGCATTTAGCCGGGTTTCCAACCTCGTCACCAGCTTGCTGACCGCCGAAGGTGTCATGGCAAAATCACGGGCGGCAGCCGAAAAGCCGCCGAGATCGACCACCCGAACGAACACTTCCATCTCGCCGGAGCGATTGATATCCAGCCGCGCCATTGTGCCCTCACCTCACAAATCCTGTGCCTTATCGTTGTCTAGTTCTCAAATCGGCACGCGTCCATATCTGATGCATCAACACATCAGGAGACTACGATGGACAACCGGCACAAAACCGCCCTCATCGTCGGCGCCAAGGGCGTCATCGGCGGCAATCTCGCCCGCCATCTCGAAACATTGGAGGATTGGTCGGTCATCGGCCTTTCCCGGCGCGGCGGCACCTCGACGGAGAAGATTTGGCATATATCCGTCGATCTGCTCGACCCGCTAGATTACGTCAACAAACTCGCCGATCTCACTGACGTGACTCACATTTTCTATGCCGCCTATCAGGACCGCCCGACCTGGGCCGAGCTGGTCGAGCCCAATCTGGCCATGCTGGTCAATGTCGTCACCGCCATCGAGCGGGTGGCACCGAACCTTGCCCATGTCAGCCTGATGCAAGGCTACAAGGTCTATGGGGCCCATCTCGGGCCTTTCAAGACACCGGCGCGCGAGGACGAAGACAATCACATGCCGCCGGAATTCAACATGGACCAGCAGGCGTTTCTGCAGAGGGAGCAGCAGGGCAAATCCTGGACCTGGTCGGCGCTGCGCCCCTCCGTGGTCATCGGCGTTGCCACCGGCAATCCGATGAACCTGGCGATGGTCATCGGTCTCTATGCATCGATGTCAAAGGAACTTGGAATCCCCCTGCGCTTCCCCGGCAAAACCGGTGCCTATGATACGTTGCTCGAAATGACCGACGCCGGCCTTCTCGCAAGGGCAACCGTCTGGGCGGCCACCAATCCGCAATGCGCCAACCAGGCCTTCAACATCACCAATGGCGACCTGTTCCGCTGGAACGAGATGTGGCCGAAGATCGCCCGGTTCTTCGAGATGGAGACAGCTGCACCGCTGCCGATGTCGCTCAATGTTGTGATGGCGGACAAGGCAGCCCTCTGGTCGAAGATGAAGGAGAAATACGGGCTCGCCGACCATCCGTATGAAGCCGTCTCCTCCTGGGGTTTCGGCGATGCGGTTTTCAGCTGGAATTATGATTTCTTCGCCGATGGCACCAAGGCGCGGCGGTTGGGGTTCCATGACTATGTGCAGACCGACGAAATGTTCCTGTCGGTGTTTTGCGCGATGCGCGCCCAGCGGATCATTCCGTAATCGAACCCAGGCTTTGGCCATCCGGCACCGGATTGCCGTAAGCCGCAACACGCCATCGGTGCTTTAGCTATCTGCCCTTGTCATTGCCGGGTGGCGCTGCCTGCAGCGTTTCCTTCTGGGTGATCAGCCGGGCGGTGTGCTGGCCGCTCAGATAGATCCACAGCCAGCTCCACGCGACGACGAAGCGGCTGCGGGTGCCGATCAGGAAGTAGATATGGGCGATGCCCCAGATCCACCAGGCCAAGGCACCCTTCAGCTTGAACCGGCCGAAATCGATGATCGCCGACCGGCGGCCGATGGTCGCAAGGCTGCCCTGATGGCGGTAGCGGAAGGGTGGCAGCGCCGGCTTCTGCGCCAGCCGTCCCTTGATGACCTTTGCCACGTAGGCGCCCTGCTGCTTGGCGGCTGGCGCAATGCCCGGCACCGGCTTTCCGTCATCTTGAATGACGGAGGCGGTATCACCGACGACGAAGACGTTTGGCAGGCCCGGCGCGCTCAGGTCCTTCTCCACGATGACGCGGCCCGCCTTGTCGGCCGGAACGTTGAGCCACACGGCCGCGGGAGAGGCCTGGACGCCGGCTGCCCAGACGATCGTCCGGCTGCCGATAAAACGCTCGCCGATCATCACGCCTTGCGCCGTGCAGTCCGTTACCCGTTCGCCGGTATGCACCTCGACGCCGAGCTTTTCCAGTGCGCTCTGCGCATAGACAGACAGTTCCTCGGCAAAACTTGCCAGCACCCGTGGCCCCGCCTCGACCAACACCACACGGGTCTTGCGCGTATCGATATTGCGGAATTCCTGCGGCAGGGTGACATGTGCCAGCTCGGCAATGATCCCAGCAAGCTCGACACCGGTTGGCCCGGCGCCGACGATGGTGAACGTCAAGAGTGCCGCCTGCGCCTCGGGATCGGTTTCCATCTCGGCCTTTTCGAAGGCAAGCAGCAGACGGCGGCGGATGGTGGTGGCATCCTCCAGCGTCTTCAGACCCGGTGCCACAGGCTCCCATTCGTCACGGCCGAAATAGGCATGGGTCGCCCCTGTCGCCAGCACCAGCGTGTCATAGCTGATGGTCTCGCCGCCATCCAGCGCCACGGTCCTGGCCGCCGGATCGACACGATCGACTTCCGCCAAAAGCGTAGTGACCTCCGGCCGGTCGCGAAACACCCGCCGGATCGGCCAGGCGATTTCCGATGTCGCCAAAAGAGTCGTTGCGACCTGATAAAGCAAAGGCTGGAAGAGATGATGGTTGCGCCGGTCGATCAGGGTGATCCTGACGGACGCGCCCTTGAGGTCCTTGGCCAGCTGCAGACCACCGAACCCGCCACCAACGATGACGACATGGTGAAGGTTATCCTGTGGCATGATCGTATCTCCTGTTTCGGCACAACCTCTACGCTTCAACGCCGATATACAACTGCGCTTTCGGCATGGCACCCGTGCGGAAGGCTATACAGCATCGATACCATCGCTTAACGGGCGTATTCCACCGGCACCGACATGCCGCTCTTGAGGATTTCCATCGAGATCGAGGCCGAGACATCGAAAAGTTCAACCTTGCGGACGATCTGCTTGTAGATGACGTCGTAATGCTCGACGCGCGGCAGCACGACCTTGAGGATATAATCGTAATTGCCCGTCAGCCGGTGCGCCTCGACGATCTCGGGAATATCGGCAACCACCTTGCGAAAGATGTCGATCCAGTCGTCGGAATGGTGCGCCGTCTTGATCAGCGCAAAGACCGTGGTCGGCACCCCCATCCTGTCACGGTCGAGAACCGCGATCCGGCGGGCGACATAGCCGGTCTCTTCCAGCCGCTGGATGCGGCGCGAACAGGCGGAGATCGACAGGCTGACCCTGTCGGCGAGATCGCCGACCGACAGGCTGGCATCTTCCTGCAGCAATGACAGAATCTTTCGGTCTCTCTCGTCAAGCACGCCCTGTTCTCCCCGACACCTTTGCGCATTCAAGAATTATTTGCGATAAAAATTCAAATCATGCAAAAAATACGCGCAAATGATCTTAATGTCACCCAACAAAGCGAACTCTTTCCACCAGACATCGGTGACAATTGCCGCATCACAAAAACACGAGCGGAACAGGAACGGCATCATGCGCAAGATCGGTCTCATCGGTGGAATGAGCTTTGAAAGCTCGGCAGTCTATTACCGGATGATCAACGAGGCCGTGCGCGAGCGGCTGGGCGGCCTGCACTCGGCCGAAGTCATGCTGCATTCGGTCGATTTCCAGACCATCGTCGATATGCAGAAGGCCGGCCGCTGGGACGATGCTGCCAAGCGCCTGTCCGAGGTGGCGCAGGGGCTGGAAGCTTCCGGCGCCTCCTGCGTGCTGATCTGCACCAACACGATGCACCTGATCGCCGACACGGTTCAGGCATCGATTACTGTGCCGCTGATCAACATCATCGATGAAACAGCAGCCTCGATGAAAGCCGCCGGCATCAAGCGGCCGCTGCTGCTGGCCACGCGCTACACGATGGAGCACGGCTTCTATACCAATCGCATGGCTGCCGATGGCGTCGATGTCATGGTGCCGAATGCCGAGGATCGTACTCTCGTGCACGACATCATCTTCAGCGAGCTCTGCGCTGGCGTCATCCTCGACAGCTCGCGGCAGGCACTGATGGCCGTCATCGAGCGGGCAAAAAACCAGGGCGCCGACGCTATCATCCTCGGCTGCACCGAAATCTGCCTGATTCTCGATCCGAAGAACCTGCCGCTGCCCGGCTTTGATTCCACCGCGATCCATGCCGATGCCGCCGTCGCGTTTGCGCTTGAAGGCGTGTCGCAGAGCGGCAAGCAGGCGGCCTGAAACCTCGCCAATAATACTTGACTCCGTCAAGTAAATTGTAATCATGGCATTCGAAGGAGATTGCCATGTCCCATTCTGCATTGTCCCACTCTGCATTGCCTCATCCGGCCTTTGCCGAAATCGGCGACGACGAAGTCGAAGCGATCCGTGCGTTCAACCGGTTCTACACCAACCGGATCGGCGTCCTCGACCGCGCCTTCATGGACACGCCCTACACGCTCACTGAAGCGCGCGTGATCTATGAGCTCGCAGCCCAGGGCACGACATCGGCATCCCGGCTGACGGAAGAGCTTTCGCTCGATCCGGCCTATCTCAGCCGCCTGCTCAAATCCTTCACCGATACCGGCCTGCTCGAAACCACGAGGGATCCGGCCGATGGCCGTGGCCGCCTGCTGCAGCTGACCCTGCGCGGCCGGGGCGTTGCCACGGATCTCGCGCAACGGTCGCGCCAGCGTATCGCCGCGCTGCTGGGACCGATCAGCGAAGACGATCGCCGTGATCTTGGCGCGGCCATGGCGTCCGTGCAGACGCTCCTGTCAGGCGGCAAAAGTACCGCTGCCCCCATCACCATCCGGCCGCACCGGATCGGCGATATGGGAATGGTGATCGCAAGCCAGGCAAAGGCCTATACCGAAACTTATGGCTGGAACGGCGAGTATGAAGCGCTGGTCGCGGAAATCTGCGCCGCCTTCATCCGCAATTTCGATCCCGCCCACGAACACTGCTGGATTGCAGAACGCGACGGCACATTCCTCGGCAGCATTTTTCTCGTCAAAGGCAACAGCGAAGGGACCGCCAAGCTGCGCCTGCTGCATGTCGACAGTGCCGCCCGTGGACAAGGCCTTGGTTCAAGGCTGGTCAACGAATGTATCGCCTTTGCCAAGAGCGCCGGCTACCGGCGGCTGGAGCTGTGGACCAACGACATCCTGATCGCCGCACGCCGCATCTATGTCGCCGCCGGGTTCACGCTGGAGAAGGAAGAGGCCCATCATTCGTTCGGCAAGGACCTGACCGGTCAGATCTGGGCCCTGGACCTGACGGCGGCAAGCTCAGGCAAGGCTCCATCGGCCTGATATCGCTGCGCAAGCCAGTCATGCTCCGTCAAACCAGCGGGTTTGAATGGATCGATCACGGTGCCTGCGACGATGGCCGCCAAAAACCCCGGCATCGGCGGCACTTTGGCGATCGTAGAAACCAGCCGGTCGCGCACCCAGGCAATCGCGGTTGAATCCGACTGATAGAACGGCGTGAAGGCAAGCGACAGCATCTGGAACAGCCGAACATGGTTGCGCCGCGCACGGGCATAGGCGGTCAACGCCGAGGCAATATCGGAGGAACTCGCCAGCGCATGGCTGAGCGCCGCAGCATCGAGCAGGGCCATATTGGCGCCCTGCCCCAGTTGCGGGCTGGTCGAATGGGCGCTGTCGCCGATGAAGACCAGGTTGCCGCTATAGGGCGGCAGCGTGGTGCGATGGGCATAACGTGCCAGGGTCAGTTGGTCCCAGTCGTCGATCTGGTCGAGAAACGGCTGACATTCCGGCCAGTAATCGCGAATGACCGACTTCCACCGCTCAAGCCCGGCCGCCTTGACCGCCTCGACATCGGCGATCTTCAGGCTCCAGAAGAACGCCACCTTGTCCGGATCGCCGAGGGTGGCGCGACCGGCGGGTAACAGTCCGATCATCACCTTGGCCTTGTCGTAACGTTGCGACAGTGCTGTTGGATCATAGTCTGCACCCGCGCCATCCAGCGTCGCCCAGAAGGCGCCATAGGTGAGGTCACGAATGTTGGGCGCCCGATCGGAACCGGCAGCCAGTAACGAGCGCGCACCGCTCGCGTCGACGACCAGATCGTAGTCGCCGGCATCGCGTAACGCCTGATCCTTCAACACGACGCGATCTGAATGCTGCATTGTCGTGGTGAGATTGATCCCGGTGCGAATCGGAATGCCGCCGGTAACCGCCGCATCATGCAGGGTGTTGAACAGAGCCGCCCGCTGCACGGCCAGACCATAGCGCCCGCCCGGTGCCGCATCGTAGCGCACGTCGAGCACCGTCCGGCCGCTGACGGCATCGGCGCCGTGCAGCCGGTCGATGCGATTGCCGAGTGTTTGAATGGTGTCGAACAGGCCAAGAGCCGCGAGCACCGTGAGGCCCGTCGGCTGCATCAACAGACCGGAACCGACCGGCGTTGCGGTCTCGAATCGCTCCAGGATTTCGACCCGATGACCGGCGCGTGACAGGAAAAGTGCTACCGCCAGTCCCGCCGGACCCGCACCAACCACGCCGATATCGAGCTGTTTCATCAATGCCTATCCGGACGATTCCTCATCCGCATCTCTAACAGCGCCCGCAACCCGGCGTCCAGTCCGCACGCCGATCAGATCCTCATGCAGCCGCGTCATAGACCTTGCGCGCCGCACGGATCGCCTGATGATGCTCGACCGACCAATCCACCAGCCCCTTGACCAAAACGAGAAAGGACTGGCCGAGCGGTGTCAGGCTGTATTCGACGCTTGGCGGCTGGGTCGGAAAGACCCGCCGTCCGATATACCCGTCGCGCTGCAGGTCGCGCAGCGTCTGGGTCAGCATGCGCTGGGAAATATCCGGGATCAGACGCCGCAGTGCCGAAAACCGCATCGGCCCATCTGCCAGGGCCAGGATCATCAGCGTGTTCCACTTGCCACCGATATTGTCGATGACGTCACGGACCGGGCATTGCTCCCGTGAAAAAGCCATGCCCATGACAACGATCACGCGCTCGCCCTCGGTCTTTCCGGTCATCTTGTTCATGGGACTCGGTATCCTTCACGTAACCACCGCAGAAAAAACTGCCTCCTTTACATCCGCCAGCAGATGACGAAATAAGAGAAGGTCTCATTTAGGAACCATATCTCAAACGGGATGCTTCGGCAACAAACCGGCATCATTTGAACAAAGGAACCATCATGTCCGAAACTCTTCTCGTCACCGGTGCCACCGGCCAGCTCGGCCGCCTCGTGCTCGAAGAATTGCTCGCGTCCGGCAAGGTCGCACCTTCCGATATCATCGCCACCAGCCGCGACACGGACAAGCTCGCCGACTATGCCGCCAAGGGTGTCCAGACCCGCGCCGCCGATTTTGACGATGCCGCATCGCTGGCTACCGCGTTCAAGGGCGCCGACCGCATCCTGATCATCTCCACAGATGCCCTCGACGAACCGGGCAAGCGCCTGCGCCAGCATCTCTCTGCCGTTGCCGCCGCCCAGAAGGCCGGTGCCAAGCACATCCTCTACACATCGATGCCGAACCCGGAAACCTCGGCCGTCGCCTTCGCGCCGGACCATCTCGGCACCGAAAATGCAATCAAGGCAACCGGCATCGCCCACACCATCCTGCGCAATGGCTGGTATATGGAAAACCTGTTCATGGGCCTGCCGCATGCACTTTCCGAAGGCAAATGGTACAGCGCGTCCGGCACCGGAAAGCTTGCCCATATCGCCCGCGCCGATATCGCCAAGGCGACGGCGAGCGCCCTTGCGTCAGGATCGACCGAAAGCACGACCTACACGCTGACCGGCGAAACGAAACATACGACGGACGAGATCGCAGCCCTTGCCGCCAAAGTCACCGGCAAGCCGCTGGAGGTCGTTCATGTCTCCGATGAACAACTGGCTGGCGGACTGAAGGCGGCAGGCCTTCCCGACTTCATCATCCCCGTCGTCGTCTCGTTCGACACCAACACCCGCGAAGGCCATATCGATCTGGTGACGGCGGATGCGGGGAAACTTTCGGGCCAGAAACTGACGTCGCTGGAAGATTTCCTGGCTGCCAGCAAACCCATCTTGCTTGGGTAAACGACAAAGGGCTCCGCAAACCGGAGCCCTTCTGCCTTGTACTCAGATAGTATCAAACATCTTGCCCGCAAGCGCGGCAGAAGCGGCGGACGGTTTCCGCCATGCCGAACTCCAGTGCATCCGCAGTCAGACCGTGGCCGATCGAGACTTCGGCCAGGTTGGAAATCCGCGCCGCAAGCGCCGGCAGGTTGGCAACCGTCAGGTCATGACCGGCATTGACTTCAAGCCCCAGGGTCGCGGCAAGATCGGCGGTCTGCCCCAGTTCCTCCAGCAGCACTGCGCCGCGCTCGGGATTGTCGTAGCAGCCGCCATAGGGACCGGTGTAGAGCTCGATCCGGTCGGCACCGGTTTCCCTGGCGATTGTCAGTGCCTCATGGTCCGGATCGCCGTCGGCAAACAGCGAGACGCGAAAACCGCCCTTCTTCAATCGTCCGACGACATTGCCGAGCAGATTGTGGTTCTTGCGAAAGTCCCATCCATGGTCCGAGGTCGCCTGGGCCGGATCGTCCGGCACCAGCGTTACCTGCTCCGGCTGATGGCGCTCGACAAGCTGCAGGAACTCCTCGTTCGGAAATCCCTCCATGTTGAATTCGGTCTGCGGATAAAGATCGTCGATCAGCGCGCGGATCGGTTCCAGATCGGAAAAGCGAATGTGGCGCTGGTCGGGCCGCGGGTGCACGGTGAGGCCGCTCGCGCCCGCATCAAGCGCAATCTGCCCAAGTCCCGTAACGGACGGCCATGGAAGATCGCGGCGGTTGCGAAGCATCGCGATCGCATTCAGATTTACGGAGAGTTTCGCAGCCATTTCAGCACCTTCCAAGGATACCGCCGTCGTTATGGCGCCCTTTCTAGCGGTTCATCTGCTACCCCGCAACAAAACTGCAGCAGAGAAAGCGTCTCCGTTACAATAATCGCCCGCAGACCGTTCAACGCCTTTATTTCAGACCAAACTCACGTTAATTGAATGCAGCACCTGACAAACTGATAGAATTTCGATTTAATAGAGACTCACAGCACATGACATGCACTCCCGAACGGTGAGCGGCGGTGCTGGAAACCCATAGAATCATCCAAGCCGGAACCGATGAACCCTTGTTTTTGTCCCGACGCCATTCAATCGCCACCCGCTCCTGACAGGGAAGCGCTGATCTCGATGGTGTTTTCGGGGATGACGCAATAATGGCTCAGCATGAGAGACCAGACAACCAGGCAATCCGTCAATCGCTTGACGGTGTGCTGTCGAGCGCTCTTTTTTCCCGCTCCGAGCGGCTGCGCGCCTTTCTGAAATATGTCGTCGACAAGGAGATGGAAGGTACGGGACACCAGTTGAAGGGGTATACGATCGGCATTGACGTGTTCGATCGGCCCCAGGCCTTCAATGCCGACAGCGATCCCCTGGTGCGCGTCCATGCCGGCAAGTTGCGCAAGTTGCTGGCGGCCTATTACGCAAATGAGGGCGCACAGGACCTCTGGCGCATCGATATCCCCAAGGGCACCTATGTGCCCGAGTACAGGCTCCAGCGGATTTCAGCGGCACAGACGGCAGACGCGGGCCGGGCCGTAGCGTCTCCGCGCCGGCCTGCAAGAAGACGTTTCGCCTGGTTGCCCGCTCCCCTGTCTTCACCATTGGCCGTGTTGTCGGTGCTGCCGCTTCTGATTTTCGTGCCGTTGTCGTCACCGGCCATGAGTGTCAACATTCCGGCGCAATCGAGCCTGCACGGCGCAGTGCTGGAACGCAAGTTCGCCGATGACCTGCCGAAGATAACCGTTCGCTCGCAATGGCCGCGCAGCGGAACAGCAGCGCGCTTTGCCGATGCGTTTCGCAATGCCGCCTCGCATTATCGCACCATTGCCGCAGTGCCCGGCGCCGTCCTGTGGAAACGGCCGGTACGGCCGGTTTCCGATCCGCTGGCGTTTACCGTTTCCGTGCTACCGCAAAAATCACCGGCAGGCCTTCGTGTTCTGATCAAGAACGATATGTCGTCGGACATTCTCCACGACCAGTTCATCAGTGGTGCGCAACTGGCGAGCGAGGCCGATATTCTCTATGAAAGCCTGGCGCTTGCGGCCAAGGTTCTGGCTTCGGACGGCAACATTTTCCGCTATGCCAGCGAGGCCAAGATCGACAGCCCGCTGATGGAATGCATGGTATTGACCGACGCATACCGGAACGAGCAGACCCGCGAGGCCTTCCAGCAAGCCAAGTCCTGCCAGGAAAAACTGTCGGTCAACCATCAGCGCAAGCTGAAATTCGTGATCAATGCGGGCGCCCTGCCCCTTACCCTTATTCGCTGATTTGAGCAACGACTGCGGTCACTGCAACAAATACTGCGATAAATGGCGTTGAAAAATAGTATTTCCCGGCGAAAAACGGCAGGAACCGGTGAAAAATCTTAGTTCTCACCCCCAAAGTTACTAGCTTTTCATTTTCGCGCCGCACGTGTATTCTCATGACGCAAGTGGGAGAAAGCCTGGTCGCTCATCAGGCAAGCACGATGGTTGCGAGTATCCTTCCCGCCGGGATGGCGTGCATGACATCGAGGAGCAGCCCAAGGAGACACGCGGTGCATCTTGATGCGCCACAGGCGATTGCCGTCTCCAGGATATGTCTTCCGCAGGTTAACCAGCGGGGTTGCGTCACAGAATGCCAGAACAGGGAAAACCACATCCTTCTCCACCCGGCAGCCGGCAATCGTCGGGTTTTCTTCCCCATCTGCCCTTGCCGGGAACCATAGCGGACAACCATGTCGGCATCGCCGATATGGCAGACGCCTTCGGTGTCACCCACCGGACCCTGCATTTCTATGAGGAAAAGGGCCTGCTCTCGGCCGACAGAATGGGGCCGATGCGGGTCTACGGGCTGGACGACGTCCGGCGCATGACCGTCATCAATGCCTGCCGCGAGATCGACATGCCGATTGTGGCGATTCAAGACCTGATGACAGCCCTGAGCACCGCAACCAGCCAAACAAATGCCGCACAGATCTTCGAGGACGCGTTGCATGCGCGAAAGCGGGAACTCGCAGCCCAGCAATCCATTCTGCGGCGCCAGATGCAGCGGATCAGCGAACTGCTGGAATCGGCGGCTGATGGCGATAACCCGGAGCGGATCGCTCTGCCGCCCATCCACCTTTCGCCGATCGAGACGAAGTGCCTTGTGTTCATGGCTGAAGGCTACCCGGCAAACCGGATTGCCACGATGATGGATATGGATCTCACCGCCGTACTGACGCTGGAATCCGACATCATCCGCAAATTCAACGGCCACAACCGCTTCCAGGCGGTCGCCAAAGCGGTGCTCTTGGGATTTGTCTCTGCCGAATAGGCGTCAGCGCACGATCGTCAGCGTCTCGGCCGCGCGGGTAATCGCGGTATAGAGCCAGCGCTCGCGGGTATCGCGAAATGCCCAACTCTCGTCGAACAGAACCACATTGTTCCACTGCGAACCCTGCGCCTTGTGCACCGTCAACGCGTAGCCGTAGTCGAACTCGTCGTAGCGCTTGCGCGTCGACCAGGGAATTTCGCCCTCCACGTCTTCAAAGGCGGTTTTGAGCAGCTTGATCTTGGCCGCACCCCGGTCCATGTCGTCATCTTCCGGGCGGATCATCAGGTTGATGCCGGGCTTCACCGTTTCCTTGGACGAGGTCATTACCTGCCAGAGCGAGCCGTTGAGCAGGCCCTTGGCAGGGTCGTTGCGCAAGCAGACGAGCTTGTCGCCCGACTGCGGATATTCGGTGGTAAAGCCCTTCAGTTCGCGCAGGCGCGTATTGTAGCGGCGGCGGGTCTTGTTGGTACCGACCAGAACCTGGTCGGCGCCGAGAACCAGCTCCTGCGTCACCTCGTTCTTGGAGATGATCCTGGCAGTGGAACCATAATCACCGTGCATGATTTCCTTGCCTTCACGCACATGCATGGCAAGCTGGATGATCGGATTGTCGCGCGCCTGCCGGTGGATGTCGGTGAGCAGGTAATCCGGCTCCTCATTGGTAAAGTAACCACCGCCCGAGACCGGTGGCAGTTGGCCGGGATCGCCAAGTACCAGAATGGGCGTGCCGAAGCTCATCAGGTCGCGGCCCAGCGCTTCGTCAACCATCGAGCATTCATCGATGATGATCAGCGCCGCCTTGGCGACCGGTGACTGCCGGTTGATCGAAAACATCGGGGCGATCGAGGTCTTGCCGGTCTCTTCGTCAGACACCTCTTCCTCGCCGCGCGGCCGGTAGATCAGCGAATGAATGGTCTTGGCGTTCTTAGCACCCTTCGAACGCAACACCTGCGCCGCCTTGCCGGTGAAGGCGGCAAAGAGAACCTCGCCCTCGACATTTTCGGCGAAATGCCGGGCAAGCGTTGTCTTTCCGGTCCCTGCATAGCCAAACAGCCGGAACAGCGGCGAGCGCCCTTCCTTCAACCAGCGCGAAACGGCCTTGAGGGCCTCATCCTGTTGCGGTGCGAATTCCATGTTTGTTCTATTGCCCGATTCGGGGCAGCCTGTCGCGTATTGCAACGTTGATCCACCGTTCGCCACGGCGTCGCCTCCATCACATTTTCGCTCGCAAGTGCTGGATACTGCAAAAACTGCCACACCTATCGCGTATCGCGGGGCTACAACCCGTGATAATAGTTTCCCCGCCGCCTCCCAAGCGCTGCCTCTTCTGTAATTCGAAAGTGCCCAACGTGACGCCTGAACCTTCCGAACCCCCGTCCGCTCCAGTGGCCTCGGGCATCGGCCGCTGGTCTGCCCCGATGCAATGGGGCTTTCTGCTGCTCATCTCCGCAATCCTGGCCGGCGGGCTCGAACTCACCGGCATTCCGGCAGCCCTTTTGATGGGACCAATGGTGGCCGGCGCCATCGTCGGCATGAATGGGGGCACCATCCGGCTGCCGCGCCCGGCCTTTCTCTGTGCCCAGGCGCTGATCGGCACAATGATCGCCGAAACCATCCACCCCGGCATTCTGACGACCTTCTTTTCAAACTGGCTGCTGTTCCTCGCCATCGTGATGTCGGTCATCGCCATGAGCACGCTCAGCGGCTTCGTCATCAGCAAGCTCAACATCCTGCCCGGCACCACGGCGATCTGGGGTTCCTCCGCAGGGGCGGCCACCTCGATGCTGGTGATGGCCGATGCCTATGGCGCCGATGTCCGGCTGGTTGCCTTCATGCAATATCTGCGCGTCGTTTTCGTCGCCGCCGCCGCCTCGATCGTGGCACGCTACTGGGCCGGTATCGACGGCCCTGGACCCGAAATTGTCTGGTTCGGACCGATCCAGCTTGTTCCATTCATCGAAACGCTTGCCCTTGCCCTTGCCGGCGGTTTTCTCGGCAAATGGTTGCGCATACCGGCTGGCGTCTTTCTGGTGCCTTTTCTGCTGGGCTCGGCGCTCAGCGTCAGTGGCATGCTGGTGATCGAAATCCCCGAATGGCTGCTGGCACTCAGCTATGCCATGCTCGGCTGGAACATCGGGCTGGGCTTTACCCGGCCGATCCTTGCCCATGCCCGCCGCGCGCTGGTACCGACGATCATTTCCATTCTCGTGCTAATTGGGTTTTCCGGGCTACTTGCCTATATTCTGGTGCACGCCGCCGGCATCGATCCGCTGACGGCCTATCTCGCGACCAGCCCCGGCGGCATGGATTCGATCGCCATCATCGCCGCCTCCAGCAATGTCGATGTGCCCTTCGTGATGGCACTGCAGACGGCCCGGTTGCTGATGATCATGGCGATAGGTCCCTCGCTTGCCCGTTTCGTCGCCTCAAAAGCGATACCACCGCGATAGTATTTGCATAGACCGGGAATAAGAAGCGGCCCTCATGTGTCTTACGTTCGAACCGGCGGAAACGGCGGTTCGTTCAGACAATTCCAGAGAGGACACATCCCATGAGATTTCTTCCGCTCGTTACCGCATTCTCCCTGATATCCGCCGCCCCCGCTTTCGCCGCCCCGGCAGTCCAGACCGTCGAGACCGGCAAGGGCAAGGTCGTCGCCGCTGAAAACGGCATGACGCTCTACACCTACAAGAAGGATGAAAAGGGCGAATCTTACTGCTATGATAAATGCGCCACCAACTGGCCGCCTTATCTCGGCGACGCATCCGCCAAGGCCGAAGGCGACTACACGCTTGTCGATCGCAAGGATGGCAAGAAACAATGGGCTCTCAAGGGCATGCCGCTCTACTTCTTCGTCAAGGACGCGAAAAAGGGCGACGCCACCGGCGACGGTGTAGGAAAGGTCTGGGATGCCGCACGCCCCTGATCAGGACACCCGTGTGAAGGGGGCACATCCCCCTTCCGCGGATACCTTCGAAAACCAGATCCTGTCGCTGGTGCCGTCCTTGCGGCGCTATTCGCGCAGCCTGGCCAAATCCGACAGCGACGGCGAAGACCTCCTGCAGGACTGCGTCGAAAAGGTGCTGGTGCGCCGTAGCCAGTGGCGCGGCGTCAACCTGCGTGCCTGGGCCTTCACCATCATGACCAACCTCTACCGCGACCGGCACCGCCGCTTTGCCCAGCATCCGTCGGTCGAGTTCGATGACACGCTCGGCTTGATGGCCGAGGACGTTTCCGGCGATCCGCTCGAAAAGACCCGGCTTCAGAACGCGCTGAATGGGCTGAGCCCGGATCACCGCTCGGTGCTGATGCTCGTCGTCATTGAAGGCTACGGCTATCAGGATGTCGCCGACATGCTGGCGATCCCGATCGGCACCGTCATGTCCCGCCTGTCGCGCGCCCGCCGTCAGATGGCAGCACACCTGGCCGAAAACAACATCGTGGCACTGCGGAGACCGAAATGACAGACCACCACAAACCGGTCACCGACGCTGATCTGCACGCCTATGTCGATGGTTTTCTCGACGAGGAGCACCGGCGCGAGGTCGAGCTCTGGCTGAGTGATCACCCGGAGCAAGACGCCGAGGTCCGCCAGTGGCAGGCACAGGCAGCCGAGATGAGAGCTGCATTGTCAGGCTATGCGCAGCCAAACGAAAACGACCGCAAACTCTTGAATTCTCCGGCGGCAACATCATCGCCCTCCTGGTGGCGCAGAGCGGCCCTCATCGCCGCCTCATTGACACTCTTCCTGTCGGGCGCAGCGGCAGGGGTCTATGGCGAGAGAGTGCTGGGAAGCACCGTGACGATCGAAACAGCCGCAGCGATCGACAGCCTGCCCGCTCAATCGAAGACGGCATTCCTCGTCTATGCCAGCGAAAAGCGCCACCCCGTCGAGGTCGGGGCCGATCAGGAGGACCATCTGGTTACCTGGCTCGGCAAGCGCCTGGATTACAAGCTGGTTGCCCCGGACCTCAAAGGCCTTGGATTTTCGCTGGTCGGCGGCAGGCTCCTGCCCGTCAACGGCAAGGCAGGCGCGATGCTGATGTATCAGGATACGGCCGGCCAGCGGCTGACGGTTCTTCTCGGTAAAAACCCGGAAAATGCCGAAACCAGTTTCCGCTTCGAATCCGCAGGCGCTCTGGAAACCTTCTACTGGATCGACGGCAGCATCGGCTACGCCGTCACCGGCGAAGTCAGCCGCGCCAAGCTGCAGCAAATCGCCGAGGAATGTTACCGGCAGTTCGAAACCTGACGCGCTTTCAAAGAAAGGGCGGGCTTTGAAAACAGCCTGCCCTCATCACACGGTGCCCAAATTCAGCGTTGCGGGTCATTTTCCAGACGGATCGGCTGACCGTGCGGTGTCGCCGCTGCAGCCCTATGCCAGCTTTGCGTCAGTTGATCGAGATGGTCTGGCGAGGTAATCGACAGTTCGGTGACGAGACGTGACAGGGCTGCCACCCAGCAATCGAAATAGTCGCTGGCATCCGCGCGCCGGCCGGGCTTGTACAACTCGTGAGACAAGGCCTCGGCCCATTCGCTCCAAGAAAACACGCCCTTTTCATGCAGGCGCACCGTCATGGCAAAGGCTTCAGCCTGCCAAGGCTCCGAAAAGACCGGATCGCCTTCGTTCGATTTCGGCAGCCCCGGAGATCCGCTGAGGGTGGGTTCAAACGCGTTCAAGATAGCTCTCCCAGGCATCGATCGACACCATCAAAGTCGGGTCGGCGCCCTCACCCCAGATTTCTTCACCGTCGAAAACCACGGTGTAGACCCATTGCGGGTTCTCGCCCTTGCCGTGGGCATTGTCGTCCGGAAACACGAACGCGCCCTGCACTCGCTCGACAACACCGTGCTTGGCCCGGGCATAGCGCGGCAGCCGCGTGTGGGTCTCGGGATTGAAGTTTTTGGTGCGTACCCGATCACCGGCCGCGAAGAGCGGCTGGTCAGAAACCAGCCGGTCGCACGGCCCACCCTTGGTAAGCACCCCGGGCACCATGTCCGCCGTCAGAATGCGTTTCGGCTCCCTACCCTTATCCAGCATCTG
This sequence comes from Hyphomicrobiales bacterium, assembly GCA_900473045.1. Taxonomy (GTDB): domain Bacteria; phylum Pseudomonadota; class Alphaproteobacteria; order Rhizobiales; family Rhizobiaceae; genus Pararhizobium. The sequence goes on from UCKS01000008.1 coordinate 77,020, forward strand.
ACCTGCGGCCAGTTCGGCGGCTGAAACAAAGCCATGCCGTTTCAAAAGAGTTTCCAGGCCAAGGGTCCAGATTTCGTAATAGCTCGCCGATAGATAGGTCGCCGGGGCCAGGCTTTCACGGGCATGCCGGCTCTCGTCGATATTCCAAGCGCCGAAGGCACCACAGGAAAGCGTCAGGCCGAGCGCCCGTTTTTCCCATTCCGCATGGAAATACGGCTCGTCCTTTTCCGGCGCCACCGGCCCCATGCCATGCTGTCCGCCCAGATCCTGTGCGCCGTTCATCGCATATCTCCAGCCGGTTTTGCCAATCCCGTGCCGATCATCGAATCGCGCGTGACCAGATCGGCAAGCGCCTTCTGGTCGAGACCATCGGTGCCATCGGGACGTTCCGGGATGACGATATAGCGCAACTCCGCCGTCGAATCCCAAACGCGGATTCTCTGGCCTTCGGGCAGCGTCACGCCGAATTCGTCGAGCACACCACGCGGATCGATCACCGCCCGTGAGCGATAAGGCGGTGCCTTGTACCAGACGGGCGGCAGGCCAAGCACGGACCAGGGATAGCAGGAGCACAGCGTGCAAACGACCAGATTGTGGGTTTCCGGCGTGTTGAACACCGCGCGCATATGCTCGCCCTGACGGCCGGTGTAGCCGAGGCTCCCAATCGCTGCCGTCGCGTCGCTGCGCAGCCAGTCGGCAAAGTCCGGTTCGCTCCAGGCCTTGGCGACGACGCGGGCACCGTTGCGCGGGCCGATCTTCGTCTCATAGGTATCGACGATCACATCGATCGCCGCCGGATCGATCAGCCCCTTCTGCGTTAGCACCGTTTCAAGCGCCTTCACCCGCGCCTGCATGGCGGAAAAATGATTGTCGTGGTGATCATGGTCGTGGTCATCGTGGTGGTGATGATCACCGTCGCCGGAGTGGGAAGTCATCGTTCTGATCCCTTTATCCTGATCATTTCAGCATCGGCCAAAGACTGAGAACGAGCAAGACCGCCATGGTGATATTGAACCATTTGAGCCGCACCGGGTCGGACAGCCATTGCCTCAGCGCCGAGCCGAAGCCGGCCCAGGTCGAGACACTGGGAACATTGACGATCGCGAAGATGGCACCGACGACAAGCACGCTGGTGATATAGCGCTGTTCCGTCGTGTAGGTTGCCATCGCCGTCATGGCCATCATCCAGGCCTTCGGATTAATCCACTGGAATGCCGCCGCCTGCAGGAAGGTCATCGGCACCGCGCCTGCCTTGCCTTCCGACAGGGTGCGCGACGTGCCGATCTTCCAGGCGATCCAGACGAGATAGGCGCCGCCGGCGAATTTCAGCGCGATGTGGAGCATCGGCACCGAATGCAGCAGCGCACCCAGGCCAAGGCCAACGGCAACCAGCAGCGACAAAAAGCCGATGCCGATGCCGAGCATATGCGGGATGGTGCGGACGAAACCGAAATTCACGCCCGATGCGAACAGCATCATATTGTTCGGCCCCGGCGTGATCGATGTGGTGAACGCAAAAAGAAACAACGCCAGAAGCGTGTCGGCCTGCATGAAGTCCTCCCGATATTTAGGTCAGGATAATTGACCTATCTCCAAAGGCCACCCGAAACTTGTCAGGGTGACAAGAACAGGACCCCTTCGGCATCAGAGTTTTTGACATTGGGTCTTTGCCCAACCACGATACGCCTTAAATGAGACATCGACCATTCCTACGATTGGTCCGACATGCCGCCGAAAGAGGATACCGATGCAAGACACCATTCCCACCACTTCCCTCCCTTCGGGCACGTCCATCCCCGTGATCGGCCAGGGCACCTGGCATATGGGCGAGCGCAAGGCGAGCGCCGCCGAGGAAGCCAAGTGCTTGCGCCACGGGCTTGATCTCGGCATGACCTTGATTGATACCGCTGAAATGTATGCCGATGGGGGTGCCGAGCGGATTGTCGGCGAAGCCATCAAGGGCCGCAGGAATGATGCCTTCATCGTCAGCAAGGTGCTGCCCACCAATGCCAGCCTTAACGGCACCATCAAGGCCTGCGAGGCCAGCCTGAGGCGCCTCGGCACCGACCATATCGATCTCTATCTCCTGCATTGGCGCGGCCGCTACCGCCTGACGGAAACGGTCGAGGCCTTCGAGACGTTGCGCCAGGCGGGCAAGATCGGGGCCTGGGGCGTCTCCAATTTCGATGCCGACGATATGGAAGAGCTGCTCGCCGTGCCCGACGGCGGCAATGTCGCAGCCAACCAGGTGCTCTACAATCTCGCCCGCCGCGGCATCGAATACGACCTCTTGAAGCACAGTCAGGCGCGCGGTATACCGCTCATGGCCTATTCGCCGCTCGACGAGGGCCGGCTGATGCGCCATCCCGACCTCATCCACATAGCCAAGGCCCATCAGGCAACGGTCGCACAGGTCGCCCTTGCCTTCCTGATCCGCAACCCCGGTGTCATCGTCATCCCCAAGACCGCAATGCCGGAACGCGTGCGCGAAAACCGGGCAACCGTCGAGGTCCAGCTGACCACCGAGGATCTGGCAATCCTCGACAAAGCCTTCCCGCCACCCGGCAGAAAAATCCCGCTGGAGATGATTTAGACGACCTATTCTAGCTCTTCCAACCGGTCTCGTGCGAAATCACAGGCCGAAAAGTTTTCGCTGATGGCGCAGGATTTTTCGTAGAAGCGTTTTGCCGCGCTCGCGTCCGCTGATGCGCCCTCCCCAAACTGATAGGACTGGCCGAGCATCGTACAGCCCCAGGCGTCATCCTCGTTGCACGTCAGGGTGAATGTGCGCAAAAAGCAGCCTCTTAGTTCGTCGGGCTCGGCGTTTAGCATCGGATCGCCATCAAGCTGGCCATTGCGAATGCCGGCGGCGCGGTTGGTGCAGCCGCCACTGCTGCCCGCGGCGCAGGCCTGCGCGAACAGCATCTGGCTCCAGAGCGGTGGTATGACGGCACCTGCGGCCTGCAACGTGTAGCCAAGCGACAAACATGCAGCCGCGTTGCCTTCCTCCATGCAGCTGCGATAGCAAGCTTTGATATCCTCGCCGCAGCTTTCCCGACTGACGTCTTCGCCTGGAAACAGCACGCGCCAGAAGGGACGCGCGACATTGGCGATTTCTGCCGGGCAAACTTTGTAGTGAGATTGGATTTCGCCGTTTGCCTCGACTTGTGCGCCAACGATGTCAAGAACACCGTGACGGTCGTTTTCGGTGATCTCGCCCGAACCACCGGCTGCCACCGCAGCAATCGCGCCGAAAAGGAGTGCGGCCGATGCCGCCAGAATGCGGATCATCGGCCACCTGTCCATTACATCCCCTGCGGGCCACGGTTCATCGCCGCGATGCCGGTGCGGCAGACTTCCAGGACGCCAAGCGGCTTCAGGATTGCCACGAACTGGTCGATCTTGGAGGATTTTCCGGTGATTTCGAGGATGAAGTGTTCGAGCGTCGCGTCGATCACCTTGGCATGGAAGGCGTCGGCAAGGCGTAGCGTTTCCGCCCGGGTCTCACCCTCGCCCGAAACCTTGACCAGCGCCACTTCACGCTCGATCGGCCGGTCATGGCCAAGTTCGGCGGCGCGGACCGTCAGATCAACGACGCGGTGAACCGGAACGATGCGTTCGAGCTGCGCCTTGATCTGTTCCAGCACGTGCGGCGTGCCGCGCGTGACGATGGTGATGCGTGACAGGTGCGACTGATGCTCCGTTTCGGAAACCGTCAGGCTTTCGATATTATAGCCCCGGCCGGAAAACAGGCCGATGACGCGGGCGAGCACGCCCGGTTCGTTATCGACGAGAACCGAAAGCGTGTGGTTTTCCGCCTTTTCGGTTTCCTTGGCGATGAAATAGGCGGAGCCGGTCGGCTGAAGATGTGCGTTCATGATCGTGTCCTTTTCCTATTCCATCAAACCAGTGCGCGGCCCTTGGCGTCGATCGCAGTGGCGACCGCTTCGTCCGTGGCCTCGTCCGGCAGCAGCATCTCGTTGTGTGCCTTGCCCGACGGGATCATCGGGAAGCAGTTGGCGAGATTGGCAACGCGGCAATCGAAGATCACCGGCGCCGGGCTGTCGATCATCCGCTGGATCGCAGCATCGAGATCGGCCGGCTTGTCGCAGCGGATGCCGACGCCGCCATAGGCCTCGGCCAGCTTGACGAAATCAGGCATCGCCTCGGTGTAGGAATTGGACAGGCGGTTGCCATGCAGCAGCTGCTGCCATTGACGGACCATACCCATGTACTGGTTGTTGAGGATGAAGATCTTGACCGGCAGGTTATGCTGCACGGCGCAGGACATTTCCTGGATGCACATCTGGATCGACGCATCGCCGGCAATGTCGATGACCAGCGCGTCGGGATGGGCGACCTGAACGCCGATCGCCGCCGGGAAGCCGTAGCCCATGGTGCCGAGGCCACCCGAGGTCATCCAGCGGTTGGGCTGTTCAAAACCATAGAACTGGGCCGCCCACATCTGGTGCTGGCCGACTTCGGTGGTGATGTAGGTGTCGCGATGCTTGGTCAGCTCATACAGGCGCTGGATGGCATATTGCGGCATGATGACGTCGTCGTTCATCTTGTAGGCGAGCGAGTTGCGGCCGCGCCAGTGAACGATGCCTTCCCACCATTCGGCCATGCGCGCCTTGTCGGCGTCCTTGGCAGAGGCCCGCCAGACGCGAACCATGTCTTCCAGAACATTGCCGATATCGCCGATGATCGGAACATCGACGCGCACGGTCTTGTTGATCGACGACGGATCGATGTCGATGTGAATCTTCTTGGAGTTCGGCGAAAACGCATTCAGGCGGCCGGTGATGCGGTCGTCGAAGCGTGCGCCGATGCAGACCATGACGTCGCAGTCGTGCATGGCCATATTGGCCTCGTAAGTGCCGTGCATGCCCAGCATGCCCAGCCAGTTCTTGCCCGATGCCGGATAGGCACCCAGCCCCATCAGCGTCGAGGTGATCGGGAAATTGGTCAGCTCGACCAGTTCGCGCAGCAGCTTGGATGCTTCCGGGCCGGAGTTGATGACGCCGCCACCGGAATAGATGACCGGGCGGCGCGCGCCCTTCATCAGCTCGATGGCCTGCTCGATCTGGCGCATGTCGCCCTGCAACTTCGGCTGGTAGCTTTTCTGGACCTTCGAGGCCGACGGCGGCGTGTAGGTGCCGGTGGCGAACTGAACGTCCTTCGGAATATCGACGACGACCGGGCCGGGACGGCCGGACTGGGCGATACGGAAAGCCTCGTGAATGATGCTGGCCAGTTCGTTGACGTCCTTGACCAGCCAGTTGTGCTTGGTGCAGGGCCGCGTGATGCCGACAGTGTCGCATTCCTGGAAAGCGTCGGAACCGATCAGCGAGGTCGGCACCTGGCCGGTCAGGCAAACCAGCGGAATGCTGTCCATCAGCGCATCCTGCAGCGGCGTCACGGCATTGGTCGCGCCGGGACCGGAGGTGACCAGCATGACGCCGACCTTGCCGGTTGAGCGGGCATAACCTTCGGCCATGTGGCCGGCGCCCTGCTCGTGGCGGACGAGAATGTGCTGAATATCCTCCTGCTGGAAGATTTCGTCATAGATCGGCAGAACGGCACCACCCGGATAACCGAAAATATGCTCCACACCATTGTCCCTCAGTGCCTGAAGAACAATTTCCGCCCCTGTCATCTGGTTTGCTTCCGTCTGGTTGTCTGTACCGCTCATTGGCCTGTTTCCGTCCATGTTCGCGTTTTGGCTGTATCGTGTTTGAAGGCATAAAAAAAGGCCCCTTGAGGGCCTGGTGTTTTGCGCATGGGTGGCTATCGCCGGATGGTTACACCATCCTGCCCATGCGCCGTCCCACCACAAGAATAACTACGATATTGATCATGGGCGCGATTGATAAACAGAAATGCCCAATCCGTCAACGCCTTTCCCAAAAACAACCATAGCGCGCTTAATTCAACAAAACACGCTCAAGTCCAAGAAACAACTTGTTAAATCGCTTCCGGTAATATGAGGTATTCGTGGCCAGAGGTTTCCTATTGCTGAACAATGAGCTTCATTCTTCGATCAGCGCCGGAGAGCAGGAACGACGGGATACCCTGAAACGGGGCAACCGTTTTCTCGGCCGCGTCGTTGCGTGCAGCGGTTCGCGGGCGACGATTGCAGCCATTGCCGAAAACGGCGAAACCTCACTCACCGAATTGTGGTCCGTCGGCAGGCTGATTTCCATCACGGTGGGCGAAAACCGCGTCGTCGCCCTGGTCTATTCGATGCAGACCGCCACCAACGAATGGGGTGAAGAACTCGACAACACATTCCGCATCGAAGTGGAGTTGATGGGCGAAGTCCATGTGAGCCCGAACGGCCGCGAGGAATTCTCCGCCGGCATTACCCAGTACCCCTATCTTGGCGCCATTGCCCACCGAATCCGCTCTGCCGATCTTGCCCGCATTTACGATACCGGCAAGGAGGATACCTGCGTCATCGGCAAGCTGACCCAGGATGAAAGCCTCGACGCCGCGATTCATGTGCCCTCGATGCTATCGAAGCATTTTGCCATTGTCGGCACCACCGGCGTCGGCAAATCCACCGCCGTCAGCCTGCTGCTGCACAAGGCCATTGCCTCTGACCCGAAGCTGCGCGTGCTGATCCTCGATCCGCACAACGAATTCGCTGCCGCCTTTCCCGACATAGCCGTCGTCATCGATACCGATAATCTTGACCTACCCTTCTGGCTGATGAAGCTTGAAGAATTCGCCGAGGTGATTTTTCGCGGTCGTCCGCCGGTTCCCGAAGAACTCGATATCCTGCGCGACGTCGTTCCCGAAGCAAAACGGGCCTTCAAGGGATCGGCGGATTCCGGCTTGGCACGCCGCACGAGTGAAAAGAGCTCGATCACGGCCGATACGCCGGTGCCTTACCGCATGGCCGACCTGCTGGCGATGATCGACGAGCGCATCGGACGCCTAGAAGGCCGCAACGACAAGCCGCATCTGCGATCGCTGAAGGTCAAGGTGATCGGCGCCATCAACGATCCGCGCTACAATTTCATGTTCTCGTCGAACACGATCACCGATACCATCCTGGAGACGATCGCCAAGATCTTCCGGATTCCGGGTGACGGTCGGCCGATCACAACGTTCCAGCTTGCCGGCATTCCGTCCGAGGTCGTCAACTCCGTCGCCTCTGTGCTCTGCCGCATGGCGTTTGAAATCGCGCTGTGGAGCAATGGCGGCGTTCACATGCTGGTCGTCTGCGAAGAAGCGCACCGCTATGTTCCAGCCGATGCCAGCCTCGGTTTCGTTCCGACCCGTCAGGCGATCGCCCGCATCGCCAAGGAAGGCCGCAAGTATGGCGTCTCGCTGGGGATCATCACCCAGCGTCCGGGAGAGCTTGACCCGACCATCCTGTCGCAGTGCTCGACTGTGTTTGCCATGCGCCTGTCCAACGACCGCGACCAGGAAATCATTCGCTCGGCGATCCCCAATTCGTCGATTTCGACCACCAGCTTCATCTCCTCGATCGGCAATGGCGAGGCGATTGCCTTCGGCGAGGCCGTGGCGGTGCCGATGCGCATGCGCTTTAGCCGCATCGAGGAGAAGAACCTGCCGAAGGCGAACGGTATCGGCGTCAAGATCACGGACGAAACACCGGATACTGTGGATCTGCGCAATGTCGTGTCGCGGATGCGCGCCATGAACGGCCCGGACATTTCCAGCTTCCAGAACGCCTATTCGGCAAGCATTGGCGGACAGGAACAGGATGCCGTCCCGGCGGATGACGATCTTCACGACATCCGTGCCTTTAACGCTGACCTCGTGGCAGACCAAGAAGCGGCGGCGTCCCAACCCTATAACCCTGCCATGCTGCCACGCAACGAACCGCCCAATCCCCAACTTGAACGGTTCAACCAGATCCGCAGTCAGCTCTTATCGGACGAACCACCGGCATCACCCCGGCCTGATCCATACAGGTCCCCCGCCCGCCCCGCGCCGAGTTTTGCCCAGCCCAATCCGGACCAGCCTCGGCCGTCGCTGCGCGAAAGCCTGTTGAAGAAGCCGCTGAGCAGTATCATTCGCAAATAGTCCAGCATACCGGCGCACTCAGCCACTCGCCGGATCCAAGCGATACCAGCTGTCGTCCAGCTGATTGCGAAACCATGTCATCTGCCGCTTGGCATATTGCCGCGTGGCAGCCGACGACGTTTCGATCACATCAGCCTTGCTCATGGTCCCTGACAGCATGGCGGCAATCTGCGGCACGCCGATCGCCTTCATCGCCGGCATTTCCGGCTTGAGATTGAGCGACAGAAGAGCCTTCACCTCCTCGACTGCACCACTTTCCAGCATTCCGGCAAACCGCTGGTCGATCCGCTGGCGCAGCAGCGGCCGTTCGGGCAGCACGACGATTTTCATGGCGCGGCCGGGATCAACGGCGACGGGACCTTGCCGGGTTTGAAAGACGCGGATGGACTGGCCGGTTGCCTCGAATATTTCCAGCGCGCGCGCGATGCGCTGCCCGTCGCCCGGCCGCAGGATTGCAGCGGTTTCCGGATCTTTGTCCGACAGGCTCGCATGCAGCGCTTCGGCCCGCTCAGTCAGCAAGCGGCCCCGCACGGCGTCGCGGATCGATGTGGGCACGGCCGGCATATCCGACAGCCCGCCGGTCAGCGCCTTGAAATAGAGCCCGGTGCCCCCGACAAACACAGGAATGCGCCCTTCGCTGCGCACCGCCTCCAATATCGCCACCGCATCACGGAACCACTCACCGGTCGAGTAGTGCTGCGACGCCGGGACATGGCCATAGAGATGATGCACGACGCCCTGCATGTCCGCCTCGGACGGGCGCGCGGTCAGCACATGCAGGGTGTCATAGACCTGCATGCTGTCGGCATTAACAACCACGCCATTGTGCTGTTTCGCCAGCGCGACGGCGAGAGCGGACTTGCCGCTGGCAGTCGGCCCGGTTATCAGGATTGCATCCTGTCCAATCTCAAGGTTTTTCATCATGGCCTTCGTTGCCACGCTTGTTGCCAATCCGTCAAATCCCGTGCTGACCACAGCGCTCGCCGAAGAGGCCGCAGCCGCTGTCGATGCGTCCGGCCTCTATTGGCTAGCCGACGGCGTTGCCTGCGATATCGCCCTGAAGGACGGCGCCAATCCGGACTGGCAGGAAGCGCTGCTGCGCGGAGTCATCGGCGATGCCCCCATCGATGTCATCGTCCAGAACGCCGAGACGCGCCGCAAGAAACTGCTGATCGCCGATATGGATTCCACCATGATCGGCCAGGAATGTATTGACGAACTTGCCGCCGAAGTCGGCCTGAAGGACAAGGTCGCGGCGATCACGGCCCGGGCGATGAACGGCGAGATCGCCTTTGAGCCGGCCCTGACCGAGCGCGTCGCCCTGCTCAAGGGCCTGCCGCTCAGCGTCGTCGGCGACGTCATCGAAAAACGCATCACGCTGACACCCGGCGGCCCTGAACTGGTCGCGACCATGAAGGCAAAGGGCTACTATACCGCCCTGGTCTCCGGCGGCTTTACCGTCTTCACCGGTCCGATTGCGGCGACACTCGGCTTCGACGAGAACCGCGCCAACATCCTCTTGGAAGACGACGGCCATCTGACCGGCGCTGTCGCCGAACCGATCCTTGGCAAACAGGCCAAGGTCGACGCGCTCGTCGAGATCACCACACGGCTCGGCATTTCGACTGCGGACGCCCTTGCTGTCGGCGACGGTGCCAACGATCTCGGCATGCTTCATCTGGCCGGCGCTGGCGTTGCGCTGCATGCCAAGCCCATGGTCTCGGCGCAGGTCAAGATCCGCATCGATCATGCCGATCTCACAGCCCTTCTCTATATCCAGGGCTACCGCAAGACAGATTTCGTCCGGTGATCATTCTGGAGACAGAGCGCCTGCGCATCCGCAACTGGCTGGAGACGGACCGGCCGCTGTTTGCCGAGATCAATGCCGATCCGAAGGTGATGGAGTTCTTTCCGCGTCGGCGCTCGCGCGAAGAATCCGATGCGCTGATGGACGAAGCGCGGCGCCGGATCGGCGAAACCGGGCTTGGCTTTTTCGCGCTGGCATTGAAGGACACCGATGAACCGATCGGTTTTGTCGGCCTCGCCCGAACCGACCTTGAGCCCTTCCTGCCGGATGGCACGGTGGAAATCGGCTGGCGGCTCGCCGTCCCCTTCTGGCGCCAGGGGTTTGTGACCGAGGCTGGGCAAGCAATGCTCCGGCATGGCTTCGAACAGCACGGCCTTGCGGAAATCGTCTCCTTCGCCGTGGAGAACAATGCGCGCTCTACGGCAGTGATGACCCGCATCGGCCTGCGCCGCGACCCCTCCCGCGACTTCCAGCACCCCCGCGTGCCGGAGACGACGCCGCATCTCAAGCAACATGTCGTTTATGCGCTCAGCCGTGAGGAATGGCAGACACGATAAAGGCGGACTTTTCAGCCCGCCTTTCACTGCGTCATCGCCTGCGGGCGAAAACTATTCCATGCGCACCGTGACAAATCGCAGTTCGCCGGTCTTGTTGGCGATCATCAACAGCGCGTTACGCCGGCCGTCCGCCTTCAGTTCCTCGATCCGTGCCGATACATCCTCCGGCGTCTTCATCGCCTCCTGGCCGATCTCGACGATCACGTCGCCGGTTTCGATCCGCCGTTCGGCGGCAGCCGATTGCGGCTGAACCTCGGCGATGACGACACCTTCGACATCCTCGGAAATTCCATAGGTCTTGCGGCTATCGGCATCGAGCACGGCAAGCTTCATGCCGAGCACCACATCGGATGCCGGCAGTTCGGCAGCCGGCGGCTCAGCCTGATCGGTACCTTCGTCAGCAGACGGGGTCTTTTCCGCTTGTGCCTCAGCCACATTTTCCCCGTCTTCGAGACGGCCAAGAGTCACCTTGACGGTCATCTCCTTGCCATCGCGCACGATCACCACATCGACCGCCTTGCCGACAGGGCTTTCCGCCACCACACGCGGCAGATCGCGCATCTCGACGACATCACGGCCATCGAACTTGAGGATCACGTCGCCCGTCTTGATTGCACCGCCATCGACCGGACCGCCCTTGATGATCCCGGCCACCAGCGCGCCCTTCGGCGTGTCCATCTTCAGGCTTTCGGCGATATCGCCCGTCACCGGCTGAATGCGCACGCCAAGCCAGCCGCGATGGGTCTCGCCGAACTCCCTGAGCTGGGAGATGACGTTGCTGGCAAGTTCCGTCGGAACCGAGAAGCCGATACCGATCGAGCCGCCGGTCGGCGAAATGATCGCCGTGTTAATACCAATGACCTCACCCTTCATGTTGAAGAGCGGGCCGCCGGAATTGCCCTTGTTGATCGCCGCATCGGTCTGGATGAAATTGTCATAGGGGCCGGCGTTGATATTGCGGCCGCGCGCCGAAATAATGCCGACAGTCACCGTACCGCCGAGACCGAACGGATTGCCGATCGCCATCACCCAGTCGCCGATCCGCATCTGCCGGGAATCACCAATCGGCACCGCCGTCAAAGGCTTCTTCGGCTCGACCTTCAACACAGCAAGGTCGGTCTTGGTGTCGGTGCCGATCAGCTTGGCCTTGAGCTTGGTGCCATTGGCGAAATTGATCTCGATGTCGTCGGCGCCCTCGATCACGTGATTGTTGGTGACGATGATGCCTGAGGGATCGATGACGAATCCGGAACCAAGCGAATCGACGGTGCGCTGACGGCTACCGCCCTCGCCGCCCTTGCCTTTGAAAAACTCATCGAAGAAATCCTGGAACGGAGACCCCTCCGGTACCTGCGGCATCGGCGCCTGGTCGTCGTTCTTTACCTTCTGCGAGGTCGAGATATTGACGACCGCGTCGAGCAGTCCGGCAGCAAGATCAGCAACCGATTCCGGGCCCTGCTGGGTCAGCAAGGGTGCCTTGGTCTGGGCATGCGCCACGGACAGCACCGGCACGGAATTCATCAGCAGAGCAGCACTTGCAGCGAGCGTGACAGACCGGAAGAAGGAAGCGCGGATGGACAAGCCCATGGGGTCCTCTCGATTTGGGAAGGCAGGCCGCAATAAAACGACCGGCAAAAAGTGTTCGTCACACGGACGGTCACAGCTGCGAGGTTGGCTTTGCGTCAACCTCTATGCCGTGCAGGGTGGCGTAGAATCTGTTCGAAGATAAGGCGGATTTGGGACGCGTCCAGTCATCTTTTCGTCAGCGTCTCAAGGGCAGCGACACCCAGCCGTCAATTCATCAGTTCGTGACCGTGCGCCTTCAACGCCGCCACGGCCTTGTCGAGGTCGGAGCCGATGATGAAGATGTAATCCGTGCTGAAGGTGGAATTGGCGAAGATGCCGACACCGGCCTCGGAAAGCGGGTTCAGCACGGAGGCAAGGATACCTGGAATATCGAGGGTGAAATGCTGTTCGATACGGAAGCAGCGCCAGCCGCCCGACGACTGGATATTCGAGGGAATGCGTGCCGCACGGCACACAAGCGTCATCTCCTCGCGCGAACTTGAGACGGCCCAGAAGCCTGCTCCCGGCAGCCAGTCCGGCAGCGGCGTTCCGATGTTGAGCCTTGTGATCGCATATTCTGCGTCCACCAATCGAATGAGCAATTTATGTGTCATGTCCTATCCTCGCACTATCCAGACAAGTGCGACGCCGATGACGACGGAAACGAGCCCGAACAGCCGTAACTGTTGCTCTGGTATATGGGGCAAACGCTTTGCCATTTCCACCAAAACCAAAGGGGCCAGTGCGTACACTAGCCCCTCGATGATCAGGAAAAAAGCAATTCCCGTCAGAAAGTCACTCATTTCACTGATCAGTTTCCTGCAGCGGGCCGAGATGGAGCCGGTGCCCCATCCGAACTGTTGAAATAACGGAAGAATTCCGAATCTGGCGACAGGACCAGCGTCGTGTCCGGGCTGCCGATTGCCTGATCGTAAGCTGCCATCGAGCGATAGAACTCGAAGAACTTCGGATCACGGGCAAAAGCATCGGCAAACACGTCTGTTCGTTCGGCTTCGCCTTCACCGCGCAGGATTTCCGAATCACGCTGCGCTTCGGCAACGAACTCGACAACCTGACGGTCGGCAACGGCGCGGCGGGTCTGGCCCTTTTCGTTACCACGGGCGCGGATCAGTTCGGCTTCCGCCAGACGTTCCGCCTTCATCCGCTCGAAAGTCTGCTGCGAGACTTCCTGCGTCAGATCCGTGCGCTGGATGCGGACATCCTCGATGTTGAGGCCGAGTGATTCGGCGTCTGTCTTCAGGTCGGCCCGAACTTCGCGCATCATCGATGCACGCTCTTCGGAGAGCGCCGATTCAAAGCCACGCAGACCGTAGACCCGGCGCAACGAAGCGTCGAGACGGGTACGAAGGCGTGATTCGGCAGAAGCACGATCACCGGATACCGTTTCGCGGAAACGGCGGGCATCGGCGATCTTGTAGACGACGAAAGCATCGACTTCATAGAATTTGCCGCCGGAGACCTGGACGCGGATGTTGTCGAGGTCGAAGCGCAGAGCCTGCTTTTCGACATACTGAACCCGATCGGCATCCATGAAGGCGAATGGCAGCTTGAAGTATAGGCCTGGCTCGGTCTTGACGTCCTTGATCTGACCGAAGCGCACGACGATTGCCTGCTGACGCTGGTTGACGATGAACACCGAAGAATAGACGGCCATCAGCACGAGTGCCAGGCCAATGAGGATATAGGGAAGACGATTGGTCATTACTGAGCCCCTCCCGACTGCGCGGGCTTGACGATTTCATTGAGCGGCAGATAGGGCAGCACGCCCTGGCCGTTCTTTTCGTCGAGAATGACCTTCTTGGACTTACCGAGAACGCTCTGCATTGTTTCGAGATAGAGCCGCTTGCGCGTCACATCGGGGGCCTTGGCATAGGCGTCATAGACCGAGATGAAGCGCTGCGCCTCACCCTGTGCTTCCTTGACGACACGATCCTTGTAGGCGGCCGCTTCTTCGCGCAACTGGGCTGCCTGACCACGGGCCTTACCGAGCACTTGGTTGGCATACTGGTTGGCTTCTTCGACGAAGCGGTCTTCATCCTGCTCGGCACGCTGTACTTCGTCGAACGCATCAGCCACTTCGCGCGGCGGTGCTGCGTCTTCGATCGCGACCGTGTTGACGGATACGCCGGCACCATAGGCGTCCATAGTCGCCTGGATCGTCGTCTTCACGTCGGCAGCAATTGCCTGACGGTTATCGCGGAAGATGTCCTGTGCAGGACGACGGCCGACGACTTCGCGCATGGCGCTTTCGGCTACCTGCTGCAGCGTGTCGGACGGATCCTCGACGTTGAAGAGATAGGCCTTCGGATCGGTCACGGAAAACAGCACGGAGAACTGGACATTGACGATGTTCTGGTCGCCAGACAGCATCAGGCCGCTTCCGGCCTGATCGCCAACACCTGCCCTGTTGCCGATATTCTGCTGCTGCTCGGTGATCTTGACCATTTCGACCGTTTCAAGCGGCCAGAAATGATAGTGCAGACCCGGCATGGAAATCTCGTCCTTCGGCTTGCCGAAACGCATTTCGACGCCGCGCTCGTCCGGCTGGACGGTGTAGATCGAGTTCATCAGGACAAAGCCAACGATCAGGAGGCCGATGATGGCAACGACACCGCCGTTAAAACCACCCGGAACCACGCTTTTCAGCTGGTCCTGACCCCGGCGGAAGATTTCCTCAAGATCCGGGGGACCGCCATTGCCACGGCCACCACCGCCGCCGCCACGCGGCCGGTTTGGCCCCTGGCCCCAGGGACCCTTGTTATCACCGCCGCCGCCGCCCCAAGGACCACCGCCGCCGCCGTTCTGATTGCTCCAGGGCATTCATACCTCTTCTATAGAAAAAATTCCGAGATCAATGCCCCGCGGACGTACCGCGAGCCATGATGTGAACCCGTTATAGGTATGTCCAGAACCGCTTTCAACGCGATGCATCCAACTTCACCGTAAATCCGGCAAAATAGTTAGCATTGCTCAGCTTTTCCGCCGCCAGGTTGAGAAATGCATAACATGACTGTCCTTCTCGCCCTGCGGCAGGGGTTCATCGACGATCTTTTCGAAAACAGCGCTATCGATCGCGGGAAACCGGGTATCGCCCTCGACCTCGGCCGCCACCGTGGTCACATGCAGCAGATCGGCCCGGCCAATGGCCTGACGGTAAATCTCGCCGCCGCCGATCACGCAGACCTCATCGACACCAAGCTCAGCCGCCAACTTGCGCGCTTCAACCAATGCCGCGTCCAGCGATTGAACGGCAATTGCCCCTTCCGCTGCGAAATGTGCGTCCCGGCTGATGACGATGCTGGGGCGGCCTGGAAGCGGGCGCCCGATCGAGGCCCATGTCTTTCGCCCCATGATTACCGGCTTTCCGAGCGTCAGCGCCTTGAAGCGCTTGAGGTCGCTGGGCAGATGCCATGGAAGACCGCCATCCGTGCCGATCACACCATTGGCGGAGACCGCGACGATAATGCTTACTTTCGGTTCAGTCATGAAATCCATCCGGTTTGACGTCGAGCGCGCGGGCACGGGCAAGCGCCGGGCGTTCAATCATCGACTGCACATATTGATCGACCACCGGACTGTCCGGCAGCAGCTTGCGCATCCATGTCAGTGCGCTGACCAGCAGCAAATCGACGGCGCTGACCGTGTTGCCCAGCAGAAATGGCTGCTTCGTCAGCGTCTCGACCACATGCATGCACATGTCCTCGTACACTTTCAAAAGGGCAGGATTTCCGGCAGCAACACCGGACAGGAAGGTACTTCCGGACGGCTCTATCACGCCGGCATAATAGGCAAGCCACGACAGATAGGCGCCACGCTCCGGATGGCCCGGCGGACGGCCGAGTTCCGATTGCGGATAAAGTTCGACCAGGTATTGGGTGACGGCAGTCGATTCGGTAATCAGCGCGCCATTGTGCAAAAGTGCAGGAACCTGTTTGTGCGGATGCGGATTGTTGTCGTCCGGCCCGCCCGAGCCATCCCAGCGGCGAATGGAAACATAGCGGATCTCATATTCCGCGCCCAGCTCCTCAAGCAGCCAGATAATGCGCGATGAGCGCGACCGTGGCGCATGGATCAACGTCAGCATGGGGTCCTCCTCGACCGTTCAACCTCAGGTCATCCTGTGCCGCGACAGTGTCATCATTGCGGTTACACCGCAACCGGCGCCTTGATATGTGAATCGGGTTGGTAGCCGACGAGTTCAAAGTCTTCAAAACGAAAGGAAAACAGGTCCTTCACATCGGGATTGATGACCATCTTCGGCAACGCCTTCGGCGTGCGGGCCAGCTGCTCGCGCACCTGGTCGAAATGATTGTGATAGATATGCGTATCGCCGAACGTATGGACGAAATCGCCGGGCTGAAGGCCGCAGACCTGCGCCACCATCAGGGTCAAAAGCGCATAGGAGGCGATATTGAAGGGCACGCCGAGGAAGATATCGCCGGAGCGCTGATAGAGCTGGCAGGACAGTTTTCCGTCCGACACATAGAACTGGAACAGGCAATGACAGGGCGGCAGCGCCATCTCGTCGATCAGCGCCGGGTTCCAGGCCGAAACGATATGACGGCGCGAGTTGGGGTTTTTCTTCAGTCCCTCGGCAAGGGCGACGATCTGATCGAGATGACGGCCGTCATGGGTTGGCCAGGAGCGCCACTGATAGCCGTAGACCGGGCCGAGATCGCCGTTGGCGTCGGCCCATTCGTCCCAGATATGGACGCCGTTTTCCTTGAGATAGGCGACATTAGTATCGCCTTTCAGGAACCACAGCAGTTCATGGATGATCGACTTGAGATGCAGTTTCTTCGTGGTCAGGACCGGAAACCCATCGGCGAGATCAAAACGCATCTGATGGCCAAAAACAGACCGTGTACCGGTGCCGGTGCGGTCACCACGGTCCGAGCCGGTCTCCATCACATGGCGCAAGAGGTCGAGATATTGTTTCATAGGGTCCGCCGCCGATTCGTTTTGCGCTAAAATAGGCGCAAGACGGCGGCGAACCAATCGGTAAATCCCGGGTTTCCCCAAACTCAACGATCAAAGCGTCGCGAGCTTGCCCAGGTGTTTTGCCACCAGGTAGTAAAAGGTCACGCGGGACTTCGAGCGGTCGCCGGCCATTGTCTTGGCAACGGCGTCAACGGCTGCGTCGGCGTCCGGTCCGGTGACGCCAAGCTTCTTGCCGCACCATTTTTCCTTGACCCTGTCGAGTTCTGTCGGATCGGAAGCGGAGACGAGCGAGGAATCCTTATTACGCAATGCGATGCCCAGATGCTTTACGATCTTGTTCACAATCGCTTCGTCGGCGGCGCTATCGTATTTTTTCACATCTGCGAGATAATCCGTCATGGTGTCTCCTCACACGGTTTGGCTTCATGCCGCACACCTTTCGTGATGAAAGATGTGCAACAGGAGTTTTTTCACGCTTGGCGAGCATGTCAAGAGCCATCCGGCCCGGATCCGTGAGAAGCGCCAATTGTATTTTCGAAATGGCCCTTTTCTTGGCGCAGTTTAGGACCTATATGACAGTTGCCGTCTTCGGACGGATATGGCGATAAACAGGCGATGAAATAAACCTATTGGACCCGGGGGCGGTACCCGGCGCCTCCACCAAAAACCGGTCAGACATGGCAACCATGTCACGAATGACAGACCGGCTTTTGATGGGGGCGAAATAGGATCGACAAGGGCGTAAAGATCGACTTTTTGCTCGGCATTGTACCACCGTTATCGGGCTAAAATTGTAGTTGCAAACGACAACTATGCGGAAGCTCGTCTCGCTGCTTAATCGCAGTGTGACACTTCAAATCAAGTCCTTGCGGTTCGCACCGTAAGGCGGGGTTCGGAGGTACCTGGCAACAGAAACCTCCACTTCTCTCCCCCCATGCACAACCCTTCCCCCATAGACGCCGCCTTCTCGGTTGCCTTGAAATGGTCTATAGATGATGCAAATGACTCGTATGTCAGGACTTTCCTGCGTACAGAGCAAATGGCATAAGTGTGACAGAGTTGAGTTACAAGAAAGACGGGGATCTTATGGGCCAAGACCATATCCGCTACGACATTCTGGCGCAGGATGCGCTTCGCAGCGTCATTCGCAAGGTCCTGATTGAAGTCGCAGCCACCGGTGCCCTTCCCGGCGACCATCATTTCTTCATCACGTTTCTGACCGGCGCACCCGGCGTGCGGATTTCCCAGCACCTGAAGGCAAAATATGCCGAGCAGATGACAATCGTTGTGCAGCACCAGTTCTGGGAGCTGAAGGTCACCGAGACGCTGTTCGAGATCGGCCTATCCTTCTCCGATACACCGGAAAAACTGGTGATCCCGTTCAACGCCATTCGCGGCTTCTATGATCCGTCCGTCAACTTCGAACTCGAGTTCGATGTCGCGGCCTTCGACGAGGAAGAAACCGCCGAAATCACCGCCTATCCGGTCGCCGCAGTGGAAAAATCCGACGAGCAGGACACCGAAGCCAAGGCCGGCGACAATGGCAAGACCGGCGATGACGGCAAGAAGGAAGGCGGCTCGGTGGTTTCGCTGGATTCCTTCCGCAAGAAGAACTGAAAATCCAACCGAAGACAGGCTCATCATGACCGGCGACGTCGTCAATCTCCGTCAGTTCCGCAAGCAGAAGGCGCGGACGGAGAAAGACAGGAGGGCGGATCAAAACCGCATTTCCTTCGGGCGGACAAAGGCCGAGAAGCAAATGACGAGAACGCTCAACGACAAGGCCAGCAAAGCGCTGGACCAGGGTAAGCGCGAGACGCCGGAAGAGCCGGAAGACGAGAACTAGCAGCCCCATCCTCAAGAAAATAATTCAATTAAATCAATATACAAGCCTAATTTCCGGAATCACTTTCAGACGCAGGTGATTCATTTTCTGAGGCCCATTGTGATCCGCAAGCATTCGGCGACGTTGCATGGCCACCGCACCAGTTTTTCGCTGGAGGAACCATTCTGGCAGGAGTTGAAGGCGATCGCCGACAGCCGCCAGATCGCGCTGGCGCAGCTCATTGCTGAAATCGATGACGGGCGGCCGGCCGACAGCAATCTCTCCTCGGCTCTCAGGGTCCACGTTCTGACCTGGGTCAAAGCCAGCAAGACCTGCGCGCCTTAGCGCGCCGCAAGGTGCTGGTCGACATCAATGGATCTCCAGAAGTTTATTGCGGCCGCACACCCGGCAATGCTTCAAAATTCAGCCCCTGCTGCGGTGTCTGGATGACCGGTTGCTGCCCGGCGGGTTGCTGTTGCGTGTCACCCTGCGGTGGAATGAGCTCATCCCCCCGGATCACACCCCCTGTCGGATCAAAGGGCAGCAGGCTCTGGCTTTTCTGTTCCTCGGCTTTTCGAGCAGCCGCTTCTGCGGCCTTGGCGGCGGCCGCTTCCTGTGCAGCCGTCTTTTCAGCGAGTGCCTTTGCATCAGCCTCGGTCTTTTGCCGCGCGGCCTCCTTGGCGGCCAGTTCGCGCCGGCGTTGCTCTTCGACGGCGCGAAGCCGTGCCGCCTCACGCTCCACCGCATTGGCCTTGTAGAGCGCCACTTCACGGCGCAGCCGCTGCTTCTCAAGCACATTGGCCTGCAACGTCTCGACGCGGCGGCGCTCGCGCTCGAAAGCGCGGAGCGACAGGAAATTCGACAGATCGGTGGCGTCGAACGTAAAGCCCGGAGACGGCAGGAGCCCGGCATAATCGAGGCTGACCTGCGCCTCTGCGCCGGTCAGCGCGTCCTCGCCTGGACGGAAATCGACCGCGAGCCCGGCCGTCATCCGTTCGTCGGGAAAGCTGACCTCCAGATTTCCCGACAGCCCGGCTGTGGCATCACCCGCAGTGACGTTCTGCGCCCGCAAGGTGCCGCCGGCGATGTTGAACGGCACCGTCACCGTGCCCAAAGCCGTCTGCCCGGAGAGCACGGCTTTCTCGGCCAGCGGCGTCACCGACGCTGGCGTGATATCGCCATCGATCCGATCTGCCGCCGCCATGATATCCGGCAGCGCGGCGCTATTCAAACCATGGACGATCGTGTCGTGCAGCGTCGCGCTTCCCGATCCGCTGGCCGATTCGGCCATAGCCCGTGCCGTCTTGCCGGAGGCCTCAAGCGCCAGTGTCAGATCGAATTTTCCCTCGGCGACTGCCGCACCACCGGTTTTCCAGACCGCTGAGGCGAGATCGCCATCCTTGAGGTTAAGCCGCGTCTGGAAAAAGCCGGAGCCATCGCCGTTACCGAGCAGCAGGCGGCCATCGATCTTGCCGCCCAGCCAGCCGCCGGCAATCGTGTCGATCGAAATCTGGTCGCCCTTCCAGGCAAGCTTGCCGGACATATCGGAAACAGCCCCGTAGACACCGGGCCAGAAACGTTTGGCAGAGATATCGACGGCCACGTCAAGCCCGCTCCAGGTCGGCTGGACTACCGGCAGGCCTGACAGATCGCCGCTTGCCGTATCCTGCACGGTGCCAAGGATACCCTCGCCGACCCAGGCCATATCCAGTGTGTCCAGTGCGATCTGGCCGGTCGCCTTGCCCGGCGTTTTCCGGTCGATCGCAAACGTGCCGGAGAATGCGTTGCCATCCGCCTTGCCGTCGATCGCAGACAGGGTCACCGCATCGGCCGTCGTTGCGATATCCGCCTTCAGCGCCAACGGCAGGCCGGTGCCCATCTGCGGCAGACCGATTCCCTGCAGCAGCAGGAACGGCTCGAAATCCTGGCTTTCGAGAGAAATTTTCGATTGACCGGACAGAAAATTATCGCGCGACAGATCGATATCGCCGTTGGCCGACAATGCCGTGTGCGCCGTCGTGAACGTCAGGCCGGCATTGGCCTTCTGGCCATCGGCGCCCTGCAGCTTCACCGACAGGATGGCATTTTCATCCGCATCGAACGGCAGCGGATCAAAACCGATCTGGCCGAGCAGAACCGGCGTCGACGGGTTTTCCATCGTCGCCTCCAAAAGGATGCCCTGCCCGGCAAGCGCCTGTGCGAGATCCGGTGCCTGATAGTTGGCGGCGATCTTGGTGCCGTTGGCCGAGCCGATAATGCCGAACGTCACCGGCGCCTTGCCATCCTGGCTGCCCGCCGACAGCGTCAGGTCCAGTGCTGCATTGCTGTAATACGGGCCGCTCTTCACCAGCCGCTCCAGCGCCGGATGCGCGTCGGCATGGCGCTCGATCATCTTCAGGAACGCGGTCAGGTCCGGCGATGCCAGCTTCATCTTGGCCGAAATCACCGGCGCGGCCAGTTCGCCGCTCATCCGGCCCGAGAGGGCAAGCTGCGTGCCTGCAATGTCGCCGATCGACACGCGCTCGGCCTGCAACTGTCCGTTCTTCAGTGTCGCGACCAGCTGTACGTCGCTGGCATCCTCGCCGAAAGCGGAGAACTTGTCGGCTGAAAGGTCCGCCGCGATCGTGTGCGACAGCAGTGTCGCGGTGGAGGCATCGCCGGCCACCAGACCCGCCAGCGCCTGAAGCGCTTCCAGATCGATGCTGTTGCCGTTCAGCTGCAAGGACAGGTTCGGTGGTGCTCCCTCCGGCGCCTGCCGCTCGATGCGGCCGCGCAACACGGCGGGACCCGCTGCCACCTCCAGCCGCTCGAATTGCTGCAAGGTATCCGTCAGGTTCACCGTCGCGGAAAACCCGGCCGTCTTCAATTTGCGGATGGCTGGATCGACAGAACCTGCAAGCCAGGTCGCCAGCCCCGAAGGCTGGTTGGACGCAACCAGCATCTCGCCGCGAAAGGCGCGCAAGCCTGTCAGCTGCAGCCGCCCCTTGGCCTCGAATTGCGTGCGGCCGGGCAGTTGACCGACAGCATTGTCGACCATCCAGCCTGCCCCGTCGGGCCGCAGATCGAGCCGCACGTCGCGCACGGTCGTATCGCCGATGACGATGGCCGGCAATTTGAGGCTTGCCCGTCCCGGCACCTGCGGGATCGGGATATCGGCTGCGATCGCCATGATTGCCGCAAGTCTCTGCCGCACCGAGATAGCCGGGTCGCGGCCGGTCTTGCCGGCAGCACCCGCATTGCCGATGCGGCTGACGTCAATCTGCTGGCCATCGGCCAGAAGCAGGAACTCCTGCTCCTGGCCGGTATCGAGCGTCGCTTCGCCGGTGACGAGATATGGGTCGTCCTTCGGACCGACCTCTAGGCGATAATCGGGCACGCGAATGCGTTCATTGGTCAGCTCGAAACCGCCTGTCACCCGCAATGCAGCCGACTTGTCCTGGCTCTTCTGTGCTTCCGCCGGCTTGTTTTCCGTCAGGGTGAACTTGCCCTGATAGACCGGCTTGAAATCGACGATCTTCAGGTCACCGTCGAGCTCGACGCCAAAGGGCCGCTTGTCGGGCGTCAGTCGCGAGCGCAGACCGAGCGAGCCGGTGTCGTCGGCCTCGCTGCTCGAAAACGCAAAGCTGCCCGCTTCCCCGTCAAGCGCCGCACGGCCTTCCACCTTCCAGGGACCGGCCAGCGAGCGTGCTGAGAGATCGGCGTCAAGCCCGCTGACGCGCCGGGTCCGGCCCGTCTGCTCGTCGATGAAATCGATCTGGCCGCCGGTGATGGCGACATTTTCAAGGATCACGGTCTTGGCGGGAATGGAAGCCTTGCGTCCGCGCGCCCAATCGAGCGTGCCATCCGGCAACAGCCGAATTTTCGCCTTGGGTTTTTCCAGCCGCATGTCGAAAATCAAAGCTTCGCCGGAGAGAAACGGCGCAAGCTCGGCGTCCATCGAAAAACGCTCGACCTGAATCAGCGGTTCACCGGTTTCAGACTGGCCGACACGCACATCATTGAGCGTCACCGATGGAAAGGGAATGAGGCGGGCATCGACGCTGCCGTGAACGACCACGGGCTTGCCCATGATCCGGGTTGCTTCGCGTTCAAAATCCTTGCGGAAGTCGGTCCAGTCCACGAACAGCGGAGCAATCAGCGCGGCAAACAGCGCCACAACCAAAAGACCACCCACAAAAACCAGAATTCGCGAAAGCACCAGTTGAAAGCCCTATCCCATTCGACCGCCGAAGATAGCGCCCTTACGGGCGTCTACCACTCCTTACCATCCACCCGGCATTTTCACATGGCAAAAATCTTGCCGGGATTGAAGATATTGCCCGGATCGAGCGCCAGCTTCACCTGCCGCATCAAATCCAGCGCATTGCCGAGTTCATCCTGAAGAAACGGCATTTTCCCCTGGCCGATACCGTGCTCGCCGGTGCAGGTGCCATCCATCGCCAGCGCCCGCGCGTTCAACCGCGCGACAAAAGCCTCCGCCTTGGCAATGTCGGCGTCGTCCTTGTCGTCGAACAGCAGGCCGACATGGAAATTGCCGTCACCGGCATGACCGACTATTGGCGCAATCAGGCCATGGGCGGCAATGTCCTCATGGGTCGCCTCGACGCAGTCTGCGAGCCGCGAGATCGGCACGCAGACATCGGTAGACAGGATCGCCAGTCCCGGCGCCAGGCTCTTCTGCGCCCAATAGGCGTTGTGCCGCGCCTTCCACAGCGCGTTGCGCTCCTCGGTGTTGGCGGTCCACTGGAATTCGCTGCTACCGAACTCTGCGGCGATTTCGGCAAACTGTTTCGATTGCAAGGCGACGCTCTCGGCATTGCCATGAAACTCGACGAACAATGTCGGGGCTTCCGCAAAAGACAGCCCCGAATAGGCATTGCTTGCCTTCATCTGCAAGGCATCAAGCAGCTCGATACGCGCCACCGGAATGCCCGACTGGATGGTCAGGATCACCGTGTTGCAGGCATCGCCGACCGATGAAAACGAGCAGACGCCCCCGGCGATCAGTTCGGGAATACCCTGCAGTTTCAGCGTGATCGAGGTCAGGATGCCGAGCGTGCCTTCAGCCCCGACGAACAGACGGGTGAGATCGTAACCGGCCGACGATTTCTTCGCACGATGGGCGGTGCGGATTTCCTTGGCGCCCGCCGTGACTGCAGTCACCGCCAGCACATTGTCCTTCATCGTGCCATAGCGCACGGCATTGGTGCCCGAAGCGCGGGTGGATGCCATGCCGCCGATCGAGGCATTGGCGCCCGGATCGATCGGAAAGAACAGGCCTGTATCGCGCAGATAGACGTTCAGCGCTTCGCGGGTGATCCCCGGCTGGACCGTGCAGTCGAAATCACTGGCATTGACCTCCAGCACCTTGTCCATCCGGCTCATATCGACGCTGATGCCGCCATGCGGCGCGTTGACATGGCCTTCCAGCGACGAGCCGGTGCCAAAGGCGATCAACGGGACGCCGTGTTCGCTGGCAATGGCGACGATCTCTTCAACCTCGCCCGAACTCTCCGGAAAAACCACGCCGTCAGGCAGCTGCGCTGGAATATACGTGGTCGTATGGGCATGCTGGGCGCGAATGGCCTTCCCGGTCTGGAATCGATCCCCGAACCGCGCGCTCATCAACTGCAAGGCTGCTTTGATACCGGTTTCGTTGCGGATACCCGCCTTGATCGCCTTCAGCGCCATATCTCTTTCCCGAGCGACTGCTCAACATCGCGGAAATTATTAGATTTCAACGCGCTACTGTGCAAATCGGAATCACTTTGTCCAGAACCTCATCCGTTCCCTAACGGGGTTTAGCAAAGAATTGCGACGAAGTGAGACAGTCCGGACACAGGGAAGAAATAGCCTATGCACCAGCATCGGGAGGACAGACGAAATGGCGGCGACCGCCCCCTATTCAGCAGCTTGCGGCAGTTGCAACGTCTCGGCATGCTGCATCTCGGTCTGCAGCCGTCGCTCCTCATCGACATGCGGCTTGGTGAAGCGGCCAATGACAAGATAGGCGACCGGCGTCAGGTAGAGCGTCACGACGGTTGCAAGCCCGAGACCACCGACCAGCACCCAGCCAAGGGCGATACGGGCCTCGGCACCGGCGCCGCTTGCCAGGACCAGCGGCACGGCGCCGACGATGGTGGCGATCATCGTCATCATCACGGGCCGCAGCCGGATATTGGCCGCGTTCTCGATTGCCGAGCGCAAGTCCTCGCCACGGTCACGCAACTGGTTGGCGAATTCGACGATCAGGATGCCGTTCTTGGCCATGATGCCGACGAGCAGCACCAGCCCGATCTGGCTGTAGATGTTGAGCGTATTGCCGGTGAGCAGCATGGCGAACACGGCGCAGGCAAGGCCCAGCGGCACGGTCGACATGATGATCAGGCCGCTGATCAGGCTTTCGAACTGCGCAGCCAGCACCAGGAAGATGATCACCAGCGCAAAGCCGAAGGTGACGAACATGCCATTGGCATTTTCGTCCAGGGTCGCAGCTTCTGCCAGCGGCACGACCCGCGAGCCCGGCGGCAACAGCGGTTCGGCCATCTGCTCGACCATGGTCAAGGCATCGCCCAGCGCAATACCGGAGGTCAGGCCCGCCGACAGCGACACGGAGCGAAGCTGCTGCTCGCGCGACAATTGCGGCGCAACGGCTCTTTCCTCAACCGTAGCGATGGTCGACATCGGCACGATCTTGCCGTCACCGGTCTTCAGGAAGATGTTTTGCAGGTCGGTCGGGTCGTTGACGGGATTGGTCGTCGACAAAAGCTTGACCGGATAGGATTCGCCATCGACATAGACGTCGAGCACGCTGTTGCCGTCGAGCATAGCCTGCAGCGCCGCCGACAGGCCGACAATATCGATGCCGAGATCGGATGCCCGTTCGCGGTCGATCGTCACCGACAGCTGCGCCTGGTTGGCCTCGTAGTTCAGCCGGACGTTTTCGAAACGGCCGCTGTCTTCCATCTGCCGCACCAGCTTGGAGGCCGCGTCACCCAATTTCGCATAGTCGTTGCCAACCAGCGCCACCTGCAGGCCGTTGCCTGCACCGCGAATGCCGAGGCTGTTCGGCTGAATCGGGAAGGCGCGGATCGACGGAATATTGGCCGTTATCTTGGTGATATCGGCTGAGATCTGCTGCTGCGTGCGGTCACGGTCGCTCCAGGGTGCCAGCGTCAGCACCATGAAGCCGGTATTGACCGACCCGCCCTGACCGGACACGGAAAAGACATTGGCAATCTCGCCGTTGTCGACCAGTGGCTTCAGGCCGTCTTCGACCCGGCGCATCTGGGCCTGGGTATATTCCAGCGACACGCCCTGTGGCGCTTGGATCCGCACCATGATGCGCGAGCGGTCCTCGGTCGGCGTCAGCTCGGATTTGAGCAGCGTGAAGGCACCGCCGCCAGCAGCCGTTACCATGATGGCGACCATGAACACGATCAGCGGTGAATTGAGGCAAGCCCGCAGCGTGCGCTTGTAGAATGCGGCGGCGAAGGCGCCGATCCGGCCCATGAAGCCGGTGTGCCCATGGTTCTCGGCATGCGGTTTCAGCATCCGCGACGCCAGCATCGGGCAGAGCGTCAGCGACACGAAGGCGGAGAGCAGAATGGCAAAGGCCAGCACGAAGCCGAACTCACGGAACAGCCCGCCCGTCTGTCCCGGCAAAAACGACAGCGGCACGAACACGGCCGCAAGCGTCGCCGTGGTGGCGATAACGGCAAAGAACACTTCGAGCGTTCCAAGCACGGCGGCAGCGCGCGGCCCCATGCCCTCGCCTCGCCGCCGGACGATGTTTTCGAGCACCACGATCGCGTCGTCCACCACCAGCCCCGTTGCCAGAACGATAGCGAGAAGCGTTAGGATATTGATCGAAAAACCGGCCAGATAGATCGCAGCGCAGGTGCCGATCAGAGCGATCGGCATCGTCAGCGTTGGAATGAGCGTTGCCCGCCAGTCGAGCAGGAACATGTAGATCACCAAAGTCACGATGATCACCGACGCGACCAGCGCGATCTCGACTTCGTGGATTGCGCCCTCGATGAACACGGCGTCATCGCTGGTGACCTTGAGCTGCGTTCCGGCCGGCAGGATTTCGGCAATGGTGGTCACGGCCTTCTTCACGCCCTCGGAAATATCCAGCGTATTGGACTGCGCCTGGCGGATGATGCCAAGGCCGATGCCCTGGCGGCCATCCGAGCGCAGCGACGAGGTGCCGATATCCGGGCCCAGCGTCACCGTGGCGATGTCACCGAGGCGGACATTGTTGCCCAGAATGAGGTTTTCGAACTGTTCCGGCGTTTGCAGGTCGGCGGTGGCGCGCACGGAAATGTCCTGGTTGGCGCTGGTGAGCGACCCCGCAGGAACATCGAGTGAAGCACTGGCAAGGCCCGAGCGAAGATTGGCAACCGTCAGGCCACGGCTGGCCAACTTCGACTGGTTGATATCGATGCGGAAGATCTTTTCCTGGTCGCCGTTGATCTGCACGTCGGCAACGCCCTCGACGGCGGCCAGCCGGTCGGTGATCTCGTTTTCGGCCAGAAGCGTCAGGTCTTCCATCGACAGCGTGTCCGACGTCAGCGCCAGGCGCATGATCGGCTGACTGTCGGCATCGGCCTTGACGATGCGCGGTTCGTCGGCATCTTCCGGCAACTGGTTGCTCACCCGGCCGAGCGCATCGCGGATATCATTGGAAGCCTGGCCGATATCTGTGGTGTCGGAAAACTGCAGCGTCACGCGGCTCTGGGCATACTGTGAGGTCGAGGAAATGTCCTTGATACCCTGCACGCGCGACACGGCCCCCTCGATCACCGAGGTCAGCTCACGGTCCACCGTTTCCGGCGAAGCACCGTCAAACTGGGTATTGACCGAAACCACGGGCTGATCCACCTGCGGTAGCTCGCGGATCTCGATACCGTTCAGCGCTGCGAGACCCGCAACGATGATCAGCGTATTGACGACAAGCGCAAAGATCGGCCGGCGGATGAAAAGTGCCGTAAAACCGGCTGTGCGGCCGACGCCATGATGCCCGGAACCGCCGCTCATTTCGCGGCCTCCGCTTCCGAAACCTTCTGTTCCTGATCGGCCTGCTGCGGTTTTTTCTTTTCTTTGCCCGTTTCTCCGGCAAGGCGGACGGCCCCGCCATCACGCAGCCGCTGCACGCCCTCGATCACCACGGCATCGCCCTTAGCCAGCTTTGCATCGACCAGCACCTTGTCGGAGTTGCGCTGGATGATCTTGACCGGAACCCGCTGTGACTTTTCATCTTCGACACGCCAGACGAACGACCCGTCGGCGCTCCACTGGATCGCCAGCGGATTGACCGTCGGATAATGATCGCCGGGAAACCGCACGGACACGGAAAACGACATGCCGGCCCGCAGCGTATCGTCGGGATTGCCGATCCTCGCCCGGACCCGCAGCGTCCGGCTGGCCTGATCGACGCGGTTGTCGATGGCGTCGATAACGCCGGAAAGCTCCGACGTCGGCAACGCGATGGCGGTCGCTGACACATCCTGGCCGACCGAGACCTTGGTGGAAAACCGCTCCGGCACCCAGAAATCGACGAGGATCTGCGAGCGATCGTCAACCACGGCGATTGGCGTCGAAGTGGTGACGTAATCCCCCGGATGGGCAGTGATGATACCGACGATGCCGCCGGAAGGAGCGGCGATATCGCGGCGTTTCAGGTCCAGTTCCGCCGTCTGCAGCGCCAGTTCGGCCGCCTGCATGGCAAATTCAGCTTCGCGCAGGATGGCGACCGAGACGGCATTGCCGAGCTTGCGGTTGCGCTCGACCTTTTCGCGGGCACTGTCGAGAGCGACTTTGGCCTGCGCCGCAGCAATCTTCTGCTCGTCGCTGTCAAGCTTGGCGATGACCTGCCCCTTCTCGATGCGATCGCCGGATTTCACCAGAATTTCCGTCAGGTTTCCGGTCGCCAGCGGCGTGACGCTGACCGACAGGATGGCCTCGCCGGTACCGATGGCATTCAGCCGGTCGTTGACGACAGCGGTATCGGCCGGCTGGGTGACCACAAGCGGCGCACCGCCGCCCTGGCCCCGCCCGCCTTGTCCCTGGCCTCGTCCGCCCTGCCCCTGGCCGTCGCCCTGCTTGGCGGCACCGGCGGGTTTTGCGGCATAGGCCACCAGTTGTTCGGGCACACCGGCCTTGGCCAGCATCGCCCCGGCACCCGGCACGAAGCGAACCCAGACGCCAAGGCCGACGACAAGAATGACCAGGCAGATCAAAAGCTGCTTCCAAAGCCGCATGCAAAACTCCAAATTGATTAGGCGTGTTTCGGCCATGATGGCGCGCGAAGCACGGTATTACCGGCAACTATCCCTTTTTGCTGCACTGCAGGCAATGCTAGAATGCCATCATTACGCAATTGTAACAAAAGCCCTTTTTCGGCTCTTCAAGCCGTTGTCAGCGCTCGACACGGCGCCCTTGCGGCCCTAGCCTCGGGCGATCGGAGGACCCCATGAGCACCATTGCAAAACACCCGGCCCCGGAAGGCAATCCGCGCGTCAAAGCCGTCTTCGACGACATCCGCACCACACGCAAATCCGACTTCATCAACAACATGTGGCACTATCTCGCCTTCGACGCGGATCTGCTTGAAAACACCTGGGCCGAAGTCAAAGCCGTGATGGCAACGCCGTCCGCGCTCGATCCGCTGACCAAGGAAATGCTCTATATCGCCGTTTCGGTCACCAATGGCTGTGGGTACTGCGCCCATTCGCATACGGCAGCCGCCAAAGCCAAGGGCATGTCGGCCGAACAACACGCCGATCTGCTGCGCGTCATTGCGCTTGCCGCCAACCCCAACCAGCTGGCGACAGCCCTGCAGCTTCCCGTCGATTCCGCCTTCAATACCGATCATCAGCCATGATCGGGGCTAAAAAGCGGTTGTCTCCACAAGCAAGCTGGACATTCTGGAATAAAAGCAGAACGGAATTCTGGCCTTTCGGCTCCGAATCACTACATTGAGCCGCATGAGCAATGGTTTTGACGATATTCCGTTCTTCGATGAGGAACCGGCACCGCGCCCGCAGCGTGGTGTGAGCCCGCAGCCGGCACCGCCAGCGCCCACCGGCGGCATCGCTGCGCGCGCCATGGCAGCCCGCGACCAGCACCGTATTCCCGACTATCTCTCCGGTCTCAACCCGGAACAGCGCGAAGCCGTGGAAGCACTGGATGGCCCGGTTCTGGTGCTCGCCGGCGCCGGTACCGGCAAGACCCGCGTGCTCACCACCCGCATCGCCCATATCCTGGCGTCCGGCCGCGCCTTTCCTTCGCAAATCCTTGCCGTCACCTTCACCAACAAGGCCGCCCGCGAGATGAAGGAGCGCGTCGGCGTTCTCGTCGGTGGCGCTGTCGAGGGCATGCCGTGGATGGGCACATTCCACTCGATCGGCGTCAAGCTTCTGCGCCGCCATGCCGAGCTTGTCGGGCTGAAATCCTCCTTCACCATCCTCGACACCGATGATGTCGTGCGCCTCGTCAAGCAGCTGATCCAGGCCGATGGCATCGACGACAAGCGCTGGCCGGCTAAGCAGTTTGCCCAGATGATCGACGGCTGGAAGAACAAGGGCCTTGGCCCAGCCGAAATCCCCGAAGGCGATGCCCGTGCTTTTGCCAATGGCAAGGGCCGCGAACTCTACGCCGCCTACCAGGCCCGGCTGATGACGCTGAATGCCTGCGACTTCGGCGATCTCCTCTTGCACCCGATCCGCATGTTCCGCACCAATCCGGATGTGCTGCGTGAATATCACGACAAGTTCCGCTTCATCCTCGTCGATGAATATCAGGACACCAACACCGCTCAGTATATGTGGCTGCGACTGCTCGCCCAGCGGCCGAAGGGCGTGCCGCAGAATGTCTGCTGCGTCGGCGACGACGACCAGTCGATCTACGGCTGGCGCGGTGCAGAAGTCGACAACATCCTGCGCTTCGAGAAGGATTTCCCGGGCGCCAAGGTGATCAAGCTGGAGCGCAACTACCGCTCCACCGAGCATATTCTCGGTGCTGCCGGCCATCTGATTGCCCATAACGAAGGCCGTCTCGGCAAGACGCTGTTCACCGACCGCGTCGATCCCAACGACGACAAGGTGCAGGTGCACGCCGCCTGGGATTCGGAAGAGGAAGCCCGCGCCGTCGGCGAGGAGATCGAACAGCTGCAGCGCACCAAGCATCCGCTCAACAACATGGCGATCCTGGTGCGTGCGTCCTTCCAGATGCGCGAGTTCGAAGACCGGTTCGTGACGCTCGGCCTCAACTACCGCGTTATCGGCGGCCCGCGCTTCTATGAACGGCTCGAAATCCGTGATGCGCTCGCCTATTTCCGCCTCGTCTGCCAGCCGGCTGACGACCTCGCTTTCGAGCGCATCGTCAATACACCCAAGCGCGGCCTTGGCGACACCACCGTGCGCGCCCTGCACGACTATGCCCGCAAGCGCGATATCCCGATGCTGGCGGCGTCCGCCGATATCATCGAAACCGACGAGATGAAGCCCAAGCCGCGCAAGTCGCTGTTCGATGTCGTCTCGATGTTTCAGCGCTGGCAGGGCCTGCTCGAAAACACACCGCATACCGAGCTTGCCGAGACCATTCTTGAAGAGTCCGGCTATACGGACATGTGGAAGAACGACAAATCGGCGGAAGCGCCGGGCCGGCTGGAAAACCTGAAGGAACTGATCCGCTCGATGGAACAGTTCGAGAGCATGCGCGGCTTCCTCGAACACATCGCGCTGGTGATGGATGTCGAGCAGAATGCCGAGCTTGACGCCGTCTCGATCATGACGCTGCATTCGGCCAAGGGCCTCGAATTCGAAACCGTCTTTCTGCCCGGCTGGGAAGAAGGCCTGTTTCCGCACCAGCGGGCGCTCGACGAAGGCGGCCGCTCCGGGCTTGAGGAAGAACGCCGCCTTGCCTATGTCGGCCTGACCCGCGCCAAGCGCCGCTGCCACATCTGGTTCGTTTCCAACCGCCGTATCCACGGCCTATGGCAATCGACCCTCCCTTCGCGCTTCCTCGACGAACTGCCGACCGCCCATGTCGAGGTCTCTGAGGCCGAACAATCCTACGGCGGCTACAACCGCGGCGGCTACGGTCAGTCCCGCTTCGACAAGCAGGAACCGTTCGCCAACACCTATTCCACCCCCGGCTGGAAACGCGCCCAGGCCAACAAGACCGACGCCACCCGCGACAACTGGGGCAACCGCTCCGGCGTCTCGATCGAGCGCATCGGTTATGGCGAAAGCGGCCCCAAGGCCCGCACCATCGACGGCGAACTGATCGCCAAGTCAAAAATTGACGAACCCTCGAAATTCACCGTCGGCGACCGGGTGTTCCACATCAAGTTCGGCAACGGCAATATCGCCGGGATCGAGGGCAACAAGCTGACGATCGACTTTGACCGGGCGGGACAGAAACGGGTGCTGGACGGGTTTGTGGAGAAGGTGTGAGGATCGGGACTGGATCCTCGGGCTTGACCTAATATCAGCGTACCGGCGGGCATCACCAAGGCCCTCCCGGCCATAAACCGCAACCTTCATACTTAGCATCAATCGAAACGGCCATCTCAAGCATCAACCGAGGCGGCTGGCTGCAGCATCAACTGAGGCCACTCGTCTCGATCCCCTAAGTCGGTCATCCTCGGGCTTGACCCGAGGATCTACGCCCCGCCCTACCAAAGTTCATAATATAAATCCCGCCAGTCCGGATTCATCGCCTCGATCAATTCGATCTTCCATTGCCGGTACCAGCGCTTGAGCGATTTCTCGCGCTGAATCGCCGTGCCGATCGACAGATGCTCTTCATACCAGACGAGTTGATGACAGCCATATTTGGCGGTGAAGCCAGGTGTCACTGCTTCACGATGCTCGAAAATGCGGCGCTCAAGGTCGGAGGTCACCCCGATATAGAGCGTTCCCCGTTTATGATTGGTAACGATGTAGACATAGCCCGCCATGGTTGCAACCATGCTTCGGAGTGGATCCTCGGGTCAAGCCCGAGGATGACGGCCTTGGGGGATGCCGTCTTCTTTCCTCCAAGAGGAGGCGCTAGCCGAGGTTTTCATTTGGTGCCTCACCCTCAGCCTCGATCAGTCGGCCATTCGCAGGCAAACGCGTCAACGTTTGCACTCGGCAAGTCCATTTACGCCGGCTTAACCACACCATCTCCGCAGGCTCAATTCCGACCGTCAACTCCGCAGGCCCAACCAACTCCGTCATCCTCGGGCTTGACCCGAGGATCCACAACCACACGGCTCAGTGAAAATCTCCCCCTCCAGTCCCCTCAAAAGCCCCCCGCCTAATGCCCGCTCACCCGTCCCGGCTGCACAACAATCGGTACCTCGTTACCCTGCGCATCAAACAGCTTGCCGCCCTGAAAATAGTCGCCGTCGTGCAGCTCCGAAATATCCTGGTACCGCAGGCTGCGTTCCGTTCCCGCCACGAACACGGACTGCTGGTCCGAATTTCCCGTCCGGAAATGATTGAACAACAGGTTGAGCGAGATCGCCATGATCGCCGAGGACGAGATGCCGGAATGGAAGATCGTCTCGAACCAGGCCGGGAACTGATGATAGAACTGCGGTGCGGCGATTGGGATCATGCCGAAGCCGAGCGAGGTGGCGACGATGATCAGGTTCATGTTGTTGTCGTAGTCGACCTTGGACAGGGACCGGATGCCGCTGGCCGCCACCGTGCCGAACAGCACGATGCCGGCGCCGCCGAGGACCGATGGCGGGATGGCGGCGATGACCCGTCCCATCACCGGCAAGAGACCGAGCGTAACAAGGATCAAGCCACCCGCCGCAACGACATAACGGCTCTTAACGCCCGTCACTGCGACCAGACCGACATTCTGGGCAAAAGCGCTCTGCGTGAACGAACCGAACACCGGAGCGAACAGGCTCGACAGCATGTCGGCGCGCAGGCCGTTGCCGAGCCGTTTGGAATCCACCTTCGTCTCGATGATCTCACCCACGGCGAGAATATCGGCCGAGGTTTCGACAAGAATGACCATCACGACGATCAGCATCGAGATCACAGCCGCCAGATGAAACACCGGCAGACCGAAGTGAAAGACCGACGGCAGGGCAATCAACGGCCCCTCGCCCACCTTGGAAAAGTCAGCCATGCCGAAAAACACGGCGGCAATCGTTCCGATAATCATCGCCAGCAGGATGGACAACCTGGAAATCGAGGCGCTGCCGAGCTTGCTCAGCAACAGCACGACAACCAGCGTCAGCGCCGCAAGGCCGATATTGGCCATGCTGCCGAAATCAGGCGCATTGCGATTGCCACCCATCGCCCAGTTGGCCGCCACTGGCATCAGTGTCAGCCCGATCGTGGTGATGACGATGCCATTGACCAGCGGCGGAAAGAATTTTGTAATCCGTGACAGGACCGGCGTGATCAGCAGGCCGACGAACGACGCGACCATCACGGCGCCGAGCACCGCCGGCAGCCCACCCGCCTCGCCGCCACCGCTGAGGATCGCAACGATCGTTGCGACACTGGCGAAGGAAACACCCTGAACCAAGGGCAGCTGGCAGCCGAAGAACGGCACACCGATCGTCTGCAGCAGCGTTGCGAGACCGCCGGCAAACAGCGACGCGGTGATCAGAAGACCGATCTCGGCCGGCGAAAGACCGGCGGCCTGACCGACGATCAGCGGCACTGCGACGATGCCGCCATACATGGTCAGCACATGCTGCAGGCCATAGACCACCGTCGCGCCTGCGCCCAGCCGCTCGTCCTCCGGCCTGATCGCCGGCGCCGTCTCAATATTCCTCTGCAGCAAAACCACTCCTCCCAGAACATGTTCATGCTTCCACGCATTTCTCCCGAACGCATGTCGTCAAACCATATCGGGCATACGATTTTTGACTGTATGCGTTTTTTTTGAAAGTGTTTTTGCGTTTGGGAATGAACGCCTCGCCCTCAGCGGCGATTTCTGCGTGCGCCTGATGGGTTTGAAGATCCGTCCGGATCGGCAGGACCAAGCCCTATGCCAGGTCCTGCACGTCGCCGAGAATCAGTTTTGCTGCCGACACCGTCATGTTGCGGCCACCAGCCTTGGCGTTCAAAAGTGCCGCATCGGCCCGTGTCAGCAATGTCGGCACCGTGCCTCCGGCAGGAGACGACGCCACGCCGATGGATACGGCCACCGAACCCAGAATCCGGCCGCGATGCGACAAAGGCGCAGTCGCGATCTTGGTCCGAAGCGTTTCGGCAAACTCGAACCCGGCGGCTTCCGTCATTCCCGGCAGAAGCACGGTGAATTCCTCGCCGCCGAAGCGGTAGGCACTTCCGGCTTCCCCCACCATGTCGATGACGATCTGCGCCACATATTGCATGACCACGTCGCCGGCATCATGACCGAATTCGTCGTTGAAGCGCTTGAAATGATCGATGTCGATCATCAGACAGACCAGCGGGCTTGTCGCCTCCTCGCGGGCGTGTCTGTTCAGGGTCTCGTCCAGCCAGCGCCGGTTGTACAATCCCGTCAGCGCATCGCGCACGGCAAGATGGGTCAGCTTTTCGCGCAATTGCAGATTGGCAACCGCAAGACCAATATTTTCGGCAATCAGCTCCAGATAGAGCCGCGAGGTCTCGACATCCGTCATTGCCTGCGAACGCTCCTCGAAATAGAGCAGCCCGATCGTATCGCCCTGCGCCGTCAAGGGCACGCAAAGACCGGCGACGGTGCTCTCTTCAAGGTGCTGGCAGGCAATGTCGCTTTGGCCGCGATTGCTCAGATGCGGCCGGCCGCGCCGCAGTCCCCAGCAGGCGCTGGAGGCAAAGGACGCTGCCGATTGCTGCGGATCGAGCCAGCTTCCGACAGTCGACAACAACGTCCGGCTTTCGTTGAGGACATAGAGGTGGCCGGCAAGGTTGGGAAATATCTGCGGTGCAAACCGCGCCACGACATCGGCCAGTTCGCTCTGCGTCTGGCAGGCCTGTAGCCGGTGCATCATCTGCAGGATCAGATCCTTGGTCTGCTGGTCGAGCCGGCGCTCGGCATCCAGCCGATCGCGCTCCAGACCGTTGGCGCGAAAAATATGGATGGCTTCGTTCATCTCGCCGATCTCGTCGCGCCGCTGATCGAGCGGAACATCCACGGCATAATCCTGCTTGGCCAGCCGCGTGACGATACCGGTCATGCGCATCAACGGCATGGCGATGCGCCGCCTGAGAACGAAATAGAGGACACCGAGGAAAAGCGCTGCCGTCAGCCCCAGCATCGTCTTGGCGACCACGCCGAACCAGTCGCTTCGCAACCGCGCATCATTCAGCGCCGCACCGGTACGGGCTCCGGTCAGATCACGAAATCGTCCGACACTATCGAGCAGATCCGTCTGCAGCCGCTCGTGTTCGCCACCAAACAGTGCCTGCTGTGCCGCCGCCCGGTCACCGTTGCGATAGGCCTCGATTGCAGCGGCCTCGATCTTGTCCAGCGCCTCCGCGTCCTGCTCGACCTCTGCAAGCGCTGCCAGTTCAGCAGCTGAAGCGCCCTGCGCTCTGACGTTCTTAATCGCAGCCTCACGGCGCCGCTCCTCGCCTTCCTTAACGTGGAACGCTTCCAGATGGCGTTCCTCACCGCGCATCACATAAAGACGGGCTTCGTCGCTGCGCTCCTCGGCGCCGAGTGCCAGTTCTTCGGCAAGCGTATCGAATGCCAGGTGCTGTTCGACAGCCCGGCGTTCCTCATTGGCGCTGTTGGTCGACAGGATGAACGCGCCGCCCGAAAGCACGGTCAGAACGACCGTAACGCCGTAGGCCCAATTCGTGATCGCATTGATTCGCATGAAAACCGCCCTCAGAGAGTGGGGACGGGATTAAAGCACGGCACATGCGGTGGCAATTCCCCAACCCTGCGGGTGCCACCGAAGGCCTGAAACACTGTATCAAAGGCATGCACCCGCCACCAGAGGACCGGCAAGCGTCTTTTCCCCATTGGTATCGCCTGTGCTAGGTTGATCGGACATTAGGAACGGATGGCGTAGTGATGACACGCGCGCAGAAAGTTGGCGTCGTTGTCGGTCTGGTGATCGTCGCAGCCCTCACATTCCTGCGGGCACACGATCCACAACTGATGAGGCAGGCCCGCGAAGTGGCGTTCGATGAATATCAACGCCTGGCGCCGCGCACGTTTCAGGATCTGCCGGTGCGCGTCGTCGATATCGACGAAGCCTCGCTTCGGCAACTCGGCCAATGGCCCTGGCCGAGGGACCGCATGGCCAGACTGGTGGACAGGCTATCGCAGATGGGAGCATCGGCGATCGCATTCGACGTGCTGTTTTCGGAACCCGACCGGCTTTCGCCGCGCACCGTCGTTCGCGACGTCGCGGGCATTGATCCGTCGCTGCTTGAGCGCTTGCCAGACAATGACGAAATCTTCGCGCGATCGATCGCTGGCAAGCCGGTCGTGCTGGGATTTGCACTGTCAAACGAGGGAACCGACCGGCCCGATATCAAGGCCGGATTTGCCTTTACGGGCGAACCGCCGTTTCACGCGCCGCCCCGCATCCAAAGCGCGACGCCCCTTCGTCCCCAGCTTGAAGCCGCAGCCGCCGGGCTCGGGCATATCAGCCTCAATCCGGGCGATCCGTCGGCTGTTGTGCGCACCGTTCCGCTCTTGCTGAGCGACGGCGCACAACTCTATCCCAACCTCGCGTTGGAGGCCTTGCGCGTCGCGCAGGGTGCATCCACCTATGTGCTCGCCGATGCACCCGACGTGCCGGACACCATCACCATGATCAAGATCGGCGCGTTCGTCGTCCCAGTGACATCGGGCGGAGAACTTTGGCTCTATGTCCGTCCCGACAGGGCGGACAGGTATATTTCGGCACGAACGATCCTGGCGGAAAATGGGACCACATCCGAAACAGACGCAGCCGTCCAGGGAAGCATCGTCTTCATCGGCACGTCAGCCGCCGGGCTTCAGGACATCCGCACGACAGCCCTCGGCGAAAATGTCCCCGGTGTTTCGCTTCAGGCCCAGATCGTCGAACAAATCCTGTCCGGACAGTTTTTATCGCGGCCCGATTGGGCCGATGGATTTGAAATCCTGTCTATCGCGATGGCGGGGAGCTTGCTGGTATTCCTGACCACCTTCGTCAGTCCGGCGGTTGCGCTGGCCTGCGGCCTGCTGATCACGGCGCTGGCTCTTGCCGCATCCTGGATCGCCTTTCTCTATGGCGGCCTGCTCTTCGACCCGCTCGCGCCGATCGTCAGCGGCTCCATCACGCATTTCGCAGCAACAGCATTTCGCTTTCTGGTGATTGACCGGGAGCGCCGGGAAGTCCGGCTGGCCTTTGGTCATTACCTTTCACCATCGCTGCTCTATCGCATCGAGCATACCCAAAACGCCCTGCGTCTTGGCGGTGACGACCGGGAATTGACGGTGATGTTCGTCGATGTGCGAAATTTCACCGAGATCAGCGAGCGGCTGACGCCGACCGAAGTCGTCAGCTTCCTCAACACCTTTCTCGATGCGCTGAGCCGCCACGTCATCACCAACGAAGGCACGCTCGACAAGTTTATCGGCGATTCGATCATGGCTTTCTGGAACGCACCCGTCGATGTCGCCGATCACCCGGCCAAGGCAGTGCACGCGGCGCTGGCCATGCGGGAGACGCTTGCCAACCTCAATGCGAAAGACGCCTTTGGATTTGGCTCCGCAAACACCGTGGGCATCGGCATCGGTATCCATACCGGACTTGCCTGCGTCGGAAATATGGGCGCAGAAACTCATTTCAACTACTCCGCCGTCGGCGATACAGTCAATGTCACGGCGCGGATCGAGACGGCTTGCAAAGATGTCTGTTTCGATATCCTCGTCTCCGAGAGCACCGCGAACCGGACACCGCAATATGCCCTGCTGGAAGCGGGCGCTTTGCCACTCAAGGGCAAGAGCACAAGAACCCGCACCTTCGCCGTCATCGGCGATAACAGTGTCGCCATCTCGGCGGAATTTCGCGATTTGAAACATATCCATGTTCAGACAATCGACGCCCTCGCCTCCAGGTCGCCGGCGGCACGAAAACTCCTTCTGGCTGCGAAATCGAAGGCGGCCGAACTGCCGGTGAATCTGACGGAGTTCTATCGCCGCATCTCGCGCAGGACGGAACATTTTTCGCACGGTTCGACTCAAGAACAGGACGGGCCAGCCGATTGACGCAGGTTATGTTCGGAACGTTTGGGTTGGGCGGCTCGATACCCGCAGTAAAACCATCGTCAGTCGTCTGTGCCACCATCATCGGCTCTTGTCATCGTGCCCCTTATGCCCATGGCCGCCGTGCCTGTCATCACGGTACTGACGGTCATTTTTGTCGCGGTCTCTGTGTCCTCTATCGTGCTTGTCGCGGTCGCCATCTGGTTTGTCGGGTTTATCGTGATCACCACGATGATCATGATGATCGTGCTCCCTGTCGTGGTGGTCATGATGTTTGCCGGGGTCGTCGTCACGATGATGGTGCGGTTTATCGTCGTTAGGTCTTGGATCTTTCCCGGGCTTGTCGGGGGTCTCCCGCGTTGGCCGCACCTGGTTGGGAACGCGAGGCATAATGTCGTCGCGCTGGATGTCATCCGCCCTGGCAAGGCCGCAGCCACCGTAACCGCCGCTGGCGGCAAGCTTTTGATTGCCCGACAGGAATGGCAGTGCCCTGGCATTGCCGAGCGCCTTGAAGATGCCGCGATCAACCCTGCGGGCATCGGTTACGGCTCCGCTGCGTTTGGCAACGACGTAGTCGCAGCGCCGGGTCAACTGGCGGCAGCCACCCGCGCCACAGAAACTAGCCGCGCCACCGAGCAGCACCACCGCCGTCGTGCCATCTCCTGCGATATAGAAGTCGAATGCGGTTCCGCGCACGCCGATCGTCCCGGCCGGGGTCAGAATTTCATAGGCCGTGTGGTTGGATTTTCCGCTGACCCAGCGAAAAGTCCCCTTGGCAGCCTTGATCGTCAGTTTCTTCACCGAATTGGAGCCGTCGAACACGAACTTGTCGACCACGACCGACGAGCCCCATCCGACGGCAAGCTTGGTTCCATCCCGGAAGATGAACTGGCCGAGGCCTGATTTGGATGTGCGAATCCGCTCGTCCTGGAATACCGGGTCGTTGATCGACAGGTCGCCACGTTCCCCGGTCACTGCAGTCTTGATCTCGACCGCCTTGCCGATCGACTCGACCGCCTTTAATTGCCCGGCACCGACGACCAGCAAGCCAAACGCAACGACGCCTACCCGATAAGGAGCCAACATTTCCCCCTCCCCCAAGATCAGAATATTAGCACATCGTAACGAACGTGTCTTTCGATCCATGAACGGCAGATCGGCGAGACTTGAAAACCGGCGGCAGAAGCCGCTCCGAGCCTGCATTCGCACGCAATGGCGAAGACGTAATGTGCCAAAACGCATCAAGAGCGCGAAGCCTTTAAGGTTTCGCGCCCTTGATGCGTATCGTCAAATCTCGCCGCAAATCTAAGCCGGCCTGTCTACGCGCCCTTGGAAAACAGCGAAGCGAAGGTACGCTTGGGGGCGGAGAAGCCCTTCATGCTCTTGACGATGACCATCTGGCTGATCTCGCCGCGCTTGAAGGCCTTCAGGAAGCGCGGATATTCCTCGAAGGCGACACAACCGTGGGAATCGCCGCGGTTTCTCAGGAGATAACTATGGGCAAGCAGGCCGTCGCGGCCATGGGGGGCGACGCCGTCCACCGGCGTCAGGCGCACGGCGGCAACACCGTGGAAAAGCGATTCGCGCATCGTCACCTTGTAGGTTCCGGGCGGGGTCGGGCCCTTCATCTTGACGTGCACATAATTTGGATTGTCGCGCATCTTGCCGATGCCGGAATGCGCTTCCAGCTTCTCGCCGTTCGGCATGTAGACCACGCCGGCCGAGATATCGTAATAGGCCACGCCACTCTTGCCTCGGAATGCGGGGCGAACCTCGTTATCGTCGTCCATGGGGAAATCAGGCTTGGCGTAAGCCAGTTCCTTGGCGGCAGGCTTGGTCGCCCTGTCATCGGGCTTGCGGGACGTATCGGCCAGGCTTCGTGGTTTTGCCAGCGGCAGCGGCCCGAGATCGGGCAGCATGCCGTTCAGCGACGACGCCGGTTCCGGCATGACCAGGCTGAACGGCTTGCCAAGCCCCTGTTCCTTCAGCGACACGGTCTCGACTAATGCGTTGGCCGTCACCGGCGTCGAGCCGGTGATAACGGCATCGCCTCTGGCCGCTGCGGCGTTTGCCAAAGCCAGAACCTGCGTCTTTTCGGCAAAATCCACAGCCGGCTTGACCATGGCGATCGCAGCTGCGCTTTTTTGCGGACCCGCCGTGGCGACGAGGTTCATGCGCGGCAGAACTGTCAGCCGCGAAAACTTGGAAAGACGCACGGTGCGCTGTTGCGGCGCAGCGTGCACGATCGGGTTCAGCCCTAATGAGGCCTCAAGCCGGAGAGCTTTGCTGGACGGCAGCGATGACCCCATGTTCTGCATCGCTGCGAAGGTCGCAACCATCCAGACCGACGCGGCAATGCCGATGCCGGCGACAGCGGCGCCGGTGAGCAAACGCGACAAGGACCTGGGACGCGTCCCCGCCCTTCCGGAAGATGCGGGATGACTGCATTTTTCTGCTGCAAACGCCATGATACTCGTTACCCGAAACGCATTACTCAATCGGAGAGCAACAAGACGCATTGCCGCCGAGGCCGGTCCGAGGCCCACGATGCGCTGAAGTGCGCGCTTGCCGGGGCCTGCCGGTCGATCGAAAGAATGACAAAGTATGGTAACCAATTCCTTTACACGGGCTCCAAGAATATCAGGGAGCGAGGTGGGCACAGGAGAGCGGCACCTGCCGCAGGCAAAAAACGAGGAAGGCAACCCTCCCCGCCCAGGACATCATGGTCTGACGGTCAGCTGAAACACCGGCGCATGACCGCCTGCGTTCAGCCTGAAGCTCAAAAAACTGCATTTGCGTCCGGTCTCAGAGCCTTTATTTTTGGCGAGAATAAGGAGACGCTCAAATGCGCGATATTTTTCGCAGCTCCGGCCGAAACACCCAGTGGGTAGGATACGTGACGTCGGCAGTCTGGAATACGGCGATCGCGGCATCTGCGGAAGGCCTGTCCCGGCGGTTTCCACCCGCATCTCTGCAGGAATCGCGCGTCTGCACAAGCCGATTCGACGCGTTGGCTTCT
Source organism: Hyphomicrobiales bacterium (assembly GCA_900473045.1). GTDB lineage: Bacteria > Pseudomonadota > Alphaproteobacteria > Rhizobiales > Rhizobiaceae > Pararhizobium. The sequence goes on from UCKS01000008.1 coordinate 119,001, forward strand.
CTGTAAATTCCCTGCCGCAAAGGTATTCAGGAGACCCGTGAAGGTGCAACGCCGATCAGTCTTCACGGAGCCCGGGCATATTTGACCGCCACCTCACAGATACCCGTGGAAATTGCAGTGCGATTGCCCATTTGGTTAAAATTACAGTGATTTTCGGCTGAAAAAATTAAATCGCGAACCCTACGAATTTGGCCTTATCCGCTTCAACGGACCAAATTTTTTGAACGCCACCCGGGAGGAATCCGCGGCTATGAGCTTTCTTTCCGCCATTGCAGTCATTTCTCTTTCGCTCATGTTCCCCGTGCTGTTGTCGCTGCGCAAGACGGGTGTTCCGGGCATTGCAAGCTTCTGTGCGGCCTGCCTGCTGACAGCCCTTGCGGCTTCGGTAACACTGGCTGCGAGTGTCGTCCCCGCGTGGTTTCACACCGTCTTCGGCGGGGCACTGATTGTCACAGCGGGTCTTTTGATACTGAGAGGCTTCCTGCAGTTCCTGGGTCGCAATCCGCTTGGAGCGTGGCCGATCGTCGCCATTCTCTCCGGTGTCATCGTCATTCTTTTGGTCTTCAGCTATGCCGGTAACAGCCATTCGGCACGCATCGTGATGGGAAATGGGATTTTGAGCCTGACCTGTGTCCTGATCGGCGCGGCCATCCTGCGCCATTGGCCACGAGAACAGGCCATAGCCCCGTATATGCTGTTTTGCTGCGTCATGGTTTTCCTGGTCGCCATCCTTCATGCTTTTCGCGTCGCAACCGTCGCGACCGGGCTGGACGTCATGGACGGCGCCCTGCCTCCGCCGATCTGGACAACGGCGTTCCTCGCTGCGCGCCTGCTGATCATGCCATTGTTCTTTCTGGGTATCATCCTGATGCTGCACGGCTGGATGCTCGCCAACCTGCGCCGCATCATCGCCCATGATGATTTGACCGGGGCATTGTCACGCCGCGCCTTCATGACCGCATTCGAGCAAATGTTCTCCACGGCTGCGGGATCCCGCCAGCAGACAGCGTTCATGCTGCTCGATCTCGACAGGTTCAAGCAGATCAACGACCTCCATGGCCATGCCGGTGGAGATGCAGCCCTTGTGCATTTCACCCGGATCGTCAAAAAGGTACTCGACGGCCGGGGCATTCTCGGACGTTTGGGGGGCGAGGAATTCGGTATCGCTCTTGCCAATACAGGCAGACTGGACGCAGCGGAGATAGCCGAGGCGATCTGTACAGCCGTCAGAACGACGCCCACCCGGGCGGACAAGGGCACGGAAATCGGCCTGACAGTCAGCATCGGCATTGCCATGGCCGATCCCGGCGGGTCGCTGGCCGATGTCATGGTTCAGGCCGACATGGCACTCTACGAGGCCAAGGCCTTGGGGCGTGACAGGCTGAGCATGGCCGGAAGCCTGCATGCGGCATCGGTTGCCAGCGCCCGCGCCCTTGCCGGTGCTGCCGCCCAGATGCGCGCCGCCGTCGGACCGGCCCACTCCCTGTCCAGCACAGGCTGATATCCGCGCTGGCCGCTTGCATTGCAGATCACCTATCCTATGTCAGTGGCATCATATCCGGAGAACCACCAATGCCGCTTCCTATCCGTTTCATCAGCGCCTGCGCTTTTCTTGCGACCAGCCTTGCCGGTTTTTCCGCGCAAGCCGAAACGGTGGGGGAAGTCGGTGTCGACTGGCTCGGCAATGACATTACCATCGATGCCGTCAGCGATCCGAAAGTCGCGGGCATCACCTGCCATGTCACGTATTTCGACCGCAGCGTTATCGACCGCCTGAAGAACGGCAACTGGTTCGAGGACCCGTCGAACAACTCGATCTCCTGCCGCCAGACCGGCCCCGTGACGATCGGCGATATCGAACTTGGCAAGGGCGGCGAGGAAGTGTTCCGCGAGGGGCTTTCCCTGATCTGGAAGAAACTCGTCGTCACCCGCGTCTACGACAAGAAGAACAACACCCTGATCTATCTTGCCCATTCGCGCGAGTTGACCGATGGCTCTGCCAAGATGTCGATCTCGACCATTCCGCTGTTCGAGCAGCCGGTCACCTGGACGAACGGTGCGCCGAAATAGCGGCATCCTTGACGCCTTGCAGTACCTCGCCGGACGTGACGATCCGGGCGCCGGCGTCTGACATTTCGGCAATCGCGGCTGTCACGCCGGCGGGATCGATCCCCCGGCACGCGTCGATGACAACACGAACGGTAACACCGGGCACCAGCAGCAGTGCATCAATCACCGAGTCCCTGACGCAATAATCAGTGGCCAGACCGCAGATATCGAGGCGATCGACCCCGGCATCGATCATATAGCGGGATAGGCCCGTCAGAGCCTCATGACCGTTGTCACGGAAGGCGGAGTAACTGTCGATATTGCGGTTTTCGCCTTTGCGCTGAACATGGTCTATGCGCGCCCTGTCCAGTGCCGGATGGAAATCGGCATCAGCGGTTCCCTGTACGCAATGATCCGGCCAAAGCATTTGCGGCTTGCCATGAAGCGTCCCCATGTCGAAGGGATGGCGGCCGGGATGCTGCGAGGCAAAGCTGCCATGATCAGCCGGATGCCAGTCCTGCGAGGCGACGACCAGATCGTAGCCGCCCTCAGCCATCAGCCGGTTGGCGACAACAACCACCGCCTCGCCATCCGGCACAGCGAGGTTTCCGCCTGAGCAGAAGCCATTCTGGATATCGACGAGCAGCAAGCATTTCACGGGCAATCTCCTGGGTTTATGCGTCGCATGCGAATGCTATGCGCAACTGCTGCAACGCACAATGCGAGCAAAACATTCCACAAGCATCCAAATCCCCAAACGCCAAAAGACGCCAAAGGGTTACCGATGGCGTCTTTTTCTGTTCGAAGCGGCTGATTTAAGCGGCCTGCGCCAGTTCGTCGGCGATGACCGTATCGAGATTGAGGAAACAGACCATGCTCTTTTCCAGGGCAACAATGCCACGGCAGAAGGCGCGCTGTGCTTCCGGAATGATTTCGGGCGCCGGCTGCAAGGCCTCGCTCTTGATCGTCATCATGTCGGACACCTGCTCGACCAGCAGACCGACCAGCTTGCCGGCAATGTCGGTAACGATGATCGCCGAGCGCTCCGACGGCTCGGTCATCTTCATGCCAAGACGGCAGGCCATGTCGATAACCGGGATCACCGCGCCACGCAGGTTGATCAGACCCAGCACATAAGGCGGCGTATGCGGCATCGGCGTCACCGGCGCCCAGCCGCGGATTTCGCGGATCGCCATGATGTCGATGCAGAATTCCTGATCGCCCAGATGGAAAGATACGATTTCCAGATAGGCACCGGACTGCTTGATTGCGTTTGACATGATCAGAACTCTTCCCAGTTTTCAGCGAAACCCGATGCCTTCGGCAAGGACGACACGGACTAAAGGCTCCCGCCAAAACCCCTTTGCGTATCCAGAACATGGCAAACACACATTAAACTTTTGCTAAAATGATTACCAAATTCCTGTACGGGATCGCCTGACAGACCTCCCGGATGCTGCCCGTTCGCTGCGAAACGGCTTTCAATGTCGAGGCCGGCAGGATATCATTGGCGGATGAACGACGAAGCCGCAAAACAACCACAGAGCCTGATGATCGCTGCCATTGGCGGCGTGCTGCTGCTCTTGGCTGTTGCCGCCTTTCTCGGATGGATCGTCCAGGGTCCGGAAATGCTGCTGACCATGTCTCAAAACGGCATGTCCTGGTGCTTCTGACGCAGCCTGCCGCATTTTGACGCTGGCAGCGTGAATGTTTTGCAACGTCCCGGCCAAACCGCTATCTCATCGTCGATATTTGGCAGGTTTTGAGCGGACATCATCATGAAAACACTTCGCATCGTTCTTTGGGCGGCCGTGGCCGTCGTTGCAGCCGCACTCGGCTGGATCAGCTATCAGATGAGTACGGGCAAGGAAGAGATCGCAGCGGGTCCGTTCGGCGTTCCCTTCGAACTGGTTTCGCAGACGGGACAGCCGATCACGCAGGCCGCTTTCATCGGCAAACCGTCGGCATTGTTCTTCGGCTTCACCCATTGCCCGGAAGTCTGCCCGACCACGCTGTTTGAACTGAACGGCTGGCTGGAAAAGGTCGATCCTGACGGTACCAAGCTGCAGGCCTATTTCATCAGCGTCGATCCCGAGCGCGACACGCCGGAGGTGCTTGGGCAATATGTCTCCAATGTCTCCAAGCGCATCACCGGCATTTCCGGCCCGCCGGAAAAGGTCATGGAGATGGTCAAGGGTTTCCGGGTCTATGCCAAGAAAGTGCCACTGGACGAAAAGAAACCTGACGGCGACTATACGATGGATCATACTGCATCGGTTTTCCTGCTCGACTCCAAGGGCAAGTTCACCGGCACGATTGCCTATGAGGAAAATCCGGAGACCGCAGTCAAGAAACTGGAAAACCTGACCAAGAGATAAACGGTCGTCGCGAGGGGCTGATGGGTGAAGGCAGCGGAAAGTCCATTCTGATCGCCGGAGCCGGACCAACCGGACTGGCTCTCGCGCTCGAACTGGCGCGCCGGGGTTTCAAATCCCGCCTCGTGGCGAAGGCAGCCGGACCGACTCCCATCCACGAAAGCCGGGCACTCGGCGTCAACGCCAGAACCCTGACGCTGCTGGAAGCCTCCGGCGTCAGCGCCTTGATCCTGGCCAAGGCCCGGCGGCTGACGAAATTCAAGATATTGGCGGCCGGAAAATCGCTGGCAACGCTGGAGACGGAAACCTTCCGCAGCCACTATTGCCCGATCCAGATCCTGGCCCAGGGCGAAACGGAACGGCTTTTGCTGCAAAGACTGTCCGGTTTCGGCATCGTTCCGGAATGGTCGGCCGAACTTACCGCGTTGTCCGGCGATGCCAAAAAGCCGGTGGTCACGCTCCAGCATGCCGATGGCCGCACCGAAACGGCGGAGCCGGAGATTTTGGTCGGTGCGGACGGAGCCCATTCCGCCGTGCGCAAAGCCTTTGGATTTGCCTTTCCGGGCAATGCCATCGAGAGCCGTTTTTTCCTCGCCGACTACCGCTACGCGCAGCCGGTCGATACCGGTTTCATCGAGATGAACTTTCTCAATCCCGGCGTACTGGGCCGGTTGCCGGTGAACGAGGATACGCTGCGTTATCTGTCGACGGATGAGGATTTCGAAACCCGCATCGATCATCCGGCCATGGTGCTGGAGCGGACGTGGAGTTCGGAATTCCAGATCAGCTTCCGCCATGTCGAGACCATGAGCCGGGGCAATGTGTTTCTGGCCGGAGACGCCGCCCATGTACATTCGCCGGCGGGTGCACGCGGCATGAATCTCGGTATCGAGGATGCCTGCTGGCTGGCCTTTCTGATATCGGAAGGCCGTGAGCAGGACTATTCCAGCCTGCGGATTCCGGCAGTCAAGACCGTGCTCAAGGATACCCGCTGCATCACGGCTTTCATCACCCTGAAAAATCCGCTCCTGACACGGATGCGGTCGCTTCTGTTACCACTGGTCAATCATCTCCCCAGCGTCTCGACCGCCTTTCTGCGCAATGCTGCAGGTCAGGACACCCCACCGCCGCCCTGGATTCCCGGCGCGCAATAGGCACTGCGCTTTACCTCGCATCGCCCGGCATGCTAGAGCGCCGCAAGCCGTCCCGACGGCAAGCACTTGCCGACAAGGACAAAGACATGGCCGACCTGCGCCTCTTCATCACCACGACCGAAAAGCTCTCCGAGGTCGTTTTGGACCTGATGACCGATGCTTTCGAGGACGAAGGCTATGCCATCGCCACCATGGAAATGGACGAGAAGAAGGACATCTGGGAAGCCTCGCTCTATATCGACTTCGATGAAGAAGACGAAATGCGGGTGCGTTTCGCCGAGGTTGTCGCCGCCCGGTTTCCGGAGGCCGTGCTCGAGCGCGAAATCATTCCGGATGTTGACTGGATTGCCAAGTCGCTGGAGGGCCTGTCGCCGGTTCGCGCCGGGCGTTTCCTCGTGCATGGCTCGCATGATCGCGACAAGGTCAGGCTGAATGATATCGCCATCGAGATCGACGCCGGTCAAGCCTTCGGCACCGGTCATCACGGCACGACGGCCGGCTGCCTTGAAGTGATCGAAACCGTCATGCGCGCCCGCAAGGTTCGCAATGCGCTCGATCTTGGCACCGGCAGCGGTGTGCTGGCCATCGCCGCGCGCAAGATCAAGCCGGTTCCTGTCCTGGCAACCGATATCGACCCGATCGCCACGCGGGTTGCCGCCGAGAATGTCAAACGCAACGGCATCGCAACCGGCATCACCACGGTGACGGCGCCCGGCTTTCACTCGCCGGCTTTTGCGGCGCATGGCCCGTTCGACCTGATCATCGCCAATATCCTGGCGCGCCCGCTGATCAAGATGGCACCGCAGCTCGCCAACCACCTGGCACCCGGCGGTTCGGTCATTCTGTCGGGCATTCTTGCGTCGCAGCGCTGGAAGGTACTCTCGGCCTATAATGGCCAGCACCTGCGCCATGTCCGCACCATCTGGCGCAACGGCTGGGTGACGATCCATCTCGACCGTCCATAGGCGGCAGGAATTTCAAAAACTGGAAAAAGGAAAACCCGCCTGTCCGTCATGGACAAGCGGGTTTTTCAATACAAAGGCGATGCCGAAGCACCGCCCGCTGACCGGCAAGCCGGTCATGTCCGCGAGCTTGAGGAGGAGGAGCGCTCAAGCGGACTCTTCACGGTCTGAAATTGGCCACCCGGGAGGGAGGAGGAGAAGGATGACCAACCATGTTCAGACCGTGCAGCTCTTGCCATCAGGCATTCGCGTGAACAACAGATTTGCGTCCGTGTTCGTTGACCGCGTTTATAGACTATTTTGAAAATCGGTCTAGGTGCATTGCAGCATGGGTGCCATGCACATGATGCATACGTTCCACAACCCGAAAAGATCGTTCAACAAACTCCGGGCAATAAAGACGGGCTTTCGCAGCGCCAGTTGTTTCCGCTAGACTGTCAGCACTCTTTGAGGAATCGATCTGCCTCGCACAGCGCGATCCCGGTCCCGGTTCCGTCCCATCGCAGGAAAAATACATGTTCCAGTCTTTTGCAGTCACCTCCACTCCGCAGTTCGGCAAGGAGCGCGTCAATGCGCTGCGGGCAGCACTTGCCGCCCTGAACGTCGACGGCTTCCTCGTTCCGCGGGCTGACGAGTTCCAGGGCGAATACGTACCGGCATCGGCCGAACGCCTGTCCTGGCTCAGCGGTTTCACCGGATCCGCCGGTATTGCCCTCATCACGCAGAGTCAGGTGATTGTCTTTGTCGACGGCCGCTACGTCACCCAGCTCAAGGAGCAGGTCGACGGCACGGTTTTCACCGGTGGTGATCTCGTTGGCGAACCGCCGCATCTGTGGCTGGAGCACAACGGCAAGAAAGGCTTCCGCCTCGGCATCGATCCCTGGCTCCACACCGGCGCCGAAGTGCGCAAGCTGGAAAAAGCTCTGGAAGGGCTTGGCGGTTCGCTGGTCTTCCTCGATCACAACCCGCTCGACCGCCAATGGAAGGACCGTCCGGCCGCACCGCTCGGCCGCGTCAAGATCCAGCCGCTCGATCATTCCGGTATTCTTGCCAAGGACAAGCTCGCAACGATGGCGGCTGAGATCGGCAAGGCCGGTGCCGATGCCGTCGTGCTGACCGATCCGTCGTCGATCGCCTGGACCTTCAACATCCGCGGCAGCGATGTCCCGCACACGCCCCACCCCCTCGCCCGCGCTATGGTCCATGCCGATGGCACGGCAGAGTTGTTCCTCGACAAGCGCAAGGCCGGGATCGAGGAGGAAGCCTACCTCACCCAACTCTGCAGCCTTGAAGCACCGTCGTCCTTCGACGACAAGGTCGCAGCCCTTGCCGCGACCGGCAAAAAAATCATGATCGATCCCGACCACGCGCCTTTTGCGCTGGCCGAACGCATCCGCGTCAGCGGCGGCACGATCATCGAGGCGATCGATCCCGCCCGCCTGCCCCGCGCCTGCAAGAACACAGCCGAGCTTGAAGGCTCCGCCCGCGCCCATCTGCAGGATGGCGCAGCAATGGTCGAATTCCTCGCCTGGCTCGACCAGACCCAGCCCGGCACGATCACCGAGATTGCCGCCGTCGAAAAGCTCGAAGCCTGCCGCGCCACAGTCGGCCAGCGGATGCAGAACCCGCTGAAGGACATTTCCTTCGACACCATCTCCGGTGCCGGCGAACATGCCGCGATCATGCACTACCGGGTCACCACCGAAAGCGACCTGACCATCGCTGATGGCACGATGTTCCTGATCGATTCCGGCGGCCAGTACATCAACGGCACCACCGACATTACCCGCACCGTTGCGATCGGCACCGTGCCGGAAGAACAGCGCCGCTTCTTCACGCTGGTCCTGAAGGGCATGATTGCCATCAGCGTTGCCCGCTTCCCGAAAGGCTCGCGCGGCATCGATCTCGATCCTTTGGCGCGCATCGCGCTGTGGAAGGCGGGCGCCGATTTCGCCCATGGCACCGGCCACGGCGTCGGCTCGTACCTTTCTGTGCATGAAGGCCCGCAGCGCATTTCCCGCGCTTCGATGCAGGAGCTGCTGCCGGGCATGATTCTCTCCAACGAGCCCGGCTACTACCGCCCCGGCGCATTCGGTATCCGCATCGAGAACCTCGTGCACGTGTTTGCCGCCACGGAAATCGACGGCGGCGATTTGCCGATGCTGGGTTTCGAGACGCTGACCTTCTGCCCGATCGACCGCCGCCTGGTTGTCGTCGGCCTGCTGACGGACGAGGAACTGTCCTGGCTCAACGCCTACCATCAGGAAACACAGGACAAGCTGTTGCCGCTGATTTCGGATGAGGCGGTGCAAACCTGGCTGAAGTCGGCAACCGCACCGCTTGGCCGGTAAAAAAACAAGGCCCGCCGCGCAAGGAGCGGGCCTTTTACTAGATCACGACATGCCGGATCGCCATCACGACGAGCCAGCCGGCCAGCAGCATCCAGAGCGATGAAAAGCGCAAGCCAATAACCAGCGCGACAAGCATGGCCACAGCCACGTCCCAGCCGCCGGAGAGGAAGGCCGGCGCAACCAGCGTTGACAGCACAGCTGCGGGCACGGCATTCAACGCCGCCTCCATACGCGGCGGGATGCGTTTCATCTGCGTGATCATCACATAGCCGCCGATGCGGGTAAGGAATGTCGCGACGGCGGCAGCAAGGATTACATAGATCAGCTGCATATGTTCTGAATTATCCATGATCAGACCTCATGCTCCAGCGTCACCGGTTCTTCATGCCGTTTCGACAGCGGCAGGTAGGCGGCAAGGACGATACCGGCGATGGCGCCGATGCTGACATGCCAGGGCGAACCGACGAAATGCATCGCCGCAATCGAGGCCAACGAACTGACCGCCACGACCGGCAACCAGTTGTCGCGCTTGCGGAAGCCGAGAACCAGCCCCATGAAATAGATCGGCAGGAGCACATCGAGACCGATGGCCTTCGGATCGCCGATCATCTGCCCGAAAATCGCACCGAGCAGCGTCATCAGCTGCCAGGGCAGATAGATGACCAGACCAAATCCGAGATACCAGGCAAACGTCACCGGCTCGCCGCGTTCTGCCCGCTTTTCGGTTTCGGCATATTGCGGGTCGACCAGCAGGAAGAAGACAAAGAATTTTTGCACACCGGAGAAATGGCGGATGTGCCGGGCGATCGACGCCGAATAGAGGATATGGCGGAAATTGACGGCGAAAATCGACAGGATAATCAGCCAGGGCTGGACGTTGTGGCCGAACAGTTCGAGGCCGACCATCTGGCTGGCGCCGGCATAAACCGTGGCACTCATGAACACCGCGTCGAAAACGGAAAATCCGTTATCGACGGCGAGCGCACCGAACAGCGCTCCGAAGGGCGCGGCAGACACCATGACGGGAAACCCGCCACGCGCGCCCTGCCAGAAATCGTCTTTTGTCATTGAAGGAAACTTTCTGGCGACGCCGGCCATCGGCGGGGTCACACTTGCCGAGATGCGTTCGTGATGAAGCGCACAGATAGGCCCGGCAGGCCTATCGAACAATTCAATAAGATTGATGCAGTGATCCAAAATTATGATCAGAGGGAACCGGTTGTAGCCCGGCCCCTTTCAGCGGATCAGCGCTTCACCTGAAAGGTGTGCTCGATACCCGGAAATGTCCGCGCCTTAACTTCGTTGGCATAGGCTTCGAACGCGGCCGACATCTGCGGTGCCAGCTCGACGAAATGCTTGACGAAACGCGGTTTGAAATCGCTGAAAATGCCGAGCATGTCGTCGGTGACAAGGATCTGGCCATCGCAGGCCGGCGATGCGCCGATGCCGATAGTCGGAGCCCGCAATGTTTCGGTGATCTCGCGTGCCAAGGGCTCGATCGTACCTTCGACGACGATGGCAAAGGCACCGGCATCATCGATGGCCTTGGCGTCGCGCCGGATCTTGGCCGCTTCCTTGTCGTTGCGGCCGAGCGAGCGGTAACCGCCCATCGTGTTGACCAGCTGCGGCATCAGGCCGACATGACCGAGCACCGGAATGCCACGCTGTGTGAGGAAATCGACGGTTTCCGCCATCTCCGCACCGCCTTCCAGCTTCACGGCACTGCAACCGGTTTCCTTGAGGATGCGGGCAGCACTGTTGAACGCCTGTTCCTTAGATTCCTGATAGGAGCCGAACGGCAGATCGATGACGACGCAGGCCTTTTCAGAACCGCGCATGACGGCCTGGCCGTGGGCGATCATCATGTCGAGCGTCACGCCGACGGTCGAATCGAGACCGTAGAGCACCATGCCAAGGGAATCGCCAACCAGCATGAAATCCACATGCGGATCGAGCAGGCGGGCGATGGGCGTCGTATAGGCCGTCAGACTGACGATCGGCCGTTCGCCCTTCAATGCCTCGATGTTGCCGGGGCTCAGGCGCCGCTTTACTGCCTGTACACTCATGCTCATGCCACCTTTGCAAATTTTGCGGTTTTTGGGCTGAAAACCCGGTTATCGAGCAGCTTCGTGCTCCCGAAGCGGATAAAAAGCAACAGAAGAACCGGTTTTTCGCCGATCTCCGTCAATTCGTGCAGCGTTTCCGGATCGCGCAACGCGACGACTTCCGGCTTTGCCAAGGGCTCGGACGCGATGAAATCAACGACCGCCTTTTCAAGTGTAGCCACATCGGTGATGCCACTGGCGATCAGTCTTTCCGCCTCATCCAGCGCCTTCGGCACGATTGCCGCAGCCGCCCGCTCGGCCGGCGTCAGGTAGACGTTGCGCGACGAGCAGGCGAGACCATCGGTTTCGCGTACCGTTGCGACACCGATAACCTCGACCGGTTGTGCCATATCCTCGACCATGCGGCGGATGATCTGCAGCTGCTGAAAATCCTTCTCGCCAAAATAGGCCCGATCCGGCTGGACGATGTTGAACAGCTTGGTAACAACGGTGGCAACACCGGCAAAATGACCGGGACGCACCGAGCCTTCCAGCTCGCTGCCAAGCGTCGGCACATCGACTACCGTTTCCATCGGCTGCGGATACATATCAGCCACACCGGGCGCAAACAGGAAATCGGCACCGCCCTCGACCAGCATCGCCTGATCGCGGGCAAGATCGCGTGGATATTTCGTCAGGTCTTCATTGGCCCCGAACTGCAGCGGATTGACGAACAGGCTGACGACGACGATGTCGTTTGCGGCTCGTGCGCGGGCGACGAGTTCCATATGACCGACATGCAGATAACCCATGGTCGGGACGAGACCGATGGTTTTTCCGGCGCGGCGATAGTTGCTCAGGCGCGCACGCAGTTCGGTTATGGTGGTAATTGTTTCCATCTCGGGACCCTCCAATCCGCAAGCATGCCGCCCTTTTCACGGCGGCTGGCCTTGCCAGTTTTCGCTGCGAGCATCCGCACGAAACCCGGCGCGGTTTTCCTAACGTGTGCAGTGCAAAAAGACAATTCAAGAATTGAAGGCAAGAATTGTCAGGTTGGAAAACGGGCTCCGGGTTGCCCCGGAGCCCGTTCCCGTTATTTGCCGCGCGTTTCGACCGTCTGCTCGATGGCACCGAAGATGGAATGGCCTGTGCGATCGTTCATCTCGATGCGAACCACGTCACCGACGGTCAATGCCGAGGTGACGAAGCACGAACCGGTTGCGACAATGCTCCCCGCGATCAGCGAACGCTTTGCGGCTGCAGCCGCGACCGCAGCGGCATTGCCCTTCGCGCCGCCCTTGCCGCCATCGATCGGCTCACCATTGCGGCGAACGAGCAGGGAAAGATCCACCCCATCGTCCAATTCGTCCGGCGTGACCGCAACCGGTGAAAACGACGAGGCGGCGCCTGCTCCATCGGTTGAAACATCATTGGCCAGCAGAACGAGAAGGATGGCCTGCCTGGCCTCGTCCGCGCCCGCCTGCACGTCCACATCATCGACGATGACGGCGAGCTGCGCGGTTGCAGAGATATTCTGAGCCCCCTCTTTTGCCGAGATCGGATCGCGCGGGCCGGTAAAACCTCCAGATCCGCCGGCCCAGAAAAATGCGCGCGGCAACGGCGAAGCGGCATCGTGCTCGTGAAACCGCATGGTCGGCTGCGCGCCGGTCTCAAGGCCGATGGCAACCCGTGCCAGCCGGGGACCGGCATGGGCCCAGTCGTCGAGCGCCGCCTGAAGGGTGCGGGCAATATGGCCGACTTCCGAGCAGCGGGTCAGATCCTTGGAGACGACGACGAGTTTGCCGTCGCGGGTACTGTCTTTTAGAGTGGCCAGTTTCATCGCTTGCGTGTTCCTCGGGTTCTGGTTGACACCGGCAGTTATTCGACCGCCCACCCCATAGGATACTATTTGACGGCAGGTGTCGCGCCGAATTTGCAGAGAAAACCCGTCTGTATCGACGCGCCAAAACGGGCCAACGCCCCTCCACCATGTGGGCAGCATATTGAAAACTTGCGGCTGTGTTAGAGTGCCGGAGCGGTTCTCGGCTGAGGTTTGTCGACCACCGCACGATTACCGTACAATATTGCACGCAAAAGTGATATTTAATATATCATGCACTATTTTATTCAGTGCTTGATAACGGGTTCTGGCTATTTTGCAGACATACCGGCCACCGAAGACGATTGCCGGTGCAGATACTGCCCCACCATTGAGCCAAATCGGAATGTCGAATGGGCACGGAAACGGCTGACGCGGACACGAACAGCCCTATAGAGTGCGGCCGGTTGGAGGCCTTGTCGAACCTGTGGATTGCCGGAACGGCACCGGAACTACGGTTCGACATGATCGCACAGCTCGCCGCCCAGCTTTTCGATGCGCAGATCGCCTTCATCACACTGGTTGAAAAGGATATGCAGCGCTTCAAGGCGGCGCATGGGATCAATATCTCCGATATTCCCCGCTCCATATCGATCTGCACCCATACGATTGAGAGCAGCCAGGTCCTTGTGATCGACGATATGCTGGCCGATCCCCGATTTTCCGGTAATCCTCTGGTGACGGACACGCCCTTTCTTCGTTTCTATGCCGGCGCACCGCTGACAACCGCCGAAGGCTTCCGCATCGGCGCGCTGTGCATTGCAGATACGGTGCCGCGTCACGATTTTGCAGAACATCAAAGGAAAACGCTCGAACTTCTCGGCGCGCTGGTCATGGAACAGATGCGGCTGCGCCGCACGGAAATCATCCGCTCGACGGTGATGAATTTTTCCGGCGCGACGGAGCTGGCCTTCTTTGCAATCGACGCAGCCGGGCGGATCGAATTCGTCAATCGTGCAGCGCTGAACCTGTTCGGTTATCGTCAGGACGAGATGATCGGCCAGCTGATCGACATCATCATTCCCGACCGTTTTCGCGGCGCCCATCATGCGGGCCTTGCGCGGGTTCTGGCGGGGGGCACGACGAAACTGATCGGCAAGACGGTCGAGGTCGTCGCCCGCAAACGCGACCAGACCGAAGTGCCGATCGAAATTTCCCTGTCGCTGTGGAATGACGAACGCGGTGTCGGCATGGGCGCGGTGATCCGCGACATTACCGAACGGCGCGAGCGCGATGCCCGGCTGCTCAGAATGGCCAATCAGGACACATTGACGGGGCTCGGCAACCGGCACCGGTTTGAAAAACTGCTGCAGGAGGTGCTGTCGGAAAACCAGGCCGCCACCGTTGCCCTGCTCGATCTCGACGGCTTCAAGGATGTCAACGACAGTCTCGGCCACGGGGTCGGCGATGCCTTGCTCCAGGCTGTTGCCGTCCGTCTGCCATCGGTTCTGGCGGCCGATGTTACCGTGGCGCGTTTCGGCGGTGACGAATTCGCGATCCTGTTGCCCGGTGACAGGCTTGCCGATGAGGCGATGACCGCGATCGATGCAGTTCTGACGGCCTTCGAAGCGCCGTTCGATGTTGGCGGCAACGTTTTCCAGCTTGCGGCCACCATTGGCATCGCGCTTGCGCCAAACCATGGCACCGATGCCGAAGAACTGCTGGCCAGCGCCGATTTCGCACTCTACCGGGCAAAGCAGGACGGTGGCGGCACCATGCTGATGTTTAAGCCTGAGATGCGCAGCGATTCCCTCGCCCGGCGGGCGATCCAGGACGAACTGCTGCGTGCGCTGAAGAACAGTGAACTGGTCTTGTACTATCAGCCACAGGTTTCCCTGGAAGACGGCCATATCCTGGGTGTGGAAGCGCTGATCCGCTGGCAGCATCCGAAGCATGGCCTGCTCTATCCCGCCGATTTCCTGCCGGCAGTGGAATCAAGCTCGCTCGCCCTGCCGGTCGGCTGGTGGGTTCTGCGCCAAGCCTGCCGTCAGGCGGCGGAATGGCGGGCAATCGGCCTGCCGCCGATCAAGGTCAGCGTCAATCTCTTCGCAGCCCAGTATCGTGCCGGAACCCTTGTCCAGCATGTCACAAGCGCACTTGCGGAATACAACCTCCCACCGTCGGCCCTTGGCCTTGAGGTCACGGAGACGATCGCACTCCTCAACGACGACAACGCCTTTGCAGCGGTACACCACCTGCGCGATCTTGGCGTTGGCATCGCCTTCGACGATTTCGGCACGGGCTTTGCCTCCCTGAGTTCGCTGCAACGGTTTCCGCTGACGGCACTGAAGATCGACCGGTCGTTCATCAGCGAGATGACGGAAAACCCGCATGATGCAGCCATCACCAGGGCCATGTTGATGATGAGCAACGAACTCGGGCTGGAAACGATTGCCGAAGGCATCGAGACCGAGGAACAGGAACTCAGCTTGCGGCGGCTCGGATGCAAGGCCGGTCAAGGGTATCGCTATGGCAAGGCGCTGCCGCCGGAGCAGACCGCCGTGCTGCTGGCCAGAGGTTTCGCCGGCCGAATCCCCATCAGGATGCATTGAAGCGCGGCCCGCTCTTCCAAGCCGGTGAGCCGCGCTTCGGATTTAAAGCAGTCCCGCAGCAAAATAAAACAGAGCGGAGATCAGCGCTGCCGCCGGCAGGGTGACCACCCAGGCGATCAGGATATTACCCGCAAGCCCCCAGCGCACCGCCGAGACACGCCGTGCCGCACCGACCCCGATGATGGCACCGGTAATGGTATGGGTCGTCGACACCGGAATCCCCAGCCATGTCGCGGCAAACAGCGTGATCGCTCCGCCGGTTTCCGCGCAAAAACCCTGCATCGGATTGAGTTTGGTGATCTTCGAGCCCATCGTGTGGACGATACGCCAGCCGCCGAACAGCGTACCGAGCGCCATGGCCGACTGACAGGTGATGACCACCCAGAACGGCACGTAGAACGTATCGCCGAGATAGCCCTGGCTGAACAAGAGCACGGCGATAATGCCCATGGTCTTCTGCGCATCGTTGCCGCCATGGCCAAGCGAATAGAGCGAGGCCGAAATGAACTGCAGCCCGCGAAAGCTGCGGTCGACGGCAAACGGCGTCCGGCGGAGACAGACCCAGGACACGATGAGGACAAGCAGCAGCGCCAGCATGAAACCGATCATCGGCGACATGAAAATGGCAGCCACGGTTTTGAGAAGGCCGGAAAGAACGATCGCATCACCGCCGGTCTTGGCAAGGCCAGCCCCGACCAGTCCACCGACCAAAGCATGCGACGAGCTTGATGGAATACCGAAAATCCAGGTGACGATGTTCCAGATGATCGCCCCCATCAGGGCGGCAAAGATCACCTGTGGCGTGACGATGGATGGGTCGATGATGCCGGTTCCCAGCGTTTCGGCGACATGCAGGCCGAAAAACAGGAAGGCGATGAAATTGAAGAACGCCGCCCACATGACGGCATATTGCGGCCGCAGAACCCGCGTCGAAACGATCGTGGCGATCGAATTGGCGGCGTCGTGCAGGCCGTTGAGAAAATCGAAGAACAGCGCGACGCCGATCAGGGCGATGAGCAACGGCAGGGCGAGTGTCGCGTCCATCAGACGTTCTCGATCAGGATGCCGCTGATTTCATTGACGACGTCCTCGAAACGATCAACCACCTTCTCGAGTTCGCCGTAGATCTCGCTGCCGATGATATACGCCATCGGATTGGAGGTGCCATGGCGGCGGAACAGGTCCTTGAGGCCCTCGTCGTGCAACTGGTCGGAGCGCTCCTCGAGCCGGTTGACCGCCTCGGCAATGGCGGTCAGGCGCGGTACATTGGCGCCGATCCGATCAAGCAGCGGGATCGCTTCCGCCACCAGCTTGGCGGAATCGGCGATCAGAACGCCCATTTCGCGCATGCCGGGATCAAAGCTCGTCTGCTCGAACAAACGGATGGTCTTGACCGTCTTGTGCATCATGTCGATGGCGTCATCCATCGACTGGATCAGGTCCTTGATGTCACCGCGATCGAACGGCGTGATGAAACTCAGGCGGACCGCCAGCATGACATCGCGGGTGATCGCGTCGGCCTGGTCTTCGAGGGCGACGATCCGGTCGCAATGGGCATCGAGATCGCCCTCGCCGGCAAGCAAGGATTTCATCGCCTCCGCTGCGCTGACGACGGTGCGCGAGTGCGCTTCGAAAAGCTCGAAGAACTTGTCTTCGCGCGGCAGGAGCTTGCGAAACCAACCCAGCATTGTTCATCCACCTATCTTCGTGTTGTCACGAAACTGTCACAATTCTGGCAGCCCTCATAGAGAAGACAGGGGAACGAGGAAAGCTTTTAAGGCAAAGGCGGCGCGATTACCCACCGATTAGGATAAACCAGCCATCCTCGTCAGTGGTTTCGACGCCGAGTTCGCGGGCTTTTTCCAGTTTCGAACCGGCACCGGGGCCTGCGACCAAAAGATCGGTCTTCTTCGACACCGAGCCGGCCACCTTGGCACCCAGCCGCTCGGCCATGGCCTTGGCTTCGTCACGGGTCATCCTTTCCAGCGATCCCGTGAAGACGACGGTCTTACCGGCGACCGGGCTCGAGCTCGCAACCGGCGCTTCGGCATCCTGCGGCGTCACCTCGTCCAGGAGGCGCGACACCACATCCATGTTGCGCGGCTCCTTGAAGAATTCGACGATCGCGCGGGCGACGACATCGCCAATGCCATCGATCGTATTGAGGTCGCTCCAGGCCTCCGAGTTGATATCGCTGGCAGCCTTCATCGCATCCGCAAACGCGACGTAGCTTCCATACGAGCGCGCCAAAAGCTTTGCCGTGGTTTCGCCGACATGGCGGATGCCGAGCGCATAGATCAGCCGGTGCAATGCCACCTGGCGCCGGTCGTTGATCGCGTCATAAAGCTTGCGGACACTGACCTTGCCGAACCCGTCGATATTTTCGAGCTTGGCGAACGCCGAGGCATTCTGCCGTTTCTCCAGCGTAAAGATGTCGGGCGCGGTCTTGATCGACAGAGCCGGATCATCGGCCTCGAAGAAGAAATCGATCTGCTTAGCGCCCAGCCCCTCGATGTCGAAGGCATTGCGCGACACGAAATGCTTGAGATGCTCGACCGCCTGCGCACGGCAGACGAAGCCGCCGGTGCAGCGGGTCACGGAATCGAGCTTGCCGGTCTTTTCGTTTCTCTCGCGCACGGCGTGACTGCCGCAGACCGGACACACCTTCGGAAACTGATACCGCTCAGACGTCTCCGAACGCTTCTCCATCACGACATCGAGCACCTGCGGGATGACGTCCCCTGCCCGCTGGACGATGACGGTATCGCCGATGCGGATATCGTGATCCTCCTCGCGGATACGCTCGCCGCCATTGCCGATGCCCTCGATGTAATCGGCATTGTGCAGCGTCGCATTGGTGACGACGACGCCGCCAACCGTCACCGGCGTCAGCCGTGCCACCGGCGTCAGGGCACCGGTGCGGCCCACCTGAATGTCGATATTCTCGACCGTGGTGAATGCCTGCTCGGCCGGAAACTTATGGGCTGTCGCCCAGCGCGGCGAGCGCGAGCGAAAGCCCAGCCGCTGCTGCAGATCCAGCCGGTCGACCTTGTAGACGACGCCGTCGATATCGTAGTCGAGATCGGGGCGTTTCAGGCCGATGTCATTATAATGTTCGAGAATAGCCTCGATCGACGACAGGCGTTGCGTCAGCGGATTGACCGGGAACCCCCAGCGTTTGAACACCGCAACCATGCCCGACTGGGTATCGGCCGGCATCTCGGAAATCTCACCCCAGGCATAGGCGAAGAATTTCAGCTTGCGGCTGGCCGTAATCGTTGGATCAAGCTGGCGCAGCGATCCGGCCGCCGTGTTGCGCGGGTTGACATAGGTCTGCTTGCCCTCGGCCACCATCTGCTCATTGAGCGCCAGAAAGTCGCTCTTGCCCATGTAGACTTCACCGCGAACCTCGACGATCGCAGGCGCATTGGCCGGCAGGGTCTGCGGGATCTCCTTGATGGTGCGGATATTGGCGGTGACGTTTTCCCCCGTCGTACCGTCGCCGCGCGTCGCGGCGCTGATCAACCTGCCGTTTTCATAACGCAGTGACATCGACAGGCCGTCGATCTTCGGCTCTGCGGTAAAGGCGATGGAATTGTCCGGCAAGAGACCGAGGAAACGATAGACGCTGCCGATGAAGTCCCGCACGTCCTCGTCGGAAAACACGTTGTCGAGCGACAGCATCGGCCGGGCATGGGTGATCTGCTGGAAAATGCCGGAGGGCGCTGCACCGACCTTGCGCGATGGGCTATCGGAACGAACCAGCTCCGGAAAACGCGCCTCGATTTCTTCGTTGCGCCGCTTCAGCGCATCGTAGTCCGCGTCGGAAATCTCCGGGGCATCCTTGCCGTGATAAAGCCCATCGTGATGGGCCAATTCACCAGCCAGCCGTTCCAACTCGATAACCGCATCTTCAAGCGTCAAATCTTCAACGGCAATGGATAAGGTCGACATGCTGGGACTCCTGATTTGAGAGTCGTTTTAGAGAATTTTCGCAGAATGGGAAGATGCCGGTTCTCCACCTCCCCTTGAGGCGGAGGTAGCGCGGAACGCGCGGGTGGGGTGATCATTAGGTGTGCACAAAGGATCACCCCACCCCCGGCACTCCGTGCCGACCCTCCCCCCTCAAGGGGAGGGTAGAAACTACACGTTGCCCGCCAGCAACCTTGCCGCCGCTGCCCTCGCTTCGTCGGTCACCGAGGCACCGGCCAGCATGCGGGCGATCTCTTCGGTCCGGGCCTTGTCGTCCATGCGGGCGACGCGGGTAGCGATGGTTTCCGACTTTTCCGCCGAAGGCCCCTTGGAAATCAACAGATGCGTTGCGGCGCGGGCCGCCACCTGCGGTGCATGGGTAACCGACAGGACCTGCACGGTTTTCGACAACCGCTTCAGCCTCTGGCCGATGGCATCGGCGACAGCACCGCCGACACCGGTGTCGATTTCGTCAAAAACCAGCGTCGGAGCCGAACCGCGATCGGCAAGCGCCACCTTGAGCGCCAGAAGAAAGCGCGACAGCTCACCGCCGGACGCAACCTTCATGATCGGCCCGGGCCGGGTGCCAGGATTGGTCTGGACGTGAAATTCGATCACGTCGATGCCCTCGGCAGCAGCGGCATCCTGATCGGAGGTCACCTCCACCATGAACCGGGCGCGCTCCAGCTTCAGCGCCGGAAGCTCGGCCATCACAGCCTCGGAGAGAGCCGTTGCCGTATTGTGCCGCTTGGCCGAGAGGGCAACGGCGGCCGCGTCAAAAGCGCCTTTGGTCAGGCCGAGCTGCGTTTGCAGCTGTTTCAGCTTTTCTTCGCCCGCATCAAGATCGGCAAGATCGGAAATCATCCGGACGGCAAGCGCTGGCAGCGTCGTCACCGGCACGGAATATTTGCGGGCAGCGGCGCGCAGTGCAAACAACCGTACCTCGACGCGCTCCAGCTCCTTCGGGTCATATTCAGTTTTTCGCAGCGCCGCCTCGACCGCCATCTGGGCGTCGGAAAGCTGGTTGAGCGCAGCGTCGAGCAGCTCGACAGTCTCTTCGAGAAGCCCCGGCGCTTCATGGCTCTTGCGCTCAAGCCTGCGCACCATCGAGGCGATCAGAGGCACGGGCGAGCCGTTGCCGTTGAGAAACTCGCTGGCTTCGTTGATATCGACGGCGATGCGCTCGGCCTTCATCATCCGCGAGCGGCGCTCGGCCAGATCGTCCTCCTCGCCATCCTGTGGCGACAGGGCTTCCAGTTCCTCGACGGAAGAGCGCAGATAATCGGCCTCGCGGGCAGCGGCCTCGACCTTGTCACGGTGCTTCTTCAGCGTCCGCTCGGCATCCTTCCAGATGCGGTAGAGGCCGGAGACGGACTGCGCCTCCTCGGCGAGACCGCCGAAGGCATCGAGAAGCGTGCGATGGGCATGGGTATCGACAAGGGCGCGGTCGTCGTGCTGGCCGTGGATCTCGACCAGCAGCTGGCCTGCCTGGCGCATCAGCTGAACAGAAACCGGCTGGTCGTTGACATAGGCCTTGGTACGGCCATCGGCCGATTGCACCCGGCGGAAGATCAGGTCGCCATCATCGTCGATGCCGTTTTCGCGGACGAGAAGCCGGGCCGGATGGCTCATGCCGACATCGAAGACCGCCGTCACCTGCCCCTTGTCGCCGCCGTGGCGAACCAGCGAACCGTCGCCCCGGCCGCCAAGCGCCAGTGACAGGCTGTCGAGCAGAATGGATTTTCCAGCCCCGGTCTCGCCCGTCAGCACAGACAGGCCGGCATCGAAGGACAGATCAAGCCGTTCGATCAGGACGATATCGCGGATCGAAATCTGAGAGAGCATCCCGGTTCAAATCTCTTCGCTGTCTATCCCGGCCCTAGGCGCCCAAGAGCTTCTTGCCTGCGCGCGAAATCCAGGAGTTACCGTTTTCACGCGGCTCAAGACCACCGCTCTGCAGCAGCTTGTAGCTATCGGAATACCACTGGCTGTCAGGATAGTTGTGGCCGAGAACGGCGGCTGCCGTCTGTGCCTCGGTGGTGATGCCCATGGCGAAATAGGTTTCCACCAGACGTGCCAGCGCTTCCTCGACCTGATTGGTATTCGGATAGGATTCCACCACCGAGCGGAAACGCGTGATCGCGGCCAGGTATTCCTTGCGCTCCAGATAATAGCGGCCGACCTGCATTTCCTTGCCGGCCAGCTGGTCCTTGGCATAGCGCATCTTGGCTTGCGCATCCTCGACATATTCCGAATCGGGATATTTGCTAATGACCGCCTGCATCGCCTCGATGGTCTTGAAGGCCGGCTTCTGATCCTGCGTTACCGCGGGGATCTGCTTGGAATAGGCGAGACCGACAATGTACTGCGCGTAGGCTGCATCTTCGGATTCGGGATAGAGGTTCAGGTAGCGGCTCGCCCCGTTGATGGCGTCCTGATACTGGCCGTTGCGGTAATTGATGAACGAGCGCATGACCAGCGCCTTGCGGGCATATTCCGAGAACGGATGCTGCTGGTCGATGGCGTCGAACTTGCGGGCAGCCTCTGTGGTCTTGCCGGCATTCAGGTTGGCCAAGCCCTGGTTGTAGAGCACTTCCGGCGGGTCCGTTTCGGCGGCCAGCTTGGTGATATCGATGTCGGGATCGTTCTGGCAAGCGGTGATCAGTACACTGCCCGCGGAAGCCGCAAGCGCGATGACAACAACACGTGCCATCTTTTTCAATTCAAACTGGCCTGCAATTACCATTCGTAAATCCCAACTCCCGCGCCGGTAAGAATACCGCCGCCTATGAACCGCGTTTTAGATCAAGATGCAACAAGACCGCAATGTCATGATGATTGATTAACGCAATTTTGTGGCAGTCTTATCATGAAAAAGCCGGTCAAAAGACCGGCTCTCATCAAACATCAGACCAGATTTCCCTTTCAGGAACAAATAGCTGCATATTACGGTGCGCTGACAGCAATCACTTCGCGCGGCGCCGGACGCTGACGCTGCGGAGCATTCTCGACGATTTCGTAGGCTGTCGGATCGCTCATCAGAGCCTTCAGCGCATTGGCATTCATCTTGTGGCCACCGCGATAGGAACGGTAGCAACCGATGAACGGCGCACCGGCCAAAGCCAGGTCACCCACGGCGTCCAGCGTCTTGTGACGAACGAACTCGTCCTTGTAGCGCAGGCCCTCCATGTTGATGACGGTGTTGTCATCGGCAATGACGACCGAATTTTCCAGCGACGAACCGAGGCCGCGACCGGCAGCCCACATGCGCTCGACGTCGCGCATGAAACCGAAGGTGCGGGCCCGCGACAATTCCGTCTTGAAAACCGAAGGCGTGATGTCACCCTTCCAGGCCTGACGGCCGATCAGCGGGCTATCGAAATCGATCTCCACTTCAAAGCGCATGCCGTCATAAGGCGTGAATTCCGACCAGGACGCGCCTGATTCGATACGGACAGGCTTGAGGATGCGGATATAGCGGCGCTTGACCGAAAGCGCCTTGATGCCGGTCTGCTCGATAGCCTCGATGAACGGAGCCGAGCTGCCATCCATGATCGGCATTTCGGCGCCCTGCACTTCGATCAGAAGATTGTCGAGGCCAAGCGCATAGATCGCTGCCATCACATGCTCGATCGTGGCGATCGAGGTCGCCGGCGAAAAACCGAGGATGGTGCACAGATCAGTGTTACCGACCTGCGAGGAAACGGCCTTGAATTCGCTGATCGTCTGTTCGCCGACAACACGCTGGAAAACGATGCCGCTGTCCGCTTCCGCCGGATGAAACGTAATTGCGACTTCAGCGCCAGAATGTACGCCGGTGCCGCTCAGGGTAACAGAGTGTGCAATCGTCGTCTGAAACCCTAGCAGTCCAATTCCCAGTCCCATGCTTATCGCCTTCAAATGCTATGTGGCGTTACCGCCGAATGTCTCGATGGGACCAGAGCCGCGCGTTTTCCAAGACCGCAAGGCACACAATCGGAAAGCGACGCTTTGCCGTCACCATCCGGTCCAATATGCCAACTTTCGCGTTTAGAATCGCAACGTTGCCCCATCAGTCCTGATTGTGAAGATAATTGCACCGGGCCGTCATTCCAAATCACTGTTTCTTTCGCTTTGTTACGCGACGCACACACGGTGCTTAGATATTGGAAGAATTCACTAATTCATAAAAAATGCCCGGGCGCAAACCCGGGCATTTCGGCAAGGAGGAAGGTGGGTTAAAAAATCAGTTCGACTGACGGCGCAGGAAAGCCGGGATTTCGAGCTGATCGTCTTCATGTGCACGCGGCTGCGAGGCAGCGCGGGCACGGTCATCGAGAGGGGCAGCCCGGCGCGGCGCATAAACGCTGGCTTCAGGCGACAGCGGACGGCGCTGCTGCGAGGCTGCAGCCGGTGCACCGGCGGTCATGTCAGACGCGACATCATGCGTTTCTTCTTCGCGGCGTGCGAGCGAATTGGTGATTCGCTTGAGCAGGCCCATCGGGCCGCGCTCTTCATGCTGAACCGGCTGTGCACGATGCTCGGCTTCGGCCTTCACCATCGGCGGGAAGTCCTCGACGCGCGGCATGCGGACCTGTTCGGCCTGCTGGCGGATCACCGGAGCGATCGGCTCCTGGCGAACCGGAGCCTGGGCAACCGGCTGCTGGTAGACCGGTGTTTCGACAGCCCGCTGAACCGGAGCCGCCTGCGGGACAGGCTGCTGTTCGACCGGTGCGGCGCCTGCGAAAAGCTTGCTCTGCGGACGGAAATCGTCCTGAGCCTGCTGAACCGGCGCAGTTGCACCGCCGCGCGGCATCGACAGGAACAGTTCGCGTTCCAATTCCGCTGCGCGGATGGCTTCGGCAATCGAATCGCTGGTCTGCTGGACCGGCTGCGCGGCCTGCTGCTGAACAACAGGCTGCTGGGCAACCGGAGCCGGCTGCTGAACGGCAACAGTCGGCTGGACCGCCGCTGCCGGGATGGCGATGGACGGACGGATGATCGGCTTGGCGGCTACCGGACGAAAGTCGGAAGAACGACCGGCCACCTCCGCGGCCGTCCGATCGATACCCGTTGCCACGACCGAAACCCGGATGAGGCCTTCGAGCTCTTCGTCGAATGTTGCGCCCAGAATGATGTTGGCGTCCGGATCCACTTCCTCGCGGATGCGGGTGGCTGCTTCGTCGACCTCGAACAGGGTCAAGTCACGGCCGCCGGTGATCGAGATCAGCAGGCCCTGAGCGCCCTTCATCGAGGTTTCGTCGAGCAGCGGGTTGGCGATCGCAGCTTCGGCTGCGGCCATTGCGCGGCCTTCGCCGGATGCTTCGCCGGTGCCCATCATGGCGCGGCCCATTTCGCGCATCACGGAACGAACGTCCGCGAAGTCGAGGTTGATCAGGCCTTCCTTGACCATCAGGTCGGTGATGCAGGCAACGCCCGAGTACAGAACCTGGTCGGCCATTGCGAATGCGTCGGCGAACGTGGTGCGGTCATTGGCGATCCGGAACAGGTTCTGGTTCGGAATGACGATCAGCGTATCGACGGACTTCTGCAGTTCCTGGATACCCATGTCGGCGAGACGCATACGGCGCTGGCCTTCGAACTGGAACGGCTTGGTGACCACGCCGACCGTCAGGATGCCCTTGTTGCGGGCAGCCTGGGCAACGACCGGAGCAGCACCGGTACCGGTACCACCACCCATGCCGGCGGTGACGAAGCACATGTGCGTACCGTTCAGGTGATCGATGATCTCATCGATGCACTCTTCAGCAGCCGCACGGCCGACTTCCGGCTGCGAACCGGCGCCGAGGCCTTCGGTCACGGCAACCCCCATCTGGATGATGCGCGAAGCCTTGGTCATGGTCAGCGCCTGGGCATCGGTGTTGGCGACGACGAAATCGACGCCCTCGAGGCCTGCGGTGATCATGTTGTTGACAGCATTGCCGCCGCCGCCGCCGACACCGAAGACGGTGATGCGGGGCTTCAGCTCGGTGATATCCGGCTTTTGCAAGTTGATCGTCATTGTACCCGTTCCTTCCTGGTTTCTGGCCGCCTTGCCGAGCCGGCCAAATCACTAAATCCCGTATTGCACCCGTTCAGCACTATGCCGAAGGGCTCAAAAGCTTTCCTTCAGCCATTGACCCATGCGGGCGATACGGCTGTTGTTTCCTGCAAGCGACGAGAGCAGACCGCCCTGCGCCGCATGTGTTTCCATGTCCGCGACCTGCGGATAGATCATCAGCCCGACAGCCGTCGAAAAGGCAGGGCCCTTTGCTGCTGCCGGCAGTCCGGAGACGCCGAGCGGACGGCCGATGCGCACGTTGCGGGCGAGAATGCGGCGCGCTGATTCCGGCAGACCGGTCAGTTGCGCAGCACCACCCGTCAGAACGACGCGCTTGCCGACGATCGGCGAAAAGCCCGACCGCTGGATGCGGTCACGGATGAGTTCCAGTGTTTCCTCGATGCGGGCCCGCACGATGCGCGAGACAAGCGCCCGCGGCACGTGGGTCGGCTGATCGCGGTCGTCCTCGCCGATCGGCGGAACGGAAACGATATCGCGCTCGTCGGCACTGTTGGGCAGCGCCGAACCGTGAACGACCTTCAGACGCTCGGCGTCCTCGATACGGGTCGAAAGACCGCGTGCAAGGTCAGTCGTGACATGGTGGCCACCAAGGCTGATCGCATCGGCGTGAACCAGCTTGCCCTCGGCAAACACCGAGATCGTCGTGGTGCCGCCGCCCATATCGATGGCAGCGCAGCCGAGTTCGACTTCGTCATCGACCAGTGCCGCAAGACCGCTGGCATAAGGTGTCGCGACAATACCCTCGACCGACAGATGCGCGCGGTTGATGCAGAGCTCGAGGTTCTTCAGCGCAGCGCGTTCCGCCGTCAGCACGTGCATGTCGACGCCAAGCGCATCGCCAAACATGGCCAGCGGATCGCGGATACCGCGTTCACCGTCGAGCGAAAAGCCGGTTGGCAGCGAATGCAGGATCACACGGTCCTGACGCAGCGACTGCTGGCCGGCAGCAGCCAGAACCTTCTTCAGGTCGGCAGCATCGACTTCCTGGCCACCCAGATCGATCGAGGCTGTATAAATATCACTCTGCAGACGGCCGGCCGAAATATTGACGATCAGGCTGTCGATGGTCAGCCCCGCCATGCGCTCGGCGGCGTCGACGGCGAGACGGACGACACTTTCGGCAGCATCGAGATCGGCGATGACGCCGTTCTTCATGCCGCGCGACTTGTGATGGCCGATCCCGATGATCTCGATCGAATGGGTGCGTCCCGGCAGGATCTGGCTTTCGGCGCGCGGCGTCAGCCGGCCGATCATGCAGACCACCTTGGTCGAACCGATATCGAGCACAGAAACGACATGCGACCGCTTGGAGGAAAGCGGCTTCAGACGCGGCAGCCCAAAACTCGAGGAGCCGAAGATGCTCATGTACGGCCTTCCTTTTCCTGCTTCAACAACATCTTCGTGCGGGCTTCCAGAACAGTCCGGCGGCGGGCAGCGGCTTCCGGGGTCAACTGGATCGTGGTGCGATCCTCTAGCCGGAGATCAACCGCAGCGATGTCACGTTCGAGCAATTGCTGCCCCTCATCCATCGTCGACAACACCTGCATGGCGCGGTCGAGATCATGCTCGGGCAGCTTGATGTTGATGCCGTTATCCAGGATCAGATCCCAACGGCGGCCGGCAACGCGCACATAGGCTTTGACGCGCTTGCTGATTTCCGGCCACTGTTCAAATCGTGCATAGAACGCGGCAGCGGTGGTCTCGGCATCGCGGCCGACGAACAGCGGCAGCTCGGAGAATTTGTTGTCACGGAGCGGCGCAATCACGCTGCCGCTTGCCTCGATCAGCGACAGGTCGGAACCGTGCTGCCAGATACCGAACGCCTTGCGTTCCTTCAGATTGACTTCGATCGTGCCCGGATAGACCTTGCGCACCGCAACGTCCTCGACCCAGGGCATCTCGCTGATCAGCTTGCGCGCCGCGCCGATGTCGAGGGCGACCAGGGAGGTTGCACCATCAAGGCCGAGCTGCTGCAGAATGTCGATTTCCGAGGTCTGGTCGTTGCCGGACACCTTGACGTCCTCGATGGCAAAACCGACGGCCGTCGTGGTTGTCTGGGCGAAATCCTGGCTGTGACCACCGAGCGACATGCCGTAGAAACCGGTCGCAGCAAAAAGCGCGACGACGGAGACGGTGCCGGTGTACGGCATGAAATGGATACGGCCCGTCCCGAGACTGACGAGGAAACGCACGACGCGGCGAAGCGGCCGCGGCAAAACGCGCTGACCATCAAGATCAGCCGCTTCCAGCGGAGCCCGTCCTCTTCCTGCTTTCCTGCCCTTCAACGCAAACACGACGCGTCCTCCACGATCCACTTGAGGAATTCACCAAACGTATGACCAGCATGAACGGCCATTTCAGGCACCAGAGAGGTGGGAGTCATGCCGGGCTGAGTATTGACCTCCAGCCAGATGAGCTCTCCTTCTGCAGAGAAACGGTCGTCGAAGCGGAAGTCGGAGCGGCTTACGCCGCGGCATCCAATCGCCTGATGCGCCATGACTGAGAGTGTTTGTATTTTTTGGTAAATATTCGGTAAAAGATCGGCCGGGATGACGTGTTTTGAGCCACCTTTCACATACTTTGAATCGTAATCGTAGAAGGCGTGTCCCTGCGGTATCACTTCGGTGACGCCAAGAGCCGTATCGCCCATGACGCCGCAGGTGAACTCGCGACCGTACACATAGCGCTCGACCATCACCCGGTCACCGTAGCGCCACTCGTTCGACGTGACGATCTGCGGCGGATGCGATTGATCCTCCTTGACCATCACCACGCCGAAGCTGGAGCCTTCGCGAACAGGCTTGACCACATAAGGTGGCTTCATCGGATGATCGGAGCCAAAATCATGGCGATCCATGACGCGCGCCTCGGCAACGGGGATGCCGGCAGCGCTGGCAACAAGCTTTGCCTGCGCCTTGTCCATGGCAAGAGCCGAAGCCAGAACGCCGGAATGCGTATAGGGGATCTGAAGATATTCGAGGATGCCCTGGATCGTGCCGTCTTCGCCAAACGGGCCATGCAGGGCATTGAAGGCCACATCGGGACGCAGCGCGGCAAGAACGGATGCAACATTGCGATCAACGTCAATACGGGTAACGCGGTAGCCCTCGGCCTCCAGCGCATCGGCGCACGCAGCCCCGGAAGACAAGCTGACAGGCCGCTCCGAAGAAAATCCGCCCAACAGGACAGCTACATGCTTACCACTCATAAAAACCCCCGACATTACGCCAGCCTTACAAATCGCTGCTTGCGCCTAGCTTGTTGACGCAGATGAGTCGCATCCTTCAGGCACAGCTTCACTAGAGCGGCATTATAGTTAATGAACCGTTTACTTTGGTTAACCCTATCCAAGACATGGGTAAAATATTTCGCACCGACTCATCTCGGCACTTCGATTCATCGCTTAGAATCAGAGTGTTATTTGCGGCGCAAGAGAAAAGGCCGCTAGCGCGGCAGATAAAATGGAAAGGCCCCGCAGCGTTTTGCGCGGGGCCTTTCGTAAGCGAAGCATGGCAGATGGCCGCGTCTTAATCGTCTTCGCCGACAACCTTCCAGATGACGGCACCGATCGCGGCACCGACGATCGGTGCGAGCCAGAACAGCCACAGTTGCTGCAACGCCCAACCACCGACGAACAGAGCCTGACCTGTCGAGCGGGCCGGGTTGACCGATGTGTTGGTGACCGGGATCGAGATCAGGTGGATCAAGGTCAGGGTAAGGCCGATGGCGATCGGCGCGAAGCCGACCGGCACGCGGCCATGGGTGGCGCCCAAAATGATGAAGATGAAGAAGCCGGTCAAAAGCACTTCAATGACCAAGGCAGAGGTCAGCGAATAACCGCCCGGCGAATGTTCGCCGTAACCATTGGCGGCAAAACCGCCAAGCTGGAAGTCAGCCTTGCCGCTGGCAACCAGATAAAGAGCCGCAGCAGCAACAATGCCGCCTGCCACCTGGGCAATGATATAGCCGGGAAGCGAAGAGGCCGGAAATTTGCCGGCAACCGTCAAGCCAACAGACACCGCCGGATTGAAGTGACCGCCCGAAATGCCGCCGACCGCATAGGCCATGGTCAAAACGGTGAGACCAAAGGCAAACGAGACACCGAGCAGGCCGATACCGACTTCCGGAAAGGCCGCCGCCAGCACGGCACTGCCGCAGCCGCCGAACACAAGCCAGAATGTTCCTAAAAATTCCGCAGAAAGCTTCTTGAACATGGTTTCCCCTTCAAACGGAGCAAATGCCCCAAAAGTGCCCGATACGCTTCGGCAGCGTTTCCATCAGACCCCCTGAAGGAAACGCATGCGCATCCCAGCCTGTTTGCCGTACCCGATGGCCGGGTACACAACCCAAGATTTGTCACAATTTGATTCTGGTCAAGGATTGTGCATGCCAGCCGCCCTCTAAGGTCGCATTTTTGATCACTCTGGCGAAATGAACGGCGATGCGACTGCTGCTTGACGATATTTTTATGATCGCAACGCCTTGAATACTTGCCGATTGTTGCGTTTGGAGGGTTTTATTGCCGCTTCGCCTGCGTTAAAGCCGGGCAGCTGCCTCCCAAGACGGCAACCACATTTCCAATACGGACACATGACAATGAGCGACACACTCTCCACGTCGCCGGCGGCAGTGCCGTTGAACAAGGGCCCGCTCAATTCGCCGGCCCGTGTTCTTCTGGCAAGCCTGGTCGGCACGACCATCGAATTCTTCGACTTCTACGTTTACGCCACCGCCGCGGTGCTGGTGTTCCCGGCTTTGTTCTTTCCGAACACAGATCCGACAACAGCACTGCTGGCGTCGTTTGCAACCTTCTCGATCGCCTTTTTCGCACGCCCGCTTGGCGCCGTCGTGTTCGGCCATTTCGGCGACCGTGTCGGCCGCAAGACCACACTTGTTGCGGCTCTTCTGACCATGGGCGTCTCGACTGTCATCATCGGCATGCTGCCCACCTATGAGCAGATCGGCGTGATCGCACCGCTTCTGCTGGCGCTGTGCCGCTTCGGCCAGGGCTTTGGCCTTGGTGGCGAATGGGGCGGTGCCGTGCTGCTCGCCACCGAAAACGCACCGGAAGGCAAGCGCAGCTGGTACGGCATGTTCCCACAACTCGGCGCGCCTGTCGGTCTGTTCCTGTCGTCCGGCGCCTTCTGGCTGCTGCTGCATCTGATGACCCAGGAGCAATTGCTCAGCTGGGGCTGGCGCATCCCGTTCATTGCCTCGATCATCCTGATCGCCGTCGGTCTGTGGGTACGCCTGTCGATCACCGAGACACCGGCGTTCCAGAAAGCCATCGACGAGCATAAGCGCGTCGATGTGCCGGTGGTGGAACTGTTCCGCAACCACAAGCGCAGCCTCTTGCTCGGCACCTTCGTAGCCCTCGCGACCTTCGTGCTGTTCTACATCGGCTCGGCCTATCTGCTCTCCTACAACGTCAAGGTCCTGAACATCCCGTTCCTCGATGCACTGGAAATCCAGATCGTCGGCTCGGTCCTGTTCGGTATCTTCATCCCGATCGCCGGCAAGCTGGCCGAACGCTTCGGCCGCCGCGAGGTACTGATCGCAACGACCGTCTTGATCGGCATCTTCTCGTTCTTCCTGAACGTCCTGATGACATCGGGCGAAGGCGCCATCTTCGTCTTTGCAATCATTGCGATGGCTCTGATGGGCCTGACCTACGGCCTGATCGGAACGGCGCTTGCTGCCCCCTTCCCGACCAATGTGCGCTACACCGGCTCCTCGATCACCTTCAACCTCGCTGGCATTTTCGGAGCCTCGCTTGCTCCCTACGCCGCGACCTGGCTGCAGGTGAACTACGGCATGGCCTATGTCGGCTACTATCTCGGCGCCGCAGCCGTGATCACGCTGATCTGCATCCTGCTTTCGGGCAAGGACGAAGTCTGAGCTTCAGCCAAAACATCAAACACCAAAAAGCCGCCGCAGATCACTCTGCGGCGGCTTTTTCATTAATCGATAGCATCAACGCAAAGAGGAGATGGCGATTAGTGGCCGTAAACGGCGGCTGTCTGCTTCATTGCAATACGGTTTCTGACAGTCTCCGGCGTCATATCGTACCCCGTCGCGCGCTTGCCCGACCAATTGATACCAACGAAGAGGCCATCTCTTTCCAGTCCAGGAAGCCAACGGTCCACGAATTCCGACAACGCAAGCCGAGAGGTTTTGAAGCCACGATATGCGAAAACATTGTCGATAACCTTCTGAGCCCGGCTATCTGAAGACCAGAACGGCATCGCCGTCTCGCCAAACGGACTTGTCGAGGTTGGGAAACCATCGTCGTCCCGTATGGACCAGACCGTGCCATGCGCGACGATTTCGTCAAAGAATCTCGCTGTGTGTGCAGCTGTTACGCTCATAGCCTCACCACAGTGTTGTCGAAAAATGTTCACAACTGAAGAAATCTCAGATCATGCAGGGATTGCTGCATGATCATGCTCTTCCATCATCGAACGATCGCTCAGGCGGTCAGTTCGCCCAAAAACTCCTTGACCTCGTAGCCGGGCATGAACGTGCCGACGCGCTTGATTTCCCATTCGAGCGAAATGCCCGAGGTTTCAAACACGCGCTGGCGCACCGTCTCGCCGAGATATTCGAGTTCGTATCCGCTCGCCTGACCGGTATTGATCATGAAATTGCAGTGCATCGGCGACATCTGCGCACCGCCGATCATCATGCCGCGGCAACCGGCCTCGTCGATCAGCTTCCAGGCGGAATGACCGTCCGGGTTTTTGAAGGTCGAGCCGCCGGTCTTTTCGCGAATCGGCTGAACGGTCTCGCGATGCTGGCGCACCGCATCCATCTCGGCGCGGATCTTGGCCTTGTCGTCGAGGTAGCCTTCGAAAACCGCATGGGTGAAGATCAGGTCCTTCGACGCCGATGAATGACGGTAGCTGTAGCCCATATCGGCATTGGAGAGCACGTGGCTGTTGCCCTTACGATCGACCGCACGGACCTCGACGACCCGCTCGCGGGTCTCGCCGCCGTTGGCACCGGCGTTCATGCGCAGCGCGCCGCCGATCGTGCCGGGAATGCCGTAATAGAAGGCGAAACCGCCGATGCCGTGATCGAGCGTCATTGCCGCCAGGTTCTTGTCCGGGCAGATCGCTCCGGCTTTGACGCGGGTCTCGGAAACCAGCTCGACATCGCCAAACCCCTTGGCCGACAGCCGGATAACGACGCCCGGAATACCACCATCGCGAACCAGGAGGTTGGAGCCGACACCGGCAACCATGACCGGTACTTCAGCGGGCAGCATCTTCAGGAACGTGACGAGATCATCGGCGTCATGCGGCTGGAACATCAGCTCGGCAAGGCCACCGGCGCGAAACCATGTGACGCGATCCATCGGCGCATCCGGCGTCAGACGTCCACGCAATTCCTTGACGCCGTCCCCCAGAGAGGCCAGCAACTTTTCTCCGTGTACCTGTTTCATGCGGAATTTCCTGAAATGCCAGCGAGTTCCTTCGGAAGTGCGGCAGCCCAGTAGGTGATGCTGCCAGCCCCCAAGAGAACCACAAAGTCACCGGGTTGTGCAATGGCCGATACAATCGGAGCGATTGCTTCCGGACCATCGATGAACCGCGCGTCGCGGTGACCACCGGCCTTGATACGCGAGACGAGTTCCTGCGAATTGATGCCGTCGATCGGCTCTTCGCCAGCCGAGTAGACCGGGGCGAGAAGAATCGTGTCGGCCTCGTTGAAGCAGGCGGAAAAATCCTCGAACAGGCTGTGCAGCCGCGAGAACCGGTGCGGCTGGTGCACCGCGATGACGCGGCCCTGACAGGCTTCGCGCGCAGCGCTCAGCACCGCCTTGATCTCGACCGGATGGTGACCGTAATCGTCGTAGACGCGGACATTGTTCCACTCGCCGGTAAACGTGAAGCGCCGCTTGACGCCGGCAAAGGCGGCCAGCCCCTTGGCGATATCCTCTGGCGAAATACCGAGGCGCTGGGCAACGGCGATTGCCGCGGTGGCATTGGACACATTGTGGCGGCCCGGCATTGGCAGGCGCAGGTCCTTCAACTGGATCACCTTGCCGGTGCGGCGGCGGCGGATTTCGACGTCGAACACCGAGGTGGCACCGTCCATGCGGATATTGGAAAAGCGCACGTCGGCCTGCGGGTTTTCGCCGTAAGTGATGACTTTGCGGTCCTCGATCTTGGAGACCATCGTCTGGACTTCGGGATGATCAAGGCACATGACGCCAAAACCATAGAACGGCACATTCTCGACGAACTGGCGGAAGGCTTCCCGCACGGCATCGAAATTGCCGTAGTGATCGAGATGCTCCGGATCGATATTGGTGACGACGGCGACATCGGCTGGCAGTTTCAGGAACGTGCCGTCGGATTCGTCAGCCTCGACCACCATCCACTCCCCCTCGCCCATGCGGGCGTTGGTACCGTAGGCATTGATGATGCCGCCATTGATGACGGTCGGGTCGAGACCGCCGGCCTCCAGCAGGGTGGCGACCATCGAGGTGGTGGTCGTCTTGCCGTGCGTACCGCCAATGGCGATGGCATTGCGGAAGCGCATGAGTTCGGCGAGCATTTCGGCACGGCGGACCACCGGCAGAAGCTTTTCCCGCGCGGCGATCAATTCGGGGTTGGTCTTCTTGATCGCCGTGGAGACGACGACCACTTCGGCCTCGCCGATATTCTCGGCCTTGTGGCCGACAAACACCTCGATGCCCTTGTCACGCAGGCGCTGGACGTTGGCGCTGTCGGACTGGTCAGAGCCCTGAACCTTGTGGCCGAGATTGTGCAGCACCTCGGCGATACCGCTCATGCCGATGCCACCGATACCGATGAAATGGACCAGGCCGATTGTCTGCGGCATTTTCATGAGCGTGTTTCCTTGAACTGTGCAATCGTCGAACCGCTGGCAATAGCTTCAACCATGGCGGCAAGCAAGCGCGCGGCATCGGGTTTGCCCGCCTGTTTGGCGTTAGCCGCCATTGCGGCGAGCTTCTCCGGGTTGGTCATCGCCCCGGTGAGGATCTTGCTGAGTTTCTCCGGCGAAAGCTCCGCCTGGACGATCACCTTGGCGCCGCCGCTCGCAGCCAGCGCTGCGGCATTGGCCGCCTGATCATGATCCAGCGCATAAGGATAGGGCACCAGGATAGCCGGACGGCCGATCACCGCGATCTCCGAAACCGTCGAGGCGCCCGAACGGCAGATAACCAGATGCGCCTTGGCAAGACGGTCGGCCATGTCGGTAAAGAAGGGGGCGATATCCGCATTCATCTCGAGCTTGGCGACACAGCCCTCGACCATCGGCATGTCTTCGGCCCGCGCCTGCTGCGTGACCTTCAGCCGCCGCCTCAAATGATCGTCGAGCAGACTGATCGCAGTCGGGACTGTTTTGGAAAAATACTGCGCGCCCTGGCTGCCGCCGAACACGACAAGACGAAACTCCTCGCCTTCGCCGGATGGCTGATAGGGAGCCTTCGCCGCTTCCAGAACCGCCGGACGCACCGGATTGCCGGTCGTCACCGTCTTTGCCGCATAGGGTCCATCGGTCTCAGGCAGAAACCCACCGGCAATCGCCCTGACCCGGTTGGCAAGCGCCTTGTTGGCGCGCCCCATAACGGCGTTTTGTTCGTGGATCATCGACGGAATACCCATACCGGTTGCAGCCAGCAAGGGAGGAATTGTCGGATAGCCGCCGAAACCGACGACGACCTTCGGACGCACCTTCGCCATCAGGCGGCGGGCAACGCGCATACCCGACCAGAGTGTCCATAACGATGATGCCACTTTCAGCGGATTCTTCGATCCGATCGTCGCCGATGGGACGACATGGATTTCATCGGCCGGAAATTTGCCGGCGAAACGCTCGGCGCGGCTGTCCGTTACCAGATGAATGGAATAGCCGAGGGCCTTCAATTCGTGCGCTAGCGCTTCCGCCGGAAACAGATGGCCGCCGGTACCACCGGCGGCGAGCATGATAATGCCTTTGGTCATGTTCAGTCCTTACTCCACCAGCCTATTCGGCCGGAACGCCCATGCCGGAACGAAACAGGCTACGCTCGACAGCGCGCTTTTCCGGGCGATGGCGGGTCAACGCCAGGATGAAACCCGCCGTCACGCAGATCGCCACCATGGACGAACCGCCGTAGGAGATCAACGGCAGGGTCATGCCCTTGGCCGGCAGCAACTGCAGATTAACGCCGATATTGATCATCGACTGGATGCCGATTTGCAGCACCAGACCGGCAACCGCAAAACGGGTAAAATCATTGCGTTCACGAAACGCGTGGCTGAGGCCGCGCATGACAAGGAAGGCGAAGATCAGCACGATGACCATGCAGAAGACGATGCCGAATTCCTCGGCCGCGACCGAGAAGATGAAGTCGGTATGGCTGTCCGGAATGATCCGCTTGACGATGCCCTCGCCCGGCCCCTGGCCAAACCAGTCGCCGCGGATGATGGCCTGCAGCGCAGTGTCCACCTGGAACGTATCGCCCTCGCCGGTCATGAACCGGTCGATGCGGCCCGCCACGTGCGGCAGAAGAGTATAGGCAACCACAAGGCCGCCGACAGCCGAACCGCCGAGCACGACGATCCACAGCCAGGGCATGCCGGCCATGAAGAACATGCCGCCCCACACGGCCGTGGTCAGGATCGTCTGGCCAAGGTCAGGCTGGGCGACCAGCAGCGCCGCGACAATGCCGAACAACAGGATGGCAAACAGGTTGCCGGGAATTTCGGGCTGGCGGGCATGTTCGGAAAACAGCCACGCACAGACGACGACGAAAGCCGGTTTCATGAATTCCGATGGCTGCACCGACAAACCGGCAAGCGAGATCCAGCGGCGCGACCCCTTGACCTCGGCCCCGAAAAACAGCGCCAGAACCATCATCGCGAGAGACGCCAGAAGCAGGATCATCGCGGTGCGGCGAACCTGCCGCGGCGACATGAAGGAAATGCCGATCATCACCGCCAGCGACGGCAAAAGGAAGGCCGCGTGCCGCTTGACGAAATGGAAGCTGTCGAGATTGAGCCGCTCGGCCACCGCCGGGCTGGCCGCGAAGGACAACATGAAACCGATGCCCATCAATAGAATGAAGGTCGCCAGGAAGAACCTGTCGATCGTCCAGAACCAGTCGGCCACAGGGCCACGCTCGGCACGGCTTACCATTTCTTCGTCCCCTTCAACGGCGCGTCCGGCGCCAATATCTCAAAGTCAGGGTCGTCACCCTCAAATCAGCATCGTCACGCCGTCAATCGCAGCGACATGGGCGACGAAGGCATCGCCGCGCACTTCAAAGTTCTTGTACTGGTCGAAGCTTGCGCAAGCCGGGGACAGCATGACGGCGGATTGTGCCGCCTCATCCTGCGCCGCATCGGCTGCCGCATGGGCCACCGCCCTCTCCAGAGTTCCGGAAATCTCGAAAGGAACCGTTTCCCCAAGCATCGCCGCAAACGCCGGTGCGGCCTCGCCGATCAAATAAGCCTTGGCAATCTTCGGAAAGAACGGCGACAGCGAGCTGATCCCGCCCTCCTTGGGCAGGCCACCGGCGATCCAGTAGATCCGCTCATAGCTCGACAGAGCCGGTGCCGCCGCATCGGCATTGGTTGCCTTGCTGTCATTGACGAAGACAATGTTGCCCTTGCGGCCGACAGGCTGCATGCGGTGTTTCAAGCCAGGAAAAGAGGAAAGCCCGGCAAGGATTTCGTGCTCGGAAACGCCAACCGACAGACAGGCTGCAATCGCCGCCGCCGCATTCTGGGCATTATGGTTGCCGCGCAGCGTTGCAATACCGTCGAGATCGGCAACAACAGTCGCCAGACCACCTTCGGCGCGCATGACGCGCGTTCCGTCCGCATACAGTCCTTCGCCAAGCGCCCGGTGGCGGGCGATGCGGATGACGCGGTGTCCGGCCAGCGTCGCACGGTCGGCAATCGCCTCGGTGTAGACGTCATCAACACCGACAATCGCCGTGTCACTGCCCGCAATCAATCGCTCCTTGATTGCGGCGTACTGTTCCATACTGCCGTGCCGGTCGAGATGATCGGGCGTCAGATTGAGCAGAATGCCGGCCGACGGATCGATCGTCGGCGCCAGATCGATCTGGTAGGACGAGCATTCGACGACGTAGAACCGGTTCGACGCCGGTGGGTCGAGCGTCATCACAGCCGTGCCGATATTGCCGCCAAGCTGCGTATCGCGGCCGCTGGATTTGAGGATATGCGCAATCAGCGCCGTGGTCGTCGATTTGCCGTTGGTGCCGGTGATGGCGATGAACGGGCAATCCGGCGCGTGGATCCTCCGTTCGCGCACGAAAAGCTCGACGTCACCGATGATCTCGACACCGGCAGCATGGGCGAGATCAACGGTCCAATGTGGCTTTGGATGCGTCAGCGGAACGCCGGGCGACAGCACGAAGGCGGAAAACTCCGCCCAGTTTGCGTGATGGAGATCACCGGTACCGATCCCTGCCGCAGAGGCCCTTGCGACGCTATCCGGATTATCGTCCCAGGCAGTCACGAGGGCGCCGCCGGCAACCAGCGCCTGCGCAGTCGCAAGGCCGGAGCCGCCGAGCCCGAACAGAGCGACCTTTTTGCCGCTGAATGTGGTGACCGGTATCATCGTCTGTTACCGCAGCTTCAGGGTCGAAAGGCCGACCATGGCGAGAATGACGGCGATGATCCAGAAGCGGATAACCACCTGGCTTTCGGTCCAGCCGAGCTTTTCGAAATGGTGATGGATCGGCGCCATCAGGAAGACGCGCTTGCCGGTGCGCTTAAACCAGAAGACCTGGATGATCACCGACAGGGTTTCCATGACGAACAGGCCGCCGATGATGACCATGACGATTTCATGCTTGGTGGCGACGGCAACCGTGCCGATCAGGCCGCCGAGCGCCAGCGAGCCGGTGTCGCCCATGAAGATGGCCGCCGGCGGCGCGTTGAACCAGAGGAACCCGAGCCCCGCCCCGATCACCGCCCCAAGAATGACCGCAAGTTCACCGGTTCCCGGGACAAAATGGATCTGCAGGTAGTTTGCAAACACCGCGTTGCCGGCGAGATAGGCGATGACACCGAAGGAGGCTGCGGCAATCATCACCGGTACGATGGCGAGGCCATCTAGACCGTCGGTCAGATTGACGGCATTGCCGGCACCGACGATGACAAAGCCGCCGAACAGAATGAAGAAATAACCGAGATTGAGCGTGAAATCCTTGAGGAACGGGAATGTCAGCGACGACCCGAAGGTCGAACCGGCCACACCGGCCGAAAGCGCCGTCCGCATCATGAAGAAGACGGCGATGCCTGCGACCAGGAATTCGATCCCGAGCCGCGCCTTGCCGGAAAAGCCCTTGTCGGACTGTTTCGTCACCTTCAGATAATCGTCGTAAAAGCCGATGGCGCCGAAACCTAGCGTCACCAGCAGTGTCGAAACGACGTAGACGCTGGAAAGATCAGCCCAGAGCAGCGAACTGCCGACGATCCCGGCAAGGATCATCAGTCCGCCCATCGTCGGTGTACCGGCCTTCTTGAAATGGGTCTGCGGGCCATCCGCGCGGATCGGCTGGCCGCGTCCCTGCCGCACGCGCAGCGACGAAATCATCCGCGGCCCGAACAGGAAAACGATCAATGCCGAGGTGAACAGGGCGGCGCCGGTCCGGAACGTGATGTAACGGAACAGGTTGAAGAATTGAAAATGGTCCGCCAGTTCGACAAGCCAGATGAGCATGAGGGACCTTTCCCCAAAGGTTCGTTGCAGTTTCATCCATCAGAATCACCTGATGGAAGGATAACTGCGTCCTATCAAAAGTGTCAGCATAGAACAGCGGCGAAGAATGCCTTGTCCTGCCTTTATTCAGCGTGTTGCGCCCCCGAATGGGCCGGATAGAGGTCAAGAAGAGCCGAAACGATCCTGCCGCAGCCAGTCCCCTTCGACGATTTGATCATCACCACATCCCCGGCAGCGATCGAGCCGAGCGCAAATTCCTTCAACTCATCGACCGACAGACGGTACTCGACATGCGTATCGTCAGGCAGTGCGTCACGCAGATGGGCCATTTCTTCCCCCGCGAGCCAGATATCGGTAATCCCGGCTTCGACCAACGGAGCGGCCAGCTGGGCATGGATTTCGCCGGTGGTCTCGCCCATTTCCAGCATGTCGCCGAGAATGGCGACCCGGCGCCCGCCCTCAGGCAGGGCCGTGTCTTTCAGCAGCGAGATCGCCGCCCGCATCGAAGCCGGATTGGCGTTGTAGCTTTCGTCGATCAGCACAAACGTTCCGGCCCCGATCGAAAGGCGATGGCGGGCACCGCGCCCCTTTTCGGGCTGAAGCGTTGCAAGCGCAGCAAGGGCCGCATCCATATCGGCGCCGACAAGGCTGGCCGCTCCGAGAGCCGCCAGCGCATTCTCGGCAATATGGCGCCCGGGCGCACCCATCTGGATTTCCAGCGTCTTGCCGTCAAGTGCTACCCACAGCACGCCGCCTTCCGAGCCGCCGGCATATTCGACCATGCGGAAATCGGCCTTGGCGCTGCTGCCGAAGCTATGCACGTGAGCAACACCCAGTGCGTTTGCCGTCTTCTCCAGCATGTCGAACTGTTCGTTGTCGCGGTTGAGGATCACGTGGCCATCGTCGACGAGGCCTTCCATGATCTCGGCCTTAGCGGCCGCGATTTCCTCAAGATCCTTGAAATTGCCGAGATGGGCGGCGGCGATCGTGGTGATGATGGCCACATGCGGCCGCACCATCTTGACCAGCGGCCGGATCTCGTCGGCATGATTCATGCCGATTTCAAAAATGCCGAAATCGGTATTTTCGGGCATGCGCGACAGGGTCAGCGGCACGCCCCAGTGATTGTTGAACGACGCAACGGACGCATGCACCCGGCCGGATGGCTCAAGCATGTGACGCAGCATCTCCTTTGTCGTGGTCTTGCCGACGGATCCTGTCACGGCGATGATCTTGGCGGCGCTGCGATCACGCGCAGCACAACCAAGCCGTACCATCGCCTCCAGCACGTCATCGACAACGATCATCGGTCCATTCAACCGCCCGAGCGCCGGAATCTTGGCTTCACTGACAACCAGAAGCGTTGCACCGTTGGCCAAAGCGATACCGGCATAATCGTGCCCGTCGACGCGGTCGCCCTTGATGGCGAAAAACGCCTCGCCTTTGCCGATCGAACGGCTGTCGATCGAAATGCCGGTGATGCCCTCGGGCAGATTCCCCCTCGGGCGGCCGTGCATGGCTGCCATCAGGTCGCTTGTTGTCCAGAGAAAGCTCAAATCAATGCCCTCCCAATGCCTTGCGCAATTCGTCGTGGTCGGAGAACGGCAAGGTGATGGAGCCGACGGTCTGCCCCTCCTCATGCCCCTTGCCGGCAACGATCAGCGTGTCACCCGCCTTGAGCATGTCGACGGCAGCCTTGATGGCTTCCGCGCGGTCGCCGATCTCGGTGGCGCCCTTGGCGGCAGCCATGATTTCGCTGCGAATGACGGCGGGCACCTCCGAGCGCGGGTTGTCGTCGGTGACGATCACCACATCGGCAAGCCTCGTGGCGATCTCGCCCATGATCGGACGCTTGCCCTTGTCACGGTCACCGCCGCAGCCGAATACCACGATGATGCGGCCGGTGGTGAACGGGCGAACCGAGGCCAGTACGTTTTCCAGCGCATCCGGCTTGTGGGCGTAATCGACGTAAGCGAGCGCGCCTTCCTTGGTATGGCCGACCAGCTCTAAACGCCCCGACGCACCCTGCAGCTTTTCAAGCGCTGCCATCGTCGCCCTGGCACTGACGCCGGTGGACATGGCAAGACCTGCCGCAACCAGCGCGTTCGATATCTGGAAATCGCCAGCCAGCGGCACATGCACTTCAAAAATCTCATCGCCGACATGGATTTCGGCAATCTGCTTGTGACGGAAATGCTCGACGCGCTTGAGCGACAGATAATCGCCCTTGCGGCCAACGGTCAGCACCAGGTGCCCGCCGGCTCTTGCAGCGGCAATGGCCTGCGCCGACCAGGGATCGTCGGAGAAGATCACCGCCGGCGAACCCTTCGGCAGGACACCGTCGAACAGCCGCATCTTGGCGGCCATGTAGTCCTCGACAGTCGGGTGGTAATCCATGTGGTCGCGGCCAAGATTGGTAAAGCCGGCAGCAGCGAGCCGGACACCATCGAGCCGGTTCTGGTCGAGCCCGTGGCTGGAGGCCTCCATCGCCGCATGGGTGACGCCGGCATCGGCAAGTTCGGCAAGTAGCTTGTGCAGGGACACCGGATCGGGTGTCGTCAGCGAGCCGTAATCGTTGCGCCCTGGTGCGATCACACCGGTCGTGCCGATCATCGCGGCCGCAAAACCGGCATGCGCCCAGATCTGCCGGGCAAAGGAGGCAACCGAAGTCTTGCCGGCGGTACCGGTAACTGCAACCATCGTATCCGGCTGGCGGCCATAGAAGTTGGCGGCGGCGATTGCCAGCACACGGCGCGGGGTCGATGCGAATAGAACCGGAACTGCCGGAGCGCTACCCTCAAACTGTGCGCCGGTGACGACAGCAGCGGCCCCGCGGGCGATGGCCTCGTCGATGAAAGCCTTGCCGTCTGCCTTGCTTCCAGACAGCGCCATGAACAACGTTCCCGGGCCAACCTGCCGACTATCGGCCGTGATCGCGGCGATGTCGATATCTCCGGCGGTCGAGTCCAGCTGTGACGCAATTTCCGGGAAATCCTTCCCGATCAGATCTTTGATCTTCATGGATGCACTTTTCAGTTTAATCGACGCGCCGGGCGGCGAATCCTCCAGATTGTCATTCCATGGTCAATAAGACACAAGCAAGGCAGAACCGTCTTCACCGAACTTCGGCTCGACACCGAGCAGCGGTGCCGACCGGCTGATGATGTCACGCACCATCGGCGCGGCGGTATTGCCCGCCAGTGCGGCGCCATTACCCTTGTCGGTCTTCGGCTCGTCGATGAAGGTGAGGACCACATAACGCGGGTTGTCGATCGGGAAGCCGGCCAAGAAGGCGTTGAAGTTGGCGTCATTCGAATAACGGCCATTCACGACTTTGTCGGCCGTACCGGTCTTGCCGCCGACATTGAAGCCAGGCACGCGGGCGTTGCGGCCCGAGCCGTTGACGCCGTTCCAGCGGAACAGGAAGCGCATGTCGTCGCTGGTCGATTTCTTGATCACCTTCGTCGAGGAGGCCTGCGCTTCGTCAATCGTGCGCGGCAGGAAGGTCGGCTCGATCAGGTTGCCGCCGTTCAAAAGGGCTGCCCCTGCCACTGCCGTTTGCAATGGTGTGGTCGAGACGCCGTGGCCGAACGAGATGGTGATCGAGTTGATCTTCTTCCACACACGCGGCTGGCTCGGCGTCTTCACCTCCGGCAGTTCGGTCGGCATTTTGGTCAGCAGCCCGATGCGGGTGAGAAACTCCTTGTGGCCCTCGATCCCGACGATGTCGGCCATCTTGGCCGTGCCGATATTGGACGAATACTGAAAGATTTCCGGCACGGTCAGAACGCGGCGCTTGCCGTGGAAGTCCTTGATCGTAAAGCCGCCGATGCGGAT
Source organism: Hyphomicrobiales bacterium (assembly GCA_900473045.1). GTDB lineage: Bacteria > Pseudomonadota > Alphaproteobacteria > Rhizobiales > Rhizobiaceae > Pararhizobium. The sequence continues at coordinate 161,951 of UCKS01000008.1, forward strand.
CGGGTTGGTCGCATCAAAGCTGTCGGTCAGCTTCACCTTGCCTGAATCGAGCGCCATCGCCGTGGTGAAGGATTTGAACGTCGACCCCATCTCGAACGTGCCGTTCGACATGCGGTTCATCCAGCCTTCCTTGGCACCGTCGGCCGGCTTATTCGGATCGTAGTCGGGATAGGAGACCATGGCGAGGACTTCGCCTGTCCTCACATCCAGGACCACGCCGCCTGCTGCCAGCGAGCGGAATTTCGTCATCGCATCGACGACGACATCGCGCAGGATATTCTGGACGCGCAGGTCGATCGACAGCTTGACGGGCTCGAGCTTGGCATCGCTCGTCATGCCGATGGCCGCGAGATCGGCGAGCCCCTGGCTGTCGATCCAGCGCTCCATACCGGCGATGCCACGGTTGTCGACATTGACATGACCGACAATATGCGAGGCGGTGGCGCCGCCCGGATAGAACCGGCGCTTTTCCGGCCGGAAACCGATGCCGGGAATGCCGAGCGCCAGGATTTCGCTCTGCTGCTTGGGGGTCAACTGACGGCGAAGCCACTGGAAGCGCGATGGTGATTTCAGCTTGTTGTAGATATCGGTGACATTCAGGCTGGGAAGCACGGTCGAGAGTTGCTCGACCGCTTCGTCTGCATCGACGATCTTGTGCGGCTCGGCATAGAGCGAAACCGTGCGGATGTCGGTCGCCAGAATCTCGCCGTTGCGATCGAGAATATCCGGGCGCGACGCCATCAGATTGTCGGCGCGGCCGATGCTGGAGACGGTTTCGGGCTGAGCCAGACCATATTGCACCAGACGGCCGCCGATGATGCAGTAAACCGCCGTGAAGCTGGCGATGACGATGGCCACCCGGCTTCTCGCCTGGTTGCTGGTCCGCTTGCGCGTACCCTCGAACGGCCGGCCGAGATCGCCGGGATGGTTGTTGCCGCCGGCGGAGAAATGCGCCTTGCTCTTGACGACCATGATGCGGGACAGAAAAGACATCAGCGATCCACCGAACCCGTTGCAATATCGTCTGTATCAACCACCGGCTTCTTGGACTTGCCATTCCCCTTGCCCTTGGCCAGCCCCATCGCTTCCAGAACATCGGCCGGCGGCGGCATGTCAGCCTTCAACATCGGCAATTCCTCCGGGCGAGCAAGCTGGGTCGGTTCGGTGGGTGCAAGCTGCAGATCCTGCTGATAGACGGTGACGAGTTTCTCCAGCCTGTTGGGCTGGGTCAGCAGCGCCCAGTCGGCGCGCAGAAGATCGATCGTATCTTCCTCAAGCTTGATGCCGGCCTCAAGCTTACGAACGTCCTCAAGCTTGTTTTCAGCCTGGTGCTTGATCGTGTAGGTGACCGTAGCAGCTGCGGTCATGACGACGATCAGGACGATGTCAAAACTACGCAACATGACTTAGCCCCCCATCTTTCCAAGGCTTGCAAGGTTCGGCAGATCGAAAATGGACAGATCATCTGCCTCAGGCGGAGCATCGGTGCGGGCACCGACCCGCATCTTGGCGGACCGGGCACGTGGATTACGGGACGCTTCTTCTTCGCTGGCAGCCACCATAGATTTCCCAACTGGTGCGAAGGTTGCCGCGCGTTCGTGGGCGATCGGCAGATGCCTGGAGCCCGACGCCTTGCCGGCACGATCCTGGAAGAATTTCTTGACGATCCGGTCTTCCAGCGAATGGAATGTGACCACGGTCAACCGTCCACCGGGCTTGAGGGCGCGCTCAGCCGCAAACAGCGCGCTGGCCAGTTCACCGAGCTCGTCGTTGACGAAAATACGCAACGCCTGAAAAACCCGGGTGGCAGGATGGATCTTGTCCTTGGCCTTACGTGGCGTCACGACCTCGATCAGACCAGCGAGATCACGGGTCGTCACGAACGGCTCCTCTAGCCGGCGCTTTTCGATGGCGCGGGCGATGCGGCCGGATTGCGGCTCTTCACCGAGAAAGCCGAAAATACGGGTCAGGTCGGTCACCTTGGCGCGATTGACCACGTCAGCGGCAGAAACGCCATATGACGACATGCGCATGTCGAGCGGTCCCTTGCGCTGAAACGAGAAGCCGCGATCCGCCTCGTCGATCTGCATCGAGGAAACACCGATATCGAGCACGATGCCATCCAAGCCTTCGGGCGGAGCATGCTGTGCAAGATCGGAAAATTGTGACTGCACGAGCGTCAGACGACCGGCGCTCGCCTCAACCAGCGGCTGACCGCCGAGAATGGCCGCCGGATCGCGATCCAGCGCGATGACGTCGGCACCGGCAGCAAGGATCGCCGCCGTGTAACCGCCCGCACCAAATGTACCGTCAAGAATGATTTTGCCCGGAGCGATATCCAGACTGGCGAGAACCTCGGGGAGAAGAACCGGAATGTGGCGGACCGGTCCGCCTTCGGCATCGGTAAAACCTGAGCCTTGATCCGTCATCATTCCGTTTCTCCACTCTAGCCCGAACGCAGACCTCGCAATCTGTGCTCGTCCCTTGCCGCCGCCTGCGCTTCCGCAAACACATGCGGCGCCCACAACTGAAAATGATCTGCCCGCCCCACGAAAGTGACTTCCGTGTCGATGCCCGTGAAATCGCGGATGAAATCCGTGACCATCAACCGGCCCTCCTGGTCGAGCTTCATGAAGACCCCGCCCCCATGAACCAGGAGCGACATCTGATTGGCCTGCGGCGAAAATGGATCCTCGCCGCTGATTTGCCTTTCGAAGCGGTCCAGCAATTCGGGACCGCCGGCGCTGATAGCCGGAAAGACGAAATCCTGAAAGCAATAAAGCTCCCGAATATCCAGCGCCGACAAGACAGAACGAAACATTGAGGGAACGGAAACCCGCCCCTTGGAATCGATCCGGTTTGTCGCATGCGAAAGGAAGCGGTTCATGACACGATACAGCCGTTCCCGGTGGACGCGCCAGCCCCAACAGCCCACACGCACCGTCAAAAGGACGCGCAACACCCCACAGCCGGGCGACATGCCCGATCGAAAACCCCTTGCGGAGCAACTCCGAAACTTGCGGTGAGTAGGCTTGAATCAGCCCGTGTGCAGTGCATCTCTGGGATAACATGGGACCATATGGGCGTCAATGGGATTTGGTCTATTTCGGCACGCGTCGTCGGCAAATATTGATAGTCCGTTAAGTTTAACAAATGGTTACAAACGCATAGCCACGACCGTGGCTCCACCGGCGAATTACGTTCTGCGGATTCCGGGCATGGTGAATTAGTAGAATCTAATTGAAATTGATATTCAATCAGATACGCGACGTCTGAGGCCGCAGTTTATGAAACTGAAAAATAAGGGAATTTGCCAGTTGGCCTGTAAGCCGGGTTCTGTATGGCTCCGGCCCGAAAGCCGGAACGTGGCAGCCATTCATCTGGGACAACACTTGCGCGCTGCCTCCTGCAACCCACCCGGATGACTGACCCGGAAAAGGCCGGAACGCTTGCGCGAACCACGTCATCCCTATTCGGTTTTGCTCCCGGTGGGGTTTGCCTTGCCACCCATGTTGCCATGCGTGCGGTGGGCTCTTACCCCACCCTTTCACCCTTACCTGCGTAAACGCAGGCGGTATTCTCTCTGTGGCACTTTCCCTGGGGTCGCCCCCGCCGGACGTTATCCGGCACCGTTTTTCCGTGGAGCCCGGACTTTCCTCCCCCCGCAACCTTTCGGTCATAGCGGAGCGCGGCTGCCCGGCCAACTGGCTCGCGGTGCATAGCCGAGGTGTCCGCCAATTGCCAGAGACAAAAGCAAAAAGTCTGTGACGCCGCGCTCCTACCGGAAGCAGACGGCAAAATCCGTATCGTATTCGGGTGCATCGAGCACGCCGTTCAACAGTAGCGACGCGCCAAGTCTGCCGATCTCGTCCGAACTCTTGGCCGCCGCACCATTGCCACCGGTCAAAACGGCGATACGGTCGGTATCGGCAAAGCCGATATAGGGATAGCCGTGGCGGGTGAAGGTGGTGACACAGGGGCTCCACCGAAGCGAAGCGGGCGTAAAGGACGGCATGGCGCGCGCCAGAAGAGCGGCCATATGGTCGGCTGCAGACCGGTTGGCTTGCCCCCGGAACCAGGTGCGAACCTCTGGCTCGGTGCCGATAGTGATATCGCTCGGATCGCCGCCGATCTTGATGTAATGCTTGCCGTCCGGGTAGCGGATCGGCGGCAAGAGATAATAGCTCTCGTCCTGCTGAAGCGCTGACCCAATCAGCGACGGCATCCCGGCAAATCGGGGAAGATCGGCCTGCGCCACCTCGGCAAAAAGCACGGTACGCGCCTTGACGGCGAGGTCGAGTGGCCGGGCAAGCAACTGCCCGGAAATCGAAAATCCACCGGCGGCGATAACGGCGCGGCCGCCCCTGACGGTCGCTCCATCAACCGTTCGGACATTGACGCTGCTTCCGACTCGGGCGACAGCTGAAACCTCGGAGCGAATGATCGCAACGCCGGCCTTTTCGGCCAGGATGACCTGCGCCTTCACCAGTGCACGCGGATCGATATGGCCTGCGTTGCGGGGTTCAAACACGCCGCCATAGCCTGCCGGAAACCGGAACCAGGGAAACCGAACGGCAAGATCTTCTTCGCCGACAAAAGGCGCCTCGACACCGAGACGGTTGCGGGCGGCAATCACATTGTCGAGCGTGATTTCCTCGCCTCCCGGAAGAGGTGCCGCAATCAGGCATCCGGCTTCGCTGTAGAAATCGACACCGCTGCCCGTTTCGATATCGGCGTAGCGCTCGATGGAACGCTGCGCCAGAAGCGCCCAGACCGGGTCAGGATCGATCGTCCGGGTGATGCGGCCATTGTCATAGTGGCTGCTGAAGACACCACCATGGCTGGCCCAATCTTCCGGCTCGTCCGGCCCGATCAGCGCGATCTTGGCGCCGCTTTTCGCCAGGTGCCGGGCCGCCGCTGCGCCCATCATGCCTTTGCCAACAATGATGAAATCGAATGTGCCTGCCATGTTACGCCCTCAGAAAACGATCCTTCGGCAATATCATGGCATCGGCCGGCTGACATCTGCGAATGTGAAAAAGAGCGACCCGGACATGCCTACGGCGTCCCTCACATCAATCGATGATCGCCTGCACCTTGCCGCAATAGCGGCGCGACACCGGATTCATCTTCTTGGCACCGTGTCCGGCATTGTAGCGCAGGATCGTGCCGCAGGTGAAACCGCCGGACAGTTCGTGTGCCATGGCGAGATATTTCATGCCGAACTTGATGTTGGTCTCGGGATCGAACAGGCCGCGCTTGCCGCCGGAATAACCCATCATCCGTGCCGTGGCGGGCTTGATCTGCATCAGGCCGACCTCACCGGCACTTCCGCGTGCCTTGGGGTTGAAATTGCTCTCGACCTTGATCACCGCATGGGCAAGATCGACCGGCACGCCGTACTGCTTGGCATATGTCTGGATCAGGCCGCTATAGACGGAAGATTTGAGCGAGTTGACGCCCGGTGCAGCATAACCGGTCGTTCTGGTCACTGGCGTGATGGAGGAGGTGATGGTCTTGTCGGTGCCCCCGGCATACGACGTTTCAACCCCGGAAAACAGCATGCAGAAGCATGCCGCCGTCGCAGCAAGATGCGATATTCTCATTTAGTTTGAAGTCTCCACTTTCGGGCGCAGCGGCCGTGTGGGCGCACCCCGCCCTGCCGTCTCGCATCCGATTTTCGTCATCAACAGGAAGGGCTGGAGGCCTGAATTCCCTGCGGTTTGGTATGGCCGCAAAAGACCCCGGCATCATGGTGATGATGTGGCAGTGCACAAAATTAGTGAAGACACGGCCTGAAACGGCCGTTGGAATTGCCGGACCGGCACCCGGTCAGCGGCAGAAATGCGGCAGGCCAGAAAGCAGTCTGTGCAGCGTATCCAGCGTCGAAACATCCGCGATGCCATCCACCTGCGAAGGGCGGAAATGCCGCTGGAATGCAGCCACCGCACCTTCCGTCTTCTCGCAGAAAACACCTGTCACTTCAATTCCGTAGCCATAGAGCGACAACATCGTCTGCACCGCCTCGACAGGCTGGCCTTGGTCGCCGCGCTGGAAAAACCGTCCGCCACCGATCGGGGCCGGTGGAACCCAATGCCCCACACCTCCGGAATGCAGCCGTTCCCAGGGAAATTTTTCTCCCGGATCGACCTTGCGAATAGGGGCGATATCACTGTGTGCCAGCACCCGTTCCGGGGCAATCGACCATCGTTCGCCACAGTTTCGACACAGTTCGACGACCGCATCGATCTGGATGGAGGGGAAATCCGGCAGTCCCCCGGGATGGCCGGCATTGGCGATTTCGATGCCGATCGAGCGGGAGTTGATGTCGCTCTCGCCCTTCCAGTTGCTCTTGCCCGCATGCCAGGCGCGGCGATCCTCGGCGACCAGCTGATCGACCCTGCCATCCTCGTGAACGAAATAATGGCTGGAGACCTGACTTTCGTCCCGGCAAAGCCAGTCGAGAGCGGCCGCTGCCGTTGCCATGCCGGTGTAATGCAGGATGATCATGTCGGGCTTCAACCCGCCTGCCCTTTCGCCATGGTTGGGCGACGGCACGACGCGTGCGGCGGGATAGTCACAGGCGAAGTCCGTCATGCGGCGCGGCGTTCTTTCTCGATCGCCTCATAGGCGGCATTGAGTTCAGCCATGCGATCATTGGCAATCGCCTGCAGTTCCTGCGGCACGCCACGGGCAACCAGAATGTCAGGATGGTTCTCCGACACCAGCACGCGGTAGCGCTTGCGGATGATCGAAAAATCGTCCTTTGGCGAAACGCCGAGGATCTTATAGGGATCGGCGCCGGCGCCGTGCACGTGGCGAGCCATGATCTCCTGAAAACGCTCTTCCTTCATATGGAAAATCTCGGCCACCCGCGTGAGAAAGTTCAGTTCCTTCTCGTGGACCGCACCATCCGACTTGGCGATATGGAAAAGCCCGTCGATGATATCTTCCAGCACCGGGCAATTCTGGTCGCAGGAAACGCAAAGCGATGCCAGCTTCTCGGCATAGGCCTCGTAACCGGCAACATCCTGGCGGGCGAGATTGTACAGCCGGGCAACGTTCTGCGCCTGGTCGTCGGGAAACTTGAAGATATCCCGGAATGCCGACACCTCGGCCTCGGTGACAATGCCGTCGGCCTTTGCCATCTTCGCGGACAGCGCGATCATGGCAACGGAAAACGCGACCTTACGGCGGGTTTCCGGATCGCCTTCAAACAGCGTCCGCACAGCTTCGATCACACCGGCAAGCGCATTGCCCGTCGCAGTGACGATGCTGAGAATGCTATCCCAGAATGACATAGGCACGTTCTTTCCCATTATTGGCTGATCCACGTCGCGTTCAAGTGGAGACGGCATGGGCAAACGTCCATGCGCAAATGCAAGGTGGCTCGCACGGCAATGCAGCCACGACAATCATGCAGCTCACCGGACAGCATGACCAGATGTTGACGCGGATTGCAAGACGGCAAACCCGCGCATTCGGGCCAAATGACGAATTTGTGATGGCACCTCACTATTATAGCATTCGTTGCCGTGATCGTTCAATCATGCAAATGAATTTGACTTCGAACCGGCCAAGGTGCGACCGGACGATCCACGTTCCGCTGGAGTTCCGATGCGCATTTCCACCCACCCGCAGGCCATGGGCATGGCACTCGGCCTGATCGGCGTCGCCATTTTCGGTGTCACCCTACCGATGACGCATATTGCGCTTGGCGGTTTTTCGCCGTTTTTCATCACCTTCGGTCGCGCCGTGATCGCCTCGATCGCGGCCGGACTGACGCTTCTGCTGATGCGGAAGAAGTGGCCCCAGGGACAAGGCGCGATCCTGCTCGGGGCCGGCATCTGTGTCGTCTATGGCTTTCCGATCTTCTCCACCACGGCAATGCAGACCATCCCGGCCAGCCATGGCGGCGTCATTCTCGGCATCCTGCCGCTTTTGACCTCGATCTTCGCCGCGCTCGTCGATGGCGAACGGCCGGGGCCGGCCTTCTGGGCCTATGGCCTTGCGGGCGCAGCGCTGGTGGTATTCTTTTCCATCCGCGACAGTGGTTTTCATCTGCAGACCGGGGATGTCTGGCTGTTTCTCGCCGCCGTCACCGCCTCGCTCGGCTATGTCTTGTCGGCCAAGGTTTCGCGCATCATTCCGGGCTGGGAAGTGATTTCCTGGGCCCTGGTCATTACCGCACCGCTCTCCGTCGTTGCGACATTGCTGGTGATGAAAGATGGCATTCAGGCACCGACCCCAGCCGAACTCGGCGCCCTCTCCTATCTCGGCCTGATGTCGATGTTCGCCGGCTTCATCTTCTGGAATGCCGGGCTGGCGCTTGGTGGTATCGCACGCGTGGCGCAGGTGCAATTGTTGCAGACGTTCGTCACGCTCGCCGTCTCCGCCGTGCTGCTCGGAGAGGTCATCAGCGCATCGACAATCGGCTTTGCCGTCGCCGTTGCCCTGATCGTCTGGCTCGGCCGAAAGGCACGCATCGCGTAAGCTGTCCACCACCATGGCCGCAGCATGTCATTTAACTTCCATGGGAATTGCGCTAGAGAGACCGCGAACGATCTTGCCGCAATCCCCGAGGAGGACTCCATGGCCAAACAGAAAGTTGCAATGCTGACCGCAGGCGGGCTCGCGCCGTGTCTGTCTTCTGCCGTGGGCGGCCTGATCGAGCGCTATACCGACATTGCGCCCGACATCGAACTGGTTGCCTACCGCTCCGGCTATCAGGGACTGCTGCTGGCCGACCGTATCGAGATCACCCGTGACATGCGGGAAAAAGCCCATATCCTCCATCGCCACGGCGGCTCGCCGATCGGCAACAGCCGCGTCAAGCTGACCAACACGGCCGACTGCATCAAGCGCGGCCTGGTCAAGGAAGGCCAGAACCCGCTGAGGGTTGCGGCTGAACGGCTGGCCGCTGACGGCATCACCATCCTGCACACGATCGGTGGTGACGACACCAACATCACGGCTGCCGACCTTGCCGCCTATCTTGGCGCCAATGGCTATGACCTGACCGTCGTTGGCCTGCCGAAGACCGTCGATAACGACGTCGTGCCGATCCGCCAGTCGCTCGGCGCCTGGACTGCCGCTGAATACGGCGCGAAATTCTTCGACAATGTCAGCAACGAACAGAGCGCTGCCCCACGCACGCTCGTCGTCCACGAAGTCATGGGCCGCCATTGCGGCTGGCTGACCGCCGCGACGGCGCGCTCTTACATTCAGCATATCGACGACCGTGAATTCGTCGACGGCTTCATGATGAACCGGCAGATGAAGAATATCGACGGCCTCTATCTGCCCGAGACCGCGTTCAATCTGGAAACCGAAGCCGAACGGCTGCGTGCCGTCATGGACCAGACCGGCTTCGTCACGCTGTTTGTGTCGGAAGGCGCCTGCCTCGATGCCGTCGTTGCCGAACGCGAAGCAGCCGGTGAAGCCGTCAAGCGCGATGCCTTCGGCCATGTGAAGATCGACACGATCAATGTCGGCGGCTGGTTCACCAAGCAGTTCGCTGCCCTCCTCGGCGCCGAGCGCTCGATGGTGCAGAAATCCGGCTACTATGCCCGCTCCGCACCGGCCAACGCCGACGACCTGCGCCTCATTCAGGGCATGGTCGATCTCGCCGTCGAAAGCGCGCTCAACAAGGTCTCCGGCGTCACCGGCCATGACGAAGATCAGGGCGGCAAGCTGCGTACGATCGAGTTCCCGCGCATCCGTGGCGGCAAGCACTTCGACACCTCGGTGAAATGGTTCGGCGAGGTCATGGACGCGATCGGCCAGAAGTGGTCGCCGGCAAAGTGATATCCGGTTCATAAACGCCTATTGACGGCTCCGTTTGCGCATGGCTTCCTCGATCGAACGCCACACTCATACGGAGCCGTTTTCATGTCGATCGAACACTGGCTGGCCTTTGTTGCCGCCTCCTCCATCCTGCTCGCCATTCCCGGCCCGACCATCCTGCTCGTCATCTCCTATGCACTCGGGCACGGCCGCAAGGTCGCAAGTGCCACGGTCGCCGGCGTCGCACTCGGCGATTTCACCGCGATGACCGCCTCGATGCTCGGGCTGGGCGCACTGCTGGCCACGTCGGCGGCGGTTTTCACCGTGCTGAAATGGGTTGGCGCCGCCTATCTGATCTGGCTCGGCATCAAGCTTTGGCGCGCGCCAATTGCAATTGAGGCTGCCGATGGCACAATGTCGGTGCCGACGGAAAAGCCGCTGCGGATTTTCCTGCACACCTATGTGGTCACGGCGCTCAACCCAAAAAGCATCGTCTTTTTCGTGGCCTTCCTACCGCAGTTCCTCGATCTCAGCCGCCCGCTGTTCAACCAGATGCTGATATTCGAAACCACATTCCTGGTGCTCGCGACCCTGAATGCGACGCTCTATGCACTGATGGCATCGGCTGCCCGCCAGACGATTCGAAAGCCCAAAGTTCAAATGATCGTCAACCGCACCGGCGGGTCGCTTTTGATCGGCGCAGGCCTTCTGACAGCGGGTTTGCGGCGCGCCGGCACCTGAAAAGCCGTCCTGCGCTTGCGGTTCACCGTCTCATAGGTTAATGACGTCATGCGCATGGTGGCCTCTGGCTGCTGATTTGCATAGGGCTGTGGGGCCTGACAGCACGAAAGTGACAGCATGGCGAATTTCCGTTTTTCCGTTTCAAAACCGGCCGTTACGGCCTGTGCCCTGATCTCGGCATCGCTTGTCAGCGGCTGCTCGAGCGTCGAGCGGACGCCGATGGAACAGCTGATGGCGGTGCAGACGGTGACACCACTGCCGAAGCCCGGAACGGAAATGACGGCTTACGCTCTACCGACACCGGATGGCGTCGCTGCAACGACTGCAGCACTTGCCGCCGAAACGGCGATGATGAAGCCCGGCGAGACAGCGACGGCACAGGTCGCCGCTGCCAATCACGCAACAATGCCTGCGACGTCCGCCAATGCCCTGGTGGCGCCTCAGGCATCTGCAGCGGCGCAGGCGGCAACAGCCGCAGTGCTACCTCAGACGGCCACTGCGCTGGCATCGGCAAAGTCCGATCGTGTGCCGCAGATTCCCCAAGGCATGATGGTGGCCGCGATGGAATCGGATTTCGATACCGGCGAGCCGGTTGGACTGGAGACGCTGGTCGCCAAGCACATGATCGTTCCCATGCCAAAGCCTTCGATTGGTGCAAGCGCCTATGCGATGGCAAGGAATATCCCCGCGTCGCTTGGCATAGGCTCCAAGCCGACCAGTTCGCGTCCGGAACTCGACCGCCTGATTACCTATTATGCCAAGCTCAACAATATCCCGGAAGAACTCGTGCACCGCGTCGTCAAGCGCGAGAGCACCTACAATCCGCGCGCCTATAACTCTGGCAATTACGGCCTGATGCAGATCCGCTACAACACGGCCAAGGGTCTTGGCTATGAAGGTCCAGCCGAAGGCCTGTTCGATGCCGAGACCAATCTGAAATACGCGACGAAATATCTGGCGGGCGCCTGGATGGTGGCCGACAACCAGAACGACGGCGCGGTCAAACTCTATGCCAGCGGCTATTATTACCACGCCAAGCGCAAGGGCCTGCTCGAAACACTGGGCATGAAGTAAGGCTGGCCAGCCTTTCCCTTTATCTCAATTCAAGTTCCGGGGCGGTCAGTTGACCGCCTCAACTATTTTGGCCTGCAGCTGGCGCACGTCATAGCCGCTGCGTGACGGCGTCAATCCCAGCCGGACGACGGCAAGGCCGAGCGACGGCACCAGCATCACGGTCTGGCCGTCATGCCCCTGCAGCCAATAGGCATCGCCGGGTAAAGGCGGGCCACCGTCATTTCCAAACTTCGTCCAGACCTGCCCTGCCCCATAACGGCCGCCGGATGCCTGGGTCGGCGTGCGCATGTAGCTGACAAAGTCCTGCGGCAGCAATTGTTCGCCGTTCCAGCTGCCGTTCTGCAGGAGGAACAGGCCAAACCGGGCCCAGTCGCGTGCTGTCGCATACATATAAGACGAGCCGACAAAGGTGCCGTGTCCGTCCGGCTCCAGAACAGCGCTGTTCATGCCGAGCGGCCTGAAGAGCGCGGCGCGCGGAAAGGTCAGTGCTTCGCGCACGCTGGCGAATGTGTCCATCCAGAGCCGCGACAGGATAGTCGTCGTGCCGCTGGAATAGCTGAAACGCTCCCCCGGTTTTACCTCCAGCGACTTGGCGGCCGAGAAATTCGCCATGTCGCCTTCCAGATAGAGCATGCGCGTGACGTCGGTGACATCGCCGTAGTCCTCGTTGAATTGAAGCCCGCTCTGCATCGCCATGAGGTCGGCAAGCTTGATCTGGCTGCGCGGATCGTTACGCCATTGCGGCAGGAGCTCTGTCCGGTCGAGTGCCATTTGCCCATCGCGGATCCTCAAGCCGATCAGTGCAGCCGTCACCGACTTTGTCATCGACCAGCCGAGCAGAGGCGTCGCACTGTTGAAGCCCTCGCCATAGTTTTCCGCCACGATCTTGCCGTCCTTGACGACGACGATGGCGCGCATACCGGGCCCCGCAAGCTGCGGATCGGTCAAGAGTGTCTGGACTGCCGGGTTGACGGCGGTGCCACTCCCATCCGGCCACAGCTTGCCTTCATCCGATTGCGGCGGACGGCGGCGAAGCTGTCTGTTTCCGGGGAAAGCGGCGAATTCGCCCTCGGTGACATTGGTGCAGCCGAGACCTTCGCGGTAGATGGCGCGGCCGGGTGCTGCAAAACCGAACATCCGCGCCGTGACTGTTTTTCTGACATCATCGACCGATATCCGCACCAGACGCAAAAGCGGATGGCCGGGCGCCTGAACATCATCGGCCAGAACCGTGTTTGCGTCCCGGCCGGCAATGAAAACGTTCGAGCAGACGATCTTGGCCGCATAACCATCACCGACCCGCAGCAGATCCGGCGGCACAACGACAAGCCAGCCCGCGACAGCCGCCACGGCTATCGATACCGAGCCCGCGAGCCAGAACCACCTTTTTTTCCGCATGCCCATCGTCCCTACTTCGCTGGCGTCAGAAGAACAGGATTTCACGCATTTAGGAAGGCTTTGTGGCAATCACTTTAACGCTAAACATGTTTCTTGAGCTTCGTCCGGTCAATGTGGCCCTAACCGATGGATCGCGCCGCAAGCCTTTCCGGCTCCCGCTGGAGAATGGCAATCGCCCCTTCAGCAGAGACGGGTCTGGAAATCAGAAACCCCTGGGCTTCCGAGGCGCCGAGCGCCCGGACGAACTCCATCTGCCCTTCGGTCTCGATCCCCTCTATGGTGGTCGAGACCTGGAACGTGTTTCCAAGCTTGAGGATGATATCGACGATTTCAGCATCGCGCTGATTACCGAGCATCGCCTGGGTGAACGAGCGATCGACTTTGAGCTGGTCGAGCGGAAAGCGCCTGAGATTGTTGATCGACGAAAATCCGATACCGAAATCGTCAAGCGCAATGCGCACGCCGTGCGCACGAAGCTCCGTCAGGCTGTCGCTGATGATGGCCGCATCGACATAGAAGATCGATTCGGTCACTTCGATGGTCAGCCGGCCGGGAGCAAGTCCGGATTCCGCTAGGCACGCCTTCACATGCGGAACGAACGCACGATCTTTGAACTGGTCGCCTGCGACATTAACCGCGACACCGGTTGGAGCGGGCCACCGCGCCGCCTCCAGGCAGGCGGTTTTGAGCACCCAATTGCCGATTGGCAGGATCAGGCCGGTCTTTTCGGCTGCGGATATGAAATGATCGGGCGGAATAATGCCCTTGTCGGGATGGCGCCAGCGAATCAGTGCTTCGAAGGAGCGTATAGCCCGGCTTTCGATGCCGACGATCGGCTGGTATTCGAGATAGAACTCACCGGCTGCCAATGCGCGAGAAAGATCGTACTCGATCTCGCCCTTGCGCGTTGCTTCCTCCGCCATTGCTGGCGCGTAGACAATGTGGCTGTTGCCGGCAATCTCCTTGGCCTTGTAGAGCGCCAGATCGGCGCGCTTGAGAACAGCAGAAATCGACCCGTCGTCCGGCTCTAAATAGGCGACACCAATGCTGCCGCCCGTCCAGAATTGCGCGGTCGAAAGCTGAAAGGGCTCGACGAACAGTCCCTTGATGGTCATGCAGATATCGTCGAGCTTGCCTTGCGACGGAGAGCCTGCAACGACAATGACGAACTCGTCTCCCCCAAGCCGATAGACCGCAGCGATGCCCGACATCGCCTGGATAAGCCGCCTGCCGAGCGCCACAAGCAACGCGTCGCCAGCATCATGCCCCATGGAATCGTTGACGAATTTGAAGCGGTCGAGGTCGAGCATCAACAAAGCCGTGCGGCCTGCAGGCATTGATCCGGTGACCAGCAATTCGCGAAGATCGCGCTCCAGCGCGGCACGGTTGGCGATGCCGGTCAGCTGATCGGTATGCACGACCCGCGACAGGTTTTCCTCGGTCTTGCGGCGTAGATCGAGTTCTTCCAGCAGGCGGCTATGCGCCCGTCCCCGCTGATAAAAGAACAGCCCGCAGACAAGCGGCATGACAATCAATGAAGCAACTGAGATCGCCAGCATTCCACTGCCCCAAACCCCGTGAACATCTGCGATTATTGCGTCATAAAAAATGCAAATTGCCGGAAACAATGCCCCGATCACCGCGCCCAGTGCTGCATACCGCTGCTCGGGATTCGGTAGAAAAGCCTTTAACATCATGTTAGCGCCCCGAAAAATTCACCGTATGTAACATATACAAACTTAATCAATTCTTATGGGTAAAAACTAGTAGAAAACCGTCGTCATCAAAGTGTAGCGGACTCGTCTTAAAAGCTCCTCCAACGTCAACGGATGGCAGGCTGACATGACCGATCTCGCACCCGATGCAGGCTACGGCAAACGGAACCGCAAGCTGAAAACCGCGCTGATTCAGCATAAGGCGTTGAGTTTGGAGGGACTGTCGGAGCGCCTTTTCGGGCTGCTGTTTTCGGGCCTCGTCTATCCGCAGATATGGGAGGATCCGGCCGTCGATATGGCTGCAATGCAGCTGCGGCCGGAGCATCATATCGTCACCATCGCTTCCGGTGGCTGCAACATGCTGGCCTACCTGTCTGCGGCACCGGAGCGCATCGATGTCGTCGACCTCAACCGCCACCACGTGGCGCTGAACCGGCTAAAACTCGCCGCCTTCCGGCATCTGCCCGGTCATGCCGATATCGTCCGGTTCCTCGCCCGCCATGATCACGCCAGCAACGTCCAGGCCTATGATCTGTTCATCGCGCCAAAGCTCGACAATGCCACCCGGCAATACTGGAATTGCCGCAGCCTGACCGGCCAGCGCCGCATCAAGGTTTTCGGCAAGAACATCTACCGCACCGGCCTGCTCGGCCGCTTCATCGGCCTTGGCCACCTGCTGGCGCGCCTGCACGGCGTCGATCCAAGCGAGCTTGCCAATGCCCGCTCCATGCGCGAGCAGCGCCAGTTTTTCGACGAGCGGCTGGCTCCCCTGTTCGACCGCCCGGTTATCCGCTGGATCACCAGCCGTAAGAGCTCGCTGTTCGGCCTCGGCATTCCACCGCAGCAGTTCGACGAACTGGCAAGCCTCAGCGCCGAAAAATCGCTGGCCGGCGTCCTGCGCCACCGGCTAGAAAAGCTCTGCTGCCATTTTCCGCTCAAGGAAAACTACTTCGCCTGGCAGGCCTTTGCCCGCCGCTATCCGTTGCCGCATGAGGGTGAACTGCCTGACTATCTTGAGGCCAGCCGCCACGAGACCATCCGCAACAATGCCGAGCGCGTGCATGTGCATCACGCCAGCTTTACCGAACTGCTGGCCAAGAAAGCTGCCGGTTCTGTCGATCGCTACGTCCTGCTCGATGCACAGGACTGGATGAACGACCGCCAGCTCAACGACCTGTGGAGCGAAATCACCCGTACATCCGCAGAGGGTGCCATGGTGATCTTCCGCACCGCCGCCGAAGCCAGCATTCTGGAAGGTCGCGTCTCCGAAACCGTGCTCGGCCAGTGGCACTACGATAGTGAGCAGTCGCAGGCGCTCAACCTGAAGGACCGCTCGGCCATCTATGGCGGTTTCCACATTTACAGGAAGACGGCATGACGGCGATCGGGACAGATGCGGGAAGCAGCCATGCCGACCGCATGGACCGGATGTATCGCACCCAGCGGCATGTCTACGATCTGACCCGTAAATACTATCTGTTCGGGCGCGATACGCTGATCAACGAGCTGAACGTTCCCGCCGGCGGCAGCGTGCTTGAAGTCGGCTGCGGTACCGGCCGCAATCTGGCGCTGATCGGTCGGCGTTTTCCGCACGCAAGGCTGTTCGGGCTCGATATTTCAGCGGAGATGCTGGTCTCTGCCGAGGCAAAACTCGGTAAGCACGGCCGGACCCGCACAATCCTGCGCGTCGCCGACGCGACCGATTTTCAGCCGTCCGAATTCGGCGAGACGGGTTTCGACCGGATCGTCATTTCATACGCCCTGTCGATGATCCCGGACTGGGAAAAGGCAATCGGTGCGGCAATCGCCGCACTCAATCCGGGGGGATCGCTGCACATTGCCGATTTCGGCCAGCAGGAGCGCCTGCCTCGCCTGTTCCGGCGCGGATTGCAGGCTTGGCTGAAGCGGTTCCACGTCACGCCGCGCGAGTCGATGGAGGCCGCTCTCAGGTTCAACGCCGGCAAGTTCGGCGACGTCCTGGAATTCCGACCGATCGGAGGTGGCTACGCCTGGCTCTTCACCTACCGGCGCACGGCACAATAAGCCGTCGCAAGCCTCACGACATCATTGCGTTCTACCGTTGAACCGTCGGCAAATGCGTGCCGCTGGCGTTTTGACGCGCCGCTTTCGCAATTGCCGCTTGAAACTAACGCAATTTTTACGATGATATGGTGAAAATGAGGTTCATGCCTCCTGGGGGATTCACATCAGCGGATATCATCGTGTGAGGCAGCAACGTCGATCGTTTCAGAACGGAAACCTCATGCGCCGGCTATTCCTGGCTCTTCTGCCTATTGTCTCGCTGCTTTCCGCCTGCACATCGACAGATTACGATCTCGTCTCCACCGCATCGATCCCGCCAAAGTTTCAGGACAAGGATCCGCAGAATTTCGGGACGCGCACGCCGCAGCATCACAATATCCACGGCATCGACGTGTCGAAATGGCAGGGTGATATCGACTGGGCCAAGGTAAAGGGCTCCGGCGTCTCCTTCGCCTTCATCAAGGCGACGGAAGGCAAGGACCGGATCGACGCCAAGTTCGGCGAATACTGGCAGAAGGCTCGCGCCGCCGGCCTGCCCTATGCCCCATACCACTTCTACTATTTCTGCTCCACGGCCGACGATCAGGCCGACTGGTTCATTGCCAATGTGCCCAAGAGCGCGGTCTACCTGCCGCCGGTTCTCGACGTCGAATGGAACGGTGAATCCAAGACCTGCAAGTATCGGCCGTCGCCGCTGACCGTCCAGAGCGAAATGAAGCGTTTCATGGACCGGCTGGAGGCCTATTACGGCAAGCGCCCGATCATCTACACATCGGTCGATTTCCACCGCGACAATCTTGTCGGCCAGTTCACGGACTATCATTTCTGGGTCCGCTCGGTCGCCGCGCACCCAACGGAAATCTACACCGAGCGCCGCTGGGCCTTCTGGCAATATACCAGCACCGGCGTCATCCCCGGTATTCAGGGCAATACCGACATCAACGTTTTCGCGGGTTCCCAGAAGAACTGGAAGAGCTGGGTCGCAGCCGTTTCCAAGCCCCGCGAACCGGCGCAAAACTGAGACAGATACGCCGGTCTTTCTTCTTTCCGCCCCATTGCCGTGCGACAGCCGCTGCCATATTTTCAGCGAAACAAAGGTAGCCGTTTTCGCGCTGCTTTCGGCCGGTTTTGGCCTGACAACAAGGACTTGCGATGACACGCAGCACACTGCGCTCCGTTCTTTCGATCGGTTTTCTCACCCTTCTGGCCTCGTCTGCGCTGGCGCAGCAGGCTGCAAAGCCTGCCACCCCTGCAGTCGCCTGCGGCGGCGATCTCGCCGCCTTCCTGCAGGGCGTCAAGGCGGAGGCGATTGCCAAGGGTATTCCGGCCGACGTCGTCGATCGTGCGCTGGCCGGTGCCGCCATTTCGGAGAAGGTGCTGAGCCGTGACCGGGCCCAGGGCGTCTTCAAACAGAGCTTTACCGAATTCTCGCAGCGCACCGTCAGCAAGGCGCGGCTGGATATCGGCGCTAAGAAGATGAAGGAATATGCCGCAGTCTTTGAACGGGCCGAAAAGGAATTCGGCGTTCCAGCTCCGGTGATCACCGCCTTCTGGGCAATGGAAACCGATTTCGGCGCAGTCCAGGGCGATTTCAATACCCGCAACGCTCTGGTGACGCTGTCGCATGATTGCCGCCGCCCGGAAATGTTCCGTCCACAACTGATCTCGGCCATCGAGATGGTTCAACACGGCGACCTCGATCCGGAAACAACGACGGGCGCCTGGGCCGGCGAAATCGGCCAGGTGCAGATGCTGCCGGAAGACATTATCGCACAGGGCATGGATGGCGACGGCGATGGTCACGTCAACCTCAAGCAGAGCTCGCCGGATGCGATCCTGACGGCGGCGAAATTCATCAAGAGCCTCGGGTTTGTCGCCGGCCAACCGTGGATTCAGGAAGTCAATCTGCCGGAAAACCTGCCTTGGGAGAAGACCGGGTTGCAGACGGGCATGACCGCCGGCGACTGGTTCAAACTCGGCGTCAAGCCGCGCGACGGCAACACCGCATTCCCCCAGCTTGCCTCATCTCTGGTCATCCCGCAGGGCCGCCACGGCGTCGCCTTCCTGACCTACCCGAACTTCAACGTCTATCTCGAATGGAACCAGTCGTTCATCTACACGACTTCGGCTGCCTATTTCGCCACTCGGCTTGCCGGCGCCCCGACATATGACAACCATACGCCGGACCCGGGATTGACCGACGAAGGCATGAAGGCGCTACAAACGAAGCTGCAGGCCAAGGGCCATGATGTCGGCAAGATCGACGGCATCCTCGGATCCGGCACCCGTGCTGCTCTTCAGAAGGAACAGTTGCGCCTTGGCATCCCGGCCGATGGCTGGGCAACGCCCGACGTTCTCAACGCTCTGTAAGATCGTCTTCAGTCTTGTTTTCCAACCTTGCCCGCCGCCGGTGATGGCGGGCAAGGCGCGAAGCGCGGTAGCGCAGCATCAACGACCAGCGGGCACCGGCAAGTGCTGCTCCCCGTTTCGACACCTCGCTCAGTTCGCGTGCATAGGCGACTGCAAAGGCCTCGCGGTACGTCAGCAGATGTCCGGAAGCAATATTTTCCAGCCGGTGCATCATGCTCACCCAAAGCGGCGAAACCAGCAGCGACACTGCCGTGACGGCAATTGCCACCTTATAGGTATCGAATTGCAGCACGCCCGCGCCAAGCCCGGCAGCGGCCAGCACGAAGGAAAATTCGCCGATCTGCGCCATCGATAGGCCGGCGACCAGGGCAATCTGCGGCGATGAGCCGGTCTTGCGCAGCAGGAAAATGTTCAGCACGGTCTTGGCCGCAATGACGATCAGCGCAGCACTGAGCACCGACCAGAAATTCTCGCCAATGAAAGTGAGGTCGATCAGCAACCCGATCGACAGGAAGAAAACCACCAAAAGCACGCTCTGGATCGGCTCGATCACCGGGATCACCCGGCTGCGCAAGGTGGAATTGCCAATCACGATGCCGGACAGAAATGCGCCATAGGCCGGCGACATGCCCGCGAGACCGGAAATGGCGGCGGCGCCGAAGCAGACGGCAAGCGCGCCCAAAGCCAGGATCTCGACCTTGTCTTCGACCGCCTCGCTATAGGGAACCTTCAACTTGCCGTGGCGGCCGAACCACCAGAGCAGGGCCGCCAGAATGCCGATCGCGATGACCATCTTGATCGCGATGATGCCGATATGCAGCTCCTCGCCACCAAGGCTCGAGACCAGGATCAGCATCGGGACAACGGCGATATCCTGCGCAATCAGCACGCCGACGGCGATCCGCCCGGTCTCGCTGCGCAGCTCGCCCATGTCCTCCAGCATCTTCATGGCAACGACAGTGGAAGACATCGCGATAACGAAACCGAGGATCAGCCCCTCAGCCATGGTCGCGCCGGTGATCAGCGCGATCAGGCCCGCCGCAGCGATGGCCGCGATCACCTGCCCGCCCGCAACGCTCAAGGCCTGGCGCAGGCTGAGCACGAACGCCTTGATCGACAGTTCCATGCCGATGAAGAACAGAAGGACGACGACGCCCATTTCGGCAAGCAGCGTGACATTGGCGTTGTTGGAGATGAAGCCGAACCCCGTCGGCCCCAGGGCAACCCCCGCCAGAATGAAGCCGACCAGCGGCGGTTGCCGCAGCCGCAGGAAGCCCAGCCCCAGAATGGCTGCGACCGCCACGACGATGGCGATAGAGATCAGCCCCTGGCCATCATGCGCCGCGGCGGCGATCGATTGTGTCGTCAAAGGCTCCAGCAGATCGTCCTCATATCTATGCCATGCCTATCTGTGACATGGTTGAAGAATCGGGTGGATAAATCCCACCCTACGCCTTAACGCTCGCTATGTTCCGAATGAGGCAGGGGAAGGTCAAGTCACATGCATGCGAAAGCCGACGGTCTGCAGAACCGCATGACGCTTGCCACCTGGGGCCTTCTGGCTCTGCTCGGGCTGATCTGGGGCGGTTCGTTCTTTTTCGCGCGCATCGCCATCCAACATGTGCCGGCATTTACCCTTGTTCTGCTGCGCGTAGCGCTGGCGGCATTGGCGCTGCATATCTACGTGTTCGGCCGCCATGATATTTACCGCGAACTCAAGGCCCGCTGGCCGCAATTCCTGCTGCTCGGCCTGATCAACAACGCCATTCCGCACACATTCATCTTTCTAGGCCAGACACAGATCGGCGCCGGGCTCGCGGCCATCCTCAACGCCACCACGCCAGTCTGGACCGTGCTGATCGCCAATGCGCTGACGCAGGACGAGAAGTTGAGCCTCGCCAAGATCGCCGGCTGCCTGCTCGGCCTTGCCGGCACAGCCGTCCTGATCGGCCCCAGTGTCCTACCGGGCCTGACGCAGGCGGGCAGCAGCATTCCGCTCTGGGCGTTGCTGTTTCCGGTGGCCGCCGCGATCAGCTATGGTTTTGCGGCGACCTATGGTAAGCGCTTCCGGGGACTGGCAGCACCGGTCACGGCGGCCGGACAGCTCACCGCATCGACGCTGATCATGCTGCCACTCTCCCTGATCGTCGATCAGCCATGGCAGTTGCCCTTTCCACCGATGACCTCCGTGCTGGCGATTCTCGCTTTGGCGCTTCTATCGACCGCCTACGGCTATATTTTATTCTTCCGCATCATGAGCCGGGCCGGTGCCACCAATACGTCGCTGGTCACCCTTCTGGTGCCGCCAAGCGCCATTTTCCTCGGCGTCCTGTTCCTCGGGGAAACGCTGGAGAAGACCGATATTGCCGGCATGCTGCTGATCGCAGCTGGCCTCGTGGTGCTTGACGGCCGCCTTCTGCCCGGCCGCCGCACATAAACGCCAACCATGGAATCAAACGCCTGCTTCGGCAGGCTGAGGATGTGTCCAATTGGTCACTCACAGCGCATTTCAGCGTGTCACATTAACCAAAGTAAAGACATTGTGAAAAAATTGTGGCGACGGAAAAAACTGCTATTAATCATGGACTTACCCCTGTGAATAAGCTCCTCCGGGGCATGCAATACCGCAACGCAGCATAACTTTTCCTTTCATGCGTGACATTTTCCCCCTATCTTTCGGAGGTCAACGCAAGGAGGGCCGGTTATGGGAATGACACATTCGTTGAATGTCCTCATGATAAGTGCAGCGTTCGTATTTATCGGAAGCATGCTTTTCATCTGAAAGCATTAGCCACATAGTCCAATCGATAGAGTAGGACTTTAGACCGCAATCCATTGCAGCACGACTCAGCCAGGCAAGGCGCTCTGAAAAGGATCGTAAACCTGAAGCTGCCAAAGATAAAAAAGCCCTTGAAACCATCCGGTCTCGAGGGCTTTGTCTATTTCAACGGCGCAATATTTACCAGATTCAGGCAGCGGCACCCGCTGAGCGGGACTGAACTGCGGCCGGCACTACCCGCTCAAACCCAACGAGATCGCACACGGCTGCCACCAAAGGCGAACGGTTCATCGTGTAGAGATGGAAATCGCGCAGGCCACGCCGCGCCAGATCGACGATCTGCTCTGCGGCGATATGGGTGGCTTCCTTGAAACGTTCGTCGGGGCTTGCATCGAGATGGACCAGCCGGGTGACGATAGCCTCGGGCACCTTTGCACCACAGAGTGCGGCAAACTTGGTGATCCCCGCCAGGTTATTGATCGGCATGATACCGGGGACAACAGGAATAGAGATACCCGCCCGCCGGACACGCTCGAGATAGCGCTCGAAATCAGTGTTATCGAAGAAGAACTGGGTGAGCGCCCGCGTCGCGCCATTATCGACCTTCCGCTTCAGCATATCGATATCGGCATCGACATCCGGGCTTTCAGGGTGCTTTTCCGGATAGGCGGAGACCGAAATATCGAAATCGCCCTTCGCCCGAATTGCCGCCACCAGCGCCGCAGCATTCTCGTAACCGCCCGGAAACGGCTCGTAGCGCGCACCAATACCGCCCTGGGGGTCACCCCGCAAAACCACGAAATGACGCACGCCCTTGCCAATGAACTCGTCAACGATCACATCGACTTCGGCCTTCGTTGCGCCGACACAGGTCAGGTGCGCCGCAGTATTGGCAAAACCCTCGTCATGGATCATCCGCTGTACGGCGGTCAACGAGCGCGCCTTGGTGGAGCCGCCAGCGCCATAGGTCATGGTGACAAAAGCCGGATCGAAGGCAGACAGTTCCGCGACGGTCTGGAACAGGTGGGCTTCCATGTCGTCGTTCTTCGGCGGGAAATATTCGAAGGAAAGCCGCAGGTTTCCACGTTCGGCCGGGTAAAGGGTGTGTATCGGCATGTCATGTCCTCCCGGCATAGGCGAGAGCACGCTTGCCCTCGGGTGTATCGATTGAAGCGGCCTGCCGGTTGTCGCGGGCAAGCCAGATGGTCACCGTCAGCTGCCGGTCCCGATCGGTCTCCGGGGTCAGATCCACCGTCTCCTCGACGCTCAACCCGGCCTTTTCCAGCCACTCGGCCATCGTCTGGCGCGAAAAACCGAGGCGCATATGCGCATGCTCGTCACGCAGATATTCCAGCGTGTGCGGGGCAAGATCGATGATCGCCAGCCGGCCGCCGGGCACAAGCATGCGGGCAGCCTCGGCAATCGCCGCCTGCGGCTGTGGCAGGAAGTGCAGGACCTGGTGGATGGTGACGAGATCGAACTGACGGCCATCCAGCGGCAGGTTGAAGATATCGCCATGCCGGATCGAGGCCTTGGTGATGCCGGCGCGATCAAGATTGGCGCGGGCCACGGCCAGCATGTCACGGCTGGCATCGACACCGACGCCACGGCGATACAGTCCTTCGAGAAGCTGGAGGATGCGGCCGGTGCCTGTTCCAAGATCAAGCAGCCCATCGACCGGCTCGGTGCCGACAACCTTTTTCAAGGCCGCCTCGACATCCGCCTCGCTGACATGCAGGCGGCGCAACTCGTCCCATTCGGCGGCATTGCGGCTGAAATAGTCCTGCGCCTTTTCGGAGCGCGCCTGTTTCAGAGCGACCAACCGCTCGCCGTCGCGCGTCAGTACGGCATCGGCAATATCGGAGGCCGACAGCAGGTCGCGCACCAGCGCCACGCCCGCCCCCTCGCCCCGCAGGCGAAAATAGGCCCAGGCGCCTTCCTGATAGCGATCGATCAAAGCGACTTCGGCAAGGAGCTTCAGGTGCCGGGAAATTCGGGGCTGCGATTGACCGAGAATTTCGGTAAGATCGGTCACGGTCAGGTCTCCGGCAGCCAGAAGCGCCAGAAGCCGCATGCGCGTCGGCTCGCCTGCTGCCTTCAGCACATCGACCAACTCGTCCAGTCCCAGCCCGCGTTCTCGCGCCATCGCCCACCCCATCAACACATAAAGATATGTTTATGTGATTTTCGGGATTTTCGCAAGTTGAAATGTTGCGTTGGTCACAGACATAGAGACATGAAAAAGGCGGCCCTTGCGGACCGCCTGATCTGTTTTAATCCGGCAAGGCAACAGATTGCCGCTGCCGGTGCGCAAGCACAAACGCTCGCCCGTGACTATCGCGTCAGACGCTTGTAGCTGACGCGGCTCGGATTGACCGATTCCGGACCGAGGCGGCGGATCTTGTCCTTCTCGTAGTCTTCGAAGTTGCCTTCGAACCACTCCACGTGGCTGTCGCCTTCGAAGGCCAGGATATGCGTGGCCAACCGGTCGAGGAACATGCGATCGTGGCTGATGATCACAGCGCAGCCGGCAAAGTTTTCCAGCGCGATTTCAAGCGCGGCCAGCGTTTCCGTATCCAGGTCGTTGGTCGGTTCGTCGAGCAGCAGCACGTTGCCGCCGGCCTTCAGCATCTTGGCAAGGTGAACGCGGTTGCGCTGACCACCGGAGAGATTGCCGACCTTCTGCTGCTGGTCGGTGCCCTTGAAGTTGAAGGCGCCGCAATAGGCCCGGGAATTCATCTCCAGCTTGCCGAGCTTGATGACTTCGGCGCCGCCGGAGATTTCTTCCCAGACGGTCTTCGCGCCATCGAGCGCATCGCGGCTCTGGTCGACATAACCGAGCTTGACGGAATCGCCGACCCGGAACGAGCCGCTATCCGGCTTTTCCTGGCCGGTGATCATCCGGAACAGCGTCGTCTTGCCGGCGCCGTTCGGGCCGATGACACCGACGATGCCGCCTGGCGGCAGTTTGATCGACAGGTCGTCGATCAGCACGCGGTCGCCATAACCCTTGGTGATGTTCTCGGCTTCGATAACCACCTGACCGAGACGCTCGCCGATCGGAATGATGATCTGCGCATCGCCAAGACGCATCTTGTCGGCTGCATCGACCAGTTCGTCATAGGCCTTGATACGGGCTTTCGACTTCGACTGACGGGCTTTCGGGCTGGAAGCGATCCATTCCTGCTCGCGGCTGATCGCCTTCTGACGCGAAGCGTCTTCACGGTTTTCCTGCTGCATGCGCTTGGCCTTGGCCAGCAGGTAGGCCGAATAGTTGCCTTCGTAGGGAATGCTGCGGCCACGGTCGAGCTCGAGGATCCAGCCCGTGACATTGTCGAGGAAGTAGCGATCGTGGGTGATCATCATCACGGCGCCGGCATACATGCGCAGATGGTTTTCGAGCCAGCCGATGGTTTCGGCGTCGAGATGGTTGGTCGGTTCGTCAAGCAGCAGCAGATCCGGCTTGGAGAGCAGCAGCTTGCACAGTGCCAGACGGCGGCGCTCACCACCCGAAAGGCTGGTCACATCCGCATCGCCGGGTGGGCAGCGCAGCGCTTCCATCGCCATTTCGACCTGGCTTTCGAGATCCCACAGGTTCTGGCCGTCGATGATGTCTTGAAGCTTGGAGCCCTCTTCCGCCGTCTCGTCGGAATAGTTCATCATCAGTTCGTTGTAGCGCTCGAGGATGGCGGTCTTGTCGGCCACGCCCTCCATGACGTTTTCCATCGCCGTCTTGTTCGGATCGAGCTGCGGCTCCTGCGCCAGGTAGCCGACGGTTGCCCCCTGAGCGACCCAGGCTTCGCCGGTATATTCCGTGTCGAGACCGGCCATGATGCGCAGCACGGTCGACTTACCGGCACCGTTCGGGCCGAGGATACCGATCTTGGCGTCCGGATAGAACGACAGATTGACATTCTCCAGCACCTTCTTGGTGCCGTAGGACTTGTTCAGCCCGGACATATGATAAATGAATTGACGTGCCATAGAGAGAACTGCTCCGACGGAATGGGATTTTGCCCGCTATGTAGGCGAATTATCCCGGCGGAGCAATGAAGAAACCGGTTTTAGCCACGCCATTCACGGAATGCCGGCTGCATCGACGGTGCCTTTTGCGCATTTGAAATCGGTATCACCGGCGGCAAGGATCAGACTTGAAAGGCCGGCATTGGCCGAAACATCGCCAGACAGGCCGATCGTCAGCCCGGTGACGACGCTGCGCGCACCGGCTTTCTGGCAGCGCATCCTGACCCGATCGCCCGCCCCCGTGCCGAAACTGTCGTCAAACGCCTGCTTGACCTCGCTCTCCGTCACATCCTGTCCGATCCGGCCGGCAAACAGGGTGCGCACGGCCGAGGCGTTGATGTCCTCGAGAAGACGAAGCTGCACCGAAAAATAGTCCTGCGCGGTACCGCCATGGCATGTGCCGCTGCGCAACCATTGATGCCGGTCAAGCCCGGATTGCGTTCCCGGCATGACCACCTTCAGCTTGGCCGCAATCTCCTGCGCCATCGCCAGTTGCGGCAGTTCCAGCCAATCGCCCTTCTGGGCTCTAGCCTTGATATCCGCCGCGACGCCACAGTAACTCTTCTTGACCGGCCAGAGACCATGCAGCGAAAAATGGGTTGCGTCATAGCGCTCGGAGGTTTGCCCGGCGCATTCCGTGCGGGTTGGTCGGGTTTCGCAAAACCCCGGCTGCCAGCTGATGGCGAGAATGTATTCCGTCTTGCCCTTGGCGGATGAAGCTTGCTCCTCGGAGAATGCCGAAGAGGCAAACATCACAGCAAGCGTGAATACGCTCAGGCGATAGAAAAGCGGTCGAAAACTGGTCCTCACATTTCCCTGCATGCCGGCCTCCCCAACAAGAACAAAACATGATCATTTAGCGACTAAAACGGGAAAATTGCAACCTTGAATCCCTACATCATCGATTCTTTTCTGACCTGATACCAAACAAGCACCAAGCGCCGGTTGCCTTTGGCTGTTAAATCAAGTTGATAGCGATTAAGTGCAGGAACTTCGCCTGGGAGGATCT
Source organism: Hyphomicrobiales bacterium (assembly GCA_900473045.1). Taxonomy (GTDB): domain Bacteria; phylum Pseudomonadota; class Alphaproteobacteria; order Rhizobiales; family Rhizobiaceae; genus Pararhizobium. The sequence goes on from UCKS01000008.1 coordinate 188,889, forward strand.
AAGGGGTGTTCGCCAAGGTCGAAACGTTGCAAAGCCCGAGCGGAGCCGCCCTTGGCTGGCGCCACTGGCCAGCCGCCATACCTGAAAAGGCCGTGCTGATCATCTGCCACGGACTGGCCGAACATTCCGCCCGCTATGCCCGCTTCGCCAAATTCATGGCAGCCCACGGTTTCAACGTCTACGCGCACGATCATCGCGGCCACGGCGCAACCAGGGCTGCCGATGCGCCGCTCGGCCGCTATGCCCAGTCGCAAGGGGCAACCAAGGTCGTCGACGACGTCAGGGCAATGCGCACCATGGCTGCAAGCCGCCATCCCGACCTCCCGGTCATCCTGTTCGGCCATTCCATGGGCGGCCTGATCGCACTGAATGCGGCGGAAGAAGATCCGGGCCTTTACGATGGACTGGCCGTGTGGAATTCGAATTTCAATCCGGGGCTTGCCGGACGCGCAGCGCAAGCCATCCTTGTCATCGAGAAGATGCTGAAAGGCTCCGATGTGCCGAGCGGACTGCTGTCGAAGCTGACATTCGCCGCCTGGGGCAAATCGATCCCCGACCGCAGGACCGAGTATGACTGGCTGTCGCATGACAAGGTGGAAGTGGCAAAATATATCGACGACCCGCTCTGCGGTTTCGATGCCAGCGTTTCGATGTGGATCGACCTGTTCACGCTGACCTTCGACGGCGCAAAGCCGGACGGGCTGAGACGCCTGCCGCAAGGCTTGCCTATCCACCTTGTCGGCGGCGGCCAGGATCCGGCCACCAATGGCGGCCGGGAAATCTCCTGGCTGGCTGGGCGCATGCAGAAAGTGGGACTGGAACGCGTCACGGCGACCATCTACCCGTCAATGCGCCACGAAACCTTGAACGAGATTGAACGCGATGGCGCTATGCAGGATTTCGCCGCATGGTGCCTCTCCGTCGTGGAGCAGCGGCAATGAGCAAAGACCTGGCATGACCGGCATTTCCGCGAACCCGGCGACACGCAGCAATGATGTTTCCTTCGGCCTCACCCTGATGGTCATCGCGGTGCTGATCTCGCCGCTGATCGATATCTTTGCAAAACTTGCCATCACCACCATTCCATCGGCTGAAATCACTGCCGTTCGCTTCGTGCTGCAGATGATCTTCATCCTGCCGATCGTCATCGTCCGCGGCACGTTGTTCGATCTGACCTGGAAGAAGACCGGATTGCATATGCTGCGCGGCGGCCTGCTCGTTGTGACCATGCTGTCCTTCATCACCACGCTGAAGGCGATGGAAGTTGCCGATGCCATCGCCATCTTCTTCGTCGAGCCGATCATCCTGACGATCCTCGGCAGCATCTTCCTCAAGGAAACCATCGGCTGGCGGCGGTATACGGCCTGCGGCGTTGGCTTTTTCGGAGCTCTGCTGGTCATCCAGCCCAGCATGCAGGAAGTCGGCTGGATCGCACTTTTACCTGTTGTGTCCGCCTTCGGGCTGGCGATCTTCCTGTTGGTGACGCGCCTGGTGGCACAGAACGAGGACCCCTGGTCGATGCAGTTTCACGCCGGCGTCTGGGGTGCGGTGTTTTGCGGTATCCTGCTTTACATCGGCAACGGGACGGGTTCCGACATCTTCGATCCGGTCGTGCCGCACATGACCGCCGGATTTTATCTACTCGGCGTCGGCGTCACCGCAACCATATCCGGAGTGCTTGGCGTCTATGCCTATCGCGCCGCGCCCGCCTCGGTGCTGGCGCCGCTGCAATATCTGGAAATCGTCTCGGCGACGATTTTCGGCTGGCTGGTATTCGGCCATCTGCCGGACGCATTGAAATGGCTGGGCATCGCCATCATCATCGGCTCCGGCCTCTACATCATCTGGCGCGAGCGCCGGGTCAACAAAACAGCAGGTATTGCGCCGGTATCGCCGGCCATCTGACAAACGTGAGCGACGTGCTTTGGGAGGAGCAGACATGAAGACAGGCGGAGAATTGATCGTTGAGGCGCTGCAGGCAAACGGCGTCAGGCGGGTGTCCTGCGTACCGGGCGAAAGCTATCTCGCGGTGCTCGACGCGCTCTACGATACCGATATCGAAGTACTGGTCTGCCGCCAGGAAGGTGGCGCCGCGATGATGGCCGACGCCTGGGGCCGGCTGACCGGCGAGCCCGGCATCTGCATGGTCACACGCGGTCCGGGCGCCATGAATGCGTCTGCCGGCCTGCACATCGCCCGCCAGGATTCGATCCCGATGATCCTGTTCATCGGCCAGGTCCAGCGCGATGCCCGCGAGCGCGAAGCCTTTCAGGAAATCGAATATCGCCGCGCCTTCACCGAAATCGCCAAATGGGTCGGCGAAATCGATGATCCCGCCCGCATCCCGGAATTCGTCACCCGCGCCTTTGCGGTCGCCACATCCGGCCGTCCCGGGCCGGTGGTTCTGACCCTGCCGGAGGACATGCTGACACAAAAGACGGAAGCAGTCTCAGCAAAGCCTTATCAGCCCGTGGAAAGCCACCCCGGCCCGGGTCAGATCCGGGCGTTGGAAGCCCTGCTCGCCAAGGCCGAACGGCCGATCGCCATTCTCGGCGGCACCCGTTGGAGCGAACAGGCTGTCCGGCAGCTCAAGTCGTTCGCCGAGCGCTTCGACCTGCCGGTCGGCTGCTCCTTCCGCCGCCAGATGCTGTTCGACCATCTGCATCCGAATTATGCCGGGGATGTCGGCATCGGCATCAACCCGACACTGGCCAAGGACATCCGCGAAGCCGATCTCGTCCTGTTGATCGGTGGCCGCTTCTCCGAGATGCCGTCCTCGGGTTATACCCTACTGGAGGTGCCCTACCCGCAGCAGACGCTGGTGCATGTCTACCCCGACCCCGGCGAACTCGGCCGGGTCTACCGCCCGGATCTGGCAATCGCTGCCTCACCAACCGATTTTGCAGCCGCTCTTGAGACCCTGAAACCAGGACAACCGCTTCATCAGTCCGAACGTACGGCGAGAATGCATCAATCCTATCTCACCTGGTCCACCCCGCCAGAAATCGGTCCCGGCGATGTGCAGATGGGGCCGATCATGCGCTACATCGAAGCGAACACGGCAAAAGACACGATCTTTGCCAATGGCGCAGGCAATTATGCCACCTGGGTGCATCGCTTCCACCGGTTCCAGCAGTTCAACACGCAGGCCGCACCGACGTCGGGTTCGATGGGCTACGGCCTGCCGGCTGCCGTTGCTGCCAAACAGCTGTTTCCAGAGCGCGAAGTGATCTGCTTTGCCGGTGACGGCTGCTTCATGATGCACGGGCAGGAATTTGCCACCGCCGTGCGCTACAATCTGCCGATCTTAACCTTGGTGATCAACAACGGCATCTACGGCACGATCCGCATGCATCAGGAACGGGAATATCCGGGCCGGGTCAGCGGCACCGATCTGACAAATCCGGACTTTTCAGCCTTTGCGCGCGCCTATGGCGGCCATGGAGAACTCGTCGAAAAGACGGAGGATTTTGCCGGTGCCTTCGAGCGCGCCCGCCAAAGTGGCAAGCCATCGATCATCGAGATCAGGCTCGATCCGGAAGCAATCACGCCGACGCGCACACTGAGCCAGATCCGGCACGGCTAGCATTCATCAGCAAACGACGGCGCGCAATCGCAAGACAGCGCGCCGTCAGATGATATCAGCCGCGAATGTGCTGGGTCTGCTGATAGACATTGGTGGAGCGCGCGCCGGAGCGGCAATAGCCGAGCATCGGGCGTTCGAACGTATCCAGCGCATCGACCATTTCACGCACGGAATCCGCCGTCACGCCCATTGGACCGACCGGGATATGGGTGATGTCGAGGCCGAGTTCCTTGGCGCGGGCGGCGATCGTTTCGTACTGCGGCTGATCGGGCTGTTCGAAATCCGGGCGATGGCAGACGATGGACTTGAAACCCAGCGCCTTGATCGCATCGAGGTCCTCGACGGAAATCTGTCCGCTGACCGAATATTCATCGTTGATCTGGCGAATGTCCATGGTTGTGCCTTCCTCAAAATAATGCCCGCACTGATGTAAGACCGGCCGCGTAGCGCGTCAATTGGAAAGGCGGATCAGCGGATCTGGAACGCCAGCGCATATTCGATCGTCCCGCCGGGCTCCAGCAGCGGCATTTCGCCAGCGGCGGCAAGCTCTGCCCGCTTGGCAAGTCGATGGGACACAGGCTCGATACCGATGACATTGGCTGCGCCGGCCTGGCAACGCCAGACCTGCAGGAACGGCAATGTGCTCGTGGAGAAACGGACGACCAGAGAACGGCCGGCCAGTGCCTCGAAAGGTCCAAGCGTCACCTGCGCCCAGCCGTCTTCAGAACCGGATGCCGCCGGCAGACAGAAAAGCGCGCGGTCTCCCTCGCCGAACCGCCAGGGCCGCTTTTCATCCCCGAACATCGTTCCGTAAATCTGCGTTTCAGCGCCAGCAAGCCAGCCGCCGATATTCATGTGATACATCAACATTGGCGCGAACGGGCGATCTCCAGTATTGGTGACACAATCAAGCAGCGTGACCTCAGCCGTATCGGCATTGACAGACCATTGCCGGGAGATACGTGCCCTTCCACCATGCGCGAGCACAACGTCGGTTTGCGCGGTGCAGCCTGGCGGTTCGCCCGGCGCCGACATCTGGGTTTGACCAACCGGCGTGCCACAAAGTGAGCCGTGCAACGGAAATGTTTGCCCTTCCCTTCCCTCGATCGGTTCCGGGTGGCGGATATGGTCCGGGCCGCAGGTGAAGAAAAACCCCTGCAGGGCGTGATCGATGCGCGGATCGCCGTCCGACGGGATTGCCGTGCCCGGTGACAGATCGACCCCATCAACGACGAAAGCACCGATATCCAGCGCAGATTGCCGATCGAGAAGAATCTGGAAATCGTTTTCCCGGTCGCCGCCGGAGATTTGGATCGACATTGGAAGTTCTCCTATGGGCTCTATCTGGCGGAATAGGCAACAGCCGAAACTAGCGCAAAGCAAGGGGTTCCACACCTGATTGAAACGGCAACCCACCGAATTTGAAGGATTTTAGGGAACCGTTCATAATGAATTCAGTTTATTCATATTACCGTCCCATTTGATTTGTACGCCCCGAGTTCAACTGCCAGATAACAGGTTTCACCGTGACGTTCGTTTCTAGAACCCGCTTCGCCCTTTTTTCCGCCGTCAGCGTGCTCGCTCTTGCCACTGCCGCAGAGGCGCAAGACAGCTTTGGCCGCCTGCCGCCCAATTCGGTGCTGGTGACGCCACAAGGTGAAATTCTCGATTACATTCCCGAATCCGGCAACGTGCGGATGATGCGCGACAACCGTGGCCGCACCGTTCTGGTCGATAGCTGGGGCAATGTCGTTGCGACCGTGATGGGATCAGGCCGCCAGCGCAATGACGTGCGCCGTCGCGAGCGCAACAGCGACGTCTATACCAATCCTGACTATGGTTATTCCGATCCGGCCTTCACCGACCAAGGCTATTCACGGCCCGGCGATGTCACAGGCTCAATCCCGGACTATCGGGATTCGGCGCCGGGCAATGTCGAGCGTGAGGAATTGCCAACAAGCCTGCCGATGCAGGACGAGAACGACATGGCCGCCCTGCCGCCGGAGGACAACGCGCCCGCCCGCCAGACGTTGCCATCCGTTGCCCGGATCACCAAAAAATCCAGCGCCGAAATCACCGCACTGCAGGTCTTCCTCGATCGGGAAGGTTTTTCTCCTGGCGTGATCGACGGCAAGACCGGTTCCAACGTGACCAAGGCGATCGAGGCCTGGCAGCAGGCCACCGGCGAAACGCTGGATCCGAACAATACCGACGACATTCTGGAGCGGCTGCGCTTCACCGGCGGCCTGCCGATCACCACCTACACGATCACGGCAGCGGATGCCGCCGGCCCCTACGTTGCCGCCATTCCGGAAGACTATGCCCACAAGGCTGTCCTGCCGCACCTTTCCTTCACGTCGACGTCGGAAATGCTGGGCGAAAAATTCCACATGGACGAAGCCTATCTGCGAGAATTAAACCCCGGCATCGATTTCACCATCCCCGGCACGATTATCAAGGTGATCAATCCGGGCGAGGCCAAGACAGCCAAGGTGACGCGCATCGTCGCCGACAAGTATCGCAAGCAGGTCTTTGCCTATGACGAGGCAGGCACACTGATTGCCGCCTACCCCGCAACCATCGGCTCGTCCGACACCCCGTCACCATCCGGAACCGTCCAGGTCGATCGCATCGCCCTGAACCCCGGCTACACCTACAACCCGAAGATCAACTTCAAGCAGGGTGAAAACGACAAGGTCCTGACCTTGCAGCCTGGTCCGAACGGACCGGTCGGCACGGTGTGGATCGCGCTGTCGAAGCCGACCTATGGCATTCACGGCACACCGGAACCGTCCAAGATCGGCAAGACCCAGAGCCACGGCTGCGTCCGCCTGACCAACTGGGATGCGACGGAACTGGCCAAGATGGTCAGTGTCGGCACGACTGTGGAATTCCTCGACTAAAGACGTGTATTTGCGAAAACCTCCCCTATTTGGGGGGTGACGAGCCGCTTGCATGGGTGAAGATGGTTGCGTCAAGGCTACGATCAATTGCATCCTTGACGCGCATACCCCGTCGCCGCACCGGCTTGCCGGTACGGAACGCGATATGATTGGGCACAGTTTCGCGGAGGCGGAGATCGGGGGTCGTGGCGTTGAGCTTGGTAGCGCCGCGACCTCACCCACCTGATGCACTATTGATGACCAAGGCCGATATCCCAAGGCCTCATGACCTCATCAGATATTGTCATTAAAAGACATTGCCGCGATGCTTTATCTGTCGGAGAACTGAAACACCAATTCCGACAGACAAGGAATGCCGTGATGGCCGCCGAACGTACCCTTCCGAATCTCTGGCATGCCACGGCACCTGCAGCTCCGCAGACAGGGCTGCTTGCAACCGATATCACGGTCGATGTCGCGGTGATCGGCGGCGGCTTTACCGGGTTGTCGGCGGCCCTGCATCTCGCTGAAAAAGGCGTCAGCGTTGCCATCGCTGAGGCGAAGATGATCGGCTTTGGCGGCTCCGGCCGCAATGTCGGTCTCGTCAATGCCGGCATGTGGACCAAGCCCGAGGATCTGATTGCGACGCTTGGCACACAGGTGGGTACACGGCTTCTGACAGAGTTGGGCGATGGCCCGTCGCTGGTTTATCAACTCGTCGAAAAACATGGCATCGCCTGCGAGGCCGTGCGCAACGGTACGCTGCATCTCGCCGTCGGCGCCGAGGGCCTGAAGGACATCCGCGACCGTGAACGGCAGTGGAAGACCTTTGGCGCACCTGTGGAAGTCGTCGATGCCGACCGTGCCCAAACGCTGACCGGCGCGCCCGGTTTTTCCGGTGCCCTGCTTGACCGGCGGGCCGGAACAATCCAGCCGCTGGCCTATGCCCGGGGCCTTGCCCGTGCTGCCCTTGCCGCCGGAGCGCAGATTTATACCGAAACGCCGCTGCGCTCCGCCGAACGCAAAGGCGACCTCTGGAGCTTGACCGTCGGAGGCGGCACGATCACCGCCAAATCCGTCATCGTTGCCACCAACGCCTATGGCGACATGCTCAGCCAGACCCCGTGGACGTCCTATACTCAGGAACTGACGATCCTGCCCTACTTCCAGTTCGCCACCAATCCGCTTTCCGACAATATCGCCCGCACCATCCTGCCGGAACGCCAGGGTTGCTGGGACACCGGGCTGGTGATGACCTCCTTCCGGATGGACCAGCAGAACCGCCTGATCTTCGGCAGCGTCGGCCGTCTCGATGCAATCGCTGAAGGCACCCACCGTGCCTTTGCCGAACGCTCGCTGCGCAAGCTGTTTCCGGCCCTTGGCGATTTCCGCTTCGAATACTGGTGGGATGGGCGCATCGGCATGACCACCAACAACCTGCCGCAGATGCACGTGATGGCCCCGAACGTCTTTTCCGTCAGTGGCTATAACGGCCGCGGCATCGCGCCCGGCACCGTCTTTGGCCGCGCGCTCGCCAACCACGTCACCGGAGAACCGAACGCGCTTCCGCTTGCCGAAACGCCCGTGACGCCCGATCCTTTGCGCGGCGTCAAATCGGCCTTCTACCATGCGGGCGCGCAGGCCAAGCATTTTATCGACCGCCGATTTTAAGCCTCTACAAACGCAAACGCCGCGTGAAAACACGCGGCGTTTGCGATATCTGATGGACCGCAAATCTCAAGCGGCGCGGCGCATGCTGCGGGTCAGGCGGAGCGGAACGAGCCTGCGCACTTCGTCACCGAAGGCGCGGGCGTTCAGACAGGCCTTGTCGAGATTGCTGACCCGGGCCGGGTCCATCGTCTGCAGCGTACCGCCACAATCGAAAATATCCCGGAAGGCAGCGCGCTCGATGATCGGCGTATCGAGCACCGGCACCGAACGCTCGGACAGCAGTTGCTTGACCACCTGCAACGCCCGGGTCGTCACCAGCGAATTGACGCGCGTCAGAACGACGGAGTGATTGATGCGGATACCGGCCTTCTCTTCGAGATAACCGAGCAATTCCAGAACCTGGGCGCCGCCCTTGGCATCCATGGCACAGCCCTGGATCGGGATCATCACGTGATCGGAAAGGCCAATGGCGGTTGCCATCAGCGTGTTGCGGGCGCCGGCGAGATCAATGATGAAATAGTCGGTCTTGGCCCGGTTGTCGTTGATATGGGTCTGGATCGACGCCATCGTCACATAGGAGATCACCTCGATATTCGGAACCGTCCCAGAAATATCGTGCCAATGGGAAATCCAGTGCTGCGGGTCGGCGTCGAGAATGGTGACGCGGGCGCCGGTGCGCGCCAGTTCGGTCGCCAGGATCAACGCGGCAGTCGTTTTACCGGCGCCGCCCTTGGTGTTTGCGAATGTAATGACTGGCATGTCCGTTCCTGTCTGAAAAGTCTGAGCCCATGCATGGCTCCCGGGGAGCGCAAATCCCATCGCGCTCGGTTAAACAAACCTTTCAGATCGTGGTTAATAAACACTGAATACCCCCTCCCGAGAATTAACTAGTCGAGCAGGAGCAAGGCTTCGCAGACATGAAAAAAGCCCGGAAAACCTTGGGTTCCCGGGCTTCTCAATTTCAACGCGATCAAACGGGAAAGTTAAATGCAGTCCCGGAAAAGCTGCTTGGCAGTATCGAGCGTCAGCTCGACCGGATTGCCACCGGCGGTCGGATCGACAATCGCCATTGCCGCCATTTCGTCGATGCGGTCCGTGCCGACACCCAGCGCCGAAAGCTTATCCGGAACGCCGAGGTCTTCGCGCAGCTTCAGCACATAATCGTAGAAGCCGTCGAAGCCACCGGAAATGCCGAGATAGGCGGCGGCCAAACCAATCTTGCCTTCGATGGCCGGGCGGTTGAAGCGCAGCACCGGCGGCATGACGACCGCATTGGTCATGCCGTGATGGGTGTTGTAGATGGCGCCGACCGGATGCGACAGAGAGTGGATGGCGCCGAGCCCCTTCTGAAAGGCGACAGCTCCCATGGCGGCAGCGGACATCATGTTGGCGCGGGCCTCGATATCCGTGCCATCCTTATAGGCGCGCGGCAGGTATTCCTTGACGAGGCGCAGGCCTTCGAGCGCGATACCGGCCGACATCGGATGGTAGAACGGCGAGGAATAGGCTTCCAGGCAATGGGCGAAGGCATCCATGCCGGTACCGGCTGTGATGATCTTCGGCATGCCGACCGTCAGTTCCGGGTCGCAGATGGTGACGGCAGGAAGGAACTTCGGATGAAAGATCACCTTCTTCGTGTGCGTCTGCGAATTGGTGATGACCGAAGCGCGGCCGACTTCCGAACCGGTACCGGCCGTGGTCGGCACGGCGATGATCGGCGCGATGCCTTCGACGCTGGCGCGGGTCCACCAGTCGCCAACATCCTCGAAATCCCAGACCGGGCGGCTCTGCCCGGCCATGAAGGCGACGCACTTGCCGAGATCAAGGCCTGAGCCGCCGCCGAAGGCGATGACCCCGTCATGGCCACCGGCCTTGAAGGCCTTGACGCCGGCGTCGAGATTGACATCAGTCGGATTGCTGTCGACATCGGCAAACAGCGCGCGGCCAAGACCGGCAGCCTCAAGGATATCAAGCGCATTCTGGGTAATCGGCATTGGCGCCAGGCCACGGTCAGTGACCAGAAGCGGCTTCTTGATGCCGAGTGCCTTGCAATGATCGGCAAGCTCCTTGATCCGGCCGGCGCCGAACTTGATGGATGTCGGGTAGCTCCAGTTGGCTGTCATGGTCATCGTTCAGGCTTTCTTCAGATGGTAGGATTTCGGGCGGGTCAGGTTCTGGAAACCGATGACCGACAGCGAGCCGCCACGGCCGGTTTCCTTGACGCCGGTCCAGCACAATGCCGGATCGAGATAGTCGGCGCGGTTCATGAACACGGTACCGGTTTCGAGATCGTTGCCGATCCGGGCAGCGCGTTCAGCGTCCTTGGTCCAGAGTGAAGTGGTGAGACCGTATTTGCAATCGTTCATCAAGGCGAGCGCTTCGGCATCGTTCTTCACTTTCATGATGCCAACGACCGGGCCAAAACTCTCCTCGGTCATCACCTTCATCGAGTGATCGACGTCGACCAGAACCTGCGGGGCGAGATAGGCACCGCCATCGTCCTGCGGAAACAGTTTTGGATCGACCAGCGCCTTGGCGCCCTTGGAAATGGCTTCTGCAGTCTGCGCCCGCACTTCTGCGGCAAAACGCTTGTGCGCCATCGGTCCGAGCGAGGTTTCCTGCTCCAGCGGATTGCCGAGCTTGTAGGCTGAGGCAAAGGCGACCGCCTTTTCGACGAAATCGTCATAGAGGTTTTCGTTGACATAAATCCGCTCGATGCCGCAGCAGCACTGTCCGGAATTGAACATCGCGCCGTCCATCAGCGTATCGACGGCCGCATCGAGATCGGCGTCTTCCATGACGTAACCCGGATCCTTGCCGCCAAGTTCAAGGCCAAGCCCGGTGAAGGTCCCTGCCGCTGCCCGCTCGATCGACCGGCCGCCTTCGACAGAACCGGTGAAGTTGACGAAATCGAAGCTCTTGGCCGCAATCAACTGCGACGTGGTCGCATGATCGAGGAAGATGTTCTGGAACACGTCCTCCGGTACACCGGCCTCGACGAAGGCACGCACCATGCGCTCACCAACCAGGATGGTCTGGCTGGCATGCTTGATGATCACGGTGTTGCCCGCCATCAGCGCCGGCGCGACCGTGTTGATCGCCGTCATGTAAGGATAGTTCCAGGGTGCGATGACGAAGACCACGCCATGGGCGACACGCTCGATGCGGCGCTCGAAACTGGCGCTGTCCTCGACAATGATCGGCGCCAGCGCATCGGCGGCAATCGTCGCCACATAGTTGGAGCGCTCGTTGAAGCCGCGGAACTCGCCGCCATATCGGATCGGGCGGCCCATCTGCCAGGCCAGCTCCGGCACAACCTCGTCGACCATCTCGTTGAGGCGTGCAACACCGGCAAGCACCAGCTTGACGCGGTCCTCGACCGGCCGCTTGGCCCAGCTTTTCTGCGCCGCACGTGCCCGCGCAACGGCAGCCGACGCGACAACGGCATCAACCGCCGGGCGTTCGGCATAAACCTCCCCGTTCACCGGGGAAATGCATTGGATCATGGTCATGATCATCTTCCTGTTTTTTTAGGCTTTGAAAAATACTGGATACCACGGACCGGCCGCTGGCCTGCTCGTGGCAGATAGAGTGCGACTGCACCCGAAATAAGGCGTTACGCCCGCTCGAATCCTCTTGCCACTTCCCAATCCGTGATGCGGCGATCGTATTCTTCCTGCTCCCATTCGGCAGCGCGGGTGTAATGTTCGATGACGTCTTCGCCAAAGGCATCGATCAGCATCTTGGAGCCGCGCATCACTTCGGTGGCATCGCGCAATGTGCGCGGAATTTCGCGGATATTCTTGCCGCCATAGGCGTCGCCAACAAACGGAGCTTCCAGTTCCATCTTGTTCTCGATCCCGGCGATCCCGGCAGCAATCAGAGCAGCCATTGCCAGATAGGGATTGAGATCGGAGCCACCGACGCGGCATTCGATGCGGATAGCCTTGGTGCCCTCGCCGCAGAGGCGATAGCCGGCAGTACGGTTGTCCTTGCTCCAGACGGCCTTGGTCGGCGCGAAGGTGCCGGCCACGAAGCGCTTGTAGGAATTGATGTACGGCGCGAGGAAATAGGTGATTTCGCCGGCATGGTTCAAGAGCCCGGCCACGTAGTGCCGCATCACCTCCGACATGCCGTATTTGGCATCCTTGTCGAAGAATTTCGAGCTCTTGCCGTCAACGCTCCAGAGCGACTGGTGAATGTGCGACGACGAACCGGCAGCATTATAGTTCCATTTCGCCAGGAAGGTGATCGCCTTGCCCTTGCTCCAGGCAATTTCCTTGCAGCCATTCTTGATGATCACGTGCCGGTCGGCCATGGTCAGCGCATCGGCGTAGCGGACGTTGACCTCTTCCTGACCGGCGGACGCCTCACCCTTGGTGTTCTCGACGGGAATACCAGCCCCCTGCAGACCGTTACGGATCGCCCGCATGACGTCCTCTTCCTTGGTGGTCTGGAAGATGTGGTAATCCTCGTTATAGCCGCTGACCAGTTTCAAGTCGCGGTAGCCGCTTTCGCGGGCATTGTCATAGGATTGATCGAACAGGAAGAATTCGAGCTCTGTCGCCATGTAGGCCTTCAGGCCCATGGCCTCCAGCCGTGCGACTTGCTTTTTCAGAATGGCGCGCGGCGAATGCGGCACTTCCTTGTGGGTGTGGTGGTCGAGCATGTCGCAGAGAACCAGCGCCGTGCCTTCGAGCCATGGAATGCGGCGAAGCGTCGAGAGATCGGGCTTCATCGTGTAGTCGCCGTAACCACTCTCCCAGCTCGTCGACTTGTAGCCGTTGACCGTCTCCATCTCCAGGTCGGTGGCCAGCAGGTAGTTGCAGCTGTGGGTTTCCTCCCAGGCGCCATCGACGAAGAACTGCGCGTGAAAGCGCTTGCCCATCAGGCGCCCCTGCATGTCCACCTGGCAGGCCAGAACCGTATCGATGCGGCCTTCGGCAACATCCTTCTTCAATTCTTCAAACGAATAGCTCGCGCTCATTGCAAAAATCCCGTGCTTGATCGTAACGCGGCCTTGCGCGGCTGCGTCTGCTGACGTCTGGTGGAAGCCGCACGTTGGCGGCTTCCACCCTGTCTTTATTGGATCATTTCTGTCCAACGGCCTTTTCGGCAGCCGCGATTTCAGCTGCGCGGCGCGCAACTTCGTCGCCGATCGGCGGGCCTTTGAAACGGCGGCGTTCAAAGCCGAACCAGACGATACCGGTCAGAACCAAGAAGCCGACGGTCACGTAAAGAGCCGGAGTGTTTGGAGGCTGGACGCCGAGCACGAAGATCAGGATCATCGCCAGGATCGTCAGCACGGCAAACAGCTTGAAGACGCCTTCGCCGAGATTCCACGGGCCCATCTTGTCCCACTTCGACGTCCCCCAGGCAAACAAGCCCAGCGTGATCGGGATCGCGAAGGAGAAGAACAGGAAGATGACCGTGCAGGACACGACGATGGTGTAAACCGGCGTCTCGCCGATCGTCACCAGAGACGAGCCCCAGACGAACAGAACAGCAAGGATCGAGCCGGTCCAGATCGCGGCAACCGGCGTGCGATAGGTCGGGCTGACCTTGGCGAGAGCCTTGGAGGCAGGAAGACCACCATCACGCGAGAAAGCAAAAATCATGCGCGATACGGATGTTACCGTGGCCAGGCCGCACAGCCATTGGCTGACGAGGATAGCGAGGTAGAGAATGTCCTTGATGGTCGCATTCACCTGCGTATCCATCGCCCAGAAAAACACGTTCCAGCCCTGCTTGGCGGCCTCGTCCATGTTGGGGAGCAGCAGAACGAAGCTGCACAGCATGATGTAGCCGAACAGAGCCGACCACAGAACCGACGAAATCATGCCGCGCGGAACCGAGGTTGCCGCCTTGACGGTTTCTTCCGACGTATGGGCGGAAGCGTCGTAGCCGGTGATCGTGTAGATCGGCAGGAGCAGGCCGAGCAGGAAGACCCAGGTGCCCGATGTTGCCGGCCAGACGTTGCCGCCGGCTTCGCCCGAATAGTTCGAGAAGGTGAACAGGCGGCCGAACTCGTATGTATCCGCAGCAGCCAGGCATACGACCGAAAGCGCGATCGCTGTTGCAAAGATCAGATAACCGGAAAAATCCGTCAGCTTGGCCGTCAGGCCGATGCCCATATGGTTGACGATCGCCTGGGCGCCGGTGATGACCACCAGGAACAGGATACGTACCGTCGTGGTGTCTTCCAGGCCAAAATAAGGAGTGCCGAACGATCCCATGAAGAAGTAATAGGTGCCGACATTGATGGCACCGAGAACCGTGACGAGACCAAGCAGGTTGAACCAGGCGGTCACCCAGCCGGTGAACCGGTTGCCGAGGATCGAACCCCAGTGATAGAGGCCGCCAGCGGTCGGATAGGCGGAGCTGATCTGTGCCATGGCGACGGCGAAGACGAGAGAAACAAAGCAGCCGAGCGGCCAGCCGATACCGATCGCGGCACCGCCCGCACCCGACGTTGCCTGGGCGAGCGAGTTGATGCCGCCGGAGAGAATGCAGATGATTGAGAAGGAAACGGCGAAATTCGAGAAGGAGCTCATGCGCCGTTCGAGTTCTTGCGCATAGCCCATCGAATGGAGGACCTTCATGTCCTCATGTTTATCATTATCTGAATAGTCTGACATGTTTTTCCCCTGTATCAGCCAGCCTCCGGCGGTATTGCCGGATGCCGAAATGCCAGTGTGTCCATGGAAGCCCATGGACCAGTCTCCGCGGACATGCCGCTCCCCAGGTCTTTTTATTGCGACAGTGCGGTAAGGCTTTCGCCCAGGACGCCTGTCAGATAATCGGCCATGACCTTTTGGCCGACTTCATTTGAAACGAGATCATTGCGGATCTCGATCATTACGTTGAGCAGGCCATTGTTCAAGCCATGCTGGATCAGAGTATGCGTCACACCGTCTGCCGGTCCATAGGGCTCGTTGCGGCGCACCGCATAGCGTGGCGTTTTCCCGGCAGCAGCCAGCATCGCATCCGCCAGACGGCTATCCTCGTCATGCAGGATACCGATTTCGACGTCGCGCTGCTTGCCGTGATAAACCGGTGTGAACGTGTGCATCGTGATCAGGACCGGCGGACGTCCGGCGGCCTTGCGTGTGGTGATGAAAGTCGACAGCTGATCACGGAACGGCACATAAAGCGCATCCGTCCGCGCCAAGCGCTCGGCAGCGGAAATGGATGCATTTCCGGGTATTTCAAAAACTTCGCTGACGGCTGGCATCGCCGCATCTGCTTCCGGCGGCCGGTTGCAATCATAGATCAACCGTGAAAAGCGCTGATAAATCAGCGCGGCATCGAGGCTTTTGACCAAAAGCTGCGAGACGGCGAGCGCACCCGGATCCCAGGCAATATGACTTTTGAGTGCGTCTTCGGAAAGCCCAAGCGAACCCATCTTTTCCGGAAGGCGGCGCGAGGCGTGTTCGCAGACAAGCAGCACCGGGCTCAGCGCCTCCGGGTTTTCCACTGCTACGGGCGATCCATCCGCCTCTGTCAAAAGTCCCGTCAACTCCGGTCCCCTTCCGGTTGGCTGTTCGGCACCACGCGTCTCCCCGGCAGGCTGGAAGCCCCTGAAATCATACGTGGAAGCAAGAATCAGGCAGTCGGTGATTTTCCCCAACGCATGCTTGACTGCCAATACTGAAAAGAATTCTTCACGTTTTGACCGGTGTCAACCGGAATCTGAAACGATCTCTTCAAAAAATCAATTGACTCGAATTGTGACAGCGATGTTTACTCTGTCACAAAGCTGGCAGAGACCGGCTTAGGGGATGAATTTTGACCAATACCGCAGGCACCATGACGGTGTCGGATGTGATCAACGCCCATTTTGCCGTGCTCACCCGCGCGGAAAAACAGTTGGCAGCGACGCTTCTCGACAACTATCCGGTTTCCGGACTCGGCAGCATCACGACTGTGGCCGAGAATGCCGGCGTGTCGACGCCGACGGTCGCCCGCATGGTGCAAAAGATCGGCTTTCGCGGTTTCCCGGATTTCCAGTCGCGGCTTCATCAGGAACTCGAAGCGACCATTTCCAACCCGATCAACAAGCATGACCGCTGGGCCGCCAATGCGCCGGGCACACATATCCTCAACCGTTTCGCCGACGCGACGATGAACAATCTGCGCGCGACGCTGGCCCAGCTGGAGACCGCCGAGTTCGACGGCGCCGCCGCGATGATCGCCGACCGCAAGCGCAATATCTATCTTGTCGGCGGCCGCATCACCCGCGCCCTTGCCGATTATTTCTTCACCCATCTCCAGGTCATCCGTTCCGGCGTCACCCAGATCGCCTCCAATTCAAGCTCCTGGCCGCATTACGTGCTCGACATGAAAAAGGGCGATGTCCTGATCATGTTCGACATCCGCCGCTACGAACAGGAGATGGAAACGCTGTCGCGCATCGCCCGCGAACGCGGCGTCGAAATCATCCTGTTCACCGACCAGTGGAGTTCGCCCATTGCCAAGTCGGCGCGGCGCGTCTTCCGCATCCAGATCGAGGCACCTTCGGCCTGGGACAGTTCGGTCGTCACCCTGTTTGCCGTCGAAGCGCTGATCGAGGCCGTGCAGAGCTCCATCTGGGACGAGACGCATGACCGCATGAAAACGCTCGAAGGCCTGTTCGATTCAACGAGGCTTTTTCGAAAGCCGCTTTAGGAGGAGAAAGTGCTGACCGACGCGACGCCGGGTCATCCGGTGCGGGGATGCCGTGATCTGCAATTCGAAGACAAATACGTGACGCCGGCATCCAGGCGGAAGTAAATTTTGAAAATGAAATGAAGGTGTTCCGCCTGCGAACGTCTGGTCGCAAAGGAGACAACACCTGTCACATAAGCTTCATCGGACCCCAGTATCAGCTTCATCGAAGTTGACTGATATAACCACAAGGAGAAGACCAGTGATTTCACACATGCGCCGCCTGCTTTCGCTTTCGACCGCAATGGTCATGGCATCGACTGCCATCGCCGCTGCCGAGCCAAGCGCCGAACTGATCGCCGCTGCCAAGGCAGAAGGCACCCTGACGACCATCGCCCTGCCCCACGACTGGTGCGGCTACGGCGGCGTCATCGAAGGCTTCAAGGCCAAGTACGGCCTGACCGTCAACGAACTGAACCCGGACGCCGGTTCGGGCGACGAAATCGAAGCCATCAAGGCCAACAAGAACAACAAGGGCGACCAGGCTCCTGACGTGATCGACGTCGGCCTGTCGTTCGGCCCGTCCGCCAAGGCCGAAGGCCTGATCCAGCCGTACAAGGTTGCAACCTGGGATTCGATCCCGGACACGGCCAAGGACGCTGAAGGCTACTGGTACGGCGACTATTACGGCGTCATGGCCTTCGAAGTGAACAAGGACCTCGTCAAAGAAAGCCCGAAGGATTGGGCCGACCTGTTGAAGCCGGAATACGCCAACATGGTGGCTCTCGCCGGCGACCCGCGCACGGCAAACCAGGCAATCTCCGGCGTTTTCGCAGCTGGCCTTTCGGGTGCCAGCGGTGACGTTGCCAAGTCTGGCGAAGCAGGCCTTGCCTTCTTCAAGGAACTGAATGCCAAGGGCAATTTCGTTCCGGTCATCGGCAAGTCGGCTCCGCTCGCTCAGGGCACGACCCCGATCATCCTGCGGTGGGACTACAATGCGCTGTCCGACCGCGACACGCTTGCCGGCAACCCGCCGGTCGACGTCGTCATCCCGGCCTCGGGTGTCGTTGCCGGCGTCTACGTCCAGGCAATTTCGGCCTACGCTCCACATCCGAACGCTGCAAAGCTGTGGATGGAATACCTGTATTCCGACGAAGGTCAGCTCGGCTGGCTGAAGGGCTATTGCCATCCGATCCGCTTCAATGATCTTGCCAAGAACAACAAGATCCCGAAGGAACTGCTCGACAAGCTGCCGCCGGCCGCTGCCTATGAAAAGGCCGTGTTCCCGACGCTCGAACAGCAGGAAGCCTACAAGGAAGTCATCACCAAGGGCTGGGATACAGTCGTTGGCGCCAACGTACAGTAAGACTGTCGCAACAAGGCCTTCCCGCGACTGCGCGGGGAGGCTATTTTTCAATTTTCACAAGACGGTTTCGCGATGAGCGCCAACAGGGCCATTGATTTGAAGAAGAAGGCCATCGACTGGCTCGGCATCACGCCGTTCCTGTTGTTTGCCGTGATGTTCCTGATTGCCCCGACGCTCTACCTCGTCACCGGCGCCTTCCTCAATCCGGCAGGCGAATTCACTCTCGAGAACATTGGCGGGTTGTTTACCGACAAGATTCTGGCGTCCTACTGGATCTCCATCAAGATCAGCCTGGCATCCTCGATCGGCGGTGCGCTGATTGGTTTCTGGCTCGCCTGGGCCGTGGTGCTCGGCGGCCTGCCCTCCTGGATCCGCTCGTCACTGCTGACGTTTTCCGGCGTCGCATCCAATTTTGCCGGCGTGCCGCTTGCCTTCGCCTTTCTGGCAACGTTGGGCCGCACCGGTCTCGTCACCATGTTGCTGCGCGACTGTTTCGGCATCAATCTCTATGCCTCCGGCTTCAATCTGTTGAGCTTCGTCGGCCTGACGCTGACCTACATGTATTTCCAGATCCCGCTAATGGTGCTGATCATCACGCCGGCGCTTGACGGCCTGAAGAAGGAATGGCGCGAAGCTGCCGAAATTCTTGGCGCGACCAATACGCAATACTGGACCAAGGTCGCCATGCCGATCCTGTTCCCGAGCATCCTTGGCACGACGCTGCTTCTGTTCGCCAATGCTTTCGGCGCGATTGCGACGGCGTATTCGCTGACCGGATCGACGTTCAACATCGTGCCGATCCAGCTCTACGCCCAGATCCGCGGTGACGTTCTGCACAATCCCAATCTCGGTTATGCCCTCGCG
Organism: Hyphomicrobiales bacterium; assembly: GCA_900473045.1. Classification (GTDB taxonomy): domain Bacteria; phylum Pseudomonadota; class Alphaproteobacteria; order Rhizobiales; family Rhizobiaceae; genus Pararhizobium. Next base: position 207,904 of record UCKS01000008.1, read on the forward strand.
CTCGGCATGATCGTCATTACCGGCATTTCCAACCTCATCTACATCTGGCTGCGCATGCGCGCCGAACGGTGGCAGAAATGAAGACACAAAAAATCGGCGCCTGGCTCGCGATTTTCTTCGGGGCGTCCTATTTCATCGTGCCGCTGATCGCCACCTTCGAATTCTCGCTGCGCATGCGCCGCGGCGAATATTCCTTCGATGCCTATCGCTCGGTGTTTTCCGACGTTCAGTTCCGCGAATCCTTCAGCTACTCGATCGTGATGGCGATCCTCACGATTATCTTCGGTGTGCTTCTGGTCGTGCCGACCGCCTACTGGGTTCGTCTGCGCTTGCCACAGATGCGGCCGGTGGTCGAGTTCATCACGCTGATGCCGCTGGTCATCCCCGCCATCGTCATCGTCTTCGGCTATCTGCGGATCTACAATTCCTCCTCGTACATCCCGTTCACGGGTTCGGCGCGCGGCACCGATGCGCTTTTGATGTTTTCCTTCATGACGCTGTCCCTGCCTTACATGTACCGCTCGGTCGATACCGCCATGCGCACCATCGACGTCGGCACCTTGACGGAAGCGGCCCAAAGCCTCGGCGCCTCCTGGCCGACCATCATGTTCAAATGTATTTTTCCGAATGTCATGAGCGGCGTTCTGTCCGGCGCCTTCATCACCTTTGCCATCGTCATCGGCGAGTTCACCATGCCGTCGCTGCTCAACCGCCCGGCCTTCGGTCCCTACCTGCAGCTGATCGGCGCCAACCGCGCCTATGAGCCGCCGGCCCTCGCCGTCATTGCGTTTGCCATCACCTGGGGGTGCATGGTTCTTCTGCAGCTCGTTTCCCGTTTCAGCAAATCGGCTCCTTCCAAGCCATAAGGTATTGATCGTCCATGTCCTTTCTCGAACTCGCCGGTATTCAGAAGAGCTTTGGCCCCGTACAGGTGGTCAAGGATTTCGACATGACCATCGAAAAGGGAGAATTCGTCTCCTTTCTCGGACCGTCAGGCTGTGGCAAGACGACAATCCTGCGCATGATCGCCGGCTTCGAGACGCCGACGGCCGGAACGGTCATCATCAACGGCCGCAACCAGAATGAGCTGAAGCCGAACCAGCGCAATATCGGCATGGTGTTCCAGGCCTATGCGCTGTTTCCGAACATGACCGTGCACGACAATGTCGCCTTCGGCCTGAAAATCGCCGGCATGGACAAATCGGCGGTCGATGCCCGCGTCAAGGAAATGCTGGGCCTGATCCATCTCGACCATCTCGCAGACCGCTACCCCTACCAGATGTCCGGCGGCCAGCAGCAGCGCGTGGCGCTTGCCCGCGCCCTGGCACCCAAGCCGCAGGTCCTGTTGCTCGACGAGCCGCTGTCGGCGCTCGATGCCAAGATCCGCGTATCGCTGCGCGAAGAAATTCGCATGATCCAGCAGCAGCTTGGCATCACCACGGTTTTCGTCACCCATGACCAGGAAGAAGCCCTGTCGATCTCCGACCGCATCGTCGTGATGAACGGCGGACGCGCCGACCAGATCGGCACGCCGTTCGACATCTACAACAAGCCGGCCACCCGTTTCGTCGCCTCGTTCGTCGGAACGCTCAACCTGATCGAAGCCAAGGTCGTCGATCCAGCAACGAACCGGATCGTCATCGGCGACCAGGAGATCACGCTGCGCGAGCCGCTCGGCTCGATTGCCAAGGCCGGCGACAAGGTTTCGCTGGCGCTGCGCCCGGAAGCAGGATCGATCGCCGAAGGCGCCAAGGGCGACACCGCGCTCACCGGCGCAGTCGTGTCCTCGAACTTCCTCGGCTCGGTCATCCGCACCCGCATGAAGGTCGGCGACGCCGTCATCTCCTTCGACATGTTCAACGCGCCGGGCCTGATGCCCCCGGCTGTGAGCGAGATCGCCACATTGCGCTTTACCGCAAGCGACCTGCTGATCATCCGCGAATAGCCGCAACACCCGAAAAAATATGTTTCAGGCGACGGATTTTCAGGAAAAATCTGTCGCCTTTTTCATTGTACGCGTCGCTCGCCGCATTTGACGCCCGCCAGCCAATCCTTATAGTTGACCTCGCACGTTCTCAGGGCGGGGTGAAACTCCCCACCGGCGGTAACGGGAAGCAATTCCCGGAGCCCGCGAGCGCTTCCTGTTCCTATGTTTGCATAGAGATATGAAGGTCAGCAGATCCGGTTGAATTCCGGAGCCGACGGTTAGAGTCCGGATGAAAGAGAGCAAGCAGACAGAGTGGCACCTTGTCAAAAAGGGGTCTCCGCGCCTGCGTGTTCGCCCAAGGGGATCATTGAAAAATGGCAACCTTGAAAGGCCAGACTGACATGACAATCGCTTCCCATCCGACCCAGAAAATCGCCATAATCCGCGCGCGCTGGCACGCCGATATCGTCGATCAATGCGTCAATTCCTTCGTCGCCCACTGGCAGAATCTCGGCGGCAAAGCATCCGATGTCGAAATCTTCGACGTGCCGGGCGCACTTGAAATTCCGCTGCATGCCCAGACGCTGGCCAGAACCGGCCGATTCTCGGCGATCATCGGCTCCGCCTTCGTCGTCGATGGTGGCATCTACCGCCACGATTTCGTCGCCGCAACCGTGCTTGACGGCATGATGCGCGTTCAGCTCGACACCGGTGTGCCGGTTCTGTCGACAGTTCTGACACCGCATCACTTCCAGGAATCCGAACAGCATATCCGCTTCTTTACCGACCATTTTGTCGTCAAGGGCGTCGAAGCCGCCAATGCCTGCGCGCAGATTTTGGCAGCACGCGCGCAGCTGGCGCTCGTCAACGCCTGATACCAAGCCGGTGCGGCATCCGAAGGGACGCCGCACCGGTTCTGTCCTGCGCGCATCGATAAATCGGGACACCCTGCCGGCCCCGGCAAGGCGATCAGGTACGGATATACCCAATCCCTTTCTTCTCAATCTCGTCCACCGACTCCTCATATCCCGCATCTGCATAGCGGATAACGCCGAGCGACGTGTCATTGGTCAGCGCATGGCTGAGCCGCTCTTCGCCTGCCTGCGTTCCATCCGCGATAACAGTCACGCCGCAGCTGGTCATATAGCCGGCATAACCGCCGCCGCCGGAATGGACGACGACCAGATCGGCCATCGACGAGCAGAGCAGCATGGCGTCAAGCAGCGGCCAGTCGGCAATGGCGTCGGAACCGTCCTTCATCCGCTCGGTCATGATGTTCGGATGCGCCATGGCACCGGCATCGAGATGATCGCGGGAGAAGGCGATCGGCCCCTTGAGCTCACCGGAAGCGACCAGCGCGTTGACGGCCAACGCAAGCTCGGTGCGCTCGCCATGGCCAAGCCAGGCAATGCGGGCGGGCAGGCCTTCGAACGGCACGTTTTCACGCGCCAGCTTGATCCAGTTGGTGACGATCCTGTTGTCGGGGAACATCTTCAGCAAGAGGTCATCGATGCGGGCGATATCGCTCTCCTCACCGGACAGCGCCATCCAGCGGAACGGCCCGATGGCGCGGGCAAACAGCGGCCTGAGGTAAGCCTCGGTAAAGATGCGGATGTCGAAGGCATTGGCGACGCCACCTTCCCGCGCCTGGGTGCGGATCAGGTTGCCGTTGTCGAACACCTCCGCACCCTTGGCCTGGAATTCGAGCATGGCCTTGACATGGTCGACGATCGAAGCGCGGCTGGCGGCCATCAGCTGCCCTTGCCCGTCAACGCGCAGCCGCTTGACCTCCTCAATGCTCATGCCCTTCGGCACGTAGCCGTAGACGAGGTCGTGTGCCGAGGTCTGGTCCGTGACGATATCCGGCACGATGCCGCGTTTGGCGATTTCCGGATAAAGGACAGCCGCATTGCCGACGAGGCCAATCGAGGTGGCACGCTTTTCCTTGACGGCCAGATCGATCATTGCCAGCGCCGTATCGAGATCCGGCGCCACATGTTCGAGATAGCCGATCGCCTTGCGCTTCTCCGCCCGCACCGGGTCGATATCGATGCACAGGATCGCCGCTCCCGCCATCCGGCCCGCCAGCGGCTGCGCACCGCCCATACCGCCCAAGCCAGCGGTCAGAATGAAGCGACCGGCTAAATCGCCGCCATAGCGGTTTTCGGCAATGCGCATGAAGATTTCATAGGTGCCCTGGATGACGCCCTGGCTGCCGATATATTGCCAGGCGCCGGCCGTTAGCCCGCCCCAGCAGATCAGCCCCTGTTTCTCCAGCTCATAGAACACCTCGGCCTTTGCCCATTGGCCGACGATATTGCAATTGGCCATGATCACCAGCGGCGCCTTGGCATGGGTCTTCAGGAGCGCGACCGGCTTGCCGGACTGGATAACCAGTGTCTGGTCCTCGTCCATTTCCAACATGGTTTTCACGATTGCCCGATGGGACGCCCAATTGCGCGCCGCCTTGCCGAGCGCCGCATAGACGATCAGATTGTCCGGATCCTCGCCGACCGAGAGTACGTTTTCCAGCAACCGCAACAACGCCTCCTGCCGCCAGCCCTTGGCACGCAGTTCCGGGCCGCCGGGGATGGGAAAGTTCGGGTGACGGGGATTGGCCTTCGGCATCTTGGTCTTTCCTTTTTCCTATCTGCAATCGCATCCTTGCTTTTTGCACGCCGCGCTCGTGGTGCGTTCGCGCAAGGAGGAAGCACAGCACCATTTGTCTTTCACTTTGGCGGGAGCGAGAGAACATGAGCGAACGCCGCATCGAGCAGGCGCTTGCGCAGTGCATCGTCGCTGAAGGCAGCCGGGCCAGCACGCACCCAGCCATTCATCCGCCGGTCGCCCATCACCATCAGCTCGATGCCGTCGATCGCCAGCGCCCAGCCATCATTGCCCTTGCCGAGGCGCACCAGCATTCCGTCGTTGCGCGCGCCGCACAGCAGACGACCGTCGAGGAGGAACGCAAGGCCGCCGAACATCGGCTTCTCGGAAAGCCCCGGTCTTTCGCCAAGCTCCTGCCTGATCAGTTCCTCAAGACCGGCATCGCGCGACACAGCACATTCCCCCTATGACTGTCCGGACAAGGCGTAGCGCGCAATATCAATGCCCATCGCCTTTTCCACCGGCGGATAGACGCTCGGATCGAGCACGCTGGAGGCGAGCGGAATGACGGTCTTGGGCACATGCAGCACGAAAATCCTCATGCCAGCCTGCAGCTGGCCAACGCTCAACGGCTCGCCCTCCGGCGACAGCGTGGTGATGACGTCGGGGAAGGTCGCCAGCCGCGTGCCGCCGGCATTCTCGACGGCCATGTATTCGTTCATGACGTGGAGTACCGTTGAGTCATCGCCCTTGCCGAGCGTCACCGTACCGATATCGAAGGCTTCCTTGGTGTAGACGACGGACTTGTCAGTGATCACGCCTTCCGCAAGGATCGTGCCGTTGGTGGTTTTCGCGATCGTGTCGATGATGGCGCTTCCACCCCTGCCTTCCGCCGCGATGATTGCCTCACCCAGAGTCAAGGCCAGCGAAATGCCGCCAAGGGCCGCATTCCTGCGGACATAGGATGCCCGCAGCGGATTGCGGCACGAGGCGATGAAGCCGCCGGACATGTCGGAGGCGGTGCGCAGGATCGGCGAGACCTTTGCCGTCGCGCCACGCACGACCAGCTCGATATAGCGATTTTCGTCGCGATTGCCGCCGACGGCCGTCTGGATCATCTGTTCCGGCGAGCCCGCCATGCCGATCGAGCCCATGTCACCGGTCGGATGCGCCCGCATATCGCCGACGGCGTCCAGAACCTTGGTGCCGAGGATGGCCGATGGCAGCCAGCCGTTCAACGTCGAGGACTTGCCGTTTTGCCCGACCATCAGCGCGGAAACCTTTTCGCCCAGCGCCTCCTGCAGCAATTCGACCGCCTTGACGTAATCGATACCGCGCATTTCCCAAGGCGTGGTCGAGGCCGGCGCGCCAATGGCCGCCGCCGTCGCCACCCAGTCGTCATCAGATAGCTCGTCGATGGAGACCAGTTCCGGCTTGCCGATCGAGACGGCGGCATAGCCGAGCATCCGGCCATGATCAGCCCAGCCGCCACCGCCGGCCGCATAGACCGAGCCGCCCTTGACGGCCGCTTCGACGTCCTTTTCCGTGAGTATCCGGCCCATCATTGCTCTCCCTGTAAATCGGTATCGAGTTTGCGGACGGCCTCGAACAGGACAGCCGTGCCAAGCGCCACATCGTCATTTTCGGCCCATTCGTCCGGCGTATGTGACCGGCCCTCGCGGCAGGCGATGAAGATCATTGCCGATTTGGAAATTCGCGCCATCCACGCCGTGTCGTGCCCGGCTCCGGACGCCATACGACGGCGCTGGGCGCCGACACGATCACAGGCCTGTTCGAGATTGGCCATGACAAGTGGATCGGCGGGCGTTGGAAAATTGTCGGAAATCAGCTTTGGCGAGGCGATCGAGACGCCGGTCTCGCGCTGGATGTCGACAGCAGCCTGATCGATCTCGGCAATGAACCGCTCCATGTCAGGCCGTAGCTCCGCCCGCGCATCGATCAGGATACGGGCGCGTGACGGTACGACATTGGCGGCATTCGGCTCGATCGAGAACTCGCCGACGGTCGCGGTGAAATGCCCCTCGCCTTTGGCATACTCCGTGGCCAGCCGCTCGACCTCGCCGACCATGCGCGCGGCCGCCACCAGCGCATCGCGCCTGTGGCCCATCGGCGTGGTGCCGGCATGATCCGCCTGACCGTCGAAGAGGATTTCGATGCGGGTAATACCGGCGATTGCCGTGACGATGCCGATATCACAGCGCTCGGCTTCCAGAACCGGCCCCTGTTCGATATGCAGTTCCAGGAATGCCTTGATATCCGACCGCTTCTGCCCCGCCAGCCGCGACGGATCGCCGCCCACATCGATCATGCCTTGCCGCAGAGTGAGTTCTCCATACATCCGGCTCAGCCAGCCGTCCGGGATCAGTCCCGCCAGACCACGGCTGCCGATGCAGGAGACGCCGAAGACCGACACTTCCTCGGCGAGGAAATCGACAATCTCCAGATCGTGATCGAGCCGGATACCGGCATCACCAAGAGCCTGCGCGACTTCAAGGGCTGCGGCAACACCGGCAATGCCGTCAAAACGGCCCCCTTCGGGCACCGTATCGGAATGTGAACCGAGCATGATCGTCCCGAGCGCCGACTTGCGCCCCTTGCGGCGGCCGATCAGGTTTCCAGAAGCATCGATCCGCGTTTCCAGCCCGGCCGCCTTGAAGCGCTGTTCGAGAAAAGCCCGGCCTTCGAGAAACATCGGTGTAAACGCCCGGCGCGTATAGGGCTTGTCCGGCTCGGTGATGCGGGCGAGGCTCTTGATGAGATTGGCGATACGGCCGGCATTGACCGGAAGATTGGTTTGGACTGCAGCCATCAGACCGCCTCGCGCAGCTGCAGGCTGGCGAGCGGCCGGATGAACAGACCAGTGCCCGGCGTTGCCAGCACCGACTTGCCGTCGAAAACCCGTACGCCCCGGTTATAGGTCGCCGCTACCCGCCAAGGCAGACGAATGCCATTATAGGGCGACCAACCGACGACATTGTTTCCGCTTTCAGCCGCATCGTAGGTATAGCCGTCCGGCGTCAGCAGGACGATATCAGCATCCTTGCCCACCTCGAGCGCACCCTTCTGATGATCCAGCCGGAAATGGCGGGCGGGATTGAGCGACATCAGTTCGGCGGCCCGCGTCAACGGAATGCCGCGCTCGAGCAGGCCCTTGACGAACAGCGGGATCATCACTTCCAGCCCCGGAACGCCGGACGCGTTGGCGAGCATATCCGGATTGGTCTTGCGGTTTTCCGACCAGCTGACGTGATCGGTCGAAACCATCGTCACCTTGCCGTCGGCCACATGGCGCCAGAGCTTTTCGACCTCGGCGCGCGGCCGGATCGGCGGATTGATCTTGGCCTTGCCGCCCAGCCGCTTCACGTCGTTTTCTTCGTCGAGGACAAGGTAGTGGATGCAGCATTCGATGGTGGCGCGGAAACCCTGGGCACGGTAGGCGCTGGCGATATCGTAGCCGCGCCCGACCGAGCAATGCACGACATGGGCCGGGCAGCCGGTCGCAGCCCCCGTCTCATAGATCTGGTTGGTGGCGAGCAGTTCCGTCAGCGGCGGACGCGACAGGCCGTGGGCACGGTAATCGGTAATGCCGGCCGCCTTGACCTTGTCGATCGCGGCCCGCACCGCCTCGTCATCCTCGTTATGAACACCAGCCGTCAGACCCGTTGGCGCAATCGCCGCGAAACAATCCTGCAGCAATCGGGCTGGAATGCGCGGAAACCGTTTCGGATCCGTTCCGAATGTGGAAAACTTGAAGGCGGCAACGCCGGCCTCGACCATCTCGCCGATCCGCGCCGGGCCTTCGTCCGGATCGATCGTGCCGTAGAGCGCGAAATCGACGCGCGCCTGTTTTCCGGCATGATCGATCTTGCGCCGGACGGCATCGGCCGAGCAGACCAGATCGCCTTCATCATAGGGCATGTCGACAATGGTGGTGACGCCGCCAGCTGCCGCCGAACGCGTCGACCAGATGAAATCCTCCTGGTCCTTCTGCGAGAGCGAATGCACCTGCGCATCGATGGCGCCGGGCAGGATCAGCGCATTGCCGAGATCATCGCGTTCACGCGCTGCCGGCATGGCCCCTTGCCCGACAAGAGCGACCTTGCCATCGCGCACGGCGACAAATCCGCCTTCGACGATGCGATCGGCAAGAACCACGGTGCCTTTCAGAACCAGATCGAAGTCAGCCATCCCTTGTCTCCCTTACTGTCCGAGCGCGAAGAAATCGTCGAATTCCGGCATCGGCGCTGCCGCGACAATCGCCTCAAGCAGGCGGCCGCAGGCAAAATCACGGTGCAGAACATCGATCTCCTTGGAGAGCGGCCGGTCCTTGAGATAGGTCGGGCTGACGGCCCGCACCCTCTCATAGGCGATCTGGGTGACACCCCGCGGCGTATCGCCCAGGAGATCGACGGCCTGGGCCGACAGCATCGCCTCGATCGCCGCCATCTGCCGGAGATCGCGCACCTGCGTTTCCATGCGCTCGACGATCAGCGGCAGGAAGGTTGCCTCCTCTTCCAGCCCGCCGGCAACGACGATCGACTGTGCCGACAAGGGGACCGCCAGCGACTGGACGCGCATATAAAGTTCTACCACCAGCTTCATCACCGGGCCAAGGCCGCTGGCGATTTCGCCCGGCGCGACCAGGTTGATCGGCAGGTTTCGCCGAACGCCATTGGAGAGAAGAATGCAGCGGTTCAGCACGTTGCGTGCCACATGCGAAAAGGCAATCTGCGCCGTCTCGATATAAAGCGTCGTTGTCAAGGGAAGCGAGGCGCCGGAGGCATGGACCTGTCCGCCCAACACCACCGGATTGTCATCCGACAGATAGGTCGCATCGACCAGCCGTTCGGCGGCAACCAGCAGCGTATCAACGGCGGCGCCAAAAACCTGCGCGGTCATGCGCAGGCTTAAGGGATCATGGATGGCAGTTGGCAGCGGCCAGTCGACGCAATCGGACTGGCCATAGAGCCACGAGCCGACCAACGCTTCACCGCGCGTTCCCAGCGTTGCCGCCACCCGCCACGGATCGGCAGAAGCACCGAGCGCCAGCGACGACATCAGCCCAGTGGTCATCAGCACACGCACGGCCGAAGCGGCTTCGCGCAGGACGTCGGCAGCGGCGGCGAAGGCTGTGGCGTTGACGCTAAGGGCCGCCAGCGCATCGCGCGGCTGCATGACGAAAGGCTCGAGCCCGGCGCGATGCAGCGCTTCACCGGCCTCGATCTGCTCACCCTGGAAGAAGGCCTGGCCAGTTCCGGTCAGTACCGAGGCGACCTGACCCATCAGGCCGATATCGGCGCAACCGATCGAGCCATGGCGATGGACGGCGGGAACGACGCCGCGCTGCAAAAGAGCAAGGAACGCCTTGACGAGATCGACGCTGCAGCCGGTATGGCCGCCCAGCGCCGTATTGATGCGGATGGCAATGGCCTTGCGCACGATGGTTTTTGAAAACAGCGGGCCAGTGCCGAAATGATGAGCCTTGACCAGCGCCGTGTTGAATTCCGAGAGATCATCGACCGTCCACAGCCGGTCCTTCATCGAGCCGACACCGGTATTGGCACCATAGACCGGCAGGCCCATGGCGATACGGTCGGCGATCACTTTGTGTGCGGCCTCGACCCGTTCGAACGACTGGTCGGCAATGACAGGCACGAACAGGCCGGAGCCGATTTTCTCCAGTGCGGAGAAGTCCAGCGGGTTACCGTTGAGGACGATGGTTTTCATCGATGCATGCATGCTTTGACTCACCTTGTTGGCGCCATGCTATGCCCAATACCCATGTTTGTGTTATATCCCAAAAATGAAACATGAGATGTCGATAACGGTACAGACGGAGACCGTTCTCTCTTTTCACTTCTGAGGACCAAACCGCCGATGGACATCGCCACCCTTGCCCTTGTTCACGCGATCCTGGAAGAGCGCGGCATCCGCCGGGCGGCGAACGCAAGCGGCAGACCGCCTGCAAGCGTCAGCGCGGCGCTGAAACGCTTCGAAGCCGCCATCGCCGTGCCGCTTGTCCGGCGCGAGCGCGGCAATCTTGTGCCGACGCTGGAAGCCCAGAGCCGGATGGTGGACCTTGCGGCCGCAAACGAGGCGATCCAATCGCTGTTACGGCCTGCACCTCAGCAATCGCCCCGGATTTTTCAACCGGCTCCCGCTTCTCCCCAGCGGGGAGAAGGTGGCCCAAAGGGCCGGATGAGGGGGACGACCAGTTCCGAAATCGCGGAAACGCGCCCCTCATCGCCTCGCATTAGTTCGGCAATTCTCCCCGTGGGGGAGAAGGGAGAGACCGTCGCCAACGCTGACATTCCTGGTTCGATATACGTCCAACCAATACCCTCGATCAGCCTCACCGCGCTGGAGCGCTTCGTCACGGTCGCCCGCAGCGGCAGTATTCGCGGCGCGGCGAAGGCATCGGCAACCGGCCAGCCGCAATTGACGCGGCAGATGAACGACCTGGAACGGGATCTCGGCTACACGCTGCTCTCCCGTTCGCCATCCGGCATCACCTGTACGGCCGAAGGGCTGGCGGCGATCCCGATCATCGAAAATCTGCTGGAGATCTGGCGCAGGTTGTCGCGCGCGTCCGGCGACCGGTTCCGCCGGGCAGCGGCAACCTGGCGGTTCGGCTCGGTCATGCCGCTGGGGCCTGAAAGCGAGATCGCCCGAATGCTGGCGGCGTTGACGGCCAAGTGGCATCGCGCCCGCCCGCGCCAGCCGCTGTTCGTCTCCAGCACCACCGCCGACGAACTGATCGCCGGGCTGAAGAACCGCCACTTCGACGTGGTGCTGCTTGATCTTGAAACCTTCCCGGCCGAGTTCGAAGGCAGGCTGATCTCGCGCACGCCGCTGGCGCTGGCCGGTCATCCATCGCTGTTTGCCAGACACGGTGACGATATCGGCGGACTGCTGCAATCCAATCCCATCGCCGTACCCAGCCTCAAGAGCGGGCTGCGCCAGCAGGCGGCGCATTTCATCGAGGCGACGCTCACCGAACAGGAGCGCAACAGGCTGACATTGACCGAGGTCGATTCGATCCCCGTCATCCTCAACCTAGTGATGGACCACGGCTATCTCTCCGTACTGCCGGAAAGCTCAGCCGCCCGCGTGCGACATCCCCCCGCGATGCGCAGGCTTGGTCCCGGCTATATGCAGAGCCTGTCGCTGGCCTGGCAGAAAAACGCGCTCTCCCGGCAGGTGGCGGAAGCCATGCTGGGCATGATGCAGGCAGAGCGGACATACGATATTGCAGTTGCCCGCGATTGAATCATTTCCTCCACGTCAGACGCCAAGCAACTGATCGGGCTGACGAATCCGTCAACCGTTGAATCGATACATGAACGCCTTGAATCAACTCGTGAGCTTGATGCGCTTTCGCGTCTCGCTGGGGCTTTCGCGGTAGTGGGCGCGATAACTGCGCGAAAAGGCCGAGGACGAATTGAACCCGGTGGCGGCGGCGATATCGGCAAAATCGGCCCGGGTCTCGATCACGTTGCGCCGCGCAGCATTCAGCCTGAGCGCTAGGTAATGGGCATGCGGCGCCACACCCATCGTCTCCTGAAACAGATCCTGCAGATGGCGGGCGCTGACCCCCGCCCTGCGCGCAAGACGGTTGAGCGTCAAGGGCGCGTCGACGGTCTCCTCCATCAACTTGACCGCCGCCCCCACGCGGGCGTCGAGGATGCGCATATTGCCGATGGCAGGCATCTGCAAGAGATCGCCGCGCGTGCGCTCCTGCTCGTAGATGAACAGGCGGGAGACTTCGAGCGCCAGCGAATAGCTGTGCTGACGGCGGATCAGTTCCAGCATCAGGTCGAGCGTCGGCAACGACCCGCCGGTGGTGATCCGCTTGCCGTCGATAACGAAACGCTCGCGCACCATGGTGATCTGCGGATAGGCCGCAGTGAAATCCTCAAAATCCTCCCAATGGTTGGTGGCCGAGAAATTGTCGAGCAGGCTGGTCTCAGCCAGAAACCAGGAGCCCGCCTCGATCCCGGCCACGACCTCGCGATGCCGGGCTGTTCGAGACAGGAGCATCTTCAGCTGGGTGGTTGCATAAGCCCGCCAATTGTAGCTCGACAGCACGAACAGCGGCGCCGTCTCGTTTTGCGGCCGGAAGGGCCCGGCAACGGGGATCGGAATGCCGCTCTTGGTTTCGATCGCCTGGCCGTCCGGGCTGAAAATCGCCCAGTCGTAGAGCGTTTTTCCGGCAATGCGGTTTGCCGCGCGAAGCGGTTCGATCACCGATGCGACGAGGATCAGATTGGTCTCCGGCAACACCAGCAGATCGATATGCTGGGTCCCGTCCCTTGGAACGAGCATTCGTCCATCTCCGGCTTTGATTTCTGAAAATGTATAACACACATCCGCAAAAGGAAAGCAGAGCGGTTAGTCTTGGCTCAATGGCGACAAGAACAAGGGGAGGCTTTTATGCCACTGAGCATGAACCGCGACGTTTTCATCACCTGTGCCGTCACCGGATCCGGCGATACCGCCGGCAAGTCGCCGCATGTGCCAAGATCGCCAAAACAGATTGCAGCCTCAGCCATCGATGCCGCCAAGGCCGGTGCCGCGATCGTCCACTGCCACGTGCGCGATCCCGACACCGGCGCACCGAGCCGCCGCAACGACCTCTACAAGGAAGTCACCGACCTCATCCGCTCCGCCGATGTCGACGTGGTCCTCAACCTGACGGCCGGCATGGGCGGCGACATGATTTTCGGCAATGTCGAAAACCCTCTGCCGCTCAACCCCAACGGCACCGACATGGCCGGCGCCACCGAGCGCGTGTCCCACGTTGCCGAATGCCTGCCGGAAATCTGCACGCTCGATTGCGGCACGATGAATTTCTCGCTCGGCGATTACGTCATGACCAACACACCGTCGATGCTGCGCGCCATGGCCAAGATGATGACCGACCTCGGCGTCCGTCCGGAAATCGAAGCCTTCGATACCGGCCATCTGTGGTTCGCCAAGCAGCTCGTCGAGGAAGGCCTGATCGAGGACCCGGTCCTCATCCAGCTCTGCATGGGCATTCCCTGGGGGGCGCCCGATGACCTCAACACCTTCATGGCGATGGTTAACAACGTGCCGGCGAGCTGGACCTTCTCGGCCTTCTCGATCGGCCGCAATGCGCTCGCCTATCCCGCCGCAGCCGTTCTCGCCGGCGGCAATGTCCGTGTCGGCCTGGAAGACAATCTCTACATCGGCAAGGGTCAGCTCGCCACCAACGCCCAGCTCGTCGAAAAAGCCGTTGGCGTCATCGAAGGCATGGGCGCAAAGATCATCGGCCCGGCCGAAGTGCGCGAGAAGCTGAAACTGACGAAGCGGTAGGAATTGCGTTTTGGGGCGGTTTCACCCCTCACCAAGCGCGCCCGGGCACTCAGCTTCGCTTCGTACGGGCTTGCTAATCCTCTCCCGCAAGGGGAGAGGTAGGAACCGCAGCAACGCCTTGCTTTACGGCGGACCAGGAGCTTGCGGCACGTTTCCTCTCCCCTTGCGGGAGGGGACAGTTCATCCCCGAAAGGCGCAGCCGATCGGCTGGATGAACTTGGTGAGGGGTATCACGCGCACCGCCCAATGACAGACCGAATTTCTTAAAGAGGGTAGAACACCAATGACCAAAATCACCAAGGCGGCCTGCATCGGCGGCGGCGTTATCGGCGGGGCCTGGGCGGCGCGCTTTATCCTTGCCGGCATCGACGTCAACATGTTCGATCCGCATCCGGAAGCCGAACGCATCGTCGGCGAGGTGCTTGCCAATGCCGAGCGCGCCTATGCAATGCTGACCATGGCGCCGCTGCCTCCGAAGGGAAAACTGACCTTCGTCAAGAGCGTTGAGGAAGCGGTGCAAGGCGCTGACTGGATTCAGGAAAGCGTCCCCGAGCGGGTCGATCTGAAGCGCAACGTCATCACCCAGATCGATGCCGCCGCCTCGGCGACAGCGCTGATCGGCTCGTCCACGTCGGGCATCATGCCGACGGAGCTGCAGCGCGACATGAAGCATCCCGAGCGCATGTTCGTCGCCCATCCCTATAATCCGGTTTACCTGCTGCCGCTCGCCGAACTGGTCGGTGGCGAAAAGACCAGCAAGGCGACGTTGCAGGATGCGAAAGCCAAGCTTGCGCCGATCGGCATGAAGGGCGTCATCATCAACAAGGAGATCGAGGCCTTCGTCGGCGACCGCCTTCTCGAAGCAGTCTGGCGCGAAGGTCTGTGGCTGATCAAGGACGATATCTGCGACACCGAAACGCTCGACGACGTCATCCGCTATTCGTTCGGCATGCGCTGGGCGCAGATGGGCATGTTCGAGACCTATCGCATAGCCGGTGGCGAAGCCGGCATGCGCCACTTCCTCGCACAATTCGGCCCCTGCCTGTCCTGGCCCTGGACCAAGCTGATGGATGTCGTCGATCTCGATGATGAACTCGTCGACAAGATCGCCGGCCAGTCGGATGCGCAATCCGGCGCACGCGGCATCCGCGATCTCGAGCGCATCCGCGATGAAAATCTCGTTGGCATCATGCATGCGCTGAAAAGCGGCGATGGCGGCAAGGGCTGGGGTGCCGGCAAACTGCTCGCCGATTTCGAGGACAGCCTCTGGGCCAACGCCGAAAAGCCGCAGACCGATCTTGGCGAGTCCAAGCCGATCCACATCCTCGATACCAAGGTCAATGCCGCCTGGGTCGATTACAACGGCCACATGACCGAGCACCGCTACCTGCAAGTGTTCGGCGACACGTCCGATGGCATCCTGCGCCTGATCGGTGTCGATCTCGATTACGTCAAGAACGGTCACAGCTACTACACGGTCGAAACGCACATCCGCAATCTCGGCGAAGCCAAGCTCGGCGACGCGCTCTACTCGACCTGCCAGATCCTCTCCTATGACGAGAAGCGCCTGCACATTTTCTCGACCATCTACAATGCCGCCACCAACAAGGCGGTGGCGACAGCCGAACAGATGATGCTGCATGTCTCCTCCAAGCAGAGCAAGTCCGTGCCGGCGCCGGCTTCGGTACTCGACCGGGTGAAGGCGATTGCGCAGGCGCATGCAGGATTGGCCAAGCCGGACGGCGTTGGCCGAAGTGTTGGGCAGAAGCGGTAGCGACTTTCCCTCCCCCTTGTGG
>UCKS01000007.1:0-1102 GCA_900473045.1 Hyphomicrobiales bacterium
CCGGCAATGACGCCTGCTCCGGCCTTGCCAGCCTCCCCTGCAGCGCGGGCCGCTGACGAGGCGCCGCAGCGCCAGCCGGAGGCGAAGGCACAGGACATGACCACGGCAAAACTGCTGCGCGAGGAAAAACTGCGCGGCGATCTGAAATCGCTGGCCCGCGCGCCCCAGAAGACCGCACCCACGCTACCGGCCATCGCGCCACTGGACCCGCTGCACGAGGCCCTGCTCGTTCGCTTCGCCCGCTCCGGCGAGGCAAACCTTTTCGCCGCCAGCCTGTCGGATGCGCTGTCCTCATCGGGCGAACTCGGCGAGCGCATCCTGCTCGATATATCCGGGCAACAGCTCGCCACCACGTTGACGGCGCTGGACATGCACGCCGATGACAGTCTTTTCGTGCTTTGCGCATTTTATCCCGACCTCAACGAGCGGCTCGGCGGCGGCACGCGCGGCGAGGCACTTCTCGCCTCGTTGACCGCAGAAGCCTGCCGCGTCCGCGTTCAGGCCTGGCTGCAGTCGGACCAGAAGGATACCGTCGGCCCGTCCGAATATCAGGCCTATCTGTCGCCGGATCGTGGCAACGATCCACGCCAGACGGCAGCGCGTCAGGATACGGCCCGTGTCGCCGCCGATATCCAGCAGAAACGGACCTTCGGCCGCGGCCGCTGAGTTTTCACTGGTTCAAGTGAGTTTTTCGGTCACGACGTCGAACAGGTCGCCGCGCGCATCCACTTCGATCTCCACCACCCAGCAATCCGGATCGAACCGGATTTCCCGGGCGATCGCCTGATCGACCGCATCGGCTTCGGCCGCGTCCAGCCGTATTTCGAACAGGCGGCCGGGAGCCGGGTCATCGAAGAAACTCTGCGGTGCCGGTGCATAGAGCGTTTCGGTGCCCTGACGTGACCGCTGCCGGATGAAGATCGCCCCCGCCTCGCCTGCGCCCTTGCGCAGCACGGCCGCATAGGCGCCAAGGCCAAAGACCCGGCGGACAAGGGCAGACACGAAGATTTCGGATTTCAGGCGCATGGATGGCTGATACACCGGTGGGGGCGGGGGTGCAAATATCCCCTTCTCCACCCACTCTCTCTTCCACTCATAGGGC
>UCKS01000007.1:1112-331039 GCA_900473045.1 Hyphomicrobiales bacterium
CCCGGATCGCCAGCCGCAACCCGCCCCAGTGCCGGCCATTGACGAAGATCGGGGCAGAGATATCCTTCATCAGCACGAAATTCCCGGCCCCCATGTCACGCCGGTAGGTCTGCACCAGGAAAGGCTGGGTGCTGCGGCCTGCTGCAAGGCCGACGCGATCGTTGAACATGCGGCGGTTGCGGCAATTGGCGGTATTCCAGTCGGTGTCGCCGGGCCGTTGCGGATGGGAAAACTGGCGATTGTGGGTCGGCAGATAACCGTTCTCGTCGATCGGCGCACAGAAGGCGATACGCGCGTCGGACATGGCGACCGGCTCGAGAATGGCCGGCAGAACACGGTCGGTAAACTCGGTGAAGCGGGTGGTCATCTGCACGGGACTGCTGCCCACGATCTGCCGGTACTGCCGGTCAAACAGCGCATCCATACTGATCGTACCGGACGCGACATGGCGCTCGAAGACCCCGGAAATCGTCGCGGCGACTGCGCTGGCGGTGCGGATATAGGGGCTGTCGGGCGTTTCGAGCCCGGCGCTCGCGGTCACCTGGATGATCTTTTCGGAAACTGCGACGACGGCATCGACGCGGGCGGACGCCGTCTGCAGCGCGCCGCTCGATGTATGGATCTCGGCGGCGATACCGGTCAGTTGCTCGGCAAAGGCCGCATATTGCCGGTCAACCGCATCGGTGGTTCCGGTGACAGACGAGGCGCTGTCGAGGATTGCCGACATCACCTGTTCCAGGCTGGCAAAGGAGCCCTGGATCTCGCCGGCTTTTTCCTTGACGCCTTTCGCGGATGCCGAGGCCTGCTCGCCCGCAGACGTCAACCGCACGATGCGGCTGCGCAATTCACCCAGCGTCTTCTGGATCGAGGCGGTGGTTTGCGATGTCTGCAGCGCCAGCGCGCGCACCTCGGACGCGACCACGGCAAAGCCTCTGCCGGCATCGCCTGCCCGCGCTGCCTCGATCGCGGCGTTCAGCGCCAGGAGGTTGGTCTGGCGGGCGATGGTACCGATCTCGCCGGCAAACCGGTCGACCTCCGACAATGCGCCGGAGAAGGACGAAATTTCCGTGCCGATTTCGCGTGTCGTCGCAACCATGTGGTCGATTTCGAGCAGCGAGCCCTGCAGCCGCGTCCCCTGCTCGCCCAGCACCGTGCGGGCGCTGGTGGCGGACGCATCGGTTTCGCGCAGCGAGCGGGCGACCTCGCCATTGGCAGTGGCAATCGAGCGGGCAGTTGCGGTGACGCTGGAAAAGATATCGACATGACGGGCAGACAGCGCCGCAGCATCCTGGATGGCTCCGGCTATATCGACAAGGTCGATGCCGAGACCGGCAGCTTCTCGCGCCAGATCGGCAATCACGCGCCGGAGGCTCCCTGAGCCCTTATCGCTGTCGTCCTCACCCGGCTCCATTCCGGGCACAGGCATGCGCAAAGCCGTCGTCACCATCCCGATTCTCCTCAACCCCGATACAACCTATGCGAACAGGGTTAACGAAGCGAAAACGGGAATTCTGGAGCATTGCAACGGGCGCGGGAAACTCAGAGAGCGCCGATTTCCTTCATTTTCTTCAGCACCTTGTCGCTCGGCTGGCCGGTTTCGGGCAGGCGGTAGTGCTTTTCGAAATGGCGGATGGCCGAGCGCGTCTGCTCGCCCGCAACACCATCGACCGAGACATCGGTATAGGCCAGATTGCTCAGGCCCTTCTGGATGTTCATCACCAGTTCGCTGGAAGCAGGAATATCGGCCTTGGGGATATATTGCGGATCGATCTCGGCATTGCGGATCGCCGCAGCCACCGGATCAAGCTCGCCCTTGCCGCCCTTGACGTTCTCATAGGGACGCTGCGCCGGTTTTGCCGAAGCAAGCGCCTTGGCTTTTGCCGGCTGTGTGCTGCCTGTGGCCTGCAAGGCCTCCAGAAGCGTATCGCTGGCGGATCCCGTTTCCGCGCGGCCCGCCTGTTTTTCAAAACGCAGGATCGCCGCCGATGTTTTCGGGCCGGTCTTGCCATCGGTTGGACCGTCGTAGAAGCCGCGGCGCGCCAGTTCCTTCTGGATACCGGCGACCAGTGCCGTGTCGGCCGCAAGCGGTGCTGCGGGCGCCGACTGGATGATCTGCGAAACGGTGTCCGCATCCGTCTCCGGCTGTGGTTTCGGCTGTTGGATGCTGGCGGTCTGCTGCTGTTCTTCCTCGCGCTGAATGACGAAGGTCGTCACCTTGCGCGGTGCAAGGCTGTCGTCCTCGGCAGCGGCCTTGGCGGTTTGCGGATCGACGAACGGCAGGCGCGTGCGCAGGAACGGCGATGGATGGGCGCCCGGCTGATACCACATGGCATTGGCGGCAACGAAGCTGAAGGTAATGGCGAACGCCAGCGAGCCGCCGAAGACGCGCGGATTGCGCGACGCCAGGCGGCCGGCGAAGGTCAGTCCGCGCAACGCCAGGCCGACGGTCACAAGACCGGGGCCGCGCTGCGCCTTCTTCTTCTTCTCAGGCTGTTTTCGCTTGCGAGCCGTCATGACCAGCACCCCCGTTCATTCCATCGGCATCCTTCCGGCTCATGTCCGGATGGGCCTTACCGTTCGTCTTGACCCGCGTACGCTCCTTCAGGCGCGGCGGAAACTCCACCATTGTCTGTTCCACAGCTTCCTGCTCGTCGATGCCGACAATGCCGGAGCCGTCGAGCGCGATCGTCACGGTGATCACCGTGCCTTCGCCCGGACGGCTGCGGATATCGAACTGCCCGCCATGCAGCGCCACCAGACCCTTGACTAGCGACAGGCCAAGGCCTGTGCCCTCGTATTTGCGGGTATAGTCGTTCTGGATCTGCACGAATGGCTGGCCGAGCGTCGACAGCTTGTTCTCGGCAATACCGATTCCCGTATCGCTGACGATCAGGTTGAGATTGCTGCCGGCGACTTCGGCGTCGATGGTGACCAGACCGCCGCGATCGGTGAACTTGATGGCATTGCCGACCAGGTTGATGAGGATCTGCTGGATGGCACGCTGATCGGCATTGACCTCGCCGACGTTGCGCATGATCCGGCTTGTCAGCTGCACGCCCTTTTCGCGCGCCTGCAGGCTCAGCATCGCTTCGCAGGCATTGACGACGTCGGCGACCCGGAAGGGTTCGGGGATCAGCTCGTAGCGGCCGGCTTCGATCTTGCTCATGTCGAGCATGGTATTGACGACCGACAGAAGGTGGTGGCCCGACTGGTTGATCAGCGAGACATATTCGCGCTGCCGGTCGTTTTCGAGCTTGCCGAAATATTCGCCGGACAGGATGTCGGAAAAACCGAGAATGGCATTGAGCGGCGTGCGCAGCTCATGGCTGACGGCAGCCAGGAACCGGGTCTTGGCATCATTGGCCGTCTCGGCAAGCCCGGTCTTGTAGATCGCCTCGGCGCGCAGCCGCGCCTCTTCGGACACGTCGCGCGACTGGACGAGGATGGAGAACTCGCCTTCCGCCTCGCCCAGCGCCGTCATTTCGCAGCGCATATGGACGAACTGCTCGCCGCCGGCAAAGACGTTGGGGTGTTCCAGCCGGATGTCGATGGTCGCCTGGCGGTTGCCCTGGCGCAAAGTATCGATGGCCTGCAGGAAAAGGATGCGGTCGGAAACATGGATCTGTTCGATGAACCCGCGGCCGCCGGGATTGCGCATCCAGGCGAGATAGGTTTCGGCATCGCGGCCATGAACGGATGTGACCGAGCCGCGGATATCGTGGATCGTCACCAGACCGGCAAAACAATCGTAGTGGCGGGCGCCAGTGTCGATGGGGATCTCCCGGATTTCGCCGA
The DNA here is from genome assembly GCA_900473045.1 of Hyphomicrobiales bacterium. Taxonomy (GTDB): domain Bacteria; phylum Pseudomonadota; class Alphaproteobacteria; order Rhizobiales; family Rhizobiaceae; genus Pararhizobium. Next base: position 4,908 of record UCKS01000007.1, read on the forward strand.
TGGCATGCGCAGCTCTGCGATTGCGCTGATAGGCAATACCGCCGACGGCAGCGATCAGGGCGCAAGCCCCGACCAGGGCAGCACCCACCGGCAGGGCCAGCGAAACCGGCAAGGCGACGGACAGGGCGAGAGGAACGGTCGGGAAGGCAACGAGAGCAGTGGCGGCGACCGCCCGGACGACGGCGAACTCGCGGCTTGCCTCCGGCTCTCCCNNCCCGCCAGCTGGCGGGGCAGCCAAAGGCGTGCGGCGTCGTCGATGCGAGACGCCATCCTGCCAGCAATGTTACGCAATACTCTCAACGTCTAACCCTGTACGCTCGTTCTTTTCCGGACCCCGTCATGGCTCCGTCCTTTTATAAGCAAGTATTCATACATGACCGGAAACGGGCTTTTTGAACAATCGCTTTGCACATCCGAATTTCGCACTGGCGGCTTAATGAAAGGATAAATGAAATTGCCACAAATCCCGCGAAAGGCCCTCAAAGTCCCATTCCGGGACAAATCGCCGGGGCTTTGTCTTTTGTGGTTAATGGGGTGTAAGCGCTGGATTTCAGGTGGTTTTCGGCCTCGCATTAACCTCTGTGGCAAGTCCACCCAAGCATAAATCCCGCGTTTGCTGCCCTGCCCGGTTCCGCCCTGCCTTGAACCTTAATGGCAACCGTTAAAATGCGATGCAAATGCCATTCAAAAGCCGATAATTCCAATTTTATGAAAAGACAGTGCAAATGCCACCGGTTTTGGCAAAGGCATGTTCCGAATCCCGGCCTAAGGTGTGATGACAAGGCGCCAAGGGAGCGAATCCGGCAGAGACCGGACGCAGGTTTGAGTGCCTTACCAAAGGATGGGCAAGACAATGTGGTTTCTGATCAAAGGAACATTCTGGTTTTCGCTGGTGCTGGTGCTGCTGCCGTTTCTCGATCCGGCCAGCACCTCGACGCTGGAGCGCGGCCCGAAGGTCGATGTCGGCGATACGGTCTCGGCCGCAACCGAAGCCTTCGGCTATATCAGCGCCATCTGCGTCGAAAAACCGGATGTGTGCGTCAAGGGCACCGAAACATTCGTGGCGCTCGGCCACCGGGCCCGTGAAGGCGCCAAGATCGCCTATCAGTTTCTCGACCAGCAATTTGCCGAACCAAGCGACGCCGTGACGACCGGAACGGTCGCTGCCGCCCCGCAGCCTGCCGTCGATGTCACCGCCGATGTCGCCACCGCCGAGCAGGCCGCCGCACAGCCCGAACCCATCTTCAACCGGATCCCCGTGCCGGAAAAGCGCATCGAGCCGAACGCATCGGTTGTTCGCTAACGCTTGCCGGCTTGCTGCTTTCGACGTGATGTGGATCCAGCAGGCTGCCGAAAAACCCTGAAGATGATGATTTGACGAGAGCGGCACCCCACTCTCCGTCATCCTCGCCCTTGTGGCGGGGATCCAGGGACCCGACGTTTGTCGGGTCAAAAGACTCTTTCAGCTCAAGGACTTGAGCTGACTGGATTCCTGTGACGAGCACAGGAATGTCGGAGGATTTGGCAATCGCATAATTTCCAAAATGATCTACCAAATGCCAGGAGAATGACTTTATCAGCAGCCTGCTAGATCCTCTCGACCTTTTCCGTTCCGGTAAGAAATGAAGATCCGCCACCAACCGCAACAATGACGCTTAACCGGGTGCTGTTGTCGAGCGTGCGGGCAATCAGAAAACGCCTCAAGGCGAATAACCCGATCATCGGCAACGCCACGGCGAAAGGCGCAGAACCTGTGTTGAACAAGGCCCACGGAACCGCGACTGCCGACGCTACCAACAATATAGCCGATTTTCTCCAGCGGTCCGCTTTGGAAAGGCCATCGACACCGATGAAGCCTCGACGGGAGGAAAGCGTCAAAGCGCATCCCACCACAAACACGGTAACCAGCACGCAGCGATAGGAATGGACAACCAGCGCATCGCTGAATTCACGCGCGCCGATGGCGAGGGATGCCATGATCAAAGGGGTGATGATCAGCAGGTGAACATTTATTCCCAGCATGAGCGGGTTGCCGGGAATGCGGAAACGGTAAAAACCGATAAGCTGGATGGCGGCCAACGCCGCGCCGGTCCAGCGGGCCAACTGCATGTCGAGGCCGGCGCGCCAGAGTGCCAGGAAAATGATGGAAGGCGCAGCCTCCAGAATATCGATCGCCCATTGCCGTTGCGGTGATGTTCTCATGTGTGTTCCCGAAAGCAGAACCGGACGAGACGCGGTTGACGGCCAGCCGCCAGTTGGCAGGCTATCGATACATCTTCCCGTCAGAATTGCAGATTGGCGCGATTGCGACAACAGCGTATTTTCGAGCGGCATCCCGTATCGTGAAATCACGTTGTGCACCCCCACGGACTGATCGAAATCCGCTTCACACTTTCGAGCATCGCGCCTATATCAACGGCATGGACCAGACAAACACATCGCCGATCACCCCGCTTGCCGAGATCATCGACAATTGCGCCTATCTCGACGATTGGCAGGACCGGATGAGCTATGTCATCGAACTCGGCCGCAAGCTGCCGGAGATGCCGGACGAGAAGCGCACATCCGACAACAAGGTGCAGGGCTGCGCCAGCCAGGTCTGGCTGGTCACCCACGCCAGCCCAGCGGCAAGCGACCCGATCCTGACCTTCGAGGGCGAATCGGATGCGCATATCGTGCGTGGTCTTGTCGCCATCGTGCTGTCGATCTTTTCCGGGCAGCATGCCTCCGATATCGTCAAGACCGATGCCATCGACCTGTTCGGCCGCATGGGGCTGATCGAATACCTGACGGCGCAGCGCGCCAACGGCCTGCGTTCGATGATCAAGCGCATCAAGGACGAGGCCGCCCGCCAGCTGATCGCCTGACCTACCAGTCGGCCGCGTCCGGCCGGTAGCCCTCAGCGCCCCAGGCATGGTTCCTCCTTGGGGCCGCCCGTGGCGGCGCATAATGGCGTGCGAGCGCCATCAGCGCCGTGCGCAGCATCAGCTTGGCCGAACGTGCCGGCCATTGCCGCTCACGCTCGACGATTTCGAGCCCCTTCTGGAAGCAGCAGACATCCAGCGCCACGCCGCAGAGTTCCGGCCCGATCGCCTCCATCGCCTTTCCGACGCGAAACCGCGCCGACATGGCCGAATCGCTGATATCCGCAGCACCGCCTGTGCCGCCTTTGGTCTTCGTCGATAAGCGTGGCTCGTAAGACATGGTCAGTCGTGGCTGCAGATGCGCCCGGGTGAAATCGGCATTCAGCCTCTCGCCTGCTGCGATCGCGTCCGGCGGCAGGAAAGGCTGGCCGGATTTCTCCTTCAGGCGCGCGGCCGCGCCGAGCGGCGATTCCAGATGATTGACCCGAACCGCCTGACGCCCCCCCTCGACGGCAACGGTGGCGGTTTCGATGTCGCGGTGCTGCTCCTGATAGGCCTCCGGCGAGCCGACAAGGGCACGACGCAGGAAAGGCAGCGCCTCTGCCGTTGCCCGGACGATATTGCCCTCCAGAGTGACCAGCCCGAAGGAACGGGCCTGAGCGACCGTCGCCCCAGCAACCGGGCGCGGCGGCTTGCCCGCCTGCTGGTCCTTGCCGTGGAAAACGAGCATCATGTCCGCGTCGCCCGGCTCCAGCCGGACCGGAGCATGGGTCATGACAGAGCGGACAAAGCGAACAAGATCCTTTGGCGCGGTGCGGGTGCCGGTTGTCGCCTCATGCATGATCCCGCCCTCCCGGCGCACCGAAGAAGCAGGTGACGACGCGCTCCAGCGCGGCGATGAAATCGTCGAAAGCCTGATCGTCGCGCCGATCCTCGACGACATTGCAGGCATGGCTGACGGTGGTGCGGTCACGCCCGAAGGAATAGCCGATATCGGTCAGCGAAATCTGCAGCACGACATGGCAGACATACATGGAAATCTGCCGGACATGGCAGCTGGTGCGGCGGCGATCGCGCCTGAGCGGCACACGTTCTCCCACCAGCATGACCATCTCCGCCGTTACCTGGCGCACAAGACGGCATCGGAGATGGGCGGCAACGGACAGCACCGGCCCCCAGGGATCGGCCAGCGTTCCGGAGCCGGGCGGCAGGATGGCCTGCTGGACCACGCGCGCTCTCGGCACAGGTGAGAAGTGTTTTGGAGACGGAGGCCGATGAAGAAAATTGCTGAGGTGCATGGTTGACTCCCTTGATAGGAATTAATTCATACACCCTAGTGCGACTGCGGGGACGAATGGAAGCACGCCACCACAACCACCCGTTGTTTTTCCATCATTTTCAGGGATTTTGCAAAAAATAATAGGTATATTTTCCTCGTTGCCGATTCCTTGTATTGCCAATGCATACAAAAAAAGCCGGCCTGTGGGAGTCAGGCCGGCTTGGAAGTCTGATTGCAAATATCCGCTTGGCTTACTTGACGCGGCGCTTGCGGCGCTGGCCGAGGCCCATTTCCTTGGCGAGGCGCGAACGCGCTTCGGCATAGGCCGGTGCGACCATCGGATAGTCCGACGGCAGATCCCACTTCTCGCGGTACTCTTCCGGCGACAGCGTGTGATGGGTCATCAGGTGGCGCTTCAGCGACTTGAACGTGCCGCCGCACTCCAAACAGGTGATCTGGTCGTCCTGAACCGACTTGCGCACCGAAACGGCAGGCTTCGGCTTTTCGATCACAACCGCGACCGGTGCCGGGCTGCTCGTGTTGTTCAGCGCAGCATGCACATCACCGATCAGCGTCGACAGCTCGGCGACCGGCACGACATGATTGCTGACATAGGCAGCGACGATCTCGGCGGTCAATTCAACCAGCAGATCATGGCCCGAGCCAAGCGGTAAATCCGTCATTTTTTCTTTCTCCTATCGGAATCACTTCAAACGTGGCCGCGACGGGTTTATCGCGGACACAACGAACTCATCTTGAGAAAGTGCCCGACTATCACATTCCCCGCCGGGCCAGATGCGCTTTGCTCCTGACAGCGACAGAAAACCACGACAACCGCATAATACTCCTAATTCCCAGGGATTGGAATCCGTTACCAAAGCGCCGGGACAACCCTGCGCCTCAAAGCAACGATCAATAGTCACAACCCATGCTGGAATTTCAGAATGAAGTAATACGGAAATGGACACTTTGCCTTTACTCGATTAACATCGATCGGGCAAAAGTCCAATCATAATTTATGCGAGATTTAGCCTATTGATCTTTAAAGGCGGCGCATAGCAGCGAGCAATCGGAAACATTACGATACATTTTGCCGCAGAGCCTGCGCCCTTTACCAAGTAATCGATATTTTACTTGGCATTAACCACACTGTTTCCAGCAATACCAAGAGCCAGCGCCCGGACATTCTAGTGAAACCAAAGTGGCCGACGCAATTAAGCCGGTGGCGCCTGATTGGGAATCGCGCGATCGCATGCATCGCGGCAGAATGCGTTCGATTAAAGGCACAGTGCCTCAGAGGCCATGGGATTTCTGTGGAGACTGCGGCAGCTGGTCGGTCACCGACAGATTGGTCAGCCTGTACCCGGCCTGATGGGCAGCCTTGGCGAGCAGGTGGGCCGAGAGCGGTGCAGTCAGCACGAAAAAGGCAAAACCGGCAAGGGCGCGCAGAAGGATGGCGATGTCCATCGCGTGGATACCGGCGGCAAGCAGCAGCAGGCCGGAGCCGATCGTACCAGCCTTGGAGGCCGCGTGCATGCGTGTATAGAGATCGGGAAAGCGCAGCACCCCAAGGGCCGCCAGCAGGCTGAACAGCGAGCCGATGACCAGCAGCGCGCTGACCGCGAGCGCGGTCACCATATTGGGATCACTTGCCATTACCGGGTTCCCTTCTTATTGCGGCGCTCCGGCTTGCCACGCCTGGCCTTTTGCCCTGCTGTCATCGGGCGCCCGTCTGCCCCCTTGTCCTTTTCCGGCGACAGTCCGCGCGCCAGAATGAAGCGGGCAAAGGCGACGGTTGCCAGGAAGCCGACGAGGCTGAGCGCAATGGCGATGTCGATATAGAGGTTGAAGCCGCTCTTGATGGCAAGGACGGCGATCAGGCCGATGGCAATTGCCACCAGCATGTCGAGGCCGAGCACCCGGTCGGGCAGTGTCGGCCCGCGCAGGATCCGAACCACCGTCAGCAGCAGGCCGAGCGACAGCGCAGCCAGCGCGAAATAGACAGACGAGGACAGGATGACAGAGGCGCTCATAGCGGAAAGGCCTCCCGGATGCGGCGCTCGAAGCCGTTGGAAATTGCCCGTTTCTCGGCCGCAGGATCGTGGCAATCGAGCGCGTGGACATACAACGTCTTGCGGTCGTCGGACACGTCGACCGACAGCGTGCCCGGCGTCAGCGTAATCAGGTTGGCCAGGAGGGTGATTTCGAAATCCCGGGTCAGCGACAGCGGGAAGGCAAAGATGCCCGGCCGCAGCCGCATGTTGGGCCGAACCACCAGGATCGCCACCTTGATGGCCGACAGTGACAGTTCCTTGAAGAACAGCGCGACAAGCAACAGCAGTTTAACGGGGCGGACACGGTGGCGTGCCACGGCAAACTGTTCGCGCACCAGCCAGATCGACAACGCGCCAACCGCGAAGCCAAGCAGCAGGTTGTGCATGGTGAAACTGCCGGACACGGCCGCCCAGGTCAGCATCAGCAGCAGATTGACGGCAAGGAATGTCATGGTGCACCTCCCGCCGGGAAAACGGAGTTGAGATAGGCGGATGGCTCGTTGAGCGTCGCTGCGGCCTGCTGAGCGAGGTTCAGCAGGGTTTCGGGAAACAGCCCGATGAGAACGCTTGATACCGTCAGGACGAGGATCGGCAAAAGGGCGGTGATCGCCAGCGGCTGCGGCACTGCCGCCGTCTGGGCGGGCGCCGGGCGCCAATAGGCGAGCAGGAAGACGCGGCCGGTGGCAATCATGGTGAGAAAACCGGACAACAGCAGGATGCCGGCCAGCCAGGAAACGCCACCATCGATGGCGGCCTTGACCAGCATGACCTTCGGCCAGAAGCCGGAAAACGGCGGCAGGCCGGACACCGCGAAGAACAGCATCAGCGACAACGCCGTGAACAGCAGGTGGTGGCGATAGAGCCCGCCGCTCACAGTGAGCGAAAACCCACCACTCAACCGGGCGGCTAGACCGGCCGCCAGATAGAGCGCCGTCATCACCAGCATCGAATGAACCGCGTAGAAGATCACTCCGCCGATCGCCTCCGGGCTACCGATGGCGATACCGGCGAGCATGGCGCCGATGCCGGAAATGACGAGATAACCGAGCAGGCGGCGGGTATCGCTTTGCGCCAGCGCGCCGAGTGATCCGGTCAGCATCGTCAGCGCCGCGACGATGGCCAGGACGAAGCTGAGCTGTTCACGTTCGGCCGGAAACAGCATGACGCCGATGCGGATCAGGGCATAGATGCCGACCTTGGTCAGCAGGCCGGCAAACAGCGCCGACACGACAATGCGCGGCGTGTGATAGGAGGCAGGCAACCAGAAATTCACCGGGAAAGCCGCCGCCTTCATTGCGAAGGCGAGCGTGTAGAGCGCCGTCAGTGTCACCAGCGGCGCCGTCATCTGCAGGCCGGGCGCCTTGGCCGCGATATCGGCCATGTTGAGCGTGCCGAAGATGCCATAGAGATAGCCGGTGGTGATCAGGAACAGCGTGGTGGCGACCAGATTGAGAAACCCGTATTTCACCGCGCCGTCGATCTGCTCACGTTCTGAGCCCAGCACCAGAAGGCCGAAGGACGAAATCAGCAGCACCTCGAACCAGACGTAGAGATTGAAGACGTCGCCGGTCAGAAACGCGCCACTGACGCCGGCCATGAGCAGCATCAGGAAGGGATAGAAGCCATAGCGTCTGCCGCTGGCATTGATGTCATCGATGGCGGCGACCGCGCCAATCAGCGCCACCACGGCTGATGTCAGCGCAAACAGGGCGCCGGTGAGATCGACCGTGAACGCGATGCCGAACGGCGGCAGCCAGCGGCCCATCACCATCGTCACCGGTCCATTTTGGGCGACATGCCAGAGAAGCGCCGCATCGAGCCCGACGAGAACTGCAAGCGCTGCCACGGCGACCAGCGGCTGGGCGACACTTTTGTGGCGGATCATCAGCAGGACGGCGCCGACGGCAAGGCACCAGGCGACCGGCAGGATCACCAGCCAGTCGAGCGCCGCCACCGGTTGAAGAACCAGGGCTGCGGAGAGATCGGCGGGAGAGGAGGAAACGGCCATATCTGTCAGTATCCAAGCGGCGGCGGCTGGACGCCGTCCGGCTCGGCCACGCGCATAGCATCGGTGTTGTCCGTTCCCAGAACGCTATAGGCGCGCCAGGACAGCACCAGAAGGAAGGCGAAGAACGAAAATGAAATGACGATTGCCGTCAGGATCAGCGCCTGCGGTAAAGGATTGGCGGTCGCGCCAGCCGGGACATCCAGCCCCGCCCCGATGACCGGCGGCACCTCGCGCATGATGCGGCCGCTGGTGAAGATCAACAGGTTGACCGCATTGCCGAGGATGGCGACACCGAGCAGCATGCGGATGATGTATTTCGACAACAGCAGGTAGACGGCGACAGTGAGGAAAATGCCGGTCAGAACGGCGAGAACGGGTTCCATCAATCTTCCCCCCTTTCCTCAAGTGACAGGGCGATTGAGGTGACCGCGCCGACCACGACCAGATAGACGCCGATATCGAAGGTCATCACGCTCGACAGCGGGATCTCTTCGCCGAGTATCACCGGATAAACCCAGAGCCCGGTCATGAAGGGTACGTGGAAGAGCATCGACAGCAGGCCGGACAGCGTTGCCAGCAACAGCCCGGCACCGGCGATCGACAGCGGGTGAAAGACGATGGCCCGCCGCACCGTCTCGACGCCGAAGGCAATGCCGTAGATCGACAGCGCGGCAACGGCGATCAGGCCGCCGATAAAACCGCCGCCCGGCTCGTTATGGCCGCGCAACAGCACGAAGATCGAAAACAGCACCATCACGCTGACGATGACCGGGGCGATGGTGCGGAAGATCAGCGACTTCATCGGCCGGTCTCCTCTGCATCCGGATCATTGTCGGCGATGCGGCGCATCGAGCCTGCCCGCAGGCGCACCAACGACAGAACGGCCAGCCCGGCAATCATCACCACGGCAATCTCGCCCAGCGTATCCGTGCCACGGAAATCGACGATGATGACATTGACGATATTGGCGCCATGGGCGACGGTTTTCGAATATTGCGCGAAGAAATCCGACAGTGCCGTATCGAACGGCACTTGCGTCACCTTCAGCAGCAGCAGCCCGGCGCCGAGCCCGCAGGCAATGGCGATCGCCGCATCCGGCAAGGTTTCGCGGAACGGCCGGTGATCCGACGGCGACAGCTTGAGCCGCGTCATCACCAGTGCAAGGATGACGACAGCCAGCGTTTCGATCATGAACTGGGTGAAGGCCAGATCCGGCGCGCCATAGAGCAGGAAGATGACCGCGACGGAAAAGCCCTGAATGCCGAGCGACACGATCGCCGTCAGCCGGTCCTTGGCAACAACCACCGCAAACAGGCCGATCACCGCAATGATCATGATCGCCAGTTCATGCAGCGGAATGGACGGAAACACCGGCGCCAGCGCCAGTTCACCGAACAGGAACGGCGGCACCAGAAGAACGACCGCAATCGCCACGAAAGTCATGGTCATGTAGCTGCCCAGCCTGCCATTCTGCAACCGGCGGGTCACAGCAAAGGACAGGCGCACCAGGCCACGGATGGCCTGATCGAAGCCGTGGTCCGGCCCCCAGCCGATCCAGGCGAGAGCCGACGCGACACCTGCCCGCACCTGGGCAAGGCCGATGTAGAGGGCAATACCGATGATGATAGTGAGGACAGACAGCGCCAGCGGCACGCCGATCTGGGGAGTAAGCGAAATGGCGACGGAGCGCGGTTCGCCCGCAATGGCAGAGGCCATCGGCGTCGAGAACAGCGCGTGGATGGTCCCCGACAACACAGCGGCGGCGAGGCCGGCAAGCGCCAGAACGGCAGGCCCGAGCCAGAGCAGCACGGGTGCTTCATGCGCATGTTTCGGCGTGGCGACGGGTTTGCCAGCGAACGGCTTCAGCGCCACGGCAAAGGCGATGGCAAACATCAGCGCATTGCCGGTTACAGTCAGAATGGCGAAAACGATCGAACGCGGATCAAAGGAAGACAGCGCGGCGTAAACCTCTTCCTTGGCCAGAAAGCCGAAGAAGGGCGGCAGGCCGCCCATCGAGATGGCGGCGGCAAGCGCAATCGCAAATGTCAGAGGCATGGCTGAACGCAGTCCGCCGAGCCGCGTCACGTCACGCGTGCCGGTCTCATGGTCAATGATACCCGCGACCATGAACAGCGCGCCCTTGAACAGCGAATGCGCAACGAGATACAGCACCGCCGCTTCGATGGCGTAGGGCGTGCCGAAGCCGGTGAGCATGACCAGAAGGCCGAGCGACGACATCGTCGTATAGGCGAGCATCAGCTTCAGGTCGGTCTGGCGCACGGCGAGAAGCGCGCCGATGACCAGGGTGGCGGCGCCGAATGCCGGCAGGATGAGCTGCCATTCCGGCGTGCCGCCCAGCACCGGATTGAGCCGCATCAGCAGATAGACGCCGGCCTTCACCATGGTCGCCGAGTGCAGGTAGGCCGAGACCGGGGTCGGCGCTTCCATAGCGTTCGGCAGCCAGAAATGGAACGGAAACTGGGCCGATTTGGTAAAGGCGCCGCCGAGCACCATAACAAGCGCTGCGAGATAGAGCGGGCTCGCCTTGATAACGGGGCCAAGCGCCATCAGCGCAGAGAACTGGGTGACGCCGGAAATATTCCACAAAACGATCAGGCCGGCGAGCAGGAACAGTCCGCCGCCGCCGGTGACCACCAGTGCCTGAAACGCGGCGCGGCGCGCGGCCTCGCGGTGATGGTCAAAGCCGATCAAGAGGAACGAGGTGATCGACGTCAGTTCCCAGAATATGAACAGCATCAGGAAGCTGTCGGAGGCAACCAGCCCCAGCATCGATCCCATGAACATCAACAGGAACGAAAAGAACCGGCCCTGATGCACATGGCCCTTCAGATACCCACCGGCATAGAGCACGATCAGCGCGCCGATGCCGGAGATCAGCAGAATGAAGCTCAGCGACAGGCCGTCGATCAGCCAGGAAAAACGGACATTGAAGGATGGCACCCAGGTGTAGCCACCGGTGATCGCCGTGCCTTGGGCGATTTCGGCGGTAAAACCGGCAAAATGCACAAAGATCGCCGCTGGTATCAGGGCCAGCACCCAGGCGGCATTGTGGCCAAGCATTTTCGTCAGCAAGGGTGCGACGAGCGCGCCCAGGAAAGGCAGGCAGAGGGCCAAAAATGTCAGGTCGGTGACATTCACGGGTCAGCATGTCCTTTCGTGAACGGGGTGGCGAAAAGCAGGAAAAGCGGCAAGCGATTGCCGTAGCGTCTACCTCTGGGAATAAGGCAAGCGCGGGGTAAACTCAAGGTTACGGCGGGATATACAGGCCCCCTTCCCCGGTTGCGGCCTGCAAAACGTCCACAGTATGCCGATATCAATTTTACCGTCAGGCCCGTGACAGCAATTGCCGCAGCCCCAGTTCGTCCTATCTGCTGTGCCATAACGTCACGGAGAGGCCGATGAACGCGAAGAGCAGCTTGAAAGTCGATAGAACCGATGCGGAATGGCGGGAGCTGCTGACCCCGGACCAATACCGGATCACCCGTCAACACGGCACCGAGCGGGCCTTCTCAAGCCCGGATTTCGAACTCGGCAAGACAGGCGTCTATCACTGCGTCTGTTGCAACCGGCCGCTTTATCGCTCGCAGACGAAATTCGATTCCGGGACCGGATGGCCGAGTTTTTTCGAGCCGATGTCCATGGATGCGGTGACGGAGCATCACGACGTCTCCTATGGCCTCAGCCGGACGGAAATTCGCTGCGCCGATTGTGATGCCCATCTCGGCCACGTCTTTCCCGACGGCCCGCCACCGACCGGCTTGCGCTATTGCATGAACGGTGTTGCGCTGACGTTCGAGCCGGCTTAAGCGGCGGATGGAGAACCAGTCTTGAGACATGCACTGCTGTTGATCGCGAGCCTTTGCGCCGCAACGCCGGTTCTTGCGGCAGACAATTGGACCCACTATGCAAACCCGCGCTTCGACTACAGCGCCGAAGTGCCGCCCGGTTTCAGGCTGACGCAGGAAAGCGACAATGGCGACGGCGCAACATTTGAATCAAGGGACGGTGCCAGGTTATTGATTTTCGGCGCTTTTGTCGACGACGGCGCCTTTGCCGCCGATACCCGCCAGCGCATCATCTGGGACAGTCAAAAAGGCTGGCAGATCACTTACGAAAAAGTGACGCCGGGATGGGCCAGCTATTCCGGTGCAAAAGGTGGCGATATTCGCTATTCCCGAGCCGTCACCTTGTGCGACGGGAGTGCCGCCCATTTCCAGCTGACATATCCGCGCACAGCGCTGAAGGCCTACAACAACGTCGTCGACCGCATGGTCAAATCCCTGCGCCCCGCGGCAGGATGCAGCAATCAAGCGCCGACATCAGCACCCGGCGCTGCGCCGAATTAAAAGGGCTACGGTCCACGACAGAGAGAATTTCATGAACCATTTCGTGGTGATTTCAGGTTGCTCGGGTGGCGGCAAGTCCACTTTGCTGGCAGCGCTTTCCGATCGCGGATACGCGGTCGTCGAGGAGCCAGGCCGGCGCATTGTCGAAGACGAGACGAAGGGCAGCGGGTCTGCCCTGCCCTGGGTCGACATGACCGCCTTTGCCCGCCGCGCCGTGGCGATGGCGCTTCAGGATCGGGATGATGCCAGCCGATACGAGGGCTGGGTGTTCTTCGACAGAGGGCTCGTCGATGCCGCCGCAGCGCTGGAGCACGTTAGCGGTGAACCGGCATTGGAAAGGTTCTGTCAGGCGCATCGTTATCACAAACGGGTTTTCCTGGTGCCGCCGTGGCCGGAGATTTATGTGACCGACCCCGAGCGGCGGCACGGTCTTGATGCCGCCATGGCAGAATACGACCGGCTTCTGGCTGCCTACAGCCTGCTTGGCTACGACATCAGCATTCTCCCGAAGACCGACATTACAGAAAGGGCGGATTTTGTCCTGCAGATGCTCGCGGGCGACGAACCGGCGCAGTAGCGCCAGATCCTTCGGTCCGGTGGAATTCACCGCACGTTTCACTCACGCCCGAATGGCACCGGGTGTATAGTCATTGCGTCTATCGCAGCTGCGTCCGCCGCTCTGGCGGCAGGACCGCATAACATTGGCGGGAGTTGAACAATGACACGTGTTGAATCCGGGCTGGACGGGGAGATCGCAGGCCTGCGGGCTGACAATCCGTTTCTGGTCGAGGCTCCATCGCAGGCGCCGGCGCTGACGGGGTATGTCGCATCGGTCCTGATGACCGCCGCCGCCACGGTCGTGGCTATCGGCATCGATAGCGGCATGAACATCCCGAACGTCTCGCTGGTCTTTGTCATACCGGTGATCATCGCCGGCGTCACCTTCGGGCTCGGAGCCTCCGTCTGCTCGGCAATCCTGGGTGCGCTCGCCTACAATTTCTTCCTCACCGAACCGCGCTACACGCTTGCGGTCAGCGATCCGGCCAATGTCTGGGCGATCGCGCTGCTCTTGTTTGTCGGGCTGATCGTCAGCAGCGTTGCCTTCACGGCGCGCCGCAGAGCAATCAACGCAGCCGTGCTGACACAACAAGCCAACCTGTTGCAGGACTATAGCCGCGACATCGGAGCGGCGGGTGATACGAAAGCTGTCGTTTCCATGACCTCCAAGGCGCTTGTGGCGCTGTTCAACGTTCCAGCTGTGGTGATGCTGATGAGCGGCAAGGATGTCGTGTCCGCCACCACGACCGGTGGGGTGGAGCTTCAAGCCGCCGACATTGATGCGGCGCGATCGTCACTGGTGATGGGGTCCGTGGCGCGCGCCGGTGTCTACCCGGCCGTGGCCTCGCGGTTCGATTTCTGGCCGGTGACGACGGCGGCGGGCCAAACCGCCGTCATCGGGCTTGCATTCGCTCCGGATCAGCGGGCGATATCATCGGAAACGACTATCGCTACCCTTGGCAGGATTTTTGCGCTGGCGCTCGATAACCAGCACTTTCGCGCCGGAAATGGCGCTTCACAGGTTCGTTGAAGGCAGACAATAAGACGCTGTCTTGCCTCAGCTCGAGGCGCTGCTGATGCAGGTCAGAACCGCCGAATAATGCACGGCAGCGGCAGTGACGACGAAGCCGTGCCAGATGGCGTTCTGGAAGCGCAGCTTTTCCCAGACGTGAAAGATCACCCCCAGGGAATAGATGATGCCACCGGCCAGGATGAGGATCATCGTCGTTTCGGTCAATTGAGAGAGCAACGGACCGGCAGCAAAAACGCCGCTCCAGCCCATGGCGAGGTAAAGCAGGATCGCCAGCTTGTCGAAGCGGCCGGGAAACACGCATTTGATCAGCACGCCGACGATGGCGATCGACCAGATGCCGATCAGCATGCCGAACAGATAGGGGTCGTCCCAGCCGCGCTGCAGGAACGGCGTATAGGTGGCGGCAATCAGGATGAAGATCGACGAGTGGTCGAAGCGGCGCAGGAACCATTTGGTCTGAGACACCGGATAGAGATTGTAGAGGAAGGAGATCGACAGCGTCGCCACCAGCCCTGCCCCGTAGATCCATGCGGCAATCAGTTGTCCCGACGTGCTCCAGACGCTGGCATAAAAGATCATCGCGGTGACGCCGATCAGGGCACAGACGAGCCCGACACCGTGGACGACGCCATCGGCGATCAACTCGGAGCGATCGTAGTTCCACTTGATGCCCTTGATTTCCACGTCAGCCTCTCAACATTTCATTCCGGTCCAGCCGCATTGCGGCGACGTCCCCTACCCTGCACAAAACTGTGATCGCAGTCTGCCGTCAAGCGGGGGCGCCCGGCAAGCCCGGCAACTGCAACAATCTGACACAGGGTTTCGGACCGAAACAGGGCGAGAAACATCAACAATTGCAACAGGCAGACATTTTGCCCGGCCATCACGGCCGATAACGAAGCGCGCTCACCAGGAGGGCAAAGGCGGCAGACGGTTGTTTGCGGCTGGGGTAATAGAGGTGATAGCCGGAAAACGGCAGGCACCAGTCATCGAGAACCCGGATCAACCGGCCGTCGCCAATCTGTGCCTTGACCGCATCTTCCGGCAGGTAGGCCAGCCCCAGCCCTTCGAGCGCCGCATTCACCCTGAGCGCGATATTGTTGAAGACCAGCCGCCCCTCGACCCGCACCCGCAACTCGTGCCCGTCCTTTTCGAACTCCCAGACATAGAGGCCACCATAGGTCGGCAGCCGCATGTTGATGCAGGAATGCTCCGTCAGGTCATGCGGCACCACTGGCCTTGGGCGATGTTCAAAATAGGCCGGAGAGCCGACGACGGCCATGCGCATGTCGGGCGCGATCCGGACCGCGATCATGTCCTTGGCCACCTGCTCGCCCAGCCGGACGCCGGCGTCATACCGCTCGGCAACGATATCCGTCAGGCCGTAGTCGACGATGACCTCGGCATGGATATCGGGATAGTCCGGCAGCAGTTTTGCCAGGGCCGGCCACAGCACCGCTTCGGCCGCATGTTCGCCTGCGGTGATGCGGATGTTGCCGGCCGGCTTGTCGCGAAATTCGCTGAGCGCCGCCAGCTCGCTTTCGATCTCGTCCATGCGCGGGCCGACCGTATTAAGCAGCCGGGCACCGGCCGGCGTCGGCGAGACGCTGCGGGTATTGCGGTTGAGCAGGCGCAGGCCGAGCCGTTTTTCCAACCCGGTGATCGTGTGGCTGAGCGCCGATTGCGAAACGCCGAGCCTCGCGGCGGCTTTGGTAAAGCTCTGCTCGCGGGCAACGGCGATGAAGGCGGCGAGATCGTTGATGGGCTGGCGCGGCATTCATGAATTCTCCTCATGAGGCTTAGCGCGTTCTAGCACCTAATCGCGGGTAATCGCACGCGCTAAATACAGGATCATCACTGGTCACACGAACGGCCAGCCTCTCCGGAAAGGACATCTGATGAACATCAAGCGCAACGGCTCGGCCCCCTCCGCCAAGGGACCTGCAGACTATTTCACCGGAACAGTTCGCATCGATGCGCCGTTTCAGGGGACGGCCCCTGCCCGCGTCGGCGGTGCGACCGTGACGTTCGAACCGGGCGCCCGCACCGCATGGCACACGCATCCGCTCGGCCAGACGCTGATTGTCGTCTCCGGTTTCGGCCGGGTGCAGCGCCTCGGCGGTCCAATTGAGGAAATCAGGCCCGGCGATACCGTCTGGTTCGAGCCAGGCGAAAAACACTGGCACGGCGCATCGCCATCCACCGCTATGACCCATGTCGCCATCGCCGAAGCGCTGGATGGCAAGGTGGTCGACTGGATGGAACACGTCACCGACGAACAATATCAGGCTTAATCAGGAGCGATCACAATGCAGAAACGCACACTTGGAAACAGCGGGCTCGACGTCTCGGCCATCGGCCTCGGCTGCATGGGCCTGAGCTTCGGCTACGGCCCGGCCACCGAAAAGCAGCAGGCCATCACGCTGATCCGCACCGCCTATGAGCGCGGCGTCACATTTTTTGACAGCGCCGAGGCCTATGGTCCTTACAAGAACGAGGAACTGCTCGGCGAGGCGCTGGCCCCTTTCCGCGACAAGGTTGTCATCGCCACGAAGTTCGGCTTCGACTTCAATGCCGAGGGCGGACAGAGCGGCTTGAACAGCCGGCCGCAGCATATCCGTAACGTTGCGGAAGCAGCGTTGAAGCGGCTGAACACCGATGTCATCGACCTGTTCTACCAGCATCGTGTCGATCCCGCCGTGCCGATCGAGGATGTGGCCGGAACGGTCAAGGACCTGATTGCCGAGGGCAAGGTCAAGCATTTCGGCCTGTCGGAGGCAGGCTCCCAGACCATCCGCCGCGCCCATGCCGTTCAGCCGGTGACAGCTTTGCAGAGCGAATATTCGCTGTGGTGGCGCGAGCCGGAAGACGACATCCTGCCGGTGTTGGAGGAACTGGGCATCGGCTTCGTGCCCTTCAGCCCGCTCGGCAAGGGTTTTCTGACCGGCGCCATCAACGCGCAGACCACCTTTGACGCCTCGGATTACCGCAATACCGTACCGCGGTTCTCGACCGAAGCGCGTTCGGCCAACCAGGCGCTGGTCGATCTGCTCGGCACGATCGCTGCGGACAAGACGGTGACACCGGCGCAGATCGCGCTCGCCTGGCTCTTGGCGCAAAAGCCCTGGATCGTGCCGATCCCCGGCACCACCAAGCTGAACCGGCTTGAGGAAAATATCGGCGCTGCAACCGTGATCCTGTCCGCAGACGATCGCGCTGCCATCGAGGATGCGGTCTCGGCGGTGACAATTCAAGGCGCTCGCTACTCGGCCGAGCATCAGGCGCGGATCAACCGCTAATCCCAATAGGATGCGGCCCGGAAGGTCGATCGGCAAGGCCGCCCCCTCGCGCCCGGTAAAGACGCGAGGGGGCGGACTTGATGCGAGACAGTCTCAACGCGGAGCGAGCGCCTCCAGTTCATTCAGTTTCTTGAGCGCCGCCTGCTGCTGCAGCCAGCCGTAGTTGATGCCGCTGGCATTGAGCGTGCTGCCCATCTGGAATGGGAACTGATCAAAGTCCTGGAAAAACTCCTTGATCTTGCCCTGGATCGGCACAAGCAGCCACATGTTGCGGCCGAGGAACTCCATGGCACCGCCACCCTCTTTAAGACCCTTCTCATAGGGATCCATGCGCAGGTTGGTGATCATCGCCCAGCTTGGCACTTCGCGGGTTGCGGTGGCGATGTTGCCTTCGCTGGACTGGGCAAAAGCCAGCTTCCAGTCGTTCCAGCGAATGGCATTGAGATTACCGCCCTGGTCGAAGTAGTAGACCGATTCCCGTGGCGGCGCCTTGCTCTCGCCTTTCAGCAGAGCCGTGAGGTCAAAGCCGTCGAGATGAACTTTGAAAGTCTTTGTTCCGGCCTGATAACCGGTCTTCATCTGTTCCTTGATATCGGGAAGGCCGGCGGCCGTTGCGAAGGTCGGAAGCCAATCCATCAGCGTCACAGGCTCGTTGATCTGCGTGCCCGGCTTCACCACGCCCGGCCAGCGAACCATCATCGGAATGCGGAATCCGCCCTCCCATGTGGTGCCCTTCTCGCCGTGGAACATCGTCATGGCGCCATCCGGCCACAGGGCGAGTTCCGCGCCGTTATCGGTCGTGTAGAGCACGATGGTGTTTTCGGTGATGCCGAGATCGTCGAGCTGATCGAGAAGCTGGCCGACATGGCCGTCATGTTCGGCCATACCATCGGCATGAATGCCTTTGCCGGTCTTGCCGACCGAATCGGGCTTCAGATGCGTAAAGATATGCATGCGGGTCGAGTTGAACCAGCAGAAGAACGGCTCGGCAGCCTTCGCTTTGCGATCGATGAAGTCCTTGGCTGCGGCGAGGAACTCCTCGTCGATCGTTTCCATGCGCTTGGTGTTGAGCGCGCCGGTATCCTCGATCTTCCCGTCGGCTGAGGACTTGATCACGCCGCGAGGACCGTACTTTTGGCGGAATTCCGCGTCCTTCGGATAGAAATAACCTTCCGGCTCTTCCTCGGCGTTCAGGTGATAGAGATTGCCAAAGAACTCATCGAACCCATGGTTGGTCGGCAGATGTTCGTCGCGGTCGCCGAGATGGTTCTTGCCGAACTGGCCAGTGGCATAGCCCTTCGACTTCATGACGTCGGCGATGGTCGGCATCCACTCCTGGATACCATGCGGATCGCCCGGCATGCCGATTGTCAAAAGCCCTGTGCGGAAAGGCTCCTGGCCGAGAATGAACGAAGCACGGCCGGCCGTGCAGCTCTGCTGTCCGTAGCTGTCGGTGAAGATCGCGCCTTCGGCGGCAATGCGGTCTATATTGGGTGTACGATAGCCCATGAGGCCCATCGTATAGGCGCTGATTTGCGGAATACCGATATCGTCGCCGAAGATCACCAGGACATTCGGCACCTTTCCGGAGGGGGCGGCCGCTTGCGCCTGTGCCGCTGTCGTGCTGGCAATATTGCCGACCGCGACGACACCGGCGGCAAGAGCCGTTGTGCCAATAAGCAGGTTGCGCCGGGTTACGTTGCTGGCATCGCTTGATGCCGGCTTCATGCTTTCGTCGTAGGCCATGTCATGTACCTTCCATCGAACGTTGAACTGCTGACGCCACAACCGGACATATTCATTGGACCGCACGCAAGTACGTTACAGTAACATTCGGATGTCAGGCAGTGTTTGAGGCTTCGCCGACGGTACGAAGCTGCAGCATTGCCTACTTGATCTTCTCGAGATCACCCGGTTTCCAGCTCTTATCGAAAAACGCTTTCTTCGGTCCGTACAGTCTCAGGATCGTGAAAAATCCCTTCCCCGGAAGGGTGGCGATCCAGTTCTTGCCCTCACCCGGAGAGGTCGGGCCGTAGTAGATGTCGGTCGTTCCATCGGCGTTCTGCTTGGGCTTGTCCATCGTGTTCAGGGATGGAAACGCCTGGCCGTTGTCGAGGCCCGAGCCCGTGATCGGGTCGTAGACGGTCACCGACCAGAAGATCGCGGCGGGGATATCCTTCGGCAATGTCAGCCTGTAGTTCTGGTCGCCGGAGAGATAGTCGCCATCAGCATCCTTGAAGGCGTTCGGATATTTCGCACCGACATTCTCCATATTCACCGCCATGCCGGGGCTCGTTGAATAGGCATAGGTGAAGAAGCTGGCGCGGGCGTCGAGCTGATTGTAGCTATCGCCGGCAAACTCGGCATTGGTCGCGAACGGATTGAGCCACTGCCGGTCGGGATAGTATTTGAGCGCGGACGGGCCGTAGGCAAAAGCGTGACTTATCCGCGATGCCGTCTTGGCGGCCTTGTCGAGCATCGCCTTCATCTTCTCCTCCGGCTTAAAGGGCAGGCCCTTGATCAGACCGAGGTCCGCAGCCATGCCGCGCATTTCGAAATCTTTCGGGTCGACGTATTCATGTTCAATGAAGCGCGACAGCATGTCGAATGCCGTTCCATCCTGCGGGTAGAGCATATTGACTGGCACGCCCGAGGCATCGGGAAACTCCATCTTCCGGGCCGTGCCCTGCTTGCCGAGCGGATAGATTTTCGTCTGCTCCATCACCTTGACGGGCTCTTCGAGTTGCTTGGGATCCTTGAAAAATCCGCGCCAGAATACGAAGACGCCGTAAGTGCCGGCACGATAGGTGAAGTAACCCTGGGGGATTTCGCCCTGATAGTCCGGTGGCAGGATCAGGTACTTGCCGCCCTTGCCCTTGTCGGGCCCAGGAAGGCCGACATCGCCAGCCCATTTGCGGCCATCGATCTCGCCTTCGGAGGGGACCGGCCGCTGGAAGAAATCGTCGATGATCCCCTGCAGACCCGGCGGCACCTCGATGAGCATGGGGCCATCTTCCTTGAGGTCAAGATAGCCAAGGCCATAGATGACGTCGGAATTCGGCGTCGTGATCAGCGTCTTGGCATCCAGCCGTTTCTTGAAGATAGGCAGCACGTTATAGCCCTTGCCGAACTTCGCCTCCGATCCTTCCTTCATGCCGTACATATTGAGCGCTGGCAGCGCCCAGAGATAGGTCTGCACGGCGCGCTGGAAGACGAGCTCTTCACCAAGCCTGGCCACGTCATCCTGCGACAGATAGCCCTTGGTGTAGGGCGTGCCGGCAAGCGCATCAGCGGCGCTTGCCGGTAGGGGCGCAGCCAGAAGCAAGGCCAGCACGGTTGCCGCACTCAAACCTATTTTCGACATCAGTCGCTCCTTTCGACATAGAGGAGACAACCGAAGCAGATCGGGGCGGGCTGCGACAGTACGTTACGGTAACAGCGACGCGATCGGCCGGTTCCTGGCCGTCACAAACGCCCAGCTGGCACCCGTGCCGACGCGACGTGCGGACGCCCAAGCCCGAGGCGGCGGTCAGCCATCGCTTGTTTCGAGCCCTTAGCGGTCGATCAGCACGGCGCATTTGCAGTGGCTGGCGACGCGGCTGGCGGTGGAGCCGATGAAATAATCGATCAGACCCGGCCGGTGCGAAGCGATGATCACCAGGTCGCCTTCCGCTTCCTCGGCAAAATTGTTGATGACGCCGGCCGCACCGCCGATGCGGATTTCGACGCGGCCCGTCGTCACCCCATGTTTTTCCATGAGATCGGTCAACGTCTTCTTGGCATGCTCGCGCGACGCTTCGATCAACTCCAAGGGAAAATCGACGATCATGTAGCCCTGGGCATAGGCGTTCAGATCTTCGACGACGTTGAGCAGGATGATCTCGCCACCATCATCCAGCAGCGACTGGGCGCGCTCCAGGACTTTTTCGCCGTGCTCCAGATGGTCCATGGCAATCGGCACGATAATTCTCGAATACATGACGGTCTCCTCGGGTTCGCCGCGCCGGCAGCAGCGCATGATGGCCGCTTTGGAAGCCACCAGTTTCGCCGCATTGCGCGGATAGATTCAATATAGGCGTGCTGCGGCAAAAGTCACAACCGGCCATACGGTCGCAGGCGATTGTCAACAGTTTGAGAACAGTACATCCTCAGTGCGGCACCTTCCATGAACGCCGCGCGCGCGTCATATAGGTCTTCAATACAATCAGACGGGACAGGACCGATGGCCAGCTTCGACAGACGCACGTTCATGAAGTTTTCAGCCACGGCGTTCGTCACAGCAGGCACCGTCACCACAGCCAAGGCAGGAAGCACGTCCATGACCGTTCAAGCCGAAGACCACGCCGTCCGCATGCCAGCCTTCGTCGATCATTCGCATCTGGTGGTGCGCGACCTGCCGATGGTGTCTGCCTGGTATCAATCGATCATGGGGCTGTCGCCGATCGAAAAGACTGCGAGCGGCGAGACGCTTGGCGTTGCCGGCCGTCCGCTTCTGACCTTGACGACGCAGGGCAATGCCGCAATTGCCCCGCAGAATGCGCCCGGCCTGTTCCACACCGCCTTCCTGGTGCCGGACCGGACCGAGCTTGGCCGCTGGCTGGCCCATATTGCCAACAACAACGTGCCGCTGCAGGGCGCCTCCGACCATCTTGTCTCGGAAGCCATCTATCTCGGCGATCCCGAAGGCAACGGCATCGAGGTCTATCGCGACCGGCCGCGCGAGGAATGGAACTATCTGCAGGACGGCATGGTGAAGATGGCGACGCTGCCGCTCGACCTGCAGGCGCTCTATGACCAGGCCCCGAAGGACACGTGGGGTGGCATGGCCGGTGGCACCGCGATCGGTCATATCCATCTGCAGGTTTCGGATATTCCGCAAGCCAATGCCTTCTTCGGCGATGTGCTCGGGCTTGATCTGATGGCCAGCTATCCCGGCGCCAGCTTCTTTGCCTCCGGCAAGTACCACCACCATGTCGGCGCCAACATCTGGAACTCGCGCGGCGCGCCGAAGCGCCAGGCCAACATGACCGGCCTGTCGGACTATACCGTGCACTTCAACGACCCGGCCAAGCTGCAGAACGCCGTTGCCAAGCTCGACGAACTGGAGATCCCCGTGACCCGCAACGGCGATACCGTCTCGCTGATCGACCCCTGGGGCATCGGCCTGAAACTGGCCGGTTGACGGCCCCGGCGGGTCCTCTGCGCAAAAGTTCTCAACAGGGTACCTGCGGCCGATTGTACCAATCCGCCGCTTAAAATTGACTAATTTTATCAAGTATTCTAACCCGCCCGGACATTCGCCATTGCGGATCGTTGTCTAGGGGTTACCATTTTGAAAAATAAAAGAATTCTTGTATGCGCACTCGCCACTGCGGCCGTTGCGCCAACGTCCTTGCGCGCAGCCGATTGGCGCCCGTCGGTGGAAATCGACGGCACCTGGCGTAGCGGCGATTCGAGCGCCAGTGGCGGCTTCTTCCTGCCGATCCTGCTTGATTTGGGCAATGCGCTGTTCATCGATACGAAAGGCGCCTTCATCGAAGGTGGCGTTCAGCGCGGTTCGATCGGCGCAGGCTATCGCATGCGGGCCAGCGATGACTGGGTCGTCGGCGTCTACGGTTACTACGACTACCTGAACAGCGCCCATGACAATTCGTTCAACCAGCTTTCCTTCGGCGTCGAAGCGCTCGGGCCGGTGTTTGAAACGCGCGCCAACATCTATCTGCCGCTCGGCAACGATCACGCGCTCGACGGCATGGGCCGCGGCGAAATCGACGGTGGCAAGCTGATGTTCCGCGAAGGCATGGAACGCGCCCGCCGTGGCGCCGACATCGAGGCCGGCGTTCGCGTACCGCTGTCGGCTGCCAGCGACAAGATGCAGCTGAAGGTCTTTGCCGGCAGCTACTTTTATGGCGGCGACAATCTCGACGACAAGCTGGGCGCCAAGCTGCGCGCCGAACTGTCCTTTGCCGACCTGCCCGGCCTTCCCGGCGGATCGACGGTGACGATCGGCGCCTCCGGCAGCTATGACAACGAAGACCATTTCAAGGGTGCGGCGATGGCGCGGCTGCGTGTGCCGCTCGGTGCTGCCTCGTCCACCGGGCCGGCCGATCCGTTCGATCCGCTGACCCAGCGCGTCGAGCGCAACCGCACCATCGAAACCCATCGCGGCGCCACGGGCGATCTCGAGAATGCCGTTATCGACCTCAATGGCCAGACGGCGGGCAATGTCATCGACGTCTCCGCCGCCAATGGCGATGCAGCCGCCATCAATGCCATCATCGCTGCGGCCGGCGACAACGCGCTGATCCTTGCCAACGGCACGATCGGGCTCAACCAGTCGCTGACGCTGAACAACGGCCAGGTGCTGCTCGGCGGCGGCGGTGTTCTCAGCCTGCGCGGCGCGTCCAGCGGCGGCGAAGGCTGGTTCCGCAACCAGGGGGCCGCCACCACGCTGACCGGCTACAATCCGGCCATGGACGTTGTCACCATGGCATCGAACAGCGCGGTCTCGACCGTGTCGATCACCGGCGGACTGGCCGGCATCGGCGGCACCGACGTATCGAACCTGATCATCGACCGCATCGACATTTCCGGCACCAGCCGGGACGGCATCCGCTTTGACCGTGTCAACGGCGCAATCATCCAGAATTCGAGCATCCACGATCTCTACATCTGCGAAAGCAGCACGGAATGCGAATTCTCGGTGTTCGACCCGAACCGGGCGCCCTATGCCGCGGTCAGCGCGCATGGGACCAGCAACCTGACGATCCGCGACACTACAATCGACAATGTCACCTACGGCCTCTTTGCCGGTAGCGCGATCGATGAAAGTGAGTGGCCGCCTGTGATCACCGATGCCGCCAGCAACATCACGCTGGACAACGTGACGATCTCGCGTTCGCGCCGCGAAGGCCTGCTGTTCGTCGCGGCAAACGACGTTGATCTCAACACGGTGACGATCGACAACGCGATGCAGGACCGCGACATGGATCTTGTCGTGCTGCAGGGTACGCGCGACGTCACGATTACCGACATGGTGCTGAAGGGCGGCATCAACGGCCTGATGATGGTCACATCCAGCAGCATGCCGGAGGGCGCACTGACCACCAACGTCAATGTCGATGGCCTGACGATCGACGGCACGCGCAATGCCGGCATCTTCCTCAATCCGGTTTCCGGCATCAGCTTCAAGAACGTTGCGATCACCAATGCCGGAACCTACGGCGTCTTCATCTACGGCAGCGACTGGGACTTCCTCGGCGGGCCGATCAGCGACATCACTCTCGACAATGTCACGATCGACAAGGCCGGCACGGCCGGGCTCTACTTCATGGGTCCGTCGCTCGATGTCAAAGGTGACGTCACCGTCACCGGCACCCCACGCGACTGCAAGGTCGATCCGTCCTGGGACGGCAGCCTTGGCGGCTCGCTGACACAGGCCCCCGGTTCCGTCCTCACCGTCAATGGCGGCGTGCTCGACCAGACGAACTTTGGCAGCCGTTGCGGCGGATAAAATAGAAATGAAATCGCCGTCCGCAGCTCACGTCAGGTGCGGACGGCGGTCTTTTGAAGCTTAGTGCGTGGCACCAGAGCCGCCGACCGCGACGATCGCATAGGGCATGCCCTCGACCGGAATGGTCGCGGTTTCCTTCAAGCTATCGCTGTCGATCATCCGTACCAGGCTGTGGCGGGGATCGGTGATGGCGATACGATCGCCGGCAACTGCCAGCCGCGGACGCGGATCGCGCCAATGGCCATCCTTGCTGTAGGGCTCGGTGACGCCAGCGGACCGGACGATCTCGCCGCTGACTACATCCAGCACATGCAGTTTGCCATCTTCCGTCAGGATGTAGGCGTTGCGGACATTGGCCGGATCGAGGATGAAATCGACACGGCGGGTGGGAAGCTCGACGAGGCGATAGGGTGCTGCCGCATCCGGATCGATCAGCACGACCTTATCCTCACCGTAATTGCCGAGGAAGAACTGCATCGACCGGCCGCCGAGCAGGGTCGAAACCTTGCCCTCCGGCAGATCGCTGCCATAGGCGAGCATTTCCAGCTTCGGGCCATCAAGCCCACCCGGCCGGGCGACGAGAACCCCTTCCGCGCAACCGAAGGCGACCAGACGCGCCGACGACGCTTCACCGTGCAGGCCGGTGCATGTGGCCACATCACCCACCTGCTTGCCTTCCCGGTCGACAACGCGCAGCCCAAGCCGCGGGGGAAGCTCGTCCGGTTTCACCTCGGTCGTCATATTGGGCACGGATACGAGGATATGCTGGCCCATCGGCACGGCGACGCCATGATGCGCAGCCGTCGTATCGATGCTCGCGGCATTGCCCTTGCCCTCGAGCAGAGCGCCCTCCTGAAACAGATCGAGTTTGCCGCCACGGTCGTAGAAGATCGCCACGTCGTCGCCATGGGTGACCACATGACCCGGCTTCTTGCCGGTGATGGCGCCGGGCAACAGTTTCGGATCGGAGATTTCGATATCGCGATGCTCGCCATGATCGGACAGCGCGATGCCCGACGCGATGACCTGCACCGTGTCCTTATCACCCTGCACCGCAAAAACGGTCTTGCCGCTTTCGCTCACAGACAGCGCAGCGTAGCCGCCAAGGTCGAACCGGCCCAGTTCGTTACCGTTGGCCGCATCAAGCGCCCGCACCACCGGCTGGGTGTGATCGGCGACGAACAGCCGCCATGTTTCCTTATGCTCATCTGCGAAGGATGGGAGGGGAGACAGCGCCGTCAGCGCCAGAACAGCGGCGGCCCGCATCGGTTTGCCAAGATGGATCGGCATGGGGTTCTCCTACAAATGTTTTATGTAATAACGTAACGAGAACGGTTGTTATAAAGTTACACGACGGTTGTCTAGCCAGAAAATGCGGTGCCCTGCCTTCCAGCGGTGTTTAAGCTGCTGCTGCGATGCGCTGGGAAGATGGGAAAACACCGGCCAGCGGGAGCAAGTGATCCACACGCTCCGGACATTCGGCCCGGCGGCAAGCGCGATTGAACATTGCAGGACAGCGGAAAGAGCGCGCCTTGGGCCCGGGTTCCATCCCCTGCCCCCTCACTCCCGCCCAATAAAAGTCAAGGAACCGCGGGTACATTCGCGTCAACTACTATTGATCATCCATAATATCTGGTGTATCCAAAGAATAATAAGATTAAAACTACGTTGCAAATTGATTACAAAGACAAAATTTCATCATTTTGTCACAAAACTGACGCTTTACTTGCCTGAAATTTAGGCAAAATGCACAATATTTTCGTTTTATGCCAATTCGTTACAGAGATAATAATTTGAAAGCCACAAAACAACTCTCGGTAGTGTGCTCTCCTAGTAAATATAGTTCGAGGTTTGAAATGATGACCAACATTGCTGTCATAATACCTTTCTATCAGGCAGAGGACGGGATTTTGCGCAGGGCGCTTGAGTCCATCGAGATGCAGCAATTGCCTGCCGGCGCCAGGTTGAAGGTTGTTGTCGTCGATGACGCTTCGCCGCACCCCGCCAGCGCGGAGCTCAAAGGGTTCTCGTTCAAGGGTGCCCATTCCCTGGACGTCATCACCCAGGTCAATTCCGGCCCGGCCGGCGCGCGAAATACCGGCCTCAACAGCCTTGCCGGCGAAGAGATCGATTTCGTCTCGTTCCTCGATTCCGACGACATCTGGAATCCCCTGCATATCCAAAGAGCACTGTCGGCTCTTCGCAAGAGCGATTTCTTCTTCTGCAATCACGTCAGAAGCAAACATTACGGCGATTATTTCCGTTGCCTGCCCGAGACATGGCAGGCCCTCAGCCAAAACCGCGGGGCGGAACAGTCGCAGCTGGTCAAGACTTTTGGTGCCGGTGAACTGACGCAGACAATGATCCGCGAATGCCCGCCGCAGACATCGACGGTCGTCTACAATTTCCGCAAAAACTCGCAGCTTCGCTTCAACACCTCACTGAGAAGTGCGGGAGAGGATCACATCTTCTGGATCGAACTGTCGATTGACAACGCAACGGCGGTGGACGTTCGGGTCAATGTCAGCTGCGGCGAAGGCCTCAACCTCTATTGGTCGAACGTTTCCTGGGAAAGCCCAAAATCAATCAGCATCCAGGGCTGCCTTGCCATCCAGTACAACTACATGCGCAACAACAACCGCATCTATTGCATGGATGCCGAGACAATCACCTTCAGGCAGAGACTGTACGAGGGAGCCTATGTCTATGCGCTGCTGCGCGGGGCGGTAAAACGGTTTCTCCCGGACCCCAAGGTCTTCGCGAAGCTGGTGTCGCACTATCCGGCCTTTATCCTGCGCAGCCCTACCAATCTTGCCTTCTTCGTCATGAACAGGAAGGTGATGACGGATGTGACGTCGGTCAAAAACGTCCCTAGCGCGGACCTGGCCGCCTAGGCGTCTGCCCGTATGTTCTCGCGCCCACAGCGTCTTTCCGGGCCTCTCCTCCCGGAAGACAAATGACAGTCTATGCAAATCGAGAGAATTTCGAGCGCGTCATGATATCATCCACGGCAAGAAACGCTAAGTATTCGTTGACCCATATCGTCAATCTCCAGTACCGGCCAACCGGGGGATTTGCGAAGCGGTTCATCGATATCCTCCTTTCCCTCTCGGTGATCCTGATCCTCCTTCCCCTTATTCTGATGATCTGCGCCCTGGTGAAGCTGTCGACGACAGGATCGGTCTTTTACAACCATTCGGAGATCGGATATGACGGGGTATCCCTGGTCCGCCTGACATTTCGCACTGCCTCTGCCTCGGGAGGGCAAGGTTTTGCGCAGTACATGACGATGACCACGCAGACTGGCCCGACACCGCGGCATCACACCGACCTTCCGCTTCCGCCGCTGGGGACCGTTCTCCAGCAATTGGGCCTCGACCGGTTGCCACAGCTCTTCAACGTGCTACGTGGCGACATGAGCATTGTCGGCCCCTTGCCGTTGACGATGAGCGAGATCGAGCGATACGGCTCCAATACCTCACATTACATCAAATCGCGCCCGGGCCTGATCGGTTACCGGTTGAGCAGCGGCACGGACAACCATTACGTCCGGCGTCTGCAACTCGACCAGGACTATACGGAAAACTGGACGATGGTGACGGATTGCAGAGAAATCTGGCGATTTCTCACGGCTGCCAGGCCGTAACGGCTGCTCGCGCGCGAAGTCCGGCATCGGCCTTGATGCACGATCCGCTTGCGGCTTTATGCGCCGGCGCCAACCCATTCGCATCGGAAGGCCAGGATGGGCTTTGAAAACCCCTTCAGCCGGCGGCGCTTTGCCTGGGTGAAGAGGTCGGCCGCGCCATACTCCCGAAAGATGTTCTCCGATACCAGGATCTGATCGCTGGAGGCCGCATCGCATAGGCGGGCTGCCAGTTGCACGGTGGAGCCGAACAGGTCGTTGCTGTCCTCGACGGGCTCGCCGCAATCCAGTCCGATGCGAATATGAAGGGGTTCGGCGTTGCCGCGGTTGTAACGTTCAAATTCCTGCTGGATCGCCCTGGCGCAATCGACGGCTTCGGCTATCGAGGCGAAGGTCGCCATGACGCCGTCGCCGGTGTGCTTCACCTCGCGGCCGGAGAATTGCCCGAGACACCTGCGCACCACCGCGTCGTGCGCCCGGACCAGTTCCGTCCCCATCCGATCGCCAAGGCGCGCCGTCATCGCAGTTGAGCCAACGATATCGGTGAACAGGATGGCCCGGTGGCCGGAATCGATTTCAGCCTCGGATTGTCCCGGCGCAGGCTCCGGGTCGAGTATCCGGCCAAGAAACGCCTCGACCGCCGACAGGGCAACTTCGACGACCTCGCCGGAAACGAAGCCGTGCGCCTCACGGTGAACGCATTGGGCTGTCTCGGCGTCCGGTGCATCCATGAGGCAAAATGCGGTTCCGCGCCGCTGGTCGAACCAGTAGGTCAGGAACTTGACGCCGTACTGATCCTGAATGTCGAGGTCTCTGCGATGCGCCTCGGCAACGTCTGCGGCCGTGGTTCCCGTCAGTTCATGCCGGTCCATGAAAATAGGCATTTGCACGCTCCCGCCCCGAGCCCTGTACCTATCGCAAGAATGCACTCTACGGCTTGAAGGCAGCCTCGTCTATTTTTAAGTATTGCCTAACATACAAAAGGGAGGACATCGCTGCCCTCCCCTTGCCTTCTTGGTCCCGACCGTCGTGCCGTGTGGCCGCTCAGGCCGCGTAGCGGGTGCGCTGCTGCATCGGCTGGGCTCGGCTGGTTTCTTCCAGCTTGAAGCGGGCCAGCAGCGTCTGCAGCTGGCGGCTTTCCTCGGCCAGCGTCTCACTGGCAGCCGTGGTCTCCTCGACCATGGCGGCGTTCTTCTGGGTCATCTGGTCCATATGGTTGACCGAGGTGTTGATTTCGGCCAGCGCCGTCGATTGTTCGCGTGCGGCCGTGGCGATGCTCTCGACATGGTCGTTGACGCGCAGCACCAGCCGTTCGATCTCGACCAGCGCATCGCCGGTTGCCCGCACCAGCGAGACGCCACCTTCGACCTCGGAGGCAGAGGCGCTGATCAGCGTCTTGATCTCCTTGGCGGCATTGGCCGAGCGCTGCGCCAGTTCGCGGACTTCCTGGGCGACGACGGCAAAACCGCGTCCGGCATCGCCTGCACGTGCCGCTTCGACACCGGCATTCAGCGCCAGCAGATTGGTCTGGAAGGCGATCTCGTCGATAACGCCGATGATCTGGCTGATTTTTGTCGAGGACCCTTCGATCCGGCTCATGGCGGTGACGGCGTTGCGGACGATCTCGCCGGACTTTCCGGCACTGTCCTTGGTTTCGCGCACCATGTCGCGAGCCTCGTTGGCGCGTGCCGACGAAGTCCGCACGGTCGCGGTGATTTCGTCGAGGGCCGCGGCGGTTTCCTCGAGTGCTGCCGCCTGCTGCTCGGTGCGCTTCGACAGGTCGTTGGCAGCCGAGCTCAGTTCGGCAGAGCTGTCCTTGATGGTGCCGGCGGCACCGCGCACATTGTTCATGGTCGAGCGCAGCGTCACCATCGTCGCGTTGACGTTCTGCTGCAGTTCGGCGAACGCGCCCTGGAAATGACCCTCCATGCTTTCCGACAGATCGGCGTCGGCAAGGGCTGCGATGACGCGGCGCACTTCGGTGACGGCAAGATCGATGCTGCCGACCAGTTCGTTGACGCTGCCGGCGAAACGGTTGAGATCGTCGTTCTGGTAATCCTTGCCGATGCGGCCGGTGAAATCGCCGGCGACAGCGGCAGCGACGACCGCACTGATGCTCGACTGCAGATCGCTGCTCAGCGCCAGGAGGGCTGCTTCCTGGGCTTTCATATCGCGCATGGCCAATGCGTTGCGGCGGAACACCTCGACGGCGCGGGCCATTTCACCGATCTCGTCCTTGCGGGTGGCATCGGTACCGGCCTCATCAAGCTGGCCTTCGGCAAGACGGCTCATGGCGATCGTCAGGTTGCGAACGGGCGCTGCGATACCGCGGCGCGCGACCAGAAGACCAATCACGCCACCGGCAAGAATGCAGGCTGCGGCAACGCCCATGCCGATCATCAGCGCCATGCGGGAGGCTTCCAGCGCGGCTGCACGTGCCGCCGCCAGCGCATTGCCGGAATAGGTGCTGTATTCCTTGACTGCGACCGTCACGGCCTTTTGCGCATAGAGGACCTGGTCGAGCAGGGAACGGATGCTGGCAACATCGGCGGAATTGGCCTGTGCATGATCGATCATGCCACGAATGTCGTTGAAATAGACGTCGAGCGCGCCGCGGACGGCCTGCAACAGCAGCAGTTGCGTCTCATCCGCCCCGGCTTCGATCGTCGGCAGGCGCTCCAGCATCTCCTTGGCGCGGGTCTCGGCCTCGGTGCGGAACTCTGCGGCAGCACTGGGCTTCAGGGCCAGCTGGTAGGTCATGCGGCTGATGGCGATAATGTCGACGCGCAGATCCATTGCTTCGCGGGCAACCTCTTCCTTCGTACCGACGGAGACGAGCGTGTTCTCAAGGGACAAAACGCCCCTTGCTCCAACAGCGGCGATGACCACGGACGACAGGCTCATGACGGCCATGACCAGGCTGATCTTCTGGAGAATGGAGAGATTACGAAAATTCATGTCGGAACTCCGGCTGGGCAAATGACCGCGCGCTGAACGAAAGTTGTGAAAACGAGGCATGATGCCTCTGACAAGCGCAGCAAGAACATCGCGCCAAGGCACAATCATATCGCGCCGGAGCGCAATCTGAGGTAATTGCGCTAACACCAAGTTAAGGTTGGCAATCAACATGTCGAAGCGGCCCCCGAAACACGAATAATCGCACCGGAATGGGTCGCTGCCACTTCAAGTTGGCTGCTGGAGGGGCACCCGGACGACTTTCAGCTTGAACCTTGCCCACCCGGCCTCTATCTCGGATGCAGACCCCTCGCATTCCCCGGAGATTTCCTTGTCCATCTTCAAGAACCTGCCGCCCGCTCCCGCCGCTCCGAAAAAGCCGGTTACGGATACCCGCCACGGCATCACCCGGACGGACGATTATGCCTGGCTGCGCGCCGACAACTGGCAGGCGATGTTCAAGGATCCGACGATCCTCGACCCGGAAATCCGTACGCATCTGGAGGCCGAGAACGCCTATATGAAGGCGGCGATGGCCGACACCGAAGCGCTGCAGAAGACGCTGTTTGCCGAAATGAAGGGCCGCATCAAGGAAGACGACTCATCCGTTCCGGTCAAGGACGGTCCGTTTGCCTATGGCACCTTCTATGTCACCGGCGGCGAGCAGCCTTCGTTCTTCCGCACGCCCCGCGATGGCGGCGAACGCTCCGTTCTTCTCGACGGTGACAAGGAAGCGGCCGGCAAGGCCTATTTCCGGCTCGGCGGCGTCGATCATTCGACCGATCACAGCCGGGGTCTCTGGAGCTATGACGACAAGGGCTCGGAATATTACACCCTGCGCGTCCGCGATCTGGCGACCGGCGAGGACCTTGCCGATGTGATCGAAAATACCGGCGGTGGCGGCGCCTGGGCGCCCGATGGCAAGAGCTTCTTCTACACCGTGCTCGACGACAATCATCGTCCCTCGAAGATCTTCCACCATATCGTCGGCACGCCGCAGTCAGACGACCGGCTGGTCTACGAGGAGGAGGATCCAGGCTTCTTCATGGGCGTCGGCGGCTCGATGCTCGACGACTTCATCTATATCGACATCCACGACCACGAGACCAGCGAATACTGGCTGCTGCCAACCTCCGATCTCACCGGCAAACCAAAGCTGGTCGCAGCACGCGAAACCGGCCTTGAATATTCGCTGTCGGAGGGCGGCGACGTCTTCTACATCCTGACCAATGCCGACGGCGCCAAGGATTTCAAGATCATGCAGGCGCCGGTTGACAATCCGTCACGGGAAAACTGGACGGACGTGGTGCCGCACACCGCCGGCCGCCTGATCATCTCGCACGGCGCCTATGCCCGCCATCTCGTCTGGCTGGAGCGCGAGGCCGGCCTGCCGCAGATCAAGATCCGCGATCGCCGCACCGGCGAAGAGCATTCGATCGCCTTTGCCGAAGAGGCGTTCTCGCTCGGCCTGCAGGGTGCTGCCGAATACGATACCGACGTCATCCGCTTCTCCTATTCGTCGATGACGACGCCGAGCCAGCTGTTCGACTACAACATGGTGACGCGCGAGCGCACGCTGTTGAAGACCCAGGACGTGCCGTCGGGCCACAATCCCGATGACTATGTCACCCGCCGCGTCATGGCGCCTGGATGGGACGGCGCCGAGGTGCCGGTCACCCTGCTTTACCGCAAGGATACGCCGCTCGACGGCTCTGCCCCCTGCCTGCTCTATGGATACGGCGCCTACGGCATCGCCATTCCGGCCTCGTTCAACACCAATTGCCTGTCGCTCGCCGACCGCGGTTTCGTCTATGCCATTGCCCATATCCGCGGCGGCAAGGACAAGGGTTTCCTATGGTACGAAGACGGCAAGATGGAGAAGAAGACCAATACCTTCAAGGACTTCATTGCAGCGGCCGACTATCTGAATCAACAGAAGTTCACCTCCTACGCGAACATTATCGCCGAGGGCGGATCGGCCGGCGGCATGCTGATGGGGGCGATTGCCAACATGGCACCGGAGAAATTCAAGGGCATCATCGCCGCCGTCCCCTTCGTCGATGTCTTGAATACCATGCTCGACGACACCCTGCCCCTGACGCCGCCGGAATGGCCGGAATGGGGCAACCCGATTGCTTCAAAGGAAGCCTATGAGCGCATGGCCGCCTACTCCCCTTACGACAACGTCTCGGAAAAGCCCTACCCGGCGATCCTGGCGCTCGGCGGCCTCACCGACCCGCGCGTCACCTATTGGGAACCGGCCAAATGGGTCGCCAAACTGCGCGAAAAGACCACTGGCTCGGAGCCGATCCTGATGAAGACCAACATGGACGCCGGCCACGGCGGCGCCTCCGGCCGCTTCCAGCGACTGGAGGAAATCGCCTTCGAATATGCGTTTGCGATCAAGGTGGCGGGGAAGATCTCGTAGTTCGAAGCAGGGCTTCGTAGTCCCGGCTCCCCGACAGAATATTCGTAATGCGGATGGTCTCGTTTTGAACGACGTACAGAATGACGATACGGCGCTCGAAGACAGCCATCCGCAGCCCCGGCCAAATATCGGGACGCTCTACATGGGCAAGGGGCGCGAAACCGATCTCTCCACATTTCCTGTGAGTGCGCTGTACGTAGTTCAGCGCGGTTGCGTTGCTGCCGCTTTTTCCAGGATGTACGAAAAGATCGCGCGCAAATCCGCCTGAGCAGCCTTTCTGAAAACCACCTTGAACGGCTTCATCAATGGCGATTCTCTTCGGCCAGCTTCTCCAGCCAATCATCCATCTCGTCCATGCTGATGTCCGGGGAGGCATCGCCCAGCGAATCGGCAATTCTGGAACGGATCGCTGTCAGCCTGAGCTCATCGTCGCTTTCGCGCTGAAGCAACAATTCCACAGCCTCCTGCAGCACGTCGCTGGGAGAGGCATAGTCGCCTGCCTTCACGCGGCTCTCGATGGCGTCCACCATCTCGGACGGCAGTGATATTTTCAATATCTCGTTCATGGCCGGTCTCCAACCTCGATCGGTAAAGTGAGGCGCGCTTGGCATGTTGGCAATTCACCTGGAACGATTTCAGGATTCGTCTGGCGCCGCCGGCTATAAGAGTTGCAAGCCCCGCACACGCTAACCCACCTAATTTCCCGCGCAACCGCGCAGGGAGAATCGGCATGAAGATCGGTGACAGCATCAGCAATTATTACCGTCCGCAAAACGGCGGCCAGACCTCCGGCGCTGCGTCCGCCAGCCTCTCACTCGATGCCGACAGCGGCAGCCAGCGCACGCAGGCACCGACCGTCTCGATCGGCGGCTCGACATCCTCCGCTTCGCTGTCTTCGGCGCTGTGGCTATCGATGGCCGACAAGCTGGAAGGCGAAACCGGCTCGGTGAACGAAGCCCCGAAAGACAATCCGGCCGACGAGTTCATGGACTGGTCGAAAATGTCGCTTGCCGAAAAGATCCGGGCGCAGATCCTCGCCGGCAAGGACCTGACGGAAGCAGACGTTGCGGCTATGGAGGCAGATGCCCGTGCGGCCATCGAGGCGGAAATCAAGGAAGCGATCAAGCGTCAGCTGGAAATCCCGCAGGATGGCGGCGCAGCTGAGGCCGAGGCTGCATCGAACGCCACGATCTGACAGACACCGAGGCGCGCCATGCCTGATTGGCGCAGCCGGCTCTTTCCCGAGAATCTGCACCCGGCATCACACCGGAGAGAGATCGTCTGGAAATCCATATCGCGCTGCTTTGCGCCGTCAATGTCGGCGGAACCGGCAAGCTGTCCATGGGCCAGCCGGACGGCCGTCTACCGGATTTTCAGCCAATCCCTTGATATCTATCAATCTTTAAAACCTCTCGCCAGCACGCCGCCAGACCTATATTTTAGCAATACATAAAACATTAAGCGTTCGTGCAGCTGACGGCGCCCTCCGGGGCTGTCCCAACGGACGGGAGGGGTGGAGACGATGAGCAAGTACAGGCGCGACCTGCCGCAACTGAAGGGCGGCATCTATCTCACCGATGGCGGCATGGAAACGACGCTGATCTTCCACGAAGGCGCGGACCTGCCGCATTTTGCCTCCTTCGTGCTTCTGGCGGCCCCTGCCGGGCGGCGGCAATTGAAGGACTATTATCTCCGCTATCTCGATATCGCAGCGAAAGCAGGGACCGGTTTCGTGCTGGACACCGCAACGTGGCGCACCAACCCCGACTGGGGCGCCAGGCTCGGCTACAGCACGGAGGCGCTGAAGGCGGCGAACGAGGATGCGGTCGAACTGCTCAGCGGGCTTCGCGCCGATTTCGAGCGTCCCGGCGCGCCTATCATCATCAGCGGCGCGATCGGTCCGCGCGGCGACGGCTACAAGGCAGGCAACATGAATGCCGGCGAGGCCGAAGCCTATCACGCAGCACAGATCGAAACCTTTGCCGGCACCGATGCCGACATGGTCACCGCCTTCACGCTGACCAGCATCGACGAGGCCATCGGCATTGCCCGCGCGGCCAAACAGGTAGAGATGCCATGCGCGATTTCCTTCACGGTGGAAACCGACGGCAATCTCGTCACGGGCCGGACACTCAGGCAGGCGATCGAAGCGGTGGACGCGGCAACCGGCGCCTATCCGCATTACTACATGATCAACTGCGCCCATCCGAGCCATTTCGACACGGTGATCACAGGCGACGGCGCGTGGCTGCAACGGATCGGCGGTCTCCGCGCCAATGCCTCGACGATGAGCCACCAGCAACTCGATGAAAGCGAAACGCTGGATGACGGCGATCCCGCCGATCTTGGCCAGCGCTACCGGCAACTGACACGCCGGATGCCGCAACTCCGGGTGCTTGGCGGCTGCTGCGGCACCGATCACCGCCATGTCGCGGCCATCTGCGCCGCCTGCGTGCCAACAGCTGCAATGGGACGCTGACGGTGAGACAACACCGGGAGCACGAGGAAGCGGCCGCAAAAACGGAGACTTGCAATAAAGACCATCAGGCACGATATCGGGCTGAGCGACCGCTCGCCAATGGGCGCCTTGACGCTTAAGATGCGGCATTCGCCGGAGATCGGAACATCATGGATCAGGACATCATGGACCACGCCAAACCGGCACCGGATACGAACGCCGCCCCCATCCCCTTCGACAACAGCTATGCAAGGCTGCCGGCGCATTTTCATGCCGGTGCCATTCCGACGGTTGTTGCCGAGCCGTGGCTGATCAAGTTCAACCGTCCGCTGGCGCTGGAGCTTGGCCTTGATGCCGATGCGCTGGAGCGCGACGGCGCGGCGATCTTTTCCGGCAATATGATCCCTGATGGTGCCGAGCCGCTGGGCATGGCCTATGCCGGGCACCAGTTCGGCCAGTTCGTGCCGCTGCTGGGCGACGGGCGGGCGATCCTGCTCGGCGAAGTCATCGATAGCCATGGCAGGCGCCGCGATGTCCAGCTGAAGGGTGCGGGCAAGACCCCCTATTCGCGGCGTGGCGACGGGCGGGCCGCGCTCGGTCCTGTGCTGCGCGAATATATCGTCAGCGAGGCGATGTTTGCTCTCGGCATTCCCGCGACACGCGCCTTGGCCGCCGTCGTCACCGGCGAGCCGGTCTACCGCGAACGGGTCCTGCCCGGCGGCGTCATCACCCGGGTGGCGGCCAGCCATATCCGCGTCGGCACCTTCCAGTTCCTCTCAGCGCGCGGCGATACCGAGGGGCTGAAGGTGTTGGCCGATCATGTCATCGACCGGCATTATCCGCAGATCAAGGGCCATGAGCGTCCTTACCTGGCGCTGCTTCAGGCCGTGATCGAGCGGCAGGCCTCGCTGATCGCCCGCTGGCTCTGCGTCGGTTTCATCCATGGGGTGATGAACACCGACAATTGTGCGGTCTCCGGCGAAACCATCGATTTCGGCCCCTGCGCCTTTCTCGATGCCTATGATCCGGCAAAAGTGTTTTCGTCGATCGACCGGGGTGGGCGTTATGCCTATGGCAGCCAGCCGGCGATCGGCCAGTGGAACATGGCGCGGCTGGCCGAAACACTGCTGCCGCTCATCGACCCCGAGCCTTCGGAGGCCGTCAATCTCGCCAATGATGCGGTTGCCGGCTATGGCGCGCAGTTCCAGGCTCACTGGCTGACAGGCATGAAGGCGAAGATCGGTCTGCATGCGGAAGAAGACGGCGATCTCGACCTCGTGCAGGGGCTCTTGAGCGCCATGCACCACAACGCCGCCGATTTCACCCTGACGTTCCGCAGGCTGTGCGATGCTGCTGAAAGCAGCGCCAAGGACGGCCCCTTGCGCGACCTCTTCGCCAATCCCGCCGATATCGACGCCTGGCTCGTCGCCTGGCGCGAACGGACGGGACGTGAACCACTATCCGATGCGCAGACGGCAACGGCAATGCGCGCCGTCAATCCGGCCTTCATCCCGCGCAACCACCGTATCGAACAGGCGATCCGCGCGGCCGAAGACGACGGCGATTTCTCGTTGTTCGAGGCGCTGAACGACGTTCTGGCAAGGCCCTATGAGGACCAGCCGACGTTCGCAGCCTACACGGCGGCACCTGGACCGGCAGAGGAAGTGTTCAAGACCTTCTGCGGAACGTAGTTCGAACTTTGCATCGCCCACCGGAGTTTCCGTATTCGCGACAAGAAAGCGGACCCGGATTACTTGTCCGGGACCGTCAGGCGATGGATATGGATGGCTGGCGCCAGATGGTATAAGATGTTGCCATGAACAGGATTGATGCCATCAGGAAACTCCGGCAGCACGCCCATGCCGTGAAAGGCATGGGCGCGACCGCCTTGTATTTATTCGGGTCAACAGCCAGCAACGAGGCCCGCGCGTCCAGCGACCTTGACGTATTTATCGACTACGACCCGGCCAAGCGTTTCTCCCTGATCGACTTGATCAGCATAAAGCAGTTTCTGGAAGAGAACCTGGCCGTGGAAGTGGATATCACCACACGGAATAGCCTGCACCCGATGCTCCGCAACGACATCGAACAATCCGCAGTCCGCGTTTTCTGATGGTTAAGCGCAGCGTTGGGCCGGTCTTGGCCGAAATTCTGGAAGTCATTGACGGCATCGAAATCCATACCGCCGGAAAGTCGCTAGCGGACTTTGAGCAGGATTGGCTGTTGCGCCTCGCCATCCAGCGTGCCTTGGAAATCGTCTCGGAGGCGTCCCGGCACATTCCCGACGAATTGCTGACGCTTGCGCCTGACGTTCCGTGGAAGCAGATTCGCGGAATCGGCAACATCTTGCGCCATGAGTACCACAAGATTGCGGATGATGTGATTTGGGTGGTCGTCACCGAGAACATCGCACCGCTCCGAACTGCTATCCACAACATCCAGCGGTCAGTCGGGAACGAATAGTTACCGGTGCGGAGGCTTTCCTCACGCCCGTTTTACCGTTGGTTTTTAGGCCAGGACATCTCGATTTCACACACTCGCATGCCCTTAAACACGCACCGTCGAAATTAGCCTATGTTTTCCTAATAATAACAATATATTACGAGCTATCTGTTCTGATTTTTAATTAGTAGGGCAGATTTCCGGAATCTACTCCCAGCCAGTTCCACCCACGGCGGCGCACCCATACGGTGGCAGGCGGTTTTCGAAGTTGGATTTGAGCTGGGCGCAGCCCCATTGGCGCACGGGTTGCGGCATCCGGCTGTTGAGCTCGATGCCGACCTCGTCGAGCGGGTCATTGGTATTGGTGACGTAGAGCAGCCAGCGCCCGCCGATCACGCCAACGACAGCCACCCCCGCGACCAGCAGAACCATCAGCAATTTCTTCATCTTAGACCTCGTTGTGGTAAACGTTGCCGTTGACCTATCCTATTTTCCGGCGCTGCAGAAACCCTTTCGCACCCCTTCGGCTGGCTGTGCGTCAAACGCTTGCCTGCCATGCCGAATTTTGATGGCTGTGCCGAAATGTGGCCATTGAAAGGCGGCGCATGTGCGGTATGTTCGGGGATGATACGCGCGGGGATTGAACCTTGCCCGCGCATCCGAGCGAGGACCACCGCGCAAACAATCATCCGGCGCGATGGCCACCCCTAAGACCGGACTGCCTTTTCCCTGAGGCTTTTGGACCCAGATGCCCACCGCAAGCGAGACGAACCGCGCGGCGCGGCTTTCCTAACGGGAGATATTCATGTTGATTTTGTTGACGGCCATCGTCTTCGCGCTGATCGGGCTGGCGCTCGGCGGTGGCGGGCTCTGGCTCATCGTGCTCGGCGGCAGCTGGTATTATGCCATTGCCGGCCTCGGCTTCCTCATCACCGCGTTCCTGTTGTTTGCGCGGCGCGGCGCGGCGCTGACCGTCTATGCGCTGTTGATCATCGGCACGCTCGCCTGGGCGATCTGGGAAGTCGGCTTCGACTGGTGGCAGCTCGGCCCGCGTGGCGGCGTCATCATCCTGCTCGGTCTTTGGCTGCTTTTGCCGCCCATCCGCCGTGGCCTCGGCTTTTCCAGCCCGACCGGCGAGGTCTACAAGGCCAGCGCCCTGCCGCTGGGCCTGGCTGTCCTCGCCTCGATCGTCGTTGCCGGTTATTCGATGACGCAGGATCCGCTCGATCTGGCCGGCGAACTGCCGGTCGGGACGGCAACGGCGGCCGTCGATCTCGGCGGCACTGTGCCTGACGGTGAATGGCACCAGTATGGCCGTACGCCCTATGGCCAGCGCTATTCGCCGCTCTCGCAGATCACGCCCGAGAATGTCGGCACGCTGCAGGTCGCCTGGCAATACCAGACCGGCGACGTCAAGCGGCCGGACGATGTCGGCGAGACCACCTACCAGGTGACGCCGCTGAAAATCCGCGACACGCTCTACATGTGCACGCCGCACAATCTCGCCATCGCGCTCGACGCTGCGACCGGCAAGGAAAAATGGAAGTTCGACGCCAATTCCGGCATGAACCCGGACCGGCAGCACCAGACCTGCCGCGGCGTCACCTACTATGCCGATCCGGCGGCCGTGGCCGGCAGCGCCTGCGCCGAACGGGTCTATCTGCCGACAGCCGACGCACGGCTGATCGCGCTCGATGCAGCCAACGGCAAGGTCTGCGAAAGCTTTGCCGACAAGGGCACGCTGCATCTGGAAACCGGCATGAAATACAATCCGGCCGGCTATTATTACTCGACCTCGCCACCGGTGATCACCGCCGGCAAGATCATCGTCGGCGGTGCCGTCAACGACAACTATTCGACGCAGGAACAGTCCGGCGTCATCCGCGCCTTCGACGTCAATACCGGTGCCTTGATCTGGAACTGGGACAGTGGCAATCCGGACGTGACGACGCCACTGCCGGAGGGCCAGACCTACACGACCAACTCGCCCAACAGCTGGTCCGTTTTCAGCTATGACGACAAGCTCAACCTCGTCTATATCCCGCTCGGCAACCAGGTGCCCGACCAGCTCGGCATGAACAGAAGCGAGCATGTCGAGAAATACTCCTCGTCGATCGTGGCGCTGGATATCACCACCGGTGCCGTTCGCTGGGTGCGCCAGACCGTGCATCACGATCTCTGGGACATGGACGTTCCCGCCCAACCGGTGCTGCTCGACATTACCGGCAAGGACGGCCAGCCGGTTCCAGCCCTTGTCGGCCCGACCAAGCAGGGCGATATCTACGTGCTGGACCGGCGTACCGGCGAGCCGATCATCCCGGTCAAGGAAATCCCGGCACCAACGGGTGCCATTCCGGAAGACTTTACCGCGCCGACCCAGCCGATCTCCGACCTCACCTTCTCGCCGCCGCCTCTGACGGACAAGAACATGTGGGGCGTGACGATGTTCGACCAGCTCGCCTGCCGGATCGACTTCAAGCGGCTGAAATATGAAGGCCGCTATACGCCGCCATCGCTGGAAGGCAGCCTGATCTATCCCGGCAATTTCGGCACGTTCAACTGGGGCTCCGTTGCGGTCGATCCGGAACGCCAGGTGATGTTCGGCATGCCGACCTATCTGGCCTTCACCTCGAAACTGGTACCGCGCGACCAGATCCCCGCCAAGGGCCAGGACGAGAAGGGTTCCGAACAGGGCCTCAATCGCAATGACGGCGCACCCTACGGCGTCTTCATGGGGCCTTTCCTCGGACCGCTCGGCATTCCCTGCCAGGCGCCACCGTGGGGCTATGTCGCCGGTGCCGACCTGAAGACCGGCAAGATCGCCTACAAGCACCGCAACGGCACCGTGCAGGACATGACGCCGCTGCCTTTGCCCTTCAAGGTCGGCGTACCCGGCATCGGCGGCCCGATGATCACCAAGGGCGGCGTCGCCTTCCTCGGTGCTGCCGTCGACAACTACATCCGCGGCTACGACCTGACGACCGGCAAGGTGCTGTGGGAAGGCCGCCTTCCGGCCGGTGGCCAGTCGACACCGATGAGCTATGCCACCGATGACGGCACCCAGTTCGTGCTGATCGTCGCCGGCGGTCACGGCTCGGTCGGCACCAAGCCGGGCGACTACGTGATCGCCTACAAGCTGGCGAAGTAGTCTTTCTTTCAAACGGCAGAAAAGCCCGGTGCGAGCGATCGCGCCGGGCTTTTTCATGCGCGGCACCGCCCCCTCAACCGGCACCGGCTGGCTTACCGCCTGCAGGTTGCATCAGCCGGTATCATCGGCAACATAAGCGCTCCACGCGAATTGGAGGCTCCATGCAGAACGCCGCACTCCCCTCACTGACCCGCACCATCCTGCTCAACTATTGGCGATCATCGGGGCCGACGCTTCTAACGGTCGCAGCCTGCGTCTTCCTGTCATCCATTTCAGCTGTTGCCGCCCCCTATCTCTTCTCGCGGCTCATCGACCAGCTTAACAATGACCGCTTTGCCAAAACGCTCGTGACGGGCTTTCTCGTATATGCGCTGCTCATCGGGCTCTCCAATGCGCTGCAGACCATGCTGCAATATCTTTCCTATATGAGCGCCGAAAGCCTCGGCTTTATCGCAGGCACCAGCTTTTTCGAGCGGTTGCTGAGGAAAAACACCGACTTTTTCGTCGAGCATAATCCCGCCGAAATCGAGAGTGCGCGCAAGCGCGGCGAACGGGCCCTGACCACACTGGTGCAGCTGGCGCTGATTGTCTTCATCCCCGGCACCACGCAGATTGTCCTGACGCTGATCCTGCTCGGCACGACAGTCAATCTCGAGCTTGTGGCCGTCGTTCTGGTCTACGGCATCTGCTTCATTGCGCTGACGAGCTTTGCCAATCGCCGCAGCGGCCCCTTTCTCGATCGGGCTATCGAGGCCGGTCAGGAAAACGCCCGCTTTGTCGGAAATTCAATCAATGCCATGGAGACGCTTCGGTATTTTGGCGCGCATCAGTGGATGCTGTCGCGGTTTTCCGCCAAGGCG
Organism: Hyphomicrobiales bacterium; assembly: GCA_900473045.1. Taxonomy (GTDB): domain Bacteria; phylum Pseudomonadota; class Alphaproteobacteria; order Rhizobiales; family Rhizobiaceae; genus Pararhizobium. The sequence goes on from UCKS01000007.1 coordinate 47,817, forward strand.
CGGGAGATTTTCGACAACTGGCGCGCCTTCTGCCTGCAGAAGATCGGTTTCAGCGCTATTCAGGGGCTGGCGCTCACAGTCCAGTTTGTCATTACATTCCTCCTGCTGATGCCGCGCCTGCGCGAAGGAACGCTGTCAGTCGGCGATGTTGTGCTCTTCAACGCATTGTTGCTTCAACTCAACCAGCCCTTCGAGATGATCGGTCACGCGCTTGATGACGTCATGCGCTCAAAAGCCTCGCTGAAACCGCTCGCCAAGCTTTGGAACTTGCCCGAGGAAACCGAGGCCGGACCAGCCGGTGCATTTGCCGTCGATACCGGTAAGGTTCAGTTCAAGGGCGTTGGCTATCGCTATCCTAACGGCCGCGGCGTTGCCGATATCAGCTTCACCGCGCGGCGCGGGCACATTACCTATCTGACGGGGGAGACCGGCTCTGGCAAATCGACGGTGTTCCGGCTGGCACTGAAATCGCTGGAGCCACAGGCTGGCCGGATCACGATAGATGGTACGCCACTTGACGAAATCGACCGGCGCGAATGGTACCGGCATATCGGCGTCGTGCCGCAGGACCTGATGCTGCTCAACGAAACACTGGCAATCAACATCACGCTTGGCCGCCCGCTCGACCAGGAACGGCTGCGGCTGGCTGCAGGGCGCGCTGCAATCCTGGATTTCATCGATGCGCTGCCGGACGGTTTCGAAACGGTAATCGGCGAACGTGGCCTCAAACTCTCCGGCGGCGAACGCCAGCGCATCGCCATCGCAAGGGCGCTTTACAGCGATCCGGCAGTCCTGTTCCTCGACGAAGCAAGCTCCGCCCTCGATGCGTCAACGGAACGCGATATCATGGACCACATTCGCACGGTCTGCGACACGGTAACCGTGATTGCCATCACTCACCGCACCACCATGATCCTACCCGGTGACCAGGTCGTTCGCATTGCAGATGGGGCGCTGATGGCCGGTTGAAACAGGCGCAGCTAAGCCGCGACCGGCGTCACCTCGACGGTCAGATGTGACAGGCCGGTACACCTGGCGAGCTTTTCCTTGTAGAAGGCTGGCGGGCGCGGGTTTTGCATGGCGACGATGGCTGCATTGTGTCCCGGGCCGACCTGCCGGCTTTTCTTTGGACATTGCGGCAGACCAATTCTGCGCCTCAGAACCAAGCATTGCGGATAGTTTTCCAGCCCTCAAAGCTGCGACATCGCCCGGCTTGACATGCCTTCCAAAACGCCTGTAGGCTTGCCCTTGTCGGTGCAAAATCAGACGGTTACGCATCGAACCACGATTGCCAGCACGGAGAATTCCCAATGCGCCGACTCATTTCTCACGAAAATCACATTCGAAATTCTGAGAAATCGAGGAACCATGCGTACTTTGAATCTGGGTATCCTGGCCCATGTGGATGCAGGCAAGACTAGTCTTACAGAGCGGCTGCTTTTTGACGCCGGTGTGATCGACAAACTCGGCAATGTCGACGCCGGCAATACACAGACCGACAGTCTCGAACTCGAACGGCAACGGGGGATCACCATCAGGGCCGCCGTGGTGTCGTTCACCATTGGCGATACGATCGTCAATCTCATCGATACGCCCGGTCATCCCGATTTCATCGCCGAAGTCGATCGCGTGCTGGAATTGCTCGACGCAGCCGTGGTCGTCGTTTCGGCGGTCGAGGGCGTACAGGCGCAGACGCGCATACTGGTGCGGGCACTGCAACGTCTTGCCGTGCCGTTCGTCGTCTTCATCAACAAGGTCGATCGCCCCGGCGCGCGCTATGACGAGCTGCTGGATGTTCTCGGCAGCCAGCTACGGGTTCGCCCCATTGCCATGTCGGGCGTCCGGGATTCAGGCAGCAAGCTTGCCTGGGTCGAAGCATACGATATGCGAAGCGAACCCCTGTTCACAGGTCTATGCGAAACGCTGGCGGAAAATGATGATGTGCTTCTGGGCGATTATGTCCTGGCTCCCGATTGCCTGAGCCGTGAAACGCTGGCCCGCTCTCTGGCTGATCAGGTCGCCAAGGGCCTGGCGCACCCGGTGTTTGGCGGCGCCGCAACGACCGGCACCGGCGTGCCGGCTCTGATGTCGGCGATCGCGACAATGCTGCCTTCCCGCAGGCCGGACCCGGATGGCCCGGTGAACGGCACGATCTTCAAGATCGAGCGGGGATGGGGCGGCGAAAAACAGTGCTTCGTCTCCCTGACATCGGGCACGATCAAAGCCCGGCAGTCTCTGGACCTGCCCAGGGGCCAGGCACGGGTGACCGGAATTCATCTATTCGAGGCCGGCCGGGTTCACAGCGTTACCAGCTTTCGCGCCGGACAGATCGCCCGCGTCAGTGGCCTCAACGATGCCCGCATCGGCGATATCATCGGCACGGCCCCGTCCTCAGCCAGCCGGGTTCACTTTGCCCCGCCGACCCTTGAAACCCGCGTCCTGGCGCAGCGCGCGTCCGACAATGCGGCATTGTGGCTCGCCCTCAACCAGTTGGCCGAACAGGACCCGCTGATCAATCTTCGCAGGAACGACGATGCGAACGACGTCTACCTGTCCCTCTATGGCGAGGTGCAAAAGCAGGTCATCCAATCAACCTTGCTGACCGATTTCGATCTTGAGGTCACGTTCGAGGAAAGCACGGTCATCTGCGTCGAGAGACCGCTGGGCACAGGTGCTGGTCTTCAGATCATATTCAAGGAGCCGAACCCGTTTCTTGCCACCATCGGGCTGCGCATCGAACCGCGTCCGGACGGTGCGGGCAACAGCTTCGCCCTCGACGTCGACGTCGGCCAGATGCCGGCGAGTTTTTACCGGGCGGTCGAGGAGACCGTGGTGGAAACGCTGAAGCAGGGCGTCTTTGGCTGGCAGGTGATCGATTGCCACGTGGCGATGACGGCGGCCCGGCACAGTTCGCCGTCAAGCACGGCCGCCGACTTTCGCCAGTTGACACCATTGGTGCTGGCGGAGGCTTTATCGGCGGCTCAAACCGTGATCTGCGAGCCGGTCGATCACATCGACATCGAAGCACCTGCCAGCGCCCTGAATGGCCTGCTTACCCTGCTCGCAAAGGCCGGTGCAGCAATGACGGATACCGTGATCGCCAATAGCGTGGTGCGGCTGGAAGGCACGGTCGCCTCTGCCAAAACCCAGAGCTTGCAACAGCAACTGCCAGGGCTGACGAGCGGCATGGGAACGATGGTCGCCAGCTTTGACCATTATGCCCCGATCGCTGGTCCCCAGCGTGTGCGCCTGCGCTCAGGTCCCGATCCGTTCAACATGACGGAATATCTGCTGCGTATGCGCCGGAACTCGCTGGACTGAAATCAACAGGAACGGACGGGAAGCTGACACCCGGGCAGTCATGGCCACCTTGGTTGTCCGCTCCGTACAAGGTTTGTCGCGAAAACGCCAACTCTCGCGGCAAACCGGCTACCTCTGAAACGGCCACCCCGTTCCCGTCACGCTGCGACTGGCGTCACTTCGACGGTGAGATGCGACAGCCCGGTGAGCTTGGCGAGCTTTTCCTTGTAGAAAGCCGGCGGGTGCGGGTCTTGTGTGGCGATGGCGACGATGGCGGCATTGTGCCCCGGACCGACCTGCCAGACGTGCAGATCGGTGATCGTCTCCTGCGGCGTTTCGATGCGCTGACGGATTTCCGACTGCAGGTCGCTGACCGTGTCGGTCGCGTCGATCAGGATCAGGCCGGTCTGGCGGATCAGGCTCCACGACCAGCGGGCGATGACCAGCGCGCCGACGACCCCCATGGCCGGATCGAGCCAGAGCCAGCCATAGATGCTGCCTGCCAGAAGTGCCAGAATGGCCAGCACCGAGGTCAGCGCATCCGCCATCACATGCAGATAGGCGGCGCGCAGGTTGTTATCGGCACCGGGTTTTGCCGCAGCGGGACCGTGATCCCCGTGGCTATGGGGCTCGTGGCTGTGGCCGGCATGATCGTGATGATCGTGGCCGCCCGCAGGCTCGGCCCTTGCAGCGTGCGCATGCGGGGCATGAGAGTGGCCGCTATGCGCATGGCCGCCGTGGGAATGGCCGCCGTGCGAATGGCCCAGATGCTGGTGATCGTCCTTGAGCAGGAAGGCGGAGAGGAGATTGACGGCAAGGCCGGCAACCGCCACGGCGATAGCCTGCGAAAAGCTGATCTGGACGGGATTGGCGAACCGCAGAAGGCTTTCCCAGCCGATCAGCAGCGCGATCAGGGCGAGAACGATGGCGCTGGCGAAACCGGCGAGATCGCCGAGCTTGCCGGTGCCGAAGGTGAAGCGTGGATTGCGCGCCTGGCGCCGTGCATAGAGATAGGCGAGCGCCGTGATCAGCATTGCACCGGCATGGGTGGACATATGCCAGCCATCGGCCACCAGCGCCATCGAGCCGTAGAGATTGCCGGCGACAATCTCACCGACCATCATTGTTGCGGTCAGCGCGATGACCAGCCAGACACGCCGCTCGTTGCGCCGGTGACCTGCGCCGAGGAAGACATGTTCGTGAACCAGGTTTTCTGTCGGCATGAAACCATCCTCTCAAGATCGGCGCATCGGAATTTTAGCGCACATAGGTCCGCAGCACGGCGGACAGTTCATCGACGGCGCGCAGACGCTCCGCGTCGCTTTCGGCCAGCAGCACATGTTCGCGCAGGTGATCTTCCATCACCTCGCCGGTCAGCCCGTTCAGAGCGCCGCGAATGGAGGAGAGCAGCTGCAGGATATCGCCGCAGGGCGTTTCCACCTCCAGCGCCCGCTCGACAGCCTCGAGCTGCCCTTTCAGGCGGCGCACCCGGGCCAGCAGTTTTGTCTTTTCGCGAACGGTATGGGACATCGGCACCTCTCTATAGTATAGGGAGGTATCCTATATTTTGAGACATGGAAAGGCCCTGCGGGCGATATGTCGTTGGAAAAGACGGCGGCTGGAACGAGGACCACCTCTGAAATGCAGCTGGTTGAGACGGTGCCCTCCGCTAGGTCAACCCTTGCGACGGGGATGGGGCGTTCCGGCGTCCGCCGAGAGCGGCGCCACTCTCCGTCATCCTCCCCTCGGGTTTAACCCGAGGGCTCGTGGCGAGGATGCTGTGACCCGGCATCCGTCGGGTCAAAAGGCTCTTTCAGCCCAAAGACCTGGACGGGCTGGATCTCTGTGACGAGCGCAGAGATGACGGAAGTTGTGGTACACCTGTCTACAACGCCAAAGCGCTGGTGTCCGTGCCGCCGCCTGACCTCAAGCCACCATCCCTGCAATCAGCTTGCCGACTTCGCCAAACACCGGCTCAAGCTCCTCGGTCGGCTTCTTGCCCTCGGCGATATAGACCGATGCCAGGATCGTGTGGCCTTCTACGGGGCGCATGAAGCCGATGTCGCCCGCTTCCCCCCGGCCACTGGTGCCGGTCTTTTCACCGATGGTCCAGGCCTTCGGAAGTCCTGCCCGCAGGCGACGGTCGCCGGTGGTGTTGGCGACGAGCCAGGCGGAGAACTGATCGCGCGAGGCCGGTGACAGGACATCCTGCAGCAGCAGCGTGCCGAGCGTCTGCGTCATCGCCTTCGGCGTCGTCGTGTCGCGCGGGTCGCCGATCTTTGCTTCGTTCAGTTCCGGCTCGATGCGGTCGAGACGGGTCGTCGCGTCGCCGATCGAGCGCAGCCAGTCCGTCAGCCCCTTCGGGCCGCCAAAACTCGCCAGCAGCAGGTTGGCAGCGGCATTGTCGCTATAGGTAACGGTGGCATCGCAGAGTTCGCCCACCGTCATGCCGCCGCCCACATGTTTTTCGACGACCGGCGAATAGGACAGAAGGTGTTTCTTCGAAATCGAAATCCGCCGGTCGAGCCTTTCCTCGCCTTTATCGACGCGCGCCAAAACGAAGGCCGCCGCCACCGCCTTGAAGGTCGAACACATGGCAAAACGTTCGTCCTGCCGGTGGGCGAAGGACGCCTTGGTCTTGGTATCGAGAACGTAGACACCGAGACGGCCGCCGGTTTGCTTTTCCAGCGCAGCCAACTGTTTGTCGATGTCCTTTCCGGCGGCAAAGACCATTTTCGGCGCCAGGCCGATGCTCGGCAGGAGCAGGCCGGAGCCGATGATGAACGACCGGCGATTGAACGTGAACGACATGCGATGGATTCTCCTTGGATAGTGGTGCGGGCGACTTCAAGCTCTTGATCGCAATGACGAATATTAGGCATCGCTCACCCAGATGCGTGGCCGCTGGTGACGATGCGTAGAGAGCGATTGTGGCCGGTCTTGGCCGGAAAAACGGCATCCCAAAATCTTGTTTCGGCCGCAAAAGTGAACGGGCACACGATTTTCCGTTGACAATTTTCCGGAAAAGACGACATTGCCCGCCATGATCAGAACCGCAAACATCGCCCGTTGGTATTTTACGCTGCTCCCATAGGTGCGGCTGTCTGATCTCGTTCAAACAAGCCGCCATCAGGCGGCTTTTGTTTTGGACAGCACCTGATGGCGCAAGAGCCATAAGGTGCCATGAAATGTTGCAGACGACGTCCCCCACATCGCTTCACCATCCCGCCACACGCGCGCCGATGGTCACCATCCGCACGGCCAAGCAGCGCGATTTGCCAGCGCTGCGCGAGCTCATCAGCGAGCTTGCCGCCCATCACGGCGATGCCGCAGCCGTCACCCCGGAAAATCTCGAGCGCGACCTGTTCGGCCGTATGCCCTGGATCACTGCCCTTGTGGCCGAGGCCGCAGGCGAACTGATCGGTTACGCTATCCTTGTGCCGCTCTACCGCGCCCAGCAGGGTGCGCGCGGCATGGAACTGCATCATCTCTACGTCCGCTCCGCCCATCGCGGCACCGGCATCGGCCGCCACCTGGTCGCCAAGGCCCGCGAACAGGCTCGCATGGCCGGCGCGACCTACCTCTCCGTCAGCGCCGCCACCGGCAATTTCCAGGCGCACCGCTTCTATGAATCGGAAAACTTCACGCCCGGCCCGGTGACCGGCATGCGCTATCTGCAGACGCTCGCCTGACGGCGGGTGATTTCAGGGCAGCAGCATTATGGCGATGGGCGCGTTCCAAGGAACGCGCCTGCGCGATCGTTCTCATATTGCTTTATACACATCGATGTGTATAATTTAACGCATGCTGAGTGCAGACATCATTTCCGCATTGAGGAAGGACGGCTGGTATGAGGTGGCGAGAAAGGGCAGCCATGTCCAATTCAAACACCCCGACAAGCCCGGTCGCGTCACCGTTCCGCACCCCAAGCGCGACATTCCCATCGGAACGCTCAAAAGCATCGAAAAGCAGGCCGGTTTGAAACTGAGGTAGCCCACATGCGCAATTATATCGGATTGATCCACAAGGACGCCAAGAGCGACTACGGTGTATCCTTCCCCGATTTTCCTGGCGTGATTTCAGCGGGGACCGATCTTGACGACGCCCGGCAGATGGCAGCCGACGCACTGGCCTTTCACCTCGAAGGCCTTGCCGAGGATGGCCTTCCCATTGCCGAGCCCTCCAGTCTCGAAACGGTCATGGCCGATCCGGATAACAGGAACGGCGTTGCCATTCTGGTCGGCGTCAAGACGGACATGAAGAAGGCGGTGCGTGTGAACGTGACCTTGCCGGAAGATGTTCTTCGACAGATCGACCGTTTCGCAGAAACCAAAGGATTGACACGATCGGGGTTCATCGCGCTGGCTGCGTTGCACGAGATCGACCGCGACGACGCGGCTTGATCAACGCCAATGCAGTTCAGGCCTCCCTTAGACTGCTGAGAAAGTCATTTTCTCGGCATTTTTCAGGTCATTTGGGAAATTAGGCTATTGCCAAGTCTTTCGTCATCACTGTGCTCCTCACGGGGATGATGGAGAGTGAGGTTTCACTCTCCCCAGGCAATCGTATTGAGGGTTTGTCAGCAAGCTAAAGGTCACTCAGACAGCCTTTTGCGGGTCCGTGCCGATCCTGGTGCAGGTTTCGATGTAGTCATTCACGGCTTCGTGGAATGCCGCTTTCAGATCCGCTACCGTATCGGCGTGAAAGCCGATGCCGTCGGTAATGCCCGCAATTCGGCCGAAAAAGATCTCGTCCTCCGCGTCGTAGTCGATCCGCGCTGCATAGCCCTTGTAGGACATGGTGTTCATGGCTTCCGTCCGCGCTGGCTGCAAGTAATACCATTTTACGGATGCCCGAAACGGAAGCAAGCGCCTGCCTTGTCTTTAAGACCAGCGAGGTGGGGCACTGTGGGCCGACCCAACCATCCTACTCAACCACTGGCACAGCCTTCAGATACGCCGCGATCGCTTCGCGATCGGACGCTGGCAGCTTGGCCATGTTCTGCTGAACCTCGACCATTGAGCCCCCGGCCGAGTCGAATTCGGGCGTGAATCCGGTTTCGAGATAGGTGACGATATCGCCCTCGCTCCAGGAGCCGATGCTTTTCGAACCCGGCGTGATGTTGGGGATGCGGCCCTCGCCTTCCGGGTTGGGGGCGCCCGCCAGCCATTGCGCAGTCTCGAAACCGCCGAGCGCATTGCGTGGCGTGTGGCATTCGCCGCAATGACCGGGGCCTTCGACGAGGTACTGGCCGCGGGCGATTTTCGGATTGGCCGTATCGACCGTCACGCGCGGCTTGTCGGTGAAGAACAGCAGTTTCCAGCCGCCAAGGGCCAAGCGGATGTTGAACGGGAACGGCAAGTCATGTGGTGGCGCTACATTGGCGCTCTTCGGCAGGGTTTTCAGAAAGCCCCAGAGGTCGTTGATATCCTTCGGCGTCAGCCGGGCGTAGGAGCCATAGGGAAACGACGGATAGAGATGTTCACCTTGCTTACCGACACCGCGCGTCATCGCATTGCCGAATTCGGCCAGCGTCCAACTGCCGATGCCGGCAGTTTCATCCGGGGAGATATTGGGGACGTGGAATGTGCCAAACGGGCTTTTCAGCGGCAATCCACCGGATAGGACCAGCTTGGCATCACCTTCGGATTTTGCCGCCGCATGACAGCTGGTACAGCCGCCCGCCCAGAATATCTGTTCGCCATTGGCAAGATCCGGTGCGCCGACCTGATCCCAATGGGCTATGGGCCATGGTTCGGGTTTGGTCAGGAACCAGGCAACGCCAGCGGCCAAGGCTGCGAACACGACGACCGCCGTAACCAGTTTTCGAACCCGCACACCCATCATCCGCTCCTAACCGCATCATCCGGAAAACACATTTGGCGCGCCGGCCGGGCGCGCCAAAAATCGCAGTTTGAGTGGGGCGCGGCCCGCCGGGTCATTTCTTGACGCGGTAGGCCTGATGACAGTCGCCACAATTCTTGCCGATGATACCAAGGGCTGCCCCGACGCCGGCCTGGTCTGCCGGAAGCTGGGCAAGCGCCATATCGGCGTCGGCGCCGAGCTTGGCCGCCTTGGCCTTGAAGTCGTCGATATTGTCCCAGATTTTCGGGGATGCTTCGGAATTTGCCTCGGAGCCGGCCGGGAACTGATCCGGAAAAGCCTTGATATTGCTGCTGATCGTCTTCAGCGCCGTCTTCACGACCTCGGCATCGTAGGGTTTTTCGCCCTTGGCGATCCCGGCAAGCGCGCCCGTCGATCCGCCGATCTGCTTCATCAGCCCTTCGCGAACCTTGACCGGATCATCCGCAGCGATGACGGCGCTTACGCCACAGCCTGCAATCACGAGCGCCGTCAGTATCATTTTCAACTTCATCCAAATCTCCTGCTCTGGCGAGACGCCGCCCGGACTGGCGAAGCGGGTTCTCTCAATCGATGCGCGGGCATGATTGCATGTTGCGATCACGAAGGAAGTAACATTTTTTTGAAATCGAGTTTATCGCATCCGCCAAGGGCTTGAATTAACAGGAGTATTTTACTCATGTTATCCGTCGATCACCCCTGCGACACCCAGCCGTGCCATGCGGTCAGCACCGCCACAGCGATCAGCACCACGCCGACCGTCTTGCCGATAATGGCCGTGGCGCGCGGGCTGGAGACGATGACATCGCGGCTGCGACCGGCCGCCAGCGCCAGGCTGCCATAGACGGCAAGCTGGGTCAGCGAAATCATGATCGCCATGATCAGCGCCTGCGACCAGAGCGGCCCGAACTGCGGCTTGAGGAACTGCGGGTATACTGCAAGCATGAACAGATAGGCCTTGGGATTGAGGATACTGGTCAACGCACCGCGGCGAAAGCTCGTCCACAGCGACAGCCGCGCACCGGGCTCGACCGAGGCGATCGCTATGCTGCTGCGGGCAAGTGAAAAGCCTATCCAGGCGATATAGGCAGCACCCGCGAGCAGCAGCACGTTGAAAAGCTCCGGCACCAGGTGCAGCAGGAAACCGACGCCGAGCGCGGCATAAAGCGTGTGGAACACGCCGCCCGCCATGATGCCGGCTGTGGCCGTCAGGCCGGACGCCCGGCCGCCGGTCAGCGCATTGGCCATGACGAAGACCATGTCCATGCCGGGCACGATGATGATCCCGAAGAGGAGCGTGAAGAAGAGCCAGAGGTTTTCCGCGTAGGTCATGTCAGTTATCCGTCGATCAAGAGAGGAGTGCGCTTGCCACAACGCTGGTTTTTCAAGCGCTTGCCCGCATGCTATACCCTCACCCAACTGACAGGGTTCTGTCAGGAGCGTTTCGCCCGGTGATAAAAAGGTGGCCCATGCGCAAGGCATCACGACTGTTCGAGATCATCCAGATTCTGCGGCTGGCGACCCGTCCGGTCACGGCGGCGCAGATCGCCGAAACGCTGGAGGTGACGGTGCGCTCGATCTACCGGGATATCGCCGCACTTCAGGCGATGCGGGTGCCGATCGAGGGCGGGCGCGGCATTGGCTATATCATGCGCCCCGGCTTCGACCTGCCGCCGCTGATGTTTTCGATCGAGGAAACGGAGGCGATCGTGCTGGCTCTCGCGCTGTTGGAGCGCACCGGCGACGCGGAATTGAAGGAGGCGGCCAGGCGGGTCAACCAGAAGATCTCCGGGGCAATACCGGCGCCGTTGCGCCAGACATTGCACTCCAGAGCGCTGCACGCCTGGGGCACCATCGCAGCGCCGCCATCCGGGCTTGATCTTGCCCTGGTGCGGAGGGCGATCCGCGACGAGCAGAAACTCGCGCTCGATTATCGCGATGAATCCGGCCGCGCCAGCCAGCGCACCGTCCGGCCCCTGGCGCTGATCTATTACTCCACCACCGCCGTCGCCGTCGCCTGGTGCGAACTGCGCCAGGCCATCCGCAATTTTCGCGCCGACCGGGTGGAAAATTGCGCAATGACGGACGAGTATTTTCGCGGCGAAGGCGATGGCTTGCGGGATATGTGGATCAAAGGATGGCGGACAAGCCCACAGGCCGGCCCGCCACTCGCATCAATCAACTGAGACGGAATATTACTTTGTCGCGCCGTGGGCAGGGCCCTCTTCCTTGACTGCGCGCGGTGTTGGAGCGGTGATCACACCGTGGTTCGGATCTTTTACATCCTGTCCCTTCGAGCCATCGGCGGCGGTTGCCCGCTCATGCTCGCGGCTGTCGCTCAGCGTCTGGCGAAGGCGGGTGGCCTCGTCGATAAGGGCGGTCAGTTCCTGTTCGGACAGGCTGGAAAGATCAAAGGTCGTCGCCACGGTAGCCTCCTGGAATGAATTGAACCCAGGCTAAACGCACAACTCGGCAAAACGGCCCATTCGCCAACAAATTTGGTTGAGGCTAGAGAAATGGCACGCCTGCCTATCCTCCGATCCGCAGCACCCGGCTTTCTTCCCGGCCGAACCCTTCGATCTCGATCCGATCGGGAAAGATCGCGACGATCGCAAAGGTATTGTCATCCGGCGTGTCCACCATTCCCTTGAACGTCACGAACGCACGGCCAGCGACTTCGCCGAAATTGCCCTCGTGGTTGTGGCCGCAGAAATAGCCGCGGAAGCAGGAGAACCTGGTGAGCAGATCGGTGATCCGCCGGCTGTCCCACATATTATGGCTGTTGGGCGGAAAGACCGGGTAGTGACCGAGGACCAGAACGGCCTCGCCGTCAGCCTGCGCCTTTTCCATCACCTGCGTCAGCCACTGAAATTGCGCCTCACTGAGCGAGCCGTTCCAGGTCTGGGCATTGATCGCACCTTCGGCCACAAGTGCGCTGAGCCGCTCCGTCGCCAACGCCGTGCGCGGATCGTCTGACGGGGCGGAAAAGGTGCTGACATCGCTGCCATCGAGCACGACGAAGCGCCAGTTACCGATGGCGAAATCATAATAACGGCCGGGCATGCCGAGCCGTTCGGAGACAGCGCCCAGATATTCCGGCGCCACCGCGAAATCATGATTGCCGAGAAGGAACAACGTCTTGTGGCGCGATGTCTCATAGACCGGCAGGATGTCGTCGAAACTTTTCCAGTCGCGATCGATGATATCGCCGAGCGTCATGACGAAATCGAGTTCCTTAGCGTTGAAGACAGTGACGGCTTCGCTGAGCTTGGCGAGGCTGCGGCCATAGTGCCGGTTCATCGCCTCGTGCGGCGCGATATCGGCATATTGCGGATCGGCGACAATGCCGAAGCGGAGAATGGGTGTTTCCGTGTCTTTTTGCATGGCGCCTGCCTAGAACCGGCTTGTAACAACCGCGTGACATCTGCCCGTCAAAAAGGGCGGCCGCAAGCGGTAACGGGCCTCTGCCCAAACGAAAACACCCGGCGCGTTTCGGCGCCGGGTGCAAATCTGCAGTCCGATAAGATGCGATTTACGCAGCGGCTTCGTAAAGCTCGAGCACGTAATCCCAGTTGATCAGGCTGTCGACGAAGGCTTCGAGGTACTTCGGACGGGCATTGCGGTAATCGATGTAATAGGAATGTTCCCAGACATCGACGCCGAGGATCGGCGATGCACCGTGAACCAGCGGATTTTCGCCGTTCGGGGTTTTGGAGATTTCAAGCTTGCCGCCCTTGACGGAGAGCCAGGCCCAGCCCGAACCGAACTGGCCGGTGCCAGCTGCGATGAAATCAGCGCGGAACTTGTCGTAGCCGCCGAGATCGGACTTGATGGCTGCGTCGAGCTTGGCCGGCAGCTGCGTGCCGCCGCCGCCCTTTTTCATCCACTTCCAGAAGTGAAGGTGGTTGTAATGCTGGCCGGCATTGTTGAACAGCGGCTGGTTGGTGCCGTAGGACTTCTTGACCACTTCTTCCAGCGACAGGCCGGAAAGACCGGCTTCTTCAGCCAGCTTGTTGCCGTTGGTCACGTAAGCCAGATGATGCTTGTCGTGGTGATACTCGAGCGTTTCGCGCGACATGTAGGGGGCGAGCGCGTCGTAGTCGTAAGGCAGGTTCGGCAATTCGAAAGCCATGATGGTATCTCCTCTGGTTGGCGGGGTCCATGAAAGCCGGGTTGGAATTCATGAAAGAAATCTGTGAGGCGGAACATAGGGACCACCGCTGCAACAGGCAACCGCCGCCATGCCAAATTTCGCCACAGGTATGGAAAATACTTTCATCGCCGGAATGTTCCACTCGGATGAAACGAGCACAGAATGGACATGATCGTTCGACAGGTTGCACCTCACCGCCTGCCCCATAACCCGAGGAAATCCGATGTCTTTTCACAATCGTTCCGCCCTGATCGCCGTTTTCGCCGCCATGCTGATGCCGGCCGCTGCCTTCGCATCCTCGGATGATGCCTGGGAGGCCATGCGGGCCGATGTGTCGGCCAAATGTATCAAGGCGGCGGCGGGATCGATCGAGAAGCCGAAGGCTGTGGTCGATCCATTCGGCTCCGAAAGCTTCGGTCTTGCGCTGGTCAGCGGCAAGCCGAAAGGCGCCAAGGGTGAGATCACCCAGATCTGCGTCTACAACAAGCAGACCAAGGCCGTGGAGCTGGGCGGCGAACTGACGCAAGATATGTTGAAAGCCAAAGTAGAATGATACCGGCACAATCGCACCATTGACGTTGAACAGCCGGACGGTCACAGCTTGCGGGGAATGCTTCCTCCAGCACAGAGACCCGATATGCTGTTTCATGGCCTGTCTGCCTTCCCGATCACCCCATGCGACGCGGCTGGCCGGGTCGATACCGGCGCCCTGAGCAGCCTGCTGCAGCGCATTGATACCGCAGGCGCCGATTCCATCGGCCTGTTGGGCAGCACCGGCTCCTACATGTATCTGAGCCGGGCGGAGAAGCGCCGCGCCATCGAGGCCGCTTCCGATTGCCTCGGTGGCCGTATACCCGTCATCGTCGGTGTCGGGGTGCTGCGGACCGACGAGGCGGTGGCCCTTGCACAGGACGCCCGCGATGCAGGCGCACAGGCGCTTCTGCTCGCGCCGGTGTGCTATACGCCGCTCAGCGACGATGAGGTGTTCGAGCATTTTTCGGCGGTTGCCGCAGCCACGCCATTGCCGCTCTGCATCTACAACAATCCGGGCACGACGCATTTTACCGTCAGCCGATCGCTGCTGTCTCGCCTCTCTGCCATCCCCAACATCGCAGCCGTCAAGAACCCGGCTCAGCCCGCCGCAGACATGACGGCAGCGCATCAGGCAACGCTATCAGCCGTTCCCGCCGGGTTTGCCGTCGGTTACAGCGGCGACTGGCTGGTTGCAGACGCCATCCTCGCGGGCGGCGTCACCTGGTACAGCGTCGTCGCCGGCATTCTGCCGGAACCGTCCGTCAAGCTGATGCGGGCAGCCCAGGCCGGGGACCGCGCTGAAGTTGAGCGCATCAACGCGCTGTTCGAACCGCTCTGGACGCTGTTTCGCGAACTCAGCAGCTACCGCACCGTTCACGCGATCGCCAATCTACTGGACCTCAGCCCCTACGATCCGCCACGGCCGATCCTGCCGTTGTCTGAGGCCGACCGGCCACGGGTAAAAGCGGCACTTGAGGTTCTGGCGGCAGTCTGACCAGCAACGGCGCGCCATGATCGGCGCGCCTGCTCATGGTTCTATTGGGCAAAAGCAATGACAGCGGCAGTCGCGCCGACGGCAAGCAGCGCCACGATGCACAGCCGCAGCAGCATGGCAGCGTCTTCCCGCCCCGTCGTAGCGGGCGTCACTGGAAGAGGGGCAGCGGCGGCATCGTTGCGCCGTTGATACTGATAGGAAAGCACCGCACCACGACCATACAGCATTGAACGACATCCTTTTCGGTTGGTCTCGCAGGCCGGGCAAACCTTGGAAAAAACGTGGCTGTCCGGCGCGTTTCCATTTACGCGAAAGCGGCATAGGATTTCGATTGCGCTCGCTCCACGAACATATCAAAATCCCATAAGTCCGCAGCCGCCCGGCGCATGTCCGCCCGGCCTTCACTGACGGCGAACCGGCTGATTTTTCTGCGCATTGATCACAATCATTCAGGGGGATTTTCCATGGCCAATCCATTGTCCACGCTTGGCATCGTCCATACCATCATCAGCGTCGTGCCCATTGTCGCGGGGCTCTATTCCTTTTCGAAATATGCCGCCATCGTTCCGAAATCCAATTCCGGCCGGATCTACATCATCACGCTGTTCCTGTCGGCGATCACCGCATTCGGACTGTCGAGCACCGGCGGCTTCAATGCCGGCCATGCGATCGGCATCATTGCCATGCTGGCGGTGATCTTTTCCATCGTCATCGGGCAGCTCGGCTGGTTCGGCCGCCTCAATCGCTACCTGCAGGCGCTATCGATGTCGTTCACCTTCTTCCTGCTGATGATCCCGGGCATCAACGAGACGCTGTCGCGCCTGCCGCCGTCAAGCCCGATCGGCGCCGGCCCGGATTCGCCACCGGTGCAGACGGTGACGGCCATCTGGGCCGTGATCTTCCTTCTCGGCATCTGTCTTCAGGCATGGATCATGCACCGCCGCTCAGGCTCCGGCTCGGGCGCCCTGCCCGCGTGAAAACAACAGATCGGTTCGATTGCGCTGGGATATGCCTGCGCAGTCGAATGTCACGACGACCCGGGCACTCGGGTTCTTGCTTCTGCCTCGTGCAAGCCAAACCTGTGAGAAAGCACACTGGTTATGGTAAGGCACCGCAATGAAGACCGACTACAATTTGTCCACCGCGTCGCTCGCTTTCGAAGCACAAGATTACGTCAAGGCGCTGACGATCCTGACGGCGCTGATCGATCAGGCGCAAACCGCAGCACCTTTCGTGCTGCTTGGTGAAACGCTTGAAAAAATGGGCTTGATCGCGGAAGCCGCCCAAGCCTTCGAACAGGCGGCGACCCGCGAGGCGCAAACGCCCGAAAACCATATCCGCCGTGCTGCCAGTCTTCATTTTCGGAATGGCGCGGACGATCAGGCGGCCTTGCACGCGATCCGTCTTTTCAAGCAGGACAATCGCGACACGGATGCGGCCTTCATTCTGGCCAGTGTCTTTTCCAAAACGGGCGATCAGGCCATTGTCGATCTGGTCAAGAACAGCCTGGTGGAGAGTGACGATATCGCCCATCTCGATCTGGCCGCCACGCTGATTGGCCACGATTCCCGCAATGAAAACACTGTCAAACTCTATGAGAAATTGAGAAGACTACGGCCTGACGACCAGAACATCCGGTTCCGCCTCCTCGATCTTGCCCGCGAGTTCTGCGCTTACGACATCCTTGAACGCGAAGACAAACGGCTGTCACAGGACATCGACAATGGCGATGAAGGCGTTCTTGCGTGGGAATCGCCCCATACGAATTTGATGTGGTGTCCGGACGAAAGACTGAACCGCATTCCGGAAAATACATTTGGGGTCGAGCATCTACGCCCCGGGCATGCCGAAACGCGCCGCCGCCGGCCTCACACTTTTGTGCAGAAGATTCGCGTCGGTTATCTCTCATCGGATTTTTGGGATCAGCACGCGACGATGAAGCTGTTACAGCGGGTGCTGCAGCTGCATGATCTCTCGCAATTCGAAATCACCCTGTTCTGCTATACGCCGGAAAATCTCATCGCTGCCGATCAGGGCAAGCGCTCGACATGGGGCACGATCGTTTCCATTGCCGATATGACCGATGGTGAGGCGGCAGAAACCATTCGCGCCAGCGGCGTCGATATCCTGGTCGATCTGAAAGGCCATACAGGCGCAAGCCGCTCCAGAATCCTCAACCGGATGATTGCGCCGGTTCAGGTCGCCTGGCTTGGTTTTCCCGGCAGCAGTCTGCATATCGATTGCGATTACATCATCGGTGACACTGTCGTTTTGCCGGACAGCTCAAAACCGTTCTACCACGAAAAATTCTGCCGTTTGCCAGACAGCTATCAGCCCAACGACCCGGTTCACCGGCCGCTGCCGCAGTCAGCCTGCCGCTGCGAATGGCAACTGCCGCAAGACGCTTTTGTCTTCGCAGCCTTTAACGCGACGAAAAAGCTGTCGCGGGAAACCCTGACGCTTTGGGCCGGCATCCTGCGGCGGGTGGAGAATTCGGTTCTCTGGATGATGTGCGACAGCCCGCTGGCGCAGAGCAATGTGCTTGCCCTGCTATCCCGGCAAGGCATCTCCTGCGAACGGGTGATTTTTGCGCGCAAGGTCAGATATGCCGAGCATCTCACCCGCCTGCCGCTGGCGGACCTGGCTCTGGATACATTCCCGTGCAACGGCCACACCACCACCTCCGACCTTCTCTGGGCAGGCCTACCCGTCGTGACCGCGAGGGGCTCGAATTTTACGTCGCGCGTATCGGAAAGCCTGTTGAAGGCGGCAGGTTTGCCGGAGCTGGTGGCCGATGATTGCCACGGCTTTGCCGATCTTGCCGTCGATCTGGCGAACGGCAAAGATCGGCTGAGCGCGCTCAGGGCAAGACTGGCTGCCGGGCGAAACTCCGTCCCGCTTTTCGACGCGACCCGCTTCTGCCGTCATCTGGAGGCAGCTTTCGCGACGATGGCCGAACGGGCAAGGCAGGGCAAGCCGCCTGCGCATTTCGACGTTCCACCGCAGACAGCGTCCTGACCCTGTGCCAGGCGGCATCGGGCGGCGTCCACGCCGTGCAAGGCAAGACGCCACCACTTTTGCAGCTGGAAAGACCGTTTATTCGGCCGCGTCTGCCTGATTGGCGGTGGAGATGGCTTCGTTCACCGCCAACTCGGCCATGGCAAGCGCTGCCTCACGCGTCCTGGCGGCGGCAACGAAGCGGCCGTTGTGGCAGAAGCTTGCGCCCTTTACCCCCGATGCCGCCTCCAGATCGCCATTGGTGAGGCCAGCCCAGGCGGCCGGCAGATCGGCCCGCACTTCAAAGCCTTCGTCGGCGCGGCGGATGGTGGTCAGGCACCAATCCTTGTCGCGGGGGTGGACGACGAACAGCAGCTGATCGGCGCCCGCCTTGACGATGGCCGGACGGAACGGCATGCCCATCGGCAGCTCCAGAATGCGGCCTTCACCGGCATCGACGATCGCCTGATGCACCAGCGCCTCGGCCCGCAGTTTGGCGGCGCTCTTTTCAATACGCGCCTCGACGAAGGCCCGGGCAATGGCCAGGGCGTGGTGGAAAGCGCGATCGTCGGCCTCCGGATCGGTCTCGTCGAAAACCGGTTTCAGGGTTTCCAACAGGACCGGCAGGGTCAGCCCGCCCAATACGCCTGCAACCGACGGGCTGAGCGCGCCATTGTCGACCAGATCGACCGGCAGCACGAAGCTGGCATCGAACGAGGCGTAAATATCCGCGACATGCGCTTCCGGGACACCAGAAGCGGCGAGATAATCGCGGCCAAAATGCTTCCAGATCAAGCCGAACGAACTGTAAGGCTGGCCGTCCTCGCGCATCGGCGCGCCACGCTGATGGTGATCGAAGATGCCTGTTGCAGGATCATATTGGCCGCCGACATCGTAGATGATCCGGTCAGCGCCGGGCGAAATCCAGTCCGGCGCCCGGCTGCGGACGATGCGCGCCTGCGGAAACAGCCGGGTGAGGATGACGCTCGAGAGCAGCTCATCGGCATGGAAGCCACCGGAATGGGTGACGAGAAAGTCTGGGGTCATGCCGAGATACGCCTTGTTTGGGAAAAGAAGTTGCTTGGGGCTTGCACCAGATAGCCATTGCCGGGTGTCATCTCAACCCGTCATTTGCAGGTTTGATACGCGCAAGGGCGTCTCTCAGGCAAAACCGATGACGCTTTGCGCCGGTATCGGTGAAAAACGCAATCGCGTGCACTCATCCATCCGGCACATCAATTCGACGATTGATGATGCTTCTCGTAAAAGGAGAATTCGATACGATATTGGAGTGATCGAGGCTTGGAGAAAGGCCGTTCCATGGGAATGCAAGAAAAACCTGCTGTCATGCGTCGCGTTGTCTCGCTGATCAAGATCACCTGGACCGTGTGTATCGTCCTTGCGGCGACCGCAGTGGGCGCTTTCATCGGTTGGGAGAACCATGGACTTGCCGGAGCGGTGGCTCTTGGGTTTGCTGGCTTGGTTGTTGGCGTCCTTCTCAGCTCGCCCTCGCTCCTTTTGCACGTGATACCCTGACCTCCGCCAGACTTGATCCGGCTCAGATCTCCGCAATTTTCATCACCATCGCCGTTGCTCGCCTCGGCTTCAGCCGGCTGAGCCGGTTTTTGGTTGTAGATCCGACGGACGCCGAACGGGGAGCGGGACATCCGACAGGTTTTCGCTTGCCGTCGTGCTGATCGCGTGGACCTGGCCGGGGATCTGATCTCCCAGATAGCTCTCATTGCCCGGCAGCCCCATCGGATAAAGGGCATTGCGGCTGGCCTCGTAGGCAACACTCTGACCGGTACAGAGGCGAACGCGCATATCCTGCGGGGCGACGTCGGTCCGGTTTTGCAGATTATTGACGAGCCCTGCATTGGCAGGCAAGCGGCCATCTAAGGCCTCGGTCAGATATTGCGCGGAT
The DNA here is from genome assembly GCA_900473045.1 of Hyphomicrobiales bacterium. Classification (GTDB taxonomy): domain Bacteria; phylum Pseudomonadota; class Alphaproteobacteria; order Rhizobiales; family Rhizobiaceae; genus Pararhizobium. Next base: position 67,581 of record UCKS01000007.1, read on the forward strand.
CGTTCGTTGCGTTCGCGCTCCGTCGTCGCGCCCAGGATGACCACCATCACCCGTTTTCCGTTGCGCGACGCCAGCCCGACGATATTGCGTCCGGATGCGCAGAGAAAGCCGGTCTTCATACCGGTCGTGCCGGCAAAGCGCGTGAGCAGAAGATTGTTCGACTTGATCTCCTTGCCGTCGATGGTGACGGCCGAGGCCAGGAAGAAACGGCGATATTCCGGGAACAGCCGGTCGACTTCCATGCCCAGGATCGCGAGATCGCGCGCGGTCGTATAATTGGCCTTGTCAAACAGCCCGTTCGGATTGGAAAAATGCGTACCCGTCAGTCCGAGTCGGGTTGCGGCCTCGTTCATTTTCCGGACAAACGCCGGTTCGTCTGGCGCCACCGCTTCCGCGAGAGCGACAGCGACATCGTTTGCCGATGCGGCGATCATGGCAAACAGCGCGTCTTCCAGCGTCATCGTCCGCCCGAAAGTCAGCCCGGACTCGAGGAAGGCCTGTTTCGTGGCATTGCGGGTCATGGTGACCGGTGTCGTCAGCGTCACCTCGCCGGAGCGCAGGGCCTCAAACACGACGAGTGCCGTCATCAGCTTGGTTGTCGAGGCGGGATACCAGGGAACGCCGGCATCCTCCTGGTAAAGCACCTGCCGGCTGTCGGCATCGACCACGAGCACAGGCGTGGCGTGGGCTTGCGCCGACAGGAAAAGGGACGCCATCAACGCCAGTTTTTTCCATGGCCGTCCGGCCAATATGTTCTCGATCATGTGCCAGTCTCCGGAGGAAGGCGTCCTCATGGCATGATGCACTACCGGAGGACAAGCCTTTGCTGCAGGAGTGCAACGAATTGGCCGGCCGGGGAGTTCCTTACGGATAACGGCTATGGATCATAAAAGCCGCCTTCCCCACAGCAGCCAAACAGCCATCCGCCTGAGAGCGGATGGCCCATCTGCAACGCCCTTACAAATCCGAAGCCGACGAGTGCGCCCAGTCCATATACAGGTCCTTGGCCTTGGCGGCGATCGGGCCGGGCTGGAGGTCGCGGTCTTCGAGTTTGGTGACGGGGACGACCTTGGAATAGTTGCCGGAGGTGAAGATCTCGTCGGCGGTCTCGAAATCGGACAGCGTCAGCGTCGTCTCGACCACGTCGAAGCCGGCGTCGCGCAAGAGGGCGATGACGCGGAAGCGGGTGATGCCGGCAAGGAAGGTCTTGTTGGAGGCGGGCGTGAAGACGACGCCGTCCTTGACCATAAAGACGTTGGAGGAGCCGGTTTCGGCGATATTGCCGAGCATGTCGCGCACCAAAGCGTTGGAGAAGCCGCGGCTGCGGGCCTCGATCAGGATGCGGCCATTGTTGGGATAGAGGCAGCCGGCCTTGGCGTCGGTCGGCATGCACTCGATCGTCGGGCGGCGGAAGGGCGAGATGGTCAGCGACTGGCCGCCCGGCCCCTCGCCCATCGGCGCTTCGAACAGGCAGAGCGCAAATCGGGTCGAATCGGGATCGACGGCGACGACGCTGCCCGGCATGCCATGTTCGCCCCAGTACATCGGCTTGATATAGATGGCGGTCTGGCCGTCGAATTTCTTGACGCCTTCCCAGGCCAGCGCCTCGATATCGTCAGCGGTGACCACCGGCTTCAAGCCCAGCGCCAGCGCCGAGCGGTTGACGCGCTGGCAATGCAGATCGAGATCCGGCGCGATGCCGTCGAACCAGCGGGCGCCGTCAAACACCGTCGAGCCCAGCCACATGGCATGCGATGTCGGGCCGATCAGCGGCGGGTTGCCGGACAGCCACTCGCCATCGACATAGGTAAAGGTGGTGCTGCGCGGTGATGTATCGACGGCCATGACGGTTTCCTGCTTTTTGTGTTTCTCATATCCGGCATAACCGGAAAATCGACAAGTGGGGTAAATAGGTACATCAAAAAAAGTCATGCCGTCCAATCTGGATCGCAAAGTGCCGCTCGCATAGTCTGCCGCCAGAAGCAAAAGGACCCGCCCGATGAAAGCCATGTATTACGACGCCTTCGGCAAGACGCCGGATATCCGCGTGCTGCCCGACCCGACGCCCAGCGCCGACGGCGTCGTCATCAAGGTCGAGGCAACCGGGCTCTGCCGCAGCGACTGGCACGGCTGGATGGGGCATGATCCCGATATCAACCTGCCGCATGTGCCGGGGCACGAACTGGCAGGCACGGTTGCCGCCACCGGCAAGGGCGTGCTGCGCTACAAGGTCGGCGACCGGGTGACGGTGCCGTTCGTCTCCGGCTGCGGCCGCTGCGGCGAGTGCCATTCGGGCAATCAACAGGTCTGCGCCAACCAGTTCCAGCCGGGCTTTACCCATTGGGGCTCGTTTGCCGAATATGTCGCCATCGATTTTGCCGACCAGAACCTCGTGCATCTGCCCGAAAATCTCGATTATGCCACCGCTGCCAGCCTTGGCTGCCGGTTTGCCACGTCCTTTCGTGCCATTGTCGACCAGGGCCGGGTACGTGGTGGCGAGTGGGTGGCGGTGCATGGCTGCGGCGGCGTCGGCCTGTCAGCGATCATGATCGCCACGGCGCTCGGCGCCAATGTCATCGCGATTGATATTTCCGAGACGAAGCTGTCCTTTGCCCGCGAGATCGGCGCCGTCGCCACCATCGACGGCAGCGTTACCGGCGACGTGGCCGAGGCCGTGCGCGAGATCACCAAGGGCGGCGCGCATGTGTCGATCGATGCGCTCGGTTCGCCCGTCACCTGCTTCAACTCGATCAAGAACCTGCGCCGCCGCGGCCGCCATGTACAGGTCGGGCTGATGCTTGGCGAACATGCCAGCCCGCAGATCCCGATGGGCCAGGTGATCGGCCATGAACTGGAAATCTACGGCAGCCACGGCATGCAGGCCTGGCGCTACGAAGCGATGATGGCGATGCTGGAGACCGGCAAGCTCAACCCGCAAAAACTGATCGGCCGCCATATCAGCCTGGAGGAAGCAGTGCCGGCACTGATGACGATGGACACGGCGCAGGATCTCGGCATCAGCGTCATTACGCGATTCTGACAGACAAGACTGCGCGTTGGGTCTGCGGGCAAATCAACGCCGCCGACCCAATTGCCGTCCCAACCGGAAACCCGCCGCCACGGCGGCGGCATATCACCTGGCGATTATATTCTGCCTGCGGCAGCTTCCCTTAAGCTGTTCGCGCCCTATTTCACCTCTTGGCGCGTCAATGCGTCGTTCTTTTTAGGAGTGGGATAAATGGCAACATCCATGCTGATCAGTATTCTGATCACATTTCTCGTCATCGTACTTGTATTGTATCTCGTTGCGCGCCTGCCGATCGATGGCCGCGCCAAGCAGATCGTCCAGATCATCGTGATCATCATCGGCATTATTTCGCTTCTGAAATATCTCGCGGTGTTTTAAACATCGTTGCAGGTTCAAACGTCCCGGGCGGGAGAACGATCTCCCGCCATGGTTCCTTTCACGTTTCAAAGCGAGTTCATCCCATTGACCGATAAAACCGACGTCAAAGTTCCCGGTAAAGTCACAGTGCGGCGCAGCCCGGACGAAACGTCCGCTGCCGCCCTCAATATCATCAATCAGGAACTGGTAGCGCGAAACAAGAAGACCGCCATGCTGAAAGCCCTGCGGCTCGGTCAGGAACAGGCTGAAGAAAAGCCGGTCAAGAAGGCTGCCGCCAAAAAGAAGAAATAAGCAGCGGCATAGCCAAATTGACGAGGGCCGAACGTGGTCCTCGCCGCAGGTTCCTCAAAAAAACCTCTTCCCCAGACCCCGCTGCCGCTGATATTTTCGAGCCCTACGGCAACGGAATCACGAGGCAAAGATGGCAGCGGCAGCTGAAAGGCAGGAGAAGCAGACGGATTGGCTTTATGCGCCTTTGCTAGCTTCCAATGCGGGGCATCCGCATGGCTGGCCGATCCGGATGATCGTCTCATCACAGACCGAGGCAAGGCACAACAAGGCCTTATGGGCGCCGAGCCACCTGATTTCGATCCGGGCGCCGGGAACGAAGCTTCTGTCGATGATCGACCTTCCGGCCGAGCGGCATCTGGAACTTCTGTTCGGCGATGTCACCGATCCCGACGAAGCCGATGCGGCAAAGCCCGGCCATATCGAGCAGGCCTTTGCCTTTGTCGATGGCCTGCCGCAGGACGCACATCTGCTCATCCACTGCCTGCGCGGAATCGGCCGCTCGACGGCGCTGACGCTCGGCATCCTTGCCCGCACCATGGAGCCGGAGGAAGCGGCGGCGGCGTTGCACGGGCTGCGCCCAGAAGCAAAACCGAACCGGCATGTGACCGGGCTCTGCGACACGGTGCTCGGCCTCAAGGGGCGGCTGGCCAAGCAGGCGCTGCGGTTTCCCGCCAAAGTGTGGAAACCCACGAAGAGTTGATCGCGATTGCGCCGATCCCCCCGATTGCGTGGAGAAAGATTGTGCGGCGCACAAATCTTTGACATGATCCCGGTAGAGAACCGTGTTGAAGCGGCAATCGCGAGATGCCCTCGCCTTGACACCAACGAGCGGCGGAATAACGCGATCAATCAAGGCGCTGCCTCTCTGTCTGGTATTTTGACGGAGAGCGGCGTCCGGGAAATGACGGGAGAATTCGATGTCTCATGCGGCCTATGTGTTCGATGCCTATGGCACGCTGTTCGACGTGCACGCGGCCGTGCGCAGGCACGCAAGCGCGATGGGGCCGGATGGCCAGGCCTTTTCCGATCTCTGGCGCGCCAAGCAGCTGGAATATTCCTGGATCCGCACCCTGATGGGCACCCATACCGATTTCTGGGCGCTGACCGAGCAATCGCTGGACTATGCCTTTGCGCGTTTTCCCTCCGCCGACAAGAAACTCAAGGCAGCGCTGCTCGACGCCTACTGGCATCTCGACTGCTATCCGGAAGTACCAAGTGTGCTGAAACACCTGAAGGATCGCGGCGCCCGCATCGCCATCCTGTCGAACGGCACGCCGCAGATGCTGCAATCGGCGGTGAAGAAGGCGGGGCTGGATCTGATCATCGACGACATCTTTTCGGTCGAGACGGTCAAGGCCTTCAAGACCGCGCCTGCGGTCTACGACATGGTGACGACCACCTACCGGCTCTATCCCGACGCCGTTTCCTTTCAATCATCCAACCGCTGGGACATTGCCGGCGCCACCAAATTCGGTTTCCGCACCGTCTGGATCAACCGCGCCAACATGCCGGACGAATATGCCGATTACGGCCCGTCGCTGATCCTGCCGTCGCTGGAAAGTCTCTAGGGTATTTTTTCTACGCATTTCCAGTCGCAACACCGCTTCGCACTTTTGCTGGAACTGCTCAACACTTAAAGGACACGTCATGTCTTGGTCTGCGGAACAATATATGAAATTCGAAGACGAACGCACCCGGCCGGCCCGCGACCTGCTCGACCAGATCCCCAACCTGCCGGACGGCGCGCTCTACGATCTTGGCTGCGGACCGGGCAATTCGACCGAGCTGATCCACGACCGTTTTCCGGCCTATATGCTCACCGGCATCGACAGCGACGAAAACATGCTGGTGGCGGCGCGCAAGCGCATGAGCCATACCCGGTTCGACAAGGGTGACCTGGCGCACTGGAAGCCGCCAGAGCGGGCCGTGCTGTTCTTTGCCAATGCCGTGTTTCAATGGCTGCCGGATCATCTGGGTACAATCGAACGGCTGATGGGCGAACTGATTCCCGGCGGCACGATTGCAGTGCAGATGCCCGATAATCTCGACGAGCCGTCGCATGCCTCGATGCGGGAACTGGCGCAAGACCCGCGTTTTTCGCAGTATTTTCCGAATGGCGGGGTGCGCCGCGCCGCCCTGCCCGCGCCGTCCGTCTATCTCGACAGGCTGGAAGCGAAAAGCATCAGGATCGATGTCTGGCACACGATCTACTATCATCGCCTGGCAAACGCCGAAGCGATCGTCGAATGGGTCAAGGGCACCGGCCTGCGTCCCTATCTCGATGCCCTGCCGGCCGATGCGCGCGAAGCCTATCTGGCGGCTTACCTCCTGCGTATCCGCGAAGCCTATCCGCAGCTGGCCGATGGACGCGTGCTTTTGAAATTCCCGCGGCTGTTCGTGGTGGCGGTCAAGAAATAACCGGGCCAATCACCTAAAGCGCGCCGAGATCTTTCAGCCCGCTTCCTGCGCTTCAGGTCCTTGATTTTAGGCATGCCGGTATCGCAAAACCGCTGCACACTTTTGCGCGGCATGCTTTGAAAACAGGGAAATCCCCCTCTGGCGCACGGCTCCGGTTCAGGGCATCCTATGACCACAGAGAATTGTGCTTATGGCTGTTGGAGGACCGCCCATGCGCTGCTTTACTGTACTTGGACCGTCGCAGACCGGAAAATCAACGGTCGTCGACAAGCTCGGTTTGCTGGAGGCACCCCCGAGAAAATCCGTCTCTCCCTACGGACTGACCCTCACGGAATTCACCTTCGGCGGCGAAGCCTGGTGCGCGCTGGATACGCCGGGGCTGAACGAAGCCCTTGCCCATGCACAGCAGGCGCTTCTTGCCAGCGACGCCTGCATTCTCTGCGTTTCGTCCGCGCCGGAAGAAGCGGTGCTTGCCGCGCCCTATCTCAGGATCATCGAGGCATCGGGAACGCCCTGCATTCTCTTCGTCAACCGGATGGACGAGCCGAGAGGACGGTTGCGCGACGTGATTGCAGCCCTTCAGGACTATGCCAGCCATACGCTGTTGCTGCGCCAGATCCCCATCCGCGAGGGCGACCGGATCGTTGGCAGCTGCGATCTGATTTCGGAGCGGGCCTGGCGCTACCGCGAAGGCCAGACCTCGGCGCTGATCGCCATTCCAGACAGCGCTTCCGAGCGCGAGCACGAGGCACGCACCGAACTCCTGGAACACCTGTCTGAATTCGACGACTGGCTGCTGGAAGAACTGATCGAGGACCGCGAGCCGCCGAGCGACGCGCTTTATGCGATCGCCACCCGTGTCTTGCACGAAAACAGGATCATCCCGGTGCTGATCGGGGCTGCCAGCCATGGCAATGGCATGATGCGGCTGATGAAGGCGCTGCGCCACGAAGCGCCGCCGGTGGATGCGCTGCGCGAGCGTCTTGCTGCCGCCAGCAAGGTCGACAAGAGCAAACTCAAGGCCGTCAGCTTCCATGCCTATCATCGCCAGAACATCGGCAAGACAGTTTTGGCGCGTGCGCTCGGTGATGGGCTGAAACAGGGATCGTCCCTGGGGGGTTCGGGGTTGGGGGCGGTGCAAGACCCCGCCAACGGCAAGGGCAATGCGGTGTTTGCACCCCTGGCCGGTGATCTCTTCGCCACCGTCAAATCCGATCACCTGCCGGTGCCGGTGCTCTTGACGGCCGAGGCAAACCTTTCTCCACCCGAATGGACGCAGGCGCCGACGCCGATGCTGGAGAGAATTCTGGTTCCCGGCAGCGAGCGCGACGAGAACAAGCTTTCCGAAACGCTGGCAAAACTGTCGGAGACCGACCGCAGCCTCAAGATCCTGCAGGAAGAAGGAACCGGTGCCCAGATGGTCTGCGCCCAGGGGCCGGTGCACCTGCGCGATCTGCTGCGCACGCTGTCCGACGTCTTTCACGTCACCGCGACCGAGCGTGCGCCGACCCCAGTCTATCGCGAGACGATCTCGAAACCGGCCGAGGTGCACTACCGCCACCGCAAGCAGACCGGTGGCGCCGGGCAGTTTGCCGATGTGAAACTGACGATCTATCCGAATGGGCGCGGTCAGGGTTTTTCCTTCAACGAAACCGTCAAGGGCGGCGTCGTTCCGCGCAACTATATCCCGGCAGTGGAAGCGGGTGCGCGCGAGGCGATGGACAAGGGGCCGCTGGGTTTTGCGGTCATCGACCTTGGCGTGACGCTGACCGACGGCCAGCACCATGCGGTCGACAGTTCCGAACATGCGTTCCGCTCGGCGTCAAAGATGGGTGTGCGGCAGGCGCTCTCGGAAGGGGCGGCGGTGCTGATGCAGCCGGTGTTCCGCGCCGAAATCCGCATCCCGTCGGTCTATTCGGGCAATCTGGTGCAGATCGTCTCGTCGCTGAAGGGGCAGGTGCTCGGCTTCGACCGGGACGAGACCGCCAAGGGCTGGGATATCTTTCGCGCCCTTGTTCCCGGCGGCGCGCTTGACGAACTGGCGCGCGCGCTGCGCTCGGCCACGCAGGGCATCGGCTATTTCTCAAAAACCTTCGACCATTTCGAGGAGCTGTACGGCAAGGAAGCGGATGCGATCGTCAGGGCACATGGAACGCAGCGCGCCGAGCACTGAGAGCCGAACTACGCCTTGCTGCAGCGCGGATGGATGGTTTCGCTGCGGCTCGGCATGGCGGCCAGCTTTTCGATGATGCGAGCGCGAGTGTCCGGTTTCCGGGCTGTGTGACCGCGATAGATTTAACGCTGCACAAGCCGGACGCAGACAGTGAACACCGGCTTCTGTAGAGCAGCGGTTTCGGCAGGAAAGCCGATGAACTTGACATTTGCGGCATGCTGATAAATAGATTCAAGCATGGTTGAGAAGGACACTCACATTGTCGCCCGGTTGGCCGGTATTCCCTTGGCGGGATGCCGGGATGCCGATCACGCGAACTGACCACGCTGATTGCCAGCCTCGGCCTCGCCCTTTCGGACGAGGCTTTTAGGCGTTGAAAACGTGCCTCGTCCTCCCTTTTTTTGGAGACAAACATGGCACAGAATATTTACGACAATCCCGATTTCTTCGCTGGCTACAGCCAGCTTCCACGACAGGTGGACGGACTGGAAGGTGCGCCGGAATGGCCAGCAATCCGGGCCTTGTTGCCTGAACTGGCCGATCGGCGCGTGGCCGACTTGGGTTGCGGCTTCGGATGGGCCGCACGCTGGTTCCGTGATCAGGGAGCATCCTCGGTTCTCGGTTTCGATCTGTCACAGAACATGATCGAGCGTGCGAGAGCCGACACAGACGATGCCGGTATCGAATACCGGATTGCCGATCTCGAAACACTTGAACTGCCCGAGGCGGCTTTCGATCTGGTCTACAGTGCACTGACCTTCCACTATGTGTGGGATTTCGAGCGGCTGATCCGCATGATCCACGCGGCGCTGGCTCCTGGCGGAGATTTGGTTTTCACCATCGAGCACCCGATCTTCATGGCAGCCGCTCATCCGCACTGGACATTGGACAAAGACGGGCGAAAAACATGGCCGGTCAACGGCTATTCCCTCGAGGGCGAGCGCCGCACTGACTGGTTCGCAAAAGGCGTGCTGAAGTACCATCGAACCTTGGCCACCACGCTCAACACGCTGATCGGCACGGGGTTCGCGTTGCGCAGGTTGGAAGAGTTTGCGCCCACGGCTGAACAGATCGCGGAGATACCGGAGCTGGCCGAAGAGCTGGAGCGACCGATGATGATGCTGGTTTCGGCGCACAAACGTTGACCCCACCCGTCGCCCAGCCTCCTTGTCTGGGCGACGGGAAATCGAATGACTGGAAAGGGCCGACGGCGGACGATGATCGTGCCTCGTCCCGCCTCAGGAAAAGCTTGACCTCACCCCGCCGAATAGAGAGTGCCAGATCGATCGCCTCCGGTTTCGAGGTGGTCGGTACGCCCGACGCCTTCCTGGCGAACTTCAGCCATAGCCCCTTGGCCGATGCCGGCTGGCTGGCTGGCGAGCCAGCTTTCCCATTGGCGGCACCGGCAAAAGCCAATATGGGCAGCTCGGCTTGATCTGCGGCCATGAGCAGTTTCTCCTGTCAGCGCGCCTGCGGCTCGAGGATCTCCTGATGAATGGACCTGATTTCCTCGGCGACGAGGTGTTGCAGGCGCCAGAGATTGCGGTCGTGGATGCCGAAATCCTCCAGATGGGAGACGGTGTTGTAGAGATATTCCGCCCCCGATCCGAAATGTCCGCAGGCCCGCGCCAGGATGCCCGCAACGTGATCCAACGGCTGGCGCGAGCGGATGCGCTCGCCGGTGGCACCGACCCAGAACCCCAGCGCCCGGCAGGGGCCGCTCTCGGATTTGACCGGCAGCCAGCGGACGGCATCGATATTTTCGAAAGCGCTGACTTCACGCCGCAGCATGCGTTCGATCTGGGCCGCACGGTCATTGTCGGGCAGCCGGTAGATGACGCCATCGCAGCGGCCGCCACGCTCGAGCGCCATCATCAATCCCGGTTGATCATGCGATCCGCGCCAGCGGTTGATGTGCAGGCAGAACGAGCGGTGCCAGCCGAAGGCCGTTGCCCGCTGCCGGTCGATCGCCTCGAATTCCGGCTTCCAGATCAGCGAGCCATAGGCAAACACCCAGAGCGGCTCGCCATGGCTCTCCCGTTCCAGCGCTTCCGCAAGGTCGCGATATTGCGCATCGCTGATCTCGGTCCAGCGCCCGTCCGGCCCCGGATCGATTACGTCCTTGTGGCAGAGCGCCACCAGATCCGGTGTCAGGGTCATTTTTCGCGATTGCGGCATACGATCTCGTCTCGGCAGGGCAATGTCAGAAGAAGCATGTGGGGCCTGCTTGCCCAAACTGCCAGAGCGAATTCATCAGTCAAGCGGTTCGGCCGCCACCCGATACCTGCATTTTTCCTGCGGCAACTCTCAGCCTCTTCCCGAACCAATTCATGCCGGCCGGTAAATCTGCGCCACCGCGCCCTTCGGAAAAGCTGTTGCGCTGATCAATTCGAGCCGCTTTGGCGCAACGACTTCAGAGAAGATCGGCATACCCTTGCCGAGGACCACCGGATGCACCAGCAGGGCATATTGATCAATCAACCCTTGAGCGATGAGGCTGCGCGCGAAGCCGCCGCCGCCGTGGGCGATGATCGGCTTGCCGTCGTGGGTTTTCAGCCTGGCAACTTCACCGGCCAGATCGCCGCTCGCCACAGTGGCTTCACCCCAACTTTCCGCGCCGGGCTGCAACTGTCCGGATTGCGTGCCTGCCGTCGCCCTCAGGATCGCCGCCCCCTGTTTTGAAAACACGGCCTTGGGAATCTGGTTCATCGGCGGCGCGAAAACTCCAGTTGAGGTCGGCCAGAAAGCGGCCATATCCCGGAAGGTGCGGCTGCCCATGATGTGCAGACTGGCATTCGACACGGTCTCCACGCTCCAGGCAATCGCATCCTTGTCGCCGCTGAACATCTATTCGGTTTCGCCATCAGGGCCGCTGACAAAGCCGTCGAGCGACATGGACATTTTCAGGATCAACTCTCTCATGGCTTTCTCCGTGCGCTGGTCCCGTCCAAAGCCGGACCGATCAATCGGTTCCAGCAAAGCACATTTCTTATTCCACCTTTGCGGCAAGAAAATCGATGAAGGCGCGGATACGGGCTGCCAGATGCTCGTGGCCCGCAAAAACCGCGTGCACCTGTTCCGGTTCGTGCGGATTGTAATCCGCAAGCACTTCCACCAGCCTGCCACCGTCGATATCGGGATCGACATCGAATTTGCCGATGCGGGCAATGCCAAGCCCGGTCAGGCAGAGATTGCGGGCGATCGAGCCGCTGGAGGCCTGAACATTGCCGGGCGCGGGCCGTGTATAGGGCGCGTTGCTCTCCGGGTCGCGAAACAGCCATTCGCCGGGATTGCGGCCGAAGGTGAACGTGATGCAATTGTGCGCGGCGAGGTCTTCGGGCCGCTGCGGGGTGCCGTAACGCGCAAGGTATTGCGGTGTCGCCACCGTGATGCGGTGACTGTGGAGAAGCTTTCGTGCCTTCAGGCTTGAATCGCGCATCGACCCGACACGGATGGCGATATCGGTGCGTTCCTCGATCAGGTCGATCACACCGTCCGTCAACGACAGCTCGAGGCGAACCTCCGGATACATCGCCAGGAACTCGCCAGCGAGCGGGATGATGAAGCGCTCACCGAAGCCGACGGTGGCATTGACCCGCAGAAGCCCACGTGGTGTTGCCAGCCCGCCGCCGGCAACGATCTGTTCCGTCTCGGCAATATCAGCCAATATCCGCTGTGCCCGGGCGAGATAGATTTCGCCCTCCGGCGTCAAGAGCAGCGAGCGGGTGGTGCGCACCAGAAGGCGGGTGCCGAGCCGGTCCTCGATGCGGGTGACCAGCTTGCTGACCGCCGAGGGCGACAGCTTCAGCCGCCGTCCGGCCGCCGAAAAGCTCTTTGCCTCCGCCGCAGCGACGAACACCTCCATTTCGCCTGCCCGATTGTCCATCCCACCGCTCCCTGTGAATTCAATTCACAGGCATTTATCCATTCCTATGGATTATCGCGCAAGTGTCTTTGGCCCATATTCCGCTCAACGAAACCCATGACGGCCCGGATATCCGGTGCGCCGCCACCAACACGCCGGCCTTCCCACCGGTGACAAAGGTGCTTCCATGCCTCTTGCTCTCTTTGCACTGACGATCGCGGCCTATGCGATCGGAACCACGGAATTCGTCATTGTCGGCCTGTTGCCGACCGTTGCCACCGATCTCGGCATCACCTTGCCGCTCGCCGGATTGATCGTCTCGATCTATGCGCTCGGCGTCACGTTTGGCGCGCCGATCCTGACTGCGCTCACCGGCCGCATCGAGCGCAAGCCGCTGCTTCTCGGGCTGATGGCGCTGTTCATCGCCGGCAATGCCATGGCGGCACTCAGCCCGTCCTATGAGACATTGCTGATCGCCCGCGTGCTTTCGGCCTTTGCGCATGGCGTGTTCTTCTCCGTCGGCGCCACCATTGCAGCCGATCTCGTGCCGGAAAATCGCCGCGCCTCGGCGATCGCGCTGATGTTCATGGGCCTGACCGTCGCCATCGTCACCGGCGTCCCGCTTGGCACTTTCATTGGCCAGACATTCGGCTGGCGCGCCACCTTCTGGGCCGTCGCCGGTCTCGGCGTCATCGCGCTTGCCGCCATCGCTGCCCTTTTGCCCTCCACCCTGTCGAAGGCGGCCCCGGCCAGCATTCTCGACCAGGTGCGTGTGCTCGGCTCCGGCCGCCTGCTGCTGGTGTTCGGCATGACGGCGCTCGGTTATGGCGGTACGTTCGTCACCTTCACCTTCCTGGCGCCGATGCTGCAGGACGTCACCGGCTTTGCCGCCTCCTCGGTCAGCCTCGTTCTGGTGCTCTACGGTCTGGCGATCGCTGCCGGTAACATCATCGGCGGCCGTCTTGCCGACCGCAATCCGGTGAAAGCGCTGGTCTGGCTGTTTGCCGCCCAGGCTGCCGTGCTGGTGATCTTCTCCTTCACCGCGGTTTCGACCATCCCTGCCCTGATCACGCTGGCAGCGCTCGGCTTCCTGTCGTTCGCCAACGTGCCCGGCCTGCAGCTCTATGTCGTGCAGCTGGCCAAGCAGCACCGCCCCGGTGCCGTCGATGTCGCCTCGGCGCTGAACATCGCCGCCTTCAACCTCGGCATCGCTGCCGGCGCCTGGATCGGCGGCCTGGTCGTCGCCTCGCCGCTCGGCCTGCAGGCAACCCCATGGGTCGGCGCCATCCTGGTCGCAGGCGCGCTGGTGCTCACCATCATCAGCGGCATGCTCGACCGCAAGCCGGAGCCGATTGCCCAAGCGGCCTGATGATACGGCCTGATCAGCACGGCTTGACCAACACGGTTCACGCCACATCTATAAGACGTCATTCCGGACCCGGCCATGCGCCGGGTCTCCTCCCTGAAAGGACATTTCCATGCAGACAGTCAGCGCCAACGGCGCCAATATCCCCGCTCTCGGCTTCGGTACCTTCCGCATGCCCGGCCCCGACGTGCTGCGCATCGTGCCGCAGGCGATCCAGCTCGGTTTCCGCCATATCGACACGGCGCAGATCTATCGCAACGAGGCCGAGGTCGGCGAGGCCATCGAGGCATCCGGCGTTGCCCGCGGAGATATCTTCCTCACCACCAAGGTCTGGGTCGATCATTACAAACATGCCGATTTCCTCGCCTCGGTCGATGAAAGCCTGAAGAAGCTGCGCACCGACTATGTCGATCTGCTGCTTCTGCATTGGCCGAGCAGCGGCGTGCCGCTGTCCGAGCAGATCGGTGCGCTGAACGACGTCAAGAAGGCCGGTAAGGTCAAGAATATCGGCGTCAGCAATTTCAACACCGCCCTGATGGCGCAGTCGGTCGATCTCAGCGAGGCACCGATCGCCACCAACCAGATCGAATATCATCCTTATCTCGACCAGACCAAGGTGCTGGACGCGGCCCGCCTAACCGGCATGTCGATCACCGGCTATTATGCCATGGCCGATGGCAAGGTGCCGAACGAGCCGCTGCTGAAGGACATTGGCGCCAGGCATGGCAAGACGGCAGCCCAGGTGGTGTTGCGCTGGCTCATTCAGCAAAAGGACGTGATCACGCTGTCGAAAACGGCAACCGAAAGCCGCCTGAAGGAAAACTTCGACATTTTCGATTTCGATCTCACCAGCGACGAAATGGCCGCAATCCACAAACTCGCCCGCCCGAACGGCCGCATCGTCAGCCCCGGCGGCCTGGCGCCTGACTGGGACCGCGCAGACTGAAGCGTGGGGGACAACAGAGCCGTTTTCTCACGCGTGGCAGGTTACTGGGGAAATTAGGTGATAGCCAAATCTTTCGTCATTCCTGTGCCCGTCACAGAAATCCAGCCAGCCCAAGTCTTTGGGCTGAAAGGTCTTTTGACCCGACAGACGCCGGGTCTCTGGATCCCCGCCACGAGGGCGAGGATGACGGAGAGTGGGGTGGCTCTCTCGCCAGACAATCGATTTCAGGACCCGTCACCGGTCTGGGCTGCCCGCATGCAGACTGGTTTTCCCCCAGCCGCGCGCCTCAGACGATAAAGAAATCCGCTTGCGTCAGCGCAAGGTTCCTGGACAGCAGGGCAAACTGGATACCGGCTGCCGATCCGCTGCCATCGGCGTCGTAGAACAGCTTTCCGGTATCCTTTTCGTAGATGATCCGGTCGCTTGCATCACCGGCCAGACCCGTCAGGTTGCTGGCAAAGGCAGCGGCGGTCAGTCCGCCGGTTTTGGTCAGGGCGGTGAAAACAGCATTCTCCAGCCGGACCGTATCGTCGGCGACGTTGAAATCGCTGATCGTATCGATATTGGTGCTGCCAATCTTGCTATCGAAAGCGAAACTGTCCTTGCCCGCCCCGCCCAACAGCCTGTCGAGGCCGAGACCACCGTTTAACGTGTCGTTTCCAGCCAGGCCGGACAGGACATTCCTGCCGGCATTGCCGGTGAGGACGTTGTTCAGGACATTGCCGGCGCCAGCGATATCCGTCGCACCCATCAGGGTGAGATTTTCGACATTGGCTGCCAGCGTGTGGTTTACGGTAGACTTGACCAGATCCGTGCCCTCACCGGCCACTTCGACAATCGTGTCGCCGCCATCGGTCACATAGATATCGTTGCCGGCCAGCCCGCTCAGCGTATCCTTGCCACCGCCACCGTTCAGCGTGTCGTTGCCGGAGGCGCCGATGATCGATTGGGCGAAGGTGTTGCCCGTCAGCGTCACCGCCTTGACCGTGCTCGACAGATTGGCAAAGACCAGCTGCTCTATTTCCTGATTGGCAGCAAGCGTATAGTTCACCAGCGTAACGACCACGTCGCTGCCGCCGCCCTTGGCCTCGACAACGCAATCCCTGGCATTGTCGACCAGATAGAAATCGCCACCCGCGCCGCCACTCAGGTAATCCGCTCCCGTGCCGCCATCGAGCGTATCGGGATCCGCGCCGCCATAGAGTTCATCGTCGCCTGCCCCGCCGGTCAGCCGGTCCGTGCCGCCTTCACCGGTGAGAATGTCATTGCCGGCACCGCCGTCCAGATCGTCGGCATCGGCACCACCGATGAAATTATCGCCCCCCTTGCCGCCGATCATATAGTCCTGCCCGTCACCACCAAAGACCGTGCCGTCAATGGTGCCATAGGCACCATTATAGCGGTCGCTGCCTTTGCCGAGCGCGATATCGCCGAGGATCACGCCATCATTGACGATGGTATCGGCAGCCGTGCCTTGCGACGAGAAGGCGGAGACGAGCCCTTCGATCGTACCGTTATTGTAGAGATACAGCGCATCCGCACCCCGGTTGACGATGGCAATATTGCCCTCGATGACGCCGCTATTGCTGATCTCGCTGAAACCGGACACACCCGCCGGCGCGCTGGCGTTGATGTCGATACCGGTACCGGCGCTCCAGATCGAACCGCGATTGTCGATATCTCCATTGTAGCTCGCCATGGCAATTCCCGTTGCAAAGCCACTGACATCGCCGGTCTTGCCGATGAGAACACTGTTACCGTGATTTGCCGTAGCCCCGAACGAGATCCCGGCGGTTGCGCCGATCAGTGTGCCCTGGACATTCACCTTGATGCCGTCGCCGGCACCGGCGATTGCCGCGCTGCCGGTCGAGCCGACCAGAACACCGGCCCGGACATAGGCGATCTCTCCCGTAATCAGCGAAGCTTGAACGCCCGGACCGACGGAATCGAGATTGAAAATAGTGGACGTCATCGTGCAATTTCCGATCGCTGGAATGAAAAACTGAGATCTATGCGTGTATGGCTGCAGCTTAACCGCTACCGTTCAAATGTCTTGGCGATTTTGCTAACCGGGAAAACTATTTCTGGGGTATTTCAAGCCGCACAGAAGCCTAGATAAGCAGGCCCTCAAGATTTCCGGCAACAAGCCTGGCTTGGCATTTCAACACCGCCGATGTTCGGATAAGAGAGGCCCGGGCCGCATTCAAGATGGCCGCGAGGGTCTCATGCCGTCATCACACATAACCGCCGATTTCATGCCCGATTGGGCGGCCATCGTTGCCGTCATTCTGGGCGCGTCGGCCTTTTCGGTGGCGCAGGGGATCACCTATCCGCTGATTTCGCTGACGCTGGAAAGCCGGGGCGTGACGCCGGCGGTCATCGGTTTCAATGCGGTCAGTTTCGCGCTCGGCCTTGCCACCTCGACGCTGATGATCGGCCAGTTGACGGCGCGGCTGCGCACCGACAAGCTGATCATCCTCAGCCTCGCCGGCTGCTCGATATGCCTTGCGACGTTTGCAGCGACAGACTCACTGCCTGTCTGGTTTCTCGCCCGGTTTCTGCTGGGTTTCTTCGCCAGCCTGATCTTCATGCTGAGCGAGGCCTGGATGAACTCGGCCTGCCCCGACCGGCTGCGCGGCCGGGTTTCGGGCCTTTACGGCGCCGGCATCTGCGGTGGTTTTGCCGCAGGGCCACTGGTCATTCCGCTGATGGGAACGGAAGGCGGCTTCGGCTTTGCGCTGACCGCCGTCTATGTCGCGCTGGTCGCCTTTGCCACGGCGCTGTTGACGCTCTCGACCCGCACGACGCCGGAGGCTTCCTCGACCCGCGACGTCTTCGTGTTTTTCCGCAAGGCGCCGGTGCTGATCGCCATGGTGCTGGCCTTCGGGTTTTCGGATATCGCGGCAATTTCGGTGATGCCGGTCTATTTCGTCAAGACCGGCCATTCGCAGGCCTTTGCAGCCTTGAGCGTCACGGTTCTGGCCTTGCCAACCGCGCTCGCTCAGCCGTTCATCGGCGTGCTGCTCGACCGGCTGCCGCGCCAGCGCGTGGCGATCGTCATGGGCGGCATCGGCGCCTTCGCCTTCCTGATCATACCGTTCCTGACATCGCCGATTGCCATTCTCGCCGATTTTGCGCTGATCGGCGCTGCCAGCTTCTCGCTGTATACCTGCGCGCTGACCATGCTCGGCGAACAGTATCGCGGTGGCATGCTGGTGGCGGGAAGTGCAGCATTTGCGCTTGCCTATGCGGTCGGCAGCGGCATGGGTTCGGGCGCGACGGGATCGATCATGGACATGTTCGGTCCATCCGCAGCCCCGGTCAGCGTCGGCTTGCTGATGGCTTGTTTCACAGCGACGCTTTTGCGCATGAAGATAAGGTAAGCCACACCCGGCTTCTGACTCCTGCAGTCAGTTGCCCGTTCGATGCAAGATCAGATCGGCTGGCTTTGACGGCCGATCTGCCTCGGTCACAGCCGACCATAGGAACGGAAAATTTCCGAACCGCAGGTCGTCGTCGTCTAGCCAGGCGCGTTCATAGAGCATTACGCCCGCGCTGGCGAAGGAAAACGGTGTGCAACTTCGCCCAGCGACGGAGGCTGCAATATTGGTGTTCCAGTCTTTCAACCCGCATCCCGCGCCATCCGCAGCATTGTTGTAGTGCCGGACGACATCATCGATATTCGGTGTGAACGTTATGGTCTGGACCGTATGCGTAAAGTCGATGTAGCGCTCTTTGACCGCCACGTCCGAGAGCGCACCGCGATAATTCACCTGAACTGTTGGCATTTGGCAGGAACTCTTCGCGTAGACCTGCGACGTAGCGACGATCTCGCGACCGGTGATGCGAACCCGCGTAACAACACCATGACGACCATTCTTACCGATAGGCAGGCAATCACTCGTCCATTCGCCGGTCAGAGTTTGTCCCTTGACCTGCGCGGATACGATCCCTGTACAGGCAAGGCTTGCCAGCAGGGTAACAAGGGTCAAAAAGCCGTATACAGGCATGGACAGCATCTCCGGTGGCCAGGCGACTATTCAGTCCGATCATGGCCCATTTGTGAAACACTGCTATTTCCCGTTGTAGCAAACCTCTACGCAAAATGCCGCCCGGATGGACCGGACGGCATTTTGCGAATGAGCAATGACGGGAATGCGTCAGACGAACTGGCTGAGACCCGGAACCGAAGCGACGACTTCGTCGACCACCTCTGCGCCGGCCTTTTCCTTGGCGTAACCGATGGTTTCCTTGGCGAGCGCCGTGATCTCGCCCATGCCGAGACCCTGCGACATCAGCTGCTGGCCGAGCGCCATGACGCCGCCACCGGCACCGACTGCGCTGAGCAGACCGCCGAGCAAGCCACCGCCGCCCGTGCCTTCGCCATTATACTGCGCAACCAGCGCGTCAGCACCCGGAATGGCTTCGATCATCTTGGCAACCGGGCCGTCGGCGGCTTCGCGCTGCAGGAAGCCGAGCATCATGCCGATGGCCTTTTCAGCCGTCGCCGGATCGATGCCGACATTTTCGGCAACGCGGGTGACCAGTTCGTTCATGGGTGATTCTCCTCGTTTATTTGACGTGAACGTCAAGGTAAATTATCTCGGATTGAAACTCAAGCACTGTCCGGAACGGGTATCCGCAGCGCGAGAACGCAACAATCGTTTCATGCCTTGCCGGCAATTACAATGCGGCCATCCAGCGCGCAAAGCCTGTCTTTTGCATGACAATCCTTCTGTTGCCGGTGAAAGGCACTCCCCCTATAACAGTCATGGGAAAACAATGTGATGCAGGCTGGCGGACCGCCGGCTTTCATTGGCGAAACGGAGACAAGGCCCACATGCTTGAGGACGGGAAGCTCTATATCGGCACCAGCCGGAAACCGGACGACACGATCAACAAGGGCGAATATCTGGATTTCAAATTCGGCAACCGCCACGGGCTGATCACCGGCGCCACCGGCACCGGCAAAACCGTGACGCTGCAGATCCTCGCGGAAAGTTTCTCCAATGCCGGCGTGCCGGTGTTCTGCGCCGACGTGAAGGGCGACCTCTCCGGCATCGGCGCCATCGGCGAGCCGAAGGACTGGGTGACCAAGCGGGCCGAGCAGATCGGCTTTACCGATTTCGCCTTTCAGGAATTCCCGGTGATCTTTTGGGATCTCTACGGTGAAAAAGGCCACCGCGTGCGCACCACCATGTCGGAGATGGGGCCGCTCTTGCTCTCCCGGCTGATGAATGCCACCGACGCCCAGGAAGGCGTCATCAACATCGCCTTCAAGATTGCCGATGAAGGTGGGCTGCCGCTGCTGGATCTCAAGGATTTCCAGGCGATGCTCAACTACATGGCCGAGAATGCCTCGGCGCTTTCCGGCAAATACGGCCTGATCTCCAAGGCCTCGGTCGGCTCCATCCAGCGCGAGCTGCTGATCCTCGAGCAACAGGGGGCCAAGAATTTCTTTGGCGAACCGGCGCTCAAGGTCTCCGACATCATGCGCACCACCCGCGACGGCCGCGGCGCCATTTCGGTGCTGGCCGCCGACAAGCTGATGATGAACCCGCGCCTCTACGGCACCTTTCTGCTCTGGCTGATGTCGGAACTGTTCGAGGAACTGCCCGAGATCGGTGATCCCGACAAACCGAAGCTGGTATTCTTCTTCGATGAGGCGCATCTGCTGTTCAACGATGCGCCGAAGGTTCTGCTTGAGCGGATCGAACAGGTCGTGCGGCTGATCCGCTCCAAGGGCGTCGGCATCTATTTCGTCACTCAGAACCCGCTCGACGTGCCGGAAACCGTGCTGGCCCAGCTCGGCAACCGTGTCCAGCATGCGCTGCGCGCCTATACGCCGCGCGAACAGAAGGCGGTGAAGACGGCGGCCGACACCTTCCGCCCCAACCCGGATTTCGACTGTGCCACCGTCATCACCAATCTGGGCACAGGCGAGGCGCTGGTCTCGACGCTCGAAGGCAAGGGCTCGCCCTCGATGGTCGAGCGCACGCTGATCCGCCCGCCGTCCAGCCGCGCCGGTCCGTTGACGGAGGCCGAGCGCGCCAATGTCATGAGTATCAGCCCGGTGGCTGGCCAGTACGACACGGATATCGACCGGGAATCCGCCTACGAGCTTTTGGCCCAGCGCGCCGCCAAATCGACGCAACAAGCCGAGGAAAGCCGCGAAACCTCGGAGGCCCCGCCGCCGGCAGCCCCCGGCGGCAGCCGCTGGACCCTGCCCGGCTTCGGCGACGATGCGGCTCCAGCCGAGCCAAAGCCAAAACCCCGCGCCGGCTACCAGCGCGAAAGCGTTGCCGAAGCGGCGATGAAATCCGTCGCCCGCACCGTCGCCTCCTCGCTCGGCCGGGCATTGGTGCGTGGCATACTTGGCAGCTTGAAGCGGTAACGGGCCGGACAGGTGCCGCGCGTCGATCACCGCAGTCTGGACGAGCAGTGAGCCGAGACGATTGCGAGGGCTATGGAAGCCCGCGCCAGGCCCGCGTGTTCGATCTCGCCGCCGCCCAGCTCGACTGCGATCCGGAGCCGAAGAAGAGAAAAGATCGCCTAGCGTCAGATGCCCGTTCGGATCGCTTTTGTTGATCGGATCATTACCCGCGTAGGCATAACGATTGGTCCCGACGCCTTAGATCGTCGGGTCCCACGTATCGGTCTGGATGAACCGGGCATTGGCCGCCCAGCCGAAGGACACGGGTACCATGCTGCAAACCAGCAGCAGACTGAGAATGCGGGCCAGAAACCCGCTGGAAAAGTATTTCATGAACACGCCCCCGCTCGCGATAAAGTCTCAAAATTACTGCGTCTGGCCGTCTTGCGGCCGCCAACCCATGGCTTCCGCCTTGGCGAAAGCCTGCGTGTTCTGCCCGTACCACTGATCGGCTTTCACCTTCAGATCGACCGGGCATTGGTGCGCGGCATACTCGGCAGCGTGAAGCGGTAAACGCTGCATGGACCTGAAACCGAAAACGGCGGCCAAGATGGGCCGCCGTTTTTTTTGTTTATACCCCCATCCAATTCATAAAATGACACTCAAACAAGCGTCACGATGGTGAAGTCGGCAGGGGTATTGCGATCTCCTAGATGATGAAGAAATCCGCGTTGGTCAGCGCCAGATTGGCCGAGAGCGTTGCGAAATGCACCGCGCCCCCTGCCGCATTGCCGTTGGAGTCGTAGAACAGCTTGCCTGTGTCCGTCTCATAGATCAGACGATCGTCGGCATCGTGGGCGACGCCGCTGGCGCTCTTGTGAAAGGCGCCCGACGCCAGAACGCCGGTCTTCTTCAATGCCGTGAAGACGCTGTTCTCCAACTGAATGATATCGGCGTCGAAATCGTTCATCCTGTGCGTACTGAAATCGGTGATCTTATCGACATTTGTCGTGGCGCTGAGTGCGGTATTGAACCTGAAGGCGTCCGCGCCGGCGGCGCCCTTCAGAGTGTCGTTACCCGCCCCGCCGTTCAGCACGTTGTTGTTGTCGTTGCCGATCAGTACGTTATTGCCCTTGTTACCGGTGGCGAAGTACGCATCCCAACCGGTCAATATCAGGTTTTCGATGCTACCGGCCGCCTGCGCTGTGTTGGAAAGATCGAAGTCGACGGAGGACTTGACCCAATCCGTGCCAGAAGAGCCGGAAACCGATTCATCGACGAAATCGCCGTCGCCAACGATATAGGTATCATTGCCAGCAAGGCCGACCAGGGTATTGGCACCTTCGTTCCCGGTCAGGATGTTGTTCAGGGCGTTGCCGGTGGCACTGATCGCGGCCGAGCCGGTCAACATCACGTTCTCGATATCGCCGAGCGCCTGCAGCTTGTTGGTGAGATTAAAGGTGACCGAGGATGCAACCAGATCCGTCCCGGACGAGCCGGCTTCATTGACCTTGTCTCCGGCACCGACGACGTAGATGTCATTGCCCGCCCCGCCACTCAACACGTTGGCGCCGCTGTTTCCCCTCAACACGTTGTTGCTCGCATTGCCAGTCGCGTTGATATTGTCGCTGCCGATGAGCGTGAGGTTCTCGACAATACCAACCGCCTGCGCGGTGTTGACGAGGCTGAAGCTGACCGAGGACATGACCAGATCCGTCCCGGACGAGCCGGTTTCATTGACCTTGTCACCGGCGCCGACGACGTAGATGTCATTGCCCGCCCCACCACTCAGTACGTTGGCGCCGCTGTTTCCCCTCAACACGTTGTTGCTCGCATTGCCAGTCGCGTTGATGTTAGCGCTACCGGTGAGCGTGAGGTTCTCGATAATGCCGCTTGCTTGGGCCTTGTTGGCGAGATTGAAGCTCACTGAGGATTTAACCAAATCCGCATCCCAATCGTCGCCTTCATCCCGCACGATGTCGCCAATGTCATCCACCACGTACGTATCGGAGCCCGCACCTCCCATCATGAGGTCCGCTCCGGCGCCGCCGTCTAGAACGTCACCCCCGTCCTGTCCGATGAGCTTATTGGCATCATTGTTTCCGATCAGGATATCGCTGGAATTTGTACCGCGCACGCCTTCGATGCCCCTCAGCGTGTCACGATGTCCGAAACCGTCTGTAGCAGCGCCCGTCGCGAGATTGACCGTGACGCCACGCGAGCCTCTAAAAAAGTCGTCGCTCTGGTATTCAACCCAGTCGAACCCGCCGCGGCCGTCGATTACATCGCGGCCACCAAGACCCCTAAACGTCTCGTCGGCGCCGGATCCATACAGGGTATCGCCGAATTGACTGCCGTGGAAGGTCGTCATCCCAACGAAGGTTTCCGCATTGGCCCACGGATCGATGGCGGTGCCGAGATCGGCATCGACCGTCACGCCACGACGCGCAGAGACATCGCCGTAGGCATCGCTAAAGCTCAACGTATTGTTTTCACCGGCACTGGTGATGTAGGTGTCGATGCCTGCTCCGCCCTGAAAGACATCGCCGCGCTGCGAGCCGCCGCCAATCAGCGTGTCGCTACCGCCACCACCCTGTAAATCATCATCGCCGAGGGTTCCCGTAATCGTGTCGTTGCCGGAAAAAAGCCACTGGTAAACGTCCGACCAGCTATCGCTTGTCTCCAGAACAACGGTGAAGTCCGCCAAGGTGATGTTGTCGGCAGACAGATCGACCTTCTGAAAGAGTATTCCCTTCTCATCGCGCAGCTCAATACCGGTTAACGTGCCGCCGGTGCCAATCAGCTGATTTCCCTGATACTGAAGATTATCCCCCAGAAATTTCAGAGCCGTGCCATTCCAATTCGCGAATGTGACATCGCTTGAGCTCATGGAAACTTCAGAATTCCCCCACATAGGGTCAAGATACCCTGCGAAATTTGGGTTCTTCTCTTCACCCGGAAGGTATTTTTTATCCGGCCAATAATAGGTATGGGTTGCCATTCTCTCGCCTTGCTCACATATCCGCACACGCCGATTCCCCCAGGCGCTGCTTCTGGTTGCAAGGCTTAGCAAACGGAATGGTTGAAGCCAATCCCGCTGAAAGCAAGAAAATGGATTTGGTTAAGATGGCTCTTCCATCAGGCGCCTTAGACTGCGTATCCCGTTGTATTTTTTAATATCACCGGTGCTTTTACGCCTGTCCGAGCGCACATTATTGAACCGGTAGTTTTCTCCAAAGATGACGAGCGTGTATCTTGAAGATACCTCGGTCCACCGAGGCTTTCTACAACCAGAAAGCCCGGCAGATCGCTCCGCCGGGCTTTCGGTTTCGACATCACACAAATACCTTAGGCGAGCTTGGCTACAACTTCGCTCGAAGTCCGAAGCGCGTGGCTGTAGGGGCAGACGATGTGGGCGGCGGCGACGAGTTTTTCGCCGACTTCGCGGTCGACGCCCGGCAGGCTGACGGAGATCGACGGGCTGATGTAGAAGCCGGTGCCGTCATCGCGCGGGCCGATGCCGACCGTTGCCGTGACCGTCGCGTCTTCCGGGATCTTCACCTTTTCCTTGCCGGCGACGAATTTCAGCGCGCCGAGGAAGCAGGCGGAATAGCCGGCTGCAAACAGCTGCTCGGGATTGGTGCCGGTCGCACCATCGCCGCCGAGTTCCTTCGGAACGGTCAGCGTCACATCGAGAACACCGTTTTCACTGACGGCGTGGCCGGCGCGGCCACCGGTTGCGGATGCCTTGGTCGTGTAGAGAATGGGCATGTCTGTCTCCTTGGTTTCTCAGCGGTTGATGGCGGGGCAAATGCTTGCCTGCATTTTCAATAGCGCATTATTTAATTGTACGCAATATAATTTTGCAAATTGCAAAATCGTCTCGAAACTGCGAGAATGCGCAGTATGACCCGCGATAAAGACATGCGTAAGGACGATCTGGAAAAAGGCGATGCCCTGGCGCTTGGCCAGCAGCTCTGTTTTGCCGTCTATTCGGTCGCCCATGCCTTCAACCGGACCTACAAGCCGCTGCTTGAGAAATTCGGACTGACCTATCCGCAATATCTGGTGCTGCTGGCGCTGTGGCAAAAGGACAGGATGACGGTGAAGGGGATCGGCGAGGAACTGGGGCTGGATTCAGGCACGCTTTCGCCGCTGCTCAAGCGGCTGGAAACCGCCGGCTTCGTCAGCCGCATCCGCGATAAAGGCGACGAGCGCCAGGTGATCGTGACGCTGACCCAAAAGGGCCAAGCGCTGAAGACCGATGCGTTCGGCATCCTGACGGAGATCGGCAAGGCGACGGGATGCAGCATGGCAGAGGCCACCGCCCTGCGCTCGGCGCTGCATGATCTCAGCACGCATCTCGGTGAAAACCAGCAATCCTGAGACTATGATCCCCCGCGGCGCGGGACTTTTCAGATCACCAGGATCGGCGCCTTGTCGCGCACGCGGTCATAGAGGTCGATGACATCCTGGTTGATCAGGCGGACGCAGCCGGACGATACGGCCTTGCCGATCGACTGCCATTCCGGCGATCCATGCAGGCGGTAGAGCGTGTCTTCGCCGTTCTGGAAGATGTACATCGCGCGCGCGCCAAGCGGATTGTCGAGACCGGGTGCCATGCCGCCATTGGCAATGGAGTATTTTTCCAGATGCGGCTGGCGGGCAACCATCTCGTTCGGCGGCTTCCAGCGCGGCCATTTCTGCTTCCACTGCAGGACGCCCCTGCCCGACCAGGCAAAGCCTTCGCGGCCGATGCCGACGCCGTAACGCATCGCCGACCCGTTGGACAGGATGAGGTAAAGAAAGCGCTCGCCGGTATCGACGATGATCGTACCGGGCTTCTCGCCAAACGTATTGTCGACCTGCTGGCGATAGAAACGGGCATCGATCTGCTGGTACGGCACCGCCGGGATGCTGAACCCGCCGTCGAACTTGGGGCCGTACATGTCGGCATAATAGGCCGATTGCAGCGGCAGACCCGTCGGGGTCATGCCGTCGCCGACCGGACCTTCGAGCTGAGCGCCATAGCGCGGATCGGCAAAACGGCCTTCCTGGGACGGGTCGCGAAAATAAGGCGCGGTTTCAGCGCGGAAACGATCGGTGTTCATCGACGACGTGCAGCTTGCAAGGCCAGCGGAGGCGACCGCAAGCCCGGACATATTGAGAAACTGCCGGCGGGAGAGAGCTTTTGAGAGGGTCATTGAACTCTGTATATTCCGTTGACGCATATGGCGAAGACGCGGGCCTAAGTCCGCGCAGGCATTCTATCCCGGCAGCAAATACCGATCTCTTGCCACAAGTATGGCAATTGCGGCTGGATCGGGGCTTGTGGCCTCTCCATGCCATCACGACTGCGCGAGCGGGCGCCTGCGATGCAAAAACGACACAGAAAGCCGATTAGCCGGCCAGCAGCGAAACGAACGCCGCTGACCCGACCGGGCGGCTGAAGAAATAGCCCTGGATGTCGTCGCAGCCGCTTTCCCGCAAGAAATCGACCTGTTCCTGCGTTTCCACGCCTTCGGCGATGACCTGCATCTGCAGTTTCTGGGCCAGCGAGATGATCGCACCGGTGATCGCCCGGTCGTCGGCGTCGCCTGGAATGTCCTGGACGAAGGAGCGATCGATCTTCAGGCGACGCACCGGAAAGCGCTTCAGCGCGCTGAGGCTGGAATAGCCGGTACCGAAATCGTCGATGGCGAGATGGACGCCGAGCGCTTCCAGCTCGTGCATGGTGGCAACCGCCGAGGCGACATCCTGCATGATCAGGCTTTCGGTCAGTTCCAGCTCGAGATAGCAGGCTTCCAGTCCGCTATCCTGCAGCGCTTCGGCGACCTTCGATACCCAGTTGCGCTCCTTGAACTGACGGGCGGACACATTGACGCTGACGACGATCGGCGCCAGACCGGCATCCTGCCAGGCCTTGTTCTGGCGGCAGGCCTCGTTCAGCACCCATTCGCCGATCGGGACGATCAGGCCGGTTTCCTCGGCCAGCGGAATGAAGTCGCCCGGAGAAATCAGGCCGCGCACGGGGTGCTGCCAGCGCAGCAGCGATTCTGCGGCAAAAATCCTGCCCGTTTTCAGGTTCATCTGTGGCTGATAGTGCAGCACGAACTCGCTGCGGGTGACCGCATCGCGCAGCTCCTCGTGGCGCCGCAACTGTTCATGCGCCTTGGCAGCCATCTGGGCGTCGAACACCTGCAGATTGTTGCGGCCGACCTCCTTGGCCCGGTACATGGCCGAATCGGCATTGGCGAGGAGTTCGGTGGCGCTGTCGCCGTGCTCGGGATAACAGACGACGCCCATCGAACAGCTGACCTGCAGGCTGCGTCCGGCCAGCACCACCGGTGCACCGATCGCCGCGCGGATTGCTTCCAGCCGGGATAGCATGACGCTGTTTTCGGGCGGCAGACTGTTGAGAAGAATAATGAATTCATCGCCGCCGACCCGCACGATCATGTCCGACTTGCGCACGCAGGCGAGCATCCGGCCGGCAACGACGCGCAGAAGCTCATCCCCGGCATGATGTCCAAGCGTGTCGTTGATCAGCTTGAAATTATCCAGATCAAGGAATGCCAGTGCCACCCATTGGCCGGTGACACGGGCCTGTTCCAGGGCGGTTGCGACGCGCTCGTCGAACAGCGCCCGGTTCGGCAGCCCCGTCAGGGCGTCGTGATGCGCCATGAACTGGATGCGTTCTTCCGATTGCCGCCGCTCGATGGCAATGCCCGCCAGATGCGCCGCCATCGAAATCAGGTCCGTTTGCTCGGCCGACGGCGTTCCGGGTTGATGCGAATAAAGCCCGAACGTGCCGAGCACCTGTCCCTGATAGGACAGGATCGGCATCGACCAGCAGGACCGGTATCCATGCGGCCGGACCAGATCGGCATAGTCTTCCCACAACGGGTCGGACTGGATATCGCTGACGAACACCGGCTCGCCACGAAACGCTGCAGTGCCGCAGGATCCGACCTTGGGTCCGATCGCAATGCCGTGGATCGCTGCGCAATAGGCATCGTCGAGCCCGGGTGCAGCGCCGGCCAAAAGATGCCGCCCATCGGGTGACAAGAGCAGGATCGAACCAATGATGCCGGGCAGATGTGCCTCGATCATCAGGATCAGCTCGTGGAAAAAATCGGAGAGCGGCGTGCTCGTGGCAATCAGTTCCAGCAACCGGGCCTGTCCGAGGAGAAGGCGCTCGGCCCGCTTGCGATCGGTGATATCGCGCGAGATACCGACCACGCCGATGGTGACCCCCTGCTTGTCGCGCAGCGGCACTTTCGAGGTCATCAGCCAGCGCTCGACCTTGCTGACGGCATTCAGCTCCTCGATGCCGAAGATCGGTTCGCCGGTTTCGATCACCCGGCGCTCTGCCTGCTCGAAATGGCGCGCATTCTCGGGCGTATGAATATCAAAGTCGGTCTTGCCGATAATCTCATGGGCTTCACGGAAACCGTTTTCCGTGGCCGT
The DNA here is from genome assembly GCA_900473045.1 of Hyphomicrobiales bacterium. Lineage (GTDB taxonomy): Bacteria > Pseudomonadota > Alphaproteobacteria > Rhizobiales > Rhizobiaceae > Pararhizobium. Next base: position 95,889 of record UCKS01000007.1, read on the forward strand.
CGCCTGGTTGGCGATCAGAAAGCGGCCTTCGAGGTCTTTGGCATAGATGTAATCGGGAACGTGGTTGACCATCGTCTCGAGCCAATAATGGCGATCGGCGATATCGGGTTCAGGGCCGAACATGCGCGAGACTTCGGCTGCAAGCCGATGGCTTGCCGCAATCAATCGCTGCGTGTCGTCGTTGCTGGCAATTCTCGCTCCGCTGTCCCTTCGATAGCGGCTGAAATTCTTCGTCAAGCTGGCCTCCAAAGACGGATATACCGGTCTCACCGTCTCTTCCTTGTTCCCCGGCCCGACTTTTAACAGCCATAAGTTATTCTTCCCTAAAGATAGGACGGCAGAATAATCGCATTCCGTACAGTAACGACACAAATATCAACCTGTAATTGCTGCAAGCCACCTCATATCGTGCCGCTATGGCACATCCCGCCCTGGCACGATCTGTGCTTTGACAACGCAAAGGATCTGCCATGCTGAACCGCCGCCTGCTCCTATCTGCCATTGCCTCGGCCGGGGTTTGTACGGCGGTCACCCGCGTCGCCAGCGCAGCGTCGATGAAGCCGGCACAGGATGGCCTGCGCGGCACGATCGATATTTCCGGTTACGGCGTCGCCCCCGACCGTACCGGGGATCAAAGCCGGGCCATCAGCCGTCTTTTCAACGAGGCCGCGGAAAAAGGCATGCCGGTTTTCCTGCCCGCCGGCGATTACCGCGTCTCCGGTATCGCACTGCCCGACATGCTGTGGGTCAGCGGCGTTCCCGGCCGCACACGGCTGATCCATACCGGCGGCGGCCGCTTTCTCACGGGCGAAGGGCTTAGCAAGCTTACCCTGTCGGATCTGGTGTTTGACGGCGGCGGCAAATCGCTGGGCGAGGAAGCCGGCGGGCTTATCAACCTACGCGGCGTCGCAGATCTCACCATCGACAATTGCACCATCACCGGGTCCACCCGGCACGGCATCAATGCCGAGCGTTGCGGCGGCCGGATCACCGCCAACAGCATTTCCCAAGCCTCCGCCTCCGGCATCTACGCGGTGGAAAGCCAACGGTTGGCGATCACCGCCAACACGGTGTCCGACTGCGGCAATGGCGGCATTCTCGTGCATCGCTGGGAGGCGGCCGAGGACGGCACGATGGTGAGCGGCAACCGGGTGTTCAAGATTGCGGCAACTGATGGCGGCACAGGCGAAAACGGCAATGGCATCAACATTTTTCGCGCCTGGAACGTGATGGTCACGGACAACCATGTCTCCGACTGCGCCTTTTCCGCCATCCGCGCCAACGCTGCAACCAATGTGCAGATCTCGGGCAACCAGTGCCTGCGCTCCGGTGAGACGGCGATCTATTCCGAGTTTGGCTTTCAGGGCGCCATCGTCTCGGGCAACCTGGTGGATGGCGCCGCCAACGGCATCCTGATCGTCAATTTCGACGATGGTGGCAGGCTGGCAACCGTCAGTGACAATATCGTCCGAAACCTGCATTCCGATGGCCCCTATCTGCATGACGGTGCCGGTTTCGGTTTTGGCATTGCGGCCGAGGCCGACACGGTGATCTCAGGCAACGCCATCGAGAATGCGCCGAAATGGGGGCTGATGCTCGGCTGGGGACCCTATATGCGCGGCATCGTCGCAACCGGCAATCTGGTGCGCGGCGCCGGTGGTGGTTGCGCGGTCACGGTGGTCGAGGGGGCCGGCACCGCGCTGATCGCCAACAACCTGTTTCAGGACGTCCGGGACGGTGCCATTCTCGGGTACCGCTGGAACGACAAGGCGACGGGCGATCTTCTGACGGGCGGAAGCGAGGCCTTTGCACACCTGACACTCACCGGAAACCGGCGAACCTGATCATTCCCACATCAAAACATTTCATGGCTGATATCACTGCCGCGCGCTTCAAGCCCCGGTCCGCTTGCAATAGTTTGCGGCGAAAATTCAACGGAGGGAACAGACATGCTGACGATCTACGGAGTTTACTGCTCGCGCGCCTCGCGCAACTACTGGATGGCGGAGGAACTCGGCATTCCCTTCCAGTCCGTGCCGGTGATCCAGGCCCGGCTGCTGGCCGATCCGCTGGCGGCCGACGCGCGGATCAATACGAAGTCGCCCTCGTTTCTCGCCGTCAATCCGATGGGACTGATCCCGGCGATCGAGGATGACGGGCTGGTGCTGGCGGAATCGCTTGCCAACAATCTCTATCTCGCCCGCAAGCATGGCGGTCCGCTGGCTGGCGCCACTGTGCGCGAAGAGGGCGAAATGACGGCCTGGACACTCTGGGCCGCGACCGAGGTCGAGCCCCATACGGTGAAGATCGTGCTGACCTATGACAATGGGCAGGAGAACAACCCGGACGGCAAATCGCTGATCGAGGCCTGCGTCAAAGGCCTGGAGCGGCCATTGGCGGCGGCTCGAACAGCACCTGCAGACACAGGACTATGTGGTCGGCAACCGCTTCACCGTCGCCGATCTCAACCTGGCGGAAGTGCTGCGCTATGCGATGAGCGAGACCTATCTGTTCGACAGATACCCCGCCGTGAAAGCCTGGCTTGGCCGTTGCCATGCACGGCCGGCGTTTGAAGCGATGATGGCCGGGCGGCGCAGGGAGGCACAGGCCGCCTGACGCCTATTCGAAACCCAGGCGCCGCATGCTTTCGGCGATTTCGTCACGCACCCATTGCTTGAAGGCAGTCACCGTCTTGGTTTCACGGCGCGTCGGTGGCGTGACGAAGTAATGGCCGAACCCCGTCGTCGCGCGGATCGGGAAAGGCATGACAAGCCGCTTCTCGATCAGCGAATAGGCGGCCAGCGTCTGCCAGCCGAGCATCACACCTTGGCCCGCAATCGCCGCATCGAGACACAGCGAGGCGTCGTTGAAGACATGGCGCGTCACCATCTGTTCTCCCGACAGGCCCACCTCGCGCAACCACATCTCCCAGCTGATGGTGGAATGGCCATCAATGATGGCCGGGATTTTCAGAATGTCCGCCGGCTGCTTCAGTTTTTCTGCAATGGCTGGCGAACATACGGGAAAGATCTCCTGCGCCAGCAGAAGCTCGGCCCTGACGCCCGGCCAATCGCCAGAACCGACGCGAATGCCGATATCGACACCGGCGTGCTCCAGATTGACCAGCGCCGTCGTCGCATCGATGCGCAGGCGGATATCCGGGTGTTTCGCGGTAAAACGATCCAGACGATGCACCAGCCACCGCGCCGCAAAAACCGGCGCGACCGAAATGGTCAGGATCGTTTCGTCGCGCCGCTTTGCCGAAGCGACGGCCTGATCCAGCGTTTCGAAACCGTTGGTCAGGCGAGCCAGAAAACTCTCGCAGAAGGGCGTTGCCACCAGTCCGCGCGGGCTGCGCTCAAAAAGCACGCGGCCCAGCTGTTTCTCGGTCTTGATGATCTGCTGGCTGACGGCGCCGATGGTGACACCAAGCTCGCTGGCGGCCGCCTGCAGCGAGCCGAGACGGCCGGCAACCTCGACTGCCCGCAATCCATTCAGGTGGATGCCGTTCAGATTCTTCATATAGTTTTCCTATATCGTCCTCGCCACAATCTCAATTGAAATTGCTGCGAAGCAAGAGGATCATGTGACCATCGAAGAAGGATGGTGATGCGATGTTGAAGATTTTCTCGATACTCGACCAGCTGCTTCCCGCTCCCGCAGACGATGATACCCCTGCAAACTGGAGCCGCGACCCGTTGCGCCACCCGGACATTGCCCGGATGGATGCGCGCGAACTCGGCGACCTGCCGTTTCCGGGCCGTACCGTACGCCTGTCGCCGAAACTGCCTTTCGAGGCATGCCAGCTCTGAGCTTGCCGAAGGACTTGAAGCGGGTGCGCTTTAGGCAGACATTGATCTGTCTCAGCGGACAGGATCATGACCGGCAGTCAGGACGCGAATTTCGAACGGGTAACACGGCTCGCCACAGCGGCGGGCCTGCCCGAAATCGCGCCCGGAACCTCCTACGGGACGCCGGCGCTGCAGGTGCGCGGCAAGATGTTCGTGCGGATCAAGGAAGCGGACATTCTCGTCGTCATGTGCGCGCTGGAGGAAAAGGCCATGCTGATCGAGCTGGCGCCAGAATTTTATTTCGAGACCGCTCATTACAAGGGCTGGCCGGCCATGCTGGTTCGCCTCGACGTCATCGGCGACCGGGATTTGACAGAACGGCTGATCGCCGCCTGGCGGCAGAAGGCGCCGAAGCGCCTTGCCACCAGTTTCAAAGCACCTGCGACGCCTTGATCTACCCGGCAGCGACGGACAGAACTTTTTTCACCGCCGGACGCCCGGCCATGCGCTGGCTGTGTTCGTAGACTTTCGGAAAACGCTTCGGGTCGACACCGTCGCCTTCAAGCCAGCCGGCGAAGGTAAACAGGTAGGGGTCGGCGATCGAATAGGTCTCGCCCATGACCCAGGGGCCGGTGAACATGGTGTTTTCGATGAGATCGAAGCACGCGCTCATGTTGCTGGCCACCTTCAGCGTCATTGCCTCGATCACCGCCGGATCGTCCGCCCAGAGGCTGCCGCGGCGCTTGTGTGCGTGCGCCACATGCACGGTCGAGCAGAGATAGGCATTGAAAGCCTGTATCCGGGCAAATTCAAACGGATCGGCGGGTGAGCTGATCGGCGTGCCCGGAAAACTCTGGCCTATATAGGCAAGGATGGCCGGGGATTCTGTCAGGATGCCCTTGTCGGTCACAAGGGCCGGGACCCGGCCCTTGGGATTGATGCGCAGGAAGTCGGCGGATCGCTGCTGCTGATTGGAAAAATCGATGCTCTGCGCCTCATACACCGCACCCGCTTCCTCAAGGGCGATATGCGAGGCCTGCGAGCAGCTTCCCGGCGTGAAATACAGCTTCAACATGTCTGTCTCCTTCCCTGGCCAGCAACAGGCCGGCTTTTCCGGCGCAGTGATAACAATCGCGCCGGACGTTCGCCAGCCGGTTCCGGAGCCGATCACGCCATTGTGGTCAGAGTGGAGCAGGCACATCCTCCAGCCTGAAATAGACGGGAATGCCGCGCTCGCGGGCAATCCGCACGTCATTGTCGGCACCCTTGCTTTCGCCCGGCAGGCGCAGAACGGCATCGCATAGCTGCAGGAGCCGTCCGGCGACTGGATGGAATATCTGCTCATAGAGGTCGTCGCCCACCGTGCGCCCGCCGGCCGCATGCCAGATCGGCAGCGCCACCCATTCGCCGATCATCGGCACATGGCCCGCCTGAAACAGCGCATGTGATGGCTCCTCCAGGCGCTTGAGGTTCTCGGCCATCTTTCCTGCGTCGTCGCCCGTGCCCGAGCGAGGCCCTGCAATCAAATCAGCATGTCTCTCTCCGAATTCTGCATGAAATATCTGAATAATTCTGGATATTTCATGATAAATCATGCAATATCGTGCAGAGTCAAGATATGCTTTGGAGATTAAAATGCTGACCTCGCAACGGCGGGCCTTGATTACAACGCGACTGGCCAGTGACGGGCAGATCGTCGCCGGCGAACTGGCGCAGGAACTGGGCTTGTCGGAAGACACGATCCGGAGGGATCTGCGCGACATGGCGGCGGCAGGGCTGTTGAAGCGGGTGCATGGCGGCGCACTGCCGGTGACGCCAGCGCTACCGGATCTGGAAACCCGCCAGACGATGTCCACCGATGTGAAGAAACGGCTGGGACGCAAGGCAGCGGAACTGGTGCACGCAGGACTGTTGATTTTCATCGACGGCGGCACGACAAACGCCGAGCTGGTGCGCGCCCTGCCGCGCGAGCTGAACGTGACGATCGCCACCCACAGCCCGGTGATTGCCGCACTCCTGGAAAAGCACCGGGCCGAAGTCATCCTGATCGGCGGCAGGCTCTACAAACACTCGATGGTATCGACAGGCGCTTCAGCCCTTGCAGCGATCGCCATGCTGCGGCCCGACATCTTCTTCCTCGGCACCACCGCCGTCCATCCCACCTACGGGCTTTCGACCGGAGACTATGAGGAAGCCGCCATCAAGCGGGCCATTGCAAGCCGCTCGGTAGAAACGGTGACGCTGCTGACCGAGGAAAAACTCGGCGCCGTTTCGCCACACCACGTGATAGGCATTGAGGACATGACCGCCCTGATCATGCCCGCCGGCATGGCGCCGGAGACTTATGTCGCCTACCGGCAGAAGGCAGTGCGGATCATCGAGGCGTGAGGATCAGGCAAAAGCGCCGGTGACCCGGACATCGCCGACATGGATGCCGTTCCAGTTTTTCATCGCATGGTTGGCCTGAGCCATCAGGCTATCCTGCAATTCCGGCTCGCCGGTGAAGAAGCGCGCGAGCGTGGCGGCGATCATCGCTTCGGCGGCGCGGGTGGTGCCGTCCTCGCATTTGAGCGCGATGGCGATGCCCTTTTCCGGAATGGCGGCGCAAAATACGCCTTCGGCACCGGTCTTGGCGAAGATACGGCCGGGCGCTGTCTGCATCAACCGCGTGCAGGCGCGATGGCTGCCGGCGACATAGAAGGGCTCGGCCATGCAGGCTTCGATCAGGCGTTTCGAGGCCTTGGCCCGTAGCGGCTCCAGGCCGTTGCCGGTCGCCATCCTGGCAAATCCGTGGGCAAGCCCCTTCAAGGGCACGGCATAGGTCGGGATCGAGCAGCCGTCGGTGCCGCAATTGTCATGGGCAAGAACCGCCCCGGTCAGGCTCTCCATGACGCCACGGATTTCGCGCTGTAGCGGATGATCGTAGGTGACATAACCGGTGGGCTCCTCGCCGCTGTGGCAGCAGGCACAGATGAACCCCGCATGTTTGCCGGAGCAATTGTTGTGCAGCGCCGTCGGATGCTCCAGCAAGCGCGCCTGGTTGACGATGGTGTCCTGATTGATCGACCAGTGGGAACCGCATTCGAGCGTCGAGACATCCCTGCCCGCAGCCGCCAGCATCTCGGCGGCCAGCGCCACATGTTCCGGCTCGCCATTGTGCGAGGAGCAGGACAGCGCCAAGGCCCGCCTGTCGAAACCATAGGCATCGGCGGCACCGGTTTCCATCAAGGGCAGCGCCTGCATGGCCTTGCAGGCCGAACGCGGAAAGACGCCGGCATCGGTCTCGCCGAGCGAAAACACGGTCTTTCCATCGCCATCGACAACGATGACGATGCCGCGATGGCGGCTTTCGACCAGATTACCGCGCGTGACTTCAACAAGAACCGGGTTCGACATGATTGTGCCCTCAAAAATCCAATTTCTCCCCTGTCTTTAGACCAAGACAAAGCAACGCAAAACCCGGACCCACCCATGAAATTTGTTCGCAGGCTGTTTCTTGCCATCCTGTTCGTCTATCTGCTGCCAGCACTCGCTTCTGCGGGATGGTGGTATGTCAAGGAAAGGCCGGCAAACTGGCGCGAGGCCGACTGGACGTCGGCCCATATCCTGCCTCAGCCAAAGGATGATCCCGATGCGGCGATCTACATTTTCTCCGCCACCACCGGCGGCATGAAGGGTGCCGTCTCCAGCCATTCCTGGATCGTCACCAAGGGACAGGGCGACACGACCTACAATCGCTATGACAAGGTCGGCTGGGGCACGCCGATCCGCCGCAACGGCTATCCAGCCGATGCACGCTGGTACTCGAACACCCCGAACCTGGTTGTCAGCGTCAAGGGCGACGAGGCCACGCGGCTGATTTCGGCGGTCGAGCAGGCGATCCAGTCCTACCCCTATGCGACCCCTGGCGCCTACCGGATCTGGCCGGGGCCGAACTCCAACACGTTCGTCGCCCATGTGCTGCGCTCGGTGCCCGAACTCGGCGCAGTTCTGCCGCCGGACGCTGTCGGCCGCGATTATCTGCCGGAGGGCAAGCTGTTTTCGGTCGATGCCGACGGAATGGACATGCACGCGACGCTTTACGGGCTGTTTGGGATTTCGGCTGGTGTTCGCAGCGGTTTCGAGGTGCATTTCATGGGGCTGGTCGCGGGGATCGATGTGATGCACCCGGGCGTGAAGATACCGGCGCTGGGGCGGTTCGGGGTGTAGAAGAGGAAGCAATTTCAACCGTCACATGGGAGACAACTCTCGAACGAGGCCCGGGTTTATGCTAAAGAGAAGACACGATATTTTCGGAGTAATCCAATGACGCTTTCAATTCGCCTTTCTGATGCCACTGAAAAGCAACTGGAGCAGCTTGCCCGCGAAACGGGACAAAGCAAGGAATTCTACGTCCATCAGTTCATCAAGCAAGGCCTTGAGGATATAGAAGACTACAATCTCGCCGCAGAAATCGCCGAGCGCGTTCGAAACGGAGACGAAGCTGTTTACTCCTTGGGCGAGGTAAGGAAAGACCTTGGCTTGGACGATTGAAATCACGGCAAGAGCACGAAAAAATATCAACAGCCTGGACAAACAAGCCGCAAATCGCATCCTTTCCTTTCTTTCGGACAGGCTTGCGGTGGCGGAAAATCCGCGTCAGCTCGGCAAACAATTGACCGGCCCGCTCAAGTATTATTGGAGTTACCGCGTCGGCGACTATCGCCTGTTATGCGAAATCCAGGACGAGAAATTGATCGTGCTGGTTCTTGAAGTTGGAAATCGCCGGGAAATATACCGGTAAGGCGAAACACAATCCCCGCAGCATAGAAGCAGACAAACAAAAAGGGCCGCTTCACAGCGGCCCTCCATGAGTTTTTGGCCAGGTAAGAGGCCCGGACCGCATCTTCTCAAAGACACGACCCGCAGGAAGATGGTTTCAGATCGAGGGCTGCCCCGTTCCGATCACTACAACTCCCATGCCCGATACGAGGTTTGAAATCTCATTAGACACTGGATCACCTTCCTTTCGTTCAATTGATGATGAGATAAAGGTAATCCGATTCTTGCCGATTGCAAGAGCCCGATGCTTTAGACATTTAGAATGTCATGACGATCTTGCCGATGTGATCGCCCGCTTCCATCAGGCGGTGCGCTTCGGCGACCTCGGTGAACGGCACGATCGCGTGCATCACCGGCGCAATGTCGCCGTCTTCCAGCAACGGCCAGACATTGTCTTCCAGATCATCTCGGATCGATTCCTTCTCGACCGCCGTGCGCGGTCGCATGGCGGAGCCCATGATGTGCAGGCGCTTGCCGAGAATGGCAGCGATGTTGGCCTTTTCGACCACGGCGCCACCGAGGAAGGCGATGATCGACAGGCGGCCATCCTTGGCGAGGCTTGCAATGTTGCGGTCGAAATAAGGTGCGCCGACCATGTCGAGGATGACATCGACGCCGCGTCCGCCGGTTTCCTCAAGGATGACAGCCTTGAAGTCTTCTTCTCGGTAGTTGATCGCCCGCTTGGCGCCGAGCGCAACGCAGGCGTCGCACTTGTCCTTGCTGCCGGCGGTAACGAAGACTTCGGCGCCAAAGGCGCGGGCAAGCTGGATGGCGGTGGTGCCGATGCCGCTGGAGCCGCCGTGGATCAGGATCTTTTCGCCCTCGACCAGATCGGCCATCTGGAAGACATTGGCCCAGACGGTGAAGAAGGTTTCGGGAAGTGCTGCCGCGCGCGCCGCGTCATAACCCTTCGGCCAGGGCATCGCCTGCGTTGCCGGAAGAGCGCAGAACTCGGCATAGCCGCCGCCATTGGCAAGGCCGCAAACCTTGTCACCGACGATGAAGCCTTCGGCCCCCTCGCCCATGGCCACCACTTCGCCGGCAACCTCCAGCCCCAGGATCGGGCTTGCGCCCGGCGGCGGCGGATAATTGCCGAGCCGCTGCAGCACATCGGGGCGGTTGACGCCTGCCGCTTCGACGCGGATCAGGATGTCGCCGGGCTTCACATCCGGCAATCGCCCGCGTGCCAAAACCATCTTTTCCGGGCCGCCGGGGGACGGCAGATCGACATAGGTCATTTCGCTCGGCAGGGTCACGGTGTTCTCCTTGATCGGTACTGACCGGTTATCTAGCGCGTCGGCTGAAAACGGCAAAGCGGTTGTTTTTCATCCGCCACCCGCACCCTTACGACTCGGCCGCCGAGCAGCAAACTCGGCGCTGCATCGTGGCAAAATTGCGCCGTCCGCGACCGTGCAAACATTAAGTTTCTTTAATTTGAAACCGCCAAAAACCCGGCCTAGCGTTACACTCAAACCGGGAGCCGCCGGCGGTTCTCCAACCGCGACGCGACGGGCTCCGGACGGTTTGACGACCGGCCCCGATGCGGGGACCAACAAGGACGACACCATGCGTGCTCTTCTGACCTCATTGACGATCCTTTCCGCCCTCTCCCTGTCATCGGCCGCCTTTGCGGCAAGTACCACGACCGGCACCATCCGCGCCTATGACATGAAGGCGATGACCGTGACCCTGAAGAACGGTACCAAATACATGCTGCCGGCCACATTCAAGAATCCGGGCCTCAAGGTCGGTGAAAAAGTGACGATCGCCTACCAGACGATGGGCAAGAAGCATCAGGCAACCGCAGTGACGCCGGTGATGAACTGACACCAATACCGTTCGCATGAGCGTACCCGATCGCGGCTAGACGCTTCGGGATCATGCAGAAGCGGGCTGGCATCCATGATGGGTTCCAGCCCGTTTTCGTTTTCAACCAGCAGTGCAGGGATCAGAACTGGACGGCGCCAAAAGTCTCGAAGACCAGGCCGTCGTCGCTGTGCTTGGCCAGCGTCTTGATCTCGGCAATGCGGGCGCTGACGGCCTGGGCGTCGGAGAAGACAAAGCCTTCCGGCAGGATGAGAACGGCGATCGAACAGCGCATCAGCGGAAAGACAGTGGTCTCGCCGTTGCGGCCATGGCCGGTCATATAGCCGGCCTCGCGGTGATCGGGCGAATAGAGCTGGCGGACGTCGTTGCGGAATTCCGACAGGACGCGGGAGAGAACGGTTGCCACCTCCTCGCGTGTCCAGCCGCCAACACCGATGAAGAAATCGTCGCCGCCGACATGGCCCAAAAACTTCTCCTCGCCGATGAAATGGCGGCGCATCAGGGCGGCAAACAGCGAGATCGCCAGATCACCCTTCTGGAAACCGTAGTGATCGTTGAACGGCTTGAAGCTGTCGAAATCGCAATAGCAGAAATAGCGCGCCTCATCGGCATCAAGCACGGCACCCTGCACATAATCGCGAATGGCGCGGTTGCCCGGCAGGCCGGTCAGCGGGTTCTGTTCCTGCGCCGTCTTCAGCTGCTTTTCGCTGATGATCTTCAAAAGCGATGAGGCCGACAGGATGCCAGCATAGCGCATGTTTTCGGTGAGGATGACGCAGTCACTGCCATCCATGCCGGCAAAGATCTTCAGCATCTCATCGGCCGGCGTTTCCAGATCGGCGATCGGCGCCGGGCTGACGAAATGCGCGATGTGGCGCTGATAGAGACGGTTCTTGAGGAGATCGCGGCCGAAGGGATGATAGATCATTTCCTTGACGTGATATTCATGCAATACGCCGCGCGGCTCGCCATTGGCGTTCAAAACCGGAAAGAAGCTGCGCTGTGGCGAGCGGCGGAACAGTTCGAATACCGAATCCAGATCATCGTTCTCACGCAGCGCCGGCACCTGTTCGATCTGTTTGCGGATAAGAATGCTGTCGAGCGAGGTCGATTGGCGCCGCGCTCCGGCGGTCTGTTCGAGATGCGGGTAGGCAGGCTGCAGATCGGCCAAATGCACGGTCGGGCGGGCGACGAAATAGCCCTGGACGAGATCGCAGCCGAGATCGCGGCAGATGGAAAACTCGGCCTCGGTCTCGACCCCTTCGGCGATCACCCTCGTGCCGAGAACATGAGCGGTATTGACCGTGTGGCGCACCATATGGCGCTTGCGCGGGCTAGCCTCGATGCCGGAGATGAAATGCCGGTCGATCTTCACATAGTCGACAGGTTGGTCGCACAGCAACTTCAAGCCATTGAAACCCGCACCGAAATCGTCGATCGCCAGCTTGAACCCGGCCAGCCGCAGACGCTTCACCAGCCCGGAAAAATCCGGCATCGTGCCGCTGTCGAACCGCTCCGACAGCTCGAAACAGATCGACGATGGCGGAATATTCGATCGTTTCAGGTGCTTTCCAAGCCGCTCGACGAGATCGCCTTCCTGGCCGATCAACCGGCTGTCGAAATTGACGAACAGGGTGCGTGCGGAAAAATCCGGCAGGCTGGCAAAACCGGCAAAGGCGCGGGTGTTGATCATGTGCTCCAGCGCCAGAAGCTGTCCCGCTTCCTCGGCCTTGTCGAGCAGTTCGATCGGCGACTTGAAACCCAGCCGCTCGAAGCCGCGCATCAGCGTTTCGTAGCCGAACACAGCCCCGGTGGCGATCTCGGCGATCGGCTGGAAGGCATTTTCGATCGCAAGCTTGGCCAGCGTGACGATCTGGTCGTCACCGAAACGGCGTAGGGACAGCATTTCGGCGGGGGCGGCGGACATGCGGGAACTCCGAAGGCGGATATGAGATCACGCGCAAGATCGTTCCAGAGACCTGAATTTTCCGTTTCGCCAATATGACAGTTTGATGAAAGTTTAATGGCTACCGGGAGTTAGCGGCACAACGCAGGCACAGTACCGCAACCTGTTGCTACCCTTTGGCGAGCACTCCGAAGGCGATCAAGGCGAGGCCCTGCATGACCAGATCGATGGCCAGGAACAGGCCGAGTATCCACAGGCTGTTGACCGGCCATCCGGCGGCGATGATCAGGCCGGCAAGGAGCGTAACCAGACCGCCAAGGGCGATCCATCCCCAGCCTTCGAGCGGGCGCAGTCTGAACCCCGTCCAGATCCGAAGAGCGCCCGCGACGATCAGGGCGACAGCCATCAGCAACGTCAGAGCGGCGGAGGCGAGCAGCGGGTTGAGGAAGGCAAAGACGCCGGCAACGGTGTAGCAGGCGCCACTGAGGATCCAGTAGAACACGCTTTCCCACTTCTTGACGCGGAAGGCCTGCATCAGGTGCAGCACGCCGCCGATCAGCATGATCATGCCGACGTAATAGACCGACGCCACCGTCGCGGCCATGACATTGCCGAAGGCAATGCCGCCGCCCATGATCAGCGCCACGCCAAGGGCGACAAACCAGCCCCACTTTTCGCCAAGCGGCGGCCTGACAACGACGTTGGAATTCTGCACCATAGCACAACCCTCAATTCAATACGACAAACACGATGTAATCCCAGATAGAATAATAACATTTTAACGTCCGATACCCCGATTTTGAAATGCGCGCTAGATTTTCAACGCCAGAAGCACGGCGCCGCAGCCGACCATGCCGACGCCAAGCCAATGGGCGGGAGAGAGCCGCTCGCCGAGAAAAAGGACGGCGAACAGAGCGACGAGCACGACGCTCAGCTTGTCGACCGGCGCAACCTGCGCCGCGTTACCCATCTTCAGCGCCCGGAAATAGCAGAGCCAGGACGCTCCCGTCGCCAGCCCCGACAGAACCAGAAACAGCCAGCTTTTGCCCGACACCGTCGATGGCGCCTGCCAGTTTCCCGTCAAAAACAGAATCAGGCCGATGGCAAACAGGATGACGATGGTGCGGATAAAGGTGGCGAAATCGGAATTGACGTTTCCGATGCCGATCTTGGCGAAGATGGCGGTCACAGCAGCAAATGCCGCAGACAGAAGCGCCCATGCCTGCCAGGATAAAAACACGGATTTCATGGGCGCGATCCTCTTGCTCTGCCGCCCGGCGCGGCCACCGCCAGTTGAAGCCGGAGCCATCCGAATGGCAAGAAAATCCTTGGTCACAGCGTTTGTTTTTTATTGATTGATGGATCAATCAAAAATACACTGATGGCAACAAGGGAGCAATGATGCCAAAAGTCGGAATGGAACCGGTGCGCCGCAAGGCGCTTGTCGATGCGGCGCTGCATGTGATCGGCGATCAGGGCACGCTGTCAGTGACCATGTCCGACATTGCCCGCCAGGCCGGCGTTTCGGCAGCGCTGGCGCACCACTATTTCGGCAGCAAGGAGCAGCTGCTGGTCGAGACCGTGCGCTCCCTGTTGAAGCAGTTGCGCGACGATACGGTGACGGCGCTCAACGCCGCTGGAACGCCGCGCGAGCGGTTGTCGGCGATCGTGCGCGTCAGTTTCCAGGCCGACCAGTTCGCGCCGGAAACCATTGCCGCGTGGCTCGCCTTTTACTCGGAAGCGCAGCGTTCGGAAGAGACGCGGCGGTTCCTGGTGATCTATGCGCGGCGGCTGCATTCCAATCTGGTTTCCAGCCTCAAGCAGCTCTGTGTCGCAGATGATGCGCAGCGTATCGCAGAGGGCACGGCGGCGATGATCGACGGGCTTTATATTCGCCGGGCGCTCGGCTCCTCGCCGGTGACGGCAGACGCCTCGATCGCGCTCACCGACGATTACATCACGCTCAATCTCCATGCCCGCCAGCCACAGGAACATGCCGCATGACCCGGCCGAACATTCTGATCATCATGGTCGACCAGCTGAACGGAAAGCTCTTTCCCGACGGCCCGGCGGACTTCCTGCATGCACCGCATATGAAGGCGCTGGCCAAGCGCTCGGCGCGCTTTCGCAACAACTATACGTCCTCGCCGCTCTGCGCGCCTGCCCGCGCCTCGCTGATGGCCGGGCAATTGCCGAGCCGGACGCAGGTCTATGACAATGCCGCCGAATATGTCTCGTCGATCCCGACCTACGCCCATCACCTGCGCCGCGCCGGTTATTACACGGCGCTGTCGGGCAAGATGCACTTCGTCGGGCCCGACCAGCTGCATGGCTTCGAGGAGCGGCTGACGACGGACATCTATCCGGCCGATTTCGGCTGGACGCCGGATTACCGCAAGCCGGGCGAGCGGATCGACTGGTGGTATCACAATCTCGGCTCCGTCACCGGCGCCGGTATTGCCGAGATCACCAACCAGATGGAATATGACGACGAGGTGGCGTTTCTGGCCAACCAGAAGCTCTATCATCTCAGCCGCGAACACGGCGATGAAGCCCGCCGGCCCTGGGCGCTGACCGTCTCGTTCACCCATCCGCACGACCCCTATGTGGCGCGCCGCAAATTCTGGGATCTCTACAACGACTGCGACCAACTGCTGCCGGACGTCGGCGAGATCCCGCTTGCCGAGCAGGACCCGCATTCGCAGCGGCTGATCCATGCCTGCGACTATCAGAAATTTTCGGTGACCGAAGACAATGTCAGGCGTTCGCGGCAGGCCTATTTCGCCAATATTTCCTATCTCGATGAAAAGGTCGGCGAACTCGTCGATACGCTGACGCGCACCCGCATGCTCGACGACACGCTGATCCTGTTCTGCTCGGATCATGGCGACATGCTCGGCGAGCGCGGATTGTGGTTCAAGATGAACTTCTTCGAGGGCTCGGCCCGGGTGCCGCTGATGGTCGCCGGTCCCGGCATCACCCCCGGCCTGCATCTGGCGCCGACCTCGAACCTTGATCTGACGCCGACGCTCTGCGATCTCGCCGGGATTTCGATGGACGAGATCATGCCCTGGACCGATGGCGAAAGCCTTGTACCGGTGATCAACGGCGCGGAGCGTATCGCGCCGGTGCTGATGGAATATGCCGCCGAGGGCTCCTACGCGCCGCTGGTCGGCATCCGCGAGGGCAAGTGGAAATACATCCACTGCGCGCTCGATCCGGACCAGCTGTACGATCTCGACGCCGACCCGCTGGAACTGAAAAACCTTGCGACCGTGCCCCCCCATGCGCCGACGCTGCGCGCCTTCCAGGCGATGCGTGACAGCCGCTGGGACATGGAAGTCTTCGATGCCGCCGTGCGCGAAAGCCAGGCGCGGCGCTGGGTGGTCTACGAGGCGCTGAGGAATGGCGCCTATTATCCGTGGGATCACCAGCCGCTGCAAAAGGCCTCCGAGCGCTACATGCGCAACCACATGAATCTCGACAATCTCGAAGAATCCAAACGCTTTCCGCGAGGGGAATGATATGAAAGCCCAACCGCCAGCCTCCCATTTCATCGATGGCGAATATGTCGAGGATATCGACGGCGCCGCCTTCGACAGCATCTATCCGGCAACGGGCGAAGTGATCGCCCGGCTGCATGCCGCCACACCCGCCATCGTCGACAGGGCGATCGCCAGCGCCAAGCGCGCGCAGGGCGAATGGGCCGCAATGAGCCCGACGGCGCGCGGCCGCATCCTCAAGCGCGCCGCCGACATCATGCGGACCCGCAATCGCGAACTGTCGGAGCTGGAAACGCTCGACACCGGCAAGCCGATCCAGGAAACCATCGTCGCCGATCCGACCTCCGGGGCGGACGCGTTCGAATTCTTCGGCGGGGTCGCAGCGGCGGCTCTCAACGGCGATTATATCCCGCTCGGCGGCGATTTTGCCTTTACCAAGCGCGTACCGCTCGGCGTCTGCGTCGGCATCGGCGCCTGGAACTATCCCCAGCAGATCGCCTGCTGGAAGGGCGCACCGGCGCTGATCGCCGGCAATGCCATGGTGTTCAAGCCCTCGGAAAACACCCCGCTCGGCGCCTTGAAGATTGCCGAAATCTTAGTTGAGGCCGGCCTGCCGAAGGGTCTCTACAATGTCATCCAGGGCGACCGGACGACCGGGCCGCTCTTGGTCAACCACAAGGACGTTGCCAAGGTGTCGCTCACCGGTTCGGTCGAGACCGGCCGCAAGGTGGCGGGTGCCGCCGCTTCCCAGCTGAAGCATGTCACCATGGAACTCGGCGGCAAATCGCCGCTGATCGTGTTTGACGACGCCGATCTCGAAAGCGCCATCGGCGGCGCCATGCTCGGCAATTTCTATTCGACCGGCCAGGTCTGCTCGAACGGCACCCGGGTGTTCGTCCAGAAGGGCATCAAGGACAGGTTCCTGTCGCGCCTCAAGGAGCGCACCGAAAAGATCATCATCGGCGATCCGATGGCCGAGGAAACCCAGCTCGGGCCGATGGTCTCGCGCGCCCAGCTCGACAAGGTGTTTGCCTATATCGAGACGGGCAAGGCCGAGGGCGCGACGCTTCTGACCGGTGGCGGCATTCCGAACCACGTGTCTGCCGAAGGCACCTATATCCAGCCGACCGTGTTTGCCGATGTCACCGATGACATGACCATCGCCCGCGAAGAGATTTTCGGGCCGGTGATGTGCGTGCTCGATTTCGACGGCGAGGACGAGGTGATCGGCCGCGCCAACGGCACCGAGTTCGGGCTCTCGGCCGGGGTCTTCACGTCCGACCTCACCCGCGCGCACCGCGTGGTTGACCGGCTGGAAGCCGGCACGCTGTGGATCAACACCTATAACCTGGCACCGGTGGAAGTGCCGTTCGGCGGATCGAAGCAATCCGGTTTCGGGCGGGAGAATTCGCTGGCGGCACTCCATCACTACACCGAGCTGAAGAGCGTCTACGTGGCGATGGGGCCGGTGCAGGCGCCGTATTGAGGGGAAAGCCCCTCCCCCTTGTGGGGAGGGGTTGGAGAGGGGCTTTCTTCGGGAACAAGAACCCCTCCCGACCCTTCGGGCCACCCTCCCCACAAGGGGGAGGGAAAGTGCCCCTCATCCGCCCTGCCGGGCACCTTCTCCCCGTAAACGGGGAGAAGGAACAAGCGGCAACCTCCATCGTCCCCTCTCCCCGCAAGCGGGGAGAGGGCTAGGGTGAGGGGCAATTCTAAAAACTGGGAACGACCACCATGCAAAGCGCAGATTTCGTCATCATCGGTTCGGGCTCCGCAGGCTCCGCACTCGCATACCGTCTGTCCGAGGACGGCAAGAATAGCGTGCTGGTGCTGGAATTCGGCGGCAGCGATTTGGGACCGTTCATCCAGATGCCGGCAGCACTGGCATGGCCGATGAGCATGAGCCGTTACAACTGGGGTTATCTTTCCGAACCCGAGCCGCATCTCAACAACCGGCGTATCACGGCACCGCGCGGCAAGGTGATCGGCGGGTCGTCGTCGATCAACGGCATGGTCTATGTGCGCGGCTCGATGGAAGACTATAACGCGTGGGAAGAGCTTGGCGCCCGCGGCTGGGCTTATGCCGACGTGCTGCCTTACTTCAAGCGCATGGAAAACGCGCATGGCGGCGAGGACGGGTGGCGCGGCACTGACGGGCCGCTGCATGTCAAGCGCGGCTCCTACAAGAACCCATTGTTCAAGGCCTTCGTCGATGCCGGACAGCAGGCCGGTTTCGAACTGACCGACGACTATAACGGCTCCAAGCAGGAAGGTTTCGGCCTGATGGAGCAGACGGTCCACAATGGCCGGCGCTGGTCGGCGGCATCAGCCTATCTCAAGCCTGCGTTGAAACGGCCGAATGTCGAACTGATCCGCTGCTATGCCCGAAAGATCGTCATCGAGAATGGCCGGGCTACCGGCGTCGAGATCGAGCGTGGCGGCAAGATCGAGGTGGTGAAGGCCAATCGCGAGGTGATCGTCTCGGCGTCGTCTTTCAACTCACCGAAACTGCTGATGCTGTCGGGCATCGGCCCGGCCGCGCATCTGAAGGAAATGGGCATCGAGGTGAAGGCCGACCGGCCGGGCGTCGGCGCCAATCTGCAGGATCATATGGAATTCTATTTCCAGCAGGTCTCGACCAAACCGGTCTCGCTCTATTCCTGGCTGCCCTGGTTCTGGCAGGGGGTTGCGGGGGCGCAATGGCTTTTCCTCAAGCAGGGCCTCGGCATTTCCAACCAGTTCGAGGCCTGCGCCTTCCTGCGCTCGGCGCCGGGCATCCGGCAGCCGGATATTCAGTATCATTTCCTGCCGGTGGCCATTTCCTACGATGGCAAGGCGGCGGCGAAGAGCCACGGGTTCCAGGTGCATGTCGGCTACAACCATTCGAAGTCGCGTGGCTCCGTCACCCTGCGTTCACCGGACGTGAAGGCCGATCCGGTCATCCAGTTCAACTATATGAGCCATCCGGAAGACTGGGAGAAGTTCCGCCACTGCGTGCGTCTCACCCGCGAAATCTTCGGCCAGCAGGCGTTCGACCAGTATCGCGGTCCGGAGATCCAGCCGGGCGAGAGCGTGACGACCGACGATCAGATCGACGCCTTCCTGCGCGAGCATCTGGAAAGCGCCTACCACCCCTGCGGCACCTGCCGGATGGGTGCAAAAGACGATCCGATGGCGGTGGTCGATCCGGAAACCCGCGTCATCGGCGTCGACGGGTTGCGTGTTGCGGATTCGTCGATCTTCCCGCATGTCACCTACGGCAATCTCAACGGTCCCTCGATCATGACCGGCGAAAAGGCAGCCGACCATATTCTCGGCAAGCAGCCCCTGCCCCGCTCCAATCAGGAACCGTGGATCAATCCGCGCTGGGAGACCAGCGACCGGTAACGGCTTGGTGGCGGTGATACGAGCAGACTTACAAATGAAAAATGCGCAGGTGCTGCTGAGCCTGCGCATCGCCCTGCGCCAGCCGGTGGATCTGCACGAATTGCGACGTCCTGCCTAGAAAACGTGCACTAAACCGCGAATACAACTTGTAATTTAATAATTTTTAATCTTCAATCGTTAATTCTATTGACAGAGCGGACACTTGGCGGCGGCCCATGATGGGACATCGCCCTTTGTTTCCGGTGTGCCGCCCGATCGTCATAACCACCTTGCCAAGGCCAATCGTTGTCGCGTGCCGGTGCTTTCGTTTGCGCTGTCATCGCCTGCGAAGGCGTGCCTTGCCGGCAACCGAAAAGTAGAGCCATGACAATCAAAACACGCCTGCTCACCTGCCTGTTTCTGATCGCCCTTTCGATGGTCGTGATGATCGCAACAGCCTTCAACGCGATGACCTCCATTTCCAAGCGCACCGAATCCATCGTCGCCGACCGGCTGGTGCCGGTGGCGCAGCTGAAAACCGTCGCAGACATGTATGCCGTCAATATCGTCGACACCGCCCACAAGGTGCGCAGTGGCGCACTCGACTGGACTGCCGGCGCCAAGGCCGTCGCGGATGCGCTTTTGACCATCGAGGCGAAATGGTTTGCCTATGAGGCAACCAAACTGACCGAAGCTGAAAAGATGCTGGCTGATGCGTTTGATGCAGCGCGTGCTGCCAGCGCTGCAGCGATACAGAATCTCCAGGATATCATGCAGCGGCGCGATCGTCCCGCCTTCGAACAGTTCATCGACAAGGAACTCTACACGGTCATCGACCCGCTGAGCCTGCGGATCGGCGAATTGATCGAGTTGCAGCTGACAGAGGCCGACCGCGAGCTGGTGGCTGCCAAGGCGGAAAAGGATAGCCTCATCCTGTCGAAGGCAATCATTGCTGCCTTTGCAATGGCAGCGCTTGCGGCCACGGTCTGGTTCGTCATCGCTGGCCTATTCCGGCCGCTGACGCGGTTGCGCGAAGCCATGCGGCAGCTGGCGGGCGGCAATCTCGATGTCGCCATCTTCGGCGAAGGCCGCCGCGACGAGATCGGTCAGATGGCCGGCGCCATCGCGGTTTTCCGCGACAATGCCCATGACCGCCTGCGTCTTGAAAAAGAAGCAGAGAGCAACCGTTCGCTCTCCGAGCGCGACCGGCAAGAGCGCGAAGCTCAGAAGGCTGCCGAGGCGGCAGAGGTGCAGTCGGCAGTCTCCGCGCTTGCCTTTGGTCTCGACAAGCTGGCGGAAGGCGACCTGACCTACCGGATCGATACCGCCCTTGCCGCCCATCTCGATGCGCTGCGCAGCAATTTCAACAGCTCCGTCGGCAATCTTGAGGATGCGCTGCGGTCCGTCGGTGAAACCGCCCGTGGCATCAGTGCCGGTGCGTCCGAAATCCGTGTCGCCGCCGCCGATCTGTCCAAGCGCACCGAACAGCAGGCTGCCTCGGTCGAGGAAACCGCAGCAGCGCTCGACCAGATCTCGGTCACCGTCTCCGATGCCAGCAAGCGGGCGGAAGAAGCAGGCTCACTTGTGGTGCGCACCCGCAGCGCGGCCGAACGGTCCGGCCAGATCGTCGGCAATGCCATCGATGCGATGAGCGGCATCGAAGCCTCCTCGCGCGAAATCTCCAACATCATCGGTGTCATCGACGATATCGCCTTCCAGACCAACCTTCTCGCCTTGAACGCCGGCGTCGAGGCTGCCCGTGCCGGCGATGCCGGAAAGGGTTTTGCCGTCGTTGCCCAGGAGGTGCGCGAACTTGCCCAGCGCTCGGCCCAGGCCGCACGGGAGATCAAGACGCTGATTGCCGCCTCCAGCGGCCAGGTTCGGTCCGGTGTCTCGCTGGTGCGCGAAACCGGCACGGCGCTGGAGGGCATCATCGCCGAGGTCCAGGAAATCAGCACCCATGTCACCGCCATCGTCGAAAGTGCCCGCGAACAATCCTCTGGCATCAAGCAGATCAACACCGCCGTCAACACCATCGACCAGGGCACGCAGCAGAACGCCGCCATGGTCGAGGAATCCACCGCAGCAAGCCACAGCCTTGCCAACGAGGCCGGGGCACTGACGCAACTCCTGACCCGCTTCAAGACCAGCGGCGGCCGCGACAGGGTGACAAGCGGAACACGGGCCAGCCCGCAGACCGCAAGCCGCGCAGCGCCGGTACATGTCCCGCATACGGCCAAGGTTTATGCCGTTGGCGGCAGGGCACAGGGTGGCGACTGGGTGGAGTTCTAAGGGCGGAACCTGCCTTCCGTTACATGCCTTCAAGACAGAACATCAAGGAGCCGGGCCCTGCGTCCGGCTCCTTGATGTTTCGGCATGGCAAAGCGAAACCACACCCGCGGGGCACCAATAAACCATAAAAATCATAGATTTTATGCCAAAAACCGAGCATTTCGACGCTATTCTGCGTTATTTACCGATCGGAGAGATATTTGCTCTGATCCGCCGACATTAGAAATCCGTTTTTCTGTCTTTTGTCGCACACGGCTGCGATATTCCGGGGCAACAGAACAGGATATCCTCCCATGACATCCGCATCGCTTGAAAACCGCGCCACAGCGCTCAGCAGCCAACTGGAAAACCTTGATCTTTCCGGCCGGCTGGAACTGATCGCGTCGCTTGAGGGCAAATCGGTCTTCACCACCAGCCTCGGCATCGAGGATCAGGTGATTACGGCTGCGATCGGCACCGGCAAACATGGCATCGAGGTCTCGACCCTCGAGACCGGCCGTCTCTTCAACGAGACCGTGGCGCTGATCGACAAGACAGAAGAAACCTATGGCATCCTGATCAAACGGTTTTACCCTGAACAGGACGATATCGACGCCTATGCCGCCAAATATGGCTTGAACGGCTTCTACGACAGCATCGAAGCCCGGCACGCCTGTTGCGGCGCGCGCAAGGTGAAGCCGCTTGCGCGTGCACTCGAAGGGGCATCCTTCTGGATCACCGGACTGCGCCGCGGCCAATCGGGCAACCGTGCCGAAACGCCGTTTGCCGAGGCCGACCACGACCGTAGCCTGATCAAGATCAATGTGCTCGCCGACTGGGACATCGAGACGATCCGCGCCCATGTTGCGGCTGAAGCGATCCCGGTCAATCCGCTGCATGCCCGTGGTTACCCGTCGATCGGCTGCGAACCCTGCACCCGTGCCATCAAGCCGGGCGAGCCGGAGCGGGCCGGCCGCTGGTGGTGGGAGAACGACGAGACGCGCGAATGCGGCCTTCACGTCGCAGACGCCGCAGCCGCGACCATCCCGCAGACATCCTCGATCTCAAGCAGCCCGATTTCCAGTAGCCCCCTTTCCAGCAGCCCCATTGCCAGCAGCCCCATTGCCAGCAGCCCCATTGCCAGCAGCATTGCGCGATAATCCGCGCAGGCCCGCACCACACAGACACTCCCGGAGACTTGAAATGCCCAGTACTCTTCCGGAAACGGAACTGCACAATCCGCAGACGGCCAAGACACCGCTTGATCCGCATCTGAAGGCGCTCGAAAACGAAGCGATCCACATCTTTCGTGAAGTGGCCGCCGAATTCGACAAGCCGGTGATGCTCTATTCCGTCGGCAAGGATTCGTCTGTCCTGCTGCATCTGGCGCGAAAAGCGTTTTATCCCGGCCGGGTGCCGTTTCCGCTGCTGCACGTGAACACCGGCTGGAAATTTGCCGAGATGATCGCGTTCCGCAACGATATCGTCAAAAAATACGATCTCGACTTCATCGAGCACATCAATCCGCGCGGCAAGGCCGAGAACGTCACGCCATTTACCCACGGTTCGGCGCTGTTTACCGACATCATGAAGACCGAAGGCCTGCGCCAGGCGCTGGATGCCGGTGGTTTCGATGCCGCCTTCGGCGGCGCCCGCCGCGACGAAGAGGCCAGCCGCGCCAAGGAACGCATCTACTCCTTCCGCACGCCCGAGCATCGCTGGGATCCGCGCGCGCAGCGTCCCGAACTCTGGAACGTCTATAACGGCATGATCCGCAAGGGCGAAAGCGTGCGGGCCTTCCCGCTGTCGAACTGGACCGAGGTCGATATCTGGCGCTACATCCAGGTGGAAGACATCCCGCTGGTGCCGCTCTACTATGCCAAGGAGCGCCCTTACATCGAGCGCGACGGCATGATGATACTCGCCGAAGATCCCCGGCTGGAACTGCTGCCCGGCGAAACCATCCAGCATGGTTCGATCCGTTTTCGCACCCTTGGCGACTTTCCGCTGACGGGCGCCATCCCCTCTCAGGCCACCAACCTTGAAGAGGTCATTGCCGAACTGGAAATCGCCACGGTTTCCGAACGGCAGGGCCGCGCCATCGACCGCGATCAGTCGGGCTCGATGGAAAAGAAGAAGCGCGAAGGATATTTCTGATGACCGTTTCCGCAACCGCTCAAGCGACTGAGGTTACCACCGGCACCGTGACTGCTTTCCCGGCGGTCGAGCCCACGCGCGCGGTGCGCGACACGCGCCCGCTGCGTCTCATCACCTGCGGCAGCGTCGACGACGGCAAGTCCACGCTGATCGGCCGGCTGCTCTGGGATACCAAGGCGGTCAAGGAAGACCAGGCGGCAACGCTGCGCCGTGACAGTGGCAAGCAGAACGATCTCGGCCTGCCCGATTTCGCGCTGCTGCTCGACGGCCTGCAGGCCGAACGCGAACAGGGCATCACCATCGATGTCGCCTATCGCTATTTCGCCACCGACAAGCGCTCCTTCATCGTCGCCGACACCCCCGGCCATGAACAGTACACCCGCAACATGGCAACCGGCGCCTCGACCGCCGATCTGGCCGTGCTGCTCGTCGATGCCCGCACCGGCCTTCTGGAACAGACCCGCCGCCATGCAACGATCGCCTCGCTGATGGGCATCAAGCAGTTCGTGCTGGCCGTCAACAAGTTCGATCTCGTCGGTTATGACCGCGCCCGTTTCGAGCAGATCACCCACGAATTCCGCGAACTCGCAATATCGCTCGGCGTGCGTCAGATCACCGCCATCCCGATGTCGGCGCTGAAGGGCGAAAACGTCGTTTATGACGGCAAGGCCTCGATGCCCTGGTACGAGGGCCAGACGCTGGTCGAGGTGCTGGAACTGGCAACGGTCCGCTCCGCCCAGACGGTCGGCTTCCGCCTGCCGGTGCAGCGCGTCTCGCGCCCCGGCGAAAGCTTTCGCGGCTATCAGGGCACGGTTGCCGGTGGCTCCGTCAAGCCGGGCGATTCGGTCGTCATCCTGCCGTCCGGCATGGTGGCCAATGTCACCAAGATCATCACCTTCGACCTGGTGCGCAACGCCGCCGTTTCCGGCGATGCGATCACGCTGGTGCTCGACCGTCAGGTCGACGTCTCGCGCGGCGACATGATCGTTTCGCTCGAAAGCCAGCCGCAGGTCGGCCTGGATTTCGAAGCCCACCTCGTTGCGCTGCAGTCGGAAGGCATTCAGCCGGGCCGGCGCTACTGGCTCAAAAGCGGCTCGCGGCGCCAGCGCGTCACTGCCAACCCGTTCAGCCAGCTTGACCTGAAGACCGGCAATTGGCACCAGCGGACGGGCGTCCTGGCGATGAACGGCATCGGCAAGGTCCATCTTTCCTTCGACGAGAATGCCGTTTTCGACGCCTATGAGCATAACCGAACCACTGGCGCCTTCATCCTGATCGATCCGGACACCAACAACACGGTGGCCGGTGGCATGATCACCGCCAAGCGCTCCTCGGTGACCGGCCTTCGTTCGGACGAGACCCGCGTGGTGCTCTCGCTACCGGCTGATCTGGCCGACCAGCTGATGGCAACCGAACTGTTCTCCCGCCGCCGCGACGAAACCGACCTGCTGCGGATGACGGCCAGTGAAGCGTCGCAGATCTTCGAGGATGCTGCCGGCGGCATCTGACATGGTTTTCTCTCGCAAGCGCTGCCGCCGGTACAGGATCGGCGGCAGCGCTTGCGGCATTTCTTCCAGACGTTCGAAGGATCGGCGGCCTCGTGGTCTCAGCGGCTGTTGAGCCGCTGCGGATTGGCCGTGATCAAGCCTTGCCAGCCTCGACGATGGCCTTCAACCGCTCCAGGTCGATGATCTTCAGCGCATCGGGCTCCATGTCGCGGGCCGGTTTAAACCACACGGCCGCTTCGCTCAACGGCTCCGCATAGGGCACCGGATAGCCGCCGAGGCCGAGCACCCATTCGCGCACGGTTTCGCGCTCCATGCGGCCGGCCTTGTAGCGGTCGTGGATGCTGGTCACGGAAGCGATCAGGTCGTCTATTTTTTTCAAGTCATGTCCCCAAACGTTCTGCACGGTAGCCTTAACACGCCGGTGGCCGAGGCAAGAACGATATTGCTCAAGCGAGAAGCAGCGCCGTGCCGTACATGCCCGCGGCAAAAACCGTATGCGAGAGGAAATTCAGGAAACGCACCTTGTTGGCATTCGGCAGTTTCGAAGCTGCCCAGCCGATGCCCAGCCCCGGCTGCAGCAGGAACCAGCCGGCGCCGATGGTGACGATACCGACGATCCAGGCCGGCAGGAAGGTCGGTGCTGCCAGCCAAACAGGCCCGGTGATAGCGACCAGCAGGATGCCGTAGGCGATGCCGACGGCATAGTGGCTGATCCAGCCGAGCGCCTGCTCATGGGCATAGGGCGCGGCCGAGCCGATATTGTCGTGGAAGACTTTTCCGGTGCGCAGATGCCAGAACCAGCGCCCGACCGGCGCCCAGTTCGGCTTGCTCTGGCCGGCGAGAAGCCACAACAGGACTGCCCAGAGATCCATCAGCACGGTGCCGCCCACGCCGATTGCCACGCTGCGCCATAAAAGTTCGAACATCGGCGGGAATTCCTGCTGAAAAGCCGGGTGACCGCCGGGACAGCGGGCGCGGGAGATGACGGGGACTGCAACGCTGCAGAGGTCAGCCGTTGTAATTCACATTTCGTTTTTCGGTCAAGCAAGACTGCGGTTGCGATACAGGACGGATTGCCTGTCCAGAGCAAGAGGCCTGACACCGGCAGCCCTGCCGGTGCAAACGCAGGTGCGCAGGTCATCAGCCGGTAACCATCTCTTTGATCTCCCGCCCTGACAGCGGTCGAAATACGACGGATGCCGTATGTCCCTGGGACTCTGACCGGTCTAGGCACGGATTCTCCCTGAGAATGCAGGGAGGCACGCTCCGCACGGAGCCTGTGAGCAACCAAGGAGACAGATCATGAAGTTGATTTTTGCCGTTGCGGTATCGTGCACCCTGGCAGGTGCTGCATTTGCCGCCACCGCGTCCGCGCCGATGAAGAAGCTATCCGTCGTGACGAACCCGGCTGGATTTGAAGTCGCTCACGGCCGCTCTCGCGACAACGCAGTCTCCACCAGGGGCACTGGCGCGCCCGGCAGGTCGGCCAGCTTTCGCAGCTGAACCAGCCCCTCCCCTCGGTCACAGGCTGGGGGGAGGAGTTATCTGCGGTGGGGAATGCCCCGCGATTGCCTCTGCCGCTGAACGCCAGCAGAGAACGCAGACAGCCAACTGCCGCACAAACGGAAGATCTGTTTCAGACAATTAGAGATGAAGAGAAAAGCAAGGCCTTGAAAGCCTTGAGCAAGCTGGTCGGAGTGAGAGGATTCGAACCTCCGACCCCGTCGTCCCGAACGACGTGCGCTACCAGGCTGCGCTACACTCCGTGACCAGCGGCGCCTCTATAGAACAGCATTTTCCTTTCCACAAGGCGCAATTGTGAAAAATCGGCAAGTTGCCTGAAAACAACAGGATAAGCCGGGCTGCAGCACCGGAACAGACACCGTCCCGCATCTCCCGCGCCAGGCTGTCATGCGACGGTTCCGGCACCGCTGGCTCAGGGTTTGGGCGGCCATTCACCCTCCCTGCTGGGGCCTTTCGGCAACGCTTGCAAATTTATGCGCATGACCGCGCATATAAGTCGTTCCCCTGATTTTCTTTCAATCGGTTTAGCGCTAGAGGCTGAGGCGACAAGCCTTGGCCACCAGCGCTTTGCGCCGCCGGGGCGACCGATGTTTCAGAACGAAAGCCAAAGGGACGTGACCAGATGAATTTCCGCTTGATGACTGTGGCTGGCCTTGCGCTGGCGCTTGCCGGCTGCACCACCGTAGGCCCGGCCCGCAATGCCGTCGAAGCCCGCTGGAAGGGACAGCCCGCCGGCGTCTTCTTCGCCGCCTTCGGCCCGCCGCAGTCGGACGTCTCCAGCGGCGACATGACGGTCTATTCCTGGAAGGGCGGCTACAAGAAGCGGACGATCCCGGCGCAGTTCGCCGAAGGTGAAAACGGCAAGAAGGGCAAGAAGATTGCCTCCGCCCGCACCGAATTCCTGTCCTGCTCGGTCCAGCTCAACGTCTCCTCCGACTACGTCATCCGCTCGATCACGGTGCTCGGCGACATCAAGAAGTCGTCCGGCCCGAGCTGGTGCGAGGAATTCCTGGCGGGCGACCAGGCGAAGTAAGGTTTTTTGGCACGGCCTGTGCCGATGTGAATGGACCCGCCGGTGAAAGCCGGCGGGTCTTGCTTATGGCATTTAGGTAGATTCAGCTATTATCCTCAACGGGCGCACCGGGGCCATTTTTCCTGATCGAATCGATGGCGTTCTGGGCGCTCGCCTTGCTGGAATAACCTTCCGTCGCAAACATCACTTCGTTGTTGTATTTGAAGCGAACACGAAATTCGCCAGCCTTGTCTTTGTAGATTTCAAACTTGTGAGCCATGTGCTCCCTTCCTATCAGCGTGAATCAAGCCTGCATAACGTGGCAGCCGCAGCCGGTATTGGCAAGTTTGAACCTGATGCAAAGCCAACAGCCCGCTGGTGAAGACCGCCAGGTTTCTCTTTTTGGGCCACCAGACCAACGCGCGATCTTCTGCAACGCTTCTGAGCGTCAGGGATAGCCCGCTCAATGTTCATGTAGACGATCCCACAAAACCGCCATATCAGGGCGTTTGATGCGATCTACAGATTTGAAAAATAACGAGAAATAAAAATGGCTGGGGCGCCTGGATTCGAACCAGGGGTGCCGGTACCAAAAACCAGTGCCTTACCACTTGGCTACGCCCCAACGTTTGGCGCGAACATATTGCCCTGCCAAATCGAGAGCCGGTTTAGCAAAGCCGCACGTCTGCGACAACGCCTAAGTTTGGGTTTTGCGTGGATTTTTCAAGGGAGTGATGCTGGGAAGGCCGCGGACGGTCACGGTATGCGTGATGGCCCCTCATCCGGCCTGTCGGCCACCTTCTCCCCGTTAAACGGGGAGAAGGGACTTGCGGCAAGCTTTGTCGTCCCCTCTCCCCGCCTGCGGGGAGAGGGCTACGGTGAGAGGCAATGGCGCGGGGACAATCCCCGACTGCGCCAGCGCGCAAAAGACGCAAGTCCAGCGCGGGAAATGCGTTTCTGTCATCGGCATTCTAGGCTAGGGTCTCCGTCCAAGCCCGGAGCCCCTCATGAGCATTTTTCGTGCCCGCCCGCCTGCCAAGCCGACCCTTCTTCTCGATGACGATGTGGTCAAAATTACCCGCTGGGATTTTGAACCGGGGGCGGATACCGGGCATCATGTGCATGGCATGGGCTATGTGGTCATTCCGATGACCGATTGCCGGTTTCTCCTGGAAGAACCCGGCGGCGAGCGGCGGGTGGATATTGCCAAGGGGCAGGCCTACCGGCGCGAGGCCGGCGTCGAACACAATGTCGTCAATGCCGGCAAGGAGTTCATGTCGTTTATCGAAGTCGAGTACAAGTGAAGAGACGGCGCATGGACGGTCCCGATTTCGACCTCGACTTCAAGCCCGCGCATGGCGAGGCGGTGACGGTGGCGGACGGGGTGCAGCGCATCACCGTCAACAATCCCGGCCCCTTCACCTTCCATGGCACCAACAGCTATATCGTCGGCAGCAGATCCGTCGCGGTGATCGATCCGGGACCGGAGGACGAGGCGCATTTTCGGGCACTGATGGCGGCGCTGAAAGGCCGAAAGGTCACCCATATTGCGGTGAGCCACACCCACCGCGACCACTCCCCGCTCGCCGGCCGCCTGAAGGCGGAAACCGGTGCGCTCATCGTCGCCGAAGGACCGCACCGGGCGGCGCGGCTGCTGCATGCCGGCGAGATCAACCCGTTCGCCGAAAGCTCCGACATGGATTTCGTGCCGGATATCGCGCTCGCCGATGGCGACACGATCGACGGCGACGGCTGGTCGCTGACGGCGCTGCTGACGCCCGGCCATACCGCCAACCACGCGGCTTTCGCACTCGGCAAACCCGGAGAGACCGGCATCGTCTTTTCCGCCGATCATGTCATGGCTTGGGCAACCTCGATCGTCGCGCCGCCGGATGGATCGATGACCGACTACATGGCGTCGCTGGAAAAGCTGCTCGGCCGCGACGACCGGCTCTATCTGCCCGGCCATGGCGGACCGGTGAGAGAGCCCGCCGCATTTCTGCGCGGCCTGCGCGCCCACCGGCGGATGCGCGAGCGCGCCGTTCTGGAACGGGTGCGGGCCGGTGACAGCCATATAAGCGAGATGGTCAAGGTGATCTACGCCACCACCGATCCGCGGCTGCATGGTGCCGCCGCTTTGTCGGTGTTTGCCCATCTGGAGGACCTGCTCGAGCGCGGACAGGTCGAGACCGATGGTGCACCCTCGCTCACCGGCGCCTTTCGCCTCGCACCCGGCGGGGCAAGCTGATGCAGCCAAGACCGGCCTATAGCTACCGCAGCGACCCGTCGGTGCCGGATTTTGCCGACGATCATCCGATCATCGTCTTCGATGGCGAATGTATCTTCTGTTCCGGCTGGGTCAATTTCGTCCTGCGACACGACCGGCAGGGCCGTTACCGTTTCATCACGGCGCAATCGCCGCTCGGCGCGGCGCTCTACAAGCATTTTGGCCTCGACAGCCGCAATTACGAGACCAATATCCTGATCGAAGGCGGCATCGCCTATCTGAAATCCGAGGGATCGTTGCGCATGGCGGCCGGGCTCGGCTTTCCCTGGAAGCTGGCGAGCGTCTTCCGCTTGCTTCCGAGACGCATCCGCGATCCGCTCTACGAACTGGTGGCGCGCAACCGCTACCGGATCGCCGGCCGCCGCAACACCTGCTTCGTGCCGACACCGGAACACCGCGCCCGGTTTCTCGCATGAGCGCAGAGCGGCTGCGGGTCCTTGTCCTCGGTGGCTATGGCACGTTCGGCGCCAGACTGGTCCGGCTGTTGGCCGACGAGCCACGGCTGACACTGCTGGTTGCCGGGCGATCGCTTGAAAAGGCGCGGACCTTTGTGGACGGCATAACGGCCAAGGCCGTGCTCGAGCCGGTTGCCATGGATCGCAACGGCGATGCCGTTGCCGTACTGTCCGTTTTGAAGCCCGATCTCGTCGTCGATGCCTCCGGGCCATTTCAGGACGCCGGTGCCGATCCCTACCATCTGGTCAAGACCTGTATCGCGCGCGGCATCTGCTATCTCGACCTTGCCGATGCGACCGCTTTCGTGGCTGGCATCTCCAGCCTTGATAGCATGGCGCAGGATCACGATGTCTTTGCGCTTTCCGGCTGCAGCAGCTTTCCCGCCCTCTCCTTTGCCGCGCTGGAGGCGTTGAAACCGGGATTTGCGAATATCGCCACGGTGACATCAGGCATCGCCCCCTCACCAAAAGTCCGCATGGGCCTCAACGTCATCAAGGCCGTATCGAGCTATGCCGGCAAGCCGGTGGTGCTCACCCGCAATGGCCGGCAGGCGCCGGGTTACGGCTTGATGGACGGCATCCGCCGCACGATCGCGCCACCGGGCGGCATTCCGCTCAACAGCCGCCGGTTCGCGCTCGCCGATGCGCCGGACCTGGCCCTTTTGCCGGGCGCCCTGCCCGGCCTGCAATCGTGCTTTACCGGCGCCGGAACCGAGCCACAGGTCTTGCAACATCTGCTCGGTCTCGGCGGCGGGCTGGTGCGGTTGCGGCTTCTACCATCGCTTTCGCCGTTCGCCTCGCTGTTTCACCGTATATCGCACCGGCTCGCCTTCGGCGAACATCGCGGCGGCATGTTCGTCGCCATCACCGGATGGGCCGAGGACGGCAGGCCGCTTGCGAAGTCCTGGAACCTGGTTGCCGAAGGCGACGATGGCCCCTTCATTCCGGCAATGGCGGCAGAAGCGATCATCCGCAACTGGCTTTCGGCACGGAAGCCCAAGCGGGGCGCCCGCCCGGCGGCCGGGGAATTGACGCTTGCGGATTTCGAGCCGCTGTTTTCGCGCTTTGCCATCCGCACCGGCATCCGCGACGATGACCAGCCACAGGAAAACATGCCGCTCTACCGGCGTTTGCTGGGCAGCGCATGGAAGCGCCTGCCGCCCGCGGTGGGTGCGATGCACGATAGCACCGTCTCGCGCACCGTCGAAGGCCGCGCCAAAGTCGAGCGCGGCACCGGGCTGCTGGCCCGGCTGACCGCTGCCGTCATCGGCTTTCCCGCAGATAATCCCGATATTCCCGTGCGGGTCCGCTTCGACTGCGGCGGTGGCCGCGAGACCTGGATCCGCACCTTCGGAACCAAGTCCTTCCGCAGCGTGCAATCCGCAGCCTCCGGCCGCGATGCCTGCCTGCTGGCCGAGGATTTCGGACCATTCCGGGTGCTGATCGCGCTGGTGCCCGACAACCGCCGTTTGCGGCTGGTCATTCGTGGCTGGCGTCTCTTTGGTCTGCCGCTGCCGCTGTTTCTCGCACCCGGCGGCGAAACCTTCGAGGAGGAACGGGACGGCATTTTCCGGTTTCATGTCGAGATCACCAGTCCGCTGACCGGCCTGATCGTTCGTTACACCGGCTGGCTTCGTCCGGTCTCCGGCTGAACCGTTCGGCGCTGCCGTCCATAAATATCCGGCACCCGGCGTTGCTCTGCAGCGTCACCAGCAGGATGACGTCCATCCAAAGCCTCAGGATTGCAGTCATCGTCATCGTCCTTTTCACAATCATCGATGCCTGACTGTGATCCCGCTTGCCGGCTGGCGAGAAACGAGCTTATTGTCGCCTTCGGATGACTTGAGGTTATGCAAATGAAGCGCGGACGTTTACCCCTGACCGCCCTGCGCAGTTTCGAGGCGGCAGGAAGGCTGGAGAGCTTTACGCTGGCGGCGGACGAACTGTTCGTCTCGCAGGCCGCCATCAGCCGCCAGGTGCGGGAACTGGAAGCACTTCTGGGAACGGCGCTGTTTACGCGGCATCACCGCAAGGTGCGCCTGAGCGCTGAGGGTGCACGGCTGCTCGAAACGCTGGCTGCCGCTTTTGACGGCATAGATGCACGGCTGGAGGAAATCCGGGCATCAAAGTCTCCCACGCTTTTGACCATCGATGCCGAACCGGCATTTGCCAGTTGCTGGCTGGTGCCGCATCTCGCCGGTTTTCGGGCGCTTCATCCGCAGATCGACGTCTCGGTCGAATCCGAGGCCCGGCTCGTCGAGTTTCGCGGCAGTGCGACAGAACTTGCTATCCGCCACAGCGCCAAGGCAACCGCCTGGCCACGTTCCGAGGCCCGCAAACTGTGCGAGGTCTTGATGATACCGGTCCTATCGCCAGCGATCCTGACCGGGCCGCCGCTTCTGACACCGCAGGACCTTTTATCCTACACCCTGCTACACGAGGAAAACCGTGATGTCTGGACCCGCTGGTTTGCGACAGCCGGGCTGACACCCGGCACAGAGGCGATGCGCGGCCCGATCTTTGCCGATTGCGCGCTTGCCCTGCAGGCAGCAATGCGCGGCCATGGGATCGCGCTGGTCGATACCATTCTGGCGCAGGACGACCTGGACGCCGGGCGCGTCGTACAGCCGTTCGATTTGTCGATTCCCCACGGAGCCTATTTTCTGGTGGCGCGCGACTTCGCGCAGCTTTCGCCGGAAGCCCTGGCCTTTGTCGCGTGGATGACTGATTGCTTTGCCCGGGCGTCCGCCTGACAGCACGAGATCAATCCCCGGCGATCCCCAGCAGTTCGGCATCAAGCGCGTGCAGGAACTGGTCGGCGAAGTCGGCGCCCAGGCCGAGATCGTGGCCGCCGTACCGCGAGGCGACGCGCATGTCGACGAAGGTGGTTTCGGCCTCTTCGCGCAGCCGGATCAGCACATCGAAACGCAAGCCGACGATCAGGGTGCGCCATTCGCCCTGCAGCAGGATATCGGAGGAGCGCCGGCCGGGCGGCATTTCGCCTGTGACGACCTCGGGACGCTGCAGCGGGATCGGCACATCATCGGGGTCGCTATCCGCCGGGGCCGCATCCGAAGGCTTGACGGTCATGTCTTCAAGGTCGGCCTCGGCATTTTCGACGCCTTCCTGCGCAACGATGGTGATGCCGTTCTGCTCCGCGACCGTCTTCACCCCCTGAAACACCCGGTCAAGCGCGCCTTCGTAACGGCGGCCTGTGAGGGCCGGATAGGCAAGGACCTGCGCCTCCCGGTCTGCCGGCGTGATCTCGGCCGATCGCTTGAGCCAGCCTTGCGGCGCATTGGGGGGCTTGATCCACGGCGGCGGCGTCACCGGATCGGTGCTGACATCGTAGATCGCCGGCTTGGAGAAGTATTCACTGAGCGCAAAGCCGGCAGCCGCGATCGGAACAGCCGCATAGACAAGCGCCACGAACGAAGCAATGCCGCCGACGGCTGCGACCTGCCAGAAGCGAATGAAACCGGCAATCGCAAGCACCACGGCAATCACCGCCAGGCCCCCCGACAACACCATCAGCGCGACGAAATTCGGCGTGACCAGCGGGCCGAACCGATGCGCCAGCAAGGCCCCGATAAAAAGACCGAAGGCAAAGCGGGCGATCCGGCGCGCCCAGCGGGCGGCTACAGATGTGGGGCGCTCATACTTGATCATCATCTGGCAGAATCAATCCCTTGGCCTGACACGGCAACCACCTCTTCTGTTTAGAGCATGATGGCGAAAGCTGTGAAGTGGTTTTCGCCGGATCAGCGAGCGGGCGGATACGGCCGGGTAATGACGCGCAAATATCTACAATTTCTAACATGCCGCAAATTCGCCATTCTCCTTGATCATGTCTTAACGATGGGGATCAGCCGTGTTTTCCCGGTTCATGCGGCGTTGGACCGGTTTGCACACACATCGGAATTTCCAGGTGCGAAGGAAGACCCGTCTTCCGTCGGCTTGAAAGGAGAGTGAGCATGCTATCATCCGAAATGAATATGCCAGCCACACAACCGGTGATGCCGGCGTCCGACGCCAGTTTGACCATGGAACTGCTCGAGCTCGAACTGTCGCTGGACGGTTTCACGACTGGCCCGGACGGTTTTGCCGCCCATGTCCGCGCAGCTGCTGCCGCCATCGACGGGGCGCTGCTGTTCGAGCTGCCTGCGTCCGGTCTGGTCGCCGATTGCGACCGCATCGCGGTGCTGCGTATTCCCAGGGACGGCAGCGCCATCATGGCGACGATCTTTGCCTGCCTGGAAACCGGCGGCAACACGATCCGCATCGAGACGCCCGACGAGACGACGGCGGACCTGAAGAATTTTGCCGAAGCCTTTGTGGATGTGTTGCAGCGTATCTGATAGACAGATTGAAATCTGCAATCGTTTCAAGGTCTCAGCATGTCTATCCGGAAGATCCTGTCGTTTGTTGCCCTTGGCGCAATGCTGGGCGGTTGCACGACACTGACACCGCAAGAACGCCGCGCCGCTGACGAAAAAACCTGCCTGTCCTACGGTTTCCGCCGCGGCACCGATGCGCTTGCCACCTGCCTGCAACGCATCGACCTCGACCGCCGCGCCGAGTCGCGGTCGCTCAGATATAACAATGACCCGATGCTCTGGGGCTGGAACCGGCCGGTCATCGTCCGGTAACGGCAAAGCCCTTCTCTTCTCGCAAGAAAATTCCCGATTCTGCGCCAAATAGCGCAGGCTTTTGCTTTGGCAAAGGCGATTGCCGCCTATGATGAGCGCAACAATGATCGGGAGACTTTTCATGAAAGCCGTGCTGAAGATACTCTGCGTCCTCTTCCTGTTTTCCTCAGCGTCGGCCCTTGCTGCCGAACGATGGCAGGAACTGCCTGACCCGGCGCCACTACCGAAGGCGGACAAAACCGGCACGGCACCGGTCAACGGCATCGCCATGTACTACGCCGTCTACGGTTCCGGCCCGCCGGTTCTCTTGATCCATGGCGGGCTTGGTTATGCCGACGTCTGGGGTGCGCAGGTAGCCGATCTTTCCAAGGATCATACCGTCATCGTCGCCGAAAGCCGTGGCCACGGACGCTCGACCCGCAATGCCGATCCCTATAGCTACGACCTGATGTCGTCTGATTATCTGGCGCTGCTCGATTACCTGAAGATCGACAGAACCGCGATTGTCGGCTGGAGCGACGGCGGCATTATCGGCCTCGACATCGCCATCCACCATCCGGAGCGGCTCACCAGACTGTTTGCGCAGGCCGCCAACTCGAAGATCGACGGGGTGATCCCGACCGTGATGGAAAACAAGACCTTTGCCACGTACATCGAAAAGGCCGGGCAGGTTTACAAGACGATTTCGCCGACGCCGAATGAATATGACGCTTTCGTCACCCAGATCAGCAATATGTGGGCAAGCCAGCCGAACTGGAGCGACGACGACCTGAAAAAGATCACCACGCCGACCGCCATCGTTCTCGGCGATCACGACGAGGCGATCAGCCGCGACCATACCGATTACCTGGCAAAAACCATTCCCGGCGCCGAACTGGTCATCCTGAAGAACGCGAGCCATTTCGCCATGCTGCAGGACCCGGAAGGGTACAACAAGGCGGTGCGGGATTTCATCGACAAATAGAAAAACAAGTTTGCCCGGCAAAGAACGGCTATTTGCCGGGCAAATGACCTCCCTCACCCCTTGCCGTTGATGGCCGCCTGGGCGGCTGCCAGCCTTGCGATCGGCACGCGGAAGGGGGAGCAGGAGACGTAATCGAGGCCGGTTTCCTCACAGAAACGGATCGAGGCTGGATCGCCGCCGTGTTCGCCACAAATGCCGAGTTTCAGACCGTTCTTGGTGCGGCGGCCGCGTTCGGCGGCGATCTGGATGAGTTCGCCGACGCCATCGAAATCGAGCGAGACGAACGGGTCCTTCTCGACGATACCCTTCTGGATATAGGTGTTGAGGAACTGCGCCGCGTCATCACGCGAGATGCCGAAGGTGGTCTGCGTCAGGTCGTTGGTGCCGAAGGAGAAGAAGTCGGCGCTTTCGGCGATCACATGGGCGCGAAGGGCGGCGCGCGGCAGTTCGATCATCGTGCCGACCAGATATTCGATCTCGATGCCGGCCTCGCCAATGACTTCCTTTGCGACTGCATCGATACAGGCCTTGACGTAATCCAGCTCGGATTTCAGGCCGACCAGCGGCACCATGATTTCCGGCACGACAGGGGCGCCGGTTTCGCGGGCGGCCTCGACGGCGGCTTCAAAGATGGCGCGGGCCTGCATCTCGCAGATTTCCGGATAGGAAATCGCCAGCCGGCAGCCGCGATGGCCAAGCATCGGGTTGAACTCATGCAGGGCATCGACGCGCTGGCGCAGGTCCGACGGGTTTAAACCAAGTACCGCCGCAACATCGGCGATCTCCTCGTCGGTCTTCGGCAGGAATTCGTGCAACGGCGGATCAAGCAGGCGGATCGTCACCGGCAGACCGTGCATGATCGAGAACAGCTCGGTGAAGTCGGAGCGCTGCATCGGCAAAAGCTTGGCGAGCGACACCCGCCGCCCGGCCTCGTCGGCGGCGAGGATCATCTCGCGCATGACATTGATGCGTTCGCCCTCGAAGAACATATGCTCGGTGCGGCAGAGGCCGATCCCCTCGGCACCGAAGGAGCGGGCAGCCCGCGCATCGGCCGGGGTTTCGGCGTTGGTACGCACCGTCATGCGGCGGCTGGCATCGGCCCAGGCCATGATCTTGCCGAAGTCGCCGGAAAGTTCGGGTTGGATCATCGGGATTTCACCCTTCAGCACCTGGCCGGACGAACCGTCAATGGTGATGACGTCGCCCTTTTTCAGCGTCATGCCGGCGGCGATCAACAGTTCGTTGCGGGCATCGACACGCAGATTGCCGGCACCGGAGACGCAAGGGATGCCCATGCCGCGCGCAACCACAGCCGCATGACTGGTCATGCCGCCGCGGCAGGTCAGAATGCCTTCGGCCGCGTGCATGCCGTGAATGTCCTCGGGGCTGGTCTCGACGCGCACCAGAATGACCTTGCGGCCTTCCTTGTTGGCCAGAACGGCCTCTTCGGAAGTGAAGACGATCTCGCCGGTGGCAGCGCCCGGCGACGCTGGCAAGCCGGAGCCGATGATGTCGCGGCGCGCGCGCGGGTCGATGGTCGGGTGCAGCAGCTGATCGAGCGAGGCCGGATCGATGCGGGCAACGGCCTGGTCCCTGGTGATCGTGCGGGCTTCGGCCATATCGACGGCGATCCTGAGTGCCGCCTTGGCGGTGCGCTTGCCGGAGCGTGTCTGCAGCATCCAGAGTTTGCCGCGCTCGATGGTGAATTCGAGATCCTGCATGTCGTGGTAATGGCCTTCCAGCCGGGTACAGATCGCCTGGAATTCCTCAAACGCTTCCGGCATCAGCTTTTCCAGCGATGGCTTGTCGGAACCCGACGCGATGCGGGCGGCCTCGGTGATATTCTGCGGCGTGCGGATACCGGCAACGACGTCCTCACCCTGCGCATTGACGAGGAACTCGCCGTAAAGCTCGTTCTCGCCGGTCGAGGGATTGCGGGTGAAGGCAACGCCGGTGGCGGACGTATTGCCGAGATTGCCGAACACCATGGCTTGCACATTGACGGCAGTGCCCCAGGCGGCGGGGATATTGTGCAGCTGGCGATAGGTGATGGCGCGCGGGTTCATCCAGCTGGAAAAGACGGCGCCGATCGCGCCCCAGAGTTGCACTTCCGGATCCTGCGGAAAAGCCTCGCCGAGTTCCTCCTCGATCACCCGCTTGTAGAGGGCGATGATGTGCTGCCATTCGACAGCCGAAATCTCGGTATCCTGCTCATGGCCAAGACGGCCCTTTTCGTCTTCAAGGATTTCCTCGAAGACCTCGTGATCAAGCCCCATGACGACATCGGCATACATCTGGATGAAACGGCGGTAGCTGTCCCAGGCAAACCGGGCGTCGCCGGCATCATGGCCAAGCGCCTGCACGGTTGCGTCATTGAGACCGAGGTTGAGCACCGTATCCATCATGCCCGGCATCGAGGCGCGGGCGCCGGAACGCACCGACAGCAGCAACGGACGCTCGGTATCGCCGAACACACGGCCGGTGATCGCCTGCATCTTGTCGATACCGGCGGAGACCTGCACCTTCAGTTCATCGGGAATGCTGCGGCCATCGGCATAATATTTGCCGCAGGCTTCGGTGATGATCGTCAGGCCGGGCGGCACCGGCAGGCCGAGATTGCACATCTCTCCCAGATTGGCACCCTTGCCGCCCAGGAGATCACGATCGCCCGCATTTCCCTCGGCCTCTCCCCCGCCGAAGGTATAAACCCACTTTGTCATGCCATTTCTCCACCCATTCGGCTCCCACCGCAGGCTACAGTATCCTTTTTGGCTTTAAAATGCATCGGTGGCGGAATTTTGCTGCATCGCAGCAAAATCACGATAAAATCTGTCACAAAACAGAAAAACAGCGCTCAAGCAGCCGTGTGGCTGCGGCGCCAGGTGCTTTTTCCCGAGGCTTTCGCCTGATACAGCGCCGTATCGGCGGCGCTCATCAGCTCGTCGGGATCCAACCCATTTTCCGGGGCTACGGCGATGCCGATGCTGACGCTGATACCGATCTGGCGGTCGGCGATGCCGAAGGGCTTGCCAAGCGCCAGAATACACCGGTCGGCGATGTCGGCCACGTTTGTAGCGGACGCGTGCTGGAGAATGGCGAATTCATCGCCGCCGAGCCGCGCGACCAGATCGCCATTGCGCAGAACGGATTTCAGCCGTTCGGCGACCTGCTGCAACAGCATGTCGCCGGCCGCATGGCCAAAGGTATCGTTGACCGGCTTGAAGCCATCAAGATCGAGGTAGTGCACAGCCAGTTCCAGCCCGTCACGCGCCGCCCTTTCCAGCGCGGTTTCGAGCTTCTGGCGAAACTGCATCCGGTTGGGCAGGCCGGTCAGCGGATCATGATGGGCAAGATGCGTAGCATGCGCCTCGGCGCGGATACGATCGCTGACATCGGCGATCGTCAACAACAGCCGCCGTGACGGCCCCTCGTTGATGATACGCACGTAGATCAGCACATGATGTTCGCTACCGTCTGCCGCCTTCTGATGCCAGACGGTGCGGGCTTCGCAATCTCCCTCAAGCCCACGCAGCATGGCGCCGAGCCGCTCGCCTTCGCCGCCGGCATGAAAGTCGGTAACGCTCTTTTGCAGCATCGCCTCGACAGGGAAACCGTAGAGCCTGACCGCCGCACTGTTGACCGCGAGGATATCGAGCGTTGCGGCATCGCAGACCATCATCGGCATCGGATTGGCATCGAACAGCAGCCGGAACGATTCCTCGCGGCGCTTGAGATCGGTGATATCGATGCGCATACCAATGGCGCCGCCATCCGGCGTGCGGCGATCGTCGTGGCGCACCCAGCGCCCGTCCCGCAGCATCTGCTCTTCCTGCGAGACCGGGAGCCTGTGCTTCTTCATCCGCTCCTCGATCCAGTGTTCCGGATCCGTGACCAGTTCGGGCATGTCTCCACTGGCCAGACTGATTTCGAGAATCTCACGGAAAGGCATGCCAGGGCTCAGGTGACCGGCGATTTCCGGATAGAGCGCTGCGTATTTCTCGTTCCACAGAATGTAGCGGTCCTCTGCATCAAAAACGCAAGCCGCCTGCGGCAGCATGTCGATGAAGAAACCGAGGCGCCGGTGTGCAGCTCTCGCTTCCAGCAGCGCCTCATCATTCTGCCGCTCAAGCTCAAGCCGCATCGATTCCATAGACCGCTCGTCGATGAGATCGCGGATGACGGCACCCGTCAAAGCATCGCTGAACCGCACGACGGAAAGCTCGACGGGGATGACACTGCCATCGCCGCGCAAAAGCAGCGTTTCACGGCGGAAGGATTTGGCGGACACGTTGGAAACGGCATGCCATTCCGGCAAAAGGCGAGACACGGGCGTGCGCGCAAGATCAGCGCCTGCACCCGACATGGCGCTCAACGCCTCATTGGCAAAGACGATGATGCCGCCTGCATTCACGCACAGAGACGCCACGGGAACCGCCCCCAGCAGCAGCAACGCATCTGCGCCCGTGAAATCCGTCAAGCTTCATACCCTCCGGCGACCCGAGGTCGCCTTTTACAAGGCCGCCGGCGAAAGTGTGCGCCCAGATATGAAAGATTTTCTTACTGAATTTTTTAGACAGCCTCGCGCAGCTGTTCTGCCGTCTGCAGATCCACGGAGACCAGTTGGGAGACGCCCTGCTCGGCCATGGTGACGCCGAACAGGCGGTTCATGCGGGCCATGGTAATCGGATTGTGGGTGATGATGACGAAGCGGGTCTCGGTCGAGGCGGCCATCTCGTCCATCAGGTTGCAGTAACGCTCGACATTGTGGTCGTCGAGTGGGGCATCGACCTCGTCGAGCACGCAGATCGGCGCCGGATTGGTGAGAAACACTGCGAAGATCAGCGCCATCGCCGTCAGCGCCTGCTCGCCGCCTGACAAAAGCGTCATCGTCTGCGGCTTCTTGCCGGGCGGCCGGGCGAGGATTTCAAGACCGGCATCCAGCGGGTCGTCGCTTTCGATCAGCTGCAGCTCCGCCGTGCCGCCGCCGAACAGGTGGGTGAACAGCCGCTGGAACTGGACGTTGACGATGTCGAATGCAGCCAAGAGCCGTTCGCGGCCTTCGCGGTTGAGGTTCTGGATCGCCGAGCGCAGTTTGCGGATCGCATCGATGATGTCCTCGCGCTCCTTCAGCATCGCATCGAGCTTGTCGGAAAGCTCCTTCTGCTCTTCCTCGGCGCGCAGGTTGACCGCACCCAGCCGCTCGCGCTCGATCTTCAGACGGTCGAGTTCGCGCTCGATCTGGCGGACATCCGGCAGCTCGGCATCGACGGCAAGGCCGGTGAGCCGCATCACCTCATGCGGGGCGCAATTCAGCACTTCGCGGATACGCGCCTCACCCTCAAGGCGCTTTTCCCGGGCGGAAACAAGCCGTTCCTCGGCCCGCCCGCGCTTTTCCCGCGTCTCTGCCAGTTCCGACAAGGCGGTGACGGCGATGCGGTCGGCATCGCGCTGGCGGGTTTCGGCGACGGTCAGGACATCGGCCGCCTGGCGGCGCGCCTCTTCGGCCTTCGACAGTTCGTTCATCAGCGCCCGGCGCTTCTCGTCGAATTCATCGGGGGCTTCGAGCAGCTCTTCCGCTTCCTCGCGCGCCTCGCTTTCGCGCTCGCGCAGGGTCTCGATATGTTCCTGCGCGCTTGCTGCGCGTGTGTTCCAGGTCTGCCGTTCCGCCGCGATGGCGCGGATGCGGCGTTCGCGGGCTTCATTTTCGCGGGCAAGGCCATCGTTGATGGCGCGGGCTTCGGCGACCAGCGCCCGGTCGGTGGCGACCGTGGTCATCTGGCTGTTGAGTTTTTGCTCCAGTCCGGCCACGTCGGGAGCGTCCTCCAGCGCCTCGCGGTCGGCTTCCATCTGCTCACTGATCTCTTCCACCTGCAGCGCAAGCTGGCTCGAGGTTTCGGCCAGAACCGCGCGGCGGCGGACGAGATCGCCGGACGCGCGCTCGGCGGCGGCCAGCGCATCGCGGGCTTCGGCGAGCTTGCGCACCACCATGCGCTGGGTTTCGCGCGACAGGCGCAAGCGCTCGTCTTCGGCGCGGATACCGGCGGCGGCGGCGGCAAGCTCGGCTTCACGTTCTGCCAGCTGATCGCGGGCGTCGGTGAGTTCGCCTTCGAGTTCGGCAAGCCTATTCTTCTGCGCCAGACGCAACGCCGCCGCACTTGGCGCATCAGCGCCGGTGACATGGCCGTCCCAGCGCCAGACGGCACCGTCGCGCGTCACCAGCCGCTGTCCGGTTTTCAGCAGCGGCAGCAGGCGCTCCGCCGTGGCGTCATTTTCAACAATACCGATCTGACGCAGGCCGCGATCCAGCGTTTGTGGCGCCCGCACGTGCTCAGTCAACGATACCGCGCCATCCGGCAGTTGCGGATCATCCGAGGCATCGCCCGGCACGCGCCAATGGGCGGGCGCACCGGGGTCCAGCGGTGATTCCAGATCTTCTCCGAGCGCGGCGCCCAACGCGGTCTCGAAACCGCGATCGACCTTCATGTCATCGACAACCGGCGGCGCTGCCCCCTGCACGGCCGATGCGTCCAGCATGCGCCGGATGGTGCGGGCTTCGGTCTCGATGCCGTTTGCCCGCGCGCGGGCAGCATCGACGGGCGGGCGGGCAGCGACTTCGATTTGCCGGGCCGCAGCCAGCGCCTCTTCGATATCGGCAACCGCATGTTCCGCCTGCTCAAGGGCGGATTCGGCAGCCTCGACCTCCTCCTGCTTTTCGGCTGGATCGGGCAGTGTTGAAATCTGCCGGTCGAGTTCGTCGAGGTCGCGGCTCTGGTCGGCCAGCTGGCGGGCAAGGCGCGCCTGCCGTTCACTAAGATCACGAATGGTCTTTTCGAGCTGGTTGCGCGATGCCTGGGCCTCGGCCTTTTCAGCGGTCAGCAGACCGAGTTGATTTTCGCTTGTCGACAGTTTTTCGCTGGCATCGTCAAGCCGCTCACGCGCCTCCTCGGCACGCTCGCCGGCTTCGGCCAGCATATCGGCAAGCTCTGCCTCTTCCTCGTCCAGACGGGCGAGAATACCGGCATTGTCGGCGACCATCCGCTCCTCGCGGACGATATCCTCGCGCAACTGCGACAGGCGGCGCTGCAATTCATCGCGGCGGCGCAGGATGCGGCCGGCGTCTTCCTCCAGCTGCGACTTGGCGATCTGCAGTCGCTGCAGGGCTGCGGCCGCCCGCGCCTCGGCTTCGCGCAGTTCCGGCAGTTTCAGGCTGGCAACGGCCTGCGCCTTCGCCGCCTCCATCTGGGCTTGCGCCTTTTCCGCCACCAGCGATGTCGCCTGGTTCAGCTGGCTGTCGGCTTCACCCTCGGCTTCCTTGGCCTGCACCCAGCGGATATGCAGCAGCATCGCCTCGTGGCGGCGGATATCGGACGACAGCATCTTGAAGCGATTAGCCTGGCGCGACTGGCGTTTCAGGCTTTCGATCTGGCTTTCCAGCTGCGAGGTGACATCCTCCAGCCGCTCGAGATTGGTCTCGGCACCCTTCAGCCGCAGTTCGGCTTCGTGGCGGCGCGAATGCAGCCCGGAAATGCCGGCGGCTTCTTCGAGCAGCTGGCGCCGTGCCTGCGGCTTGGCGGCAATCAGCTCGCCAATCCGACCCTGGCCGACCATCGATGGCGAACGCGCGCCGGTCGAAGCGTCGGCGAATAGCAGCTGCACATCCTTGGCGCGGGCTTCCTTGCCGTTGATGCGGTAGACCGAACCGTTTTCCCGCTCGATCCGCCGCGTCACCTGGATTTCGTCGCTGTCGTTGAAAGCGGCGGGGGCGGTGCGATCGGTATTGTCAAGATAGAGGCCGACTTCGGCGGTGTTGCGGGCCGGCCGATTACCCGACCCGGAAAAGATCACGTCGTCCATGCCGGACGCCCGCATGTTCTTGTAGGAATTCTCCCCCATCACCCAACGCAGCGCTTCCACCAGATTGGACTTGCCACAACCGTTCGGCCCGACAACACCGGTCAGCCCGCGCTCGATGACGAATTCGGAGGGTTCGACGAACGACTTGAAGCCCAGAAGGCGGAGTTTGGTGAATTTCATGCCGTGTGCCCCGCATGTGAGGCAAGATACCCCCCTCTGTCACTCCGTGACATCTCCCCCTCAAGGGGGGAGATCAGCCGCAAACGTTGCGCTCGACTTACAAGAGCATCTGGGGAAATGAATAATCTCCCCCCCTGAGGGGGAGATGTCACGGAGTGACAGAGGGGGGTGAACGGCATACTCGTCATTTGCCTCGCCCACCAATCACCCGAACGATATGCTCACAGACATTGTCCAAGTCCCGAAGTAAATCATCGTTCCAGAAACGCAAAACCGTCCACCCAAGAGATGACAGTATCTGATCGCGATGACGATCATACTCCATCGCGTCACCACGCGCATGCTGCGAACCATCAAGCTCGACAACGATCTTATGCTCCGGGCAGGCGAAATCGACAATGTAGCCTGCCACCGGCAATTGTCGACGAAATCCCAGGCCCATCAAACGGTGTGCGCGCAACTCATTCCAGAGCTTCAGTTCCGCATCAGTCATCACCTTGCGCATACGACGCGCATTCTGGCGTGCTGTTGCTGGAATGTTAACGTGCGGCAAAAGACCCTCTTTCCGGCAAAGCGAACAAAAAAACGGGCG
Organism: Hyphomicrobiales bacterium; assembly: GCA_900473045.1. Classification (GTDB taxonomy): domain Bacteria; phylum Pseudomonadota; class Alphaproteobacteria; order Rhizobiales; family Rhizobiaceae; genus Pararhizobium. The sequence continues at coordinate 140,556 of UCKS01000007.1, forward strand.
CACTGAGGCGCCCGCTGGCCGTTTTTTGAAAACGCTGGGGATCAGAGCATCGAGTCGATAAGGGCCGACATGGTGTCAACCGACATTTCTCCGGAATACTTCTTGCCATTGACGAAGAAGGTTGGGGTGGCCTTGACGCCGAAATCCTTGTCGCCCTTCTGCATCGTTGCCTGCACATCATCCAGAAGTTTCTGGTTCGTCAAGCAGGCCTCGAAGCTCTCCTGTGTAAAACCGGCCAGTTTCGACATCTGCAGCAGTGCATCGCGGCCGTTCGGTGCGGCAGCCCACTGTTCCTGCTGCTTGAACAGCATGGAGATCATCGGGAAATACTGGCCTTCCGGGGCGCAGCGCGCCAGCATGAAGGCGGCAGCCGCACGCGGATCGAACGGGAATTCGCGCAAGACGAAGCGGACCTGGCCGCTATCGACATACTTGGTCTTGATGGCGTCATAGGTTTCGTTGTGGAAACGGGCGCAGTGCGGGCAGGTCATCGACATGTATTCGACGATCGTCACCTTGGCGTCGGCCTTGCCGACAGACATTTCCGGCAGCGGGCCCGGAGCCATCAGCTTGGCAATATCGACTTCGCCTTCCGACTGCGGAACCTCGACCTTGGCTGCGGGCGCTGCGGCCTGGGCCATCTGCGTCTGGCCGGCCTCAGCCGTTGCCGGCGTTGCAGCCGAAGACATGGTGGAGGATGTCGTCGTGCCATCGACCGGCTTCGTGGCAGGATTGGAGGCCATCATCGATCCACCTTCGGCCGGCTTCATCGCCGTGGAGGACGACATCATCGAGCCGCCGTCAGCAGGCTTGACCTCGGTCTTGGCCGCCGTTTCGGTATTTTCCGTCGCAGGCGCTTTTGCAGCCTCATCCTTCTTCTCGTCGCTGCAGGCGGCGAGCGTCACAGCAATGGCAGCCACGGCAACGCCGCTCAGAAGGCGCTTGAAAGGGCTCAGTTCAGAAAGGGACATGGTTTCACCTAATGTAAGGGATGAACGAAAACGGTCGAAAATTCGATAACTTGCCTTGTTCAAGGCGACAAGGGGCTGTTGCTCACCAACGTTCAAACAATTGTGACCGGCTGATGGTCACGGTCATTTTTTCCCCGGTGCAAGCACGGCTGTGCCAAGCCGGGTCAGCGCCGCTTTCAGGGCATCGTTTTCGATACCATCGACCAAGTTTTCCAGATGCCGGGCGCGCTCACCGGTCAGGGGTCTGGGTTTGCGATAGGGTTTTGGCGGGGCAGAAACCGGCTTTTGCACGATGCGCATCTGGTTGATCGCCGGAAAACCGAAAAAGCCGTTGATCCTCTGGATCAGTTCGCCCTGCGCGTGGGTGAGAAACAGCGCACGCGCACCTTCGCAGGCAATGGTCAGCACACCGGGCTGGTAGCCGCCCTCGCCGGTCATTTCCGAAGCGCGCCGCGGCCAGGCGATTTTTTCCGGGCGCGTGCAATCGGCAAAGTCCTCGCCGGCGATCTCATCCCAGGAGCCGAGCAGCAGCGTATTGATACCGGCGCGCTTGGCAAGCACCGGGTCGATCATGCCATTGGCGATCTCGCTGATCTGACGGCCGCCCTTGCGGGTATAAGGTTGTTTCAACAGATATCTTTCGGGTTGCGAATCCGCCTTGAAGGATGGCGAACAGTTCGCCAAGTATAGGACCCAACCAACCTTCCGGCAAATGATGCAGCAGACAATGACAATGGCCAAAGCGGCCGACGCGGCCAAACGGCTTCTTTCCTGGTACGACCGGCATCACCGCGACCTGCCCTGGCGCATCTCGCCGCCGATGGCGCGTGATGGCGTGGTCGCAGATCCCTATCATGTCTGGCTGTCGGAAGTGATGCTGCAGCAGACCACAGTGCAGGCGGTCAAACCCTATTTCCAGAAATTCCTGGCGCTGTGGCCGAAGGTGACCGACCTTGCATCCGCCGATACCGAAGAGGTGATGAAGGCCTGGGCAGGCCTGGGCTACTATGCCCGAGCCCGCAACCTGAAGAAATGCGCCGAGGCCGTCGCGCGCCAGCATTCCGGCATTTTTCCCGATACAGAAGACGGACTGAAGGCGCTGCCCGGGATCGGCGACTATACCGCCGCTGCCGTCTCCGCCATCGCCTTCAACAGGCAAAGTGCCGTGCTCGACGGCAATGTCGAACGGGTGATTTCGCGGCTGCATGCGATCGAAACGCCGCTTCCTTCGGCCAAACCGCAGATGCGGGCGCTGGTGGGCGAAATGACACCGGCGGACCGGCCGGGCGACTTTGCGCAGGGGATGATGGACCTTGGCGCAACGATCTGCACGCCGAAACGGCCGGCCTGCGCACTCTGTCCCCTGAACGACCACTGTCTGGCCTTGAAGAGAGCCGATCCGGAGACCTTTCCGCGCAAGGCGCCGAAAAAGGAGAAACCGCTGCGGGTTGGCGCTGCCTTTGTCGCCAGCGGCATCGATGGAGCAGTCTACCTGCAGAAACGCGGCGACACCGGGCTGCTCGGCGGCATGACGGAAGTGCCCGGCACGCCCTGGACATCACGCCTCGATGGCGACAACACAATTTCCGCGCAGCCTTTTGCTGCGCCGTGGGAGCCTTGCGGAACAATCACACATGTTTTTACGCATTTTGAGTTGCGCTTGTCGATCTATCGGGCCAAGGTCAGCAATGAGAACAAAACAGGAAACGGCTGGTGGGAACCGCGCGCCTCGCTTGAGGCCCAGGCCCTGCCGACCGTGATGAAAAAAGCAATCGCCCAGGCCATACCGGATGCCTTCCGAAGCGGCACGGCCAGTCAGAAAAACGTAAGGAACACCTGATGAGCAGCGTCGAAATCCGTCACATCGTCTTCGACATCGGCAGGGTGCTGATCCATTACGATCCGCATATCCCGTTTTCCCGAATCATTCCCGACGATGCCGAGCGCAAGTGGTTCTTCGCCAATGTCTGCACCCATGACTGGAACATCGAGCAGGATCGCGGCCGCAGCTGGCGTGAAGCGGAAGAGCTTTTGATTGCCGAACATCCTGATCATGCCGATAGCATCCGCGCCTTCCGCAAATACTGGCACGAGATGGTGCCGCACGCTTATGTCGAAAGCGTCTCGATCATGGAAAGCCTGATAGCCAAGGGCTATGACGTCACCATGCTGACCAATTTTGCTTCCGACACATTCAAGGAAGCGCAAAAACTGTTTCCGTTTCTCACCCTGCCCCGTGGGGTAACGGTGTCGGGCGACATCCAGTTGATCAAGCCGGACGTGGCGATCTACCAGACCCATGCGAAATCCTTCGGGCTCACCCCGGCGGCAACGCTGTTCATCGACGACAGCATGCCCAATGTCGAAGGTGCGCGTGCGGCCGGATGGCAAGCCGTTCATTTCACCGATGCGCAGACCCTGCAGTCCGATCTTCTCGCCTATGGACTGCCCGTATGACGATGAGCATCAATCCCTTCGATCCCGCATCCGCCACTGAGCGTTTTCATACCGCAATCGACGAACTTGATTTTGCTGCCATCGAAGATTTCCTGACCGATGACGCAACCTATTCTTCCGGCAAGGTCGGCGGGCTCAAGGGCCGCGCCGATATCCTGCTAGCGTTCCGGCGCTATTTTGCCGAATATCCCGACCAGGTGGCCGAAGACAGCCTGATCGAAAAAATCTCGCCGCTCGCCGCACGGGCCGTCTGGAGCCTTCACGCAACCAGCGCCACAACCGGAGATCCGCTGGTCCGCCACGGTGAGGAAACCATCACGTTTAACGAGCTGGGCAAGATCGTCAGTGTCGATGTCACTGACTACTGACAAAAAGCCATTTTGAAATCACCAAAACGCCGCAATTGGTTCAGCTGTCGTTCACCTTATCGACGGCATGATCTCCGTCGAAACATACAACCGCAACTCACCGGAAAGGCCGCGTTTCCATGGCAAGACTCATTATCGATGGCACCAATGGTAGCAATAACATTGTCCAGGGCGACTACAGTGGACGCCCCGTCGAAATTTACGGCTACGGCAACAACGACACCATCCACCTCGACGTCACCAGCAGTTATGGCGGCGACAACTATGTGGACGCCGGCAAGGGCAACGACAAAGTGGTCAACAATTTCGAAGGCGGCAACGACATTTTGCTCGGTGACGGCAACGACGTCTATATCGCAGATATCGGTGCAGGCGACGCGAACGACTATGACGTGGTCAAGGGGGGCAACGGCAACGACCGCTTCGAAGTCGATACGGTTGCCAGCGATTATTATGGCGATGCCGGCAACGACACCTTCTACTCGTGGGGCTCCGACAACTATTTCAACGGCGGCAGTAGCACCGACACGATCAGCTACCAGCTGCAGGACAACTACAGTTCGCAGCGCGGCAAGGGCGTCGATATCAATCTCGGCAAGCAGTGGGCCTCCACGATGAGCGGCCACAAGGAAACGCTGATCAGCATCGAAAATGCCATTGGCACCAACAAGGGCCATGACGACATTACCGGCAGCGAAGGCCGCAATATCCTGAATGGCCTTGGCGGCAACGACAAAATCTCTGGCCTCGGCGGCAACGACGATCTTTACGGCGGCGCTGGCAATGACGATCTCTACGGCGGCAACGGCGATGACGACCTGGTCGGGGCTTCGGGCGATGACGACTTGGTCGGCGGTGCGGGCGCTGACTACCTTATTGGTGGTGCCGGCTTCGATTTCCTCAGCGGCGGCGCGGGTGCCGACGTCTTCGATTTCGACCTTGCCAGTGATTCGGCCGTCGGCAGCAGACGCGATGTCATCAGTGATTTCCGTTCCTCGGAAAACGATGTCGTCGATCTGAGGTCGATCGATGCCAATGAGCTTGTTGGCGGAAACCAGAACTTCAGCCCCATAGGCGGTTCGGCATTCCACGGTAAGGCAGGCGAGCTGCAGTTCAAAAACGGCCTCATTTCGGGCGATACCGATGGCGACGGCCGTGCCGACTTCCAGATCAAGATGAACGGCGTCACCAAGATGCATGCTTACGACTTCATTTTTTAAGCCGGCCGGATTTCGGTCAGCAAAAGGCGTTCCGCCCCGGCGGGGCTCCTGACAGACAAACAGAAACGCCCAGGATCATCGCTGACCCTGGGCGTTTAAGTCTTCGGCCGGGACTGAAGGTACGAAACCGGACGAAAACTATCTCTGAACCGGGCGGCTGTCACTGCCCGTCAAGCATTTTACGGGATGGCCCGCGCGCCTCGCATGGTTGATCATACGGTCGTCCTGCTTGGGTGCAGATTACCGCCAGGATGGTTAAATTGTTCTAAAAGGCGGCACGCCCGCACTGATTTCAGAGCATGCTATTGGGGACAAATTATACGCCGCAGTCCCGTAGGCTCCGAGAGCGAAACGGCAATCATCATCGGTGACGATCATCTCCATGCCGATGCAACCGGCGTTCTTGCATCCAGCGATCAAACCGGGCACATCACGTTAAATGCCTGCAGGCGATGATTCTCGACCGAATAGCCGCTGTCCGATCTGCGCAGATGCCCAGAAATTCGTCACCTTCCGAAACTTGTATTTTCAGGAACTCGTTCCCGCCCGCAGACGGGAAAGGCAGACCATATGAACGAGACTACCGAGATTTCAAAAAAAGCGGCAGAGGGGCAACTCAGCCCTGAGAACAATTCCGAAAGCCCTGCCCGCTGGGTCATTCACTGCATCTGCTGCGAAGTGCCGGTGGAGCCGTGGCAGACCACCGGCTATCAGTTCGGTTATTGTGCACACTGTTTCGATGTCCTGATGGACCCGGCAGGGATATCCTGAAAGCGCAATTTTATGCGCCAAACCACAGTGATTTTGACATGCAAACGCCACGCAACCTCATGAGGTGCGCGGCGTTTGGCATGCAGTCAGAATATTAGCTGATCAGTTGACCTTGGCCATGTCGCTGCGGATCACGGTGCGCAGGTCGTCGATCGGCTTCAGCGACGCACCGTCTTCATAGTGCCAGAACGTCCAGCCGTTGCAGGCGTCCAGACCTTGCACCTTGGCACCAAGGCGATGGATCGAGCCGGCGTCGCCACCGCTTGCGACCGTTCCGTCGGCGCGCACGATGGCGCTGTAGCGGCGCTTGGCGTCGGTCAGCACCGTGCCCGGCTTGATCATGCCGCTCTCGATCAGCGTGTTGAAGGCGACGCGCGGTTCGGCCTTCTTGCCGGTCATCACCGACAGGGTTGCTTTGCCGAGCGGTTCGACGGCAGCGATCCGCTCGGATGCGGCGTCGATATAGGCCTGTTCGCGTTCGATACCGACGAAATGGCGGCCGAGACGCTTGGCCACCGCACCGGTCGTGCCAGAGCCGAAGAACGGATCGAGCACGATGTCGCCCGGCTTGGTCGAGGCCATCAGGATGCGGGCAAGCAAAGCTTCCGGCTTCTGGGTCGGATGTGCCTTCTTGCCGTCGTCGCCCTTCAGCCGCTCGCCGCCCGAGCAGATCGGAAACAGCCAGTCGGAGCGCATCTGCACGTCGTCGTTCGAGGCCTTCAGAGCATCGTAGTTGAACGTATAGCCCTTACCCTTGGCGGTAGGGCTTGCCCAGATCAGCGTCTCGTGGGCGTTCTGGAACCGGCGGCCCTTAAAATTCGGCATCGGGTTGGTCTTGCGCCAGATGATGTCATTGAGGATCCAGAAGTTCAGGTCCTGCAGGGTCGCACCGACGCGAAAGATGTTGTGATAGGAGCCGATGACCCAGAGCGTACCAGTCGGCTTCAGGACGCGGCGGCAGGCGAGCAGCCAGGCGCGGGTAAAGGCATCGTAGGCTTCGAAGGAAACGAACTGGTCCCATTCGTCATCGACGGCATCGACCAGCGACTGGTCGGGCCGGTGCAACGAACCACCGAGCTGGAGGTTGTACGGCGGGTCGGCGAAGACGACATCGACGGAGTTGTCGGGAAGCGCTTCAAGGGCGGCGACGCAATCGCCTTTGATGATGGAATCGAGCCAGCCGGAAGGGCTGACGCCGCGGGAGATTTCGGCCAACGAAACAACTGATGACATGGACACTCGCACCTACGCTTACTCGGAACTGATTGCCCTTATGGTTACCCAACTTGGTTACTAAATGCTGAAGGCACCTGCGAAATTTGTGAAATGATACAGGAAGATGGAAAGTCCGGCTCCAATGCGTTAGTCTACTTCCATGAACAGAAGCGACGCCATAAACAGATTGCGGGAGCAGGCCGACACCGTTCGCGAGATGGGTGCGACTGCGCTTTATCTGTTCGGCTCGACCGCCCGCGACACCGCGCAAAGTGCCAGCGATCTGGATCTGTTCATCGATTACAATCAAGAAAGCCGGTTTAATGCCTTCGATCTAATCGGTATCAAGCTTCTGCTGGAGACGACGCTATCCATACCCGTTGATATCACCACCCGCGACGGGCTGCATCCGGCGCTGAAATCCGGGATCGAAAATTCAGCCATACGGGTTTTTTGATGCCGCGGGAGTTTCGTCCTGCACTTGGAGACATGCTTGACGCGATCACCGGTATCGAATGCGCGACTGCCGGCAAAACCTTCGAGAACTATCAGGGCGACTGGCTTTTGAAGCATGCCGTGCAGCGGGCCATTGAAATCATATCCGAAGCGAGCCGCGCCCTTCCTGAAGACGTCAAGGCAATCCGGCCGGAAGTACCTTGGCCGCAGGTTCGCACAATCGGCAACGTGCTTCGACACGAGTATCACGGATTGTCGGACAGGATTATCTGGGGCGTCGTAATCGACGAATTGCCTGCTTTGAAAGTGGCGATCCTGGCGTTGAACGAAAAACTCGGCTCGCCGTAATCTCACCCGTCATACCGGCACCATGCTCTGATCAGAAGAGGGCAAAGTGCGGGGCTGCCCTTTTCCGATAGTCCCGCCGCCGGCATGCTTACCGTTTCCGTGCTTTTGCCACGTCATGAAACACCCGGCTGTCTTCCGGCGCCTCGTCACGCTCGGTCATCCCATAGTCGCGGATGACGCTGGCGATGCGCAGCCGGTAGTCGGCGAAGGTGCCGTTGCGGCCGGCATGCTGGGCGGCGCGATGGTGTGGGCCGTTGCGCCACGTGGCGATCGCCGCCTCGTCGCGCCAGAATGACAGAGACAGGATCTTGCCCGGTATTTTCAGGCTTTCGAACCGCTCGATCGACAGGAAACCGTCGATCTCGTTAAGCCGGGCGTGAAGTTGGGCTGCAAGATCGAGATAGTCACTGCGCCGGTCATCCGCGGGTGTTACCTCGAAAATGACGGCGATCAAAACGTCACACCTTTTGCATGTGGAGCCGATACGTTCTTGAGGAAAATCCGGTCCTCCTTGAGGATGAACCGTTCCTTCTTCGCGAACTGATAGTTTTCGATACCGAGTGGATCGGCGGCAAGCCGTGCGCGGTAGGCTTCGTAGGCGGCGAGGCTCTCGATGTGATAGGCGGCATAGGCTGTGGTGGCCGAGCCCTCGTGGGGGGCGAAATAGCCGATCAGGTCGGCGCCGTTGCGCGGGATCGCCTGGCCCCAGTTGCGGGCATAAGTGGCAAATTCCTCGCGCTTGAACGGATCGATTTCGTAGCGGATGAAACAGGTGATCATGGGGCTCTCCTTTGTTTGCGGATACTCCCCTTGTGCCATTTTACAGCGGCGCGATGCTTCGATGACGATCGAAGTATCAGTCCTTGCCGAGGGCAAGCGTCGCGGTTACCATCCCGGCATGAAGGAAGGTCCAGACATTGCTCTCATCGGATCGCTGATCGGCGATCCCGCCCGCGCCAACATGCTGACCGCGCTGACCGCCGGCAAGGCACTGACGGCGACGGAGCTTGCCGGAACGGCGGGCATTACCCTGCAGACCGCCAGTTCGCACCTGTCAAAGCTCGAGGCCGGCGGCCTGATCGCGCAACGCAAGCAGGGGCGCCACCGCTATTTCACCCTTGCCGACGACGATGTCGGACTGATGATCGAGGGCCTGATGGGCTTTGCCGCCTATCGCGGCTTCACCCGCCATCGCACCGGCCCCAAGGACCCGGCGCTGCGAAAGGCGCGCGTCTGCTACAATCACCTGGCGGGTGATTATGGCGTCCGCATGCTCGATAGCCTCATCGCCGAAGAGGTGATCTCCGGTGCCGGCGACACGCTGCAGCTGACGGCGTCCGGTACTGACAAGATGACCGCGCTCGGCATCGATCTTCCCGCATTGACGCGACTACGCCGTCCGGTCTGCCGGACATGTCTCGACTGGAGCGAACGCCGCTCGCATCTGGCCGGTTCGCTCGGACAAGCCTTGCTGAGCCTGTTTCTCGACAAGGGCTGGGCCAGGCGCGAACCTGACAGCCGCGCCATCCGCTTCACCGGCACCGGCGAGACGGAATTCGCCAAACTCTTCCCCCTGCCCGCCCCATCAACGGTCGAGCCGCGCCACCAGCACACCGTCGAAGCCTGAGCAGAAAGCCCGCCGCCGGGCATGGATTTTGCAGCAAGGCTGCTATAGGTCGGGTCAATCCTGTTTAGCGAATACGGCCCATGACATCCCCAACCAGTTTCCACGAACGCATCATCCTCTATGCCTGCCTGACCTCGCTGACCTCCATCAGCATCGATGCGCTGTTGCCGGGGCTGCGCCAGATCGGCGCCGATGTCGGGGCAGCACCGCCACTCTCCACCCAGCACATCATCTCGCTGTTCATCCTCGGCATGGCGTGCGGAGAACTGTTGCTCGGGCCGCTGTCAGATGCGCTGGGACGAAAGAAGGCCCTTGTTCTCGGCCTCTGCGTCTATGCGCTTGGGACGGTGATCGCCATGACCGCCGGATCGCTCGAAATGGTGATCCTCGGCCGGTTTGTTCAGGGGGTCGGCGTCTCCGGCCCGAAGATCGCCACACGGGCGATGATCCGCGACCAGTTCGAAGGCGATGCGATGGCCCGCGTCATGTCGTTCATGTTCACGCTGTTCATTCTCGTACCGATGCTGGCGCCGGCCTTAGCGCAGGGCATCATCGCTGTTGGCGGCTGGCGCAGTGTCTTTGCTGTCTATCTCGCGGTGGCAGGCCTTCTCGGCGTCTGGCTGGTGATGCGGCAACCGGAAACACTGCCGCCTGCCAAGCGCATTCCGTTTCGCCCCCGGCTGCTCGCGTTGAATGGATGGCGCATCCTGTCGAACCGGCGGGTGACGCTGCTGATCGTAGCGACCGGGCTCGTCTTCGGCGCACAGCTCGTCTATCTCAGCACCGCCGCTGACCTATTCTTCGATGCCTATGGGATAAAGGAAACCTTCCCGTTCTATTTTGCGGCTCTCGCCACCGGGATCGGGCTTGCCTCGTTCCTCAACGCCAAACTGGTGCAACGCTTCGGTTCGGACGCCATGGCGCGCTGCGGCTTTGCCGGGCTCGCAACAGCGGGTTTGATGATGCTGGCGGCATCCGGGTTCTGGACCGGGCGGCCGCCGCTGCCCGTACTGATGGCGCTCGCCTTTTCGGCATTCTTTGCGATCGGCGTGCTGTTCGGCAACCTCAACGCCATGGCCATGCGCTCGCTTGGACAGGTTGCGGGGCTCGGCGCATCCTTGATCGCCTCCGGATCAAGTCTGATTGCCACCCTGTTTGCGATCACTCTTGGCGCGTTTTATGACGGCACGACGCTGACGCTATCGGCAGGCTTCCTCGTCGCCGGCGTCAGTGCGCTGGTGCTGGCCGAGCTCGCAGCGCGGGGAGACGCTGCGCCGGTCGAGGCTGTACGATAGGCGGCCCGCAAGAACTCGAGGCGGTTTCTCATGATCTCTGGTTACCATGGACCATGGCATTGCTGCTCGATTTAGCCTTCAGCCTTGCGCTGGCTGACAACCGCGCGGTTCAACGAGCACACCGTCGAAGCCTGACGCTGCAATACCGGTGCAGAGCGGCGACCATTCGCAACGCTGGCAGGCTTCGCGGATCGAGCCGTCGCCGAATGCCGCGCGCATCCGCTGCAGGAAGGTCACATTGAGCCAGATCGATGCACCCGGACCGGCCGCTGCCGCGAGCAAAGCCTCGACTGCTTTACTCGCCTTGATATCGCGATCAGCCACACTCTCGTTCAGACAGTACATATCCGCCTCACCCAGCATCGGCGCACAGATGTCGTCCGGCCCCTCGACCACCAGAATATCCTCGCCTGCAGAAAGACGGGCGGCGATGCGGATGTAATTTTCGGTGAACGCTTCAGTGTATCCCTTGCCGACGAAGGTCAGCATGCAGAGCAGATGATGCGGGCGCAGACGGACGGTCATGTGGGCCTTGGCAGGGTCAAAATCCGGTTTTAACCGGCAATACCGCCAACGGCAACCGATGGCCCACAGTCTTCCAGTCTGGCGATCCACTACGCCACTGCTGAAAGACTGGCGCAGTGGATTTTGGGGGCCGTCAGGCGGTGATGCTGCCTACCTGATCCAGTTCCCGGACAGCAGCATCCGGCAGCACCAGTTCCGCTGCGGCAAGGTTTTCGCGGAGATGGCCGACGGATGAGGTGCCGGGAATGAGCAGGATGTTCGGCGAGCGCCGCAGCAGCCAAGCGAGCGCCACCTGCATCGGGGTCGCGTCGAGGCGTGTTGCGACATCCGACAGCGTCGACGACTGCAGCGGGCTGAAGCCGCCGAGCGGGAAGAACGGCACATAGGCGATGCCGTCACGGGCAAGATCGCCGATCAGGGCATCGTCATCGCGATGGGCCAGATTATACTGGTTCTGGACGCAGACGATCTTGGCGATGCCACGTCCCTCGGCGATCTGCGTCGCGGTGGCGTTGCTGAGCCCGATATGACGGATCAGGCCTTGCCGCTGCAGGTCCGCGAGCACGGTGAGAGGGGCTTCCAGCGATCCTTCGGCCGGGCCGTGCACGCTGAACATCAGGCGAAGATTGACGACATCGATGACATCCAGGCCCAGATTGCGCAGATTGTCGTGAATGGCGCTCGTCAGTTCTTCGCGGGAGAAAGCCGGTATCCATGACTTATCCGCGCCGCGCCGCGCGCCGACCTTGGTGACGATGACCAGATCCTCACTATACGGATGCAGCGCTTCGCGGATAAGCGTGTTGGTGACATGCGGGCCGTAGAAATCGCTGGTGTCGATATGATCAACCCCGCTTTCCACAGCCTCGCGCAGCACGGCGAGCGCCGCATCATGATCCTTCGGCGGCCCGAAGACACCAGGGCCTGAAAGTTGCATGGCGCCGTAGCCGAGCCTTTTGACCTTGCGGTCGCCGAGGGTGAACGTACCGGATGGATCGAGAGATGACATGATCTTGTTCCTTTCAAGAGACGACCTCAAGATAGGCGTTGTCGGGGCGCCTGAAAACGGGGCATAATCCGCACAGCGTGTGCGGCATGGCGAACAATGAAGACCGATCTGGGTGATCTGAATGCGTTTGTGGCGGTGGCGCGCGCCGGTGGCTTTCGCGAGGGCGCGCGCATGAATGGCAGCAGCGCCTCCTTTCTCAGCGAAGCGGTGCGACGCCTGGAGGCGCAACTGGGCGTCAGGCTGCTCAACCGGACGACACGAAGCGTGGTTCCGACCGAAGCCGGCAAGGGCTTGCTGGAGCGGCTGGGTCCGGCCTTGACCGAGGTGGAGGCGGCGCTTGACGTGGTCAACGGCTTCCGCGACCGGCCGGCCGGCACCTTGCGCCTGAATGTGCCGGTCAGCGCGGCGCGGCTGGTGCTGCCGGCGATCATACCGCCGTTCCTGGCTGCCTATCCCGACATAAGGCTGGAGATCGTCACCGACGACAGCTTTGTCGATGTGCTTGCGGCAGGCTGCGATGCCGGCATCCGCTACGATGAACGGCTGGAGCAGGACATGATCGCGGTGCCGATCGGGCCGCGTGTCCAGCGCTTTGCCACCGCAGCCTCCCCCGCCTATCTCGACCGCCGTGGCCGGCCCCAGCATCCGCGTGAACTGCTCGTCCATGCCTGTCTGCTCGGCCGATTTGCCAGCGGCAGGACGACGGCACCGTGGGAATACGAGCTGGATGGCGAGGTGGTGCGGGTCGATCCCGTCGGGCCGCTGATCGTCAGCGTCGGCGGATCGATCGATCTGGCCGTCGATGCCGCGATTGCCGGAACAGGCCTCATTTCCCTGTTCGAGGACTGGCTGCGCCCGCATCTGGACACAGGCGCGCTGGAACCCGTTCTTGAACCCTGGTGGCAATCCTTCCCGGGACCGTTCCTCTACTATCCCGGGCGGCGGCTGGTGCCCGCACCGCTCAGGGCCTTCATCGACTTCGTCAAGGTGTTGGCGAACCAGACCTGACGCTGACTGCGAAGTCCTACCCTTCATTTGAAGGGTGAATTCGGATCATTCCGCATCTCGCGCATAGCAACTACCCACTCCGCGCGGTTGAGCTTTTGGCAGGCATCGTGTAAACGGCCAGCATCTCCCCGAAGGATTATCCCGGCATGACCAGCATTGATCTCATCATCTTCGACTGCGACGGCGTTCTCGTCGATTCGGAAATCATCGCCAGCGAAGTCGAAGCCGAGCTTCTAACGGAATCGGGCTATCCGATCAGCACCGAGGAAATGGCCGAGCGCTTTGCCGGAATGACCTGGCACAACACGCTGCTGGCCATCGAGAAGGAAGCCGACATCCCGTTTTCGGCCTCGATGCTGAGCAAGGTCGAAACCATTCTCGACAAGCGGCTGGCAAACGACCTCAACATTATCGACGGCGTCAAGCCGATGCTGGCGCAACTGACGCTGCCGCATGGCATCTGCTCGAACTCGACATCGGCCAGGCTTGCCTCGATGCTCTCCAAGGTCGGTATCAAGGATCATTTCGGCAAGCATATCTATTCGGCCCGCGATCTCGGCGAAGACAAGGTCAAGCCGAAGCCGGACATCTTTCTGCACGGTGCTAAACAGTTCGGCGTGCATCCGTCGCGCGTTCTGGTGATCGAGGATTCCGTCCACGGCATCCACGGCGCCATCGCCGCCGGCATGCGCGTCGTCGGCTTCACCGGCGCATCGCACACCTATCCCTCGCATGCCGACAAGCTGACCGAAGCCGGTGCCGAAACGGTGATTTCACGCATGAGCGCGCTGCCCGGCGTCATCGCGGCGCTGTCGGAATGGTCGGAAACACTGACGGCTTAACGAATTTGAGTTGGTGTCTCAGCGAGAGCCGGCACCACCCGCCTCCGTCATCCTCGGGCTTGACCCGAGGATCCACTCCCGAGCATCATTCTGCGATGGCGGGCTATGTCTATATCATTACCAATCACAAGCGAGGTCGCTCTACATTGGCGTGACCTCCGATCTCGAACGCCGTATTTTCGAGCATCGGGAAGCAGCTTCACCTGGCTTCGCCGCCAAATATGGCTGTAAGCAACTCGTCTGGTACGAGGAACACTTGTCAATCAGCACGGCGATCCAGCGCGAGAAATCACTCAAGCGGTGGTACCGACAGTGGAAGATCGAATTGATCGAGGTGATGAATCCCGAATGGCGGGATCTTTATCACGAGCTTTGGTAGGCTTGGGATTGGATCCTCGGGTCAAGCCCGAGGATGACGAAGTGGTGTTTGCGTCTTCCCGATAAAAACAGCTGAAAAGCCGGCACAAAACCGCACCGGCTTTTCTCAATTAGGCAAAAAACCGCTTATTTCTTCTTCTTGGCCGCAGCCGGGCCTTCGTCGAAGCCGACATAGATCTTGGCGAAGTCGCCGGCGCCGCCGGGGAGTGCGATGTTGGCTTTGGTGAAGATGAACTGGGCCGAGCCGGTGCCACTCTGGACATCGACCGGGTACTGCGTCAATTCCGAATAGAGCGTGTTCTTGCCGTCGGTCGCAGCAACGCGGATCGGCAGGTTGACGGTACCAGCACCTCCGGCCGGACCTGAAACGACCCGGCCCTGGACGACGACGGTCATTACCAGCTGGCTTTCGTTCTGGACGCACTGGCGCGTCGTATCGGCGAGCGACGCCTGGTAGACGATCTTGGTCGGATCATCCTTGGCGCCCTTGGCGTAGGTCCGGTAGTTGGCGGTGCCGTCGAGCAGGTAAACCTGCGGGCAAGCGCCCTGGATGACGGCCGGTGTGGGTGCAGTGGCGCTGCCGCCTGCGTCGATCGCGCCGCCAGTGTCCGTTTTGTTGCAGCCCGCGATGACCACGAGAAGTGAAATTCCGAGAAGACGGATGGAAACTTTACCAAACACCTGACTTGACCCCCTGCCTTGCACAATGTGATGCCGCAGGCGTGACTGACCGTAAAATAAGGTATTTTTCGGTTTTCACCCCGGCAACTTGAGCCTTTCAAGACCCTTGGCGATGGTCTATAGCAGCGACGCATTGAAAAATCGATTGGAGTCTGATGCCGGAACGCCAATTTTTCAGGACCCACTGAATTGGCCGGTTACAGGCGAAAGTCCGATATTTCCGTCAGCTTTGCCAAGGGTTGACGCAAAAAGAACCGTGTTTCCCATGCGGTTCGAATAGGGTGCCAGTCAATTCCCGCCGCAGCGTCTGCGGCAGCAAACAGACGACGAAGGATGGTCACGGTGAAGTATATCTCGACGCGGGGCGAAGCCCCTTCGCTGGGTTTCTGCGATGCGCTTCTGGCCGGTCTCGGCCGCGACGGCGGCCTGTATATGCCTGAGGAATGGCCAAGCTTCACCAAGAAGGAAATCCGGGCGATGCGCGGAAAATCCTATCAGGAGATCGCGTTTACCGTCCTCACCCCCTTCATCGACGGTGAAATTCCCGACGACAAATTCCGGGCGATGATCGACGAGGCCTATGCGACCTTCCGCCATCCGGCGATTGCTCCGATTGTCCAGACCGGTCCGAACGCCTTCATCATGGAGCTTTTCCACGGCTCGACGCTCGCGTTCAAGGATGTGGCGATGCAGCTGCTCGGGCGGCTGATGGACTATGTGCTCACGCAACGCAACGAGCGCGCCACAATCGTCGGCGCCACCTCGGGCGATACCGGCGGTGCTGCCATCGACGCCTTTGCCGGGCGCGACCGCACCGACATCTTCATCCTCTTTCCGCATGGCAAGGTGTCGCCGGTGCAGCAGCGCCAGATGACGACATCGACGGCCAGCAATGTCCACGCGGTGGCGGTCAAGGGCAATTTCGACGACTGCCAGAGCCTGGTGAAGGAAATGTTCAACGACGTTGCCTTCCGCGACAGCGTGGCCTTGTCCGGCGTCAACTCGATCAACTGGGCCCGCATCATGGCCCAGATCGTCTACTATTTCACCACCGCGCTGGCGCTCGGCGGCCCGGACCGGATGGTCTCGTTCACCGTGCCGACCGGCAATTTCGGCGATATCTTTGCCGGTTATGTGGCCCGCCAGATGGGCCTGCCGATCGACAAGCTGGTGGTTGCCACCAACGAGAACGACATTCTCGCCCGCACGCTGGAGACCGGCCGCTACGAGATGCGCGACGTCAAGGCGACCACCTCGCCATCGATGGACATCCAGATTTCCTCCAATTTCGAACGGCTGCTGTTCGAAGTCTATGACCGCGACGCCTCCAAGGTGCGTGGCGCCATGGCCAACCTGAAGCAGTCCGGCTCCTTCGAGATCGAGGAAGGCGCACTCAAATCCATGCGCAAGGTGTTCCGCGCCGGCCGCGCCACCGAGAAGGATGTGGCCAAAACCATCGCCAGGACGCTGGAGACCACCGGCTACCTTCTCGACCCGCATACGGCGATCGGCGTCTTCGTTGCCAACAAGCATGAAACCTCGAGCGTGCCGATGGTGACGCTGGCCACTGCACACCCGGCGAAATTCCCGGCCGCAGTTAAATCGGCCAGTGGTATTGACCCGGCGCTTCCAACGTGGCTTGCTAATCTGATGGTCAGGGAGGAGCGTTTCGACGTTCTTGACGCCGAGCTCAAAGCTGTTGAAACCTATATCAACGAGCGGGCCCGCATCCGGAAATAAGGACGCAGAAAGACGTATGATGAAAGTTGAGTGCACCCGGCTCAAATCCGGGTTGACGGTCGTCACCGAGAACATGCCGCATCTTGAAAGCGTCGCCCTCGGGGTCTGGATCAAATCCGGTTCACGCGATGAAACCACGGACGAGCACGGAATTGCCCATCTGCTGGAACATATGGCGTTCAAGGGCACCGCTCGGCGAACAGCCCGCGATATTGCCGAACAGATCGAAAATGTCGGCGGCGAAGTCAACGCCGCGACATCCACGGAAACCACCTCCTACTACGCCCGTATTCTCCAGGACGATGTTCCGCTCGCTGTCGACATCCTTGCCGATATCCTGACGGAATCCTCCTTCGACGAGGACGAGCTGCAGCGCGAAAAGCAGGTCATCCTGCAGGAAATCGGCGCTGCCAACGACACGCCCGACGATGTCGTCTTCGACAAGTTCGCCGAAACCGCCTTTGCCAACCAGACGATCGGCCGCCCGATCCTCGGCACGCCGGACACGGTCTTGTCCTTCACGCCTCAGCAGATCCGCACCTATCTCGACCGCAACTACACCACCGACCGCATGTTCGTCGTCGGCGCCGGTGCGGTCGATCATGATAGCTTTGTGCGACAGGTTGAAGACCGGTTCTCCAGCCTGCCGCAAAAGCCGGCCGCATCTCCGGTTGCCGATGTCGCCCATTATACCGGCGGCGACGTGCGCGAAAGCCGCGACCTGATGGACGCGCAGGTGCTGCTCGGCTTCGAAGGCAAGGCCTATCATGCCCGCGATTTCTACTGTTCGCAGATCCTTGCCAATATTCTCGGCGGCGGCATGTCGTCCCGGCTGTTCCAGGAAGTCCGCGAGCACCGTGGCCTGTGCTATTCGGTCTATGCCTTCCATTGGGGCTTTTCCGATACCGGCATTTTCGGCGTTCACGCCGCAACCGGCGGCGAAAACCTGCCGGAACTGATGCCTGTTATCATCGATGAGCTGCGCAAGTCGTCGATGAACATCGAGAGCCAGGAAATCGACCGCGCCCGCGCCCAGATCCGTGCCCAGCTGCTGATGGGACAGGAAAGCCCGGCCGCGCGTGCCGGTCAGATTGCCCGCCAGATGATGCTCTACGGCCGCCCGATCCCGAATGAGGAACTGATGGAGCGCCTGTCCGGCATCACCGTCGAACGCCTGACCGATCTTGCCGGCCGCTTGTTCTTCGATACCGTGCCGACGCTCTCGGCCATTGGACCTGTGGAAAAACTGGCCCCGATGGACGATATTCTGGGTGCGCTTTCCAACAAGGCTGTCCGGGCTCGGGCTGCCAACGGCTAATTCTTGTTTGATGAGCGACCTCCGGGCGTTCGTCGAGCGCCCGGCACTCTCGCATATGGTCTCAACCCATCCGCTGCGGAGGCTTCTATGACACGATCGGTCTTTCGGTTTCTGTCACGGCAGCCGGACCCGATCGAGATCGGCAACGCCACGCATATGCTGCGCCTGCCGAAGGCCACTGATTACCGCCAATGGTATCAGCTGCGCAGCGAAAGCCGCGCCTTTCTCGAGCCCTGGGAGCCGACCTGGCGGGCCGACGAGATGACCGAGAGTGCCTTTCGCACCCGCGTCATCCGCAACGAGCAGGAATTTTCCTCAGGCCAGGCCGTGCCGCTGTTCATCGTATCTCGGCAAGACGAGCAGCTGATCGGTGGCCTGACCATCGGCTATATCCGCCGGGGTGCCGCCCAATGCTGCATGATCGGCTACTGGATGGGCGAGCGGTTTGCCGGCAAGGGGCATATGGCACAGGCCGTCAAACTGGCTATCCCCTACATCTTTTCGAGCCTTCAGTTGCACCGTATTGAAGCAGCCTGTATTCCGGAGAACCACAGAAGCATCCGGCTCCTTGAAAAGGCCGGGTTTCAGCGCGAAGGTTATTTGCGGGAATACCTGAAAATCAACGGGCAATGGCGGGACCATCTGATGTTCTCGCTGCTCTCGCAGGACAGCATGCAACATAAGAATTCGAGTGATTGATGTTTTTGACCCGCCTGCCACTTTCCCCGTCAGCACGAAGGCTCTTGGCGCTTCTTACCGCCGTGATGATCGCGTTCTGCCTGAACGGTAGCGGCGCGGCGTTTGCCACCGAACCGGTCAAGATTTCCCGCGAGGATACCGCACTCGATCTGACGGCGACGACGGAAATCTATACGGGCCGCGGCGAAGCCTTCCAGGTCTCGACGGCGCCCGGCACCGACGGCATTGTGCGCCGCATCGAGGTGCGCTCCAGCGCCGAAAACCACCAGGGCGACTGGGCCGTATTTGCGCTTGCCAATGTTTCGGAAGAACAGCTGGAGCGCGTCATCGTCGCCCCGCATTTCCGGCTGGTGAATTCAAAGCTGTTCTGGCCGGACCTCGGCTCGCAGCGCATCCTGTCGATCACCCCTAGCGAAGGCTTTGCGCTGGACCGTCAGCCGAGCGACGAGGCGGACGTGTTCCGCATCACGCTCAACCCCGGCTCGGTCATCACCTTCGTCGCTGAACTTGCCGGTCCGGACCTGCCGCAGATCTATCTCTGGCAGCCCGACGCCTACAAGGACACGGTTAACGCTTTCACACTCTATCGCGGTATCGTGCTGGGCATTGCCGGCCTGCTTGCGGTGTTCCTGACCATCCTGTTCGTCGTCAAGGGAACCTCGATGCTGCCGGCGACGGCGGCACTGGCCTGGGCGGTGCTGGCCTATATCTGCGTCGACTTCGGCTTCCTGTCGAAGCTGATCTCGATCACCGCAGGCGATGAGCGCATATGGCGCGCCGGCAGCGAGGTGTTTCTGGCCGCCGGTCTGGTGATCTTCCTGTTCACCTATCTCAATCTCAATCGCTGGCACCAGCACCTGAGCTACGCGACGCTCGCCTGGATCCTCGGCCTTGGCCTTCTCTTCGGCGTGGCGATCTATGACCCTGCCATCGCCTCCGGTATTGCCCGCCTCTCCTTCGCGCTGACCGGCACGGCCGGCATCGTGCTGATCGCCTATCTCGGTTTCAACCGCTACGACCGCGCCATCCTGCTTGTGCCCGCCTGGCTTTTGATCCTCGTCTGGCTGTTTGGCGCCTGGCTGACCGTCACCGGCCAGCTTGCCAATGATATCGTCCAGCCGGCGCTCGGCGGCGGCCTCGTGCTGATCGTGCTGTTGATCGGCTTCACAGTGATGCAGCATGCCTTTGCCGGTGGTGCCTATAGCCAGGGGCTGTTTTCCGATCTGGAGCGCCAGTCGCTGGCGCTGACCGGCTCCGGCGATACCGTCTGGGACTGGGACGTGGCGCGCGACCGGGTGGTGACCATCCCCGACATCTCTGCCCAGCTCGGCCTGTCGCCCGGCACCATGCACGGCGCTGCCCGCAACTGGCTGCCGCGCCTGCATCCCGACGACCGCGACCGGTTTCGCGCCACCCTCGACGTGCTGCTGGAACACCGCAAGGGCCGGCTGAACCACGAATTCCGTGTGCGTGCCGAAGACGGGCATTACCACTGGCTGTCGATCCGCGCCCGGCCGGTGCTTGGCGCCAATGGCGAAATCATCCGCTGCGTCGGCACCATCGTCGATATTACCGAGCAGAAGAATTCCATCGACCGGCTGCTGCACAATGCACTGAACGACAATCTGACCGGATTGCCGAACCGGCAGATCTTTCTCGACCGGCTGCAATCGCTTCTGTCGCTGGCGCCGGGATCAAGCGCCGTGCGCCCCACCGTCATCACCATCGATATCGACCGCTACAAGCAGGTCAACGACATGCTCGGCATCGCTGCTGGCGACAATATCCTGATTGCGCTGACCCGCCGCCTGCGGCGTCTGGTCAAGCCGCAGGACACGCTGGCGCGTCTTGGTGGCGACGAATTCGGGCTGATCTTGATGTCGGAGCGCGATACGGCCAAGGTCGCCGATTTTGCCGATGCCGTCTCCAAGGCGATCATGGTGCCGCTCAATTTCGGCAATCGCGAAATCAATTTGACAGCCTCGATCGGCCTCGTCTCCTGGGTCGATCAGCAGGAAAATGCTGCGGGCCTTCTCGACGATGCCGAACTGGCGATGTTCCGTGCCAAGAAAGCCGGCGGCAATCGCGTCGAGCCGTTCCGCCCGGCCTTCCGCGCGTCGGGCACCGATCGCCTGCAGCTGGAAACCGATCTGCGCCGCGCCATCGAGCGCAAGGAGCTCAGCCTCGTCTACCAGCCGATCGTGCGTCTGGTGGATGCCGAGATCGCCGGTTTCGAGGCATTGATGCGCTGGGAACATCCCAAGCGCGGCAGCATTTCGCCGTCGGAATTCATCCCGATCGCCGAAAACTCCGATCTGATCAATGAGCTGGGCATGTTCGCCTTTGAGCGGGCGACCAGCGACCTCATCGAATGGCAGATCCAGACCGGCGATCTGCCGATCTTTGTTTCCGTCAACCTCTCGAGCGCGCAGCTGCTCAACAACGATCTCTATGACGACATCCGCGCAGTTTTGAACAAGAACCATTGCGATCCGCGCAAGGTGAAGGTGGAACTGACCGAATCCGTCGTCATGGAAAACCCGGAACAGGCGCGCCTTGTGCTGGAAAAACTGAAGGACGCCGGACTGAAACTGGCACTCGACGATTTCGGCACCGGCCATTCGTCGCTGGCCTACCTCACCCGCTTTCCGTTCGACACGATCAAGATCGACAAGTCACTGGTCAGGGACCCCAGTGACAAGCGCTCGATCCTCCTGCGCTCCGTCATCACCATGGCGCGCGAACTGGAGATGCAGGTGGTTGCCGAAGGCATCGAATCCGAGGAAGACGCCATCCAGCTCGCCCAGATGGGCTGCGACTTCGGCCAAAGCTTCCTGTTCGGCCCCCCGATCGGCTCGGAGTCGATCCAGCGGCTGCTGAAGGAACGCTTTCCGTTGATGAAGCGGGCGTGAGGCGCAAACCTCGATGATCATCTACAAGCGGATATTCCTTGATCCGGCATTCGCATGCAGCCATTCTGATATGGTGGAGTTGAAGTGGAAAAAAGGGGGGATCGATGCTTAGTTTCTCATTCCAGACGTTTCCAGCCTGCTCCGAGTAAGCTTCGACCAGACCGAAATTTTCCGTGTTCTGGACGAGATGCCCCTGAGTACAGAAGAACCATCCTTCGATGAAAACGGTCTCATATCAGACCATTTTGCTTACATCGTAGAGAATGCAGCGTTTTGGAATACACAGTCCGAAGCGTTCAGAGCATGCAACCCGAACATGAAGCACTATCGTTTCATTACGGGGTGGACATGTCTTGACGTTTTGTCAAACCATGAGCCTAATTTTGGAATTGTGGCTATTGGCTCTTTAGACGTGGGACCTACACCCCAATGCCTGCCCGCCGGATCAGCCGATTGATGAAATCGAGCTTCTGTACCACCGGCGGCGAGAGCACGAAGGGTAGCTGTCGGGCTGGCCCATGCTGCGCTGGATACTGTTCAGCGCCACGCTGAGCGGCACCAGGCATCGAGGATGGGTTTGCGCATCCACCCCCAAAGCGGGCACTCAAAAGCCCATCGGACTACAGAGATATCCAGACTTGAAGAGGGCCGAGTTTGCCAAAGCCCACCTCTTCAACACTGAGGTCGTCGGTAGACCAGCATACTATCGGTAGCCTGTGAGACGCCGATCCTGCGGCTTTCAACACTCCGATCTGCGCGAACGAGTGGCCTTCAAGCGAGAACCAGTTGGATAGTCCGAACGAGAATCCCGTGTAAAAACTGATAAAACCCGACTTGATTGCGCCAATATCGCCCTGGAACCAGAATTTTATCCTATGATCTTCAAGTAAGGTGCCCGGGAAAACCGTGTCTTCAGAAGGGCCCCAAGCCCTCTCCCAAACATTCAACTCTGCTGGCGAAGCTACGGTCTTCCAGCCGGCGGCGTCGCCGCCCGACACCGTTCCACCGTACCAGTGGCCAGTGAGCACACGTTCGAAGCCTCGCTCGGGAAGATTAAGGTCTGCGAAGCTATCCTTGATTCCCCATCTTCGAAATCGATTAGCTTCACGAACTTTGTCAGCGAGTTCAGCAACTTCGTTCCCAACATCTCTTTCGCGAGTTATGATGTTCGGATAGAACGGCGGCGAGGCAGCTAAATTCGCCCAAGCGATCGAAGACCTTGTTTCATTCGATCCATGTGAAGAACAGACTCTGCTACACCATGCAACGTTGTCTTCCACGGCAATGCGAAGCAGTTGGGACTTATCCATCATACGAAGTGCACTCGATTTTCCGGAAAGATAGCCTATACACCGGTGACCGCAATCGGCGCAAAGCATCCGACAGCAATACCTTACGTGCCGCCGGCCGCATCCGCGAAGTAAAATCGGGATTTTTTCGGACGCTGCTCAACGAAGCCGATGACAACGCACTACTGCCCATACACAGCCCCTGCGCGCCGGATCAGCCGGTTGATGAAATCGAGTTTCTGCACCACCGGCGGCGAGAGCACGAAGGGGTAGCTGTCGGGCTGGCCCATGCTGCGCTGGATACTGTTCAGCGCCACGCTGAGGGGCACCCAGGCATCGAGGAGCGTTTGCGCATCTACCGCCCGGTAGGGATCGAAATCGACTTCGGCGGCCATTTCCTCGTGGCGGCGCGGCTCGGTCTTCAGGCCGAACGCGCGGGCGGTTTCCAGCGTATCGACGATGTGGAAGAAATGCGCCCAGCATTCGGCGAAATCCTCCGCCGGATGACTGCTGGCATAGGTGCTGATGAACCTTTCCTGCCAGTCGGCTGGCGGTCCCTGTTCGTAATTGCGCTTGAGGGCCTCGGCATAATCCTCGCGCTCGTCCCCGAACAGTGCCCGCGCTTCATGAAGCGTCTGGTCGTCGCGCACCAGCTGCGCCCAGTAGAAATGGCCGATCTCATGGCGGAAATGGCCAAGCAGCGTCCGATAGGGCTCGTTCATCGACACCCGCACGCTTTCGCGGGTTGCGTCATTGGCTTCCGCCGCCCGCAGGCTGATCAGGCCATCCTCATGGCCGGTCATCGCCGGGACGATATTGCCGTTGGCATCAACCTCATCGGCGAGGAAATCGAACACGAGGCCGCCCTGCGGATCGGCATCGCGGCCGGGGCGCGGCAGGTTCCAGCGCAAGAGAGAATAGAACAGATGACGCTGCGCCTGACCGATCTTTTGCCAGCGCGCCAAGCCTTCCGGATTGTCGGTCACCGGCACGATGCGGTTGTAGCGGCAGGCCTGGCAATAGATGTGGTCGTCATTGGTCGAAATCAGCCAGTTGCAGATGTCAAACGCCGCATTGGCGCAGAAGCGCACATCCGCCACGGGGCGAGAGGACGCCTGCCAGAGATTCTCACCTGCAGGCGTCAAAGCCTGGAGCGCCATCGCCTCGGGCAGGAAACCGAGCTGCGATCCGCAATTGATGCAGACGCGATTGTCGAAGTGGACGGGATTACCGCAATTGCCGCACTCGTAAAGTCTCATGGCCAGCCCGCTCTGTCTCGATGTAAGGGAATTCTGGCGCAGCGGATGCCGGCCATCACAGGGTTCATTCACAGAGAAATGCCCGCCGGCACAAGGCGCAGCGGGCATCGGCGCTGAAATCGTCCATCCAGTTGAACCCGTCAGGACAGTCGATCCGCGCACCTTGAAGCCGCCGGAACCTCTTTTTAAGAGATCCGGCGGCAATCCGGATTACATGCGATCAACGGTGCCCTTGACGGCATCCTTGGCCTTGCCGGTGGCGGTCTGGACCTTGCCCTTGATTTCCTGGCCCTTGCCTTCGGCCTGCAGCTTTTCGCTGCCGGTTGCCTTGCCGGCGGCCTGCTTGACCTTGCCTGCTGCCTGATTGGCGGCGCCGGAAATCTTGTCGGAAGTGCTACCCATGATCAGTCTCCTTGAGAGGTTGAGGACCGGAACGGATCGTCCTGTCCTTGCGACTGGAAAACGGAGAGCGGCTGAAATTGTTCCGGCATAAGACAACAAAGTCAAAAATAGATTTGCTTATGCGTGGCCCGCATCGACCGACAGCATCGCCGGGGCAACACCCATCAGCGCCAGCGCCCGGTCGTATTTGTCACCGAGATCGCGGTCGAAGATCAGTTCCTCGCTGGCCGGGCAGTTCAGCCAGCCATTGTTGGCGATCTCGTTTTCAAGCTGACCGGCACCCCAGCCGGCATAGCCGAGCATCATCATCGCCTTTTCCGGGCCCTCGCCGCGCGAAATGGCCCGGACGATATCGAGCGTTGCCGTCAGGCAGATGTCGTCACTGACGGGAATGCTGGATTCGCTGAGGTAATCGTCGGAATGCAGGACGAAACCGCGCCCGGTTTCAACGGGACCGCCGGTCTGGATCTGGAAATCGCGGGTAACACCGGGCAGCCTGATTGCCTGCTGCTGATCGATGATGTGCAAGTGCAGAAGAACGTCCGGGAATGTCAGTTGCTGCGGCCGGTTGAGCACGAAACCCATGGCGCCATCGGCCGAATGGGCGCAGACGAAAATGACCGTGCGGGAAAAATTGCTGTCGAACATGCCGGGCATGGCGATCAGGAATTGACCATCCAACACGCCGCGTTCGCGTTTTTTCTGAAACGTTGCCATCATGGTCTTAGCCTATCAACTCAGGTTCAAATGAAAAGCGTTTCCATCCTGGTCTTTTGTCTGAACGATTTCCCTCGGCCTCAAGGTCGCGCCATCAAGAGAAAATGATCGCGAGGTGAAAGCCGGCATCTTTCAAGCCTGCCGCAAAACCGATAAGCCTCAGCATCATGAAACATCATCGCCTGTTAGAGAATGTGCCTCATTTGGCTGCGCTGGCAACCCTTTCAGCGTATTTTTTTATCGCCCCCGCCGCCCATGCCGCGCAGAGCCAGTGGGTCCGGTCGGAAGGTGGCGAGGTGCGCATCGTCGCCGATAAGCCAAAGCCGGACGGCACGATCCCCGCCATTCTCGACATCCGGCTGAAGCCTGGCTGGAAGACCTATTGGATCGAGCCCGGCGCCAGCGGGATCCCGCCGCAGATCACGCTTGACCCGCAGGACGGCGTCTCGTTTTCCGGATTGCGCTTTCCGGCCCCAAAAGCTTTTCATGACGGGATTGCCAGTTATACCGGCTACGACCATTCGGTGGCGTTTCCGCTGTCGTTGAAGCGGGAAAAAACCGGCGATCTCGATCTGACGGTCTCGGTTTTTCTCGGCGTGTGCAAGGATATCTGCATTCCGATGCAAGCCGATCTTCATCTTTCCCTGCCGGAAGGGCTTGCCGAAAACCCGCTCGACCGGGCGCGGATCGACGATGCCGTTGCGGCGCTGCCGATGCAGCCGTCCGACACCTTCAAGGTGACGGCTGCATCCTTCGATGCGGCTGGAAAACGTCTGCGTCTGTCGCTGCTAACGCCGGTGGCGGCGATGCCTCCGGAGCTCTTCCTGTCCGGCCCTCCCGGCTACAGTTTCGGCAAGCCGGAAAATGTCACAGTCGACAACGGCAAGGTCACGGTTGAAATCCCCGTGCGCGTTTCGGCAAAAAGCGCCGCACTGAAAAGTGGCTCGGTGGTACTGGTCGCGCGCGCTGGGGAAGAGAGCATCGAAACCCCGCTTGCCTTTGACTGAACCGAATCTATATTCCCATCCGACCGCACGGAGCCATCGCGCTCCAGATTTCCCGAAATGACTTTTAGGAGTAAGACCGTGACCATTTCCGTCGGAGACAAGCTGCCTGCCGCCACCTTCAAGGAAAAGACCGCCGATGGCCCGGTCGAAATCACCACCGAGCAACTGTTTGCCGGCAAGAAGGTCGTGCTCTTCGCCGTTCCCGGCGCCTTCACGCCGACATGCTCGCTCAACCACCTGCCGGGCTATCTCGAAAACCGCGATGCGATCCTTGCCCGCGGCATCGACGATATCGCCGTCGTTGCGGTCAACGACCTGCACGTGATGGGCGCCTGGGCGACCGCATCGGGCGGCATCGGCAAGATCCACTTCCTGTCCGACTGGAACGCCGCCTTCACCAAGGCGCTCGGCATGGATATCGACCTTTCCGCCGGCACGCTCGGCCTGCGCTCGAAGCGCTATTCGATGCTGGTCGAAGACGGCGTGGTGAAGACGCTGAACGTCGAGGAAAGCCCAGGCCAGGCAACTGTTTCGGCCGCCGCCGCGATGCTTGAGCAGATCTGAACCTCACACCAGTGACGACAAGGCCGGGATAACCTCCGGCCTTGTCGCATATCGCCGTTTCGACGGTGAAATACCCATGTTTTCGAGGCGCAAAAGCGTGTGTGAAATCCATGGAGTTTCGTCAGGATTGCGACGCGCGGCGCCCACCGAAAATCAACACCGTTGGGTTGCAGGAACGCCCGCAATTCTGAAATCTGCACGGCCAGCAAGGAGCCGCCGCCTTTTCGCCATATTTCCGGCGTCCATTCTCATTCACTAACGTATGTTATAACGTTTCGTTTATGCGATTGAGGATACGATGTTGCGCCGGATGGATCCCTACAAGACTTCGCTTCTTTCGGCTTCGGCGGGGCAGCGCCTGGCCTATGTCGCCGGCCTGATCGCCGTGCTTTTCCTCTGCGTCGTCTGGGCAGTCAGCATCCCATGAAGAATTCGGCGATCCACCTGACGGATGTGACGATCAGCTATCATCGCCATCCGGCGGTTCATCATGTTTCCGGCATCTTTCCGCCAGGGAGCCTGACGGCCATTGTCGGGCCGAACGGCGCCGGAAAATCCACGCTTTTGAAAGCCATCATGGGCGAATTGCCGCTGGCCGGTGGAACCATCCAGCGCGGCGGCATCGAACAGCGGGACTTCGGTTATCTGCCCCAGGCAGCCGAAATCAATCGCAGCTTTCCACTCAGCGTGGCGGACGCGGTGCTGCTGGGCGCATGGCGCCGAACCGGTGCCTTCCGTGGCATTACCGCTGCGATTGCAGACGAGGCGCGTCAAGCCCTGTCGGCCGTTGGACTGGCCGGCTTTGAACGGCGCCCTATCGGCTCGCTTTCTGCCGGGCAGTTCCAGCGGGTGCTGTTCGCCCGCCTGCTGCTTCAGGATGCCCGGGTGATCCTGCTCGATGAACCCTTCAACGCGATCGACGCGCGCACCACGGCGGATTTGCTTGCGATCATCCGCCGATGGCACGGCGACGGACGCACGATCATCGCCGTGCTCCATGACTTCGAGCAGGTGAAATCGCATTTCCCGCGTACGCTTTTGATGGCGCGCGAACTGATCGCCTGGGGCGATACCGGATCGAGCCTGACTGCGGCACACCTTCTGAAGGCCCGCACCATGGCGGAAAACTGGTTGGACAGTGCTGTGGTTTGCAGCGGTCAGGACAGAGGTGCCGCATGACCCTGCACGACCTGCTGATCGCGCCATTTGCCGACTACGGCTTCATGCGCCGGGCGCTGGTCGCTTGCCTCGCACTGGGGCTTGGCTCCGGTCCAGTCGGCGTATTGCTGATGCTGCGGCGCATGAGCCTCGTCGGTGACGCCATGAGCCACGCCGTGCTGCCGGGCGCCGCTCTCGGATTCCTTGCGGCCGGTGGGCTGTCGCTGCCTGCCATGGGACTGGGCGGACTCGTTGCCGGCCTCGCCGTCGCGCTGCTCTCCGGCCTCGTCAGCCGCACGACCGTGCTGGAGGAGGATGCAAGCTTCGCCAGCTTCTACCTGACCTCTCTGGCGCTGGGCGTCCTCATCGTCTCGCTGAAGGGGTCCAACATCGATCTCCTGCATGTTCTGTTCGGTACCATTCTCGCCATCGATCCGGCCGCGCTTTACCTCATCGCCGGCATTTCGGCCGCAACGCTTGCGACACTGGCGCTGATCTACCGTCCGCTGATCGCCGAATGCCTTGATCCCGGTTTCCTGCGCGCCGTCGGCGCACGGGGCATGCTGTACCATTTTCTGTTTCTGCTGCTGGTGGTCCTTAATCTCGTCGCCGGGTTTCAGTCTCTCGGCACGCTGATGGCGGTCGGCCTGATGATGCTGCCGGCTTCCATCGCCAAGCTGTGGGTCACAACCCTTCCCGCCATGCTGGCCGTTGCCACCCTCTCTGCCGTGGCTTCCGGCTTTGCCGGCCTGTTGATCTCCTTCCACTACGGCCTTGCTTCCGGGCCGACTATCATCGTGACAGCAAGCGCTCTTTATTGCCTTTCGCTGATCCTTGCGCCCTCAGGCGCGATCATGCGCCTTTTCCCCCGCCTCCACCTCAAGCACTGAAGGAAACCCCATGAAACGGCATTCCCTGATTCTCGCCCTCGGCCTGGCTGCCGCCTGCCTGGCAGCTCCCGCCTCCGCCAAGACACTGAAGATCGTCGCCTCGTTCTCGGTCCTTGCCGACGTCGTACACGAGATCGGCGGCCAGTCCGTCGAGGTCAAAAGCCTCGTTGGCCCCAATGGCGACCCGCATGAGTTCGAGCCCTCGCCGACAGACGCGAAAACCCTCAAGACTGCGGATCTCGTGTTCGTCAGCGGCGAAGGGTTGGAGGGCTGGATGGAACGGCTGATTACGGCATCCGGGTATGCCGGCAAGCCCGTCGTCGTCTCCGATGGCATCAAGACAAGAACAATGGAGGAGGACGGCCAGATGCTGACCGATCCGCACGTCTGGAACAGCCCGGTCAATGTCGAGATTTGGGTCGCGAACATCGAAAAAGCACTGGAAACCGCTGATCCGACCTCTGCAGCGCATTTCAAGGCCAATGCGGAGCGCTATACCGCAAAACTGAAGGCGCTGAACGTCGAAGCACACCGGAAACTGGACGATGTTGCACAGTCGGACCGAAAAATCCTGACCAGCCACGATGCCTTCGGGTATTTCGGCGCTGAATACGGAGTGACATTCCTGGCACCTATCGGCCTTTCGACCGAAACGGAAGCGTCTGCCGCCGATGTCGCCAAGCTGATCGACCAGATCAAGGCAGAGAAGGTCAAGGCCTATTTCTTCGAGAACTCGAACGATTCACGTCTGGTCAAGCAGATCGCACAGGCAACGGGCGCAGCCCCTGGCGGTGAACTTTTCGTCGAATCCCTGTCGCCAGCCGACGGTCCGGCCCCGACCTACCTGAAAATGTTCAGCCACAATCTCGATCTGATCTCAGCCGCTCTGGCACAGCGCAGCTAAGGCCTGAGCTTGCGCTCCGCGACGGTTTTACTATCGCGGGGCGCCATAGGCAGCCTGCATGCAAGGCATGCAGGCTCTCGTGCAGACCGCGGCCAGTGCCTATTGCACGCGCTGTTCCACCAGCTTTGCAAGCTGCCCGATGACCGTGCCCCAGCCGTCGAAGAAGCCCGCCTCCTCGTGCATGTTCCGGTCGGCATTGCTCTTGTGCATGACATGGGCGTGATAGTCGGTGCCCTGCGGATGATCCCGCAAGCTGATGATCGCCGTCATGAACGGCTGTTCGGCCGGCCGCCAGCCACCGGTCAAGGCATTGGTGAAGGCGATCTTTTCGCTCTCCTCGACAGCAAGGAAGCAGGCGGAGAGATGCGGCTGGAACGCGCCGCCGTTTTCGCTCATCTGCGTTGTAAAGGCGCCGCCTGGGCGCAACTCCATCGCAATGACCCTGCATCTGGCCGGTTCCGGTATCCACCATTGCTCGAAGCGCGACGGATCGGTCCAGGCGCTCCAGACCAGCGCTCGCGGTGCCTTGATGATCCGGGAAATCGTCAGGTCGAGTTCGGGATTGGGTGCTGTGGTCATTGTCAATCTC
The DNA here is from genome assembly GCA_900473045.1 of Hyphomicrobiales bacterium. GTDB lineage: Bacteria > Pseudomonadota > Alphaproteobacteria > Rhizobiales > Rhizobiaceae > Pararhizobium. Next base: position 171,175 of record UCKS01000007.1, read on the forward strand.
CTTGTGCCTGCGCCTGGGTAACAAATTTTTCCAGCCTGTCGGTGCGGCCTTCCCAGAGCGAGCGCTGTGCTGACAGCCAGGCATCGACCGCAGAAAACTGCTGCTGTTCGAGGACGCAGGTCCGGACCCGGCCCTGCTTGCGGGTCTGGATCAAACCGCTGCCTTCGAGAAAATGAATGTGTTTCATGAACGACGGCAGGGCCATGCCGAACGGTTTTGCGAGGTCGCTGATGCTGGCTGGCCCGCGACCCAGCCGCGCCAGGACCGCGCGGCGGGTGGGATCCGCAAGCGCCTGAAAAATGCCGTTGAGCCGTTCTGAATACTGATCCATAGAGCTAAGTATCACGGCTAAACACTTAGCGCAAAAGCTAAGTGTTTCATGAGCGAGACCCATCGACACCTTGACTTGAACGGGCATCCTGTCAGGCTGGGAGTGCCGCAACTTGCGGCTCCATTTTCTGCATTCGATCAAGCATTCGGGAGATCACGATGAAGACGTTTCTGGGTATTGTCGCCGCTGCTGCCGGCTTGACGCTCGCCGGACAGGCGACGGCCAAGATTCCGCTGGTCAATGTCACGTGCCCGGGCAAGATCGAGGTTCACGCCGATCAGGGCGGGCCGATCTACATCAATGGCAAGGAAGGCAAGCTCAAGGTTTTCAACGAGAACTATTATGAGGCCAAGGGCAGCGGCGTGACCATTTCGCTCAGTATCAACCCCGATGGATCGGCCGATGTCAGCTATACCGGCAAGGGCGGCGCCAACGGCGTTTGCACCGTAAAATAATCCGCAGAGGTTTCATGAACCAGAGCATCGCACTGATCGCCCTCGTCGTTGCCGACTATGACGAGGCGATCGATTTCTACATCAACAAGCTGGGTTTCGTGCTGGTCGAGGACAGCTATCAGCCGGAGCAGGACAAGCGCTGGGTGGTCGTCAGGCCTCCCGGTGAAGGCAGCACGTCCCTGCTCTTGGCAAGTGCTTCGTCCGAGCATCAGAAAACGTTCATCGGCAACCAGGCCGGCGGCCGGGTCTTCCTGTTCCTGCAGACCGATGATTTCTGGCGCGATCATGCGAAGATGGCCGCGACCGGTATCCGCTTTACCCGCGATCCGAAAGAGGCCCCTTACGGCATCGTCGCGGTATTCGAAGACCTCTATGGAAACCTCTGGGATCTCGTAGAATTCACCGACGGACGATAGAGTCTTGCACGAACAACGCGGCTCTAACAGGCTGCAGACAAAGCCTGAAATGATTATCTGGCAAGATCTGCATCCCCCTCACCGTCATCCTCGCCCTTGTGGCGGGAATTCAGCGACCCGACGTCCGTCGGGTCAAAAGACTCTTTCAGCTCAAGGACTTGACTGGATCCCTGTGACGAGCACAGGGATGACGGGGGTTTTGGCTGTCGCACAGTTCCAAGCAACCTGAAAAATGCCGCGAAAATGACTTTGTCAGCGGCCTGCTGAAGATCAACGCTTCTTCTTGAACGGCTCCATGCCCTTGCGCGCGAGTTCGTCGGCGCGTTCGTTTTCCGGGTGGCCGGCATGGCCCTTGACCCAGTGCCAGGTGACCTTGTGGCTCTGGTTGGCGGCGTCGAGCGCCTGCCAGAGTTCGCCGTTTTTCACCGGCTTTTTGTCGGCGGTCTTCCAGCCGTTCTTCTTCCAGCCATGGATCCACTTGCCGATGCCGTCCATGACGTATTTCGAGTCAGTGTAGAGATCGACCTCGCACTGGCTCTTCAGGCTGGTGAGCGCAGAAATTGCCGCCAGCAGTTCCATGCGGTTGTTGGTGGTTTCCGCTTCGCCGCCGCACAGGTCCTTTTCTGTTTCGCCATAGCGCAGCACAGCGCCCCAGCCGCCCGGACCCGGATTTCCGGAGCAGGCGCCATCGGTGAAGATATCGACATGTTTCATGCGGGCATTGTCTCTTGGGTCAGGCCGTATTCGGCAGCAGTTGCGATGGAACGGTGGAATTGCAGCTTCTTCAGGTATTCAAGCGGGTCTTTCTTGACCACGAGAGCGCCGGCGGGCGTCATCAGCCAGTCGTAGAGCCGGGTCAGGAAGAACCGCAGGGCAGATCCGCGGGCAAGCAGCGGCAGGGCTTCAATCTCGGCCGCCGTCAGCGGCCGCACGCTCTGGTAGCCTGCCAGTAGCGCCATGCCCTTGGTGATGTTATAGGCGCCGTCCTTTTCGAAGCACCAGGCATTCAGGCAGACGGAGACATCATAGGCCAGCAGATCGTTGCAGGCGAAATAGAAGTCGATCAGGCCGGACAGCCCGTCGCCAAGGAAGAAGACGTTGTCGGGAAACAAATCGGCATGGATGACGCCTTCCGGCAAATCCTTCGGCCAGTTGGCTTCGAGGAAATCCAGCTCATTGGCAATCTCGGTCTGCAGCCCCGGCTGCACTTCATCGGCGCGGTCGCGCGAATTGTTCCAGAGCGGGCGCCAGCCGCCGACCGACAGTGCGTTGGGACGGCTGATCTCGAAATCCTCGCCCGCCACATGCATGGCCGCCAAGGCCTTGCCGACTTCGCGGCAATGGTTGGCATCGGGCTTGCGCAACCACATGCCCTCCAGGAACGAGATGACGGCAGCCGGACGGCCGGACAGATGGCCGAGCAGTTGGCCATCGGCGCGCGGCAGAGGCAGCGGGCAGGACAGCCCCTTGCCGGCAAGATGGTGCATCAACCCGAGGAAGAACGGCAGGTCGTTCTGGTCCACCCGCTTTTCGTAGAGCGTCAGGATGTAGGACCCCTTGGTGGTGTGCAGCAGGAAATTGGTGTTTTCGACACCTTCGGCGATGCCCTTGTACGATGTCAGGGTGCCGACGTCGTACTGCTTCAGGAAGCCATTGAGATCGTCTTCGGTGATGTCGGTGTAAACTGCCAAGGTCGGATCTCGTGTTTTGAGCGGAGGCGGATGGTCTGAGGTCGAGGAGGCCTGCCCCCCTCTGTCACTATCGTGACATCTCCCCCTCAAGGGGGAGATCATTCTTTTTCCTTACAGGTTTTCCGGTAAGGCTGGCAAAAGCTTGCGGTCAATCTCCCCCCTTGGGGGGGGAGATGTCCCGGAGGGACAGAGGGCGTTACCCTGGGCAGAACGAGAACAGTGAAACCGCTACTCCCCATTCACGAACGCCATGTCCTGCACCGTCAAAGGCACGTGGCGAAGCTCGCGGTTGACGAGGAAGTTTTCGGTTTCCTCGACCGTATCGGCAAGCTCGACCGCCGCATCGTAGCGCGCGCGAAAAGCCTCGATGATCTCGTTGACGATGACCTCCGGTGCCGACGCGCCCGCCGACAGGCCGACTGTAGAGATATCGGCGAAATCATCCCAGTCGATTTCCGACGCGCGCTGGACAAGCACCGATTTTTTCGCACCGGCCCGCAGCGCCACTTCGACCAGGCGCTTGGAGTTCGACGAATTCGGTGCGCCGACGATGATGAAATGGTCGCAGCCGGGAGCCGCCTGTTTCACGGCTTCCTGGCGATTGGTCGTGGCATAGCAGATCGAATCGGCGGCAGGTGCCGTAAGATTGGGAAAGCGTTCATGCAGCCGCTTGATGACGCCGGCGGTGTCATCGACCGACAGCGTCGTCTGGGTGACGAAGCCGAGGTTTTCCGTATCCGGCGGCATATAGATTTCGGCGTCCTCGACCGTCTCGACCAGCGACACGGCGCCTTCCGGCAGTTGCCCCATCGTGCCGATGACTTCCGGGTGTCCGGCATGGCCGATCAGCACGACATGACGGCCGAGCTTCTGGTGGCGCATGGCCTGCTTGTGGACCTTGGAAACCAGCGGGCATGTGGCGTCAAGGTAAAAGAGATTGCGCTCCGTCGCGTCGGCAGGCACGGACTTAGGCACGCCATGGGCGGAAAACACCACCGGCTGCTTGCGATGCTCCGGCGGGATCTCGTCGAGTTCCTCGACGAAGATTGCGCCCTTGGCTTCAAGCCCCTCGACGACGTAGCGGTTGTGAACGATCTCGTGGCGGACATAGACCGGCGCGCCGTATTCCTTCAGCGCCAGAACGACGATCTGGATCGCCCGGTCAACGCCGGCACAAAAGCCGCGCGGGCCGCAGAGGCGCAGGGTGATCGGTGTCTTTGCTGGAGGGGACGTCGCCATTGATCAGAATGCCAGTAAGGTGAAAACGAGGGCGAGAATTGCCGGCCCGCCCTGCACAAGCAGGATGCGCGGCTTGACCGACCATGCGCCATATATAGCGGCAACGATCACGCACACAAGGAAGAACAGCTTCAACCGCATGGCAAATTCGGGCGGCGAAGCGATCAGCGACCAGACAAGGCCGGCCGCGAGAAAGCCGTTATAGAGCCCCTGATTGGCCGCAAGAACCCTGGTCGCCTCCGCCTGCTCCGCCGTCATCCGGAAGACCTTGCGCCCCTGCGGGCCGGTCCAGAGAAACATTTCAAGCACGAGAAAGCCGGCATGCAGGAGCGCCGTCAAGGCGATCAGGATGTTTGCAAGAATGGCCATTCGATTCTCTCCGGCGGCGATACTGTGCCGAGCTTATGTCTTCCGCCGGAAGATGAAAATCCCGCTGATGACGACCAGTGCTCCCGCCAGCCCATACCAGGTCAGCGCATATTGCAGATGGCTGTTGGGCAGGTCGAACTGGGTGACGCCGCCGATCGGCATGCCGCCCTCGTGCGGCGCTGCGTCTGCATCGATGAAGAACGGCACGACCTTGGCCGGGTCGAGACCGACGCTTGAGGCCATGACGTCGAGGTCCTTCCAGTAGAAGATGTTCTTGGCGACATCATTGTCGGGCACCGCCCAGGACGGTTTTTCGAGCAACTTGGCGCGGGAAAGCCCGGTCACGGTCTGCTCGCCGGTCAACTGGCCCTGCTTGCGCATTTCCGGCTCTTTGGCCTCGAAAGTGACAAAACCGCGATTGACGAGAACGATCTGGCCATCTGTTCGTTGCAGCGGCGTGTAGACGTAATAACCGGTGCGGCCGCCGTATGTGGCGAAGAAATGCCGTTCCTTGTTGTTGAGATAGGTGCCGGTGACGCGCACGGTACGGTAATCGACATCCTCGCCGGCCTTGGCCAAAGCCTCGATATCAGCAAGATCGGCCGGAGGTGCCGCGCGGCGCTCGGCAATCGACGCCAGAAGCCCCTCTTTCCAGGCAAGCCGCTCCATCTGCCATGTGCCGAGCGCCAGCAGGATCACCAGCGCCACCAGAACCACAACGATGCCAATGATGCGGCGGGCAAGCCCGCCGCTCTTCTTGTCAGAGACAGTATCAGCCACGATCGATTTCGCCCTGGTGTGCATTGTTGCGGAATTGCAGCGTGATCAGGATGCCCTTGAGCATACGCATGAGGACCAGGCTGAAGACGATGGCGAGCGGTATCCACAGCAGGAAATGCACCCAGAGCGGCGGATTGATATTGACCTCCATCCAGAGTGCTGCCCCGACGACGACGAAGCCGACGATCAGGATGACGAAGACGACCGGCCCGTCGCCGGCATCGGCAAATGAATAATCCAGGCCGCAACTCGCGCAGGCCGGCTTCATCGTCAGGAAGCCGTCAAACAGCTTGCCCTCGCCGCATCGGGGGCAAAGCCCCCTGATCCCGGCCTTGACCGGCTCGACCGGCGGGAAATGTGCGCTGTCTTCGTTCATTCGGACTTTCCAAACTGTTCGCCAGTACGTGGCGCGGGATATTCAACCGACTACGTAACGCCGGTTCTGCTCGTCGTCCAATGGCAAAGCCTGCGACAAAGACGCCTTTTGCAAGGGAATGACCGCCTCCTCAAGAAGCAGAGCGATCCGCTACGATCGTCAGTTTCAACCCGAGTGTATTGACGATCTTGTGAAGCGTTTCAAAACGGGCCTTGGATCCGCCCCGGAGAGATTTATAGAGGCTCTCGCGACCCAGCCCCGAGGCCTTGGCAATCTCTGTCATTCCCCGCGCTTTGGCCACGTCTCCGAGTGCCGCGATGAAGACATCAGGATTTTCGTCCTCCATGGCAGCGGTCAAATATTCTGCGACAAGCTCGTCGTCGTCCAGAAATTCGGATGCGTCGAATCTTGCGATGGTTGTCATGATTGATCCTTCCGAAGATGTTTCGCCATCTTCAAGGCGGCCGCGATATCCCGCTTCTGACCGGATTTGTCGCCCCCGATCAAAAGCAGATAAACAACCTCACCGGTACGCTTGAAATAGAGACGGTAACCGGGTCCGTAATGGATCCGCATTTCCAAGACACCCTCGCCGACCGGCGAGCAGTCCCCAAGATTGCCGAACTCGGCGGACCGGATCCGCACAAGAATTCTAGCTTTCGCCCGCTGGTCCCGCAGCGAAAACAGCCAATCCCTGAAAACATCGGTTGTTTCAAATACGAGCATGACCATTTGTATCCGAATAGATACACATCGTCAATCTAAGCATGAGAGCTGAAACAGAAACGGCCGCATCGCTGCGGCCGTTCGGAAGTCTCGCGGTTGGTCGATCACATATGAGCGATCGGAGCACCCCAGCCGCCCCAGATGTAGATCGAGAAGAACAGGAACAGCCAGACCACATCGACGAAATGCCAGTACCAGGCGGCGGCTTCGAAGCCGAAATGCTGCTTCGGGGTAAAGTCGCCCTTCAGCGAGCGGATCAGGCAGATGCCCAGGAAGATCGTGCCGACCAAGACGTGGAAGCCATGGAAGCCGGTGGCCATGAAGAAGGTCGCGCCGTAGATCGAATCCTTGAAGGCGAACGGAGCGTGGACATATTCGTAGGCCTGAACGCCCGAGAACAGGATGCCGAGCAGCACGGTCAGCGTCAGGCCGTTGATCAGGCCCTTGCGGTCGCCGTGCAGCAGGGCATGGTGCGCCCAGGTGACCGTGGTGCCGGACAGCAGCAGGATGACGGTGTTGTACAGCGGCAGGTGCCAGGGATCGAGAACCTCGATGCCCTTCGGCGGCCATACACCGCCGGTAAAGACCGAGCGCGTTGCCTGGATGGCTTCGCCCGGGAACAGGCTGGCATCGAAATAGGCCCAGAACCAGGCAACGAAGAACATCACTTCCGAAGCAATGAACATGATCATGCCGTAGCGCAGGTGCAGCGACACGACGCGGGTGTGGTGGCCCTCGTGCGCTTCCTTGATGGTGTCCGACCACCAGCCGTACATCGTGTAGAGCACGACGGCGAGACCGATGAAGAAGAACCACGGATGCGCCCAGTCGAGACCGAACAGGTGCAGCGTGCCGCCCGACAGGTATCGCATATAGCCGACACCGCCGAAGGCCATGACGAAGGCGCCGATCGAGGCGATCAGCGGCCAAGGGCTCGGATCGATGATGTGGTAGTCGTGGTTTTTCTGGTGCGCATCGGCCATGTGGACTATCCCCGAAAAGTCTTTCTCATGTCGTCATTTCCGGCATAGCCGAAAACTGTGATCTGTCAAAGTTTGTTGTCAGTTTCGCCGGGCTTTACCGTCAGCGCCGCAACCGGCTTTGACGGCTCGCGTGCGTAGAACGTGTAGGACAGCGTCAGCGTGTTGATCCCCTTGGTCTCAACCGCCTTGACGATTTCCGGATCGACGAAGAACACCACCGGCATCTTCAGGTCTTCGCCCGGCTGCAGCGTCGTCTCGGTGAAGCAGAAGCACTCGACCTTGTTGAAATAGGCCCCGGCCGCCATTGGCGTCACGTTGAAGACCGCCTGACCGGTCGTCGCCTTTTTCGCCATATTGGTTGCCTCGAACTCGATCTGCACGGTTTCGCCGATCTTCAGTTCGATCTCGCGCTGCACCGGCTTAAAGCTCCAGGGCAAGTCAGATGCGATGTTGGCATCGAACGTCACCTTGATCTTCTTGTCGAGGACGACGTCGGAGGCCTGTTCGACGCGTTTGGTCGTACCGTTATAGCCGGTCACCCTGCAGAACATGTCGTAGAGCGGCACGGCGGCATAGGCCATGCCTGTCATGCCGACGACGAAGGCGATGCAGGAACCGACGATAACGCCGTTTGCCCGTTCCTTCCTCTGCCCTGGGGTTTTGATCGGTGCCATGATCGTTCCTTACTGAACCATGCCGTTGCTGAACTTGATCAGCGTGACGACATAGAAAATGGCAACGAGGCCGAAGAGCACGATACCGAGCGCGATATTGCGGCCGCGGCGCGACTTCTTCTGGGCGTCCGTGAGTGTCACGAGTTCCATCAGGCAACCTTTCCTGCAGTAAGCCACAGTGTGGTAATCAGGTGATCGACCATCAGCGCGGAGAAGATCGCGAAGAGATAGAGGATCGAAAATGCAAACAGCTTCTTGGCCGGGACCATCTTCTCGTCACCCTCCGGCATGCGGTGCACGCCGATCGAGTACCAGATGAAACCCAGACCAAGGGCGGCAGCGAAAACGCCGTAACCGATGCTCGAAAAACCGAGGATGGTCGGCACGACGCCGATGATGGCCGTCAAAACGGCGTAGATGACGATCTGCGTCTTGGTGGTTGCCTCGCCCGAAACGTTCGGCAGCATCGGCACGCCGACGGCACCGTAATCGCGCATCTTGAACAGGGCCAGCGCCCAGAAATGGGCCGGCGTCCAGAGGAACGTGATGAGGAAGAGGACGATGCTCTCGATGGCGATGCCGTTGGTGACGCAGGCCCAGCCGATCATTGGCGGGAAGGCACCGGCAGCACCGCCGATGACGATATTCTGCGGCGTCGAGCGCTTCAGCCACATCGTGTAGATCACCACGTAGAAGAAGATCGTAAACGCAAGCAGACCGGCCGACAGCCAGTTGACGACGATGCCGAGAATGCAGACGGAGAACGCCGACAGCGTCAGGCCGAAAGACAGCGCCTCGTTCGGCATGATCTTGCCAGCCGGGATCGGACGCTTGGCCGTACGGGTCATGATGGCGTCGATATCCGCGTCGTACCACATGTTGAGGGCACCGGAGGCTCCAGCACCCACGGCGATACAGAGTATCGCAATGAAACCGATGAATGGATTGATGTGCCCGGGTGCCATCACCATGCCAGCGAGGCCCGTAAACACCACCAGCGACATGACGCGCGGCTTCAGCAGCTCGAAGTAATCGCGCGCAGAGGCTTCGGAGAGACGAACGCCGCCTTCCGTGCCGATCGCTTCGTGATTGTCGATAACCTGCATGTCCAGTCCTTGGATTTGTCCGGCGCATCCATGGCGCCGTGTTGCCGGGCGTTCCCGGCCTTGAGAGAAGCCGCTGTTTCGAGTGGCTTCGACCCTGCGCTGAACGAAGCCGCCGTTTCCGGCGGCTTCGGATTGCATGCGGCGCTTACTTGATGCGCGGCAGCTGTTCCCACTGGTGGAACGGCGGCGGCGAAGTCAGCTGCCATTCGAGCGTGTTTGCACCCTCGCCCCATGGGTTGTCGCCGGCAACGCGCTTCTTGGAGAAGGCTTCAAAGACGCCGAACAGGAAGATCAGCACGGCGAAGGCCGAGATGTACGAACCGTAGGACGATACGGCGTTCCAGCCGGCATAGGCATCCGGATAGTCGATGTAACGGCGCGGCATGCCGGCAAGGCCGAGGAAGTGCTGCGGGAAGAACACCAGGTTCACGCCGATGAACATGACCCAGAAATGCAGCTTGCCGATGAGTTCCGAATACATGTAGCCGGTCATCTTCGGGAACCAGTAGTACCAGCCGGCGAAGATCGCGAACACGGCACCGAGCGACAGAACGTAGTGGAAGTGGGCAACCACGTAATAGGTATCGTGCAGCGAACGGTCGAGGCCGGCATTCGCGAGCTGAACGCCGGTGACGCCGCCCACGGTGAACAGGAAGATGAAGCCGATCGCCCAGACCATCGGCGTGGTGAAGCGGATCGAACCGCCCCACATCGTCGCGATCCAGGAGAAGATCTTCACGCCGGTCGGAACCGCGATGACCATCGTCGCGAAGACGAAGTAGCGCTGCGTGTCGAGCGACATGCCGACGGTGTACATGTGGTGCGCCCAGACGATGAAGCCGACGGCGCCGATGGCGACCATGGCATAGGCCATGCCGAGGTAACCGAAGATCGGCTTGCGCGAGAAGGTCGAGACGATGTGGCTGACGATGCCGAAGCCGGGCAGGATCAGGATGTACACTTCCGGGTGACCGAAGAACCAGAACAGGTGCTGGAACAGGATCGGGTCGCCGCCGCCTTCAGGCGCGAAGAAGGACGTGCCGAAGTTGCGGTCGGTGAGCAGCATGGTGATGCCGCCTGCCAGAACCGGCAGCGAGAGAAGCAACAGGAACGCAGTGATCAGCACCGACCAGGCAAACAGCGGCATCTTGTGCAGCGTCATGCCGGGAGCGCGCATGTTGAGGATCGTGGTGATGAAGTTGATCGCACCGAGGATCGACGAGGCACCGGCAATGTGGAGGCCAAGGATCACGAGATCCATGGAAGGCCCTGGTGTTCCGGCCGTCGACAGAGGCGGATAGATCGTCCAGCCACCCCCGGAGCCATAACCACCGGCCGGGCCTTCGACGAACATCGACAGAAGCACGAGCAGGAAGGCCGGGATGATCAGCCAGAAGGAGATGTTGTTCATGCGCGGGAACGCCATGTCCGGCGCACCGATCATGATCGGAACCATCCAGTTGGCAAAGCCGCCGATCAGCGCCGGCATGACCATGAAGAAGATCATGATCAAAGCATGGGCAGTCGTGAAGACGTTGAACATCTGCTTGCCGCCATCGATGGCAGCATCGCCCTCGAAGCCGTAAACCATGGACGCCAGACCGTGGAAGATCTGGATGCCCGGCTCCTGCAGCTCGGCGCGCATGAAGACCGACAGGGTGCCGCCGACGATACCCGCGAAAATCGCGAAGATCAGGTACAGCGTGCCGATGTCCTTGTGGTTGGTCGAGAGAAACCAGCGCTGAAAAAAGCTCAGCGGCTTGTGGGCGTGATCATGGTCATCGTGCGCATGGTCATGCGCGTGATCATGAAGGTGATCGTGGGTAGTGGTAGTTCCGGCCATCGGCCTGTCCCCCTTCGAAATACTTTTCGGGCGAATTACTGTGCGGCGTTTTCAGCGACGTCTACGGTCTTAGCCGCGCCGTCGATGGAAGCCATGAGCGCCTTGTTCGCATCACCAACATTGGTGGCAGCAGCAGCAAGCCAAGTGTTGTACTTGTCTTCGCTGACGACACGGATGGCGATCGGCATATAGGCATGGTCCTTGCCGCAGAGCTCGGAACACTGGCCGTAGTAGAGACCTTCGCGCTCAGCCTTGAACCACGTTTCGTTGAGACGGCCAGGAACCGCATCGATCTTCACGCCAAAGGCAGGCATGGCGAAGGCGTGAATCACGTCGGCTGCAGTCACCAGAACGCGGACAGTCTTGCCAACAGGAACGACGACTTCGTTATCGACGGCGAGAAGCCGCGGATACTCGTGCTTGTCTTCCTTGCCGAGCGAGGCGCGGTCCTCTTCCTTCATCATCAGGCTGTCGAAGGAGAGCGGCGTTTCGCCGACTTCATATTCGTAGGACCAGTACCACTGATTGCCTGTCGCCTTCAGCGTGATGTCCGGATTTTCCGGCGGCGTCAGCTGCGCGGTCAGGAGCTGGAAGGACGGAATCGCCAGGAACAAGAGGACGACGACCGGGCCCAACGTCCAGACGATTTCAATTGCCGTGTTATGGCTGGTCTTGGACGGGACCGGGTTCTTGCTTTCGCGGTACCGGAACACGATCCACATCAGCAGCGCCAGGACAAAAAGCGTGATCGGAATGATGAACCAGAGCGTGTAATGCTCGAACCATGTAATTTCTTCCATGATTCCGGTTGCTGCCGTCTGAAAGTTGGTCTGCCATGCGACCGGCTTGTCAGCCAAAGCATTCGAAGCAAAGAGCAGACAGGCAGTCGATGCCAAAACTGCAAAAGCCTTGTTTTTCACTATAGTGTCTCCCTGGGCGCTTGATCAGGATCAAACCGTAACGCAGAATCCTTAGCCATACTGAAGCGCTTCAAACCACAGTTTGATGAACGCCGCAACATCTGTCCATTCAAGCCCATGCGGCATTTTGCGCAAACGACGCTTTTCACACAAACTGTTAAGGCCCTGCGGGCCTTACGGATACCGGCAGCGCGAAAAGCGGCGCTGGTTAACCGGTATTTCACGCCACTCTCCCCGCCCCTATACCATATATGAAGCGAGCCCGGCACTCCATCGGCGCTGTCTTACAGTGCGGATTGACGCCTGCTTGCCGTTTTAGGCCTGTTCAGGAGCCCCATTTCCGCCACACCGGGCTGGAATGTACCGCACGGGGCTTTTCATTTGCGGCTACGCGCTTCAAGAATAGCCAGACTGATTCTTAAGTTTGAGGTTTACATGGGCCTGTCCCTCCTTTCCCGGCTGCCGATCGCGGCGTTCGGACTTGCTGCCACTCTCCTTTCCTATACGGCAGCGGCCCAACAGCCCGGAGCACAACAGCCAGGTACACCCGGCACCGTGAAATCCAACCACGGCGCATGGTCGATCGTCTGCGACCAGCCGGCGGGCGCCACTGCAGAGCAATGCGCTCTGATGCAGAACGTCATTGCCGAAGACCGGCCTGAGGTCGGACTCTCGGTCGTCGTTCTGAAGACGGCGGACCGTAAAGCGAAGATTCTCCGCGTTCTGGCCCCGCTCGGCGTGCTTCTGCCGAACGGCCTTGGCCTCAACGTCGATGGCAAGGATATCGGCCGCGCCTATTTCGTCCGCTGCTTCTCCGACGGCTGCTATGCCGAAGTCGTTCTGGAAGACGAACTGCTGAAAACCTTCCGGTCCGGCGCACAGGCAACCTTCATCGTCTTCCAGTCTCCGGAAGAAGGTATCGGCATTCCGGTCGACCTGAAGGGCTTTGGCGAAGGCTACGACGCGCTGCCGTAAGGCATTACGCAAACCCAAGGAATACGGCCAGCAAACGGTTTACCGAAACCATCGTTTCAGCATTGAGCTTGCCGAATGGCGCACCGACTTTATCCCGGCGCATCGTCATGACCTTGTCCAGCATAATCTGCGACGGCTTGCGCAAGCCGTTTTCATCGTCGGGCTCGACGGTTATGCGCAAAAGCGGCGTATCCTGAAGTGTCCCTGAAATGAGCAATACGGTAACGGTGGGCGCCTGATCGAAAAGGTCGGACTGAATGATCAGCGCGGGCCGGGGTTTGCCGAAATCCCCTGGCAAAGCGATGGTCACAAGATCGCCTCGCTTCATTCATAGACCTCACTGAGATCGGCAAAAGCGGAATCCATGAAGCCCGCCAGGTCGTCATCTGCGGCCTCGGCCAGCGCAATGATCAAGGATTGGCGTCGGCATTCAACTGCAAAACCTGCCTTTCGCGAATCCGGCACCCAAATCTGCAACGGGCGAAGACCGGCCGCCCGCATGGCGTCCCTTCGCTGTTGAACACGCTCGTTCAAAGCCTTTGCCATCTGCGTCAGCTCCTATTCGTTACATGTAACATAACCTCCAGAACCGGCTTGTCAATAATAACAACCAGACCGCAAACTCAAAACTTGCGGCCATAGTGACGCGTCTCTACATGAGAATGAACAGACACATTCCGGAGCTTCGCCCATGAACACCGATCTCATCAAACTGTTCGACAGCGACGAGGCTGCCATCCGCGAGGTTTTGGCGCAGACATTGGCGGGCGCCGATGATGGGGAACTGTTCATCGAACACAGCCAGTCGGAATCGCTGTCCTTCGACAATGGCCGCCTGAAGGGCGGCAGCTTCAACACCGACCAGGGCTTTGGGCTGCGGGCCGTGGCCGGCGAAGCGGTCGGTTATGCCCATGCGGGCGATCTTTCACTTTCGGCCCTGAAGCGGGCGGCCGATGCGGTCGGCGCCGTCACGCGCGGCTATTCCGGCACCTATGCCGCCGCCCCACAGCGCACCAACAAGAAGCTTTATGGCGACGAGAACCCGATCGGCGAACCGAGCTTCGAGGCCAAGGTGGCGCTGCTGCAGGAGATCGACGCCTATCTGCGCGCCAAGGACCCGAAGGTCCGCCAAGTGACGGCCTCGATTGCCGCCAGCTGGCAGGTGATCGACATCCTGCGGGCCGATGGCGAGCGCATGCACGATATCCGGCCGATGACCCGTCTCAACATTTCCGTCGTCGTCGGCGAAGGCGACCGGCAGGAAGCCGGCTCCTACGGCGCCGGCGGCCGTCGCGGCTTTGGCGATTTCGTCGCCGTCGACAACTGGCAGCGCGGTGCCGACGAAGCCCTCCGTCAGGCATTGGTCAATCTCGATGCCATCGATGCTCCTGCCGGCACCATGGACGTGGTTTTGTCCTCCGGCTGGCCGGGCGTCATGCTGCATGAGGCGGTCGGCCACGGGCTGGAAGGCGATTTCAATCGCAAGAAGACGTCGGCCTTTGCCGGGCTGCTGGGTCAACAGGTTGCGGCCAAGGGCGTGACCGTCGTCGATGACGGCACGATCGAGAGCCGCCGCGGCTCGCTCACCATCGATGACGAGGGAACGCCATCCGCCTATAACGTGCTGATCGACGACGGCAAGCTGGTCGGTTACATGCAGGACCGCCAGAACGCCCGGCTGATGGGCATGAAGGCGACCGGCAACGGACGGCGTGAATCCTACGCGCATGTCCCGATGCCGCGCATGACCAACACCTATATGCTGGGCGGCGACAAGAGCCCGGAAGAGATCATCGCTTCAGTCAAGAAGGGTATCTATGCCGTCTCGTTCGGCGGCGGCCAGGTGGACATCACCTCGGGCAAGTTCGTCTTCGGCTGCACCGAGGCCTACCTGATCGACAACGGCAAGATCGGCGCGCCGGTCAAGGGCGCCATGCTGATCGGCAACGGGCCGGATGCGATGCAGCGGATCACAATGATCGGCAACGACATGAAGCTCGATACCGGCGTGGGCAATTGCGGCAAGGGCGGCCAATGGGTGCCCGTCGGCGTCGGCCAACCGCATCTGCGCATGAACGACACGACGGTGGGCGGCACGCAGGCCTGATTGGTTTTCGAAAAAGCCGTTTTTTTGAGACCCGGCGGCTATGACCGCCCGTTACCTCACTTGAGACGACCCTTCCCTCAGCCGCGGGCCGGCAGCAGCATGCAATCATAGGAGTGCTGCTTCAGCCAGTCGCAGGCGGCGTCGGCCTCGTCGCGGCTGTCAAACCCGACGAACCGGGCACGATAGATGGTGCCGGCACCGTTCCCGACAGCCTCCGTATAGGGCGAGGCCGATTTCAGCGTATGGCCAGCAACCGACCGCGCCTGCGCCAAAAGCGCACGTGCCGCCTCCTGCGTCGGTGCCGCCGAAATCTGGATCTGCCAAGCGCCCGCCGGCAAAACATCTGCGGTATTCTCAAGCTCGTCCATGACAGCCGGACGCTCGGCCGGGATTGTCGCGTGCGACGACGAGATCAGCGCGGCAACAGCATCGCCGCCTCGGCGTTTGGGCGCGGCAAAGGGCAACGGGACATCGGATGCGCCGAGGGCTGCGACTTCGACGGTGCCACGGCTCTTAGCCGCAGCCACCAGCGCGCTGTTGCCCGCGTTTGAGGCCTTGCGCAGATGGCGATCCAAAAGGGCTGCCATTTTGTTGTCGCGGCTTTTCGCGGTGCGGCCACCGAGCACGACGCCGACCACCCGCCGGTTGCCATCTCTGACGGCGCTGACCAGATTGAAGCCCGAGGCGTTGGTGTAGCCGGTCTTGATCCCGTCCATGCCATCATAGCGATACATCAGGTTGTTGTGACCGCGAACCTTGCGGCCGCGAAAAACGAAGCTCTGGGTGGCAAACAGTTTGTATTCCCGGGGGAAGTCGCGCATCAGCGCGATCGCCAGCGTCGACATGTCGCGCGCCGTCGTCACCTGCGCGCCGGCCGGCAGGCCGGAGGCGTTGATGAAGACGGTTCGGCTCATGCCCAGTTGACGCGCCTTCCGCGTCATCGCCTTGGCGAAATTGGCTTCCGTGCCACCGAGTTTTTCCGCCATGGCGGCAGCGGCGTCGTTGCCCGAGCGCACGATCATGCCGAGCACCGCCTCGCGCACCGTCAGCGTCATCCCTGCCTTCAGCCCCAACCGCATCGGCGGCTTGGCCGCAGCGCTCCTCGACACCTTGATCGGCGTATCCCACCTGATCTTGCCGCTGCGCAGCGCCTCGAAGGTGAGGTAGAGCGACATCATCTTGGTCAACGAGGCCGGATGATTGAGCGTGTCGGGATTTTCCGCCGACAGCACCTTGCCGGTACGGGCGTCGAGAATGATCGCGGCACTGCCAGCCCAGGCCATCGCGGGTCCTAGGGCGAAGGCGAGCACCGCCAAAATCAGGCAACGGAAGGTCATCATGTCGGTCCCCATTCGATGGCCCCGGAAGAGGGCGCGAACTTGCGTCATTTTGCAACAGAGCCGTGTCTTTGCTGCAACTTTGCGGCGGATTGCGTTTATACGGCACGACTTTTGTCGCAGTGGTAAACGAAGATTTAACACGTCGGCAGGTCGGGGGCAGCAGCATGCGGGGCGACCGGCAATTTTTGTCCAATTGACGCCACCTTGCGCGACGTTCACTCCGCACGGAACCAAAATCCCTTATCTGCGTTTACCGGACACGCCGCATAACTGTTTGAAAATGCGGCCCGTTCATGCAAGGGAGTTACATCATGGGACGCGGAATTCTGCTCTGGCTGCTGGGGGTTCCGATCCCCATTATCATCCTTCTCGCCCTCTTCTTCCGATAGGTGGCGCGATGACAATCCCGGTTTCAACGGTACCAGCCGGTACCACCATCGAATCTTCGGATTCTGCCGTCAGCTGGGGTGCAATTATCGCCGGCGCCGTGGCTGCGTCGGCAATCACGGTTGTTCTGTCGCTGCTCGGCTCCGGCATTGGCCTGAGCATGGCCTCCCCCTTTTCATCGCAAGGCGCGTCCCTGACGACCTTTGCCATCACCACGGCGATCTGGCTGATCATCGTGCAATGGGCCTCTGCCGGTTTTGGCGGCTATATCGCCGGCCGGCTGCGGACGAAATGGACCGGCGTCAACCGGGACGAAGTGTTCTTCCGCGACACGGCACACGGCGTTCTCGCCTGGGCGCTCGCAACATTGATCGTTGCCGGTGCACTGGGTTCGGCCATATCAGCAACAGTCGGCGCCGGCGTGCAGGCAACGGCAACCGTGACAGCCGGTGCAACAGCGGCGGGTGCTGCGGCAGCGTCGTCAGATGCGGGCAGCAATGCGACATCGTATTTTGTCGATAGCCTGTTGCGGCCAACCACACCCTCGACGGCACCTGCCGGTACCGCTGCCGACGATACGGCAGGCCAGGTCTCGCGCATTCTTCTCACCAGCGCTGCAAATGGCGAAATGTCAGCTGGTGACCGCACCTATCTCGACCAGCTCGTCGCCTCCAGGACCGGCCTGTCGGAAGCGGATGCCAAGGCCCGTGTCGATGGCGTTCTGAAAAGCGTCGATGATGCCAAGGTTGCGGCAACGCAAGCGGCCGAGACAGCACGCAAGACCAGCGCGTCTGTTGCTCTGTTCGGCGCCCTGTCGCTGCTGATCGGCGGTTTTGTCGCCGCTGTCGGCGCAGCCCTTGGCGGCCGCCAGCGTGATGAAGTCGACGGCGTACTGGCTCGTTAACAGCACGCATTTACGGGACTAGACGAAGGCGGATCTGAAAACGGTCCGCCTTCGTTATTTTTCAACCACCCTGCCAATCTCCCATTCAGCCGGTGTTAACGCCGCCGCAGCTAATGTCGTGCTGGATATTGCGCCGGGGGATACTCTTGAAAAACATGCTGCGACAGGCGGTCAAACGCACGGCCATTGCCGGTGGCCTCAAGGTTGCGAGGTTGCTGCATTCCAGTGGATTAATGCGGCAGGCGCGTGGGCGCGGCGCGATCTTCACACTCCACCATGTCCGCCCGAAACAGCCTCGCGGCTTCGATCCGAACGCGCATCTGGAGATCACTCCGGAATTTCTGGATATCGCAATCACAACATTGAAACGCGATGGCTACCGGTTCATCGCGCTGGATGCCCTGCCCGCCCATCTTGCCTCGGATGATCCCCAGCCGGTTGCCGTTTTCACGCTGGATGACGGTTATCGCAACAATCTCGATCACGCCGCCCCGGTTTTCGTGAGGCACGGCGTTCCCTTCACTGTCTTTGTCGCCGGCGGCTTCATCGACCGCACCCATACGCTGTGGTGGGAGACACTCGCCGACCTTCTCGAGAGGCAATCGAGCCTGACCTTCGACTTCGGTACTGGTGACGAAACCGTCGCGCTCGACGGCATGCAACAGAAACAGGCCGCCTTCGACCGGTTTGCGGCCTGGCTTCATTCCATCGACGAAGCCACCGCCATCGACCGGCTGAACCGGGCAGCGCAAGCCTCCGGCATCGATGCCTTGGAAATTACCGCCGCTTTGACGCTGGACGAGGCCGGCCTCAAGACATTGGTCGATAATCCACTCGCCAGCCTTGGGGCGCACACGATCAGCCATCGTTCGATGGCGCGCCTGAACGACGAAACGGCAGGCGCGGAAATGGACCGTTCGGCCCGCAGGGTGAAAGAGATCACCGGGGACCGTCCGACATCGCTTGCCTATCCCTATGGCTTTGCCACCGCCGTTTCGGCCCGCGATCACCGGCTGGCCGCCAACCTTGGCTTCACCACCGCTGTGACGACCCAGCCGGGCACATTGTCCGATATCGTGAACACTGCCGCCCTGCCGCGCATCTCGCTGAACGGTCATTTTCAGAAGGCCAGCTATGTCAGCGCACTTGCGTCGGGTATCGCCTTCAAGCTGATGGGCGCACGCTAGGCGCGCTCCGTTCAGGGATACATCCGCACCTTGTTCCAATTGCCTTCCGCTTCATCGCGACGGAACTCGATCCGGTCGTGCAGGCGAAAAGCGCCGTCCTTCCAGAACTCGATCGAGGTTGGCCGGATGCGGAAACCCGACCAGTGATCGGGGCGCGGGATTTCGCCGATGGCATATTTCAGGGTATATTCGGCAACGGCCTTTTCCAGCGCAAACCGGCTTTCGAGCGGCCGCGACTGCTTTGACGCCCAGGCGCCGATGCGGCTGCCGCGTGCCCGCGTCTTGTAGTATTCGTCGGCCTCTTCGTTGCTGACAATCTCCACCGGCCCACGCACCCGGACCTGACGGCGCAAGGTTTTCCAGTGAAAACACATCGCCGCCTTCATGCTGCCGAGAATTTCCTGTCCCTTCTGGCTTTCGAAATTGGTGTAGAAGACGAAACCGCGCTGGTCGAAGTCCTTCAACAGCACCATGCGCACATCCGGCAGGCCATCGGCATCCACAGTCGCCAGTGCCAAGGCATTGGGATCGTTGATTTCTGCGGCCTGTGCCTCTTTCAGCCACGTGCCAAAAAGGGAAAAGGGCTCATTCTCTTGCGTGAAGTCACCAGTTGTTAACCCAGTCTCGCTCATATTGCCATCCAATGCCGTAAGGTGTGGCGCGGACGCAGTTTCCGCCCGCCGATCAATAAATGTCAGAGCTTTCACGTCGCGTCTTAGGACCTTGAAGCCGCTCTTTCCAGTCTGACAGGTATGCCATTGCAAGACATAGCAAAGTGGATCGAGGACACAAAGGTTTTATCCCGATGGAGCGGGATTGCCGCAGTGTGTCTGGCCACGACCAGCCTTTCCGGATGCCTCGGCGGTCTCGATCTTTCCGCAACACCCGATGTCGACAGGACGGTTTCGACAAGTTCCGTTCCCTCCGCCCGCAGTGACGAAGACACTTCGGACGCTATGACTGTACGAAACGCCGTGTCCTCCGCCGATGTGACGCGGATTGCCGGAAACCCCATTCCCTGGGCCAACTCAAGCTCCGGCAGCGCCGGCGTGATCAGCAGCATCGCCGAGGAGCAGGTCAACGGCACCACCTGCCGCCGGTTCACCACCACCCGCCATTCCTATCAGGGTATCGCCAAGTTCGACGGCAATACCTGCCTGCTCGGCAATGGCCAATGGTATCTGACCAGCTTTGGCCCACGCAGCTGATCGCCGACTTCGCTACCGCGCATTAACCACGCTGCAACAAAGACGCGGTGCGAAGCCATTTACACAACCGGCGCCGGCCGCAGCTAACCGGAATTTAAGCAGCAGCTTCTCATCATCACCGTCAAAGGGAGAAGGACCGCCAGGAAGCGGCTTCCCGATTGTTTCAACAGGCTGAAAGTACCGCTGGATGCGGCACATCAGTCTTCAAGGGCGGTGACAGGCATGCGTGATCCCTATTCAGTGCTCGGTGTCAGACGCAATGCCGGACCGGATGAGATCAAGGCCGCATGGCGGTCCGTGGCAAAAGCCGTGCACCCCGACCAGAACCAGGACGATCCGCTGGCCACACAGCGCTTCGCCGAGGCCGGCCGCGCCTACGAGGTGCTGAAAGACCCGAAACTGCGCAACCGCTACGACTATGCCCGCCGCGAGGCTGAACTGCGCCGTATGGAAGAGATGAAGCGCAAGGCACGCGGCACGGACGAAGAAACGATCGATCCGGAAACGGCCGAAGACATGATTTCGCGTATTTTCGAGACCAAGGATCGGGCAAAGACTCAGAGCGGCCGCCAGCAAGAGAAGAAGCCAGCGGCGGCGGCGGCGGCAAAGACCGAACCTAAAGCGGATCCCCGGCCAGAACCAAAGGCCGAAACGGCAGCGGAGCCGGATGCTACCCCGGATGCGAAGCCCGATCAGGCCGACAAGATGCCGATCTTCGGCGGCTTTCCACGGGCCGCAGCTCCAGCCGCAGACCTTGTCTCGGCCATCGTGCGGCGGATACGCGGAGCCGCCAGCAAACCCGCGCCCGAAAAAGTGCCTGACATTTTCTGCGACGTCACAGTTTCGGTCGAGGATATTTTCCGCCGCGAAAAGGCCACGGCAACGCTGCCCGACGGCCAGACATTGAAAGTTGCCCTGCCCGCCGGCACCACCGATGGCAGCATCGTGCGCCTCAAGGAAATGGGCTACCGGTTAAACGGCATGCAACGCGGCGATGTCGTCGTTGCGGTGCGGGTCCTTCAGGACGGCCGCTTCCGCACCGATGGAACTGACCTGCGCACCACGCTACCCGTCAATATCCAGGACGCAATCCTTGGATGTGACATGACGGTGGAAACCCTGACCGGCACGGTCAGCGTGACCATTCCCCCCTGGTCTGGGTCCGACCATGTAATCCGGCTGGAGGGGCATGGCCTGCCGACGGCAGACAGCAAACGTGGCGATCTTCTGGTGGAGCTGCGGCTGATGCTGTGGGAAAAGCCGGATGAAAAGGTCACCGACCTGATGCGCAGCCTTCGCAACGGCCTGTTTCTGTAAAGGTTTTGCGACAAATCCCGTGTACGACTGCCGGTTCGCTGGCTGCTGACCCAATATTACGGGGACTAACAGTTCCTGATCTCACCCGCGCTTGAACCACCGGGACGGCTATGTCATAGCCAAAGCTCGAAAAATACCGAGCCGACGCGACCGCAAGGGGCGCGAAGGTTCCGGCAGGTTTAACATATGCGAGTTTCCAGTCGGCCCAGCCTGACTGATGAAAGCATAGGCTTTATTGGGGGCATAACATCATGTCGCAAACATCGGGTCTGATGACGGGCAAACGCGGCCTCATCATGGGTGTCGCAAACAATCGCTCGATCGCATGGGGTATTGCCAAGGCAATTCACGCGCAGGGCGGCGAACTGGCATTCACCTATCAGGGGGACGCGCTGAAGAAGCGTGTCCAACCGCTGGCCGACGAACTCGGCGCCGTCATGGCCGGCCATTGCGACGTCAGCGACGAATCCACCATCGACGCGGTCTTCGAACACCTGGAGAAAACCTGGGGCAAGATCGACTTTCTCGTGCATGCCATCGGCTTTTCCGACAAGGACGAACTGACCGGCCGCTACGTCGATACGTCGGCTGCCAACTTCGCCCTGACCATGAACATCTCGGTCTATTCCTTCACCGCCGTCGCACGGCGCGCCGAAAAGCTGATGACCGATGGCGGTTCGATGCTGACCATGACCTATTACGGCGCCGAAAAGGTGATGCCGAACTATAATGTCATGGGCGTTGCCAAGGCGGCACTCGAAGCCAGCGTCAAATATCTGGCCGTCGATCTCGGCCCGAAGAACATCCGCGTCAACGCGATCTCGGCTGGCCCGATCAAGACGCTTGCGGCGTCCGGCATTGGCGACTTCCGCTATATCCTTAAGTGGAACGAATACAACGCGCCGCTGCGCCGCACTGTCACCATCGAGGAAGTCGGCGATGTCGGCCTCTACATGCTGTCGGACCTGTCGCGCTCGGTCACCGGTGAAATCCACCATGCTGACAGCGGCTACCATGTCATCGGCATGAAAGCCGTCGACGCGCCGGATATCGCCGTCGTCAAGGACTGATCCACATCCGAAAGTACTCCGGGGCTCTCGAATAGACGAGCGCCCCGGCTCCTCGCGTCGGGCTCTTCAGCCCCCTGCCCCGGAGTGTCTCCCTGACCATCTATGTGATCCGCCACGGCCAGACCGACTGGAATGCGCAAATCCGCATGCAGGGCCAGAAGGATATTCCGCTCAACGATACCGGCCGCAGCCAGGCTAGCGGCAATGGCCGCGCGCTTCTGGCTCTTCTCAGGGATGAGGCGGAAAAATACGATTTCGTCGCAAGTCCGCTTCACCGCACCCGAGAAACCATGGAACTGATCCGTCAAGCCATGGGGCTTGCCCGCACCGGCTACCGCATGGACGACCGGCTGAAGGAAGTTTCCTTCGGCGATTGGGAAGGCTACACGATGGCCGAGCTCGAACGGGAGATGCCCGAGCGAGTGGCAGAACGTGAACTGTCGAAATGGGACTTCATTCCGCCGGGTCCGGATGCCGAAAGCTACGAGATCCTCTCCTGGCGTGTCGGTGCATGGCTGGCCAGCGTGTCCGGGCCAACTGTCTGCGTCAGCCATGGTGGCGTCATCCGCACGCTGTTCAAGCTGTGCGGCGCCATGGACGCGGAAGAGGCATCGCTTGGCGCCATTCCACAGGATCGAATCTTGAAGATCGAGAACGGCACGATCGGCTGGCTCTAAGCATCAGCCCTTGCCGAAGATGGGATGGCGGCCGAATGTTCCATCAGCCCCGCCAGCCAATTGACGCGGCACCTTTGCGGTGCCGCGAATGCAGGCCTACTGCACGATTTCCAGGTCATTGATGACACGCTTGCCATCGACCTCGGTATAGAAAACCAGAACCTTGACGCCTTGCTTCAGGCCGTCGAAGTTGAATTCTTCCGGAGCCTGATAGTTCTTGCCGTCGTCCAGCGACAGGCTCAGTTTGTCCGTATCGACGCCGGTGATCACAGCTTCGACATCGGCACTTTCGGCGAACGCGGCAAGCGGTGAAAAGAAACCGGCTGCGGCCATCAACGTAGCAACGATGAAACGCATCTGTCTTGCCCTCTTCAGTGATTCATTCAATTTTATTGTGCCCACTGTTTGACCCCTGATTGTGGCAAAAATCGCCCGTTGCCGTGTCATTTAAAATTTTATCGAATTTGCGCCGCGCATGGTTAACCAAATTCTAATCGACAGCGTTCCTCCCCGCCGAAGCGGCGATTTCATAGCAGGAACAGCCTCTAAAGCCAATCTTAAGACTCGGCCACTACCGTGAGGCCGGGGAATATGAGGTGCCTTACCGTTGACTAAAAGCGCTACAATCCGTCATCGCGTATGGACGCTTGCCAAGCTGGCGAAACCGTCGCTTTTCCCCGCCTTCATCGCCGCAGCCGTCGTCTTCACCGGCGGCTATTTCTTTGAGCAGCAGAACCGCGAAAATTTCCGCAGCGAGCTGAAGAGCAACGTTCAAAACGAGCTCAACCTCGTCTCCCTGCGCCTGCAGAGCGAGATCAACAACAACATCACGGCGCTGCGCGGCTTTGCCAACAATTTCTCCGTCAATCCGGCGATGACGCAATCGCTTTTCGACCAGCTGGCCACCAAGCTGCTGCTGCAGAACCCGCAGATGGTGCGCGTCAGCGCAGCCCCCGATGCCGTCATCCGCATGACATTTCCGCTGAAGGGGAACGAGCGGATGATCGGCACCGATTTCAAGAAATTCGGCTCCTCGAGGGTGGCCATCGACCGTGCTGCATCAAAGGCCAAACCCATTTTGGCAGGCCCCGTCAGATTGCCGAGCGGCCGGACCGGCTTCAACCTGTTTTCGCCGGTCTTCACCCGTATCGACAGCAGCCTGGTCTTTTGGGGCTTCATGGAAGCCGTCATCGATGAGCGGGATATCTACGCCAACGCCGGCCTCATCGACACGGGCAACCATCATGTCGAAGCCGACGGCGGCCACCGGCATAGCAATATCCAGCTGGCAATCCGCGATGTCTCGGTAAAGACCAGCATCCAGGATGCGTTCTTCGGCGATACCGACCTGTTCGAGAAATCACCCGTCATCCGCCAGCTGCAACTGCCCGGCGGCACCTGGGAACTGGCGGCGATCCCGGCGGAAGGCTGGGCGCAGGAGCCCGCCAACAGCACATGGCTCGAAGTGGCTATTCTGGTCGCCGCAGCGGTCATCATCATTCCGATCTTCCTGACCGGCGGGTTCGTCAACGAACGCCAGCGGAACATCGCCAAACTTCGCTCCCGCGAGCGGGAACTGCTGACCGTCTCGCACCGGCTGAACCTGGCGCTTGAATCCTCCAAGATCGGCATCTGGGAAATCGATCTCGATACACAGACACGCTCCTGGGACGAGCGCATGTACCATCTGCATGGCCTGCCACCCGGCGGCGGCGACCCGAGCTATGCGGAATGGCGTGGCTCCGTGCATCCCGACGATATCAAGGCGGCATCGCTGACATTGTTCAGGGCGCTGGACGAAGATCTGGACTACCGCTCGCAGTATCGCGTCATCATGCCCGACGGCAGCGTCCACCACGTCCGCAATGCCGGCTCCACCCATGTTGGCGCCGATGGCAAGGCCAAGATCACCGGGATCAGCTGGGATGTCACCGACGACGTGATGATGACGGAGCAATTGCGCACCGCCAAGGCCGTTGCCGACCAGAAGAACGCCGAACTGGAAGAGGCGCTGACAGGCCTGTCGGAACGGGAGCAGCAGCTGGAGGCCATGACCAGACGCCTCGATCTTGCGCTTGGTTCCTACCAGTGCGGCATGTGGGAGGCCGACCTCGTCACAGGCATCACCTATTGGGACGAGCGCATGCATCAGCTCTACGGGCTGACCTATAGCGATGGTATCACGACGCACGAAACCTGGATCAACGCACTGCATCCGGACGACCGCGAAGAGGCGCTTGCAAGCGTTGGGCGAACCATTTCCCAGGGTAGTACCCAAGTTCAGGCGTCCCGGATCGTGTTGCCGGACGGAAAGATCCGGCATGTCCGCTCCGTCGGCAAGGTCCATGAGACACCGGGCGGCGGCCGGAAACTAATCGGCATTGCCTTCGATATCAGCGATGACGTGTTGTTGACGGATGAACTGCGCGCCGCAAAAGCGATGGCGGACGCCAAAAACGACGAACTGGCCGATGCCAAGGATCGTATCGAACACAACGCGCTGCACGATCCTCTGACAGGGCTTGGCAACCGGCGCATGCTCGACAAGGAGCTTGAAACGCTGTCGAATGACCGCAAGGACGGTTTGCAGAACATCGCCATCCTGCATATCGATCTCGACCGCTTCAAGCAGATCAACGACACACTGGGGCACGCGGCCGGCGACGCGATGCTGGTGCACGCATCGAAAATCCTGCGCTCCAGTGCGCGCCCGGGCGATATGGTGGCACGCATCGGTGGTGACGAGTTCGTCGTACTGGTCGCCAATCCACCGAGCAAGGCTTTCCTGTCCGGTCTTTCCGAACGCATCATCGCCCAGATGCGCCAACCCGTCGATTACAACGGCTTCCCCTGCCGGTTCGGCGTCAGCATCGGCATTGCCTCGGCCGGCGACATGGCGATCGACGAGCGCCAGCTGCTGGTCAATGCCGATATCGCGCTCTACCGGGCCAAGGAAAGCGGCCGCAACCGCCACGAATTCTTCACCGAGGCGCTGCAGGCCGAGATCATCACCACAAAACGCATCGCCGACGAAATTCTCGAAGGCATCGAAAAGAACCAGTTCGTCGCCTGGTATCAGCCGCAGTTCGACGCGGGCACGCTGCGTCTCTCCGGTGTCGAGGCCCTGGTGCGCTGGAACCATCCACGCGAAGGCATTCTGACACCGGACACGTTCCTGCACATCGCCGAGGAACTGGATGTGGTGGCAACGATCGACCGCATCGTGCTCGACCGGTCACTGCTCGATGCGATGCGCTGGGCGGCCATGGGGATCGACGTGCCTAAAATCTCCGTCAACGTGTCAGCCAAACGGCTGAGCGACGAGACGCTTCTCAATTCTCTGCAGGGCCTGTCGTTCAAGCCCGGCCAGCTGTCGTTCGAACTGGTGGAATCGATCTTCCTCGACGAGAGCGACGATATCGTCACCGCCAATATCGAGGGCATCAAGAAGCTCGGCATCGATATCGAGATCGACGATTTCGGCACCGGCCATACTTCGATCGTCAGCCTGCTGAAGATCAAGCCGAAGCGGCTGAAGATCGACCGGCAACTGGTCGCACCGATCCTCAACTCGCGCAACGAGCAGGCGCTGATCCGCTCGATCATCGAAATCGGCCGGTCGCTCGGCATCGAAACGGTGGCCGAGGGTGTGGAAACCATGGCGCATGCGGAAATGCTCGGCCTGCTCGGTTGCGATCTCCTGCAGGGCTATGCTTTCGCCAAGCCCTTGAGCTTCGACAAGTTCGTCGCATTTGCCAGCAAGGAAGCGCTGCAGCTGGCGTCCTGATTGGCCTTTGCAGCGCGACAGACTGTTCACGCGGCAATCGTCAAATTTCGCCAGAAAGGTTTTCCCTTTCCGGCGTTTTCCACTATGAGTGCGCCTACTGAATGGCGCAGCGGCTCGCCCGGATGCGCTTGGCCTCATATCCGGTTGCCTGATCCATGTCGCACAATACTTTCGGTCATCTTTTCCGTGTTACCACTTGGGGCGAAAGCCACGGCCCGGCGCTCGGCTGCGTCATCGACGGCTGCCCTCCCGGCATCCGTTTCACCCTGCCCGAGCTGCAGGCCTGGCTCGACAAGCGCAAGCCTGGCCAGTCGCGCTTCGTCACCCAGCGCCGCGAGGACGATCTGGTCAAGATCCTCTCCGGCGTCATGCTGGACGCGGACGGCGAGACGATGATCACCACCGGCACGCCGGTGTCGATGATGATCGAGAACACCGACCAGCGCTCCAAGGATTATTCCGAGATTGCCAAAAGCTACCGGCCGGGCCACGCCGACTATACCTATGATGTCAAATACGGCATCCGCGACTATCGCGGCGGCGGCCGTTCGTCGGCCCGCGAAACGGCTGCGCGGGTTGCCGCCGGTGGCCTTGCCCGCAAGGTGGTTCCGGGACTGCTGGTGCGTGGCGCGCTGGTGCAGATCGGCAAGCACAAGATCAATCGCGACAACTGGGACTGGAGCGAAGTCGGCAACAACCCGTTCTTTGCGCCCGATCCGGCCATCGTTCCCGTCTGGGAAGCGTATCTCGATGGTATCCGCAAGTCCGGCTCCTCGGTCGGCGCCGTCGTCGAGGTCATTGCCGAAGGTGTTCCCGCCGGCATCGGCGCGCCGATCTACGCCAAGCTCGACCAGGACATCGCCTCCAACCTGATGTCGATCAACGCCGTCAAGGGCGTCGAGATCGGCAATGGTTTTGGTGCTGCCGAAATCACCGGCGAGGAAAATGCCGACGAAATGCGCATGGGCAATGACGGCAACCCGATCTTCCTGTCGAACCATGCCGGCGGCATCCTCGGCGGCATCTCGACCGGCCAGCCCGTCATCGCCCGTTTCGCCATCAAGCCGACCTCCTCGATCCTCACCGAGCGTCAGTCGATCGACAGTGACGGCAAGAATGTCGATATCCGCACCAAGGGCCGTCATGACCCCTGCGTCGGCATCCGCGCCGTGCCGATCGGCGAGGCGATGCTTGCCTGCACCATTGCCGATCACTACCTGCGCGACCGTGGCCAGACCGGCCGGTTGAAGTAACATCCAAGGAAGAACCCCATGCCCTTTGACCAGAAGCGCGTTGCCGATGCCATCCGGGCCTTCGAGGCCGGCGAAATCGTTGTCGTTACCGATGACGACGGCCGCGAGAACGAAGGCGACCTGATCGTCGCAGCCGTCCATTGCACCCCGGAAAAGATGGCCTTCATCGTGCGCCACACGTCCGGCATCGTCTGCACACCGATGCCGAAGGAAGAGGCCAAGCGCCTCAACCTCAATGCGATGGTGGCGGAAAACGATTCAGCCCATACGACAGCCTTTACCGTCACCGTCGATTTCAAGCATGGCACGACCACCGGCATTTCCGCCGAAGACCGGACATTGACGGTGCGCAACCTTGCCAACCCGAATGTGGGGGCTGCCGACTTCACCCGTCCGGGCCATATCTTCCCGCTGGTCGCCCGCGAAGGCGGCGTCTTGATGCGGTCCGGTCATACGGAAGCGGCCGTCGATCTCTGCCGCCTCGCCAGCCTGCCGCCGATCGGCGTCATCTGCGAACTGGTCAACGATGACGGCACCGTCACACGCGGTCCGCAGGTCACTGAGTTTGCCGAGAGGCACGGCCTCAAGCAGGTTTCCGTCGCCGATCTCATCGCCTACCGCCAGCGCAAGGAAACGCTGATCAATCTGGAAGCGACCTTCGACGTCGACACCCCGTATGGCAAGGCCAAGGCGCATGCCTATTCCCTGCCCTGGGATCCAATGCAGCATCTCGCCGTTACCTTCGGCGATATCCGCGACGGCGTCGATATCCCCGTCCGCCTGCATCTGGAAAATGTCGCAGCTGACGTCTTCGGCCGCGATTGCCAGTTGGACCCGATCATGAAGCGCATGTCCGAACAGGGCCGCGGCGTCATCGTTTACCTCCGCGAAGGCTCGGTCGGCGTTGGGGTCTCAACGACCGCACGCGCCGGCAAGCATGAGCGCGAAGAACACAGCGAAGCACAGGCCCGCGAAAGCGAATGGCTGGAAATCGGGCTGGGCGCCCAGATCCTGAAGGACCTCGGCATCACCTCTATCCGCCTGCTGTCCTCGCGCGAACGCCACTATGTCGGCCTGGAAGGTTTCGGCATCGAGATCGCCGCGACCGAGATTATCTGAACCACCGGTTCTCTATCATCAACGTCAAAGACCACCGGTCAGAATTGGCCGGTGGTAACCACGCATCAGACTTCTGAACATGAATTATGCTCGCTTTAAGTGCGCGATTTCTTAGCTTTGGTCGAGACGCTACAACGTCTGAAAGTTGCGAAAGCAGTCTTCGCAACTCGGACCGCAGAATGGGGATCGGATTGACTGACCGAGCGGGTAGTGTGGAAAGCCGACTAGGCCAGGGCAACTGCAATGCCGATCCGAACATCATTACAATCTTTTTTTGATCCGCCTGGGCTCCGCTCACAAACCGGGCCTGGAGCTCGCGCTGAGCGCAACGATATTCATTGGCGAGACCGAGCGACCCCAATATCAACCTGAAGCCGCTCCTGTCCCTATATTCCGCAATCATGCCATTTTTGAAGCGGAATGTGCCCACCTGTCAGATCTGCGCCAACCCGCCATCGACAAACAGCTCGACACCATTGACAAAGCTCGACGCATCCGACGCGAGGAACACCGCTGCTTTGGCGATCTCGTCAGGCTCGCCGACACGGCCCAGTGGAACATTGACTGCGACACTATCAAGAAGTGCCTGCTCGTGTTCCGGAGGAGCCAGCGACAAAAGCGCGGGCGTTCTGGTCGGCCCAGGGCTCAGCACGTTGACCCGGACGCCCTTGCCCTTCAGGTCGAGAATCCAGCTCCGAGCGAGACAACGGATCGCCGCCTTTGTTGCGCTGTGGACGCTGAGGGAGGCCACTCCCTTGACTGAGATCGACGATCCCGTCAGGATCACTGCGGATCCTTGCGACAGGAGTGGCAGGGCCGTCTGCACGGTGAAGATCGTCCCCTTTACATTGACGCCGAACCCCTGATCGAATTGCTCTTCGGTGATTTCTCCAAGTGGCGCAAACACTCCGCTGGCTGCATTCGCAACCACGATGTCCACGCGGCCGTGGCGATTCCGGACGAAATCATAGAGCGCTTGCACATCGGCGAGTTTCGAGACATCGGCCTGAACAGCGTCGACATCGCCACCAATACTTGCGACCGCCGCGTCAAGTTCTGACTTGCGGCGACCCGCGATCACGACAGAGGCGCCCTCGGATGCAAACCGCTTTGCTATAGCGAGCCCAATCCCGGAACTACCACCAGTGATGACGGCGACTTTGCCATCAAGAACTTTTGCCATTTTCTTCCAATCCTTTGCGTTATTTGGGTCGAACGGCTCGAGGCTTGCGCCTGTTTGCCTGCCCTTTTCGTGTTGGACCTATCTCGCTTTCAATAACAAGCGTTACGATAACGATCGTTACCGTAACGATCGTTATTGCATCTGGACACGAGGCGGCAAGCATTTTATAACGGGCGGTACTGAATCAATAAGAGGTGGGTTGGAACGCCGGTATGGGACGTCACCGTGAGTTTGATACCGAGTCGGCGCTCGAAGCCGCTTTGTCCGTATTCTGGAAGAAAGGCTATAAAGGCGCCTCTTTTGGCGACCTCTCGGAGGCCATGAAAGTTGCCAGACCAGGGATCTATGCTGCATTCGGCAACAAGGAGGCCCTGTTTCTTCGCGCGCTCAACCTCTACATCACGAAATACATGGGCTTCATGACCGAAGCCCTGGAGGAACCCACCTCTTTTCAAGTCGTCGAGCGCATACTTTGCGGTTCGGCTGATATCCAGACGATGATTTCATCCACTCAAGGCTGCATGGGCACCAATGATGTCTTGGCCGGCTCGGAAGACGATCCCATCAAACGCGCGTTGTTACGATGGCGGGCAGAGATGGAGACTGCCTTGCACAAGCGGCTTGAGCTGGCGAAGGATCAGGGAGACCTTCCAGCTTCCGCCAATGCAGGCGGCCTCGCCCGTTTCGTTATGACCCTGACGCAGGGAATGGCAGTCGATGCCAAAGCCGGAGCAACGAGGGACGCCCTGTACGAAGTCGTTGATCATGCCTTGGCGACATGGCCGGGGCGCCGCGTCGATCGTTCACTGGTCTCGGACAACGTAGCCTGAATTCGCCGCTGCCGGCGTATGGACTTCGTGTGGGATATGGAAGTTCGTGACGGCTTGTCGCCGGTGCGAGCGGTTTTGTACGACAAGCAGAATTGTTAGCCCTGAAAGTGAAGGGATATCTATCGCAAAATTGCCGATTAAAGTTTCGGTTTTGTGGCCGGCTTTTGCAACAGCGGGGCGACATCTTCAACCACCATGTTATGAAGGTCCTCTTTCCTACAAAGAAGTTCACCATCATCCTATTCATAAGGGTCATCTGAACCGACTTCTACAGCCGTGAGGTGAACCGCTCGATCCGCCACATCGATTTGGCTCGAGGCCTGGAACTCCGAAAAAATCAGGGCATAGTTGCCAAGGCGCTGGAGGGATGCTCGAAAATGGCCGTTTTGCAGACGACGCGACTGACGCTCAGTCCTTGCACACCAAGTGACTGCGCTGATTTCATCAACCTTGAGCGTGATCCTGAGGTCATGCGTTTTCTAAACGGTGGCCACGCGGTTGATCGTGAGACGATAGGTGCGGATGCGACGTTCCTCATGCCAAGAGGAACGGAGCCCTACATTTGGACGGCACGCCGTACGGTGAACGGTGCGTTCGTCGGCTGGTTCTGTCTGTGGCCCGAGAGCGAGGGCTTGGCCGAACTCGGATATCGCCTGCGCCGGATGGATTGGGGCCAGGGGCTGGCTTCGGAGGGCGCGCTGGCTCTCGTCAACTGGGGCTTTGCAAGCGGCCAGTACGATAAGATCGCGGCAACGACGATGGCAATCAACCTCGGATCGCGCCGTGTCATGGAAAAGATCGGCCTGAGCTACGCACGCACAGTCATGTACGACGGACCGGATCCTATTCCTGGCAGTGAGCATGGCGAAGTCTGGTACGAGTTGACGCGCGCGCAATGGACGAGGCGCCAACTCGCCGAGATCGAGGCCGGACTTGCCGAAGCCGACCGGGGAGAGTTTGCCAGTGCCGAAGCGCTTGCGACTGTGGTCGCAAAATACGTCAAGCCCGATCGGCCGGCATGAGCGGAAGGTCGATCCGCTGGACGGAACGCGCGGTCAGGCGGGTTGGCGAGATTGGCCGTTAGCACTTCAGCAGGCTACCGACAGCTTCATTTTCTTGTAGCGCGCAAAATTGAATGGCATTGCGCGCAACTTTATTTGGCAACAGTTTCTGAGCTAGGCCCGCTGCCGGCGCGGCGCACGGTTTCCCGATGTGATGCATCCTTTTCCGAAAAGACACCTCTAATCGATGGAAGCTAAGTGCAATTAACTTTCCCGATCATCGACAAATCCCAGTTGGGGGTTCTTTTTAACCAATCGAACGTCATCATCACCGGCGTACCTCAAGAGAGATTTGTTCAATGCCCGAAAAGCTTCCTCCTCATTGTTCGGTACAATACTCGCCAGCGCCTGCCCTGATGTAGTCAACACGTTGACGTTTATCTTCAAAACTCCATCCATGGTTCTGACATCATCGAAAGACAACTGAGAGGTACCAATCCCTTGAAGATCGGACGCTTCCCGCACAACGACACCAAAACTGTCATTCCGCAGCATCCACCATCGACTGCCGTCGCCTCTTGTAGTTGTGGCAAAATCGATCGACCGCGGAATTTCCTCATCGCGGATCAATCCAGCGTCACTTAGTACCTCCAACTCGACGGAGGTTAGGTCATGAGAGATTGCAGGAGCCCATGAGCCTATGCGAGTCTTGCAGAAACGCTCAAACAAGATTGCCACCTGCGCCTCTAACTCATCGACAATTCTGAGGATCTTGGGGGAAAATGTGCCAGGCCTGCGTATCTCGGACGCGAGCACACGCGCCCACCTTTCACGCAATTGCTCGGAAGTGGCGCCACCGGCATAGTGTTCCCATCTGTTCAGCAAATCCTCGTCTAGGGTATCCGGATCGTTCGCTTCAGTCTCTGAAGGCACCGCCGTGGACAATTTTAGTTCTTCGGCGACAAGAGCAAGAGTGGCAGTTGTATTTTCAAACTGACTACTCATTCGGCCGTAGATTGCCAGCGCTCGTTGAGCCTGGTCTGGATCGCTCATGATATGGGCTGCGATCGTCGCAGTGGCCGCCTCTATCAAGGCCACATGACTTTTCGTAAGTGCCCTTTTGACCTCTATCTCTTCTGCCGTAGCCAAGCCAGCGCGGTCTGCTTTCGCACCAAAGTACCTGTCCCATGCCGAGAAAAAGCGACTTTTGACGTTCAAGCTGCCTTGCTGGCCGTCCCAGCCAACACTCACCCCAACTTCCCTGTCATCATCCACCATTACGTTCTCCGAATTGGAACAGACGCATACCAAATCCCCGTCATCCCTGTGCCTGTCACAAGGATCAAGCCAGCTCAAGTCTTTGAGCTGAAATAGTCTTTTGACCCGACGGAGGTCGGGTCTCTGGATCCCCGCCACAAGGGCGAGGATGACGGAGCGTGTTGACGACCTTTGCGGATTAACACTCTCGGAGTGCCTCCGCAGTGTATTAGACCGACATGATCAAGCGCTGATGCCATGCTTGGCGAATGAGCGAAAAGCACAAGCTGCCCTAACCGTCCCACCCCACCAGAAACACCACCCGCTCTACCCCCGCGAACTTTGCCACGCGGGCCAACTCCGCCTCCAGCCGCTCCATCCGGCCCGAGGATGAGCGGACGCCCTTTTCCCACCAGAGCCGCTTGACGTTCAGCGAGCCGGTCTTGCGCTCCGCCTTCATGTCGATGCGGCCGACGATGCGGTCGCCTTCGAGCAGCGGGAAGACGTAATAGCCGTATTCCCGTTTCGGCTCGGGCACGAAGATTTCGATGCGGTAGTAGAAGCCGAACAGGCGTTCGGTGCGGTTGCGGTCGCGGATCAGCGGATCGAACGGGCTGAGCACCCGAAGACGCGCCGGCGGATCGACGAGGTCGCCGAGATTGTCGGGGAAGCCGGTGAAGGCATAGGACAGGCGCGGTCTGTCGCCATCGGCAGGCTCGATCATCACCTCGCAGAGTTCATCGCGATGATCGCTGACCCAGGCCTTGGCTTCCTCCGGCGAGATCAACGCGAAAAAGGCCGAGAGTTCGCCGTGCGTGGCAAAACCGAGCCGGGTCAGTGCCGCACGGCAGCACCAGTCGACGAACTCCTCGTGACTGACATCCGGCTCGTGATGATGACCGGGGATGACCCGCTCGGTCAGATCGTAGACTTTTTGGAAATTATCCCGCCGGGCGATCGCCACCTTGCCGGTGCGCCAGAGATATTCAAGCGCCGTCTTGGACGGATGCCAGTTCCACCAACCGCCGGATACCCTGCCCTCGAACTTGAAATCGCGCGCCATGACGGCGCCTTCGGCGTGAATTTTCGCGTAGATTTCGTCGAAAGCCTCTTCGAAACCCTCCTCGCGCCATTTGCGCCAGCGCTCGATGATGGTTTCGCCTTCGCGCCGGAATCGGTGTTTCCAGTAGACGAAGAAACGGCTCGGGATGATCGAGGCGTCATGCGTCCAGTGTTCGAACAGCGCACCGTCCTTTTCCAGAAGCTCGGTCAGGTGTTCGCGCCTGTAGGTCTGGTTGCGCGAGAACAGGATCTGGTGATGGGCGCGCTCGACGGTCGAGATACTGTCCACCTGGACAAAGCCGATCTCGTGGATGAGATCGAGCAGCCCCTGCTTGCCGAGCGCCCGGTTGGGGGCTGCGGCCAGGCCCTGCTTGTTGAGAAAGATGCGCCGGGCATCGCGGTTGGAAACGAGAATCGCCATCTGACAATCTAGGCAAATGTTCACACTTTGTTCAAGCCAAAACCGGAGCCTATTTCCATCCGCAAACAAATCGTCCTATAGAGCCTCGACATTCGAACGCGGGGGACGCGGATTGGACATACGCTTTTCCGGCGCATCAGTGAGATATGGCGAGCGCACGGTTCTTCAGCCGCTGACACTGTCGCTGACCGAGCGGCGCATTGGCATTATCGGACTGAACGGTTCCGGCAAGACGACGTTCGCGCGGCTGATCAACGGACTGGTCAAGCCGACCACCGGCACCGTGACGGTCAACGGTCTCGATACCGTAGAGGACGCCAGTGCGACGCTGGCTGAGGCCGGTTTCATCTTCCAGAACCCGCAGCACCAGATCATCATGCCGATCGTGCATGAGGATATCGCCTTCGGGCTGAAGAACTGTGGGCTGAAAGCGGACGAGATCGAGCGCCGGACCGCCGCCGTGCTCGAACGCTTCGGCATCGCGCATCTGGCGAAGCGCCGCGTGCACGAGCTTTCCGGCGGCGAGACGCAGCTGGTCGCCATTGCCAGCGTGCTGGTCACCGGCCCCGGCATTCTCATCCTTGACGAGCCGACCAATCAGCTGGACCTGAAAAACCGGCGGCTGGTGGAAAACACCATTGCCGGGCTTGGCGAGCACACCATCGTCATCAGCCACGACCTGCCGCTGATCGAACGTTTCGACCGGGTGATCCTGTTCCATGATGGCAGGCTTGTTGCCGACGGTCCGGCGTCTGAAAGCATCCGCGCCTATCATGCGGTGGCCGGATGCTGAACGGGCTGAATATCGAGGGCACGACGCCGCTGCACCGGATGTCCGTGCGGGCAAAGCTGGCCATTCTGCTGATCTGCGGGCTGGGACTTTATGCCGTGTCGTCCCTTTATGTTCTGATCCCCGCCTTCATCATCGCCGCTTTGATCTATTTCACCACGGGCCTTTCCTTTCGCGAGGGCGTGTCGCGCCTGAAGCCCATCCTGTTCACCATCCTCATTCTGCTGATCGCCACTGCCTATCTCACCTCGACGCGCGCGGCGGCCGAGAGCTTCTTCCGGCTGATGGCGATCGTGCTGTTTGCCGGCGCTGTGACCGCGACGACGGCGACCGGCGCCTTCATCGACGAAATCACCCGGCTGCTGCAGCCGCTTGACCGGCTCGGTCTGGTGCGGGCCGCCGATGTCGGGCTCGCCTTCGGGCTGGTTTTGCGCTTCGTGCCGGATATCTTCAACCACTACCAGTCGATCCGCGAAGCACACCGGGCACGCGGACTGAAGGTCAGGCCGTTGACGATCCTTGCGCCGTTGATCATCCTGACGCTGAAGGACGCCGATACGATCGCTATGGCGATCGACGCACGCGGTTTCCGGCGGCCGCGCGAAAGGCTTCGTTGATGGAACAACCATTCTCCCGTCTCTGTCCCGTTCCGCCCCTGGCCGAACGCATGCGAAAACACCGATAGACAAAGGACCTGCCATGACCACCAGAGACCTCGTTCTCATTGCCCTGTTCACCGCGATCATCGTCGTGCTCGGCCTCATTCCGCCGGTGACGCTCGGCTTCATTCCGGTACCGATCACGGCCCAGTCGATGGGTGTGATGCTGGCGGGCTGCATCATCGGCGCCAGGCGCGGCGCGCTCGCCTATGTGCTTTTGGTCTTGCTGGTCGCCATCGGGCTTCCGGTTCTCGCCGGTGGCCGGGGCGGCCTTGCCATCATCCAGGGGCCGACCGGCGGCTTCGTGCTGGGCTGGATTGTCGCCACCTTCGTCACGGGCCTGATCGCCGAGCGGCTGGTCAAGGAAGGCCAGAGCGAGGTCAGGCAGTTCGCCGGGTTCTTCATCGCCTCCGTCGTCGGCGGCATCGGCGTGCTCTATGTTATCGGCCTGCCGTGGGTGACCGCCGTCATGGGTACGCCACTGACAGAAGTGGCAAAAGGTTCGCTCGTCTTCATTCCGGGCGATATCGTCAAGGCGGTGATTGCAACGCTGGCGGCGCGTGCCGTTCTCGCCGGTTATCCGCTGCTGCACGCACGCGCCTGAGCGTCTGTGCCGGAATATCTTGCAGCCCTCGTGGCAGAATATGGCAGGCCGGAGGATGTGATCCGGCTTGCCAGCCTGCCCCGCCCGGCGCCTAAACCGGGCATGGTCGACATCACAGTCGAACGCGCGGCGATCAATCCGTCCGATCTGATCCCGGTCACAGGCGCCTACAGCAATCGCACCGTTCTGCCGTTTGTCCCCGGCTTCGAGGGTGTCGGCATTGTCAGCCGCGTCGGCGCTGGCGTCATCGGCCTGAAACCCGGAGACCGCGTGCTGCCGCTCGGGGCCAGCGGCCTGTGGCAGGCCACTCTGCAACGCCCGGCGGAATGGTGCTTGGCCGTGCCGGATGATCTGTCGATCGAACAGGCCGCAACGGCTTACGTCAATCCGATGACGACGCTGCGGCTGATTGCGGCGTTGAAGGATCATTTTGGCGGCTTCGCCGGGCTTGCAGGCCGCAGGATCGCCATCACGGCGGCCGGTTCCGCAATCGGCCGGATGCTGCTGAAGACATTGTCGGCAGAGGGCGCAGAGGTGACCGCCATCGTTCGCAGCGAGAGAACGGCTGCCCGCCTGCCGCCCTTGCCGGGTCTTCTGACGCTTGTGACCGGGCAGCAGCCGATCGGCAGGGATACCGTTTTCGACGCCGTGGTCGATGCCGTGGGCGGTGAAACGGGTGGCGATCTGCTGCGCCACCACCTCGCGGCTGGCGGCGTGTTTCTGCAATATGGGGCGCTCAGCGGCATGCCGATTGCCCAGGCGATGCTTTCAGCACGGCCGGATGTGCGCTTTTCCTTCCTCTGGCTGCGCACGTTCGTCCATTCCGCAGGAAGACAGGCGCTATCGAATGCACTTTCCCAATGCTTCGACGGCCTCCGCGACGGCACTTTTGCGAGCGATATCGCCGCCACCTATCCGCTGTCCCGGCTCAGCGAGGCCTTGGCGCACCAGAAGGCCCCCGACCGCCTCGGCAAGGTGCTGATCGACCCGCGCTGTTGAAAACATAGCAAACGCCCTACCTAACGCATGGACCTCGCCCCCCTGAAGCCATAGGTTCCCGCCATGACCACCATCCTGTTCGAAAACCCGATCTTCCTGGAACACCAGGTTCCGGAAGGCCATCCGGAACGGCCCGACCGCCTGAAGGCGCTCAACCTTGCTCTGGAGCATGAACGGTTTACGCCGCTGTCACGGCAACTGGCGCCGCAGGGCAACGAGGATCTGGTGCTGCTTGCCCATCCGGAACAACACTTACGCACCGTGATGTCGGCCATTCCCGAGGACGGCATCAATGCCGTCGAGGCCGACACCTATGCCAGCCCTGCCAGCCTGCAGGCCGCATTGACCGGTATCGGCGGCGCGGTCGCAGCCGTCGATGCGGTGTTTTCCGGCAAGGCCGACAATGCCTTCGTCGCCTCGCGCCCGCCCGGCCACCACGCCGAGAAGAACAAGGCGATGGGCTTCTGCTTCTTCAACAATATCGCCATCGCCGCCCACCATGCCCAGCAGAAATACGGTGCCGAACGCGTTGCCATCGTCGACTGGGACGTGCACCACGGCAACGGCACGCAGGATATTTTTTGGGACGACCCGTCGGTGCTGTTCTGCTCGACGCACCAGATGCCGCTCTATCCCGGTACCGGTGCCAAAACCGAAACGGGTGCCGGCAATATCGTCAATGCGCCGCTGTCGCCCGACACCGGCAGCGAGCATTTTCGCGAAGCCTTCAAGTCGCGCATCCTGACGGCGCTCGACGATTTCCGCCCGGATTTCATCCTGATCTCGGCCGGCTTCGATGCCCATCACCGCGACCCCCTGGCGCAGATCAATCTCACCGCCGAGGATTTCGACTGGGCGACCGGGCGGCTGCTCGATGCCGCTGGCAAGACCGCCAACAACCGTATCGTCAGCCTGCTCGAAGGCGGCTACGATCTTCAAGGATTGGCCGAATCGGCCGGAACCCATATCTACCGCCTGATGAGAGGATGACCATGACCACAACCCCACAAACGGGCGCCGCCGCGATCGACGTATCCGCCCTCTCCTTCGAAAAAGCCGTCGAGGAACTCGAAGCCATCGTCTCGGCGCTGGAGCGCGGCGATGTGGCACTCGATAAATCCATCGAGATCTACGAGCGCGGCGAAGCCCTGAAGAAACATTGCGAGGCGCTGCTGGGTGCCGCCGAAAACCGCATCGAGAAGATCAGGCTCGACCGCGCCGGCAAGCCGCAGGGCGTCGAGCCGCTCGACGGGGAATGAGCAGGGCTAACGCCGATCTTGATTTTCAGGACATTATAGCCTAAAAAGGTCATATATGACCCTTTCAGGAGAATGACGATGGCGACGATCAGCCTGAAAGACGCGAAGGCGTCGTTTTCTCATGTCATCGATAAAGCTGCATCCGGCGAGTTTGTGACGATCACGCGCCATGGCCGCGCAGCAGCCGTGATGGTCAGTGTCGGTGTAGCGGAAGCAGCAAGAAAGGCGCTTGGGCCGGATCGCCCGAGTCTTGTGCACTATCTCCGAACATTCCCGGCCGATATCGACGCTGACGACGATGTATTCGCTCGCAATCCGGCGCAGTCGAGAGCCGTGGATCTGTGAGTGGTTTCCTTCTCGATACCAACGCCATCTCGATGTTTGCGCCGTTGAGAATGAAGCCGTCGAGCACGTTCAGCGCGTGGATGGATGACCAGGAAAAATCGAACGGCATCTACCTGTCTGCCGTCACCATCCATGAGATCGAGAAGGGCATGAGGATGCTGGAACATCGCGGTGCCTCTTCAAAAGCCGAGGCTCTTGCCATCTGGCTGACCGGCCTCACCACCATCTATGCTGCAAACATTCTGCCGCTCGATGCCGCCATTGCCAGATTCTCGGGAGAACTCGAGGCTTTCGCGACGTCGAAAGGTCACAGCCCAGGCGCAGCCGACGCCATGATCGCCGGAACGGCGAAGGCGCATGGCCTGACCGTGATCACCAACAATATCAAGGATTTTGAGCCATTTGCAGTGGCAGCCAAATCGCCTGCTGAAATCGCCGGCTGATTCCGGCAAACAATCGTTGACCACGACGCCCTAGCAGGCCGATGATCCCAGCAACGCGGGTAGCGTACCAGCTTTCAGACAAAGCTTCAGCGGCCCCACACCTTAGAGAGGATCACCCCATGTCCTTCTTTCCCGGAAACGATCCCGAGGCCGGTGATGCGCGGGCTTGCGATGCGATCGAGCATCTGATCATTCCGCGCACCAGCGATATCGGCAATCTGCAGGTGCGCCGGGCGCTGCCGTCGGTCAAGCGGCGGCTGGTCGGGCCATTCATCTTCTTTGACCGGATGGGGCCTGCTCTGCTCAAGGCCGGTCAGGCTCTCGATGTGCGGCCACATCCGCATATCGGGCTTTCCACCGTCACCTATCTGTTCGACGGCGAGATCAAGCATCGCGACAGCCTGGGGACCGAGATGGTCATCTCGCCCGGCGACCTCAACCTGATGACGGCGGGACGTGGCATCGTGCATTCCGAACGCTCGCCGGAAAATCTGCGCGGCAGGCCGCAATCGATCTCCGGCCTCCAAACTTGGCTCGCGCTGCCCGACCAATATGAGGAGATCGACCCGATCTTTGCCCATACGGAAAAGCGGGACCTGCCCTCGTTCGACATGGACGGGCTGGAAGGCCGGGTCGTCATTGGTCAGTTCGAAGGCATGAAATCGCCGGTCTCGGTGTTTTCCGACACGATCTACGTCGATCTGAGGATCGGACCAGGCAAGAGCGCGCCGTTTGCGGCGGAATGGGAAGAGCGGGCGCTCTACATTCTCGAAGGCGAGGCGATCATCGCGGGTGATCATTTTGCTGACAATCAGCTGCTGGTTTTCCGGGCGGGCGACGCGATCACCGTTACGGCGGGACCGGCTGGCTGTCATATCATGCTGTTCGGCGGAGCAG
The DNA here is from genome assembly GCA_900473045.1 of Hyphomicrobiales bacterium. Classification (GTDB taxonomy): domain Bacteria; phylum Pseudomonadota; class Alphaproteobacteria; order Rhizobiales; family Rhizobiaceae; genus Pararhizobium. Next base: position 212,165 of record UCKS01000007.1, read on the forward strand.
CCCTCGGCTCGGCCCGGCATATCTGGTGGAATTTCGTGTCCTCGTCCAAGGAGCGCATCGATCAGGCCAAGGAGGAGTGGCGAACCGGCCGTTTCGACATCGTTCCGGGGGATGAAGAAGAGTTTATCCCTTTGCCGGAACGGTAATATTGGTTAAACTCGCAGCTGTGCCGCCAGAAAACCTGTTTTTGCAATCTATAACGATTCTGTTTAAGACGCGGCTCCCAGCGGACACCAAACACCAGAGATCGCGGCTCTCTTGAAGGCGCGAGAACGAAGGCCTTAGCGTGACACAATTGCCAGTCCATCCAATGCCGGCGACCCCTCTTCTCGATCAGGTTATCTATCCCGACGATTTGAAGAGGATCGACGACAAGGACTTGCCGCAACTGGCAGCCGAACTGCGCTCGGAGATGATCGATGCGGTATCGCGCACCGGTGGCCATCTGGGTGCAGGCCTCGGCGTCGTCGAGTTGACGATCGCCATCCACAAGGTCTTCAATACCCCGCATGACCGGCTGATCTTCGATGTCGGCCATCAATGTTATCCGCACAAGATCCTGACCGGCCGCCGCGACCGTATCCGCACGCTGCGCCAGGAGGATGGTCTGTCCGGCTTCACCCGCCGTGCTGAAAGTGAATACGACCCCTTTGGCGCCGCCCATTCCTCGACCTCGATTTCCGCAGGCCTCGGCATGGCGGTGGCGGCCGACCTGGCGGGCGAACATCGCAACGTGATTTCCATCATCGGCGACGGCGCCATGTCGGCCGGTATGGCCTACGAGGCGCTGAACAATGCCGGTGCGCTCGATGCGCGGCTGATCGTCATCCTCAACGACAACGACATGTCGATCGCGCCGCCAACCGGCGCCATGAGCGCCTATCTGGCGCGCCTTGCCTCCGGCCGCACCTATATGGGCTTCCGCGATCTCGGCAAGAAACTGACGGCCTATCTCGGCAAGAAGGTCGACCGTGCGATCACCCGGGCCGTCGAACATGCGCGCGGTTATGTCACCGGCGGCACGCTGTTCGAGGAGATGGGTTTTTACCATATCGGCCCGATCGACGGCCATTCCTTCGAGCATCTTCTGCCGGTGCTGCGCAATGTACGCGACAATTCCAAGGGCCCGGTGCTGATCCATGTGGTGACGCAGAAGGGCAAGGGCTATCCGCCGGCGGAAGCTGCTGCCGATAAGTATCACGGCGTCAACACGTTCGACGTCATTACCGGCGCGCAGGCGAAGGCCAAGCCGAACGCACCGGCCTATACATCCGTGTTTGCCGAGGCGCTGACGCAGGAAGGCGGCTATGACGACAAGATCGTCGCCGTCACCGCAGCCATGCCGTCGGGCACCGGCCTCGACAAGTTCGCTCTGGCCCACCCGTCGCGCTGCTTCGATGTCGGCATTGCCGAGCAACATGCGGTGACCTTTGCCGCCGGTCTGGCGTCTGAAGGCTACAAGCCGTTCTGCGCGCTCTATTCGACCTTCCTGCAACGCGGCTATGACCAGGTGGTACACGACGTGGCGATTCAGGGCCTGCCGGTGCGCTTCCCGATCGACCGCGCCGGCTTTGTCGGCGCCGATGGCCCGACCCATGCCGGGTCGTTCGACACCACCTATCTCGCCACCTTGCCCGGCTTCGTCGTGATGGCGGCGGCCGACGAGGCGGAACTGAAGCATATGGTGCGCACTGCGGCCGCCTATGACGCGGGTCCGATCTCGTTCCGCTATCCGCGCGGCGAAGGTGTCGGCGTCGAGATGCCGGAGCGCGGCCAGATCCTTGAGATCGGCAAGGGCCGGGTGATGAAACAGGGCTCGAAAGTGGCGCTGCTGTCGTTCGGCACGCGCCTGGCCGACTGCCTGCTGGCCGCCGAAGACCTTGATGCTGCCGGGCTTTCGACCACCGTCGTCGATGCCCGCTTTGCCAAGCCGCTCGATCATGACCTGATCCGCCAGCTGGCCAAGCATCACGAGGTGCTGATCACCATCGAGGAAGGCGCTGTCGGCGGCTTTGGCAGCCATGTGCTGCAGTTCCTTGCCCATGAAGGCCTGCTCGACAATGGCCTGAAGATCCGGCCGCTGGTTCTGCCGGATATCTGGATGGAACAGGCCAAGCCCGAGGCCATGTATGTCAAGGCGGGCCTCGACCGTGCCGGCATCGTTTCGACGGTGTTCAAGACGCTTGGCCAGAAGCAGCAGGTCGGCTCCAGCGTCGCCGGCTGAAGCGCAAGCCTTTCCCCACCGACATTGATCAGCTTTGCCAACCCGGCGCGCGCAGGGTTGGCATGTCTTTGGAAGCTGAGCACATCACTGATCCGGACCATTGCGGTACTCGACCCGTGGCGACCGTCGAGAGGTTGCAGCGATCAGATATTGGCACCGCCATCGATGGTGAAGCTTGAGCCGGTGATGAAGCGGCTTTCCTCTCCGGCAAGAAACGTCACCAGAGCAGCAATATCCTGTGCCTTGCCGAAGCGGGGAATGGCCATCAGTGCAAGCTGCGGTTCGGCGTGCTCACCTTCTGCAGGGTTCATGTCGGTGTCGGTGGAGCCGGGCTGGACGATGTTGACCGTGATCTCCCGGGGACCGAGATCGCGGGCCAGCGCCTTGGTCAGCCCGACCAGCGCAAACTTGCTGGTCGAATAGATGCTGAGGCCGGGGAACGGCACCTGCTCACCGAGATTGCTGCCGATGAAGATGATGCGGCCGCCTTTTCCCATCACGGCCGCAGCCGCCTTGGAGGCGACGAAACTGGCACGCACATGGATGGACATCACCCGGTCAAACTCCTCAAGCGTGGCGGTATCGATCGTATCAACCGAGAAAACGCCCGCGCTGTTGACGAGAATGTCGAGGCTGCCAAGCTTGGCGTGAGCCTCAACCACCGCTGCCTCGACGGCTGCCGCATCGAGATTGTCGGCCTTGATGGCAAGCGCCCTGCGGCCGAGTTTTTCGATGGTGCTGACGACTTCCTCAGCCTTGCCGGGAGCGCTTGTATAGGTGATGGCGACATCGGCCCCCTCCCTGGCAAGCGCCAGCGCAATGGCCGCGCCGATACCCCGGCTACCGCCGGTAATGAATGCAACCTTGTTGTTCAAGCGAGACACGGCATTTCCTTTTTTGTAGTGATCGATACATATATCCTCTCAGCATTGCCTCGAAGCGTCAATTGATTTATGTATCGAACGATACAGAAAGGAATTCCTATGTCTCCCCGAGGCCGTCCCCGTACCTTCGACAGCGATGCGGCACTGCGGCGCGCGATGCTGGTGTTTTGGGAAAAGGGCTATGAGGCGACATCGATGGCCGATTTGACGGCGGCTATGCAGATCGGCGCGCCGAGCCTCTATGCGGCCTTCGGCAACAAGGCCGACCTGTTTGCAGCGGCTCTCAAGACCTACAAGGCCGAGATTGGGCGAGAGATCTGGGATGCCTTGTCAAAAGCCGTGACAGCCCGGCAGGCCTTTGCCGATTTCCTGCAACAGACCGCATTTGCCTATGTGCGCTCCGATCAGCCACGCGGCTGCATGATCGCGCTCGGTATCCTCAACGGCGACACGGATGCCATTCCGGCCTGCGAATTGCTGCGGGACTGCCGCCTGGAAAATTCCACCCTGCTGCGCGCACGGCTGGAGCAAGGCGTGCGCAACGGCGAGATTGCGCCCTCAGCCGACTGCCAGCAGATCGCCGATTTCTACGCGACGGTCCAGCATGGCATGTCGATCACCGCGCGTGACGGCGCAACTCTGGCTTCGCTGCAGAGCACAGCGGATGCGGCCATGGCCGCCTGGAATGCGCTGACTTCTCCGCGATAGGGTGGGGGTTTCCGCACCCCGGCAGGCATCGATTTCAGGCGGTGGTGCGCAAGCCATAGGACATAGCCTCAGCCTTGGCAGTCTTTCGCATTTCGAGCACCCAGCCGATGGCCAGCTGCAGCCCGCAGCCGCCGGCAAGCAGCAGCAACTGCAGCACGATCGGCATGTCCGGGTCGAGTGTCATCAACACCACGGCGGCGAAGGACAGCAGGATTCCGGTGGAAAAGACCACCAGGCTGTGGCGTCCTGCAACACAGATGAGCCGCAGGGCCGGATGGTCGGCGGCGGCTTTCACGGCGGGTATGTTCCAGGCGATATAGAGAATCGCCAGAACATTGATGATCCGCAACGGGCCGCCGTTTGTCTTCGACACCAGCTGATGATGCAGCTCACCAAAAGGCGAATCCATGACACCCAGATGAAGTGCCAGATTGAGCGGGATGGCGGCGGCGGCAAACACGGCAGCGGCGGCAAAGACGGCCCTGTTGTAGGGCAGAACGGGCTGGCCGCGTTTCATGCGTACACCGAGATAGGTTCCGATCACGAAGATGAACTGCCACGACAACGGATCGAAATACCAGGTCCGCCCTTCGAGGGCCGCATTCGGGAAATTGATATGTCCTAGCCCTGCGACGAACCAGATGAAACAGGAAAGTCCCAGCAGGGCGCTCCTCGACCAGTCATGCAACAGGAAGGCGAAAGGCGCGAACAACAGGAGGACGACATACATGGGCAGGATGTCGAGATTGCCGGGCATGTAGCTGAGCGACAGGGCCTGAAGCCCCTGATAAAACGGGTCCTGCCAGAAATCCGCCATGTCGGCAGCCAGTACCGTCTGGCCGAACGCCATCACGACAAGAGCCGATACGATCGCCATGATCACAAAAAGCAGCAGGTGCACAAGGTAGAGACGCAAGGCCCGTTTCCATGGCCGCTCCAGCCGCAATCCGGCGTCCGGACGATAATAGGCCAGCGCGCAGGACATGCCGGCGAGAAGCACGAACATCTCGGAAGCATCACAAAAGCCGCGCGATTGCTGGAATGTCAGCGAGAACGTGAACTCTGCGTGGCCGATGAAGATGAGCAGAAGCGACAGGCCCCGCAAAAGGTCTATTCTGTTCTCCCGTTCGCCGTTCATCGCTGGTTTCCAGGTTGCCACTCTCGCGGCAGCCGCGATCCTGACCGGTCCTAAAGCAAAAACGTTACTTTCCCGCCCGACGTCACCGATACAATTTTAGCGATCGGTGATTTGGTCATAGACCAAGGATCGACCATAGGACCCCATAGGATCGCCTCTACAGGTCTTCCGGTGTTGTTGCGATCCTTTGTGTAAGTCTTCATGCGGTGCCCGCTTGTCCGGCATTCGAGGCTGGACAGGATCGTGATCAGCCTGTTTCGGCACTATTTGAACGCGCCCGGGCGCATGGCCCTTGCCATCACGGGCCTGACGCGCCATGAGAACCCATGTCAAACGAACCCAAAACCTCCGTCCGCCTCGATCAGCTGCTTTTGAACCTGGGGCTTGTCGCCAGCCGTTCGCGCGCCCGCGATGCGATCCAGCGTGGCACCGTCACCGTCAACGGTAAAGTCGTCACCAAGGCGAGCTCGACCTTTCCCGAGGATGTGACCATCGCCATCGACGATCCGGTCCAGCCCTATGTTTCGCGCGCGGCGCTGAAACTGAAGGCTGGACTTGAGCATTTCAAGCTGTCTCCCGAGGGACTGGACTGCCTGGACATCGGCGCCTCGACCGGCGGCTTTACCGAAATCCTGCTGCACAATGGTGCCGCCCACGTCATTTCCGTCGATGTCGGCCACGGCCAGTTTCATCCGCGCCTGGAGGCCGATCCGCGCGTCACCAATATCGAGGGCCTGAACGCCCGCGTGCTGGACGAGGATAATCTCGACGGCCGCGAGATTTCCTTCATCGTGTCCGACGTCTCGTTCATCTCGCTGAAGCTGGCGCTGCCGCCGGCGCTGGATCTTGCCGAGCCAGGCGCCCATTGCATCCTTCTCGTCAAACCGCAGTTCGAAGCGGGCCGCGAGGCGATCAGCAAGGCTGGCCTGCTGAAAGATCCATCGACGGCGCCTGCGGTTGCGGCCGAGCTGGAACGCTGGCTGGTTGAGGACATGGGCTGGACAAGCCTTGGCCTTATCCCCTCGCCGATCTCAGGCGGTGACGGCAACGAGGAATATCTGCTGGCCGGCCACAAGCCGCTGGATGAAGACGACGCCTCGGACGACGATGCCGCTGAGGAAGAAGCCGTATGAGCACCGAGACGCTGACCATCGAGAAGATCGGCCAATCCGGCGACGGCATCACCCGTGGCCCGTTCGGTCCGGTCTATGTGCCCTTCACGCTGCCCGGCGAAACCGTGGCGCTGGCCGTCAACAAGGACAAGGGCACGGTCATGTCGATGTCCGACGTCTCGCCCGAGCGGGTCGAGCCGAAATGCCGGCATTTCGGCCCGGACGGCGAGAACGGCACCTGCGGCGGCTGCAGCCTGCAGCATGCCAGCGACAGCCTCTATCAGAGCTTCAAGCGGCAACTGGTTGTCGATGCCTTGAAATCGAAGGCGCTGCAGGCCGAGGTCGCCGCTCTCGTGCTTGCCCATCCCGGCGAGCGGCGGCGTACGGTATTCACCGCGCGGCGGACCGAGAAAGAGTTGCTGCTCGGCTATAACCAGCCCGAAACCCATCACATCGTCGCCATATCGGAATGTCCCATCGCAAGTCCCGGCATCGTGTCGCGGCTTGCAACCATCCGCACAGTCGCCAACGCCATGGCGGTGAATGCCGAACCGTTCCGTATCACGGTGCTGGAAACCCTCTCCGGCCTCGACCTTGCCTTCGACGGCATCAAGGCGATGGACGACCGGCAGCGGCGCATGGCGGTCGAAACCGTGCTTGGCCAAAAGGCCGTTGCCCGTCTCAGCCTCAATGGCGAAATCCTGGTCGAGCCGATCAAGCCGGTGATCGATTTCGGCGGTGTCTCCGTTTCGCCGCCGCCCGGCAGCTTCACCCAGGCGACCAAGCCTGCCGAAGAGGCGATGGCCGAGCTGGTGATGGCGCATCTCGGCAAGGCCAAGCGCGTCATCGACCTCTTTGCAGGGTCAGGCACCTTCTCGCTGCGCATCGCCCGCAAGGCGCGCGTGCATGCCGTGGAAAGCGAAGACAAGCCGCTGAAGGCGCTGGATTTTGCCGCGCGTAATACACAAGGGCTGAAGCCCGTGACGGTCGAGAAGCGCGATCTCTTCCGCCGACCGATGATGGCTTCGGAACTGAAAGTGTATGATGCCATCGTCTTTGACCCGCCGCGCGCCGGTGCCGAAGTCCAGGTGAAGGAAATGGCCCGCTCCGGCGTCAAGAAGATTGTCGCCGTCTCCTGCAATCCGGTCACGCTGGTGCGCGACCTGCGTATCCTCGTCGATGCCGGCTACCGGATTACCTCGGTGACCCCGATCGACCAATTCCTCTGGTCGTCGCATGTGGAAGTCGTGGCGACGCTGGAGAAGTGAAGTAGGAACTGGCCGATCCGAAGGCTTCAGGTCTTCGGATTGCGCCTGATGTCCAGCACCTTGCGCAGGCTTTCAACGGCAGGAAGCGCTGCGATGATCCCCGGCATTGCGATTTCATCGGCGATATCGCGCAATTCCGGGCCAAGAGCCTCGATTACGGCATCGCGGGCAACCCTGCCTTCCTGCGTCAGCGAAACCCGCTTCGAGCGGCCATCATGTGGATCAGGGACGATGGTGATGAACTGCTTGCCCTCGAGATGGCCAAGCGTATTGGTCATCGCGCCCTTGGTCACCTGCATTGCCTGCGCGATCGACATGGGCGTGCGGCCATCCCCCAGCCGGACCAGATGATTGAGCACGACGAATTGCGGCAAGGTCATGCCCGCGGGCATGACCTTCTCGAAGGCATTGGCTGACAATTGCGCGACGATGCCGATTTCGTTGAGGAACCGGAACAGCGTTTGCAGATCGTTTTCGCTCGCCGTCATGCGCTCCTGATCCGGGTATCCACGGGCCAGCGGGGTGCGCCCTCGATCGCCGGACCGTAGCCGAGACGGACAAACATTTGAAGCGTTTCATTGTCCTCGACCGCAAGCGCGTTGCGCATGGCCAGAAAGTGCGGACGCATTTCCGCAAACTCCTGCAGCGCTTGGCTGAACGGGTGCATCGAGACCCCCACCGCCGTCGCCGCCAGATTGAGGCGGACATAATCACGCCCGGCAGCGATCTGGTCGGAGCGGCTGTTTCCGGCGGTCTTCAGCCAGAGGAAGGCCATGGCCGTATCGACAGGCTCTTTCAGGATCGGAATCTGCTGCTGGAATGCCGATGACGCGGGGTCGAGCATATCGGCCCGCGACAGCAAACCGGCTATCGACAGCCCTTCGATCACAGGGCCGGACAGATCGATACCATCCGGATTGGCCTCGATCTCGCTGCGGCCAATCCGGACGAGATCGATGCTTTCCTCCAAGGCGTACGGCGTGGTGATCTCGGTATAGTAGGCTTGCCAAGCGAGTTGACGCAGCGCTTTGACACGGGCGGGATCATTGGTATGGGCAATGGCCGGCATGCGGGCGGCGGTAGCAATTTCGGCGAGTTTGCCGGTCTCGACTGGCCGGGCGAGATCATAAGCCTCCTTGTTCGAACGGCGCGATAGGACATGTGCGAACAGCGGATCGCGGTTCATCATGGTGTCTTGAGTGAGCCGGATATGCGCCACCGGGCGGTCGTCCAGCCGTGGTTGCGGCTCCCCTTTTGGAAACAGCGCGATATCCGCCTGATAACCCTCCTCAGCGGCCGCCTGTGCCAAAAGTTCGAGAAAGCAGCCAAGGCCGATGTTGATCTGGCGATCGTGCGGATCGGTTTGCGGCAGGCGGCGATCGTGCTGGCAGTAGAGCGTGATTTCGTCGTCTACGGACAGATCGGCAAGCCAGGGCTGGCGGTTGTGCGGATTGGGCGCCAGGATGGCGAAAGACAACAGCCTGCGCCGCAGATCAGCTTCTCGGCGGCCGGCATCCTGCCACGGCCTTCTTGCCGAAACGGGATCACGGCTGGAAACCCAAAGAGCGCCAGCGGTTGCTGCCAGTACCACACCGCCTGCAACAATGCCCATAAACATCCGCCGCGTCGCTGCCATGCCATCCTCCATTTGGTTTAATGTAGAACTACATAGTTTAATACTAAACCATATGCAATGGCGAACGGAACTATGGATGGAAAAACGAAAACACCCGCGCCGGAGATCCGGCGCGGGTGTTTGGGATGCGTTCGCCGAGCTTATCAGGCAGCGCGGCGGGCGTAGCCGGATTGCCGTGCAACTGGTGCCGAAGACTGGTTATCGCCGATGTTGAACTGGGCGAGCAGGTCGTTGAGGGCGGCTGCTTCGGAGGCAAGACCGTGGCTGGCGGCGGTCTGTTCCTCGACCATGGCGGCGTTCTGCTGGGTGCCCTGGTCCATCGTGTTGACGGCGGTATTGATCTCCTGCAGTCCGACTGACTGTTCGCGCGTGGCGGTGACGATCGCACCGATATGCCCGTTGATCTCCTGGACTTCCGCAACAATCGCCTGCAGCGACTGGCCGGTTTCACCGACCAATGTTACACCGGCGCGGACCTGATCGCCCGAGGTGGTGATCAGCGCCTTGATTTCCTTGGCGGCATTGGCAGAACGCTGGGCAAGCTCGCGCACTTCCTGGGCAACGACCGCAAAGCCCTTGCCGGCATCGCCTGCGCGCGCTGCCTCTACGCCGGCGTTGAGCGCCAGAAGGTTGGTCTGGAAGGCGATGTCGTCGATGACGCCGATAATGTTGGAAATCTCGCCGGAAGACTTTTCGATGCCCTGCATGGCATTGACGGCGTTGCGGACGACTTCGCCGGACTTTTCGGCCCCGGCGCGGGTGCGGGCAACCAGCTGGCCGACTTCTTCGGCGCGGCGGGCGCTGTCCTTGACCGTGGTGGTGATCTGCTCAAGGGCTGCGGCCGTTTCTTCCACCGAAGCTGCCTGCTGTTCGGTGCGGCGGGCAAGATCGTCGGCAGCCGTGCGGATTTCCATGGCACCGGCATCGATGGCGCGGGCATTGGCGCCGACGGCCTGCAGCGTCTGGTGCAGCTTGGTCACCGAGTTGTTGAAGTCGGCGCGCAGGCGGTCCAGATGCGTGACGAACGGAACCGAGATGCGGTAGCCGAGATCGCCATCGGCCAGACGGCCAAGACCGGTTGCCAGGGCTTCGACAGCCTGCTGGATATCCGCAGTTTCCTTGGCCTTCAACGCTTCGCGCTCGCGGCGCTCCTGCTCGGACAGCGAGCGGCCGGTTTCGGCTTCGCCTTCGAGACGGGCGCGCTCGATGGCATTGGTGCGGAACACGGCGACGGCGGCGGCCATCGAGCCGATCTGGTCGCGGCGTTCCTGGCCGGGAATTTCGGCTTTCAGATCACCGGCAGCCAGGCGTTCCATGGCGCCGGTCATATCGGTGACCGGGCGGATGACGAGGCGGCTGAGCAGGGTTGCGAGGAAGGCGATCATCACGCCGACCGCCAGAAGCGTGGCGATGGTGGCGGCAATCCGGAACTGGCCGATGGCGGAATAGGCCAGATCGGCATCGACGACGAAACCGACATACCATTCGACCGACGGAAGACCGGCGACCGGCACGAAGCTGACGAGCTTCGGCTTGCCGTCCAGTTCGGTCTGCATGATCGTCGAGCCGATCGAGGGCGTCTCCGCCGGGAAGGCATCGGCGAGCGTCTTGGTGACCAGCTTGGCATCCGGATGCACGAGAATCTGGCCCGACTTGTTGACGAGGAAGGCAAAGCCCTCGCCACCGACATCGATCTCCTTGATCATCGATACCAGCGTCTTGAGCGAGAAGTCACTGCCGGCAACGCCGATCAGCTTGCCGTCCTTCTTCACCGGCGCTGCCGCGCTGATGATCAGTTCACCGAGCGCTGCATCGATATAGGGATCGGTCAGCACGGTGCCGTCGGCCTTGACCACGTCCTGATACCAGGGGCGCTGGCGCGGATCGTAGGTTTCCGGCATCGTCTGGACCGGCCAGTTGGTGAACTTGCCGGTTTCATCGCCGACATAGGTGCTGATGAATTCCTTGATCAGAACATCATTCTTCATGATGCCGAGCAGGCCGGCCTGGTCGGCGGCACCGCCAGCGGCATTGGCGACCATGGCTGTCAGCGTGACGCGGCCGTTCAGCCAGTTGGCAACGCTTTCGGCCGCCTGCTTGCCGGAGGAGGAGATATTGTCCTCGACCGCACGGGTCGTCACGTCATGCTGGAGGCTATCGATATAGACGGAAAAGCCGCCGAACGCGGCAACGACGACAAAGGACGCGGCAACAAGAATGCGCGTCATCAGATTGGATCTTTTCAAGGCAGACTTCCCTAATGCGGACCGGCGCTGGCGCCGGGCGGAGGCTCGAACGTATCCGCGCAAGGGACCGGCGGCCAGCGCGAGTGCGCAAGACCGGTCCAGATTGCGGGTATGGGATGACATGCCACGGGGGCGCAGACGGCGCGCCTCATGCGCCCGGCAAGGACCGGCAGACCGGACCTCTGATGGCCTGGACCATACGGGTCGCCACTTAAAGCAGGGTTAAATTTTCATTGCCGGAAAAGTGAGGATTTTAGGGACCTCTCCCCTATTCGGCCGCCTGTTTCAGCGCCGAAACCAAGGGTGACTTCCTCAGACCCCAGGCGGTCGCCAGATGCATGGAGGAGGAAATGCCGGCATCAAGCATATAGGGACCGGGTGTATCGGCCTTGACCCGCGATGCCGGCCTCGGCTTCAGCGGCGTCCCATGGCCCATGCCATCGATCAGATAGAGCTCGATCGCGGTCCGGCCCTTGGCATCCTTCCAGACGCGGTGGACATGGCCATCGACTTCGTTCTGCACATAAGCGTCGGTATCAAGACCGTGCACATCAAGCCATTGCTGCAGCAACGCATCTGCGTTGGACAACGAGACGGTATGGTCCTTGGTGCCGTGCCAGATCGAAACCGTCGGAAAATCGCGCGTCACCGGCGACGCCGCCCGCACCAGATCGCCCCATTCCCGGCCTGCCCGTTCCGGCGCCGACTTCATCGCCGACAGCGCCCGGTGAACGTCACGGGCGGCACCATAAGGCAGTCCGGCAATGACGCCGCCGCCGCGAAAAACGTCGGGATAGGTTGCAAGCATGGCAGCCGCCATCGCCCCACCTGCGGATAGGCCGGTGATGAAGACACGCTTGCGGTCGATGCCGTGCGCAGACGCCATCTTGGCGACCATCTGACGGATCGACATGACCTCGCCGCGATCACGCGTGACGTTGCTGGGCCGGAACCAGTTGAAACAGAGATTGCCATTGTTGGAACGCTTCTGCTCGGCATAGACGACGGCAAAGCCACGCTCGCGCGCCAGGGTCGACCAGCCACTGCCGAGATCATAGGCTTCGGCGGTCTGATGGCAGCCGTGCAGAACGACAACCAGCGGGGATTTTTTCGGCAGACCGGCTGGAACGTACCGCAGCATGCGCAGTTGGCCGGGATTGCTGCCGAACGCCTTGACCTCCTGCAACCCTGCAGCGGGCTTTGCCACCGGCCGCGATTTTGCCGCTGGCTTTGATGCCGGTGTTTTTGTGGCAACGAGCGCCTTGCGCGTCACCTTGACGGCCTTGGCGATGGTCTTTTCCCAACGCCGATGCTGCTTGAACATATCGGACAGGGAGAAACCGAAACGAGACCGCATGGATGAATCCTTGGTTGGCGGCATGCCTTTGATGCCGAAATTCCTCCACACACACGGCGGTATATGGGTCTCTGCGGCGTTCCGGCAAGGTCGGGTCGCGTATGAATCTCAACGTCATGCGGCCGGCTGCCTCTACTCCCCCTTGGGAGAAGTGCCGAGCACAGCGAGGCGATGGCGGCGGTTCGGCACATTCACAGCGTGCCGCCCCCTCATCCGGCCCTTCGGGCCACCTTCTCCCCGATGGGGAGAAGAGGAGTTAGCGGCGCATAAAAGCCTCGAAGGCGGCGCGGGCTTCGGCGCTCTTCAACTGCGCGGCAAAATGTTTTGCCTCCTCGTCGATTCGCGCCAGCACATCGGAGCGGTCGCCGCGAATGAGCTCGCGGGCAATGCGCAGGGCTTCCGGCGGCTTCTTTGCCAGGTTGGCGGCAAGCGACAGCACCTCTTCCTCGATGGCATCGGCACCGGCGATCTTCCAGATCAGCCCGGCCTCCTGCGCCTCTGCGGCCGTGAACGGTTCGCCAGCGGCCAGAAGCGCAAAGGCGCGCTGATGACCGGCGATGCGCGGCACGATCAGGCTGGAGGCCGCCTCCGGCACCAGCGCCAGATCGACGAAGGGCGTCTTGAAGATCGAACGGTCCGAGGCGATCGTCAGGTCGCAATGCAGGTGGATGGTGGTGCCGATGCCGATCGCAAGGCCATCGACGCCGGAAACGATGGGCTTGGCCGCACTCGCCAGTGCCTTGAGGAAATCGATCACCTCCTGCCCCATCGATCCACCCATGGCGAAGGCCATGAAATCGGCCATGTCGTTGCCGGCCGAAAAACAGCCCTCGGTGCCGAGAAAGGCGGTAACACGAATGGCGTCGTCGGTGCCGGCGACGGTGAGCGCATTGGCCATCTTGGCGTACATCGCCCGCGTGATGGCATTCTTCTTGGCCGGCCGGTTGAAGCGGATGACCTGCACGCCCGGATAGGCTTCGGGGCGCTCGATCAGAACATCATCGGTCATATTGATCTCCTTTATCAGGCGAGTGCGATACGGGCGCTGGCAAGGCTTGCAGCACCGGAAACGATGCTGGTCTTCAGCGCCGCCGTTTCGGCCAACAGGTTTTCGGCGGCGAAACGGCACAGCGCGATGCGAACATCGCGGCCACCATCCCCCACGTCAGCCAACCCGCCCTTGGCGAGATAGACGCCCGTCAGGGTCAGGCCGAACAGCCGCTGGTAGGCGGTGGCACCGGCAAGCGCGTCTGCGGATTTGCCTTCGGCAAGACGTGCCAGAAGCCACTCGGTGGTTTCTTCCAGATCGGCGATCGCATCATCGAGGCGGCTGCCGGTTTCGCCGAAATCGGCGAGATTGGAGGAACCGACCTCTTTGGCCACCGCCTTCAATTCGGCGATGAAACCGCGCACATGGCCGCCGTCGGACAGCGGCAGTTTGCGGGTCACGAGATCGATCGCCTGGATGCCGTTGGTGCCTTCATAGATCGGCGCGATCCGGGCGTCGCGCAGGTAGCGCGCGGCACCGGTCTCTTCGATGAAGCCCATGCCGCCATGCACCTGGATACCCATCGAGGCCGCATCGACGCCGACATCGGTGCCGAAGGATTTGGCGATCGGGGTCAAAAGACTGGAGCGTTCCTGCCAGTAACGGGCCTCATCGCCTTCCGACACATGGGCGCGATCGACCGCACGGGCGCAGGTCAGCGCGATGGCGCGGGCGCCCTGTGTCAGTGCCTTCATGGTCAAAAGCGTGCGGGCGATATCCGGGTGTTCGATGATCGGGCTCATGCCGGTGCCCTTCCAGCCCGGCGCCTTGCCCTGCGTGCGTTCGCGGGCATAGTTCAGCGCATGCTGGGTGGCGGCATCCGCCATTGCCACGCCCTGTATGCCAACGGCCAAGCGCGCATTGTTCATCATCGTGAACATGCAGTTGAGGCCCTTGTTCTCCTCGCCGACGAGATAGCCGATAGCCCCCTTCTCATAGCCAAACCGGCCGTCGCCATAGACCATGGTGCAGGTCGGCGAGGCATGGATGCCGAGCTTGTGTTCCAGCGAATGGCAAAACAGATCGTTGCGGTCCCCAAGCGATCCATCTTCGTTGACGAGGAATTTCGGCACCAGAAACAGCGAAATGCCGCGCGTTCCCTCCGGTGCACCGGCGATCCGCGCCAGAACCAGGTGAACGATATTGTCCGTCACCTCATGGTCGCCCCAGGTGATGAAGATCTTCTGGCCGAAAATCCGGTAGGTGCCGTCGTCGCGGCGCTCGGCGCGGGTCTTCAACACGCCAAGATCGGACCCGGCATGCGGTTCCGTCAGGTTCATCGTGCCGGTCCACTCGCCGGAGATCATCTTGGCGAGGAAGGTTGATTTCAGTGCTGGGGAACCATGCTTCTCCAGTGCATCGACGGCGCCCATCGTCAGCATCGGCGCCAGCGCAAAGGCCATCGAGCCGGCGTTCCAGAATTCCATGGCGGCGATATGCAGCATGTGCGGCAGCGCCTGGCCGCCGAACGCTTCCGGCGCCGTCAGGCTGTTCCAGCCGCCGGCTGCCCAGTTGCGATAGAGATCGGCCCAGCCATCCGGTATCTGCACCTTGCCATCGACGAGCTTGGAGCCCTGCCGGTCGCCGATATCGGCGAGCGGTGCGACCTCTTCGGTGGCAAAGCGGCCGGCTTCACCGACGATCGCATCGACCAGATCCTCATCGAGATCGCCGAAAATGCCGGCAGTCAGATCCTCACCGAGCCCGGCCACGTGCTTTAGCGTGAACAGAATTTCCTCAACCGGTGCCTTGTACATCGCCGTCTCCTCCTGCCGTCACCTGACAACATTGCTGTTCATCCGTCCAGCAATGGCTTGTTCGCTGATGCCGAAATTATTGATTTTTACGTAAACGTCAATATTCGATGGGACGGGTTATCCCGGCTTGCCGCAGGCACTGTAACAAAACTGTCATGAAAACTGCATAGAGCGAAGTCTGGCCCGCTGCCGGAACAATGCTGCATGAATCTGATCTCGTCCGAAATACCGGGGCTCGTCTGGGCTTATCGCTTCCTGCCGGGCGAAAGTCGCTGCGTGCGGATCGCTGCCGATTCGTCCATCGACGCGCTGATGGAAGGCGACGGTTGGGTGTGGCTGCATCTGGCGCTGAGCGATGCGCGCACCCCTGCCCTGATCGAACGCATCACGACCTTGCCGCAGAATGCACTATCGACGCTGACCAGCCATGACACCCAGGCGGCGGTGACGATATCCGACGATATCGTCTACGGCACGCTGGTCGATTTCGAGCGTACCTTCGATGCCGAGACGAAAACCATCGGCTGGCTGAATTTCACTGTGACCGAAAAAATCATCATCACCACGCGGCTGCATCCCCTGCGCAGCATCGACCGGGTCAAGGCGGCGGTTGAGAAGAACCCCCGCTGCGCCCGGCCGATCGATCTGTTCGAGATGATGGTGGTGGAATTCCAGCGCACCCTGATCAGCCTGGTGCTCGAACTGACCGAGGACCTCAACGTCATCGAGGACGATGTCTATGGCGAGGCGGGACACAATCACCAGCCGCGTCTCGCACCGCTTCGGCGAACCGCCGTTCGGCTGCACCGGCACCTGCGCACATTGCTGGCGTTGTTGCGGCGGGCTGGGACCTCGGAAGAGGACGAGGTGCCGGAGGGATTTATCGACGTTGCCGAACGTCTGTCGGACAGGCTCGAAGCCGTCGACCGCGACGTGTTCGCGTTGCAGGAACGCGCCCGCCTTTTGCATGAAGAGATCGACAGCAAGCTCTCGTCGGAGACCAACCGGCATCTCTATATCCTGTCGCTGATGACGGCTTTCCTCCTGCCACCGACACTGGTCACCGGCTTTTTCGGCATGAACACCAGCGGCCTTCCTTTCGCCGAAGGCATTCACGGCACACTGCTGGCGGGTTTCCTGATCCTGATGTCGATGGGCGTGGCATGGACGATCCTGAAGCGGATCGGAATTCTCTGACGCATAAAAAATGGCCGGAGACAAAATCTCCGGCCTGAAGTTCGTGCTGATCAGTTGGTCACATCAGTAGGGTGAATTGCACTGCCGGCGCGGGCCGTTGTTCGGCTGATAGGTATTGTCGTAGGCGCGATAGCTGCGATAGCGGTTGGCGCACCATTCGACATGGCTTCCGCCGTAGCGCACCGACGGCTGGGCGATAGCACCGCCTATGATGGCACCGGTGGCAAACGCGCCGAGCGGGAACCACAGACCGTTATATTCGCGGTAGCCGGGACGGTAGTAGTTGTAGCCGCGATGACCGTTGTAATAGGAGTAGCCGCCGCGGCGATAATAGCCATGCCGGTTGTTATTGTAGGCACGCCTGTTGTTGTAGCGCGGCCGGTTGTTGTAGTGGCGCTCACCGTGACGATTGTATTGCACGGTTTCAACATTGGCGCGTTCAGCCGTGACCGGAACCGGGATCTGGGTGAAGGCCTGAGACGGCGTAAACGACGTTGCCAGCAACACGGCAGACAACGCGAGTGATGCTACCCTTAACTTGAAAACACCCATGCGGGGCTCCTCCATCAATTGCTATCGGACAATATTGTCTTGCCGATGGAACGATTTGCGGCCGTTTTTGTTCCACGGCACCACAACTAAGCATGTCCGGCGAACACGCGCCAGACGTGTTATGCCAAGGTTCAATGATGAAACCCCAGAGAACGGCTGGGATTGTCAATCCTCGGTCTTAATCCTCCATTAACCATCTTTCCGCACCCTCTTCCGATGGAAAAGCGCCAGCGCAAAGGATTGGGCAAGTTTTTCCGCCTCGCCGCGTTTCTCGGCGTCGCGCTGATCCCGAACGTGACATCGGCACGCGATGTCACGCCGTGGACATCAGCGGACCACGCGCTGGTCATCGATGCCTACGAACTCAACATCATCGACTGGGATGCAATGCTGACGGACAAGCGCATTGCCGGCTTCATCTCCAAGGCATCCGACGGCCTGCCGGAAAGCTTCGATTGTACCGGCGATCACGCCGGCGATACGGTCGCGCATTGCAAGACGATGTGGCGCAAATACGCCGTCAGCCGCGAACTCTACCAGGCACGCCGCCTGATCGCCCGGGCCAGCGGCCTGCTCTGGGGGGCCTACCACCTTGCCCGCCCCGGCAACCCGATCGACCAGGCCAATCACTTTCTCGACTATGCCCAGCCGCGCGACGATGAACTGATGGCGCTGGATATCGAAGGCATCGATCCTGAAAAATACATGTCGCTGGAAGACGCCGCCATTTTCGCCGGCCATATCAAGACCCGCACCGGCCGCTACCCGATCCTCTATACCAATCACACCACCGCAAGATATATCGCAGCCAACCGCGCGCAGTTCCCGATCCTGTCGCGCCTGCCGCTGTGGTATGCCCGCTACAAGCCCGGCATCCGCAACGTCTTTCCGATGGGCAACTGGGACGATTACGCACTCTGGCAATTCTCCGCCGGCCCCAACTGCGGTAAGCGGCGCTGCCCCTACCGCGTCGCCGGAACGCTCCCGGATATCGATGTCAATGTCGCGGCCATGGATGCAAAGGCGTTGAAGGCCGTCTGGGCCAAGGGCGAACTGCTACCGGAAAAACCATTCGACAAGCCGCTGCTGATCGCCTCGGGCAAAGCGGTATCTTTCTCGGGCGCTGGCATAGATGTTGACATGACCGTAACGGGATCGATCAAGCCTGTTTCGGTCGGGCGGATTGCCGAAACCAGCGGTCCCCACAATCAGTGACCGCCCTTCCGGACCTCAGCGTTCCTTACTTTGCCTCGATTGACCCGCGCTGCAAACAGAATATGCTTCTAAAGTATTATTTTCTAATTTTAGCGGGAGGGATTTATGGCGAAGCTTACCTATACTCAATATGCACCGGACGATTACAGTCTTTGGGATCAATTCTCAGATTTCACAGTCAGTTTGAGCGCCGACAAGAAAACCGTCACCTTGAAATACGCATCTGCTACGGAGGGCGGCGTTGCTAAGGTGGTTTTGCACGGAACGGCATTTACGTTGCGCGATGGCAAGCTTGCTACGGGCACGATTACATCGATCGACTTTGTAAATGGTGCCGCCAAGATCATGGCGACCTATTCCGAACTCGCCCTGAAGGGCTACCAGTTCAAGTTCGATGACGGCTGGCATACGATCGGTGCTCTTCACGCGGGCAATGACGTGATTACCGGATCGATCCGGGCAGACATCATCGATACGGGGGCCGGAGCCGATATCGTCAAGAGCGGCGCTGGCGACGACTTCATCACCGACTACAAGGGGGCAGACACCTATGACGGTGGAACCGGTGCCGATCAGCTCGACTATTCGCAAGGGGGCCGTGACGGCTGGGATCCCGGCGGCGCAGTCGTCGTCGATCTGCGCGCCGGCACCGCGACCGATCCCTGGGGCTACAAGGACAAACTGATCAGCATCGAACAGGTGCGCGGTACCTATTTCAATGACAAGATCTATGGCCGTGACACGGCAGACGGCGATCGCTTCATGGGCTTTGCCGGCAATGACCTGCTCGATGGCCGCGGCGGTAGCCAGGATATGGTTTCCTACAAGCGGGACGCAAACCATGGTGGCGTCGGCGACGTCATCGTGGATCTCTCGAAGGGTACGGCCACAGACGGCTTTGGCGACAAGGACACGTTGAAGAACATCGAGAATATCGAAGGTGGTTTCTACAACGACAACCTCAAGGGCAGCATCGGGGCGAATTACATTCGCGGCGGCACCGGGAATGACCTCATCAATGGTTTCGGTGGTGGAGACAGGCTGGAAGGCGAAGGCGGTAACGACACGCTCTATGGCACCAATGGCAGCCGGGACACCTTCGTTTTCAGGGATACTGGCGGCGCTCTGGGAACCGACCGGATCAAATTGTTCAAGGATGGCGAAGACAAGTTCGCGTTCGACGCATCGACAGGCGTCGAGACCATGGCTGATTTGAAGATTACCCAGTCCGGCGCCCATGCGGTCATCAAGTATGATCTGGGCTCGATCATCGTGGAGAACATTCAGATCTCAAAACTGACGGTGTCGGATTTCATCTTCGAATAGAGCGCCTCAGACTGTCATATCGGCGTCCTGCGGTGCAAACCGCCGCAGGACGCCGATTGCCTCATCATTCCTGCTTTCACTAGAAATCGCCATTGCGGTTTCATCGTGAATTTACCATAAGGGCAGAAATGCCGTGTGCGGGGTAATCCCGTTTACCCGATTGCCGTATGAGACCGTAACACCAAGGCAATACACTGCACATGATGGGCAGATGACCAAAAAGATCGTGATCAGCAGCAACCGCACCACGCCGGTGTCGGCACTTGAAACGGACAGTGTGTTTATCCTGAACAAGGGGATCACGCTCAGCACCTCTGCGACTGCCATTCTGGCCACCGGCACGGCGACGGCGCGCGATTTCTACATCAACGGCACGGTGCTTTCGGCGTCCGGTTACGCTTTCCAGTTCGGCACGACGGCAGTGGCCGACAGCAAGAGCGAATTTGTCGTCAGCAAGTCCGGGAAAATCTCCGGCAAGGACTACGGTCTGAAGATCGACAGCGGCAGCCTGGAACTCGTCAATGACGGCACGGTTGCTGCGCGCCTGACCGCGATCACGGCAGCGGGGAAGGCAACGCATCTCGTCAATACCGGCCTGATCGAATCCTCGGCCGGCATCGGCATCACCTCATCCGGCAGCAGCGCCGTCGTCACCAATCATGGCACCACCCATGCCGCCGTGAATGCCGTGCAGTTGAGTGGCGCTTCGTCAGTGTTGACCAACAACGGCGAACTGCGCTCCGACAAGGCATCGGCGATCTTTTCGAGCGGCAAGGCCGCGATCTTGACCAATCACGGCACCGCGACCGCCTCTGGAACAACCATCGCGTCCTCCGGCGCCAATGCCAAGATCACCAATGACGGCGCTGTCATCTCGACAAAGGCTGGCGCCATCCTGGCAGCCGGCACTGTGGCGATCATCACCAATAGCGGCACCGTCTCCGCCCTCAAGAACGCCATCACGCTGACCGGTGACGATGGCAAGATCACCAACAATGGCCTGATCAAAGCCTCCGGTTACGCCATTGCCGTCACGGCCGACGATACGATCATCACCAACAACAAGACGATCACGGCGGCCGGCGGCATCAAGGTGGCTGGCATGGGCGAGACCGTCACCAATTACGGCACCATCACCGGCACGCTCGCGTCACTGGCAACCATCGATTTTTCCGGGGCAAGCAAAGCCACCCTGCACAATGGCGGCCTGATCAAATCGGCCGGAACGGCGTTTCTGGGCGGCAACAGTGCCGACCGGCTGGTCAACCAGGGCACCATTACCGGCACGATCAACCTCGGCAATGGCAACGATTACTTCGACGGCACCGGCGGCAAGGTCAACGGCACGATCTACGGCGGCAAGGGTAACGACGTCTATGTGATCAGCGATGCGACGATCAAGCTCTCGGAGGCTGCCGGTGGCGGCACCGACCTCGTCAAGACGACGGTATCCTTCACGCTCGGCAACTATTTCGAGAACCTGACGCTAAACGGCACGGCAGCCATCAACGGCACCGGCAATGCGCTGGCCAACCAGTTGCACGGCAACAGCGGCAAGAACATCATCGATGGCAAAAACGGCAACGATATCATCTGGGGTCATGGCGGGGCCGATATCCTGACCGGCGGTACCGGGGCCGACCAGTTCGTCTTTGCCACCAAGGACGGCAAGGACACGATCACGGATTTCACCGCCACTCCTGGCTCAAGCCACGACATCCTCGACCTGACCGGCCTTGCCAGCATTACCGACTACAAGGACCTGGTTCAGAACCACATGAAACAGATCGGCCATGACGTCTATATCGATGGGCTGAACGGCGACAGCATCCTGTTGAAGAATGTGAAGATGGCGGTGCTGGATGCCGGTGATTTTCTGTTCTGAAGTCTGACGGGGCGTTGAACAGCGCGCGCACTCGCTCCGCATCCCAAAACTATCCGGTCACGGCTTTTATCGTCGCCTCTGCCGGCGAAAAAAGCCGGAATACACCAGTTGCGGACGTTCAGCCTGCTGTCAGGCGGCGAGCGCAAGAAAGGGAATCGCTATCCCTGCCTTGATTGCCGGAGCCTGTGTTGAATTTTCTCTCTCTCAAGCGGCCCACCATGGGCAGCATACCGCTGAGCCTGCTGGCCGCGCTTTTCATTCTGTCTCTGCAGAACCTGACGTTCTGGAACGAGGCCTTCTATGTGTTCGGCGGCTTCCATCCGGGCTTCTACACATTTGTCGCGGCGATCACCCTGCTCGTCTTTGCAGGCGTCGTGCTGTTTTCGGTCAAGTACCTGATCAAGCCGTTTCTGGTCTTCCTCCTCATCGCCGGGGCAATGTCATCCTACTATACGGATTTCTTCGGTGTGGTGATCGACAAGGAGATGATCCGCAACGCGGTGGTGACGACGCCGCAGGAAGCCGGTCCTCTGATCACCGGCACGTTTCTCCTGCACATCCTCCTCTACGGCATCCTGCCATCGGCTCTGGTCTGCCTGGTTCGGATCAGACATCGTCCGTTCATCGGCAAGTTCTTCGTGAACGTCGCGGTCATTTCGCTCTGCCTGTCCCTGTGCATCGGGCTGATTGTCTCGAACTATTCGGGGATATCCTCGAACATCCGGCAGCATCGCGACATGATGGCCAAGCTGACGCCGTTCGCCGCCATCACTTCGGCGATCGGTCTCGGGGTCAGCGCCTATCGCGAGATCGGCATCGTCCGCGCGCCGCTCGGCACAGACGCCAAACTCGGCCCGATGTATGCACAGGCGAAAAAACCTGTCGTCACCATTATCGTCGCCGGCGAAACCGCCCGCGCCATGAACTTTTCCCTGAATGGCTATGACAGGGAGACCAATCCGGAACTGAAAACGCTGGGCGTCACCAACTTCACCAAAACCACCAGCTGCGGCACCGCGACGGCCGTTTCGTTGCCCTGCATGTTTTCGGTCTATGGAAAAAAAGACTATTCCGACCGCAAGGCCCGGTCCACCGATACGCTGATGGACGTTTTGCGCCGTGCAGGGATCGACGGCTATTGGTGGGACAACAATACCGGCAGCAAGGGCATCGCCGACCTCATCAGCTTTGCCAGCCTGACCAAGCAGAAGAACAGCCCGCTCTGCAAGGACGGCGAATGCCTCGATGACATTTTCCTCGGCAAGCTCGATGAAAAGCTGGCCGGCGTAACCAAGAACACCGTCATCGTGCTGCACCAACTCGGCAGCCATGGTCCAGCCTACTACCTGCGTTATCCGGAAGAATTCCGCCGCTTCACGCCCGATTGCCGCACACCGCAGCTCTCCGATTGCTCACGCGAGGAGATCGTCAATGCCTATGACAACTCGATCCTCTACACCGACCATAACCTCGCCGAGGTGATCAAGCTTCTGAAGAAACATCAGGACACTGTCGATGGGGCGATGATCTATATGTCGGATCATGGCGAGTCGCTCGGCGAGAACGGATTGTTCCTGCATGGCGCGCCCTACATGTTTGCGCCCGTTGAGCAGACACATGTGCCGTTCATCGCCTGGTTTTCCGACCAGTATACCCAGTTGACGGGCCTCGACCGCAGCTGCCTTCAGACCTATGCCGACGCGCCGACCTCGCACGACAACCTGTTTCACACTGTGCTTGGGATGATGAACGTCGTCACCAAGGTGTATAATCCAGCACTCGACGTGTTCGCCGCCTGCCGCTCGACGGCGGGGGCAAGCCCGGCCGTACCGGAATCGTAGAACCGGGATTGCGGCGATCTGCCCAGCTTCACGTGTTTCCGATGTCGATGCGCGATTTTCCCGATCGGGGTATCTGGGGAATGTGGACCGGATGGGTGCGTTTGATATCTATGGTCGGCGGCATGGATAGCTCCGCCTCCAGAAGTGCCATCTCTATAAGAAACACAAGCATCTTCTTGTCGCTGCGTTCGGCGCTCATCTTCGAGGCCTGGAGAAGCTCATAGGTCAGATCTTTGGTTCGCATATGTCACGCCCCGTATCGATTGCGCAGTGAGGCTAGGCCTCGCAACTTACGCGAAGCTTGCTATAGCAAAACACCTTATGATGGTGAACGCCCTTTTACCGGGCTGCTGCGTGCTGGAGAAAGCCGGCGGAATGCCGGGCAACTATCAGCCGCCCGGCAATTCCGGCACATCACGCCTCGATCTGCACGTCGCCAATCGGCCGCGAACAGCATGCCAAAATGTAGCCTTCGTCGATTTCGTCATCGAGGATGCCGCCATTGTGGTTCATCTCGACTTCCCCCGAAATCTTCATCACCCGGCATGTGCCGCACAGTCCGCCCTCGCAGGCAGCGCCGATGCGCACGCCAGCCAAGCGTGCCGTCTGCAGGATGGTCTGGCCGGGCTGACACTTGGCGTCCTTGCCGGCCATGGTGAAGGTGATGGTGGAGACCGCTGCCGCATCCGCCTCGCCGGCGCCGGCGCGAATGGCAAGCTCTGCCGGATCGGGCGCATTGGCCGGCTGAAAGCTCTCCTCGTGATAGCGGTTCATGTCGAAACCGACGCTTTCCAGCATGGATTTGACGCCGCGCATGAACGGTTCGGGGCCGCAGCAGAACACGGTGCGTTCGCGGAAATCCGGGGCAAGCAGCGCCAGTTTCGACGTTTCGATGCGGCCGCGCAGCCCGTGCCAGCTGTGACGCGGCGCATGGGTCTCGACGATGAAGCCGAGATTGAGGTTCGGCATGTTGCGGGAGATGTTTTCCAGTTCGTCGCGGAACAAAAGATCGTCCGGCTGGCGGGCACAGGAGAGGAAGGAAACATCCGTCTGCGGGGCGCAATCGGCCATCCAGCGGGTCATCGACATCATCGGCGTGATGCCGGACCCGGCGGAGATGAACAGGTATTTTTCGCCAGGATGGCGCACGAACGAGAAATCGCCGAGCGGTCCGAAGGCCTTCAGCTTCATACCCGGCCTGAGGTTGTCGAACATCCAGCGCGTGCCGATGCTCGACGCCTGTGCCTTGACGGTGACGGCAACCGAAAACGGCCGCGATGGCGTTGAGGACAAAGTGTAGGTGCGCATCACCGGATCGTCTGTCTTAACCGGCAGTTCGAGCGTGACGAACTGGCCGGGCAGATAGCGGAACCAGCTGTCCTTGTCGGCCTTGAAGCCGAATGTCATCACATCCGGCCCTTCGGCGGTGACGGAGATGCACTCCAAGAGCTGCTGCCGGTCATTGAACGGCTGCAGTTCGTCGAAGTGCCGGAAGGATGAGGCAATCGTCATGTCAGGCAACCCGAACCAGAGGGATGGAGATGGAACTGCCCTGCAGGCGATCCGCCAGGAAGTTGGTGTACCATTCGACGAACTGCATCACGCCACCTTCGTGCTCCGGCGAATAGGGGCCGGGCTGATAGGCGGGCGAGCGGATGCCGAAGGCATTTTCCTCGACGATCTGGCGGTCCTGGTCGTTGGTCTCGGTCCAGACATGCGTCAGTTCTTCGAGATTGTAGTCAACGCCTTCGACGGCATCCTTGTGCACCAGCCATTTGGTGGTGACCTGGGTGAGTTCGGGGCCGAGCGGCAGGACGCGGAAGGTGATGGCGTGATCGGCCAGCACATGGTTCCAGGTGCTCGGATAGTGGAACAGCAACAGCGTGCCGATATGGCTCTGGCTGACATCGTCGGACAATTGGCGCTTGACGGCGCGTTTGCCCGACATTGTGTAGCTTTCAGCGCCCTCGATCAGCGGCATGCGGGCGACGCGGAACTGGCCCTTGTGATCGATCTTGAACTCGCTCGGCAGACCGGAGGCTTCGCAATGTGCCCAATGGGCGGCGATGACCGGATCGTCCTTGGCGCCCTGCACGCCGGTCGCGGTCGGGGCTTCCGGATAGGTGCGGCAAAGTTCGGGGTGGTTGGCGGCGCAGTGGTAGCACTCGCGGTTGTTTTCCCAGACGAGCTTCCAGTTGCCCTTCTCGATGATCGTGCTTTCAAACGCGACCTTGGTGTCCTTCAGATTGTGCGGCGTCACATAGGACGACACCATGTCGCGCACCGGCTGGAAATCCATGGCCTCTTCGGCGAGGCAGATAAAGATATAGCCGCCGATGGTTTCGCAGTGGATCGGTTTCAGGCCATGCTGGTTCTTGTCGAAATCCTCGCCCATCTGGCGGGCGAACAAAAGCTTGCCGTCCAGCTCATAGGTCCACTGGTGATAGGGACAGACAAGCTTGGCCGACGAGCCCTTGGCACCGGCGCAGACGCGCGAGCCGCGATGGCGGCAGGAATTGTGCAGCGCCCGAACAGTACCGGTGCGGTCGCGGACGATGACAACCGGATATTCGCCGACCTGAACGGTGACATAATTGCCGGATTTCGGGATTTCGCAGTCATGGCCGATGAACAGCCAGTCCTTGTACCAGATCTCCTCCATATCGAGCCTGTAGAGATCTGGATCGGTATAGAAGGCCTGTTCGAGACTGTGGGTGTCGCGACGATTTTGCAATTTGCGGAGGACTTCACTGCGGAGATCCATGGTCATTTCCTTGTGCTCGCCAACTTTTTTGAAAGTTGCAGCAGGCAGGAAAGGAACCGCCGGCGCGCCGGGAGAGCGCGTGGTTACAGTGGTTCTCCTTCCGGCTGCCCGCCGCAACCCAGATATCAATTTCATCACAAGGCTGGTTTCCGGGCTCTGGAGCTGTCCTTGCGGACGATCCCGGCGCCTTCCCGGATTTCTCCAGTGGCCTTTTGCCGAGGCTTCGCTCCACCACCGTTGCGGGGGCAGCGCCGGATTTCGACCGGCTTCCCAATTCTCCGCCCTTCCCTATAAAGACGGCACCTTGAGTGTCTTCATCTAATCCTCACGCCCGGAAAAACAGCCGCCAATTAACGACATCCGATTCCAGAAAGACGACACGCAACATATTGCCGGCGGCCGCTGCCCATCTGGCTATTTTATAAGCATAAACAATGTGATCTGCTGAATCTTGAGCAAAAGCCTGGTTTTCCGCACAACGCTTCGGCAAACGGCCGAGACGCCGCCTCTTTGCGACATCGCACGGCACCAATTCTGGCGCCGGCGCCCACATATTTCGCGGCAAAGGTTTGTGTCTGGCAAGACTGCATTAACCATAACACGTTAGCGTCATCTCACGAGCGATTACGCCCCGGAGTGCTTCATCCGCATTCTGCGCATTTTGGTACAGGCCGATGTCAAACTTGAGATACTTCGATGCCGCCGCAGTCAAGAAGCCGGTTCCGGCGGCGAAGGCCGCGATCTATACCGAATTCCTGCGCACCGGCCGGATCAACCGGCACCAGCAGGAATGGAGTGCCGCAGAAAAGCGCTATCTGACCCATCAGGAAGTCGCCACCCGCACCGGCAAGAAGCTTGAAGCGGCCGGTACCGTGACGCATGACCGGATCAACGGCTTCCATCGGTCGATCCGGTTCCCGAAACTGCTGTTTCACCGCACACTCGCCGACAGCCCGCATCTCGGCTACTGCCATGTCACGGCGGCGCGGACGAAATTTGCCAAGTTCGAGGATGTCCGCTGGTCGTTCTACATTGCCAATTTCTTCTCCGACATCGGCGACGACCAGCACTTTTTCGAGAAGATCAAGCTCGGTTATTCGCGGATGTATTTTGCTGTCGCAACCGAGATGGACGCCGAGGCCGGCAAGCTGACCGTCAACCGCGCCGTGCATGACAACGGGCTGTTGTTTCGCACCCGTGACCCCAAGGAAGCGCTGAAGAACGTGCTTCTGCTTGGCGCCCGCAACGAACAGCTGCGCAAGATCATCGGCAGCCTCTGATCACTGCTTGTAGATCAGCCAGTCCCGTCCGGGCGGCTGTTCGCTTTCGGCCCCATGCACGATCGTCTGGTCTCCACCCTTGCCCTGGGCTCTGGCGAGCGCCTTTTCCGCCGTGCCGACAAGATCGAAAGCGTTGCTCGCGTCATCCGACATGCAGATGCCCACAGAAAGCGTGACACAGCCGAGATCGCGCCCGGTTTTCGGATGTTTGAAATGCGTGCCGCGCAAGGCCGAGCGTAAAAGCGCCACAAGCCGCACCACCTCCCGCTCCTCGCCCGCGTTGACCAGAAAGCCGAAACGGGTGCCGTCGAAACGCGCGACCAGTTCGCTTGAGGGAAACGCCTGCTGGATAATGCCACCGATATGCTTGGCCAGCGGCTCGGCCAATGCGGCCGCCTGTTCGCCGGACAAACGCCGGCTGGTGTCCGGTTCGGCAATGGCAATGCCGCAGGCAAGCGGCAGGTCGGGATCGGCATAGACCTTGGCGAGCGCCTTGTTGAAGGCGCGGCGATTGGCAAGCCCGGTGACCGTATCTGAGAATTTCCGCGCTTCGAAGTCGGCGAGATCCTTCTGGACACCGGCGATGACGGTGGATTGCGCGGTGACGCTTTGCTCCAGTTCGGCATTGTGCGACACCTGCCGTTCGGTGGCCCGCTTCAGCGCCTGGATGGAATTGGCGAGCGCCGTCTGGCTCGCGTCGTCGGACACCACCAGCGCCTTCGTCGCCTCGCTGATCAGCTTGCCATAATCATCAAGCTGGTCTTTTTCCCGCGACAGAAGGTTCATGAAATTGCTCATCTCGTCGCGCACGATCGTTGTCGATCGCGCCAGCACACTCGCCTCGTGATGATGCGGAAGATATTTGCGGCCAAGTTCATCAAGCGCCGATTGCGACTTGTATTTGCCGAGCGCGATGAACTCGCGGACCAGATCCGGATTGGCGCCGCCATAAGCCTCGTAGACGAGCTCGTAATTCCTCGGAATGGCATCGATGCCCATCTGGTGCATGGCGGTTGCGATCCGCAGGGCAAGGTCGTTCGGCATGGATTTCTTGTTGGCCATAAGGGCTCCGGCTGAGTGCAGGATCGGACAGCTAACATGGGCGGCTTTCTCTGCCGCTAACCGGACCTGTCGCATTTTAAGAAATCCTAAATTCCGGCTGTCGCGAAGCGGCACAGGTGACGCCGGCCTTGCAATCGCCAGCGAATGCGCTTGGCAACGTCCGGCTTCCCCCTGTAAAGGAAACGCCGGAGCGCCTGCCTGGCTTTTTCAAGACGGGCGCATTGACGTTTGGAAGCTTTGATGGCGCTGATCATAGACACACGAACCGAGCCGGACCGCGCCTTGGCGATCGCCTGCGAAACGCTCGGTGAAGGCCTGCCTGTGGCGATCCCGACAGAGACGGTCTATGGGCTTGCGGCCGACGCGACCAATCCCGGCGCGATCAGCCGCATCTATGAAATGAAGGGCCGCCCGCGCTTCAATCCGCTGATCTGCCATGTCGCCGATTTCGCCATGGCGGAGGCGCACGTCACCTTCGATCCCCTGTCGCGAACACTGGCCGAAGCCTTCTGGCCGGGACCTCTGACGCTGATCCTGCCGATCAAGCCAGAGAGCAGCGTGCATCCGCTCGCCTCCGCCGGTCTCGATACGCTCGGCATCCGCATGCCGGACGGTTTTTCACGGCAGGTTATCGAACGCTTTGGCAAACCCCTGGCAGCACCAAGCGCCAATACCTCGGGCAAGATCAGCCCGACCAGTGCCGCCCATGTCGACGCTGATCTCGGCGACAAGCTGGCATTGATCCTCGATGCGGGTTCAGCGGAAATCGGGCTTGAATCAACCATCATCAAGGTCGAGGGCGATGAGATCCGGCTGCTGCGTCCAGGAGGCCTGGAAGTCGCCGATATCGAAACATTGACCGGCAAGAAGATCGCAAGGCCGGAATCGGCGGGCGCCGTGATCGAAGCCCCGGGCATGCTGGCGTCGCATTATGCGCCGGGTGCGGCGGTGCGGCTGAATGCGACGGATGTCACCCCCGGTGAAGCCCTGATCCGCTTCGGCGGCAAGCCTTTGCCCGGCGAGGAGAATGCCGCGATCATCCTCGACCTTAGCCCTTCCGCCAACCTGCGCGAGGCCGCTGCCAATCTGTTTGCCTTCATGAAACACGCCGATGCGTCCGGCGCCAGAACCATTGCCTTCGGTACGATCCCCAACGAGGGTCTGGGCGAAGCAATTCTCGACCGGATCGAACGGGCTGCGGCCCCACGGGAATGA
The DNA here is from genome assembly GCA_900473045.1 of Hyphomicrobiales bacterium. Classification (GTDB taxonomy): domain Bacteria; phylum Pseudomonadota; class Alphaproteobacteria; order Rhizobiales; family Rhizobiaceae; genus Pararhizobium. The sequence continues at coordinate 241,880 of UCKS01000007.1, forward strand.
GCCTATGACCAACACCCTGCCCTCTCCTGACCTGATCGCCCGCTTCACGGCCATTGTCGGCGCGGCGAATGCGCTGACCGATCAGGCCGACATCGCGCCTTATCTGATCGAATCCCGCGGCCTCTACAAGGGCGATGCGCCAATGGTGCTCAGGCCCGGCAGCGTTCAGGAGGTCGCGCAAATCCTCAAGCTTGCCAGCGAGACCGGTGTCGCGATCGTTCCTCAAGGCGGCAATACCGGCCATGTGGCGGGCCAGATCCCGCGCACCGGAGCCGCCGATCTCGTCCTGTCGCTGCAGCGGCTGAACCGCATCCGCGATATCGATCCGGTCGGCAACGTCATCGTCGCCGATGCCGGCTGCATTCTTGCCGACATCCAGAAGGCGGCGGAAGCGCATGACCGGCTGTTTCCGCTGTCGCTCGGCTCAGAGGGTTCCTGCCGGATCGGCGGCAATCTCTCGACCAATGCCGGCGGCACCGCCGTGCTGGCTTATGGCAATATGCGGCAACTCTGCCTCGGCCTCGAGGTCGTGTTGCCGACCGGCGAGATCTGGGACGGGCTGCGGCGGCTGAAGAAGGACAATACCGGCTACGACCTGCGCGACCTGTTCATTGGTGCGGAAGGCACGCTCGGTATCATCACCGGCGCGGTGTTGAAACTGTTTCCGCAGCCCCGCGGTCATCAGGTCGCTTTTGCCGGCCTGAAAAGCGTTGAGGATGCGCTCACCCTGTTCGACAAGGCATCGAGCCTCTGCGGTCCGGCGCTGACGGGTTTTGAGCTAATGCCGCGCCTTGGTGTCGAATTCACCGCAAAACATATTCCAGGCGTACGCGACCCAATGGAGACGGTTCATGCCTGGTATGCGCTGATCGACATTTCGACATCGGATTCGGCCGAAAGTGCGGAGCGGATGATGTCAGCGCTGCTTGAAACCGAAATCGGCAGTGGCCTCATAGAGAATGCCGTCGTTGCCGCGAGCGAAGCCCAGCGCAAGAGCCTCTGGCACATGCGCGAAAGCATGTCGCCCGCTCAGAAGCCCGAGGGTGGATCGATCAAACACGACGTATCCGTGCCTGTCTCCAGCATTCCGGCATTCATGGCGGAGGCAGACGCTGCGGTGATGAAAGCTATTCCGGGTGCGCGCATCTGCTCGTTCGGGCACATGGGCGACGGCAATATTCATTACAACATCTCGCAGCCGATCGGTGCCGACAAGGATCAGTTCATCGGCCGCTGGCGCGAGATGAATGCCATCGTCCATGGCATCGTGCTGCGGTATAACGGCTCGATTTCGGCCGAACACGGTATAGGTCAGCTGAAGCGCGACGAACTGGCCGACGTGCGCCCGCCGATCGAGATCGACCTGATGCAGCGGATCAAGCATGCCTTCGACCCCGCCGGGATCATGAACCCCGGCAAGGTGCTGAAAGCCTGACAAGCCCGGGGTTAGAAGCCCCCCATGCGCAACTGTGACAGGCTGAACAACGTGTCGGCGCTGATGCCGCCGCCGCCGCCCGATAGAACGATCTGGGCGGCGGACATATCGACATTGTTCTCGACATCGTAGAGTGCGGTAAAGCGCAAAAGCAGCTTTTCCAGCTTTGCCGGATCCTGCAGATCCTTCACGTCGAGCACGCGGTTGATATAGGCATACTGTACATCGACATCGGCGCTCGACATTGCCTGGGGGATGCTGAACGTTGTCTGGATGACCTGCAACAGAGCGCTGTCGGCCAAAAGATCGTAAGCCGTGTTGACGCCACTCGCCTGCCGCCGGAAATAGAGCGCAAGGCGTACACCGGCATTGTCCTCGCCCTTTTGCTGCTCAAGGGTCTGGTTGAGGTAGAGATCTTCGGTTTCAAGCAGGCCGCGCTTGGTCTGAATGCCGGTTCCAGGCCGAACCAGATCGCCCTCGTTATCAAAGTTGTAGGAGGCGACAAGCTCCTTGTAGATCGTCGTGTTCGGCTCTTTGTTGATGAAGCTATTCGGGTCGTTGGGATCGGATTCGAACATCTTGCGCAGATAGTCGGTGGTCACCGTTTCCGGATCGAGCTTGGCGGCGACGAGGACGAAATCGACCAGGCGCCGGTTGGACAGGAGATCGTCGAGCGATTTGATCTTTTCGACTTCGGCGCTGTAATATTTCGCTTCCGCAGTCGCCTTGGTCTTTTCATCGTCCGTGGCGAAACGGCTCTTTTCGATGACATAGGATTTGGCGGTGTTGAGGATTTCGGATTCGGCCTGCGCCAGCATCGGCACACCGGCCGACCCGTCCGCATTGAAGTTGAACGCCTTTGCCAACTGAACATACCGATCGTCTTTCAGCGTATAGACGTAGCTTTTCGGATCGTTGAGATCGCTGGTCAGCACCTTCTTGATCTTGCGCGCCGTGTCGCTTTCGTTTTCAAGACCGACAGCGGTGAGCGCCAGCTTCATGATCTTGCTGTCGGAGATCAGGTCATCGACATTGGAGACGATTTTCATCAGGCTCTTGAAGGAATTGATCAGGGTCTGATCGGCCGCTTCATCGGCGTCGTTGTAGCGAACCATATAGTAATCGGACGTTACTTTGGTTTGCGCCGCTGTCTGCGGTTTATCGCCAGCCGCCAATGTTCCGTCGGCCTTGAAATTGAAAGCCGCCCTCAACTCCTTATAGTTGGCGTTATATTCGCCCCCCTTGGTGTTGACGAAGCTCGTCGGGTCATTCGGATCGCTGGTCAGAATGCTTTCGAGTGTCGCCACTGTAGCGCTAGACGGCAGACCGAAAGCTGTGAGGATGTAGGAATAAAGCCGGCTGTCCCCCTTGATCTGCGCAACCGTGGTAATGGTTCCGATCTTATCCTCATAATAGGACTTGTGCAGCAGGGCGACCGATGCCGTGGCGCGCGGAGCCTTGTAGGCGTAGACTTCCATAGTCGCCCTACGGCTGTCTGCGGCCTGCGCCGTGCCGCCTGATGGTACGGAACCATCCGCCGCGAAATCGTACATCAAGGCCAGGTCCTTGAAGACGCCTATCCGCGCGATCGTCGCGGAACTCTCCGAAACCTTGGCATTCAAATCGGCAGAATAGAAATTGGCGCTTTTCATGGTCTTGAGCGCGGTCTGCCGCTGCTCGATCTGCGCCTGAAACGCAGCCCGTTCTGCCTCGGTGATATCCGGCTGGGCCATCTGCACCCGAAGGCCAGCGATTTCAGCCTCGACGCCGGCATAGGCGTCGATATCGCTGGTCATTTCCGGGAATGCGTTGTTGATCGTGGTGATGTTGTTCGCCAGGGTGGTTTTTTCGGTCTGCAACGTCACCCTGTCTTCATCCGATGTCTCGGGCAGTGCCAGCAGGGCATCGATCTGGGTGATGCGCGTCTGCGACAGGCCGCGGCTCGTCAGAGCCGAAAGCGCCTGCTTCGATGACGCGCTGGTCGCTTCAGCGTCCGCCAGCTTGGGTGCAAAATTTATGCCGTAGTAGCTGTTTGGATCGTTGGGATCGCTGACCAGCGCGCCGCGCACCTGTTCATAATTGAAATATTTCTCGTCAACGCCGAACACCCGGAACGCGTAGGATCGTAACTTGTCGTTCTGCAGGAACTGATCGACGTTGGTAATTTTGTCGATCATTGTGTCGTAGTAACGCGTCTCCTCGGCCATCCGCGTATCGACGTTGGAGACGGTCCGGTTATACAGACCGATCAGCGCGTCTTCCTGTGCATCACTTTGGACCACCTCGGTCGACTGGGAGAAACTGAACGCCCGCGCGAAATTGCTATAGCGCTCGTCCGTCAGCATATTGGCGTAGCTGTTGTCGTCGCTGAGGTCGCTTTCCAGCACCTTTCGCATGAAAGCCTTGGCATAAGTCATGTCTTCAAGGCCATGCGCCTTCATGGCATAGGCATAGAGCCGGTAGTCGCCGAGAAACTCGTCGATCGAGGTGACGTTGCCGATATTGTCCCTGTAATACTCGGTTTCGCGCGCGACCAGCGTCTGCTGCGACGTGCGCTGAAGGCTCGTCTTCATGTCGCGCGTGAGGAGATTGTAGTCGATGTATGTGGAAACCATTGCCGCTTTGCCGATCGTCTGAAATTGCCGACGCTAAGGCGTCCGGATGGACGCAATGCCGCGCAGTGCGGCCATAATCAGCAACACAATCGCTGGTCTTGCTTGTGCGTGGCTTTTCCTCACCCCGCAGGCACGGGATCGAGGAGCCGGCAAAATGCGGCCGATTTTCTTCAGATTTCAGAAACCCTGCTGCGTTGGCCTTTGCTAACCATCAGGAAATGCAAAGTTTTTTAACTGCGATTTTTAAGTGGTCTCAAACCCGGCCCGCCTATCCTTGGCTCACAGAGGACGAAAAGTCCCGACGAGAAGACCGGGAACCGGCTCTCAAGGAAAACAAGGGCGATTGAAATGCTGAAGACACTTTCACAACCGGCTTGGGTTGAAACCACACTGCGCATGGATCCGAAACGCTTTCCCCAGCAGGCAAGCTACACCTTGCACGGACAGTCCAGCAATGTCACCATAAGCTTGGACGAACGTGGAGCGGTCCTGCGCAAGGTTCTGCCATCCAGCGGCTTGCCACTGTCGATCGCGCTGCCGGCCCGCGCCTTCAGGGGGGTGGCCGCCCGCGCCATTGACCACGGAGATGGAGAAGTGACCGTGACGCTTGAACTGCATCATGACGACCCGGATCTCTGCGTCCCGCTGCTGGTCGCCCATGATCTTGCCGACATCGCCGCCGATTGGCGAACCTGGTCGGAAGCCTACCGTATCCCGATGCTGATGGTCGAAGCCGACGGCGTTGCCCGCCCGCTGGAAGATCATCTCGGCGAAGTCCGGACCCGCGATATCAAGCCGCGCCGCCGCCACTCGCTGTTCAACGACCGCCGCCCGCGCTTCCTGATGCGCCGCGCCACCGGCAGCCTGGGTGTCAACATGAAGATCGACGGCCGCGAAATCATCGCCCGCAACTGATTTCCGACACAATCTCCGAGCCTTCCTCCAGTGCAAAAGACCGGCTGGCCCTGCAGCCGGTCTTTTGTTTGTTTTTTCAAAGCCTTATCGAGCCTTTGGAAAACCTTGGAAACGCCTTTTTGATGCCACAGGCAGATAGCACATTGCGGGCACGAGAAGGAGACAGATCATGCGCACATTCATCTTCGCGGCGATTGCCGCCTTTTCCAGCCGCTTTGCCCGGACCAAGAAGAACCGGAACAAGGAAATGAGCTGGGCTTGAGGCTTTAAAGCCTATTGCCTTTGTGCTGAAAAGCGCAGCCAGTTTCCTGACGTAAACCCTGCCCTCCGGCCATCCGGAGGTTTTTTTATGCCAGCCGAACCAGCAGCGCGGCACACAGGCTGGCAAACAGGATCAATCCAACAACGTTGTTGAACTTGAACAGGGTCAGGCACTGAGCCGCATCGTGAATATCCAGAACCAGGATCTGATAGAACAGCAGAACGGCTGCAATCAACAGGCCGGCATAGGCAAGCAGCCCAGCGCCTGCGAGGGCAAACGAAACAAACAGTAGCAGGATCGTCAGCCCATAAAGCCCAAATAGCCACGGGCGCGGACGCTCGCCGAACCGCCGTGCCGTAGAGCGCACGCCGATCAATTCGTCGTCTTCCCTGTCCTGATAGGCATAGATCGTATCGTACCCGATCGTCCAGGCGATGGCGGCGGCATAGAGCACCACCGATGCCACGCTGATCGTCCCGAACTCCGCCGACCAGCCCATGATCGCGCCCCAGGAAAAGGCAAGGCCCAGAAAGAATTGCGGCCAGTCGGTAAAACGCTTGGCGAAGGGATAGACGGCGACGAAGACCAGCGAGAAGACGCCGAGAAAAATCGAAAAGCCGTTGAACTGCAGCAGCACGATCAGACCGGCGAGCGCCTGCAGCACCATGAAGATCTTGGCCTGCAGCCGGGTGACACGCCCGGACGGCAAAGGCCGCGAGCGGGTACGCGCCACTTCCATGTCGATGTCGTGGTCGACAATATCATTATAGGTACAGCCGGCGCCGCGCATGGCGACAGCGCCGATGAAGAACAGGATGAGGTGCAGAACGAAGCGGCCGGGCGAAAACGTGCCACCCAAGGCTGCCGCATTGGCCGCCAGTGCGGCCGACCAGAAGCACGGCCACATCAGCAATTGCCAGCCGATCGGCCGATCCCAGCGGGCAAGCTGCGCATAGGGCCAGAGCGGCCTTGGCAGCACGCGGTAAACCCAGTTGTTGGACGGCGCATCGTGGACGCGCCCGGAATCGGCTGGACGGGTGTTCATGCCGTTTGTTTGCAGCGCCAGCGGCCGCCGGTCAAGCCGACAGACCGCCGCACGGCAAGGCTGGTGGCTATTCCAGCGTGAAATCGAAACGGTAGGTGGCGGAGAGGCCGACCAGGAACTGGTTCCGGCTGCCGCCTTCCTTGACGATGCTCGAATCTGCCGCCGGACCCATCAGCCGCTTGTATTCGGCAAAGGCGCTGGCTTCGATTTTTTCGGTGGCCTGCCAGGTGATGGCAGCACCCGCTCCGATCGAATTCAGGCCGCCGGACGGCTTATATTTCGAATAGCCGGACTTTGCCGCCTCCGAAGAATTAACGCCGTAATAGGCATCAAAATAGTCGCTGGTGGCGGCCGACAGGCGTGGACCCGCCGAAATACGCACGTTATCGCTGACATCGACGAACCCGTCGGCCGCGACATCGGCGACGAGACCGTGATGACTGCGGATACCCTGGCGCAACTCGGCGCGGATGCGCAGCCAGTCGGTCGGATAGACCTCGGCAAAGCCGCCAAGCTCACCGCCGAAGCGGACGGGATCGAGCCCCTCGAGATCGGAAGACGTATCGTCATCGCGTTCGAAGATCAGCTTGCCGACGACACCGGCGCGAAAGGCGCCCTTGTCGACGAAGGCAAAGGCCGGATTGTCATTGCGCGATGAAAACCGCACCGTGCTGCCGGCACGGCCGAGCGAAATCAGCGGCGCCGCCTGGAAAAGACGATCGGATGAGCCATCATATTTCGCCCCGATAAAGCCGGTCGCGCCGACTTTCAAATACCAGTCCCCGGACCAGAAGTGCTGACGCTCCTGCGCCTGGACGGAAAAAGAGGCGGAAAAAAACAACCCAGCAGCAAGGGCAAACAAGGATCGGTTGAACACGTCAGAACTCCACACACATAAGAACGGTTCGTTTCCCGGCGGTTATAGGCCCGCCTCACTACCATCTCGTTAACCAGGAGATTTCAAGCTTTATTTTCCATATGGGACTGACGTTCGAGTAGCACGACTATAATTTACAATATAAATTACAATTACTTAGACAAACAGGCAGAGTTAAATTCGCCGGAAAATCCCACTGGAAAACCACCGGCGGACGCTGAGTTGGAAGGTGTTTTCACCGAAATGTTATCAAACCGGACATTTAGCCTGTCTGCAATCAGGACATCCGCGACTTCAGATAGGTGCTGGGTGGACTTCCCAGCATTCGCCGGAACATCGTGGTGAAGGCAGCGATGTTTTCATAACCGGCATCGAGCGCGACATTGGTGACCGGTTCGCCTTCGGCCAGACGCGGCAACGAGGCGAAAATACAGGCCTGCTGGCGCCAGGTGACGAAACTGACGCCGGTTTCGGCCCGAAACAACCGGGTAAAGGAACGGCGGCTCATCCCCAGACCACTCGCCCATTCGTCAATGCCGGCATTGGCGTCCGGTGATTTGAGAAAATGCCGGCACAGGCGTCCAAGCCGTGCGTCAACCGGAAAAGGCAGGCCGAGCGGCCGCTCCGGCAGTTGGCCGATTTCGTCCAGCAAAAGCTCGATGATCAGACGTTTGCGTCGCGGGGTCAGCGGCTTCTCCTGCGACATCACCAGTTCCTCCATCAGGCTGGAGGCAAGCGGCGTCACTTCCAGCACACGCGGCTGATCCGCCGAGATCACCGAGAGATCGGCATAGATGGAGTGCATTTCGACATCGCTGATCATCTCGCTGAAATGTTCGAGACCGGCAGGAATGAGCAGGCCGTGACCGGGCGGGATCATCCAGCGCCCGCTGGCGGTATTGACCAGCACGACACCCCGGCGGGCACACCAGAGCTGCGTCTTGGTGTGGCTGTGCGGCAGTCCGCGCGAGCCGGCCTGATAGCGCCGGCCCAGCGCCGTGATGGGATCATCGTTGAGATCGATCCACCGCAGGTTCTCCAGATGGGTATCATCGCCTGCAGGATCGTCCGATTTCCTGTCGTATTTCTGCATTTGGCCCACTCACGAAAGAATTCGACCAGACCACAAAAGCAGGCCAACGGCAAGCGATGTAGAGACGGCGCACATTCCTATTTACAATATCCGTCCGGCGAGGAAGACAGCATGGCGAGCATCACATCACCCACAGGCATCAGTCCGGAAAAGACTGCGGTCTCCGTCATCGTCGCCGTCAGCTTCTGCCACATGCTGAACGATATCATGCAGTCGCTCTTGACCTCGCTCTATCCGCTGCTGAAGGAAAACTATGCGCTCGATTTCGTGCAGATCGGCCTTCTGACCTTCGCATTCCAGGTCACGGCGTCGCTGCTGCAACCCGCAGTCGGTGTCGTCACCGACCGCTGGCCAATGCCGTTTTCGCTGCCGGCTGCGATGCTGTCGACTTGCGCCGGCCTGATCACGCTTGCCAATGCCCATCATTTCTATGTGCTGGTCATCGGCGCCTGCCTGATCGGTATCGGCTCGGCGATCTTCCATCCGGAGGCATCGCGTGTCGCGCGGCTTGCCTCGGGCGGCCGCCACGGTCTGGCGCAGTCGCTGTTCCAGGTCGGCGGCAATACCGGTACGGCCATCGGCCCGTTGCTGGCGGCGTTCATCGTCATTCCGCAGGGACAGGGAAGCCTGAGCTGGTTCTCGGTCATTGCGCTGGCAGGTTTCATGGTCCTGTCCTGGGTCAGTGTCTGGTACACCCGTCACCGCCGCAGTTCGGCGGGCCGCAAACCCGTCAGCCGCACCTTGCCGCTGCCGCGCAATCAGGTCATCTGGACACTGATCGTTCTCGTCATCCTGACGGCGACGAAAAATGCCTACCTCTCCAGCCTGTCCAGCTACTTCACCTTCTTCACCATCGAGAAGTTCGGCGTCGGCGTTCAGGAAGCCCAGATGCTGTTGTTCCTGTTCCTCGGCGCATCGGCTGCAGGCGTGATCTTCGGCGGACCGATCGGCGACCGGTTTGGCGCACGCTTCGTTATCTGGTTCTCGATCCTCGGCGTCATCCCCTTCGCGCTGCTGTTGCCCTATGCCAACCTGTTCTGGACTGCGGCGCTGGTCATCATCATCGGCTTCATCTTCTCCTCGGCGTTCTCGGCCATCGTGGTGTTCGCGCAGGAACTGGTGCCTGGCCGCGTTGGCCTGATCGCCGGCATGTTCTTCGGCTTTGCCTTCGGCTTCGGCGGCATCGGAGCTGCGGTGCTTGGCATCTTTGCCGATCGCAACGGCATCGAGTTCGTCTATACGCTTTGCTCTTACCTGCCGTTGCTGGGCCTCCTGACGGTCTTCCTGCCGAAGCTTCCGAGCCACCGTTAGGAGAGACGCGACGATTGGATGAGGGATGGCACGTCCCTCATCAACCGCAATAGCGAAATGCCATTTTGACAACGGTATCCTCTCAGTGGCATTTCAACCCAATTGCAACCGGCACATTCTATTGTAAGTATTCATCAAGTATTGAGCGCTAAGGTTCTGCCCGGGGACTATCGGGGTGAATTCGATGCGCAACACGTTAATTGCCGCTTCCACTGCGCTCGGCGTATCGATCGCGTCAGCGCCCGTGCATGCTGAAACGCTGAACCTGTTGATCTGGGAATCCTACATCGATCAGAAGATCCTCGATCGGTGGACCGAAAAGACCGGCGTTGGCGTGCACCAGGTCTATTATGACAGCGGCGATGCCCGCGACGAGGTGCTTTCCGATCCCGGCAGCAATATCGACATAGCCGTTATCGGTGAAAACGGCGCCGGCCTGTTTGGCAAGCGCGGCGTGCTCGAGCCGATGTCGGATAAGAACGTCGCTTCGATGAAAGATTACAAGCCCGAATGGACATCCCGCTGCGCCGGCTATGCCATGCCCTACCTTTGGGGCACGATGGGCATCGTCTACCGGTCGGACATGGTGAAGACCACGCCGACGTCCTGGTACGACCTGATGTCGCCGGATCCGGCCCTCTCAAAACACATCGCCATGTACGACGATCACAACGAGGCCTTCGTCGCACCACTGGCCATGCTCGGCAAATCCATCAACGCCAATGACAACGAGACGCTGAAAGCCGCCTTCGAGGTCATGAAGAAGCAGGCGCCGTTCGTTCTCACCTATGATTATGTGATCACCTCGATCCAGAGCCCTGAAAATGGCAAGAATATCTATATGGCACTGGCCTATAGCGGCGATCAGCACGTGCTCAACGACAAGGCCGGGACACCCGGCATCTGGCGATATGCGGTGCCGAAGGAAGGCACCCTTTCCTGGCTCGACTGCATGGCGGTTACCGCCGCCTCGCCGCGCAAGGCGCTTGCGCTGCAGCTGGTCGATTTCATCGGCTCGCCGCAAAGTGCGGCTGATAACGCCGAGACGCTGGCCATGCCCACCGCCAGCGAAACCGCGCTCGAACTGATCCCTGCCGCGATGCGGTCCAACCAGGAAATATATCCGCCCGCCGAAATCCTGGCGAAAAGCCAGTACCAGAAGGAATTGTCGATCCAATCGATCCAGACGCGCCGGCGCATCATCAGCTCGATGGCAAACTTCCAGTGACACTTGGCAAACGCGCGTTTTTCCTGATCTTTCCGGTCGTCCTGGCGGGCTATCTGCTCGCCGCGCTGTCGGTCTATTTTGTCCAGGGACATTCCGTTCTGGCTCTGGAGCGGACGCGGCTTTCGCAGCAGCTCGATCATATGGCCGCGTTGTTCCGCAACGAGGTCAACCAGAGCCGGGGCTTTCTCTACTCGATCCTGGAGGGCAACGCCGTCCGCCTGTTCGTGTCGGAATCGGATGAGGCCTACCGCAACAACGCGCTGGGCCTGCGGCTGCAGCAGAGTGTGCGCTCCCTGTCCGACGACCCGAAGAGATTCATCTCCTTCGCCATTCTCAATCCCGACCTGACGACGGGTTATTATTTCGAGAACAGCGATGACCCGTTCGCCGAGATCGGTGCACCGCAATTTACCCTGGCAAACCGGCTCGCCGGCGGCAGCCAGTTGCGCGACTGGACTTTTCTGCACGATGCCGGGACACGCCAGCTGATCGTCTACTCGGAATTCATCGATCCCGTCACCTTCAGCCGACCGCTGCCGAGCGCCAAGGCTGACGCGCTCCTGGTACAGGTGGCAATCGAGCCGACACAGTTCCTGAGCATGCAGCGCGCCCTGCAGCACGAATATGACACCGAGCTCGGTTTCGAGACCGCGCCGCAGCCGCAGCCACAAGGCGGCGTTTCCGCCTCCGTTCGAATGGCACCTTCCTTGTTTGCCACGCTGACAGTCCCGCCATCCAGCGGATCCGGCAATATGGAGCAGTTGAAACTGCTGCTAATTTTCGGCGCACTGGTGATGAGCTTCGTCTCCGTCGGCTTGATGATCGCGCTGATCCGCCGGTTCATCACCAACCCGATTTCAGCCCTCGACCGGCAGGTGACGGCGGTGATGAGCGGTGAGAACGAAGACATCAGGCAAACCGGTGCCGAAGGCGAGATCGGCCGGCTGACCGGCAATATCAAGCAATTGCACGATCAGTCGCAGCGCGCCTTGAAACTGGTGCAGCAGGCGTCCTGGACCGATACGCTGACCGGCATCAGCAATCGCGCCCATTTTAACATGCTGGCGGCCGACGTGGTCGACAGGGTCACGGCCCAGGGCGGCCATTGCAGCCTTCTGTTCATCGACATCGACCACTTCAAGTTCGTCAATGACAAATACGGTCACGATGTCGGTGACGACCTGCTCAAGACGCTGGCACTGCGCATCGAGGCTGCAATCAGCGCCATCGCCAAGCGGCGAGAGATGGCGCCGGCTGTGTTCGCCCGGCTGTCCGGCGACGAATTTGCGGTTCTCGTGCAATCAAAGCCGGGTGACGGCACGATCCGGGAAATGTGCGCCGCCATCCTTGCGCTGTTTTCCAACGGTTTCGAGGTGCGCGGCAAATATTATCCGGTCACCGCCAGCATCGGCGTCGCCATCTGCCCGACGGATGCCACCAACCTTGCCGAACTGATCTCCAATGCCGACGCGGCGATGTATCAGGCAAAGACCAACGGCAAGAACCGCTCGTCGCGCTTTTCACGGGAACTGCAGGACAAGCGCGACCGCATCCGCCATATCCAGGAAGAATTGCGGCTGGTCGATCCCGACGAGCAGTTTCACCTCGTCTACATGCCGATCGTCAACAGCGGCGGCAAGGTGATCGGGTGCGAGGCCCTGCTGCGCTGGTTGTCGCCAACGCTTGGCAACATCACACCCGACGAATTCGTGCCGATCGCCGAAAGCACCGGCCTGTTCACCAAGATCGACTGGTGGGTGATCAACAGGGCGATGTCGGAACACAACAGGCTGAAGCAACTGTTCGGGCCGGAAACCATCCTTGCGATCAACATCTCGTCGGCGGAACTGCATTCCAAATCGATCAGCGGCTATTTCTGCGACTGCGTGGCCCGGCACGGACTCGATGCCCGCACCATCGAGATCGAGCTGACGGAAACCTATGCCGTCAAGCTTGGCGACCAGGTACACCGGAACATCGAAACCCTGCGCGAACGGGGTTTCCGGATCTCCATCGACGATTTCGGCGCCGGCTATACCTCCGTGCAGCAGATCATCGAATACACCGCCGACACCATCAAGCTCGACCGGGCGCTGGTGCAAAATCTTGCCAACGAGGCATCCCTGCCGGCCCTGAAGGCCATGGTGGCTCTTTGCCACGCGCAGGACATGACCGTGGTTGGCGAAGGCGTCGATACCCCCGAGAAGCTTGCGATGCTGACGGCGGCCGGCTGCGACCATTTTCAGGGTTACCTGATCAGCAAACCGCTGATTCTCCCCGACCTGACCATCTGGGCCTTGAAGCAGACGGCGAAAATTGCCAGCCTCGCAGACGAGCGCATGTCCTTCGACGATCTCGGCCGCCAACCTGGAGCGGCAAGCCTGTCGTGAGGCGCCCGTATCGCAGGCATTGTGCCGATTTTGCCTTGACGTTGAGCCGCCCTCGCCTTAACCGCACCTCAACACTGCGGATTGCGGGAGTAGGCGATGAAAGTTCTGTTGATCGGGTCGGGCGGGCGTGAACATGCGCTGGCATGGAAACTGGCACAATCGCCACGCCTGACTGCCCTCTATGCCGCCCCAGGCAATCCCGGCATCGCCGAAGAGGCCATCATCGCCGATGTCGATACGGCCGACAATGCCGCCGTTCTTGCCTTCTGCCGCAAGCAAGCGATCGATTTCGTGGTCGTCGGCCCGGAAGCGCCGCTGGTCGCGGGTCTGGCCGACACGTTGCGCAATGGCGGAATCGCGGTTTTCGGCCCTTCGGCCGCCGCCGCCCAGCTCGAAGGCTCCAAGGGCTTCACCAAGGACATCTGCGCCAAATACAACATCCCGACCGGCGCCTATCAGCGCTTCACGTCGGCCGAACCGGCAAAGGCGTATATCCGCGAACAGGGCGCCCCGATCGTCATCAAGGCCGACGGGCTCGCCGCCGGCAAGGGTGTCACCGTCGCGATGTCGCTGGATGAAGCGCTCGACGCGGTCGACAGCTGCTTTTCCGGCACTTTCGGCGCTGCCGGTGCCGAGGTGGTTGTCGAAGCCTATCTCGATGGCGAGGAAGCAAGCTTCTTCTGCCTTTGCGACGGAAAGACCGCTCTGGCTCTGGCCTCGGCGCAGGACCACAAGCGTGTTGGCGATGGCGATACCGGTCCGAACACCGGCGGCATGGGCGCCTATTCGCCGGCACCGGTGATGACGCCCGAAATCGTCGAGCGCACGATGCGCGAGATCATCGAGCCGACGATATCAGGCATGGCCGATAGCGGCCATCCCTTCACCGGCGTGCTGTTTGCCGGCCTGATGATCACCGCCAAGGGCCCGGAACTGATCGAATACAATGTCCGCTTCGGCGACCCGGAATGCCAGGTGCTGATGATGCGGCTGAAAAGCGACCTGCTGCCGCTGCTTTATGCCGCGGCGACGGGGACGCTGGCCTCCGTTACCGCCGAATGGCGCGACGAAGCGGCCTTGACCGTGGTGATGGCATCCAAGGGGTACCCGGGCGCTTACGAGAAGAACACCCCTATTGCGAAGCTCCCGCAGGCGGGTGCCGAGGCCAAGGTGTTTCATGCCGGAACGGCTTTGAAGGACGGGCAACTGGTTGCCACCGGCGGCCGCGTGCTCAACGTCACCGCGATGGGCAGCACCGTCGGCGCGGCCAAGGACAGCGCCTATGCGGTCCTTGATCGGGTGGAATGGGACAACGGCTTTTGCCGCCGCGATATCGGCTGGCAGGCGGTCGAGCGCGAAAAAGCCTGACCGGATCGTGGCCGGTCGGTTCAAAAAACTCATTCAATTTTTACCAATTCTCCTGACGGGAACGTAACGGAGAACGGCTATTTTTCTCTTCTGAATAAGTGCTGCAGCGACCCTTGCGCGTCATGAATGACCGCAGCGCTGTATCGATCTCAGAGGAGAAAGCCGATGCGCGCCCTTTTGTTCACTTTCGCAAGCCTGGCTGCTGCCAGCACAGCCGGCGCGTCTTCGCTTGAAAACGTCGTCTCCGGGGAAAAGGTCAACAGCAGCATCTCGCAGCTTTCCTGCGGCCAGTGCCCGCCCTTGGTGGTTGAGAAGAAAAACAGCTACATCGTGCCGGACGTCGCCCCCGGCACTGACCGCGTCGAGCTGAAGAAGATCAACGGCGAGATGAAGCTGGTTCGCACCGAAGCCTGGCTCGGCGGCTCGCCGGTCGTTTTCATCAGCAAGGCGTCGGACGCAGACATCCAGCAGGCGCGGGCCAAGGAGCCACATAGCGGCGATCTGGCGAAGGCTGTAACGGCCGACGCGCCGCCGGTGGAAGCCCGGGCAAGGGCCACTGTCGAGATCGTCGATATGGCTGCGAAAACGGCTTCACTCGCCATTGCATCAACGGCTGGAATGGCTGCGGTCACGCCACAAGACACTCAGTCACAAGAAGTTGATCTCGAAAATTTCCAACTTCGGCTAAATTGACACCGACCTCCTGTCCCTGCCCTAACCAGCCGCAGATAGAAGGCTGACCGGGTAATCGCCCTCCAGGCGAAAGATTGCGCCCCTGAGAGAAGCAGGGGCGCAATTTTTTGTGAACCATCCCCCTATCGCCAAGCTTGACATCTCCCGGCCTAATCCCGTCTGCTGGCAAGGTGGGGCATGTCCCGCGGAGCGCGTCGGCGGGGATATCATGGACGTCTTCAACATCGCCAAATCCATCGAGAAGTTCATCTTCGAGCTTTTGATGTGGCTGATCTTTTATCCCTACACCTTGTTTCGCGTCATCTTCCAGCCGGGATACATGCTCGACTATGCGCGGCAGGAGACCTTGAAGGATGAGGATATCTCCTTCGACAGCGGCATGAAGCCGTCGATCTTCCTGTTCCTGTCGATCGTCATTGCCGCATTCCTCGCACCGCTTGCACCTGCCGACCTTGCTACTCTCAAGGCAAGCCAGACCGGGCAGTATGTCACCCAGTCGTGGATCAACCTGCTGTTCTTCCGGATGGCAATCTTTTCGATCTTTCCGATCACCTTTGCCCTGATCTACGACCTTATCACGCCAGGATCGGTGACCCGCAACAGCCTGAAGATCCCGTTCAACCAGCAATGCTATATCTGCGCGCCGTTCACGCTGATCACGTCGCTCACCTTCATTCTCTACCCGCACACGGGAAACATCGCCTATCTTCTGGCCCTGATCGCCGCTCAGATCTGGCTGCTTGCGTCGAACTTCTTCTTTTTCAAAGGACAGGTCGGAAAATCGAACGGGGCATCGGCGGCGATAACGGTGATGGCCTTTGGCGTCGCCTGGGTCGCATTCCTCGGCACCACCACGCTCGCCCTCAACTTCAAGGACTGAACAATGGTTTGGTGAAGCACTCACCTGCCTGCGGCGGCCACCAGCTCTTCAATCTGTCTGTCTGAAAACACCTGGATGCCGTTTGCTTTCAGCAGGGCAGCCGTCACGCCCTCCCCCCGTTGGCGGCGGCCCGAGAAGCTGCCGTCATAGACGTAGCCGGAACCGCACGACGGGCTGCCATCGATCAGCAGCGCATAGGCGCAGCCGGTCTCGATCGCCAATGCCAGCGCATTGCGCGCCGCTTGCAGGAATTCGCCCGTCACATCGCCGCCGTTGCTTTCGCGCACGTGGCCCTTGCCGGAGAGAATATCGGCAGCCGAGCGTCCTGGCTCGATCTCAGCCGGCAAACGCGGCACCGGCATACCGGCCGACATTTCCGGACAGATCGTCACCAGCCGCCCCGCCGCACGCCAGCGGTCGAGAGCCGGATGCACAACCGGCTTGGCCTGCCCGTCATAACGGACGGCATGGCCCATGAGACAGGCGCTGACGAGGATTTTCGCCCCCATCGACGTGTTCTCCTCAGCCCGAAATCTTCGAGAAATCCGCAACCGTTCCCGTTGCCGCGCGGATCAGGCCGAGCAGGGCGAGGCGGTTGGCGCGGATGGCCGTGTCTTCGTCGTTGACGAGAACATCGGCGAAGAACTGGTCGACCGGGCCGCGCAGCTTCGACAGGGCCTCCATGGCCGACCGGAAGTCTTCGCCAGTGATGGCAGCGCTTGCCTCGGTGGAGGCCTGCGTCACGGCGGCATAGAGCGCCTTTTCCGCGTCGAGCGTCAGCAGCGCCGGATCGACGTTGGCTGCGACGTGCGTGCCCTTCTTCTCTTCGGCCGCCAGCAGTTGCGTGGCGCGCTTGGTGCCGGCGAGCAGGTTGAGGCCCTCTTCCGAGGTGACGAAGGCCGTCAGCGCCTCGACGCGGCGGGCGACCATCAGCAGATCGTCGGCGTCCGGTGTCAGCACGGCATCGATCAGGTCGTGGCGGGCGCCGAGATCGCGGAGGTAAACCTTGAGGCGGTCGTGGAAGAAGGAGAGGAGATCGCCTGTACGAGCAATCTCCCATTCTTGAGGAGGTATCTCGTCAGCTCCACCAGACATAAGATTAGCGGCCCCTTGCGACAGATTCGTTAGCTTACTCAGCACCCCCTCTCCAGAAAGCTCATTCATCATTCGCATTGGAGCAATAAGCCGCGCCTCAACTTTTCCAGCTTCAGCTTGCAGCCGCTGAGCCATAACATACCTGCCAGAACGGATTATCTGAGGCGCTAGATTTAGCTGCACCTTCCGCTCCAACAAAATCCGAACGACACCCAGCGCCGCGCGGCGCAGCGCATAGGGGTCCTTCGAGCCGGTCGGCTTCTCGTCGATGGCCCAGAAGCCGATCAGCGTATCGAGTTTGTCAGCGAGCGCGACCGTCAGGCCCACGGCATCGGCGGGTAGACGGTCGGACGGGCCCTGTGGCTTCCAGTGGTCTTCGATCGCGGCAGAAACGGAGGCGTCTTCGCCCTGCAAACTCGCATATTTGCGGCCCATGACGCCCTGAAGCTCGGGGAATTCGCCGACGGCTTCGGTGCGCAGGTCGGCCTTCGCCAAAACGACGGCGCGGTCAACCAGCTTCAGGTCGGCGCCGGTCACCTTGGCCAGTTCGGCAGCCAGAGTGCGGATACGCTGGACGCGTTCGCCCTGCGTGCCCAATTTGGCATGGAAGGTGACGTTCAGCGCGTCGAGCTTGGCCATACGCTGGTCGAGCGGCTTTTTCAGGTCGAGATCGAATTTTGCAGCAGACGCTTCCAACGTTTCGAGGTCCGGCAGGTTACCCTGGTCGCGGGTCCAGAAGTGCTTGGCGTCGGAGAGACGCGCGCGAACAACCTTGCCGTTGCCGTGAATGATTTCCTTGCCGCCGTCCTTCGCCTCTATATTGGCAACGAGGATGAACTTGTTCGACAGGGTTTCCTCGCCGGGGCGGCGGGTGACGAAACATTTCTGGTTGGTCTTGATGGTCAGCCGGATGATTTCCGACGGGATCGCCAGATAGTCTTCCTCGAACGAGCCCATCAGCACCTGCGGCCATTCGACGAGGCCGCAGACTTCCTCGAGCAGGCCTTCGTCCTCGACCAGTTCGAGACCATTGGCAAAGGCGATATTGGCGGCGTCGGCGGCGATGATCTGCTTGCGGCGCTCGGCATCGAGGATGACCTTGGCCTTTTCCAGCTTTTCGATGTAATCGGCAAAACGGCGCACGGTGATGGCTTCCGGCGCATGGAAACGGTGGCCGTAGGTGATATTCGACGCGGTGATGTCACCGACGATAAACGGGATGACCTGGGTTTCCTCGTGCTCCGGGCCGAACAGGCAGATAATCGACTGCAGCGGCCGCACCCAGCGCAAAGAGCCGGGCTTGGCCGATGCGGCGCCCGAGCGCATCGGATTGCCCCAGGGGAAATTGCGGATGATGCCGGGCATCACCTCGGCAATGATCTCTTCTGCCGGACGGCCGGGCTTGACGATGTGGGCGACATAGAAATCGCCTTTTTTCGGATCGCTGTGGACATGCGCCTGATCGATCGAGGTGAGACCGGCACCGCGCAAAAAGCCTTCGATGGCCTTTTCATTGGCATCGGTGCGCGGACCCTTGCGGTCTTCGCGGATATCGGCGGAGCGGGTGTTGAGGCCACGAATATCGAGCGTCAACCGGCGCGGCGTCCAGTATTCCCGCGCGCCCTCATAGGTCAGCCCCGCCTCGACCAGCGCATCGGTCAAGAGCTTCTTCAGATCACCGGCAGCCTTGCGCTGCATGCGGGCCGGGATTTCCTCGGAGCGGAGTTCAAGCAGAAGATCGGGCATGGAATGGATGCTTTTCTAAGGGATCGATTGACTGCGGGGGATTTAGCAAGCCCGGCGGCAAAAGTCATCCATTCAATGGCGGAAAAGTCAGTGCTCAGGCGGCATCACGAACCGGGATGCGTTCAATCTCGGCGCGTTTGCGTTCCGCCTCGATCTTCAGGTCGTAACTCACCTGCAGATTCATCCAGAGTTCGGGCGTGGTATCGAAGAATCTTGCAAGGCGCAGCGCGGTGTCTGAAGTCACACCGGTCTTGCCCGTGACGATGCGTTCGATACGGGTCCTTGGAACATTCAGCTGCTTGGCAAGCGTCCCAGCACTCATCTGCAGCGGATCAAGATAGAGATCCTTCAGAATTTCACCCGGATGGATGGCCGGCAGGCCGATATCACTCATCTGATCAGTCCTTGCTCTCAATGATAATCGACGATTTCAACGTCATCAGCACAACCATTCGACCACACAAAGCAGATGCGCCATTGCAGGTTGATGCGGATCGAGTGTTGGCCCTCCAGATCTCCCGACAACTTCTCCAGCCGATTGCCTGGCGGCGAGCGCAAGTCCCTCACATCGGACGCCGCGTTCAATATGACCTACAATTGCTGGGCACGGCGAACGAGATCGACCGGAAACCCTTCTTCACGCTACCGTCTGCGACGACCGGGGAGAGTTTGCCCTTGAAAGAACGGATCACCACTCACCTCCAGAACCGTATCACATACTGATACATCCAGCGAGATGCGTCAAGTATCATCGCATGATACAATTACCCTGCCATAGGACGGCTGAAAACTACCATCCGCCTCCGCCGCCACCACCACCGCCGCCGCCGGAAAAGCCGCCACCACTGGAGAAGCCGGAGGATGAGGAGCTGGGTGGCGGGGGCAGCGATGAGGACATGGTGCTGGCCATCGAGCCCGCAAAACCGCCCATGCGGTCGCCGAAGGAGCCGGCGGCAAAATTATTGCCGCTATACCAGGCGGGCTGGTAGGCGGCGGCTCCTGCGGCGGCGGCCAGAAGCCAGCGATCGAAGGTTTCCGACCAGGGTTTTTCGACGCCCAGCGCCACGGCATAGGGCAGAAGTTTTTCGAAATGCTGCGGCGACATGTCCGGTGCACCGGCCATGTTCATCCGCTCTTTTTCGGCGAGCGTCAGATACTGCCGCAGGCCATCGATGCCATCCATCATCTTGGAGCCGATCGGCGTCGGCGCGCCCATCAGATGAAAGAACAGCATGTTGACAAGCACGATGCCGCCGACGCCGATCAAAAGCGGCACCTGATGCGCCTCCAGCGCCATGCTGATGACCACCGCCAGAACGCTCAGCGCGGATGCGACGACAAAAAAACTGAGAAGGGCCGCGACGATCAATAAGCCGATACGCGCAAACAGGCTGCCGCGCTTATTGAAAGCCTTGCCGATGGCGACCGAAAACACCGAGATGACCACCGAGGCAAACACCGGCACAAGCACCAGCGCAACCGTCGCTCCGTCGAGAAGGCCGAATATAAAAATGGCGAGAAGAAACAGCGCTGAGATCGCGATGCCGCCGACGACGTAGCCGGTGTTGGCGTGGTAATATTTGTTGCGGTGTTCCTTTTCCATGGCAATGCGAAAATCCGCCCCCGCCTTCTGCACCGCCGGGCCATTGTCCTTGTCGATCGTCAACTCGCCGCCATTGCGTTGCACGGCGGCCAGCACCGTCGCCTCACCGGTCGGCAGAGATGAGGGCTTTGGCTTGTCCGTGCGGGTTATCACCAGCGAGTTCTTGAAGTCTTTCAGGACGACATAGCCTTCGACCGCAAGATTGAGGGCAGCGGCGGAAAGCGCCGTCCAGCCCTGGCCGGAAAAGCCCTTATTGTCGATATAATTGACCAGCGCCGGGGAAATTCCATCGGGGACATCCCAGCGCGGCACGATGACGCCGCGAGCCGGATCGCGGCCGACCTTCAGCCACATGCGCGAATAATAAAGTGCGGCGATCATGAAGCCCGCGATGGCCAGGATCGCCGGCAGATGATCGTAAAACCACCAGGCCCGTTCCTGCGATACCGACGGCGGATCGATGCTACCCTTCGGCATCTTGACGGCGATGGTCAGACCCTCGTTGGCGCCAAGACGGCGCGTTGTGGTGAAGACCAGCCGGTCGCCATCCTCGAGCGCGCGGGCATTCTTCTCGGCCGCGCCCTGACCGCCGGTAAAGACATCGAGCGCCTCGGCTTTCACGCCAGCAGGCAACTTGACCGTGGCAGACGCTTCCTCGATCGGAAACGCCCATTGGTTGCCAGTCACATTCCAGTAGAGTTCGTCATGATTGGGAAAGAAACGGATCTGGCGGGCGGTCTCGTAGGTGAACCGGAACGTATGTGCGCCGTCGGCCAAAAATACATCCTTGTCGCCGGTATAGATGCGGATGCCGCCGCTGATGCCTTCTGTGCGATACGGCTCCTGCGCGCCGTCCCGCTCGACGGAGATGAGCTTGAAATCGACCTTGACGAGGCGGCCATCCGCATCGGTCACGGTCAAGGGAAAATCACGGTAGATGCCGCGCTTGATGCGATCTCCCTCGACATTGGCGGTGATCGTTTCGGTGACGCTGAGCACGCCGCTCCTGGCGACGTCGATGACCGAGCGATAGGCGGTAAACACCTCCTCGGCCCGCGCCAAAGCTGTTGTAGAGAGCAGGACGGCGAACAAGAAGGAGAGCCATCCCAGCGCCGAAAAGACACGTTTCATGCGATCGATCCCTCCCCGGCCCTCCGCCGTATTTCCGTTCGGTTAAGGCCGGTCGCCCTCGAGCCCGACGCCGAGCGAAGCAAGCTCGTCCCAATAGCGCGGATAGGTCTTTGCGACGCAGCCGGGGTCGAGAATGGTGATGCCGTTGATTTTCAGCCCCGCCAGCGCAAAGCTCATGGCGATGCGGTGATCGGCGAATGTGTCAATGTCGGCCGGCAGCGTCTGGCCGGCGAGCTTTGGATCGGACGCCACCAGCAGGTCGTCGCCCTCCTCGATGGCAAGACCGGGGCGGATGTTCGACAGGCCGGTGGAGAGCGCGCGCGTGCGGTCACATTCCTTGACGCGCAGGTTCTCGATCCCGACGAAACGTACCGGTGTCTCGTTGAAGGCGGCAAGTACGGCAAGCGTCGGAATGGCGTCCTGCATCTGCGAACCATCGATAACGGCGGGCATATGCGGGAACGTGGCGATCACCTCATAGGCTTTCGCATCCGGTTGCGAGAACGAGGCTGCCGCAACGCCAAGGTCGATCCGGCCGCCGGTCAACACTTCTGCGGCCCAGAGATAGGTCGCAGCCGACGCATCGGGCTCGATCAGATAGTCCGTGGCATGGTAACCGGTCGGAGCCACCTGCCAGATCGACGGACTGACCTGGGTGACTTCGGCGCCAAAGACGCGCATCGCAGCAACCGTCAGATCGATATAGCCGCGCGCGCCGATCTCTTCGCCGGCAAGCTCGATATTGATGGGGTGGGAAGAGCCGGCGGCGGCCATCAGCAGGGCTGACACATATTGGCTCGAAAGGCCGGCATCGATGGTAACGTGATCCCTGGCGAAATCGCCAGTGCCGGAAACGGTTACAGGCGGGCAACCCGTTTCGGCTTCCACTGTGACGCCAAGCGAGCGCAACGCATTCACCAGCGGCGCGATTGGACGCTTGCGCATGTGCTGGTCGCCATCAACAGTCACAGTGCCATCGACGAGAGCAGCCGCAGCCGTCAGGAAGCGGGTCGCGGTGCCGGCGTTGCCAAGAAAGAGCGGATTTTCAGGCGGCAGAAGCCTGCCGGTTCCGGTAACGATGAACGTCGTGTCATCCGGCTCGGAAATCTCCACGCCCATGGCGCGCAGGGCATCGGCCATATAACGGGTGTCGTCGCTTTTCAACGCACCCGTGAGGCGGCTGGTGCCCTTGGCAAGGCCAGCCAGAAGCAGCGCCCGGTTGGTGATCGATTTCGAGCCGGGCGGACTGACGCGCCCTTCAAGCGGATGGCCGGGCGGAAGAATGGTCAGTTTCTGGTCTGCGGCGTTCATGCTCTTGTCTCTTCATGCCTTCAGCACTGCCTGTCCCCGGCCGTGCATGCCCTTGTCTATGTGAATAGCCGTCTACGACGGAATGGCTTTTCCGGCTAGATCAAAACTTTACCACCGGGACAGTGCGGTCGGCCTCGTTGGTGATCTCGAAGAAGGCTGCCTTTGTAAATCCGAACGGGCCGGCGATGAAATTGGACGGAAAGCTTTCGACCTTGACGTTAAGGTCGCGGGCAGCCCCGTTGTAATAGCGGCGGGCCATCTGCACTTCGTTTTCGATGCTTTCCAGCGACTGCTGCAACTCGGAAAAGTTCTGGTTGGCCTTGAGATCGGGATAGGCTTCCGCCAAGGCAAACAGCTTGCCGAGTGCCTGGCTCAGCATGCCTTCCGCCGCTGCCCGTCCGGCCACATCGCCCGCCGGCAACGCCTGCGCCTTGTTTCGAAGGGATACAACCTCTTCCAGCGTGCCTTTTTCATGGGCGGCATAGCCTTTGACGGTTTCGATCAGGTTGGGGATCAGGTCGGCGCGGCGTTTCAGCTGCACGTCGATACCCGACCATGCCTCCTCCTTCACCTGCCGCGCCTTGACCAGGCCATTATAGACGAAGACCAGGTAGAGGATCACGACCGCAGCAATGGCCAGAGTAATCATCGGGGTTCCTTCCGCGCTCGATTTTGCCGCAGCTTAAGGATCGAACGCCGCCGTTGAAAGACAAATTTCAACCGCCCGCTTCACCCCGCCTGTTTTCCTGTTTCATCCGCACCAGCCTGTTCCGCCGGGAACCGCGCGACGGCGGTGCTTGGCCGATAGTGAGGCATCAGATCAACGCCAAACCCGCAAAGCACCGCCCCCATGAAAACGCTTACCGCCTTCATCAACGTCATCGCCTTTTCGGCCTTGTTCTTTGCTTATACGAGCGTCAGTACCGTTGAAAAGCCGGCAGGTGTCCGCCGTGCCTTGCAGACCTATGCCGGCCAGCTTTCGACCGGTGCGTTTCCGACCCAGAGGCCGGTCTGGCAGGTTGGCGTCGAGGCGAGCGACCTGATTTGAGTGCTGTTTTCCGCGCCGGCCGTTCGCGCACGGGAGCGTTAGAGGTTTTGTGTTTCTGCTTCAGGATCGGCCTAACTTGCCCCATTCCGCCGAGTCTTCCGGCGAAGGGACTGCCTCGAGGATCTGCCCGAAACAGACGACGGCGACGCGCTGTTCGCTGGTCTTGGCGATATACATGTATTCGTCGGCCCTGCGGACAAAGGATGCGACGGTATCATCCGGCTGCAGGAACGTGACGCCGACTGCCGCGCCAGTATAGGTGACTTTTCCCTCTATCGCGATCGGCTTGAAAACCCGCTCCATTGCATCCTGGACATTCTGCTGCACGTCGGCCGAAAGCTTCAGGTCGATATCGAGCAGGACGACGAATTCATCGCCGCCAATTCTGGCAATGAAATCCGTGGCGCGAAAGCTTTCGCGCAGGCGGCTGGCGATGGTTCTCAAGACCTCGTCGCCGGCGGCATGCCCCAGCTTGTCGTTCACCGTCTTGAAACCGTTGAGATCGATGAAGGCCAGCGCGAGCTTGCGGTCATTCGACATGCTGCGCTCGACGGCTTCGACGACGACCTCGTCGAAACACGCCCGGTTCGGAAGCCCCGACAGGGTGTCGGTCCGTGCCGATGCCCGCAACGCATTCTCGATTTCGCGCTGCTGGCGGACACGCGCCGAGACGTCAACGATAACCTCGACATCGAAGGAGACACCATCGACCAGGGTCCGCTGCGCCGAGATCAGCGTCGGGATGATCGTGCCGTCTGCATAGACGAGATCGACCTCTTCCAGCTCATAGGACCCCACTTCCGCCAGCAGGCGGTGGCGGCGATCGCGAGCCGGATTATCGATCGCGGCACCATCCGACGTCAGTTTCCTGCCGCGAATGTTTTCCCACTTCAGACCCGTCAGCTTCAGATAGGCGTCGTTGACCTTGGCATAGCTGGAGGTCCTGGTATCGCTGGTTGTGATCGCCATCGCGATCGGTGCGAACTCGAACATTCGCATCAACATCGAAGCCAAAACTTCCGGGGGCAGAATATCCTCGTCGTCCATTGCGCGTCCTGAACTCAATCACTGGGACAAAGCTTAGAACAAACTCCTTAAACGGTTACTGAACAACCGGTCAGGCTATGGCAATCGAATTTACACCCAAAAGGAGAACCAAAGTAAAATTCTCTTTTTGGGTGTAAATTACCGCAAATCATCTCGTGAAAACCGTTTTCGCCGTCAAGCTGTGCACGGCCATGCAACCGGGAGCACGGCGACCGCCGCCGGTGCTGGCCGGTTTTTACGCGGCAGATCGGGCAGACCCATTATCCGGTTCAGGCAGCGTCTCTTGCCAGATTGATGCCACCGGCATCCGTCAGCAAAAATGCCTCGCCGCAGGCCGTTGCCAGTGTGCGGACGCGCTGAATATAGCTCGCCCTTTCCGTCACAGAGATTACGCCGCGGGCATCCAGCAAGTTGAAAAGATGGCTGGCCTTGATGCATTGGTCATAGGCCGGGAAGACGCATTTGTGCAGGATCGCGTTGGCACCGGTATCGGGCGCACCGGCCGCCAGAAGCGCCACGCATTCCTTCTCGGCATCGACGAAATGCTGCTGCAGCATCGCCGTATTGGCATATTCGAAATTATGCCGCGAATACTCCTGCTCGGCCTGCAGGAAGACATCGCCATAGCTGATCTTCTCGTCGCCCTCACGGCCGTTGAAGTTCAGGTCATAGACATTGTCGACGCCCTGAACATACATGGCCAGACGTTCGAGACCATAGGTCAGCTCTCCGGAAACCGGTGAGCATTCGATGCCGCAGACCTGCTGGAAATAGGTGAACTGCGAGACCTCCATGCCGTCGCACCAGCATTCCCAGCCGAGACCCCAGGCGCCCAGGGTCGGGCTTGCCCAGTCATCCTCGACAAAGCGGATATCGTGCAGCAGCGGATCAAGGCCGATGGCCGCCAGCGAACCGAGGTAAAGCTCCTGCAGGTTCGGTGGATTGGGCTTCAGGATGACCTGGTACTGGTAATAGTGCTGCAACCGGTTGGGGTTTTCACCATAACGCCCATCGGACGGGCGGCGTGACGGCTGCACATAAGCTGCCCGCCACGGCTTGGGGCCAAGCGCGCGCAATGTCGTTGCCGGATGAAAGGTGCCGGCGCCGACTTCCATGTCATAGGGCTGCAGAACCGCGCATCCCTTGTCCGCCCAGTAAGCGTGCAGCGTCAGGATCAACGCCTGAAAGGAGCGCTTGGGGTTCATATGGTCCGGGAGAGCGGCGGCGGTCATGGCATCAGTCCAGGTTGAAGATATCTGGCTGTCTGGTGCCATGATGGGCGAAGGGGGTCAAGGGGCGGAGAATACACCGAATGGAAGGAAGATGGAGTTACTCACCTTTCGAGATTCAAGAACGGATTAAAAATGGCGAGGCGACCGTCAACGATAAGACCATGTTGCATATCTTCTGAAAAACACTGCTCGGAGCCCGCTTGCAGGGCTGAAGCAATCATCAGCGCGTCAAAAACCGAGAAATTGTAGCGTGCCGCAAGATCGAGCGCGAGCAAATTGCATTCCTTATCAATCGGCACGATAGCCGCTGCAAGCACGCTTAGATCACCGATTGCAAGCCGGATTTCCACCCAATTCATGCCCAGTTTACGCCGAGCGACGTTGGCAAACTCGTTCAATGCCTGAACGCTCAAAATAAACGGCTCAGACAGGAGTACTTGCGCCACAGCAGAGCGCGGATCATCGGTGAAAGAGTAAACTAGGATATTTGTGTCAAGCAGCGGCGCGGTCACCGTGTGTTCGCCTCGTCACGATCGAATTTCCAATCGACTGGCAAGCGCTTGGCAAAAGCCTTGATACGCGCAAGCGCCTTTTCCCGGCTTCGGTCATGTTCAATTTCGAAATCGCGCTCGCCGGCAATCCGGACGGCCACTTCGTCGCCCTCTTTTAACTGCAAGGTCTCCACCACCGAAGAAGGAATGCGGATAGCGAGACTGTTTCCCCATTTCGAAACCTGCATCGGAGCTGCCCCATGATATACGTTGGGAAACGTATATCATGCTCGGTGCGAAAATTCAAAGATCACCAAGAATAAATCACTCCGGCTTCTTCAGCCTGTACTCCCCCGTTACCGGGTCCTTGACCAACGTGCCCTGCGTGCCGGTTTCCTGCTGGCGGCGGGTTTCCTGCTGGCGGCGGCTCAGTTTTTCGGCGTCGGCCACGAATTTCCGGTAGCCCACCCAGGCGATGGCTGCAAACACCAGCAGTAGAATCAATTGCGGCATGCGCCCTCCCCCGTTTCCGTCAGACGATCAAAGCCCGAAGCGGCCCCATAATGCCTTTTCCTCTGCCACCTCGGCAAGGCCCGAAACGGCGGAGACCGCAAAACGCTCGGCCATGCCGCTGGCCATCGACGCGCCTGGCTGGCGGCGGCCGAACAGGCCGCGCGAGGCGGAAATCAGTTGCAGCTGGGTCTTTGCGCCGAACCGCTTTTTCAATTCGCCGCGCATGTCGCCGAGGCTATCGACCAGTCCAAGCTCCTGACCACGCCTGCCAGTCCAGAACAGGCCGGAAAAAATGTCGGGCGTATCGGCCAAAAGATGACCGCGCCGCGCCTTGACCATGCCGATGAAAATGTCGTGGATTTCGAGCTGCAGCCCCTTGAGGAACTCGATATCCTTCTCCTTTTCCGGCTGGAACGGATCGAGCATCACCTTGTTGGAACCGGCGGTGTAGACGCGCCGCTCGACGCCGATCTTCTTCAACAACTCCGGAAAACCGAAGCCGCCGGACACGACGCCGATGGAACCGACGATCGAGGTCGGGTCGGCAATGATCTCGTCACCGGCGAGCGCGATCATATAGCCACCGGACGCCGCGACATCCTCGACGAAGATGATGACGCGCTTCTTCTTTTCTTCCGCCAGATCGCGGATGCGCTGGTAGATCATCCGCGACTGGACGGGAGAGCCGCCGGGAGAATTGATCGAGATGGCAACGGCCGGCGCATCTTTCATCGAAAAGGCTTTTTCGAGCACCGGCGCAACCGTCGCCAGATTGAGCGCCGGGCGAAACTGGCTGCCGCCCGCCATGATCGCACCATGCAGCCGGACGACCGGGATCGTCACGCCGTCCTTGCGAAAACGCTTCGGCAACAGTTTTTTGAACAGTCCGGCCATCTGAACTCCCTGCATTCATTCACACATTATGTGTGCTGGCATGTATGTATTGGCGCGGCAAACACAATGGCACATCATCAAAATCATCGATTGCGATGGTAGGCGGTACGGCCGTTGTTCATGTCATCGACAGCGGTTGCGAACTTGTGCGTCTCTGACTCGTGCACGATCAGGGGCGCCCGCAGCGTCAGCCGCGCCCGGCTTTGCTTGATTGCCGTGACCAGGATGCGAACGGCATTTTCACCGGCGCGCGGATGCAAGGGCGTGATCTCGATGCCGCCGAAACGGCGGCCGCAGGCGGAGATGATCTCGGCAATCGATTCCGGCCGGGCGATCAACGACAGCTGTCCGCCGGGCCGTGCTATAGCGCAAGCCATCTTGATCCAGGTGTGGAACAAGCCTTGCGTCATCGCATGCGCCTCGGCCTTCAGGGCATCCGGCGTCTTGCGGTCCGAGGCATCGTTGAAGGGCGGGTTCATGATGACGTGATCGAAACTGTTGTCGGCAAGACCGGCTGCAACCCTTGCCCGGCCGGTCAGCGACACGTCGGCTTCGAGAACGGATATCCGGCTGCCAAAACGGACGTTTTCCGCCAGCGCCAGACTTCGCCTGGCAAAATCCGCCATCAACGGCGAGCGCTCGACCAGTAGCACTTCGGCATTGTCCAGCCGCGAGGCAACGGCGAAACCGGCTGCGCCAGCACCGGCGCCGAGATCGGCGACGCGACAGGGTTTTGCCGAAGCGACCAGCGAGGCCAGCAGCATCGCATCCATGCCGGAACGGTGCCCCTGCCCCAGGGGCTGGATCACCTGAAATTGACCGCGGTGAAAGCTGTCGATGGTTTCGGTGGCCGCTGTGGTCATGCGTCTCGCAATTCCGCCTCGAGCCCGGCATCGATCAGCACCTGCCGTGCCTCGTCGGCATCGTCCTCATCGACCAGAAAACGGCGGGGCAAAAGGCCAAGTGACCCTTCAAGAATGCTCATGCCCTGATCGGCGATGAAGCAGCCGATACCGGCATCCTTCATCAGACTTTGGGCAAACGAGAGCACGACAGCGTCGTTGGTACGGATCAATTCCTTCATTCCGGGTTGTTTTCCTGCCTTATTCGAGCAAGCGGGACAATTCGCCTCTTGCCGCCACAAGCCCCCCTTTCTATTGTCCGAACTGGAATTTGAACAGGAGTCCCTTGTGTTGGGCGTAGTGATACCGCTGGAAGACAGCAAAAACAAACAGGCATCGGTCAAGCCGCTCGTCGATCTGACGAAGGCGGACATGGAGCGCGTCAACCAGCTGATCCTGTCCAAGGCCGGATCCGACGTCCAGATGATTCCGGAGGTGGCCAACCACCTGATCTCGTCCGGCGGCAAGCGTCTGCGCCCAATGCTGACGCTCGCCTCCGCCGCCATGTTCGGCTTTACCGGTGACGCGCATATCAAGCTTGCGACCGCAGTCGAGTTCATGCACACGGCCACGCTTCTGCATGACGACGTGGTCGACGAGAGCGATCTTCGCCGCGGCAAGTCGACGGCACGGATGATCTGGGGCAACCAGGCCAGCGTTCTCGTCGGCGACTTCCTGCTTGGCCAGGCATTCCGCATGATGGTCGATGTCGGCTCGCTCGATGCGCTCGACGTGCTATCCACAGCCGCTTCCGTGATTGCCGAAGGCGAAGTGCTGCAGCTTTCCGTCGCCAAAAACATGGAGACGACGGAGGACGACTATCTGTCCGTCATTCGCGCCAAGACGGCGGCCCTGTTTGCAGCCGCGTCCGAAGTCGGACCGATCGTCGCCAAGACCGACAAGGCCAGCCGCAACGCGCTGAAATCCTACGGCATGAACCTCGGCCTGGCCTTCCAGCTGGTCGATGATGTGCTCGACTATGGCGGCAAGGCCGCCGATCTCGGCAAGAATACCGGCGACGATTTTCGCGAAGGCAAGATCACCCTGCCCGTCATTCTGTCCTATCGCCGCGGCACGGCCGAGGAGCGCAGCTTCTGGCGCGCGGCCATCGAAGGCGGTGAGAGCAGCGACCAGAACCTGGAAAAGGCGCTTGGCCTGATCACCCGCTACGGCGGCCTGACCGACACCATCGCCCGGGCCCAGCATTACGGCACCATTGCCCGCGATGCGCTGGCGCCGTTGCCGGAATCGCCCTGGAAGGACGCGCTTCTCGAGGTCATTGATTTCTGCATCGACCGGGTCAGCTGACCCGCCGTTGCAAGGATCGGCTGTAGTCTTGAGGAATTTCTTGCCGCACTGCGCCAAAAAAGCCATTCTATCCATTCATGTTCCGGCTGCCGCCGGGCGGTGCTCACGATCGAGTGAGCTGAAGTTGACGGCGGTGTACCGAATTGCGTTTTGCCTTGCGTTCAAACCGATTCCGGTTTGCCGGGTTATGCGTTATTGATTTGAGACTGATTCCGCGCGAATCCGGTGTCGGCGCCAAGGGGTGCCGCTCGTAACGAAAGGCTTGTCATGCGGCAAAAACATCTTCTTCGCCTGCTCAGCGGCGCTGCCTTCCTGGCCCTGGCGTCGTTTTCCGGCGTGGCCCCGAGCTTTGCCGAGGAAGCCAAGCCAGCGGTGGAAGAAAGCAAGCCATTCGATCTGAACTCGGTCAACAGCTTCTCGGGCGCGTTTCTCGCTGCCCGCACGGCGGATGTCGATCACGATCTCGATACCGCGACCAAGCTCTACCGCACCGCTCTCGAATTCGAACCGGACAATGTCGATGTCAAGCAGCGGCTGATGATCACCTCGCTGATGAACGGCGACTTCGACGGCGGCGCCAAGATCGCCGAAGAATTGAAGACAGACAGTTCCGTCGAGCGCATCACCACGATCACCCGCGCCGTCGAGGCTATCCGCAAGCGCGAATACCGCAGCGCGCAGAAAATCCTCAATTACGAAGGCCCGAACGATCTCGACCGACTGATGAACGGTCTGCTGCTCGGCTGGGCGAAGGCTGGCGAAGGCAAGCCGAAGGATGCCATCGCCGAGATTCAAGCGATGGAAGGGCCGGAATGGTTCCGCATCTTCAAGTCCTACCATCAGGGCGCCATTGCGCTGGCCGCCGGCGACAAGTCCACGGCCCGTTCCAAGCTGAATGACGCGGTTCTCGACCGCGAAGGTGGCGCCGCTGCCCCCGACACCTTCATGCGCGCCGTCGTTGCACTGGCAAAGCTTGAGGCCCGCGACGGCAACAAGCAGAAGGCGCTCGACGCAGTTTCCGTCGGCGAAGGTTTCATCAGCAATTACGCACCGCTGAAAGCACTGCGTACCAGCATCGAACAGGGCAAGCCGCAGGAACAGCAGGTCCGCAGCGCCACACAAGGTGCGGCTGCCGTGCTGTTTTCGATCGGTGCGGCCCTCAATCGCGACGGCGCGGAAGACATCGTCTCGCTCTACCTGCAGACGGCCCGGGCGCTGGACCCGGAAAGCGCCGATATTCTGGTGATGCTCGGCGGCATCGCGGAAAACCTGAAAAAACCGGAGCGGGCCATCGCGCTCTACAAGAGCGTGCCGGAAAATTCGCCGATGCGGCGCCTGTCGGAAATGCAACTGGGTCTCAGCCTTGCTTCGATCGGCAAGGTCGATGAAGCCAAACAGCATCTGAAGGAACTGATCACGCTCGATCCGAAGGACGTGCGCAGCTACCTCGCCTATGGCAGCGTGCTGTCGGACGCCAAGGACTACAAGGAAATGGGGCTGGTCTACGACCAGGCCGTCGAGCAGATCGGTCCCGTTCCGCAGCGCAGCGACTGGACGATCTTCTTCCAGCGCGGCATTGCCTATGAGCGCCAGAAAATGTGGGACAAGGCCGAGCCGAGCTTCAAGAAGGCGCTCGACCTCAATCCCGACCAGCCGCAGGTGTTGAACTATCTCGGCTATTCCTGGGTGGATATGAACATCAATCTGGAAGAAGGCCTCGGCATGATCCGCAAGGCCGTCGATCTGAAGCCGGATGACGGTTACATCGTCGATTCGCTCGGCTGGGCCTATTTCCGGATGGGCCGCTTCGATGACGCCGTTGGCGAACTGGAGCGTGCGGTCGAACTGATGGCTGGCGATGCCACCATCAACGATCATCTGGGCGATGCCTATTGGCGTGTCGGCCGCAAGCTGGAAGCCGTATTCCAGTGGAACCAGACGCTGGCACTGAAGCCCGAGGAAGCGGAAATTCCGAAGATCAAGGCCAAGATCGAAAGCGGCCTGCCGCCGCTCGAAGTCAAGGTCCCGGCTGCCGCCGAAGCGGGTGAAACCCAGCCGAAGAAGGTGACGCCGGACGTTGGTGCCGGCAAGAAATCCTGATCCTGCCTGTCCATGGCACGTGAGGACGGCATTTCCGGTTTTTCGCTGACGCGGATTGCGCCGGCGAAGATCAATCTGGCCCTGCATGTGGTCGGGCAGCGCGCCGACGGCTATCATCTGCTGGAAAGCCTCGTGACCTTTGCCGATGCGGGAGACCGCATCGGCTTTTCCCCTTCCGACAAAGACCGCTTCACTCTATCCGGCCGCTTTTCCGTCGACCTGCCACTCTCGGGCGAAGCAGCATCGGGAAACCTCGTGTTGAAGGCACGGGACCTGTTGCGCGCCCACCTGCGCGAAAAAGGCATCAAGGTTAGCCCCGTTCATCTTCACCTGGAAAAGAACCTGCCGGTCGCTTCCGGTATCGGTGGCGGCTCGGCGGATGCGGCCGCGACACTGCTTGGATTGCTGGAGCTGTGGGGCGCTTCTATCGATCGTGACGATCTGCAGGAGATCACGCTGGAACTGGGCGCCGACGTGCCGATGTGCCTTCATGGCCGGCCGCTGGTGGCGCGCGGTATCGGGGACGACATTCAGATGGTGGCTGATTTTCCATCTTTTCCGATGTTGATCGTCAATCCGCTGAAAGCGGTGTCGACACCGGTGATTTTCAAGCTGTTGAAGGACAAGACCAAGCCACCGCTTTTGATGCCGCCAGGCAAGCCGTCGCGTGACGGCTGGATCCATGTGCTGAAAGGCCTGCGCAACGACCTGGAGGCGCCTGCCCGCGAACTAGAGCCAGACATCGTAGCGGTCTCAAATGCGCTTGATCTGACGGGAGCTTCGTTTGTCCGGATGTCCGGCTCGGGCGCCTCCTGCTTTGGCCTTTATGCGAGCACCGACGCCCGCGACGCGGCAGCGGCCGTTCTTTCCAGGCAACACCCAAACTGGTACGTTCTGACCTGCAACAGCTCCCATGCAGAGGAAAGCCGCGATGATCGAGAGTAAGGAACCGAGACCCTTCGTTCCGGTTGGCATCGCGGTGCTGACGGTTTCCGATACCCGCACGCTCGCCGACGACCGTTCCGGCGATACGCTGGCCGCCCGCGTTATCGATGCCGGACACCGGCTTGAAGCCCGCGCCATCGTCCCGGATGACAGACAGAGGATCGCGGCACAGGTGAAGGCCTGGACGCTCACAGATACGATCGACGTGGTGATCACCACCGGCGGCACGGGCTTTACCGGACGCGACGTCACGCCCGAGGCGCTGGAACCTTTGTTCGAGAAACGCATGGACGGCTTTTCCGAGGTTTTCCACCGGATTTCCTACGACAAGATCGGCACCTCGACGATCCAGTCGCGCGCCACCGGCGGCGTTGCCAATGCCACCTTCATTTTCGTGCTGCCGGGATCACCCGGTGCCTGCAAGGATGCGTGGGACGGTATCCTGAAGCAGCAACTCGACTACCGGCACATGCCCTGCAATTTCGTCGAGATCATGCCGAGGCTGGACGAGCACCTGAAGCGCGGCTGACCCCTCCGTTTGAGGGAAACCAAAATCTCCCTGTTCCATTCGTAACAGCGCGCCACGATGCAGCATTGTACAACTGTCCTCATCGAAAGACGGCATGAACGCGGCGGGTTTCACCTAAAGAAAACCGTCACGCCAAGCGATACGACGCGGTGGCTGGGTTTCACGCGGCAAGCCATTTTAACGGTCTATTTTTTCAATGAAGACAGAGCAGGTCCGAAAGGGCCTGCTCATTTTATGACAAGCCGTTCTTACAGGCTGTCCGCACCCGGACGATTGGCGATCGCCACCCAGGCCGGCACGATTTCGCTTCCAAGCTTGCGCACTGCTCCGCCATTGGCGAAATCACCAAGCTGCATGGAGGATTTGGCGGTCACTGCCGCCTGCTGCTTCGACAGCAGCAATCCAAGTTCCAATGGTGCGGGCCGGTTGACGATGCGCTGCAGGAAGGGACGGCGATACTGCCGGGAGGGCGAAAAGCGCGCAGGCATCTTGTTCAGCGACATATATTCCGCCACGTCATCGATCCAGCGGCCCACCGGCCGCGCGCCCGCTTCGAGCAGGAGCAACCAATCGCCCCGGGCGGACCGGACGATATCCGTCATGTCCCAGCTTGTGCAGAAGCGAGCGCCGGCGGCATCTGCAACACGGCTCGAGCCATCCTGCGAGGCATGATCGAGAACGATCACGTCGCTCACCAGACCTTCCACGGCACCCGCCACCAGCGCCGACAACGTCTGCGCCAGTTCAGCCTCATTGTCGTGCGTTTCCGTAATGATCGTCAGCATCGCCGTCCATACCGCATTGCACACAGAATTTCCATAAGCCATCGTTTCCTGCCGATTAACTTTTCATTCATGATGAACGCGCAGGCGCCCGGCGCTTGAGGCGGCCTCGGCAGAACGGCATCAAAATCCGGGCTTTGATTTTTGTTCTTGCATTGTTCTCTTTTTCGCGATAGGAAAATAATCAGAGGATATCGGAACGTCCGCAAGGATTTGTCCCCCGGAGAAACCCATGAACGAGCTGTCTCAGATCAGGCAGGGTGCTTTGGCGCCCGCCAATACGGCAGATATGGCCGAAGCGATGATTGCCAGCTCAGGGCTGCGCATCGAGATCGACCGGCGGCGTGGCCGGGGTGCTGCGATCAATTCGTCCGGACGCTTCGAACCGCTGTCGCGGCAGCTCGAGGATGACGGCTGGGACTCCCTGGAGGATCTGCCGGTCTTCAAGACCGAAGTGCAGGTCGAAAAGCCCCGCTCGATCATCAGCCGCAACGATTCCCCCGACATCCCGTTCGATCGCTCCGTCAACCCTTAC
Organism: Hyphomicrobiales bacterium; assembly: GCA_900473045.1. Classification (GTDB taxonomy): domain Bacteria; phylum Pseudomonadota; class Alphaproteobacteria; order Rhizobiales; family Rhizobiaceae; genus Pararhizobium. The sequence goes on from UCKS01000007.1 coordinate 277,204, forward strand.
CGCGGATGCGAGCATGGCTGCATCTATTGTTTCGCCCGCCCGACCCATGCCTATATGGGCCTGTCACCGGGGCTCGATTTCGAGGCTAAGCTGTTTGCCAAGCCCGATGCGGCAAAGCTTCTGGAACGCGAATTGGCCAAGCCCGGCTACAAGGTCCGCCCGATCGCTATCGGCACCAACACCGACCCCTACCAGCCGATCGAGAAGGAATGGCGGATCATGCGCCAGATTCTTGAGGTTCTCAAAGCCGCCGATCATCCGGTGATGATCGTCACCAAATCGGCAATGGTGATGCGTGACATCGATATCCTGGCGCCGATGGCGGAGAAGGGGCTGGCAAAAGTCGGCCTGTCGGTGACGACGCTCGACCGCAAGCTGGCCCGCCTGATGGAACCACGGGCCTCGACGCCAGCCAAACGGCTTGAGGCGATCAAGGCGCTGACGGAGGCCGGCATTCCGGCAACGGTGATGATGGCGCCGGTCATTCCGGCTCTCAACGACCATGAGATCGAACGGGTGCTGGATGCCGGCAAGACAGCCGGGGCTTCGCATGCGAGCTACGTGCTTTTGCGGCTGCCGATCGAAGTCAGCCCGCTGTTTCGCGACTGGCTGCTGCGCAATTATCCGGACCGCTACCGTCATGTCATGTCGCTGGTCCGCTCGATGCGCGGCGGCAAGGACTATGACGCCGAGTTCGGCAAGCGCATGAAGGGTGCCGGTCCCTATGCCTGGCAGATCGGCCGCCGTTTCGAGCTCGCCGCCAAGCGTCTGGAATTGAATGTCGCGAGACGTCCGCTCAACAGCGATCTGTTCGTCCCGCCTCTCGGAACCGGCGTCCAGCTGTCATTGCTGTGACGGAGCACCATGATTGATCCGGGATCACTCCCGGAGTTCGCGATACCGATGCTGTTTCTTGCCCCGATGCAGCAGCGGTCATCCTCCGGCAACCGCCTCATTGCCGAAGGACTTGCAGGGAATCGGGCATGTGTGCGAGTTTCGCCGCATGTCACGACGCACACAGCCCGATTCCCCCTTTCTTTTCGACACCATTGAAGGTCCCGATTTCAGCTTCGAGCTGGCCGGGCGCCGCGAAGGGCTCTGGCCGGTCGCGGGCACCGATGAAGCCGGACGCGGCCCCCTCGCGGGACCCGTCGTAGCCGCTGCCGTTATCCTCGACCTGGACAACATTCCGGACGGGCTGAACGACAGCAAGCAGCTGTCGATCGCCCGCCGCGAGGAACTGTTCGATCTCATCCTGTCGTCCTCCATCGTCTCCATCGCCTCGTCCGGAGCGGGCAGGATCGATGACACGGACATCCGCAAGGCGAGCCTCGACGCGATGCGGCGGGCAGTATCCGGTCTTTGCCTGGCTCCGGCCCTGGTTCTGGCCGATGGCCGCGACATACCGCCTGGCTTGGCCTGTGTGGGCAGGGCTGTGGTCAAGGGCGATGCCCGGTCGCTATCGATCGCTGCCGCCTCGATCATCGCCAAGGTGGCGCGCGACCGGATGATGACCCGCGCCGACCTGGTTTTCCCGGCCTACGGTTTTGCCACCCATGCCGGTTACGCCACCCAGCGCCACCGCAACGCCATCGGCGCCCACGGCCCCTGCCCGCTGCACCGCATGACCTTTCGGCCGTTACGGCAGGATGGACCAGAGACGCAGGATGAACAGTTTCCAGCCTGAAAACCGGCGCGCGCTCTTTTGGAACAACGATGCCTGCCCTGCGTTGAACACGCACGTCATCGACGTCAAAGACACAGCTGCGGTTTTTCTTGTGTGTGGCATGTCCAGGGTAACAAACAACCAAGCGGACGGGTTATAGAATCAGGAACACCCGCGATTCCCGTGAAAGGTTTAGACCGTGTTTTTTGGGCTGATTTTCATCGCTGCCACAGCGGCGGCCAGCATCCCGGCCGCGCCGGAGCCGACTGCGGACGCGATGCAGGCGGATCTGCAGACGGCCTACAGCTGCAAGGATATCGACGGCCGCAAGGTCTGGAAGGGCGGGCTCGCCTATTATATCCAGTCCTTCGTCTACGACGATGCGACGCCGGATGACGCGGGCAATATGGCAACTGACGCCGTGCTGCCCGAAGATAACAGCCCCGAGACGATGCAGGAATTCAAGCAGGCCTGCCTGACAATGGCACCGACCGCGAGCGCCAACAACTAAACCGGTCTCTATTTCAAACTGGATCCATCCGGCTCTAGAAAACGGCCACCGAAACGGCGATCGCAGTTTCACGCTCGCTCCGCCTCACAGCCCTGGGCGCTCCTTACCACTGACAAACACAAAAACTGACAGACACAAAAAAGGCCGGCGCGAGCCAGCCTTTTCAAATCTTTATGATGCAGCCGATCAGTTCAGGCGGGTCTTCACGTCGCTGATCGCCTTGGCGAACAGGGTTGCCTGGGTTGCCGCATCCGACTTTGCCGTGATGACGCTTTCGGCGGCAGAAATGGCGATATCGACGGCGGTGGCACGAACCGAGTTGATCGCGTCGGTCTCGGCCTGCTTGATCTTCTGTTCCGACAGAGCCGTGCGGCGAGCGACGAATTCGTCGGTCTTCTGCTTAGCTTCGGCCGTCAGCATTTCAGCTTCACGTTCAGCAGCGGCAACGATGTTGGCAGCCTCAGCTTCAGCTTCCTTGCGCTTGCGCTGGTATTCGACGAGCAGAGCCTGGGCTTCGGCGCGCAAGCGCTTGGCTTCGGCCAGTTCGTTGGTGATGCGGCCAGCGCGCTCGTCGAGCGACTTTGCCAGCATGCCCGGAACCTTGAGGTAGACGATGAGAGCGAGGAAAAGCACCAAGCCGACGGTGGCCCAGAATGTGGCCAGTGAGGTCAAATCCATGATGCTCTCCTTACTTCGCCGATGCTTTGACCGCGGATGCGATCTCAGCCTTCGATACCTTGCCACCGATCAACTGCTCGACAACAGCGGTCGCAGTTTCCTCGGCAATCGCACCGACGTCGGCCAAGGCCTTCGTCTTGATATCGGCGATACGGGCTTCGGCAGCGGAAATCTTGTTGTTCAGGCTGACTTCGACCGCAGTGCGATCGGCCGTTGCCTTTGCCTTGGCAGCTTCGCGAGCCTCGGAGGCGATCGCGTTGCCCTTGGCCTTGGCGGCAGCCAGTTCCTGCTCGTAGGCAGCAATGGCAGCATCTGCCTCAGCCTTCGAACGGGCCGCATCGTCGAGGTCGCGTGCGATCGTGTCGTTACGCGTTTCGAGAATGCCACCGATGCGCGGCATGACGACCTTCGACATCAGAAGGTAGAAAAGACCGAAGGTAATCGCCAGCCAGAGAAGCTGCGATGCGAATGTCGAAGTATCGAAGGGCGGGAACACTCCCGAGCCATGTCCGCCTTCTTGGGCTACACCGGTTTCGGTGTGGACCTCGCCGGCAGCGGCGTCGTGGGTCACTGCGCCTTCGGTGGTGGTTGACTGGGCGTATGCCTCGGTCACAAACATGCTCACCTCCAGGTGCACTCAGAAAAGATGCGGGCCGCGACTTGAAACCGCGGCCCTGCCTTCAAGCCGAACTTAGACGGCGAAAAGGAGAAGCAGTGCTACGAGCAACGAGAAGATGCCCAGAGCTTCCGTAACGGCGAAGCCGAATACGAGACGGCCGAACTGGCTGTCTGCTGCCGAAGGGTTGCGCAGGGCGCCCGACAGGTAGCTACCGAAAATGTTGCCGAGGCCGAGAGCCGTGCCGGCCATACCGAGGCAAGCGAGACCTGCGCCGATGTACTTTGCTGCTTCCGCGTCCATGATTTTCTCCTTCGAAATGGTTGTTGCGGCTAACTTTGGTGCCTTGGCCGGTTGAAACCGGCTAGGCCCACGACTTAATTCCTTAGTGTCCGCCCGGGTGCACTGCGTCGTTGAGGTACATGCAAGTCAGCACCGCAAAGACATAGGCCTGGAGGAAGGATACGAGGAATTCGAGACCCGTAAGGGCAACGGTCATGATGAGTGGAAGGATCGCACCACCGATGCCCAGTGCGCCGAAGGTTCCGAGCGAGGCGACGAAGCCTGCGAACACTTTCAGCGTGATATGGCCGGCCAGCATGTTCGCGAAGAGACGAACCGAAAGGCTGATCGGACGGGACAGGAAGGAGATCACTTCGATTGCAATAACCAAAGGCAGAAGGATACCGGGTACGCCAGAGGGCACGAACACATTGAGGAAGCCAAGGCCGTGCTTATAGAAACCGTAGACCAGAACAGTGCCGATGACGAAGAGCGCAAGCGCAAAGGTCACGACGATCTGGCTGGTGACGGTGAAAAAGTAAGGAACCATGCCGAGCATGTTTGCTGTCAGGATGAACATGAACAGCGAGAACACCATCGGGAAGAATTTCATGCCGTGGGAGCCGGCGCCTTCGCGCAGCATCGAGGCAATGAACTCATAGGAAATCTCGGAGACGGACTGCATGCGGCCGGGAACCAGGCTGCGCGTCGACGTCGTGAAGTAAAGGAAGCATGTGGCCACGGCGAGCGTTGCCACCATGAACAAGGATGCATTGGTGAAAGAGAAATCAATACCGCCAATTTCGATCGGAATGATCTTGTTGACCACAAACTGGTGTACCGGATCTACCTTATCGCCTGCCACAGCTGCTCTCTCTCGTTCCTGAACCGCCAAGCGGCGGATATTTCAACCTGCGACAACAGCGTGTTTACGCGTCGTCATTCTTGTTCTTGATGCCCTTGCCCAGCGTATCTGCCGGGTGAGGCGCTGCCACCATGCCCGCCGAACGCAGGACGTTCAGCACACCGGCACAAAAACCAAGCAGGAGAAGCACAATCATCCCCCACGGCGCTGTACCCGCAAAATGGTCCAAAAGATAGCCCAGAAGTGCACCGACAATGATCGCCGCCACAAATTCGCTCGAAAGCTTGATAGCGACCTGATAGCCCTTGCGGTTCTGCGCAGCGCGCGCTTCATCCGCAGCGTATTTCGGATCTTCCTTGCGCTTTTCAGACAGCTCGGACCCGAGGCGTTTCAGCCGGTCTTCCAGACCCTCTTTCCGGTTATCCGTCATGTGGCACCCTCCCTTTTGCTACCCGTCACGGTGATAAACCATGAGCTTGGTCACACAAAGGCCGGATTTGAAGCCACCGCACGGCCCGTTCTGAAGTCGGCCGCAACATAGTTTTAGGGGCCTCCATAGTCAAGGCACCCAAAGCCCTTGTTAGGGCACAATATTATTGAATAAAAACATTGATTTAGACGACAAAAGCGAAGACTTTGCCGGATTCACCGGGAATCACGTGGGACTTTGCCCGACCATCACAGGAACGACTCCGCCCGGCCGCTGCCAATGGGCAGGCTATCAGCTCCATCCGCCGCCATAGGTGCGGTAGAAGATATGCTTGCCGATCTGGGAGACCCGTTTCATCGTCGGTCCCCAGTCGGGCTTTACGTAAGTCGCATGATAATGCGTTGCAGAACCGACTTCAGGGAACCAGATCTTGCCGGCGGTCACCGCAAGGGCGATTTCCTTGGCTGTTGCCCAGGCAGAGCGCGACCAGACGATGTCGGGAATGCGGTCGCAGGCAAACGAGAACTGGCAACGGTTGTACCAACCCTTGTTCTGGTAAACGACGCCGCAGATCGTTGACGGATAGGCGGGGTTGCGGACGCGGTTGAGAATGACCTGGGCGACGGCCGCCTGGCCTTTCACCGTTTCGCCACGCGATTCGAAATAGATGCCCGAGGTCAGGCACTTCTGTTCAGCCTCGGAAAAAACCGAGGCTGGCAGCGGATTGGCGGCCCATGCATGATCTTCCGGGGCGATATCGGGAATGAAGCGGCCACCGGCCTTGTCTTCCCGCAGGATCGAATCAAATGGCGACTGGCGGGCGTAATCCGGCTCGGCCGGCGCGTAGGCCGTGGCAAGAATATCGGCCGATTGGTTTGTCACCAGGCTGGCCAGCATCGGCGACATGCCCGGATCGATCTTCGGAGCCTTCTTCTTGTAGAAGGCCGTGGCAATCTTGATTTCCTTGCCCTTGATCGCGGACTTGGAAAACACCATCCGCTCCTCGACGTCAAACAAAGGGTCGGTCAGCGAACTGGTGCGCTGCAGAATCGAGCCCGCAGTAAAATCCTTCGGCGGCGTAACGGGCGCAACGGCAATGATGCGGCCCTTCTTGTCCTTGCGGTTGACGCGGTCTTCGTCGGTGCGCGGGTCAGCCTGCTTCTGCCCGGCCATCAGGGACACTTTGCCGCCACCCGGCATGTCGATCCCTGCCCCGTCACCGATTGCGCCGGTGACAACCGGATCGTTGAAGGCCATTTCAACCTCATGCAGCGAACCTGCCGGCGAGCGGGTCATGTGCATGCGCCAGCGTTCGCCACCGCGATTGATACCGGAAAGGAACGTGGCGAGATCGGAATGGGCAGCGACCGAGGGAAACCCGACGAAGAGGCCGATGCCAAGCATCAAGGGAACAGTCCAGCGCGCGGACGGCAAACCGGACGGGAAACGCAACACCTTACTCTTACGCACCAACCGTACTCCACGCACTGACAGACGCGGGTCTCCATCCGGCAAACATACCCGGACCGTCTATCCCCGCGGAAGTGAATCGGACGAGCGGTGACATCGCGTTCAATCGCGTGTTTACCGCTTCAACTGTCCTGACAATGAAGCATTAACCTTGATGGTTGGTTAATGCCGCCGGCCCGGAATGTGGGGGCTGAACGCAAAACGCCGCCCGGCCGCAAAGCGCAGGAGGCGTTCTGGTGATGTACCGGCGATCAGATGATGACGTGCGAGCCGAGTTCCACCACACGGTTGGTCGGCAGGCGGAAATAGTCGGATGGGTCGATGGCGGCATTGGCAAGGCCGATGAACAGGCGGTCCTGCCAGTGCGGCATGCCCGATTGCGCATCCGGCACCAGCTTGCGCCGTCCCAGATAGAACGAGGTCGACATGATGTCGAACTTCAGTCCGGTCTTGCGGAACAGCCCGAGCGCCTGCGAAACGTTCTGGGTCTCCATATAGCCGAAGCGCATTTCGAGCAGGCTGAAGCGTTCCGAAAGGCTGCTTGCCGTGACGCGCTGGTCCTTCGGCACCACCGGCGTATTCAACGTGCGAATCGTCAGGATGAAGTTCTGCGCGTGCAGCACGTGGTTGTGCTTGATATTGTGCAGAAGCGCTGCCGGCGTCGATTCCGGGTCGCTGGTCAGGAAGATCGCCGTTCCCGGCACCGACACAGGTGCATGCTCGCTTTTGCGCTCGATCGATTTGACGAAGGAGGCAAGCGGAATATCGGTGTGCCGCGTCTTGTCGTGCAGGATTTTTGTGCCGCGCCGCCAAGTCCACATGATGACGATGATCGCTGCGGCGATCAGTACCGGCACGTAACCACCGTCATGGATCTTCAGCATGTTGGCGCCGAAGAAGATCATTTCGAGAGCGAGCAGCGGCAGAAGCGTCGCGATCGCCAGATAGAGCGGCCAGCGCCAGCGCACCCGCACGAACTCATAGGCAAGGAACGTATCGACGACCATCGCGCCGGTGACGGAAATACCGTAGGCGGTTGCCAGCGATTCGGACGAACCGAAGACGAAGACCAGCAGCATGACACCGAACATCAACAGCATGTTGACGTTGGGCAGATAGATCTGGCCGGTCTGGGTTTCGGATGTGTGGAAAATGGCCATGCGCGGCAGGAAGCCAAGATGGATCGCCTGGCGCGTCAGCGAGAAGGCGCCGGTGATGACGGCCTGGGCGGCGATGATCGTTGCACAGGTGGCAAGGATGACGATCGGCAACAACGCCCATTCCGGGAACATCAGGTAGAACGGATCGGACATCGCCGCCGGGTTCTTCAGGACAAGGGCGCCCTGCCCCAGATAGTTCAGTGCCAATGCCGGGAAGACCAGGCCGATCCACGCCCATTGAATGGGCTTGCGGCCGAAATGGCCCAGGTCGGCGTAAAGCGCTTCGGCACCGGTGACCGTCAGAAAGACAGCGCCGAGCACGACAATGCCGACATAACCGGCGTGAAACAGGAAATGAACGGCGTAATAGGGGTTGAACGCGGCCAGAATGCCGTAGTCATCGGTAATATGGCTGATACCGGCAACCGCAAGGACGATGAACCACAGGGCCATGATCGGGCCGAAGAACTTCGATACCGCCGCCGTGCCGCGTGATTGCACGGCAAAAAGCAGCAGCAGGATGACCACCGAGATCGGCACCACATAGGGCGACAGTGTCGGGGTAACGAGCTTCAGGCCTTCGACGGCGGACAAAACCGACAACGCCGGCGCAATGATCGCGTCGCCGATGAACAGAGCAGCACCGGCGATACCGAGGAAGAACAGCCGGTTGGCGCGCTTGCTGGAATATTTCATCAAGAGCGCCAGCAGCGACAGCGTACCGCCTTCACCATTGTTGTCGGCCCGCAGCAGGAAGAGCACGTATTTCAGCGTGACGATGATCGTCAGCGTCCAGATCATCAGCGAGATCAACCCGACGATTTCCAGGCGCGTTACCCCATCGGCGGCCACCGGGCGCAGGGCTTCGCGGAACGCGTAAAGCGGGCTGGTACCGATATCACCATAGACAACGCCGATCGAACCAAGGGACAGAGCCAGAAGCTTCCGTATTTCCTTGTCGCGCGTCTCGGGTTTAGCTGCAGAATGAGACATTGAATATTTCCGGCTCCTAGAGCCAGCCTTTCCAGCGAAAGAAATAGTAGGGGACGATGGCCGAAATCACCATGCCGATTACGGCCATGGGATAACCGAACGTCCATTTCAGTTCAGGCATGAAATCGAAGTTCATGCCGTAGAGCGAAGCGACCAGCGTTGGCGGAAGAAACACCACGGCCGCGATCGAGAAAATCTTGATGATGGCATTCTGCTCGACATTGATCAGTCCGAGAGAAGCATCCAGAAGGAAAGTGATGTTTCCCGAAATGAATGACGCATGCTCCGACAGCGACTGAATGTCGCGCGAAATTGTCCGGCAGAGCTCCTTGGTTTCCCTGTTTTCCTGCACCGAGGGAACGGTATAGAGAAACGTCAGGACGCGCGACAGCGAGGCGAGACTGTCGCGGGTCTTGGCCACCAACCGGTGATGCGAGGCCACGTCCATCAGCTTGGCCTCGAGATAATGCGGCGGCCGGCGCTTGCCGACGGGCCGATCACCGAAAACCTGCAGCGACAGGCCGTCGATCCGGGCAACTGCGATCTCGAGAATTTCCGCTGTGCGATCGACGATGGTTTCAAAAAGCCGCGTGGCCAGAACCGTCCCCGTCGTGCACCCGCCGGGGATGCGGTGCATCGCTGCCGTGAACAGATCGAAAGCCTTGGGCTCGTCGTAGCGGATGGTGATCAACAGGCCCTTGGTCAGAACGAAGGCGATATCGGCCAGTTCCGGATGCCCACCTTCCGCCTTGCAGACCAGCGATGCCGTCATGAACACGGCATCCTTGGCGGTGTAGAGGCGGCTGGACGGCTCGATATCCTTCAGGTCGTCGCGGGTCGGCACGTCGATGCCGAGGAAGCCTTCGACCAGATGGTCTTCGGCCTTGTCCGGACGCAGCATGTCGATCCAGACCACATCGGATGGCAGCGACGCGGGTGGCTGCACCGCGCTGATAACCACGGCTTCGCCATTGTGACGATAGGCAGTGATCATGCTGCGGACCCTGTGCAGGCACCACCGGCGCAGACGCGCGCCATCCCGCAATCGCCATAGCGATGGGTAATAACAGGAGCCGGACTATGGCGAACCGGAACCAACCGGCCGTATGACATCAAAGCTGCGCGCGGCAGATCCATATGGAAACTCTCGTCGTTTACGACAAACCCTCAAACGGTCATCACAGTCATGCGGAGCCCGACGGAGGGCAGCACCGCTGGTGCAGCCTTGCGGATGCGGGGAGGCATATGGAACAAGGCACGCTCAAAATCAATGCAGAAAGTGGCAAAGCGCCACAATGTCGCCTAAAGACTTAACGACGCTCGCCGCCCGAATGTCAACAGCCTGCATTTGCGGCCCCTGTTTTCCGCAGTTGTGCGGCAGACATCAGGGCCGATTGGTTTCTTCGGTGGGTTACTCGAACACGATGTTCGGCATGGTCCGGGCCTTGTCGCCCTGATGGGCACCGACCTGTTCCCAGACCTTTCTGGCGATCTCGCGATAGACGCGGGCAATCTCGCTGTCGGGCTCCGACGCAACAACCGGCGTTCCGGCATCCGACGTCTCGCGGATGCCCATTGTCAACGGCACTTCGCCAAGGAACGGCACGCCGATCCGTTCGGCCTCCTTGCGGGCGCCGCCATGGCCAAAGATATCGTAGCGGTTGCCGGTATCTGGCGCGATGAAATAGCTCATGTTCTCAACGATGCCGAGCACCGGCACCTCGACCTTGCGGAACATCGCCAGTCCCTTGCGCGCATCGATCAGCGCCAGGTCCTGCGGTGTCGAGACGATGACGGCACCGGCCAGCGGCACCTGCTGCGCCATGGTCAACTGGGCGTCGCCCGTACCCGGCGGCATGTCGACGACCAGCACGTCCAGATCGCCCCAGGCGACTTCGCGCAGCATCTGCAACAACGCCGACTGGATCATCGGTCCACGCCAGATCATTGCGACTTCCTCGTCGACGAGGAAACCCATCGACATGACCTTCAGGCCGTAATTTTCCATCGGCCGGATCATCCGGCCTTCGATCTGCTGCGGCCGTCCGGAAATCTTTAAGAGGCGCGGCATCGACGGACCGTAGATATCGGCATCGAGAATGCCGACCCGCAGGCCGTTGGCCTTCAGCGCCAGGGCAAGGTTGACCGATGTGGTCGATTTGCCGACACCGCCCTTGCCGGAGGCAACCGCAATGATGGCGCCAACGCCTGGAATACCAGCTTTCGCCGCCGCTGTGGGTGTACGCGGGGCAGCCGCAGCAGCAGCGGGTGCGTGACTGTGGCCCGCATGGGAATGGCCGGCGTGCGAATGGGCCGCCGGGGATGGGGCGGCGGCAGGACGCTGAACCGGCGCGGAGGACGCGGCGCCCTTCTTGTCGGCGGTGAGCGCCACCATGGCGCCCTTGACGCCCGGAATGTCCTTGACCACCCGCTCGGCCGCAGCCCGCAACGGATCGAGTTCGCGGGCGCGCTCGGCCGGAACGGTGATCGAGAAATAGACCTTGGAATCGGAAATGAAGACATCCGAAACCAGACCCATATCGACGATATTGCCGTCCATATCCGGTCCGCGAACGCCCCTGAGCTTGTCGAGAACCTGTTCCTTGGTCACGTCGGTCATGTCATTCACTCCTGCCGCCAGCGCGGCTGGTTTGCCCTGCTGTCTCTGCCATGTGCATTGTGCTGGTATTAGATAATCGAGCCGACGTGTTTCGCCAATGCGGCGGGTCAGAAAAACCCGCACAAAAGAAAAGGCCGCTCTCTGCCGCTGGTGTCCGTACATCCGGGATCACCTTTGGCTGAGAGCGGCCTTACCTGTCGCGACCTTCTTGGGCGCAGTCTTTCTTATAGTCCCCTCTGGACATGCCTTTTACAAAGCAGGAACCGTGCCAGTTTGGGAAAGCCGTTGAAACCGGCGTTTGGCGATCGCCTCTGATGCAGTGCAACATCAAATCCGGCTAGTTATTGTGCAGTTGCGCTGTCTACGTTTCAGGATTGCCGGATTTTGTGACAGGGCGCCGGCAAGCGGCGCCCTTGTTCTTGCTAGAATTCGTCCCAGCCGTCATTGGCCGGGGCGGCGGCGGCGCTGCCATGTCCCTGGAATGCACCGGCAAGCTTCTGGCCGAGCGACCGGGCCGGCGACTGCACGGCTGGTGTGGTGACCGAAGCCGACCGGATACCCGGTTTTGACAGGGAAGAACTGCGGATGGGAGCAGCGGGCGCCCGGTGCAGGCCGGTTTCGGCCGGCGCACGGTGCATGTTTGCCTGCGAGGTTTCGCCGAGCTGGAAATTCGACAGCAACGTCGTCAGCGCCGAGGCTTCGGCGGCAAGCGTATGGCTGGCAGCAGTCGATTCCTCGACCATGGCCGCATTCTGCTGCGTGCCCTGGTCCATGACGTTGACGGCACGGTTGATGTCGTTGAGGCCGATCGACTGCTCGCGGGCCGCCTCGACGATCGAGGAAACGCGCAGGTTGATTTCGTCGACCTCATGGACGATGACCTCCAGCGCCTTGCCGGCTTGACCGACCAGTTCGACGCCGGTCTTGACCTGCTGGCCAGACTTGGAGATCAAAGCCTTGATTTCCTTTGCCGCATTGGCCGAGCGCTGGGCAAGCTCCCGCACTTCCTGGGCAACGACGGCAAAGCCCTTGCCCGCATCGCCGGCACGCGCGGCTTCGACACCGGCATTCAGCGCCAGCAGGTTGGTCTGGAAGGCTATTTCATCGATGACGCCGATGATGCTCGAGATTTCCTGCGACGACGTTTCGATCTGGCCGACGGCATCAATGGCGCTCTTGACGACGGCACTTGACGTCTGTGCACCGGATTTTGCCTTGGCGACCAGCTGGCCTGCCTCTTCGGCACGCACCGTCGAGTCGCGCACCGAGGCGGTGATCTGGTCGAGCGCAGCGGCGGTTTCCTCGACGGAAGCAGCCTGCTGTTCGGTACGCTTGGCCAGGTCGTCGGCCGATGTGCGGATTTCGGCAGAGCCGGCCTGAATGCCGAGTGCATTGTTGCCGACCGATTGCAGGGTCTGCTGCAGGGTGGTCATCGAGCTGTTGAAGTCTTCGCGCAGTGCATCGAGCGAACCGATGAACGGGGTCATCAGGCGGAACGTCACGTCACCATCGGCCAGCCGCTGCAGGCCTGTGCCCAGTTCAGTGACGGCAAAGCGCATCTGACGCTCATTCTCCTGCGTCTCTGCAGCGCGGCGCTGGCGTTCTTCTTCACCAAGCGTGCGGGTTTCTGCGGCTTCAGCCTCGAGACGCTGCTTGGCGATCGTCGCGTCACGCAGAATGGCAAGCGAGCGGGCCATGTCGCCGATCTCGTCGTTACGCTCGGCATCGGCGATGGCGATGCCGGTATTGCCCCTGGCGATTTCGCCTGTGGCATTGACGATGGCTTCGAGGCGGCGGCGGAACCGGTTGGAGATCAGGACACCAAGCAGCACCAGCAGAACCGAGGCGACACCGATGATACCGACAGAAATCCAGGCCATCTGCGTCAGGTAGGCAAAGACTGTGGATTTCGGAACGGAGACGATCGCGTACCAGGCGGTATCGGGCAACAGTTGCACCGGAACGGCAACGGAAAGGAAACTGGTCCCGTCCTCGCCGACGACCTCGACCGGCTTGCCCGGATTTTCAATCATCTGCTGCCAGGCGGCGGCATCGACGCTGCTGTCCTTGAACGCCTTGCCGAGATTGGCGGCATTGACATGGCTGAGGAAGTGTCCGCCTTGCGAAACGAGAGCGACATTGCCGTCACCCAGCGGCTTCATGCCGGCCAGCTTCGATGTCAGACTGTCGAGCGCGATGTCGATGCCGGCGACGCCCAGCGGCTTGCCGTCCACGGTGACCGGCGCAGCCAGGGATGTCATCATCACATCCTTGCCATCAACCACATATTTATAGGGCTCGATGACCACCATCTTCTGCGCCTTGAAAGGCAGCTGGTAGTAATCGCCGGGGCCTGGCTTGTCGTAATCGACCAACGGCGCCACGTCGATCTTACCCCCGGCGCGCACCCAATACGGCACGAAACGGCCTGTTGCGTCATGTCCCGGCTTGTTGACATAGTCCGCATCCTTGCCGTCGAAGGCGTTCTGCTCCCAACCGCTCCAGACACCAAGCGCAAAGGGGCTATCTTCCAGCGCCTTCTTCATCATCGCATCGGCAGACGTACGGTTTGCGGCGCCTGATGTTTCAAGCGCTGAAAAAACACTCTGGAAGGTCGCGACGAGCTGCAGTCCTTGCGACATCTGCGCTTTCAGGTCGGCGGCCGTCAGCGCGGCTGCGGCGTTCATCTCATCGACGCTGCGGCGTTTGACTTCGGCATAGGAGATCCAGAACAGTGTGCCCGCAGTCACCACCGTGGCAAAGAGCCCGGTAGCCACCACGGAGAATATATTACGGGAGGTCGCAGTCTTGAACAGCATCTCGTATCCTCGCAAGCGCGACGGCAACGGGCAAATGCCTCACGTGTTGCTGCGTCACATGAATATCATTTTTGGAAGAAGGTGCGGAGGATAGCATTCATGCGGCAGTGCAATCGTCTTTCCAGACGAACGATGCCGGCAATGTAAAAAGCGTCTCACGATCCCTCCCCGATCATGATCGAAGATAGGAGTGTTTACGCACCCTCCCAATGAAATCATTTCACCGGCAGTAAAGGTGCGCTGCAAATCTTAATGTTCATCTAAAATGCCAGCAACAATCGCAACGGCTGCTTAATTCCTTGCCGGAGAGCGAAGAATTGCACTCAACTGATATAGCCCTTCTTCATCGCCTTGACGACAGCCTGCGTGCGGTTGACCGCATCCAGCTTCTTGCTGACATGATTGAGGTAATGATTGACGGTATGCTCGGATAGGCCGAGTATCCCGGCGATCTCCGAACTTGTCTTGCCGGCGGCGGTCCAGTTGAGACATTGGATTTCCCGCTCCGACAGAGCAACCGGGGCGCCCTTCCAGAACGAGCCGATTTCGGTCAGGCGATTATAGACATGGATGGCGATCATCTGCAGTTCCATCATCGCAGACATCGGCAGATCGGCACGCCGTCCCATCCAGATGACAGTGGCCCGGCTCCCGTCGGCGTCGTGAACCGGGAAATAGTTCGCTTGCAAAATTCCATGCTCGCGCAGCATGGCGATATACTCGTTCGTCTGCGGCAGACGACCGCTCTCTTTTTCCCAATCTTCAAGCGTCAATTGGAACGGCGTGGTGGTTTCCCTCAACCGGCGGATGCCGGTCGAATGCTTCAGGAGCGAGATGCTGTCGTAGGTATTGACCAGTTCAGCGGGCATATTGGACAGGATGGAGGCACTGGAAAGCTTTTCCGCATCGAAGGATGGAACCATGCAGACCAGAAAGGCCTTGAAGCCGAAGGCCTGGGTGATCTTCTTCATGTAGCGGATCGCATCGAACTGGGTTTCCAGTGCTGCGATTTCCGTAGCGAAGTCTCCGCCGCGAGACTGCTCTCTATCGATCGATTCTGCCATCAACGTATCGCGCATTCACAAACTCCGCCGCACATCCGAATGCGTTGCCGACCAAGCGCTTCAAGGCTTGCCCGATATTTCAGTCTACACATCATGCCGGTTTCCTGCTTGCATTCCTAAATATTTTTCAGTTGATTAACCCGGCACGTATCGCTTTTGCCACGGTCTGGACGCGATTGACAGAATCCAGCTTGCGGGTGGCACGGCTGAGGTAGTGATTGACGGTGTATTCCGACAGATCGAGGATTTTCGCCATTTCCGTGGTTGTCTTGCCGGCGGCGGCCCAATGCAGGCATTCGACTTCTCGCCGCGACAGCATTGGGGGCATGGGCGCGCGGACGTCCCTGATTTCACTCAGCCGGCCAAACAAATACCCGGCCTTGTAGGTCAACTCCTTCAATTCCGCCGAATTGACCACTTCGCGATTGCCACCGAAAGCAACTGCACCACAGGTGCCGTGCACATCATGGACCGGGATATAGACGCCGCGCCGCAGGTTGACCCGCTCGAACAGGCTGAGGACCTCGCTTCCCCTGCCATCCGAGCGCCTTGGGGAATCAAGGGTGGTATCATAGGTGAAGGGAATGGTGCTCTTGCGCAGACGGGCGATGACCGGGCTGCCCGCCATCATATTGGCCGCATCATAGTTGATCAGGAAATCCTTGGGCCAATTGGTCATGACCACCGTGTCGGACAGGCTACAGCAGGTTTTCGCCGGCACGACCATCACCATGAAGCCGTGAAAGCCATAGATATGCGAGACTTTCTCCAAAGCCTGACGGACATCCGCTTCCCGCGTCATCGCCTCGGCCCCCCGTTGATCGGTAGCAACCGTGCCGGGTGATAGATGTCCGCTGAAATCCACCATTTCCTACCTCTTCCAGGCTCGCACCTCCAGCATTCGGCGTTACGAACCCGTTCCGCCGCACCCAGCCCTTCTTGCCGGTTTCAACTTCGGCAACCCCGCCCTTGAGGCGGGAGTTCGAACGTCGGCAGGCACAGAATCTGATATATTAAAAGCTACAGCTCCGATTTCCCCACGTCCAGTCGATTCACCTAATTCACCGTAAAGGTATCACGAAAGTCTAACGGCCAGGACCGAGACGGATTTCGATGTCCTCACTGATGGCAATCGCCACTTGACGAACCAGGCGTGCCCAGTTTTCCAGTTGTTCCATCGTCACCCGATATGCCGGCCCCGTGACAGATATACCGGCGACAAGATCGAACCCGGCATCATGGATTGGGGCGGCAACACAGCGGATTTCCGTTTCGTGTTCCTCGCGATCAAAGGCATAGCCCTGCAATCGGGCCTCGTCCAGATCACGCATCAAAGAGGCGGCGGAAAGATGTGTATTGGCGGTAAAACGATGGAAATTCAGCTGGCCGAGCGTTTCTGCGAGCCTGACCGGCGGCAGCACGGAGAGCGCCGCTTTCCCAAGGCCTGTGCAATAGACCGGAGAGGCATTGCCGATTTGCGACTGCATCCGCACCGTCTGACGGCTTTCCACCTTGTCGACATAGATGATCTCGGTGCCGCGCAGCACACCCAGATGAACCGTCTCGCCGGTTTCTTCGTGCAGCCTGCGCAAATGCGGGGCGGCCACGGCGCGGAACTGGTTCTTCGACCAGGACCGGTAGGCGAATTTCAACAGGCGCAGGCCGGGCTCGTAGCAGAGATCGCGCCCCTGCGTCAGCAGGCCCTCCTCCAACAGATGGGAGAGCTGCCTGTGCAAGGTGCCGCGCGGCTGACCGGACAAAGTCAAAATATCGCTGAACCGCAGCGGCCGGTCGGATGTCACGACGATCTCCAGCACGGAAAGAACCTTGCCGAGCGTGCCGGTCCCGCTATGGTGCGCTGAAGCGGACGAAGAAATATCCGGTGATGCTGCTTCATCATGCCTGTCCATTTGCCGCACGCCCATTTGCCGAACGCTAGGAGCTTCGACCTTGACAAGCCAACAGCCGCAGCGCGATTATTCCAAATAATAAGAGTCAGTTCCGAATAATGGAACATCAATGCATTAAAAGCAAGCGGACGTTAAACCGCTTGCATCCGGGAGAGAACACCATCATGGCCTTGCCAGCCGCACACTTTCACGACCTCAAGGGGCGTGGCGTCCTGATCACTGGCGGTGGATCGGGCATCGGCGCCGCTCTGGTCGAAGGCTTTTCCCGTCAGGGTGCGCGCGTCGCCTTTATCGACATTGCCGAAATTGACAGCCAGTCGCTCGTAGAGCGGCTCCGCCCCGCCGTCGATCATACCCCGATGTTCATAAAGGCCGACCTGCGCGACATTGCGGCTGTAAAGTCGGCCGTCGATCAGGCCGCAAGCACGATGGGCTCTCTCAGCATCCTCATCAACAATGCCGCGCGCGATGACCGGCAGCCGCTTGAGGATGTGACCGAAGCCAGCTGGGACGAAAGCCAGGCGGTCAATCTGCGCCATGTCTTCTTCGCCTGCCAGGCCGCTGCCCCGCATATGCAGCGGGCTGGTGGTGGCTCGATCATCAACTTCTCGTCGATTGCCTTCATGCTCAACATGGGCGAGATCCCGGCATACGCGACCGCCAAGGCCGGCATTGTCGGCCTGACCAAATCGCTGGCCGGCAAGCTCGGCCCGGACAATATTCGCGTCAATGCGGTTCTGCCAGGCATGGTGGTGACCGAGCGGCAAAAGAAGCTCTGGATCAGCGACGCCACCATTGCCGGTATGATTCAAAAACAATGCCTGAAGCACATGCTCGTCGCAGACGACATGGTTGGCCCCTGCCTGTATCTTGCCTCCGACTGCTCGGCACGGATGACGGCTCAGGCCATGATTATCGACGGAGGAATATTTTAATGACGGCAGCATCCTATGCGGCGGTGGATTGGGGAACGTCGAGTTTCCGTTTGTGGATCATCAGCGAGAGCGGCGCGGTTCTGACTGAGCGCCGCAGCGGCGAAGGCATGACCAACGCCGCCAAGACCGGCTTTTCCGGCATTCTGGAATCGCACCTTACCGCAGTTAATGCACCGCCGCATCTGCCGGTGATCGTCTGCGGCATGGCAGGGGCCCGCCAGGGCTGGGTCGAGGCCGGTTATCTCGATACACCGGCGCCACTCAGCGCCATCGTCAAGGCGGCCGTGACCGTGCCCGACACCAACCGCGATATCCGCATCCTGCCCGGCCTTGCCCAGCGCAGCCAAGACGCACCGGATGTCATCCGCGGCGAGGAAACCCAGCTGCTGGGCGCCATTTCGCAGCTCGGCAACGGCAGCCATCTGGTGTGCATGCCCGGCACGCACAGCAAGTGGGTGCGCGTCACCGGCGGCATCGTCGATGGTTTTTCGACATTCATGACCGGCGAACTGTTCGACGTCATCGCCAAACACTCTATCCTCAGCCATGCTGTTGCCGATGCCGGCTCCTTCGCCAATGATCACCCGGCGTTTCTCAGCGCGGTTGCCAAAGCCGTCAAAACCCCAGCCCTTGCCACCAATCTGGTCTTTACGGTGCGCAGCGGCCAGTTGCTGCACGGGCTATCCGCTGTTGATGCCAAGGCCCGTTTGTCCGGCACGCTGATCGGCCTGGAAATCGCCGGTGCGCTCGCCACCGCCAAACCCGGCAGCGGCGTCTGCCTAGTGGCGTCGGGCGGACTTGCCGCACTGTATCAATCCGCGCTGTCGGCGCTCGACCTCAACCCCGTCACCATCGATGCCGATGAAGCCGTTCGCCATGGCCTTGCTGCCGCTGCCAACGCCATCTGGCCTGCCTGAAGCCATCTGCCTATTTGAAGAAAGAGACCTGATGACCCGTATCCCTTTCCCGCCGATGAAATATCCGCTGATCGCCATCCTGCGCGGTCTGAAGCCGGAGGAAACGCAAGGTGTGGTCGGCGCACTGCTCGAAGCCGGTTTTACCGCCATCGAGATCCCGCTCAATTCGCCCGATCCGTTCCGTTCGATCGAGACGGCCGTCAAGATGGCGCCCGCCGGGTGCCTGATCGGCGCCGGCACTGTCTTGACCACAGAGCAGGTTGAAAAACTCGACGGCGTCGGTGGCAAGCTGATGGTCAGCCCGAATGTCGAGACCGACGTGATCGCGCTTGCGGCTGCCCGGGGCATGGTCACCATGCCCGGCGTGCTTACCCCGACCGAAGCTTTGGCTGCAGCCCATGCCGGCGCAACGGGCCTCAAATTCTTTCCCGCTAGCGTGCTGGGCCCGGCCGGCATCGCGGCGATCCGGACCATCCTGCCGACCGACCTTGAAATCGCAGCCGTCGGCGGCGTTTCCGACACCAATTTCGGCGACTATGCCAAGATCGGCATCAAGAGCTTCGGCCTCGGCTCCAGCCTGTACAAGGCCGGCATGAGCGCTGCCGAGGTTGCGGAGCGGGCTCGGGTGACGATCAAGGCCTATGACGCGGTGTACGGAGCATGAGCATGAGCGAGACGATTCCCTTTTCCGGCCGGATTCTCAGCGACCTGCCCCTCGAACTCGGTGAAGGCCCGACCTTTGACCCGGCCACCGGCACCGCCTGGTGGTTCAACATCAAGGGCCGCGAGCTGCATGAACTGCATCTGGAAAGCGGCCGGAAAACCCTGCATGTCCTGCCCTTCATGGGCAGCGTTCTCGCGGTCATCGATCCCGAGCGCCAGCTGATCGCGTCGGACCGCGGCCTGTTCATCCGGGATACCAAAACCGGGGAACTGACCGCCTACGCAGCGCTTGAAAGCAATCCGAACAACCGTTCCAACGATGGCCGCGTGCATCCGTCCGGCAGCCTTTGGGTCAGCACCATGGGCCGCAAGGCCGAAAAGGAGGCGGGTGCGATTTATCATGTTGCCAAGGGTGTGGTCACGCGGCTCTACGGCAATATCAGCATTCCCAACGGCATCTGCTTTTCGCCGGATGGCAGCATCGGCTATTTCGTCGATTCCGCCATCAACCACATCATGCGGGTCGATCTCGATCCGGCCACAGGCGTGCCGACCGGTGATGCAACCGTGTTCAGCGACCAGAGCGGCAATCCCGGCGATGTCGACGGTTCGGTCTGCGACGCCGACGGCCGCATCTGGAACGCGCGTTGGGGCCAGGGGGCCGTGGACGTCTACACGCCCGACGGGACACGCATCGCGCGCCACGCCGTCCCCGCCACCCAGTCGAGCTGCCCCGCCTTCATCGGCGCAAAAGCTGACCGTCTGCTGGTGACATCCGCCTGGCAGGACATGGATGAAGCAGCCCGAAAGGCTGATCCGAATGCGGGCCAGACATTCGAACTCGGCGTTGCGGTCAACGGGCGTTTCGAGCCGGTCTACACGCTCTGACGGACCGGGTGAGTACAACCTGGTACGGCTTCGGCCTTCGCCAGAAGAAAGATGAGAACCGGGCTCGAAGCCCGGTTTTCTCGTCTTTGCGCTTCATTCAGATAAAAAACCTTGAGAAAAGTTCCCTTCCAAATTGCAGATCTTTTTACGGAACCACTCCCGGCTTGCCACGTTGTATCTGCATCACCGGTGCGGCGGCAAGGATTTGAAAGCCGCGCTAGATCGACAAAAAGAACGAAAAAGGTAGGTTTACAATGACCAAGAAACTCGTAACTTCCGTCGCCGCAGGTGCACTTTTTGCAGGCGTAACCATCTTCGCACCACTGAGCTTTGCGCAGGAAGCCACCCAGCCTTCAGCGCAGCCGCAGACAATGGAAACGCCGATGACCGGCGAGCAGCCGGCCGATGCGATGAAGAAGCCGATGGATCAGGCAGCCACAGCTGCCCCGTCTTCAGGCTCTGGTTACCTGACCGAACAGGGCGCTGATCAGATCGCTGCCAGCACCTATATCGGCCAGTCCGTCTACAATGCTTCGGATGAAAGCATCGGCGAGATCAATGACGTGATCTTCACCAAGGATGGCTCGGTTGAAGCAGCCGTCATCGGCGTCGGGGGCTTCCTCGGGATCGGCGAAAAGAACGTCGCCGTTCCGCTTGATACCATTACTGTTGCCGACGTGCCGAATTCCGACGACCTGAAGCTGACCACGGCCGAAACGGCCGATACGCTGAAGGCGGCGCCGGAATTCAAGACCAAGTCGCAGCAGGTCGCTGAAAAGAATGCCAATGCCCCGGTCGACACCACAACAACGTCGTCCACGGCACCGGCAGCGGACGTGAAGCCGGCTGAATAAGCCTGTTGACCGATAGTTAGATGACAATGCGAAGGCGCTACCGCGAGGTGGCGCCTTTTGCATAGTGAGGTTGCTGGTTCACGAGACGACATACGCCTGCGTCTTCCTCGCCCTTATGGCGAGAATCCGGCGGCGGCGCGGCTGCGGCGCTAAAGACCCTCTTCACGCGCGGACGCTGGCTCAGAACAACACCCCATACCGCAAAGCATCATATATCCCCGCGTGAATATTTCGGCTGGCGACGGCGTCGCCGATTCGGAACAGGTCGAATTCTCCATCCGGGTTGCGCATCCGGATCGGGTTTTCCTGGCGGATCAGGGCCTTGTAGTCCACCGCACCGAGATTGCGCGATAAGGGCTTCAGTTCGAGGTAGAGGTCTGCCATCGGTAAAGTTCCGTGTTCGACGACCACCTGGGCAACGCGGCGCTCCATCGAGGTATGTTCCGAATAGTCGGAGCCCAGCACCGCCACCAGCTGGTTGCCCTCGCGGCGCACCGATTTCAGCCTTGTGTTGATCGTCACCCGCACATTCTTTTCCGCAAAGGCCTTGGCATAGGGCACATGGTTCATGCCGCCGATTTCCGGCGCGAACATGCGTTCCGGCGAGACGATCTCCAGCTCGGCACCGGTGGCCGCGATCATTTCCGCCGCGGTCATGCCGGTATGGGCGCCGTTGTCGTCATAGAGCAGGACCGGGCCTTCCGCCTTGATGGCACCGGCGATGATATCCCAGCTGGACACGACCAGGTCGTCACCTGCTTCCAGCAGCGGATTTTGCGCGATGCCGCCGGTGGCGATGACGACGAGGTCGGGTTTTCGCTCCAGAATGTCACCCGCTTCGGCAAAGACATTATAGCGAATGGGAACGCCGAGCCTCTCCAGTTCCGACAGGCGCCAATCCACGATGCCGATCATTTCCTTGCGGCGCGGATTGCGGGCAGCCAGCAGGATCTGGCCGCCAGCCTCGCCGGTTGCCTCCAATATCTCAACCGAGTGGCCGCGTTCGGCCAGCACGCGGGCGGCTTCAAGCCCTGCCGGTCCGGCGCCGACAACCACCGCCTTTCGCACCGGTCCGGTTGTCTTCGAGATCACATGCGGGATGGTTGCTTCGCGGCCGGTGGCCGCATTGTGAATACAGAGCGCACCACCGCCTTCATAGATGCGGTCGAGACAATAGGTTGCACCGACGCAGGGGCGGATCTGGTTTTCACGGCCCTCGATGATCTTTTTGACGATATGCGGATCGGCGATATGGGCGCGGGTCATGCCGACCATGTCGAGCTTGCCCTCGGCGATCGCATGGCGGGCGGTGGCGACATCGGCGATGCGGGCCGCGTGAAAGACCGGGAATTTGGTGGCGGCGCGGACATCACCGGCAAAATCCAGATGTGGCGATGCGGCCATGCCCTGGATCGGGATGACATTGGTCAGATGGGCATCATGATCGATATGACCGCGAATAATATTGAGGAAATCGACCTTGCCGGACCCGGCCAGCCGCTTGGCGATCCCGACGCCCTCCTCCTTCGACAGGCCGATATCCCACTGCTCATCGGCCACCATGCGGATGCCGACAATGAAATCTGGCCCGACGGCCTTGCGCACGGCATCGAGCACCATGTCGGAAAAGCGCATGCGATTGTCGAGCGAGCCGCCGAATTCGTCGTCGCGATGGTTGGTGGCGGGAGACCAGAAGCCATCCATCAGATGACCGTAGGCTTCGAACTCGATGCCATCGAGCCCGGCCGCCTGCATGCGCTGGGCGGCGCTGGCATAATCGCCGACGATGCGCTCGATGTCCCAGTCTTCGATCTCTTTCGGAAAGGCCCGGTGAGCGGCTTCGCGCACGGGCGACGGCGACAGCACCGGCAGCCAGTCGCCTTTGTTCCAGCCGGTGCGGCGGCCGAGATGGGTGAGCTGGATCATCACGGCGGCGCCGTGCTCATGACAGTCGTCGGCAATCTTCTTCAGCCACGGCACGATCTCGTCGGAATAGGCATAGAGATTGCCAAACGCCGGTGGCGAATCCTCCGACACGATCGCCGAACCCGCCGTCATGGTCAGTGCGATGCCGCCCTTGGCCTTTTCGAGATGATAGAGCCGGTAGCGGTCCTTCGGCATGCCGTCTTCGGAATAGGCCGGCTCATGCGACGTCGACATGATCCGGTTTTTCAGCGTCAGGTGTTTGAGCTGGTACGGCTGGAGAAGCGGGTCTTTTGTGTTGATCATGATCTCGGGGCTCAATTTACAAATTTCATGCGGTTATACCCCTCACCAAGCGCGCCCAGGCACTCAGCTTCGCTTCGTGCGGGCTTGCTATCCTCTCCCGCAAGGGGAGAGGTAAAATTGAGGCGCCTTCCGCGAGTCTTCCTCTCCCCTTGCGGGGGAGGATACGAAGGCCGCGAGAGGCAAAGCCGATCGCTTGGCCGAAGTTGGTGAGGGGTAACCTCTCAATACCAGGCATCCGCCATGCTGTTCTTGCGTCGCGTCATATACTCTGCCAGTGCCTCGTCGATTGCCACGTCCAGGGGCGGCGCTTCGTATTCGGCCAGCGTCTTTTTCCAGCGTTTGTTGGCGCGTGCCGCCATGTCGGTCGAGCCGCCCTCCTCGCTCCACTTCTCGAAGGGCTCGTTGTCGGAGAGGGCGGAATCCCAGAATGCCGTCTGGTAATTGCGCATCGTGTGGTCGCAGCCGAGGAAATGGCTGCCAGGCCCGACCTGCAGGAAGGCGTCCATGGCGAGCGTGTTGTCGTCCACCACCACGCCTGCAAGGTAAGAATGCAGCGCGCCGCAGAAATCCGTGTCCATGACGAATTTCTCGTAGGACATGGCCAGCAGCCCATCGAGGAAGCCGGCGGAATGCAGGATGAAATTGGCGCCGCAATGCACGGCCGACAGCATCGACATGACGCCTTCCTGCATCGCCTGCCCATCCGGCAGTTTCGAATTGGAGAAATTGCCGGCGCAGCGCAATGGCAGTTTCAGCCGCCGGGCGAGCTGGCCAATGACCATGGAGCCGATAGCCGGTTCCGGCGTGCCGAAGGTCGGCGAGCCCGAGCGCAGCGACATCGAAGAGAGGAAATTGCCGAAGATCACCGGCGCGCCTTTGCGCTCCAGCTGCGTCAGCGCACACCCGGCCAGCGTCTCGGCATAGGACTGGGCAATCGCCCCGGCATTGGTGACCGGCCCCATGGCGCCGCCGAGGATGAAGGGCACGATGACGGCCGCCTGGTTGGCGCGGGCATAGGCGCGCAGCGATCTGGTCATGGTGCCGTCCCAGACGAGCGGCGAGTTGACGTTGACATTGCCAAGAATGACGCAGTTGCGGTCGACGAAATCGCGGCCGAAGGCGATCCGCGCCATGTCGATCGAATCCTCCGCCCGGTCTTCCGCCGTGATCGAGCCCATGAAGGCACGATCGGAATATTTGATATGGCTATAGACCATGTCGAGATGGCGCTTGTTGACGGGAACGTCGACCGGCTCGCAGATCGTGCCGCCGGAATGGTGCAGCCACGGGCTCGACTGGGCGAGCTTGATGAAATTACGGAAATCCTCCAGCGTGCCGTAGCGGCGGCCCTTGTCGAGATCCATGACGAAAGGCGAGCCATAGGCCGGGGAGAAGACAACGTTCCTGCCGCCGATCTCGACATTGTGGGCGGGATTGCGGGCATGCTGGGTAAACTGGGCGGGTGCCGTCGAGACGATCTCGTTGAGCATGCCCGGCTCGAAGCGGACGAGCACGCCGTCCACCTTAGCCCCTGCGCGCTTCCAGTGATCGATGGATGCGGGATCATCGCGAAACTCGATGCCGACTTCCGACAGGATCCGGTCGGCGACGCGCTCGATCTTCTGCAGGTTTTCTTCGCTCAAGATATCATAGGTCGGGATGTTGCGGGCGATATAGGGAACGCCGGCAATCTTTGCCGCATTATCGCGCCTGGCCGGGCGGGCGGACCGCGAGCGTCTTGCCGGTTCGACTTCGGTATCCACGAGCGTTTCCATGATCGGCCTCCCCTTTTCTCGGTCGAGGCTAGCTGTGAAAAAGATCAGTGTAACGCTGGAAAAATTGGAGACATGCTATAAGCTGCACTTATGGAAACCCTGCGCCGCCTGCTGCCCTCCGCCTCCAGCCTGATCGTCTTCGAGGCGGCCGGGCGACATCAGAATTTCACTCGCGCCGCCAATGAACTGGCAATGACGCAGGCCGCTGTCTCCTATGCCATTCGCGGGCTTGAAGAGCAGCTCGGCGTGCCGCTGTTTCACCGGGTGCATCGCGCCGTGCAGTTGACGGAAGCTGGCGAAAAATTCCATGCCGACGTCTCGCTCGGCCTGTCGCGTATCCAGAAATCGGCCGAGGAAATCCGCGCCAAGCGCCGCGAGACCAATGTGACGCTCGCCGCCTCGACCGCCTTTGCCTCGATGTGGATGCTGCCACGGCTAACGAAACTGCGCGCGGACCTGCCCGAGATCGACCTGCGCATCCAGACCAGCGTGCGCGATCTGGATCTGGAGGAAGAGCCGATCCCGCTTGCCATCCGCGGTGGCGGCGATCCGGTCAACTGGCCGCGGTATCACACGGCCCTTTTGGCACCCGAGGTGATCTGTGCGGTTGCGTCGCCCGCTTTCGTCGAAGCCAACGGCATGCCGCAGCGGCCGGCCGATCTGCTGAAACATCCGTTGATCCATCTGGAGGAGCCGGTCCGGCAGGCCTATAGCTGGCAGGAATGGTTTGCCAGCGCCGGCGTGTCCTATCCTGCCAAAGCACGGCGGCTGACATTGAATGATTACGTTCTGGTCATCCAGGCAGTGCTTGCCGGCGAAGGCGTCGCGCTCGGCTGGAACCATCTGATCGAGCGGCAGGTCCGCTCGGGCGCGCTCGTTCCGGTCGGCAATCATGTGCTGAAGACGGATCTGGCCTTCTACGTCGTCTGGCCGCGCTCGCGTGAACTGAACCAGCAGGCTCGCCGGGTGCGCGACTGGCTGCTGGAGGAAGGGCGCCGGGAGCGGGAGAGCTGAGGAGGTCTCAGACCGCGACGCACAGTGCCGGGCCGGTTTCGCGATATTTTTCGGCGAGATAACGCAGCGTCGTGACGGAATCGGCCGGCTTGCCGTAGAAATAGCCCTGCCCCATGCCGCAGCCGAGACCTTTCAGCTTCAGCGCCTCGGAGAAATCCTCGATGCCTTCGGCGACGACTTCCAGGTTGAGGCCATCGCACATGGCGATGATCGCCTTGACGATATGCTCGGATGCCCGGTCGGCGGAGATGCGCGAGACGAAGGCACGGTCGACCTTGACCTTGTCGAAGGAAAAATCCCGCAGCCGGCCAAGGCTTGATTGCCCCGTGCCGAAATCGTCGAGCGAAATGCGCACGCCGACGGCGCGAAGTTCAGTGACGATCTTCTGAGCCACATCCGCATCGGTCATGACGGCGGTCTCGGTAATTTCGAGTTCCAGCCGGCGCGGATCGAGGCCGGCACGCTGGATGATCGACAGGACGTTGGTGGCGGTCATCGGGTCCATCAGCTGTGCCGACGACAGATTGAAGGACAGAAACAATTCCTTCGGCCAGAGCAGCGCCGTCTCGGCCGCCTTGCGCAGCAGCGTCTCGGACAGGGAATCGATGAAGCCGCGTTCTTCGGCGAGCGGCACGAAGACGGCCGGGGAGACGTAACCGAGATCGGGATCGCACCAGCGGGCGAGCGCTTCGAAACCAACCACCATCTCGGTTTTCAGATTGACGATCGGCTGGAAATGCACATCGACCTCGTCGGCGATGATGGCGTTGCGCAGCGCCTGTTCCAGCTGCGTCGCACGTTTCATCTCCTGGGCAATTTCCTGGGAGTAGACCGTGATCTGGCCGCGGCCGCGGCGCTTGGAACGATAGAGCGCGGTGTCCGCGCTCTTCAGAAGCTCCTCGAATTCCTCGCCGGCGAAGGGGTAAACCGCGAAACCGAAAGATGCGGACAGGCGAACATTACGATCGCCGAGATCGAAGGGCGCCGACAGCACCTCTTTCAGCATAAGGCCGATCTTCTCGGCAGCCTTGCGCTCGAACACCAGTGGCAAGACGAAGGCGAACTCGTCGCCGCCAGCGCGAATGACGGTCGCGCCATCCGGCACGCAGGCAAGCAGGCGGCTCGCCACCTGGCAAAGGATTTCATCACCGGCCGCGGGGCCGAAGAGATCGTTGATCGGCT
The DNA here is from genome assembly GCA_900473045.1 of Hyphomicrobiales bacterium. Classification (GTDB taxonomy): domain Bacteria; phylum Pseudomonadota; class Alphaproteobacteria; order Rhizobiales; family Rhizobiaceae; genus Pararhizobium. The sequence goes on from UCKS01000007.1 coordinate 304,745, forward strand.
TGAACCCGTCGAGATTGGCAAGGCCGATGGTAAACGGCGCGGGATCGCTGGCGCGATCGGCAGCAATTTCACGTACCTTGTCACGCAGCCTGTAGGAATTGCCCAACCCCGTCAGCGGATCGGTGTAGGCCATTGCATGCAAATCATTGCGGCTGATGTGCTGAGACGGTGTTTCAGCAGAATTCATAAACGCATTCCCAGGATTGGATCAAGCAGTGTCAGGAGCAGACGATGGGCATGGAGAGTTAAGATTTCGAAAGCGCTTCTTCCTCTCTTTCCGCATCCTTCTCCCTAATTCTAGGGAGTTGACATCAATATGGTTCAACCCCGTGCTTTTACTGGCCTTTCCCGTCATATTTTAGTGCCTGCGAACACATCGAACCTCAGCCCACGAGGCGTTCGGCTTTGGTGCTGACAAACTTGCGGTAGACGGCCTCGAGCATGTCTGGACTGATCGGCTTGGTGATGTAATCATCCATGCCGGCCAGCTTGCTTTGTTCGATATCGATATCGAGCGCCTGTGCCGTGACGGCGATGATGGGCGTCTGGAAGACCGCATTTTTCTCAAGCGCGCGGATGGCGCGCGTCGCATCAAATCCATTCATCACCGGCATCGAGACATCCATCAAGACCAGGTTCGGCCGGTATTGCTGCCACAGCTTGACGGCCTCCTCGCCATTGGCGGCGATACGATAGGATATGCCAAGCCCTTCAAGGATCTGCGCAAAGACGAACTGGTTGATTTCATTGTCTTCGGCGACCACGACCTCGACTTCAGGCATCGGGCGCCCGGTCAGGGTTGTGTCCGGCACAATGATTTCCCAATCAACGGGACCATCGGCGTTCACCGGGGGCACAGCGCCGACGCCGTTTTCGCAGAGCGAAAGGATCTCGGCGCGCAGTTCGACCGCCTTCCAGTCCCTGGCGATCACCAGGGATGGAGAGATCGTCCAGCTTGCGGCCGCAGCCAGCGCATCCGTCATCGTGCCGTCGATCAAAAGGGCATCGATCGTGATGCCGCGCGCCATGCACGCGTCTTTGAATGCTGCAAGTTCGATGCTGTTTCTGACCGCGCAGGTATCGAAACCCCAGCGGCGCAACTGCGGCACCATGCTGATTTCAAGAGCGGCTGCTGATGTCAGCAAGAGGATTTTCTGCTTGTCCTTCATGTCGGGGTCGATGATGGCGCCGGCTTCGACCAGATGCTGCATGTCGATCGAGCGGAAGGGATCATAGCAATTCTGCGCAGGAACGAAGGCGCTGTAATCCTTGACGTCCAATGGCGACCGGCCGGAGGTGATGTCGTCGAGGCCGCTATAGCCGACGACAAGATCGGTCACATCGTTCATGCAGGTGACCAGCAGATATTTGCCGGGATCACCGATGCGAAACTTGCGGGTGACGACCCAGAGATCCTCGCCATCGGCCTGAACGATCTGTTCCGGCTGGCAGTAAATACCGCCAGTCTCCAGCGTTTCCCGGTCGGAACGCTCGAACTTTTCGGCCAGATCCGGCTCGAGAAGATCCCAGACGGACCGCCCGAGGATGGCGTCGGCCGTCATGCCGTGGATGGCACAGAATGCCTTGTTGACACCGATATAGCTGAGGTTGCGATCCTTGACGCAGATCGGATTGGGCAGGCAATCGAGGATGCCCTCGGTGAGTTCGACGCGCTCCACGTCGAGTTGCATCTGCTCTTCGCGCTTCTTTTGTTCGGAGACATCGCTGATCGCGACGATGCCGAGGCCGCTCGACAGGCGCCGCTTGCGCACATTGATCCAGCGGTGGCGGCCGATGCGCTCGACGACGTCGCAACGCTCGCGCCAGTGATGCGACAGATGTTCGGAAATCCATTCGTCACGATTGGCATGGCGGCGGCTGGTCTCGGGCGCCGTGCCGCTGCGGACGCCGGAATCGAAGATCGCGCCGAGAAAATCCTTCAGCCGCGTTCCAGCCTCCAGAAAATGCGCCGGAATAGGATAGAACTGAAGAATGGGGCGTGTCGCAAAAACAATCTCATCATTCTTGTCGCAGACAAGAATGGCCAAGCCGAGCGCGTCAGACGTCGCCTCAAGCACAGTTTTCGGGATGTTCGCGCCGAAAGACGCTACATCATTCATTGCATAGCCCTCATATAACCTTGGCGGCTTCTTTTTCCGGGACATGCTGACGAACGCGCCTATCAGGCCGTATCTGGGGTTCCGTTCCCGGGCGGACAGCTGCGCCACAGGCTCCAAATGACAAAACCTGTGCTCATTCAGGTTGTCGCCGACCGTCGCAGCTTTGTATTAAGGCCAGATTAAACCCGGCCGAATTTGTCACAGACCCACACCTCGACACAGCCGGGGATAGACCCTCCAGCGCACTTTTCATGTGCTACCGAATCCCGGACAATAGATCATGGCCATCAAGCAGCTCTCAGAAACCCTTATCAACCAGATCGCCGCCGGTGAGGTCATCGAACGCCCTGCCAGTGCGGCCAAGGAGCTGATCGAGAACGCACTCGATGCCGGCGCCAGCCGCATCGAGATCGCCACGGCGGGCGGCGGCAAGACGCTGCTGCGGGTGACCGACAACGGCTGCGGCATGGGGCCTGACGATCTGGAGCTGGCAGTGCGCCGCCATTGCACATCCAAGCTCGATGACAATCTTCTCGATATCCGCACGCTCGGGTTTCGCGGCGAGGCCCTGCCCTCGATCGGTTCAGTGGCGCGGCTGACGATCACCAGCCGTCCGGGTGGTGCCAGCCATGGCGCCGAGATCGGCGTGTTCGGCGGCAAGCTGCAGCCGGTGAAGCCTGCGGCCGTCAACCAGGGCACCGTGGTCGAGGTGCGCGACCTGTTCTTTGCGACGCCGGCGCGGCTTAATTTCATGAAGACCGAACGGGCCGAAGCTTCGGCCATCTCCGATGTCGTCCGGCGCATGGCGATCGCGTTTCCGGGCGTGCGCTTCGTGCTGTCGGGTTCGGATCGCACGACGCTGGAATTTCCCTCCACCGGCGACGACCGGCTGGCGCGGATCGCCCAGGTGCTCGGCCGGGATTTTCGCGACAACGCGATCGAGATCGATGCCGAACGCGAGGGGGCGCGGCTGACTGGCTTTGCCGGCGTGCCGACCTTCAACCGCGGCAACTCGCTGCAGCAATATGCCTTCGTCAACGGCCGTCCCGTGCAGGACAAGCTGATCTGGTCGGCACTGCGCGCCGCCTATGCCGAAACCATTCCGCAGGGACGTTATCCGGTTGCGGTGCTGTCGCTGACGGTCGATCCCGATGTGGTCGATGTCAACGTGCATCCGGCGAAATCCGATGTCCGCTTCCGCGATCCGGGCATGGTGCGCGGCCTGATCATCGGCGCGATCCGACAGGCACTGGCGCAGGATGGCGACCGGGCTTCGACGACGGGTGCCAGCGGGCTGATGCGGGCCTTTAGGCCGGAGCCGCAACGGCAGAATGCAAACTGGACGGCCGCCTCCTCGCCCTACCGGCCGATGGATTTCGGCTCGGTGTCCCATGGTTTCGGCGAACGGCCGCAGGCAGCCTTTGCCGAGATGGCAATACCTTCGGCCCGCGCACCGGTGGCCGAGCCCGAAATAGCGGCGGCCCCGCAGCCGGACAAAGCTCATCCGCTTGGCGCAGCGCGGGCGCAGCTGCACGAAAACTATATCGTTGCCCAGACGGAGGATGGCCTCGTCATTGTCGACCAGCATGCCGCCCATGAACGGCTGGTGTTCGAGGAATTGCGCAAGGGCCTGAACTCCCGGCCGATCCCGGCACAGGCTTTGCTCATTCCCGAAATCGTCGATCTGCCGGAAGACGATTGCGACCGCCTGATCAGCCATTCGGCCGAATTCTCACGGCTCGGCCTTGGCATCGAGCGGTTTGGACCCGGCGCCATCGCCATTCGCGAGACGCCGTCGATGCTCGGCGAGATGGATGCCGTCGGGCTGGTGCGGCAACTGGCCGACGAGCTGGCAGAATGGGACACGGCCAACGGCCTTGCCAGCCGGCTCGACTATCTGGCCGCCACCATGGCCTGCCACGGTTCGGTGCGCTCCGGACGGCGGCTCAGGCCTGAAGAGATGAATGCCCTCTTGCGGCAGATGGAGGCAACGCCCGGCTCCGGACAGTGTAATCACGGGCGGCCAACCTATATAGAACTGAAGCTTTCCGATATCGAGCGGCTGTTCGGGCGCAGTTGAGCATCCGGGCCGTCAATGGGGCTGGAAATCCGGGCAATGTCGCGCTAGAGCATGGTCACAACAGATGACGCTGGGACGCCCGTCTTGACGCGTCCACCCGGATGCCTGTCGAGACAGTGCTTCCAAACAGCGGACGAAAAATGATGCGGGGTCGCAGGACGATGAACAGATTTGAGGGCAACGGCAACCGGGAAGCCAAGATCCGCTATCTCGATGGCGACTTCCAGATCGTGCTGCCCGGATCGCATGTCATCTGCGCGATGACCGGCGCCGTCATCCCGGTCGACGAACTGCGCTACTGGAGCGTGGCGCGGCAGGAACCCTATGCCGATGCCGAAGCCTCGTATGAGGCCGACAAGCGCGCCGGCATTCTGCCAAACCAGATTTAGACAATCTTTCATTCCAACCTATCGCGGACAGCGGCACCCTGCCTATGACTTGCGCAGATTGCGGGTACGGGCAGCCTTGACGGCAGCATCGATGATCTTGCCCGGTGAGCCCGGATCGTCGAAGCGGACCTCCACCTCGATCACCCTGCTTTTTTCCATCAGTTCACCGGACCGGCCATGCTCGGGCTCCAGCCGCACCATGTCCTTGGCGGTGGTCACCAGCTGATAGCCATGGGCGGCAGCGTGGTCGATGAGATCGCTGATCTCGTCCTCGGAAAAATAGTGATGATCCGGAAAGCTGCGGGTTTCGGCAATGATGGCCCCTGTCTCACGCACCGTGCGGAAGAATTTTTCCGGATCGGCAATGCCCACCCAGGCCAGAACCTGAACGTCCTTCAGCCCGCCATCATCGAGATGTTCGACATTGGCGGCATAGATCTGCTTACCGGCCCGCGCCGAACGGCGGATCAGGCCGTCGGCGCGATCGCCGTTACCGATCTTCAAAAGTGCGGAGGCATGGCGGATCTGCTGGGGGATCGGTGCCCGCACCGGACCGGCCGGAATCAGGAAGCCATTGCCGATGCCGCGGCGGCTGTCGATCACCAGCAGCGAAAAATCGAATGTCAGCCGGGCGCTCTGAAAACCGTCGTCCATGATGATGATGTCGGCGCCTTCGGCCACCAGCCGGCGGGCACCCTCGACACGCTTGCGGCAGATCACCGCCAGCCCCTCGCGCGCCAGAAGAAGCGGCTCGTCGCCGACATCGCGGGCGCGGTGATGGGCGGGATCGACCACGGTGGTGACATCGAGCGAACCGCCATAGCCGCGGCTGAGGAAGCCCGGTTTCAGTCCACGCTGGCGGGCAGCCCGGGCCAGCGCGATCGCAGTCGGCGTCTTGCCTGCTCCGCCAACGGTGAAATTACCGACGCAGATGACCGGGACCGGCACGGACGCACGCCGCGCATGATCCATGCGCGAGCCGGAAATACGTCCGTAAATCCACGAAAACGGCCACAGGCCATAGGCGCGCCAATCGGCCTTGGTCCACCAGAATGGCGGTGCATCAGAAACCATCAGTCCTTCCAGGCCTCCCGCGCCGGCCGGCTTCCCCGGTTTTCGCAATGTTCTGCGCGGCGATATTCTTGTCCGGTCGAGAACTTTTCCAGCAGAAAAAAGCTCACCCGATCCGCTGCACAAAACGTCAGATTGCCGGGAATTGCAAGCCGCGCGCGTATGGAACGGCGCAATGACCCGTTGATGGAACACACCAAACGGCATTGCCAGGCCAAATGTACCGCCACTCGATACACCGAGTATTAACCAGACTACGCCACTCTCGGTTAACCAGATTTGGTGCCTTCCGTTTTCCTGTTTTTTGTAGCGGACATAAAAATGAACATAAGTTTCAACTCGGCGGCCACCGCCGCTTTGGCGATTCTGCGCCATAACGACAGCACCCATGCCAAGATGCAGGATGTCATCACCACCGGCATGCGGATCTCGGAGGCAGCCGACAATGCCGCCTATTGGTCGATCGCCACCGACATGCGCAACACAACCAAGGCCACAAGCACCGTGATCGACGCGCTGGAGCTCGGAGCTGCCCTCGTCGACGTGTCCTATCAGGGGATGGAGAACCTCATCTCCATCACATCCGAGATCAAGACCAAGATCATGGCGATGAAGGAACCGGGCGTCGACCGCTACAAGGTCAGCTCCGAAATCTACGAGCTGGAAAAGCAGTTTCTCTCGACCGCCCAGTCCTCGTCGTTCAACGGCCGCAACCTTTTGGTGCCGGGCGATCTGCACTATACCGAGAAAAGCTATGTCGACGGCAACGGCAAGACGCTGAACTATATCGAGATGAAAGCCCCCGACGCCAACGTCGCCTTTGGCGGCATCGTTGCCAGCTATACCAAGGGCACGGTCGGCATCATCAACATCTATGGCGGCAGCAACCTCAATGTCTTCGGCCCGGCCACCTACAAGAACGACGACGGCAGCACCTCAGCCCAGAACGGGCTGGTCGATACCCCGCAGGCCGATGGCATGACCGGCGGCGTGACCCATCAGGACCCCGGCAAGGGGACGGCCTGGCTGCCGGCCTTCAACGGCCGCACCCAGATCGGCTTTGCCAACGGCGCCCAGACCGACGACATGTACAGCGCCTCGCATATGGGCGAAGTGCCGGACGAGCTGGTGGGCTACGCGACCGATCTTCTGTTGAAGCGCTATGACGATATTCACAAAACCCTGACCGACCGGGGGGCGACGCTGGGATCGCTCAGCATGCGCATCGAGATGCAGACAGATTTCAACCGCACCCTGACAGCAACCATCCAGAAGGGCGTCGGGCGGCTGGTGGATGCCGACATGAACGATGCCTCCACCAAGCTCAAAGCCATTCAGGCGCAAGTGCAACTGGCCGTTCAGGCGCTCAATATCGCCAACAACTCGCCGTCATTGCTGATGCAGCTGTTCCGGTAAAACCTGCGAGAACGTTAGATCAAAACCGCTTCAAGCTCGGTGATGTCGTTGAGGCAATGATCCGATGCCGCCGCAAGCGATTGCGGCGAGCCGGTGCCGGTCAGGACAGCGACCGTCAGGCCAACGCCGGCATTGCGGCCCATGTGCAGGTCGTGGTTGTTGTCACCGACGACAGCGACCTGGTGGGGCGCAAGCCCGGTCGCGGCGCAAAAACCATGCACCATGCCCGGTTGCGGCTTGGTGCCGAAGCCGCTGTCATAACCAGCGACATAGTGAAGGTAGCCATCGAAACCAAATCGCTTGGCGGTTTCGCGGATCGAGCGTTCGTTGTCGCTCGAAGCGACACCGAGGCGATAGCCCTTGGCGTGCAGACCGGCAAAGAACGTGGCGAGATCGGTGACCGGCACCGCGTACTCAGCCGAATTGGAAAACAGCCCGTCAAGCTTCGCCGTCAGTGCCTCGACCGTATAGGGTGCACCGGCTTTAACCATGCCTGTGGCGATCTCGACGGTGTTGCCTGCGGCCAGCAGGCTGTCTGGCAGCACATGACCGGTATCGGGATCCATGCCACCAGCGACGAGCAGACGGCGGGCGAGTTCGCCATCGCCATCGGCGGCGATGCTGGCGACTTCATAGTTCACCGGAACCCAGCTCTTCACATAATCGAGCAGCGTCCCGTCCTTGTCGAAGAGGATGCCGGAAATGATCCTGTCGTTCATCGTCAAATATCCCCCGGCAGAAAGTGTCAGTTGTCGCCGCGTGGCAGCAGCCGTGCCTTCACCGTCAGCGGGTTGATATAGGGCTCAAGACCTCTGACCGTCGCCGACAGCGCTCCGCGCATTTCATGCACGGTTTCCAGCCCGGCATCGATCATCCTGCGACGAACCTCGTCGTTGACGAGAAGATAATTTACACCCTTGGCCAGCATCTCGACATCGCGGATGATCTTGGCGCTGCCGTTCTTGGCGAGCATCTGGTAGGTATCGCGGAAATTCTGCACATTGCCACCCGACAGGATGGCGCAGCCGAGCATGGCCGGCTCCAGCGGGTTCTGCCCGCCTTCGGCAAACAGCGAGCGGCCGACAAAAGCCACCTCGGTCAAGCGCAGGTAAAGCCCCATCTCGCCGATCGTATCGCCCAGCAGGATATCGGTTTCCGGCGTGATCGGATCATTGCGGGTGCGCCGCGCGACCGTCAGCCCCTTGGACGTCAGCATCGTCTCGATCGCATCGCAGCGCTCGGGATGGCGCGGCACGATGATGGTCAAAAGGCCGGTACGTTCCTTCAGCGCGCGGTGGACGATGCCGGCGGCATTCTCCTCGCCCTCGAAGGTCGATATGCCCGCCCAGGTCTTGCGGCCGCCGATCTGCTGGCGGTAGTGCTTCAGCGCCTGATTGTCGTGCGGCGGTGCATCGGTATCGACCTTGAGATTGCCGGAAACCATCACCGGTAGGGCGCCAAGGGTACGGAAACGGTCCGCATCGGCTTCGGACTGGGCAATGACCAGCGCCAGGTTTTCAAACAGCGCGTCGGCAAGCCAGAGCCGCTTCCTCCAGCGGCCAAAGGTGCGGTCCGACAGACGGCCGTTGACCAGAACCTGGGGAATATGACGCCGCCCGAGTTCCATCATCGTCATCGGCCATATCTCCGATTCCGCGATGATCGCCAGATCCGGCTCCCAGTAATCGAGGAAACGGCTGACGGCCGGTTTGAAATCGAGCGGTACATATTGATGGATGACGCGCGAACCGAGCCGCTCAGCAACAATGCGGGCCGATGTCTTCGTGCCGGTGGTCAAGACGACCGAGATACCGCGGCGGGAGACTTCATTGATCAGCGGAATGATGGCGGTGGTCTCGCCGACGCTTGCGGCATGAAACCAGACCAGCGGCCCTTGCGGACGCGGCGCGCTGGCATGGCCATAGCGCTCCTGGCGGCGGGCACTGTCTTCCTTGCCCTTGGCGGCGCGCACGGCAAGATAGCCCCAGACCAGCGGATAGACCGCCGTGCCGATCCAGCGATAGCTGGACAAAGCCAATCGGGCGAGCATTCGGGTCATAGGGAAAAAACTCCCGTGCAACGAACAGCCTGAAGGCCGTCCCCATGTGCGGCGGAGGCCTGTTCAGCCGCAAAGTTTGCCTGTCCCAAACGCCTTGGCATCAAGCCTGTTCCGGGTCCAGCAACCGGTGCATGTGAACGATGAAATAACGCATGTGCGCATTATCGACGGTCAATTGGGCCTTGGACTTCCAGGCTGTCAACGCGCTGTCATAGTCAGGATAAATACCGACCACGTCGAGTTTCTCCAGATCGCGAAACTCGACACCGGTCAGCGTTGTCAATTCACCGCCGAACACCAGATGCAGCCGCTGTTTTACTTCCGAATTCTGAGCCATCAGACCTTCCAATTTTCTTGCCGTATTTTGCTCGTGGTTTGCGGCATTCAGCCGGAAAGGTCAATGGCCCTCCAGCCCCTGCGATGCGGCAATCAATGCCGGTAATGCAGGCTTTGCCGCTGCACACAGGACCGTATGGCGAACATTGGGGCGATTGTAGGAAAGCGGCTCCCCATCTAGATTAAAAAGCGCGCCGCCGGCCCGTTCCAGGATCAGATCAGCCGCCGCCAGATCCCAGTCATGCGAGTTCTTCTTGACGATCGTGCCATCGATCCGGCCGTCGGCAATCATCGCAATACGGTAGGCGAGTGACGGCACATGCGGAATGCGCGACACACTGGCGCGGTAGCCGGACTCCAGAAGCCCGACCGTTTCTTCGGCAAGCGCGATACGGAGAATTTCCGCGCCCATCGGCTTGACGGTGACCGGAGCGCCGTTCTTGAGCGCTTCGCCCGTTACCGTCGCCTGAAACAGTTCACCCAGGGCCGGGGCAAACAGGACACCCGCAACGGGCCGGCCAAGATGGACGACGGCGACACTGACGCACCAGACATCCTTGCCCGCGATAAAGGCACGGGTTCCATCGATCGGGTCGACGACGAAGACCGTGTCGCAGCCCAGCCGAGCCTGATCATCATCGGTTTCCTCCGACAGCCAGCCATAGTTCGGCCGGGCAGCCAGGAGCTTTTCCTTGAGGATATCGTTGGCGGCAAAATCGGCTTCGCTGACCGGCGAACGGCCACCGTTCTTCCACTGGACTTCCGGGTCCTTGCGGAAATAGGACAGCGCCTTTTCGCCCGCAGCCTTCGCCGCTATCGTGATCAAGTCCAGGTCGCCGGACCATTGCTCCGGCGATGGGCGAACGGCATTCATGTCAAACTTCCGTTTCCCGCGGTATCCACCGCGATAAAGAGGCTTGGACGGCGCTTATCTGCCCGCGAGCGTCATGCCTTCGATGGCGAGCGTCGGGGCAGCGACGCCGAATTTGCGGTCGATATCATTGGCAAGCGTTATGGCAAAGAACATCTGTTTGAGATTGGAGGCAATCGTGACTTCCGAGACCGGGAAGGTCAATTCGCCATTCTCGATCCAGAAGCCCGAGGCTCCCCGGCTGTATTCGCCGGTCAGCATATTGACGCCCTGGCCGATCAATTCGGTGACGTAAAAACCCGTTCCGATGCTGCGGATCAGGTCTTCGCGCGAGATATCGCCGGGTTCCAGCGCAAAATTGGTCGCCGAAGGGGAGACTGCCGTGCCGCCGCGTGCACCGCGCCCGTTGGTCTCCAGGCCCAGTTCCCGGCCGGTCGAGGTGGACAGGAACCACTGTTGCAGCACGCCATCCTCGATCATCGACAGTTTCTGTCCGGTGACCCCTTCGCCATCGAACGGGCGCGAAGACGAACCGCGCACCACCAGCGGATCATCGGTAACGGCGATACCGGCCTTCATCACCGGCTTCCCCATCATGTCGCGCAGGAATGAGGTCTTGCGGGCAACCGAGGCTCCGTTGATCGCGCCGGCGATATGTCCGGCAAAACCGCGCGACATGCGCGGGTCGAAAACCACTGTGACATTCTTCTGGGTCGGCACCTGACACGGTCCGATACGGGCAACCGCCTTTTCGCCGGCCGTGCGGCCGATCTCGGCTGCAGATTTCAGGTCGGCAAAATAGAGGCGGCTGTCGAAATCATAGTCGCGCTCCATCTTGGTACCGTCGCCGGCAATAGCGCTGACGGAACGTCCGAAGCGTGTGCCCATATAGGCGCCGGAAAAGCCATGCGACGTGACCAACACCATTCCGCCCATACCGGCAGATGCGCCGGCACCACTCGAATTGGTGACCCCGCCGACGGCAAGCGCTGCTTCTTCGGCTTCAAGCGCTGCAGCCGTCAACGTTTCCGTCGAGACTTCGGTCGGATCGTAAAGCTCAAGATCCGGATAGGAGCGTGCCAGACGCTCGCTGTCGGCAAGCGTTGCATAGGGGTCCTCGGGCGAGGCCTTGGCCATCGCCACTGCCCGCTCGGCCAGCACCTTCAGATCAAAGCCCGGATTGGCCGAAACGCTGGCGACACGGCGACCGACGAAAACCCTCAGCGAGAAATCATCGCTTTCCGAGGCGTCAGTACCCTCGACCTTGCCAAGGCGCACGGACACCGAACGCGAGCGCCCCCGGACCACCACGGCATCGGCCTGATCGGCACCCGCTTTCAGCGCCAAATCGATGAGCGCGGCCGCCCTTGTCTGCAGAACACCGGAATCGATAGTATCGGACATGATTTAGCCTTTCATTCCCGCTCCATTTATTGTGCAGTAGGACCGGCATCAAGGGCATATCCTGATTCTTGATCGCCGCCCCCGACCAAATGCCGAATTTAGGGCAAACTCCTGCCCAGCCAGACACGCCAGAGCCCAATATGCGGCTGCGCGCCAGGGAAGAACACGTATGTCGACGACACCCGTCCTCACCTCACAGGCCTTGCTCTTGCTCGGCGGCGCCGTCATCGCAGCGCCGATCTTCAAAAAGCTCGGGCTCGGCACCGTTCTCGGCTATTTAGCGGCTGGCGTCATTATCGGCCCGTTGCTGCACCAGATCACCGATGGCGAGCAGATCCTGGGCGTTGCAGAACTGGGCGTGGTGTTCCTGTTGTTCATCATCGGCCTGGAGCTGAAGCCGTCGCGCCTGTGGCAGATGCGGCGTGACATCTTCGGGCTTGGCGCCGCGCAGGTGCTCGTGACCGGTATCGCGATCTCGGCAATCATTTTCTGGGCCGGATTGCTTGACTGGAGCGGCAGTGTCATCACCGGCTTCGGGTTGGCTCTGTCATCGACGGCCTTTGCGCTGCAGATCCTCGATGAGAAGGGCGACACCAATACGCGCTATGGCCAGCGTGCATTCTCGGTCCTTTTGTTGCAGGATCTGGCGATCGTACCGCTTCTGGCACTGATCCCGCTGCTCGCCGTACAGGCACCGGAAGATACCACCCCGCCGCTGCAGGATTTCTCGATCGCGGTCGGTGCAGTTCTGATCATGGTCATTGCCGGCCGCTATCTGCTCAATCCGCTGTTCCAGGTCATCGCCCGCACCGGTGCGCGCGAGGTCATGATCGCGGCAGCACTGCTCATCGTTCTGGGGGCCGCCACCCTCATGCAGCTCGCCGGACTGTCCATGGCGATGGGCGCGTTCCTTGCCGGGGTGCTCCTGGCTGAATCTTCGTACCGCCACGAATTGGAAGCCGATATCGAGCCGTTCCGTGGACTGCTGCTCGCCTTGTTCTTCATGGCCGTCGGTCTGTCGCTGAAGATCGACGTCATCCTTCAAAACTATCTCCTGATCCTCGTCGCAGTTCCCGCGCTGATGGCGGTCAAGGCGGTGACCATCTATGTGCTCTGCCGCGTGACGGGCTCACCGCACAATGATGCGGTGCGCATCGGCCTGCTCCTGCCACAGGGCGGGGAGTTCGGCTTCGTGCTTTTCGCCGCCGCCGCGAATGCCGGTGTCCTTTCCACAGGATGGTCGTCTCTCCTCATCGTCATCGTCACCCTGTCGATGGCGCTGACACCTGCGGCCTCCGCTTTGGCCGGGCTTCTGATGCAGGATCAGGAAGAGACGACGGAAGAACTGGAAGAGGATTTCGATGGCGCCGGCGCCGATGTGCTGATGATCGGGTTTTCCCGCTTCGGCCAGATCGCCTCGCAGATCCTTCTGGCCGGTGGCCGCGAAGTGACGATCATCGATCATTCCGCCGCCCGCGTCCGCCAGGCTGCGACCTTCGGGTTCCGCATCTATTTCGGCGATGGAACGCGGCTGGACGTGCTGCGTGCCGCCGGGATCGAGCGCGCCAAGATCGTTGCTGTCTGCACTCAGAAACAGGAGATCACCGACCGGATCGTCGACATGGTGCAGGCGGAATATCCGAATGCCCGGATTTTTGCCCGCGCCTATGACCGGCTGCACACCCTATCGCTGCGCGCCCGTGGCGTCGATTACGAACTGCGCGAAACGTTCGAGTCCGGCCTGGTGTTCGGCCGCAAGACGCTGGAAGGGCTGGGGATCGCCGACAACGAGGCACAGGAAATCATGAATGATATCCGCCGCCGCGACGAAGCCCGGCTGGTGGTCCAGGAAGCGGAAGGCATCAGCGCCGGCCGCGACATGCTGCATTTCGAACCGGTGAAGCCGGAGCCGCTGATCAAGCCAAGGCGCGAAGCGCCGCCGTCGCTGGCAGCCGACGACGATATCCTGCCGGAATCCGCGCCGGTGAAACCGAAGCCGGCCGGCGATGTCCTGGCCGCAGCCGATTGATCCGTCCTAGCCCCGAATGCTGGCGTTGAAGGCGGTATCAAGTGCTGCCTTCAACTGATCCTTCACCCCTGCAGTGGCGGTCAGCACTTCCTGCGCTCTTAGAAAATCCATCACCCGGAAGCGGCTGACATCGGGGCGCAGCAGGATATCGGGCCGATGCGCCTTCAGCTTCATGGCGATGATCGATTGCATCATCAACTGGCTGGCGCCGAACAGGCTGTCGATTCGGCTCGGCATGGTTTCGCCATCGCCATCCGGTCCGCCGACCACGTCGACGGCAATGACGATATCGGCCAGCCCGGCCAGATGATCGAATGGCACCGGATTGTAGATGCCGCCGTCGATCATCACCCGGCCGTCGATGCGCACCGGCATGAACACGGCCGGAAGGGCTGCCGAGGCGGCCAGCGCCTGATGCAGGTCGCCGTCCTCACAGACGCGCTCGGTCTGGCCGTAATAGTCCGTCGTCATGACCTTCAACGGGATATGCAGAGCAGCGAAATCCTTCGGAATGGCCTCCGGCAGGAAGGCGGGCAGGATGCGTTCGATATTGAACTGGCCGACCCGAAAACCGCCGGTCACCGCCTTGGCGAAACTCGCCGGCCGCAGGCTCCAGAGCCGGTTGACGATCTCCTTGCGCCGGCCGACCGTTGCCAGAGTGTGTTCGCGGATATCGGCACCGCTGATACCCGACGCCATGCCGGCGCCCATGATCGCTCCGATGGACGATCCGGCGATCACAACCGGGCGAATGCCGAGTTCGTTCAGCGTTTCGATCACATGAATATGGGCGAGCCCGCGCGCGCCACCACCGCCCAGAGCAAGGGCAACGGTCGGGGCGGCTGATGTCTGCAGTGTGTCGAGGCCTTGCGTCATGCTCAGCGTCTTTCCGGTATCACGCGGCGCGGTAACGGTAGAAATGCATCTTGGTTTCGCCGAACAGGCGGTCGTCGATAAAGTCGAAGCCATCCTGCAGCACAGGATTTACATCGGCTCGTTCTTCGAGAACCGCAAGCGCGCCCCGCACCAGCCAGCCGCCATTGGCAGCCGACACAAGCGCCTTCTCGCCAAGGCCCTTGCCATAGGGCGGGTCGGCAAAGACGAAATGGAACGGCTCGACGGTGCCGGCAGGGCCGAGATCGGTCGCATCACGGCGGAAGACGCGCGCCCGGCCGGTCAGGCCGAACGCTTCGATATTGGTGCGCAACAGGCCCCTGCCCTCGGTGCCCATTTCCACGAACAGGGCCTGGCGGCAACCGCGCGACAAGGCTTCAAGCCCCACCGCACCGGTACCGGCGAACAGATCCAGGACCCGGCCCTCGAGCGCTTCCGGATAGGAATGGCTGAGGATATTGAACAGGCTTTCGCGCGTCCGGTCCGTGGTCGGCCGGATGTCGTTGGAATTGGGCGTTGCGAGCCCGCGCCCGCGAAACTCGCCACCGACGATCCGCACCGGGGCTTAGTTCCCGCGTCCGCGTGGCTTGCCGCCACCGGCTGGGCGCCCACCCGAAGGCTTGCCACCACCCGTGCTGGGCTTGCGGGGACCACCGGTTTTGGCGCCGAACGGCTTTGCACCACCCGGCTTGCCGCCGAAAGATTTTCCACCGGCTGGCCGGTCGCCCGAGGGCTTGCCGCCAAATGGACGGTCACCGTCACGGCGTGGCGGACGATCCCCTTGTGGACGGTCGCCCTGCGGCCGATCTCCACGCGGCGGACGATCACCGAAATCACGCGGCTTGCGATCGCCGTCCTCACGCGAGAACGACTTTTCGCCAAACGGCTTGCGCGGACGATCGCCTTGCGGGCGGTCACCGGCAGGCCGGTCGCTTCTCGGCCGGTCGGAGAACGAGCGAGCACCTTCGGCGCGCGGCTTGCGATCACCGAACGGCTTGTCGCCACCTTCGCGGCGCGGCGGGCGGTCACCCTGCGGACGATCACCGCGTGGAGCACGGTCGCCGAAGCTGCGGGCTCCACGATCGTCGCCACCCGAACGCTTGCGGTCGCCACCACGGCCTTCGTCGCGGCTTGGCTCTTCCGTTGCGCGGATCCAGTCGTTGTCATCGGCATCACGCGTGACGATCACGCGCGGGCCGCGATCGGGGCGGTCGTAGACCGACGCCTTCTTGCGGTCCGGATCGAACTTCCGGTTGGACTTCGTCGCCAGGCCATCCTTGGTCTTGCCATAACGCTTGACCGCCGGTGCACCTTCCGGGCGCTCGCGGCGCACGGGCTTTTCTGCAACCTCGGCGCCTTGGGCGTCTTTCGGTTTTTTTTCGGCCAAGGGCCGGGCGCCCGGCGCCATCCAGACATTGGCCTTGCGGGCGCGGAAACCCGGTTCGCGCTTGGGGCCGTCAAATTTCGCCTCGGGCGCATCGCGTCCGCCACGGTCGTTGCGGTCGGGGCGGGAGCCGCCACGATCGTCGCGCCGTGTCGTATCCAGCCGCGACAAAGCACGCTCGCGCTTGTCGCCTGCCTTTTCCTTGAACGCACCGCGCTCGCGGGCTTCCGGCTTTCCGGCGGCCCATTCGTTCTTCTGCGGCTTTTCGTCTTCGCCGGCTGCAGCATCGAAGATCGGCGCGTCGAAATTCGCCTTGGCATCCTCGATCAGACGCGGGCCGAGCTGGTCGCGCAGCGTGCGGCCACGGATTTCCTGGGCCTGACCTTCCGGCAGTTCACCGAGCTGGAACGGGCCATAGGAAATCCGGATCAGCCGGTTCACGTCGAGACCAAGCGCGCCCATGACGTTCTTGATTTCGCGATTCTTGCCTTCGCGCAGACCCATGGTGATCCAGACGTTGGAACCCTGAACCTTGTCGAGCGTCGCATCGATGGCGCCATAAAGCACGCCGTCGACGGCGATGCCGTCCTTGAGCTTGTCCAGCGCTGCCTGATCAATGGTGCCGTGGGCGCGGACGCGGTAGCGGCGCAACCAGCCGGTCGCAGGCAGCTCGAGCACGCGTGCGAGACCCCCGTCATTGGTCAAGAGCAGAAGGCCTTCGGTATTGATGTCGAGGCGGCCGATCGACAGGACGCGCGGCAGCTCTTCTGGCAGGTTGTCGAAGACAGTGGCGCGGCCTTCCGGATCGGAATTGGTGGTCACCAGGCCGGACGGCTTGTGGTAGAGCCAGAGGCGGGTGCGCTCGATGCCGCGGATCGGCTGACCGTCCACTTCGATGTGATCGGCGAGCGTCGCGTTGACGACGGGGCTGTCGAGCAGCTTGCCGTTGAGTGAAACGCGGCCTTCCATGATCATGCGCTCGATATCGCGGCGCGAGGCCACGCCCGCGCGGGCCATGATCTTGGAAATGCGCTGCGGCACCTCGGCGCCCACGGTTTCCGTCGCGGTTGGCCGTGGCTTGCGCGGCTTCTCGGCATCGGTGCTGTCAACGGCCGAATGATCGGCAGCGGTGTTGCGCGCGCCGGTATAGGGCTTCTTGTCGGACCGTGCGGGTTTGCCGCCAGGCCGCTGGGGCTTGTCTTTGAATGTCATTTGTGTTGCCTGCCTTTTGGGCTGTCCTATCAGGTCACAGCCCTTGGGTTAAGAGAAATTATCACGGGTATCGACGATGGCTGAAACGAGCCGGTTCATGGATTTGGCCTTGGAAGAAGCCAGAATGGCGGCGGCCCGCAGCGAAGTGCCTGTTGGTGCCGTCCTTGTGGTCAACGGCGAGATCATCGCCAGCGCCGGAAACCGCACACGCGAGCGCAACGATGTGACCGCGCATGCCGAAATCGAAGTGATCCGCGCGGCTGCAAGCGCAATCGGGGCAGAGCGGCTGAACGGCGCCGATCTCTACGTCACGCTCGAGCCCTGCACCATGTGCGCGGCGGCCATCTCGTTTGCCCGCCTGCGCCGGCTTTACTATGGCGCCGAAGATCCGAAAGGCGGCGGCGTCGATAACGGCGTGCGCTTCTTCAGCCAGCCGACCTGCCATCATGCACCCGACGTCTATTCCGGCCTTTCCGGTCAGAGTGCTGCAGACATCCTCAAGGAATTCTTTGCCGGGAGACGCTGAGCGCCCGATCCGGAAACCTTATCCGGCGGCAAAGCTTTCGAGTGCCGCACCGGACAGACGGTATCGTGTCCATTCCGACAGAGGCTCGGCACCGATTGCCTCATAGGCCTTGATGGCCGGTTCGTTCCAGTCGAGCACGCTCCACTCGAAACGGCCGCAGCCCTTCTCGACCGCGATCTGCGCCAGATAGCGCAGCGTGGTGCGCCCCGCGCCCGAACCACGTTGATCCGGCGTGATATAGAGGTCTTCGAGATAAAGGCCATTGCGTGCCAGCCATGTGGAATAGCTGAAGAACCAGACGGCAAAACCGACGGGGACGCCATCGCGCTCGCAGATGGCCGCATGCGAAACGGAATTCTCGCCGAACAGCGAAGAGGTGACCGACTGAACGGTCGCCTCGACCTCGTGTCCGGCTTTTTCGTAGATGGCCAGTTCAGTGATGAAACGCAGAATGGTCTCTGCGTCCCTGGGTGTAGCCTTGCGAATTTCAAACATGCCGGATCAGAACACCTGATACCACTTCTTGCCGCTGCCCTTGATGGCAGCTTCCTTCTTGCGGCGGCGCTCCTTGACCTGCTCCGGCTCGCCAAGATCCGCAGTCGCCTCTTCCGGCAGCTTGCGGTATTCGAGCGGCGGGTCGCTCAGGAACCGGCGCTTGTCGGCATAGGCGCCCATCTGGATCTTGCGGGCGTCGCGATAGGCCTGCGTCTGTTCGGCCGTCGTCAGCTTACGGCCATTGGCGCTGGATTTGGCCAGTGGCGAGACGTAGCTCGGATTATCGGCATTGGCATCGGCTTCCTCGCGCAGACGCTGGCGCGTGTCTTCCGGCGATTCGATCCACTGCGGATTGTCCTTGGTGGCCATATTCTGCTGCGGCTGAACCAATTGCGCGGTTTCGCCTGAAGGTGGCAGAACCAGGCCGGGACGCGGCTGATACTTGACATTGTTGGGCTTGGCCGATCCGAGGCTGACGGAGCTGCCGAGGTCATCTATCAGATGCTCGCCGGCGGTCTTGTCCGTCCCGTAGGTCGGGCCACCGATGCAGCCGGTCAAGACGACGCTGCCCGCCACAACGGCAAACAGGCCAGCATACACTCGAAACTCTCGCGTCATTCCCATGAAAACCCTTCCAGCGGTGCCGGCACGATCGATACTTGAGCGGCATTGCTGCGCCCATGGCGGATAAATCCGCCGATTTTCAGGCAGGTTTACCGGATGAACGGCAATTACGCAATTCACCCGGTAAACAATCCCTTAAGAAGCGTAACCCAACTCGCGAAGCGCTAGCGCATCACGGGCGGACACATCCGGGAACGTGGCATCGGAGCCGACATCGGCGGTGACACGCCAGGACCGGGCGCATTTGACGCCTTCAGCCAGCGTCGGCTCGACGCTGACTGTCGCCAGATCGCCCAGGGAGAAGGCACCCGCAGGCCCCATGCCTGCAACGATGGTTACGCCGGATGTGATGCAGATTTCTGCAAAATCCTGCCCATCCAGTGCCTGCAGCAGGTCCGCATCAGCAATATGCACGACCGGGGCCGCTTCCAGAGAAGAGCCGATCCGCTTGTCGCGACGTTCGACCTCCAGCGCACCGGTGACGGCGCGGCGGACATCGCGGATCTTCTTCCACTTTTCAGCCAGCGCCTCGTCGCGCCACTCGGCCGGCACGACCGGGAACTGCTCCAGATGCACGGAGACCGCCGACGGATCACGCGACAGCCAGGCTTCTTCCGCGGTGAACGGCAGAACCGGGGCAAGCCAGGTGACGAGGCAATCGAACAGCTTGCGGATGACCGCGAGGCTCGCCCGGCGGCGCGGGCTCGACGGCGCATCGCAATAAAGCGCGTCCTTGCGGATGTCGAAATAGAAGGCCGACAGCTCGATGTTGGAGAAGTCGATCAGCGCACGGGCGATCCGCTTGAAATCGAAGGCGTCGTAGCCTTCGCGCACGAGCTGGTCGAGTTCGGCCAGGCGGTGCAGCATCAGGCGCTCGAGTTCGGGCATGTCGTTGAAGGCAATATCCTCACCTTCGTCATGCGCCAACGTACCGAGCATCCAGCGGATGGTATTGCGCAGCTTGCGATAGCTGTCGATATTGGTCTGGATGATCGCCTTGCCGAGACGCTGGTCTTCCCAGTAATCGGTGGTGGCGACCCAGAGGCGCAGGATATCGGCGCCCGATTCCTTCATCACGTCCTGCGGGGCAACGACATTGCCCTTGGACTTCGACTGCTTCTCGCCCTTCTCGTCCATCGTGAACCCGTGGGTGACGACGGCGTTGTACGGCGCACGGCCGCGCGTCGCGCAGCTTTCGAGCAGCGACGAATGGAACCAGCCGCGATGCTGGTCGGAGCCTTCGAGATAGACGTCTGCCGGCCATTTCAGGTCGGGGCGGTCTTCCAGCGTGAAGGTATGCGTGCAGCCTGAATCGAACCAGACGTCGAGGATGTCCATGACCTGGGTCCACCTGGCGTGGTCATGATCGTTTCCGAGGAAGCGGTCTTTGGCACCTTCGGCGAACCAGGCATCCGCACCTTCGGCCTCGAAGGCCGCGATGATGCGGGCGTTGACGGCCTCGTCGACCAGCACCTCACCCTCGACGTCGGCAAAGACGGCGATCGGGACGCCCCAGGCGCGCTGACGCGACAGGACCCAGTCCGGACGGTTCTCGATCATGGCACGCAGGCGGTTCTGGCCGGCGGCCGGCACGAAGCGCGTATTGTCGATGGCCGACAAGGCGCGCGAGCGCAGCGTCGTGCCGTCGGCAAGGTCCTTGTCCATGTAGACGAACCATTGCGGCGTGTTGCGGAAGATGATCGGCTTCTTCGAGCGCCAGGAATGCGGATAGCTGTGCTTCAGGCGACCCCGGGCGAAAAGGTTCTTCGCCTCGATCAGTGCCTTGATGACACGGTCGTTGGCATCGCCTTTCTTGCCATTGTCATCCATGACACGCGCCGCTCCACCCTCGGCATCCGGGCCGAAGCCCGGCGCGTCGGCCGTGTAGAAACCGGCGTCATCGACGGTGAACGGGATCTTCGAGGAGATGCCACGCGCTTCCAGAGCCCGGGCGTAGTCCATCCAGACAACAAAGTCGTCGGCGCCGTGGCTCGGGGCGGTGTGCACGAAACCGGTACCGGCGTCGTCGGTGACATGGTCGCCGGCGAGAAGCGGGACTTTAAAATCGTAGCCGAGGGCTGCCAGCGGATGAGCGCAGGTGATCGACGCGAGTTCTTCAGGCGAAACCTCGCGAACCAGCTTCAGCGTAACCTTTGCCTTGGCGGCGCTTTCTTCGGCCAGACGGCTGGCGAAGATCAGCTTTTCGCCGGGCTGCGGACCAAAGTCGTTTTCCGCACTTTCAACCTCGAACAGGCCATAGGGATAACGCGACGAATATGCGATCGCGCGGTTACCCGGGATGGTCCAGGGGGTAGTGGTCCAGATGACGACGAAAGCGTCTTTCAGAGTTTCGGGACCTTCCAGAACCGGAAACTTCACCCAGATCATGTCGCTCTCGATGTCGGCGTACTCGACCTCGGCTTCCGCCAGAGCGGTGCGCTCGACGACCGACCACATGATCGGCTTGGAGCCGCGATAGAGCTGGCCGGTCTTGGCGATCTTCAACAGTTCGCCGGCGATGCGGGCTTCGGCGTGGAAGGCCATCGTCGTATAGGGATTATCGAAATCGCCCTCGATGCCGAGGCGCTTGAACTCTGCCGACTGGATCTTGATCCAGTTGGCGGCGAAGTCCCGGCATTCCTGACGGAATTCGTTGACGGGAACCTCATCCTTGTTCTTGCCCTTGGCGCGGTAGGCTTCCTCGATCTTCCATTCGATCGGCAGGCCATGGCAATCCCAGCCCGGAACATAGTTTGAGTCAAAACCGCGCATCTGGAACGAGCGGGTGATGATGTCCTTCAGTATCTTGTTCAGCGCGTGGCCGATATGGATGTTGCCGTTGGCATAGGGCGGGCCGTCATGCAGCACGAATTTTTCACGGCCGGCGGCAGAGGCACGCAGCTTTTTGTAAAGCCCCATCTCCTGCCAGCGGGCAACGGTCTCGGGCTCCTTCTGCGGCAGGCCGGCGCGCATCGGAAATTCGGTTTCGGGCAGATAGAGGGTCTTGGAATAATCAAGCTTTTCAACGGTATCGGTCATGGCTTCAGCAATCATATCTGGGCGCGTGTCGCCGCGCATGCGAACGGGATATCATAAGGGAAACGGTGGCGCTCGTGTCGAACGCCGAAAACCCGGACCTTCCGGCGGCTATCAAAGCGCTGGGAAGGCCGGGCCAATAATTCGCTGATCACGTATCAATCGACGATATCGGGTCATGGTGGCCGGTTGTTTAAGCGGTTTTTGCGCGAAAAGGAAGATGACAAAGGCAAAGTTTCAAAGAACGATGTGCGTCACGGTGATGGAATGCGGATTTTTAATTGGATGAGCAGCGTGCGACGGGTTCCCTCTTCTCCCCAGCGGGGAGAAGTGCCGAACGCAGTGAGGCGATGAGGGGGTGCTTCGGCGAAGCCGGAGCCAATCAAAAGTGGCCTTCGGCCCCCCTCATCCGCCCTTCGGGCACCTTCTCCCCGCTGGGGAGAAGAGGGAATGAGGCAGAAAAGCTTTCTCAGTCCTTGGGGTTTGCCATCATCACCGCCCGCAGCGCGTCGTTGATGCGGTCCTGCCAGCCCGGGCCGTCATCCTGGAAATAGTGCAGGACGGCGCTGTCGAGCTTGATCGACACCAGTTCCTTCGTTTCCGGCAAGGCTCGCTTTTCGACCGCGGGCGCCGGCGCTTTCTTGATCGGTTTGAACAGGGCTTCGGCGGCATCCATGGCGCTGACGGGCCGGCGGGGCGTGGTGGCCATCGGGATCATCCTTTAGGGGTTTGCATCCAGATCGAATGCGATTTTGCTGTCGATCATACTGAGCGGCTTGACGCCGGAGAGCAAGGCGCGGGCTTCGGCGTCATCCTGTTTCATCTGCACCACCAGCGGATCGAGACCGTCGAATTTCAGCTCGTCGCGCAGATGGCCGAAGAAAGAGACGGAACAGACTTCGCCGTAGAGATCGCCGGAAAAATCGAAGATGAAGGTTTCGAGCAGGGCAATGCCGTTGCTATCGACCGTCGGACGCTTGCCGAAGCTGGCAACGCCATCATGGATGCTGCCATCGGTGCGGCGGAAGCGAACGGCATAAATGCCGTTGCGGAGTTCGACTTCCGGCGGCAGCTGCATGTTGGCGGTGGGATAGCCAAGTGTACGGCCAAGCTTCTTGCCGTCGATGACTTCGGCTTCCACAGTGTAGCGATAGCCGAGCAATCCAGCCGCCTGGGATACATCTCCCTGCCCCAGCAACGAGCGGATATGGCTGGAGGAAATCACCGAGGCATTCTCGTCGCGAAACGCATCGACCAGCGTCACGCCAAAGCCGTTTTCGCCACCGGCGGCCATCAGGAAGGCGGGACCGCCTTCCCTGCCCTTGCCGAAATGAAAATCGAAACCGGTGACCACGTGGCTGGCATGCAGCCAATCCATCAGGACCGAACGGATGAAATCGGATGCTGAGAGTTCCGAAAATGTGCGGTCGAACGGGTATTCGATGACGGCGGAAAAGCCCATGCCTTCGAGGATTCGTGCCTTCAATGGTGCCGGCGTCAGACGGAAGACCGGCCGGTCCGGGCGGAAAACGCTGCGGGGATGCGGCTCGAAGGTCAAAACCAGGGCCGGAACACCGCGCGCTTGCGCCTCTTCCAGAGCCCGGTTCAAAACCGATTGATGACCGCGATGCACGCCATCGAAATTGCCGATGGCGATGACGCCGCCGCGCAGTACTTCCGGAAGGGGTTCGCGGGTCTCGTTGCGATGAAAAACCGTCATGTCCGTTCGCCAGTCATCTCTTCGTGCAGGTCGGCCACGGCAGATCCGTCAAGCCAGCCTCGGCATCCACCATTTTGGCGTGGCACCCTCGTTTTTCAAGAATGCCGCCAACTTGGCCTCATCGGTCTTTTCGGCAGCCATGTATTCGGCGGCGTGGATACCAGCGCTGATATAGAGAACATCAAGGCCGAAATCCTGTGCGCCCTTGACGTCCGTCGGCATGCCGTCGCCGACCGCGATGACCCGCGACAGGTCGAGTCCGCCGCGCACGGCCTTGGCTTCCGTCAGGGAGGCGCGATAGATCGGTACATAGGGCTTGCCGGAAATCCGGGTTTCGCCACCCAGTTCGGCATAGACCTTGGCGATCGCTCCGGCGCAGGGAATGAGCTTGTGGCCGCGCTCGACGACCAGATCCGGATTGGCGCAGATGAACGGTACCTTGCGCTTGGCAAGGCTCGTCAGTGTTGCTCGATAGTCTTCGGCCGTCTCGTTTTCGTCATCGAAAAATCCGGCACAGACGATGATCTCGGCTTCCTCGGAGGAGACCATGCTGACGCCGAGCCCTTCCAGCAGCGGCAGATCCTTTTCCGCACCGATGAAATAGATCTTCTTCGGACCGGCCGAAATCAGCGCGCGGGTGACGTCGCCCGACGTGACGATGCGGTCATAGGCGCTATCGGGCACGCCAAGACCGCGGATCTGGACGATGACGCCGGGATGCGGGCGCGGCGAATTGGTGATCAAGACGACGGTCAGGCCCTTGGCGCGCGCTTCCGTCAGCGCCTCGCAGGCGCCCTTGAACGCCTCCACGCCATTGTGCAGCACGCCCCAGACATCGCAGAGCACGACATCATAGCGGCTGGCAATGTCGCGAAAACTGTTGATCCGAACGGCCATGCTGGCTTCCCGCAGAAAAGAAATGGTCGGGCTGACATCGCAGGCAGGCGGTAAAAACACAAGTCTTCATCCGGAAAATGGCGGCCGAATTCCAAGGTTTCCGGCGCGAAATGAGTGGGAGCCGCTAAAATCCACGGATCAGCCAACCGGCGACCGCGCAGATGGCCAGCGTCACCACGACGCCGCGCTTGAAGAAAAACAGCAGTACGGCGGCCAGAAGCGCCAGACAGAAAGCCGGCAACTGGAACGTCTGCCAGACGGGAAGCGGCATGGACATCGGCCCTGCCGCAAAGCGATCCACACTGGAAAAAAGAACGTGCAGGCCGAACCAGACGGCCAGATTGAGGATAACGCCGGTGACCGCAGCCGAGATCGCCGCAAGTGCGCCCGACAGCGCCCTGTTGTTGCGCAGGGCCTCGACATAGGGGGCACCCATAAAGATCCAGAGGAAACACGGCACGAACGTCACCCAGGTCGCCAGCGTTGCTCCGAGCAGGCCGGACACAAGCGGATCGAACCCCGGCGGTGCGCGAAAGGCGGCCATGAAGCCAACGAAGGACAAGACCAGCACCAGCGGTCCCGGTGTCGTTTCGGCCAGCGCCAGACCATCCAGCATTTCGCCGGGTTTGAGCCAATGATAGGTCTCGACCGCCTGCTGCGCGACATAGGCCAGAACGGCATAGGCGCCGCCGAAGGTCACCACGGCCATCTTCGAGAAGAACAGGCCGATAGGGGTGTAAACGGTGCCGGACCCGAATATCGCGCCGATCGCGATGAAGGGCGCGACCCAGAGCGTGAGCCAGGTGGCGAGAACCTGCACCGTGCGGCTCCAGCTTGAAGCGCCGTCGGGAAAGCTGTTCCCGATCACCGAGGGCCTGTCGGCAAGTGCCTGCCTTGCGGCCTCGGCAATAGCTTTTTCGCCAGTTGCCGGCTTTAGCCGCGTAGCGACGTATCCGGCGATGCCGGCCGCCATCACGACGAGCGGGAAAGGCAGATCAAAGAGGAAAAGGGCTGCAAAAGCGAGCGCCGCCACGATCAGCGCAAACCGGGTTTTCAGCGCACGGCGGCCAACGCGAATGACCGCCTCGATGACGATGGCCAGCACCGCCGCCTTCAAACCGAAGAACAGGCTCGTCAGCCAATCCGTTTGCTGAAACAGCGCATAGGCCGAGGACAGGCCGAGGATGACGAGGAACCCCGGCAGGATAAACAGCAGCCCCGCGACGATACCGCCGCGTGTTCCATGCAGCAGCCAGCCGATATAGGTGGCAAGCTGCTGCGCCTCCGGTCCCGGCAACAGCATGCAGAAATTCAGCGCATGCAAGAACCGGCTCTCGGAGATCCAGCGGCGCTCCTCCACCAACTCCTTGTGCATCAGCGCGATCTGCCCGGCGGGGCCGCCAAAGCTCAGGAGACCGATCCTCGCCCAGACTTTGGTGGCCTGCGCGAAGGAAGGATGGGCGGGTGTCACATTGAGGTCGTGTTGTTGGGGCAAGAGCATGGCGCTCAGATAACCATGATCGATGAAATATTTTCGACAGGCCGTTCTTGACTCATCTCGCGGCCGTCCTTATCTCCAAGCCGCTAGCACTCAGACAAGAGGAGTGCTAACATCCATCCATCGGATCGCAAAGACGATCCGTGAAGTCATTTGATCGAGGGATTAGACAATGACAAGCACCAATTTCCGCCCGCTGCATGACCGCGTCGTCGTGCGCCGTATCGAGGCCGA
>UCKS01000053.1 GCA_900473045.1 Hyphomicrobiales bacterium
ATCGAAAATCGCGCTTACGTTGAACCGAACACGGCAAGGGCCACGTGATGACGGCGATAGAGATACGGATAAGAAAGCGGGCGACCCGCAACTGATCTCTTAGTCCGGTAGATTCCGCGACTTCAAGATCGCGGGGACCCCTCTTCCAATGTGCGTATTTGCATTGCGTAAACGAGGGCATCATGAGTTCGACACACACTCCAGAATATCGCCTTCGAACCGCCCGCAACAAATGCCTCGCGGTGTTATGTCGTGTTGATTGCGCGCCGGGTCGTACCCCCCTCTGTTTCAGTCGCGCCGATACCTGCGCTTCGATCGCGCGCGCTCTCCGCACTTCCCCCTCCCCTCCTGGGCTCATACGCCTGTCGGCGTGGTCGTCGCCCACCCAATCTAGGGGAACTGACGGCTTGCAAAAAACTCCGGGAACATTTCGTTCCCTGGGGCTGCGCGTTCGGGGAGCCAATCGTGATAAAGCAATTCACGTTCAATAGAGAGCCGAGAGCGAGGCTCAGACTTGAGAAGCGGCTCGAAGCGTTGCCCATCGATCCATGGGTATGGGCCACCTTTACATTTCTCATCACTGCAGCGGGGTTGCTCGAGCAGAACGCAGGGTATCACTGGATTCACCTCGAATTTTCCTCCGAAAATTGCACGGACAGCTGCTACCTCCGCTTAAACCGCGGACGGAATGCCACGACGGCCACTTCAGTTTCTGAACTATTCCGTAACCAAACTTTGGATCACGCCATGGCCTTCGCCGGATTCCGTGAGCGAGGGGGCGGTCCGGAACCTGCCGTTTACCGAACTGCGTCAATCTTCCGCGCTACCCGGAGCTTAATTGAGGAGGACGATATGCTGGTGACTAACGCTCTGGGTGACAAGGCGGGACGAGCACACATCGTAGCCCCCAGCCTCACGCCTGGAGAGGAGGTCGATGCATGACCGGTCTCCTGCGCGTCCCCTTTTTCGAAAACGAGCTTTTCACAAGCCATCTGTCCCGTACCGCTCGCGCCAACGGAACCTTGAAAATGCGCGCCTTCTGCTTGGACCTTGGAATCAAATTTGACAGTGCGGTCTGTGGCGACGCCGAACAGATTTCAAAACTCTCAGCGCTGCTGGGCCATTCGGAGGACGACTTGATCGCGCGCAGCGTCCGCGCGATGAATGGGGGGCGCCTTGCTATTGGGGGAGCGAGTTTTCCGAGTTGGGCTCTCTCCACTGCGGCGGTTAGGTTTTGCCCCACCTGCCTCGAGGACGACGAGCGAGACGAGGGACGAATGCCGGGCGTGCGCCGCTACGCACGGCTCCAATGGGCATTCCAATGTATTTGGACTTGTCATCGCCATAAGAGACGGCTGGTGCCGTTAGCGTTCAAAGGCGTAGACCCAAACCCAAATGATTTCTGCGCTGTTCTCGAGACCGCACATATCACCGAGGCGAAGCCTGGCGTCGTTAGTGCTCCCAGCGATTTCGAACGCTTCGTAGTTGACCGTTTGGACGGCCAAGTTGGCAGAGGCGGCCTTCTCGATGATTTTGCCCTGCCCGAGTGCATCGATCTATGCGAACTCTTTGGAATGGCTGCTCTGAAAGGCAGGCGTTTCAGCCCGAAAAACCGAGATGAAGCGATCATGGGTGCGGCCGCTGACGTTGGATTTCTTATTCTGAAAGACGGCGAAAGCGGGGTATATCGCGAACTGGACAAACTGGCCAGCTCAGCCAATAAACGTCGGGCGCGAGGAACCTCCCTCTACGGCTCGCTGTACGAACTCCTTGAACGTCGACCTGATACCTACGACCCGATCAAACGGATCGTAAGGGAACACTCCGTAGAGCTGCTGCCAAACTTATCGGGAACAAGCGTTTTCGGGAAGGCGACTGGCGACAGATGGATGACCATCGCAGAGATCGCGACGGCCTCCGGAGCTTCAGCAGAGCTAGTCAGCCTTTATCTGCGCCAACATGGCCACATCCCTATGGTTCGGAAGCGTCCCCATGGTGTCGAAATCAGTCCTGCGATCGCTCACGACGCCATCAAGGTGCTGAAAGACGCAGCCACATTCAACGAAGTGCGGGCAATCCTCGGATGTACCACCGAGGAACTGTGGAGCCTCGTTCTCGCGAATGCGGTCAAGCCGATCGTCGGTGAGCCGCATGAACACCATCCTCGATCCCTAATGGATCGGTACTCGCGTGCGGACGTCGAAAAACTCCGCAACCATGTGATCGAAGGCGCAAGCGCAAACGTCGGATTAGAGGGCCTTGTTTCCTTGCGCATCGCGATCCGAAGGACAGGTTGTAACCCTGCCGATGCATTGACGCTACTGACAGAGCGCCGACTGGCTTTCGTGGCATGCAATCCTCAGCGATCGATCTTCGCTGGGGTAAAGGTTGATTTTCGTGAACTGGGAGAAAAGCTGGCTTCACGCGGCCAGAGAAACTGCGTGGATACCAACGATATGGTGGCTATCCCCGAGGCAACCCCGGACAGATCCATAGGAACAGGTGGCAGGCGACCAATTATGCCGTTGTTCGTGAGGACAAACTTTTTCATCCGCAAAGCCCATACCGAAAATGCCGAACCTGTAGCGCCATTTGCTCAAATTTCATCGCAACAAAACGTTTCGAGGAGTGCGGATGAATGATCGATGTCGATGAGATCAAAGCGTCTTACCCGATCTGTCGGCCACGCGCGTTCTTCGGTAGCCAGATGGCCTTACGGCAATGGCAAAAAACAAACAGCGTCGGCGGTTGGGATTTACAGGCTATGGTTCTTCACTGGATGGCGGTGGTCCGATACTTCGACGACGATCAGCCTTCTATGCGACAGCTCTACGGAAGGCTTGAAACCCACATCGGCCGTTTCAACGGTTGGGCAGATGGGTACCATCTCGGATTCGTCCGATACCCGACCCGCCAAAAGTTCGATCGCCGCGCAAGAAAACTGATCTCCTGGATCGAGCGTGACACAGACGCCAATAACTTTGACCTTCCGGCGGCTCGCGCCCTTCTAGCTACATCGAGGCTATGACTTCGTATCCGTCACACCAATGCATCCGAGGTAAAAGCCGCATTCGTTTCGGAATGAAACACCCCTCATTGCGCGTCGTACCAATTTCATGTTCTGGTAACGATCATTGTAATTAGAAACGGCTATCAGTCTGAAATAAAACAAGAAATATCCATTGACGGATGTTCGGGAATCTATATAAGCCGCGTCAACTTGGAACAAAGGTCACGAAATGAACTACGCGAACATACGAATAGGAAAGCGGTCCAGCCGCCTTTAGTCTCGGTATGTTTACCGTGACTAAGGTCACGGCAGGTCCATAAAAGCGAAAAGCTTGAAAGGGTCTGGGTATGAAGTTCACGTTCGACAATCACCACAAACTTCGCATCGTGCGACGCGACAACCTTGTTGTCCTCCCGCCGTCTTGCCCTCACGCAAGCGGCGGTGCGGTACTACGTTACGTCTCGAAGGATCTTCGTGCGGCAGGCCTCATACGCCTCGCCACCGTTGCAACTGGCCGATAACGGCCAGCCAAGTTTACCCCAATGGCTATGGGCTTTGGATCGTCCGCTCTGCGGACAGGAAAGGCACCCACATGGACATCGCGTCGGTAATTCAGATCCTGCACGAACGCCGCAAGGGCTTCGACATCCTTGCCGTGCCTTACGAGCGCAAGACGCACTTCGCAAAACCAGCGGAAAAGTCGTCGGGCCGCCGCATCTTCGCCGACATCAAAAATGTTGAGGACGAGGACGAGGCCTAAGCGCAGGCAGCAAATAACTTGTGTCTCGGGAGCAAAGCCGAGGCACTTTTTCCAATATCGAAGGACAAAGACAATGAAGGCAGGCCGTAAGTATCCGCAGATCATCGTCGGCGCTCGCGATATCGCGTTGCGCCAAAAGCCCAACGCCAAGCCCGTCGAGGAGCGCATGAGCATCACTACATGCCGTGTCCTAATGTGCTTCCCAGACAACACGGCGCACCGCCTCGAGAGCGATCTCGAAGCGGCGGCAATGGACATGTTCGCCGCCAACCCGGAAGTCGTCGCGATCCGAACTCAGTTCGGCCCGCTGACTTACATCTTGGCTGGTCGCGAGTACAAACATTACGTCGACATCTGCGTAGACTTTCGCAACGGAGCCCGCTTCCTTTATGCGATCCGTGCGAAAAATAATGTGGGAGGTCTCGAGACGGAGGTGAAACACATCCGTAACCAATCCCTCAAGTTGTATGCGCATGAAATCCATTTGTTGACCGAGGAGCAGATTTCTAAACCTGCGGTTTACTCCTCGCAGCAGAAAGTCCGCTCGCGCACTCTGCGTAACAAGGCGAACAACGGCAACGTCCTGGGCGCCTTGGAAGACCTCGGCGGCCACGCTGTAATCTTCAATGTCTTCAAGTACCTGGAAGCGAAAATGAATTTCGCGGATGTGTGGGAAGCTGTCTGGGCATTGCTCGCCGGCGGTTCGATCCTGCACGACCATAGTGATCCGAAAGCGTCAATCATGACGCGACTCTCCACAATCCGCCTCGCGAAAGGGGAATTCAAATGACCAGCAAACCGCTGAAAGTAACTCGCTTTGCAGTTGACCGGGACGACCGTGTGTCGCTCTTCGGCCGCCCCTATAGGTTCGAGAAGAATTTCGACGATGGTATCGTCATCAAATCCGATGACGACAAGCCCCACGAGGTCGTTGCACTGACCTGGCAGGATTTCGACGGACATCTAAGACGCTTTACCTTGAAGGTCGAGAAAGGCTTCTACACGACCGAAAACGCTATCGAGCGAGCGCGAAACCGCAAAAAGCAGAAACTTTTTCAGGCCTCGCCCGAGGATGTTTTACGCTCGCTCATGGTGCGGACTTTCCTAGAGGAGGAGCAGGAAAGTCAGACTGAAGGGTATGACGTCGCCATGGCCCGCTCGGATAACAAAATCGAGCGGTTTT
The DNA here is from genome assembly GCA_900473045.1 of Hyphomicrobiales bacterium. Classification (GTDB taxonomy): domain Bacteria; phylum Pseudomonadota; class Alphaproteobacteria; order Rhizobiales; family Rhizobiaceae; genus Pararhizobium. The sequence goes on from UCKS01000053.1 coordinate 4,954, forward strand.
TCCGGAAATTCGAAATTGAAAACGCCGAGCTGGTTCTGGAAGCTAGGATCGACAAGAAGAAAAAAAAGCTCAAGAACGACGTTTTTGTCGGTGCCCGGCATTTCCGCCGCCTGGTTGCCAAGTTCGAAGATAGCCAAAACGACGACAACGCCCTTGTCCGCCAGAACAAAGGGCGCGAGCCATCCGGCAGCAATTTCACATCCGAACAGCAAGAATACTTCGCACGTTTTGCGAATTTGTTCCTGAACCACAACGAACCTACTGTCATGGCCGCTTTCGGTAAGATGGAAGAAGATCATCTCGCCCGTGGTAACAACGGGGAACCTGTCATCGAACTTTGCTCGTACACAACCTTTCTCCGGATCGTGCGAGAAATCGATGATGTGGTCGTCGATTTGGCCCGCGGACGTGACAAGCATCGCGTGATGCGCAAATACATTATGTCAGGCAAGGGACTACGGGTCACATACCCGATGCAAATCCTTGAGATGGACGAACACAAAGTCGACCTCGTCCGTGTCTTCAAGAATATCAAGATGTGGAAGGACCTGCATCCGGATATCCAGGCACGTATCGGTGAAATGGGGCGTCCCTGGCTATCCGTCGCGATGGATGCTTTCTCTCGGTCGATCTGCGGCATGCGTCTACTGCCGGGCGATCCGGACTCAGCCGAGTCCGTTGCCACGTTGGCAATGGCTGTCCGCAACAAGGAAAGCGAAACGGCACTATCCGGCTTTCAGATCGAGTGGCCTCAGTGCGGCACGCCGGATGCGGTTCACACCGACGCCGGCTCTGCGTACATCGCATCCGACTTCCAGCGAGCCGTTATCGGCCTAACGGGAAAACATCGCATTCCACCGTCAAAGCACCCCCATCTGCGCGGCCGCGTCGAACGCTTTTTCAAGACCCTCAACTCCCGTTACATGCACATGTTCTCAGGCCGCACTTTCTCCAACGTCCTGTCGAAGGACAACTACGATCCGGCCAAGCATGCACACCTCGATAATGCAACGCTCGGTGAAATCCTGATCCGTCTGATCATTGGGGCATATCACAACACGCCCCATCGTAATTTGAACGGAGAGACCCCTCTCGATGCTTGGTACCGCGGCTCGCAACATGAGCGGCCAGTATCGCTGCCACCCTCAGATGAAGAATATTGCGATATTTTCGGCATCGAACTGGAACGAAAGATCGGCAACGGCGGCTTGACCATCCTTGGCATTCCTTACTGGTCAGAGGAACTCTCGGACGTTCGCGATCGCGACTACGGCTCCAAACTCAAGGTGAGGTTAAACGATCAAAACCTTGGTTCTGTCTCCTTCGAGGACCCGCAGACGAAAGAGTGGCAAAGCGCGCACGCGACTTTCGAGGGGTTCAATAACGTATCCTTGTCGGATTGGATGGAGACCGTCGTTTACATCAAGAAGCACCATGGTTCCACGGCTCGTAACGCACGCCGAGCCAAGGAAATTGTGCTCAAGACCCTCACCGACGTCCAGATGATCAGTGACAAGTCCCGACTTGCCGCAGGCGTCACATCGCCTTTGCAAAGCCGAAAAACGATCGAACAGTTCGAACGGAAGCAGTTGGCCAGCTTCGATTATTCCCGCCACCTTCTGATTGACCGTGGAGGCGAACGGCCGAATTCGGACACGAGGGAAGTCGAACCGACCGTAGCAGACCCCATGAATCCGCAAGGTCAATTCGACAGAAGCACGCTCGCCAAATCGCATGCCGAAAAGCATGCCGAAAAGGCTATCGCCAAACCGCGAAAGGCGCCTGTCAAGCCCAAGGAAGAGCTCAATGAGCCGGATGAGACAGAGGTGAGCACCTCGCCTGTTGTATTGCGTATCGAAGAAATGGATGGCTCCAATGACTGATCTGATCGCCGCAGCCTCAAAACCCGGCCTTGAACACCTCCGCGCGAGTGTTAGTCCGCAGGTCGCGAGCAACTCCTTGTTGATTAAAAGCCTGGAGAATTTCCACGTCGCCACCCGCTATGACGACCTCTTTAGCCTAGAGGTTGACCGCTTACTGTCTACGATCCTCAGCGACAGCGCACAAGAAGGCTATGCCATCGCGGTCGTGGGGAAATCCGGCGCCGGAAAAAGCCACACCGTAAAGCGACGGCTCGACGCCCATACTGCCTTCAAGCCGTTTGATGACGGATACGGCAACAAAATGAATCTCTGCCTGCGCGTTCGTACTCCCGCCAAGTGCTCCACAAAAGCGCTTGGCCTCGCCATCCTTAGACAAGCTGGCTACGACATCAAGCGGACAACCATCAACGAAATCGAGGTCTGGCGGCTCGTCGGCGAACAACTCAGACGAAGAGAAACCCGCATCATCTATCTTGATGAGGCCCAGCACGTTCTGAAGGAGAAGGATGCCAAAGGAAGGAGAAACACCCAAGACACCCTCAAGGCGCTGATGCAGAACAGTGAATGGTCGATCTGGCTCATCCTGAGCGGAATCCCGGATGTCCTTTCTCTGATCGACGAGGACCAGGACAAGCAAATGGAGCGTCGTTCGCGTGTGCTGGAAATCGGCGACATGAACGAGAGCGATATCGGATTCTTCAGAAGCGTTATCGAGGCAATCGCCGACAGAGTCGGCTACAAAATCGGGTTTCCTCTGAACGACACGTTTCTGCTGCGATTGTTGCATGCGGGGATCGGACGTCAGGGGATGATTATCCAGCTTATCAAGATGTCTGTGGAGTGCGCTTTGTGGGATCCAGACGCCGTGAAGGATAAGACCATTCGGTTCAAGCATTTCGTGGACGGATATCGCCGCCTCAGCAATTGCAGCCCCTCTACCAATGTATTTCTTGTCAAAGAATGGGCGGATATCGAGCGGGAGGTCGACGACAAAGGCAAGCTGATGGAGACCACACTCTGAACGGTAGTGGCCACGATAGTGCTGTGGAAAACCGACCCCTTCCTGGACTCGCACAATGGAAGTGGGTCGGTCACCGCACCTAATACTTTTCTTGAACGGTGCCTTATGCCTGGATTACTGCAAGTTCCACTATTTCCCGATGAACTCCTGGCGAGCTACGTTGCCCGTGTGGCACGTGCAAATGGCGTGCGTTCTTCCAGATTTCTATGTGCCGACCTGGAAGTCGATTATGTCGGCATGGTGAATGGCGACGAAAAGCAGTTACGAAGACTCGCGCATGCCTTGGGGAAAAGTTTCGAGGAACTTCGTCGCCATTCAGTGGAACTCTTGCCTAATAAGTCAGTGGTGATCGCAAATGAAGTCTTCGAAGCCCCCGGAGTAAAAAGGGGGATTCTCCGGTACTGCCCGAAATGCTTCGCAGAGGACGAATTGAACCCTGGTCGCATGCCCGGGACGCGGCGGTATCGAAGGGCGCACTGGCTAGTTGAAGGTCTAAATACCTGTATTCCGCATTCTTGGACGTTGGTCGAACTTGAAGGCCATCATGAGCGCCGGGAAGATTTCTACGAACTCCTTGTTGGTAGGGAACATGAAATCGCGGCTAAAAACGCTAGCTCGAAAATGCGTGTCCCGAATGCACTGGAAATCTTCATTCATGAAAGGATGACGGGTCAGCGATGTCACGGTGAACTGCTAGATCAGACTCCGCTTCACATCGCGATCAGCATAAGCAGGCTATTCGGTGTCGCTGAGATACACGGAAAGAATATAAAGATAGGTGGTTTGAGTGATACTGAGCTCTCGTCAGCAACCTCGGCCGGATTTGCCGTTGTGCTAGCTGGCCCAGCAGCGATTTTCGCGTGCTTGGACGATATAGTGCGTCAAAAGAGCAAAAACGGGAGGGGAGGCATCTTCGAAAAATATGGAATTCTTTATACGATGCTTCGAAGGCGACCAGGATCTCGGTACGATACCTTTGCCTCAATTGTCGAGCAACATGCCGGCGAGACTATGCCGCTAAGGCGATCTACCCGGCCTCCCATCGCGCGATCCTTTACCACAGTATCCGAAATCGCCCGAGAGACAGGCCTGTCACACGAAGTGGTACGGAGGCGGCTATCCGATGCAGATCTCTGGGGCAAAGAGGCTGGCGCTTCAATTCCATTTTACGCCAAGGAAATTTTTGCAGGTTCATCACGGAAGTTGGTCAAAAATAAACGGGCCGCCGAGATATTGGGCGGCGACAAAGACCTCGTTGACATCTTGGACGCAGCCGGCTTGCTCCGACGAGCGAATATGGCCAACGATCGCTTGGACTCGAACCGAAGGAGGCGACCTCAGGCCGACTATGTCGAGGAAGAAGTTCTTCTCTTGCGGCAAGGTGTCTACGGAAAGGTTAACTCGTCTTCGAGGCAAGGGCTGATGTCACTTCGCGAAGTCGCGAGGCGGCATGAGTTATTGAAGACCACCGTGATCGCAAAACTGATCAATGGCGATTACAAAACGGTTGCCAGGAAAGGTGTCGACGCGCTTCTCGATGATATAATGTTGGATCCACTTGAAGTTGACCCTACCGATGGCAAGTTTGTCAGCGTCGAGACGGCTGCCTCGCTTGCGGATATTGAGTTAAAAAGCTTCAGGAAGCTTATCACTCACGGAATTATCCAGTCGACCAAAAGACAAGCTGAGGGGCAATATTCACCTCGCACCCTAGTCTCAACGAAAGATATCGAAAGCTTCAACAAACTCTATGTCTCAGTCCGCAGAATCAGCGCTGCCACCGGCCTCGCCCAACTGAAGGTAGCCGCCAGAATAAAATCGGAGAATGTTGAACTCGCCTTTTCTCCCAACGATGTAAAATGCTGGATCATCACTAGAGCAAATTTCGCGGCTCTTTTTGGCATCCAAGATGCAGTTCGGGAACCCTAATTGGAGTTGGAGAACTGCGCCGTTGGCAAATGTCGCTGTTTCGGGTGATGTAAAGAAAATTGACATCTAAGCCATTACGCCAACAACCGTCCCCGAGTCGCAATGCTTGGCGTCAGTTCAGTGTCGGTAGTGCAAGAGTCGCTGCTTTGGGGATCATTCTGCTGACCTTCGTAAGCGCTTGCCCGACGAAACATTCGATGTCAAACCGCTTGGGGTCAGCAATGATGACTGGATCGCCCCAAAGGCCAAGATGGATCAGACCATCTTCGACGGTCTGCTCGGAGTTTATCCAACCACACGCGATCCGCGCCGCAGTCTCTGAGGTGGGCTCGCTGAGATCGCCAACAGCCGTTATGATCGTGACGAAATAACCCGTCAGCCCCCTGTAGCTCTGCTTGATAAAATAGATGCCCTCGACGAAAGTTTCCCCCACGGAACCTAGCCCGACGTCGGCCTCACGCCCGGCGTGCACGTAGAAGGCCTCGTCATCAATGCCGAGTTCAGCGATCGTGTATTCGGTGAGATCCGAAATCGAGTCGGAAATCTCGTTGAGATCGTAAATGGCGCCTTCTGCCCGCGCCCATCTATCGGTGACGTCGCGTAGTACGTTTAGCCGCCCTGATACGGACGGGTCTCCGCTAACAAGTTGGGCAACAGCGGGATATCGGTCGGGATGGTACTGGGCGCGCATTGGCGATCTCCTTGATAGCGACTCTCTCAGCATCCGCCTTCGCAAGCAAGCCACAACACGCGCTTCGCGGAGACACTCCGCGTTTCCCTCGGCCTGTGGGTTTTCAGCTCGAATTCATGAATCCATCGTGGAATTCGTCCAATCTTAGCGCCAGAATTTCCCATATTTATCAGCAGGTTAAACGATTGGGCTCTTTACACGTGCTCGTTGGGACCAAATAGCCTGGCTAACTGGCCTATTTTAAAGTGTTTTCGGGACATTTATTTTGCCTCCCTACACTTGGGATCAACCTCTCTCAGTCGAAACGCTTGCTGAAAGCCTTGAGGAACGTCACCTCGCCGTCAGTCCCTTCGGCTTGGGCGAGCACGACGTCCATATACCGATTGGTGACATGCGCGATGGCAAAGCCGCCCTTGAAGGTGGCGATCGGCTTGAACAGGTCGAGGTTGTCCTGCCTGTAGATCATCGGCGTATCGTGTTCGTGGCCATGAAACAGGCCAACGACGTTGTAGCCTTTGAGCGTCGCAAGCAAAGCCGCGCGATCGTCATCGTCCCACCAGTGGGCGTGACCGGAGCCGTCGTCGTCGAAGGTCATCTTCACCGGATCCCATTTTTCCAGCGAGAAAGGATCCCAGCCATAATGCTGGAACAGGACGACTGGACGCCCATCCGCTGCCGAATTGGCCAGATCCTGCTTCAGCCAGTCCAGCCCACTGATCGCACCCTTGTTGGTATCGCCGCCAAAGCGCTGCAACTGCACCAGGTGCAGCCCGCCCCAATCCCAGGAATAATTGTCGGAATCGATGTCGTAGTTGGCGACCGCCACCGGCGGCTTGTAAAACACCGTCTGGCGATGATTGAGTTCGACATAATCGCGCAGTTCGCGGCGGTACCAGTCGATATGCGGCGGCGCTCCATCCTGATCGAGATCATGATTGCCAAGGCCGTTATAGACCGGGAAATGTACACGGTCGGGACCGGTACCTTCCTGATAGCGGCTGGAAAACTGCAGCAACTGGTGGCCTTCGCCCGGAACCTTCACCTGCCCGCCGCCGTCATCGGTCATATCCCCGCCGATGACGAGACCGAGCGGCTTGGCAATGCGCTTGCCGGCGCCTGCAAGCCCGGTCGCCACGCCGCCGATCTGCGTTGGCCAGTCAAACTGCGCGATGCGGTTCAAAGCCGCCACATGCCGCAGAAGATTGGCATCGGTCTTGCCCTCCTGCGCGCAGTTGGGGCTGAGCACGCCGCCGGAGACGAGGCAGGTGTGAACATCGGCTGTGAACAGAAATGTCGCGTCGATCGGAGGCCATGCCGCTTTTGCAGCCGTCGCGGCAAAAGCCGGACCAACCGATGACACGACGCCAAGGCCGAGAAGATTGGCGAGAAACGAACGCCTGGCAAGCAGAGGAAGCGGATGACCAGCCATACAGAAATGCCCCGAAGTTTGTCTTCGGGGCATTCTGGCGGATGAAAGCCGCGAGGTACAGGACGGATATGCAGCTGCCTTACCGGCTAGTGTCCGCCGCCACCGGCTCCCGTCGGCACAGGCGCTGGCTTCTGGATCAGGAACGCGCAGAAGACCAGAGAGCCGAACAGGCCGGTGAGGATCAGGAACACATCGATGAACGACATGACCATCGCTTGCTGGGTCACCATCCCCGATAGCTTCTGGATGGCGATGGTCGCACCATCCAGCCCATGCGAATTGTACTTGGCGATCATGTTGTTGAGCTGGTCCATGGCCTCCGGGTTGCCCCATTGCACATGCTCCTGCAGCCGAGCGTAATGCTCTTCCTGGCGCTGCGTCAGAATGGTGTTGATCGCGGCGAGACCCACGGCGCCACCGAGGTTACGCGTCAGGTTGAAGAGGCCGGATGCGCCACGGATGCGGGCGGGCGACAAGGTACCCAGCGCAACGTTGTTGATCGGCACCATGCACATCATCAATCCAAAACCGCGCAGGATCTGTGGCACAAGGAGCTCATAGAAATCCCAATCGGCCGTCAGCGAACTCATCAGCCAGGTGCCGGACGCAAAGCTGGCAAAACCGATCGCCATCATCACGCGCGGATCAAGCTTGGTCGAGAGCCTGCCGGCAATCGGTGCCGTACAGAACATCGCCAGACCCGAAACGAACATCGTCTCGCCGATCATCAGCGAATCGTAGCCCCGGATCCGGCCGAGATAGAGCGGATAGATATAGGTCAGGCCATAGAGGCCGATGCCCATGACGAAGGAGAACAGCGAACCGAAGGCAAAGTTTCGATTGGAGAAGGCTCTGAGATCGACGATCGGGAAATCCACCTTGAACGCCCGGTAGAAGAACACCAGAGCGCCGATCGCGGATGCGACCGCACCGATAAAGATGCGCTGGTCGCTGAACCAGTCATTTTTATTGCCTTCTTCGAGAACATATTCCAGCGCGCCGAGGAAGACCGCCATCGACAACAGGCCCCACCAGTCGAACTTCTTGAACAGGCTCAGTTCCGGCTTGTCGAAATCGATGAAATTCCAGGTGACGATGGTGACGATGATGCCCGGAATGATGTTGACGAGAAACAGCCAATGCCAGGAAAAGGCGTGGCTGAGATAGCCACCGACGGTCGGGCCGATGGTGGGCGCCAGTGTGGCGACAAGGCCGATGATCGGCGAGACGATGCTGCGCTTGGACGGCGGAAAGATCGTGAAGGCCGCGGCAAACACCGACGGAATCATGCCACCGCCGATAAAGCCCTGCAGCACCCGGTAGACGATCATCTGGTCGATATTGGTGGCTGTCGCCGCAAGGGCGCTGGCGATCGTGAAGCCTGCCGCCGACACCGAGAACAGCACCCGTGTCGAGACGATCCGGGCCAGGGTGCCGGACAGCGGGATCATGATGACTTCGGCAATCAGATAGGCCGTCTGCACCCAGGCGACTTCATCCGAGCCGGCCGACAGGCCCGCCTGGATTTCGGCCAGCGAGGCCGAAACGATCTGAATGTCGAGGATCGACATGAACATGCCGAAGACCATCGCGAAGAACGCGATCAGCCGTTTCGGATCCATCTTCTCTTCCGCTTGGGCGGCAGGAAGCGGCATCGTACCCGCTGTTGCAGTGGCAGCCATCGGCGTTGCTCCTGGCGTGACCGCGTTCAGACGAACGTGGGAGCCATCATGGTCATGAAAACTGGTGCATCACAGGTCCCGGCGCATTGGCCCGGAACATCTTCTCAACCGTTGAGGCCGCGCCTTGACGGCGCGGCATACGGATCACTTGGCCGCAGCAGTATCCTGCTTCGGCGCGGTGCGGGTATCGACGTCGACAACGACGCTCAAGCCGGCGCGAAGGCGGCCACTGTCCAACACGTCCTTCGGGAAGACGATGCGGACCGGAACGCGCTGGATCACCTTGGTGAAGTTGCCCGTGGCATTTTCCGCCGGCAGCAGCGAGAACACCGAACCGGAAGCGGGCGAAATCGACTGCACTGTGCCGACGATCGGCGCCTCGTCGAAGGCATCCACCTGGATATTGACCTTCGAGCCCGGAACCATGTGGGCGATCTGCGTTTCCTTGAAGTTGGCGTCGATATAGAGCTGATCGGTCGGCACCAAGGCGGCCAGACGCTGACCAGCGGACACGAGGTCGCCATCCTGAACGGCCAGATTGCCGATCACACCATCATAAGGCGCCTTCAGGACGGTGAAGCCCAGGTCGCGCTGCGCCTTGTCGCGGGCGAGTTCCAACGACCGGATGGTGCTTTCGGCCTCGGCGCGCTGGGCAACCAAAACGGCGATGTTGGCGTTCGCCGTGGCGATCTGCGCATCGCCGCCAATGAGGTTTGCCTTAGCCTGATCGAGCGCCACCGTAGCATCATCGAGCGAGGCGACCGTGCCGACTGCCTTTGACTGGAGGTCGCTGGCACGCTTGAGCGTGGTTTCGGCACCCCGGACGGTCGCCTCAAGGGCGGTTTTCTGCGCTTCTGCCTGCTGCACGCTGGCCTTGGCGCCAGCGATCTGCGCGTCGAAACGCTGCAGAGACAGTTTTTCCGTATCGATCTGCGCCTGCGCCTGATCGGCAGCAATGCGGTAATCTTCCTTGTCGAGCGTGATCAGCGGATCGCCGGCCTTGACGTGCTGGTTGGCGATGACATTGACCTTCTCGATATAGCCGGACACCTTCGGCGAGATCGATGCGATATCACCTTCGATATAGGCGTCATCGGTCGAGATCATGAAGCGGCCATTGGTCCACCACTCGTAACCATACCAGCCACCGGCTGCCAAGGCGGCGATCACGATGATCGGGAACACCAGCTTGCGGCGCTTCGGGGCGGACGTTTCCGCGACGGCAGCAACCTGCGCGGCGGCCTGTTCTTCGGCGGCCGGCTCCGTCACGTTCTTGGCTTCAGGAGCCTCGATCTGTTCACCGGGCGCCTTGAAATCATCGCCGACGGGGCGGACATGGGCAGCACCGGACTTGTTTGAAACTGACATATTGCACTACCAGCCATGATGTGAGAAATTCGAACCGAACCGTTCAGTTCGATTGACTTAATGCGAAATCGCTCACATATCAAGTGGAATCGAACCGTTCGGTTCGAAAAGTTAACAATGAGACAAAAATGTCCGAAAGTAGCGAAAAATTGGCAGAAACAACGGGGACCTTAGACTGCCCCAACGAAGCCCTTTCCGGCCGCCGTGCTGCCGGCGAGGATCCGGCGAAGCGCGAACAGATCATCGAGGGTGCAAAGCGCGTTTTCATGAGTGTCGGTTTCGACGCCGCCAGCATGAACGACATCACCCGGGAAGCGGGCGTTTCCAAGGGCACGATCTACGTCTACTTCCAGAACAAGGATGACCTGTTCTCGGCGATGATCGAAAAGGAGCGGGCCCTTTTTCTGGCGACGATCCGCACAGTGCTGGCCACCCACGAGGATGTCAAAACCGGCCTTTATAAATTCGGCGTCAGCTTCGTCACGCATATGACCGATGAAAAGGTGATCAACGCGATGCGCACCGTTCTCGGCGTGCGCGATCGCATGCCCCACCTGTGTCAGCGCTTCTTCAAGGGACCGGAGAACCTGCGCACCCTCCTCCAGGAATTCCTTGCGCACCAGGTCGATATCGGCAGCCTGAAGATCGATGATCTCGATCTGGCAGCGGGCCAGTTTCTCGATATCTCCAGTGGCGGGTTTTTCAAGTATCGCCTTTTCGGGACCATGGAGGCCGCGCCGCCGCCGGAGGAAATCGATCGGGTCATCAGCGGCGCCGTTCGCGTCTTCATGGCTGCGTACGGAGCACGGCAGACCACAGCGGCCTGACGGCTGTTGGCCCTGCGACAGGCAATCGCGCAACCACGATCAAGTGACGCGGCCTGATCGGCACTACGATCATAACGGTCTGCTGCGGGAGGTTGGATGAATGCGATTGGCAAGGCGCTCTGGTTTATCGAAAGCCATTACGCCCGGGATATTTCACTGGAGGATATTGCGGAGACGGCGGGGCTTTCCCGCTATCACCTGTCGCGTGTCTTTGGCCTGACGACGGGCTTTTCGATCAGTGGCTACATCAGGGCACGGCGCCTGAGCACCGCCGCACTTTCCCTTGCCAATGGAGCATCCAGCATTCTCGCAGTCGCCCTTGATGCGGGCTACAGCTCGCATGAAGCCTTCACCCGTGCCTTTCGCGATCATTTCGGCCTGACGCCGGAAGAGCTTCGCAACAGAGGGCATACTGGCGATCTTTATCTTATGGAGCCGATCCGCATGAACACCGCATCTCTTCCACGACTGGACGAACCCCGATTTGAAACCGCGCCCGCCATGCTGATGACGGGCCTGCAGCAGACCTACAATTACGGCGCCAATGCCGGAATTCCCTCACAATGGCAGCAGTTCAACGCGCATGACGGCAGTATTTCTGGCCAGATCGGATATGCTGCCTATGGCATCTGCACGCAGGAAGACGGACAGGACCGCAGCTTTCAATATATGACCGCCGTGGAAATTCGCGACACCGATGACCTTCCCAAGGGCTTTGTGAGCCTGAAGCTTCCCGCCCAGACCTATGCGATTTTTGCCCATCGCGGCCATGTTTCCGGCATCCAGGCAACCTGCACTGCGATCTTTACCGAATGGCTGCCCTCGTCCGGCTACAGCCATGCCGGGCTCCCGGACCTGATGGAGCGGTACGACGAGCGGTTCGACCCGAGAACCGGCATGGGGCTCACCGAAATATGGCTTCCAGTGGCAAGTTAACGGTATCGCAGCCCATTTGAGCGCCCTCTAGCGCTTGCTTTGTCGTGTTTTCCACATACATAAGGATTATCAATTACACCCGCGCTGCCCACCGGCTGCGCGGGTTCCCGTATATATGTACCTTGACTATCGAGGAAGGAACCACCGCCGATGCAGGATATTTTGCTCCTGATGCAAGATCCGACTGCCTGGATTGCCCTGATTACGCTGATCGTGATGGAAGTCGTGCTCGGCATCGACAACCTCATCTTCATTTCGATCCTGACCAACAAACTGCCGCCGGAACACCGCGAAAGGGCGCGCCGCATCGGTATCGGCCTGGCACTGGTCATGCGTCTTGCGCTGCTCGGCACGGTCGCCTGGATTGTCCAGCTGACCGAACCGGTCTTTGACCTCTTCGGACATGGCTATTCCTGGAAGGACATGATCCTGATCGCCGGTGGCCTGTTCCTCGTCTGGAAGGCAACCAAGGAAATCCATCACACCGTCGATCCCGTGGATCACGAAGAGGATGCGCTTGCCAAGGCGGGCACGACCACCTTCGCTGCTGCGATCGGCCAGATCCTGGTCCTCGATCTCGTCTTCTCGATCGACAGCATCATCACGGCCGTCGGCATGACCCCGCACCTTCCGATCATGATCATTTCGGTCATCTTCGCAGTAACCGTCATGCTGGTGGCAGCCGGGCCGCTTGCCCGCTTCATCGAAAAGAACCCGACCATCGTCATGCTGGCGCTTGGCTTCCTCCTGATGATCGGCACGACGCTGATCGCCGAAGGCATGGGCTTCCATGTTCCAAAGGGCTACGTCTACGCGGCCATGGCCTTCTCGGCGCTGGTCGAGGTGCTCAACATGCTGTCGCGCCGCAAGCGGCAGAAGGACAAGGCTGCAAAGCTCTAATCAGGCTTTCGTCCTGTCATGGATAAAAGGGAGTGCATCCGGCCGGATGCGCTCCCTTCTTGTTTGGGGCTGAACAACACAGAAAAAAGCCCCGGAACTGATGTCCCGGGGCGATCTAACGTGCACATATATCGAGGATACGAGGCCGAAGGGGTAAGAAGCTCGACTGCCATTTCGTTGGCCGCAAAGAGAAACCAGAAAAATCTCTGCGTTCTCCATCTCCCTCGGGTCCGGTTGACACAGCCCCGCACTCCTCATCAGGAAAACGGGGCAGGCCAGATTTGGTTCCCGATTTTCGCCCCTACTTTTCCGCGAGAACCTTCAGATTTTCGAGCCCCTGGGCAAAATCGCCACCGATCATCGTGTCCATATTGAAGAACAGTCCCATCACCTTGGCAATCAGCGGGCTCGGTCCATCCATCGCCCAGGTCACCGTGGTGCCTTGCGTTGCAGGCGAGAGCGTGAACGTGGCAACGTTGTGTCCTTCGAACGGACGGACGAAATCGAGCTTGATCTCAACCTTGGAGGACGGCGTCGCTTCGGTGATTTCCATCCGGCCGGCGCCGACATCCTTGTTGCCGTCCCAATTATAAACGGCGCCTTGGCCGCTGGTCGCGCCGTCGAACGTGCGCTTCATCGCCGGGTCCTTCTTTTCGTAGGGCGACCAGGCCTGCCATTGGTTGAAATCGTTGATCAGCGGGAAGATTTTTTCCGGCGGTGCATTGATGATCGCACTGCGCTCGACATGAAACGTATCGGGCTTGGTTGACGCAAACACCACGGCGCCGAGCAAGAGCACGACGATAACGGCAAGGATAATCAGTAGAATTTTCAGCATATTCGGGTTCCTGTTGAGTATGGGAATAAGCCCCTGAAGAGGCTGGCGCGCACTTCAGGGGAATTTCGGTGCGATAAAATCTCAGGCTTTGGCGGCGGTGGCGATGACGTCCGCGAGCTTTTCGAGGCTCTGGCTCCAGCCTTCCTCCATGCCGTCGAGCGCTGGCAGCACGGCTTCGGTCGCTCTCAGCACCTGCGCATGCAGGGTCAGAACGGTCTTGCCGTCCGTCTCGACGAAGGTCACCGTATTCAGCGCTTCGAGCATCGTGACGCCGTCTTCGCTGTCATAGGTGCTGGTGAAGACCAGACGCTCGTTCTCGACGATTTCCTTGAAGGTACCGTTCGACGGGTACATCTGGCCATCCGGCCCCTTCATGTGAATGCGGATAACGCCGCCGGGCCGCAGATCGACCTCGCAGACCGGGTTGGTAAAATGATGTGGCCCCCACCACTGAGCCAGATGATACGGGTCGGTCCAGACCTTGTAGACCAGCGCCGCCGGAGCATTGAATGTCCGGGTGAGGACAAGATTGGCCTTGTCGGCCGGGACGACGTCAGCTCTTGCGTTCATTTCCATCTCCCTTTTGAAGTTGTTGCAGATAGAGGTCGAGCCTGTCGAAACTCTCCTCCCAAAATTGCCGGTAATTATCGAGCCAGGCGTTGAGGTCCTTCAACGGCCCGGCTTCCAGTTTGCAGGGACGCCACTGCGCCTCGCGCCCGCGGCTGATCAGGCCGGCCTTTTCGAGCACCTTCAGATGCTTGGAAACGGCCGGCAGGCTCATGGTGAAAGGCTCGGCCAGCTCGTTGACCGATGCCTCCCCCAAGGCCAGCCGCGCCAGGATCGCCCGCCGTGTCGGATCGGCGAGCGCCGAAAGAGTTGTGCTGAGTTGATCCTGGGTCATTTGTATTAAACCATAAAGTTAATTAACTTGAAGGTTAAGTAGATCGAACCGGACCATTTGTCAACCGCCCTTTTGAAGACCATGGCTGCTGCGGCAAACGCAGTTTTCCTTGACGCGCCCTTTTGAATATGGTCTCACGCCAGCCATACGGAATTTCCGATATTTTCCGCCGTTTCAGGCATCGATCGGGCATTTCCTTCCCTTAAAAGCATGCGCCTTCCCATCCGGACGTCTCCTTTCCGGCGGAAGGCCGAAAGCACGTAAAGCACGGGCCAGGATCATGACAGACAGACCAGTCCGGGTGCGCATTGCACCTTCCCCCACCGGCGAACCCCATGTCGGCACCGCCTATATCGCGTTGTTCAACTACCTCTTCGCGCAGAAGATGGGTGGCGAGTTCATCCTGCGCATCGAAGACACGGACGCGACCCGTTCGACGCCGGAATTTGAGACCAAGGTTCTGGACGCCCTGAAATGGTGCGGTCTGAAATGGTCGGAAGGCCCGGATATCGGCGGCCCCTACGGCCCATATCGCCAGAGCGACCGCAAGGACACCTACCTCCCCTTCGTCGAAAAGATCGTTTCCAACGGTCACGGCTTCCGCTGCTTCTGTACGCCAGAACGGCTGGCCGAAATGCGGGAAGCGCAGCGCGCCGCCGGCAAGCCGCCGAAATATGACGGCCGCTGCCTGACGCTGTCGGCAGAGGAAGTCACGACACGCATGGCTGCCGGCGAACCAACCGTCGTGCGCATGAAGATCCCGACCGAGGGTTCCTGCAAGTTCGTCGATGGCGTCTATGGCGAAGTCGATATCCCGTGGGATGCGGTCGATATGCAGGTCCTGCTCAAGGCCGATGGCATGCCGACCTATCATATGGCCAACGTCGTTGACGACCATCTGATGAAGATCAGCCATGTGGCGCGCGGCGAGGAATGGATGTCCTCGGTGCCAAAACATATCCTGATCTACCAGTATCTCGGCCTCGAGCCTCCGGTGTTCATGCACCTGTCGCTGATGCGCAACGCCGACAAGTCGAAGCTGTCGAAGCGCAAGAACCCGACATCGATTTCCTATTATTCGGCCCTCGGCTACCTGCCGGAAGCGCTGATGAATTTCCTCGGCCTGTTCTTCGTGCAGATCGCCGAAGGCGAGGAATTATTGACCATGGAACAGCTGGCGGAGAAATTTGATCCGGCCAATCTGTCCAAGGCCGGCGCGATCTTCGATGTGCAGAAGCTCGACTGGTTGAATGGCCGCTGGCTGCGCGAAGGTTTGAGCGAAGGCGAATTCGCCGCCCGCGTTCTCGCCTGGGCGATGGAAAACGACCGCATCAAGCAGGGACTCAAGCTCTCGCAGTCGCGCATTTCCAAGCTCGGCGAACTGCCGGATCTGGCAGGCTTCCTGTTCAAGTCCGATCTCGGGCTTGATGCCGCCTCCTTTGCCAAGGTCAAATCAACACCGGAAGAACTGGTCGAGATCTTCAACACGGTGCAGCCGGACCTCGAAAAGATCCTCGAATGGAACGTCGAGTCGATCGAAGCCGAACTGCGGGCCATTGCTGATCGCATGGGCAAGAAGCTGAAGGTCATCGTCGCGCCGCTGTTCGTTGCCGTTTCCGGCTCGACCCGCTCGCTGCCGCTGTTTGACTCGATGGCAATCCTCGGCCGCTCGGTCGTGCGCCAGCGCCTGAAGGTCGCCGGCCAGGTTGCGGCCTCGATGGCAGGCAGCGGAAAATGACGCTTGCGCGGTAACTCCCTCCCCCTTGTGGGGAGGGTTAGACCGAGCAAGCCGCACCGACGGCGAACGACACAATTTCAAGATATGCCGCATTGATAAGGCGAGCCCTATGACCGACAAGACCGAAACCACCCTCTCCTCCGACGTCACCGAAGTCCGCGCGCAAAAACTGAAAATGCTGCGCGAAAAGATCGGCGATGTCTATCCGGCGCATTTCCACCGCACGATCACCAATGCGGAGCTCGCAGCGAAATACGAGGGCCTGGAAGCGGACGTCGTGACCGAAGACGTCGTCACGGTAGCAGGCCGGGTCTACTCCTCGCGCAATTCCGGCATGTTCATGGACATCCATGATGCCGGCGGCAAGATCCAGATCTTCTCCCACAAGGACACGACGCCGGAAGACGCCCGCGCGCTGCTGCCGCTGATCGATATCGGTGATATCATCGGCGTGACTGGCGTTGTCCGCCGCACCAAGCGCGGCGAACTGTCGATCAATGCGCAAGAAATCACCATGCTGACCAAGTCGCTGCTGCCGATGCCGGAGAAGTGGCATGGCCTGTCTGACATCGAGCAGCGCTACCGCAAGCGCCATCTCGACATCATGACCAACGAGGAATCCAAGCTCCGCTTCCAGCAGCGCTCGAAGATCGTTTCCGGCATCCGCCGCTTCATGGAAGATGACGGCTTCATGGAAGTCGAGACGCCGATGCTGCACTCGGTCTATGGCGGCGCCACCGCAGAGCCCTTCAAGACGCATCACAACACGCTGAAGCTCGACATGTACCTGCGCATTGCGCCGGAACTGTTCTTGAAGCGCACGCTGGTCTCTGGCCTGACCGACAAGGTGTTCGAGATCAACCGCAACTTCCGCAACGAAGGCGTTTCCACCCGGCACAATCCTGAATTCACCATGAT
Source organism: Hyphomicrobiales bacterium (assembly GCA_900473045.1). GTDB lineage: Bacteria > Pseudomonadota > Alphaproteobacteria > Rhizobiales > Rhizobiaceae > Pararhizobium. The sequence continues at coordinate 22,015 of UCKS01000053.1, forward strand.
GGAATGCTACTGGGCCTATGCCGACTACGAGGACATCATGGACCTCGTCGAGCGGCTGTTCTCAAAGCTCGCCATGTCGATCCACGGCACCACCGAATTCATGTTCGGCGACAAGGAAATCTCTTTCAAGGGCCCGTTCAAGCGCGTGCCGATGCCGGATGCCGTCAAGGAAGCGACCGGCCTCGACTTCATCGCCATGAAGACCGACGAAGAAGCCCGCACCGCTGCCAAGGCTGCAGGCTTTGCAGTCGAAAAAGACTGGACCTGGGGCGAATGCCTGGCCTTCATCTTTGAAGAAAAGGTCGAGGGCACGCTGATCCAGCCGTCGCACGTCACCCATTTTCCGAAGGACATCTCGCCGTTTGCCAAGGAAGTGCCGGGCGAGCCGCGCCTGGTCGAGCGTTTCGAGACCTATTGCAACGCCTGGGAACTGGGCAACGCCTTTTCGGAACTCAACGATCCGGAAGAGCAGCGCAAGCGCATGGTTGAGCAGCTGGAACAGGCCCATGCCCGCGGCGAAAAGGACAAGCAGTTGGACGACGAATTCCTCGATGCGATCGACCAGGGCATGCCGCCCGCCGGCGGCCTCGGGATCGGCGTCGACCGCCTGATCATGCTGCTCACCAACGCGCCGTCGATCCGCGACATCATCCTCTTCCCGGCCCGCCGCAACAAGGCCGACTGAGAACAGAACTACGAACGCGCCGCTCTCTAACCCAGATGGCGCGTTCCCCTCAGCCCATGGAACTTTTCCCTATTCTGCGCGTCTATGTGAGCAGAATTTGAAAGGACCCCTCCATGCTGAAATGGGCGCTTATTTTCCTGGTCATCTCACTGATCACCGGTTTTCTCGGCTTTTCAGGCGTTTCGGCCGCAACCGCGACGATCGCGCGCGTGCTGTTCGCCATCGCCGTTATCGTCTTCCTGATTTTCGTCGTTCTTGCCGTCATCGCCGGCAACGCCATCGTCTGATCCGGTTGACCGGTATCTCAGTAATCCCGTCAGTGTCCGGCTGGTTTTTCCAGGGGGCTCATGGCGGGATTTTCCGTTGAGGGTTCCATAGAGGGGGGCGACGGCTTTTCGCTATCGCTGCCCATAACCATGGCCAGCATGGATCCGAAGAAACCCTTTTCTTCCGCCTTTGGCGCGCTCTGTCCTGCGGCAGCCTCGGTGGTGCCATGTTTCGGCGCAGCGGCGCCTTCGGCTTGACCGGCAGGCGCCCCGCCACTTTCCGCACCTTCGCCATGGGCAGCTTCAGCCGGGGCCGCGCCATGCGCGCTGCTCTTTGAGCCGGCAGCGCCCGGTTCCGCCGCCGCAGCGGCGGCAACCGGATCGAAGCAATCCGATTTGTCGTCCATCGCCGTCAGCGTCGTCTTGATGTCATCCGTGGAGAGAACGACTTCGGGGCCATAGAAGAGACCGACGGTATTTGCCTTGGCGTCCGTATAGCGAGCGACGAAGGGTGTCCGCATTCCCGGCAGCTTGGACGGATCGGGCGCAAACAGAACCTGCGCACCGACGGCGGCGCCGCGACGGTCGGCACGATCCGACGGCCCGGCGGCATCGAGCACGACGACCTGATAGAGATCCGCCTGTTCTTGCTTGGCAAGCAGACCGGTAATGCGCAACGCAGTGCGGACACGGTCGACGCCACCGGCAGCTTCCGTGCTCACATATTTGCGGATCCAGCGCTGACCATTGCGGCGCATTTTCAGCGTTTCGAGCGTGGTGCAGGCGAGACCGGAGAGCGATTGTTTTTGCGGCCCGGCCATGCCGAGAAAGGTTTCCTTGCCGGAATAGACGGCAAAGGCGCCGGACGCGCCGGATAGCACAAGAATGCCGGTAATGAGGAACATCACCTTGCGGGGGAGGCGTATCTTTTTAAAGACCGACTTCACGTGCGCTGTTCCGTCATCAGCTTCAACTCCTGGCCCCCGCCGCGCCATGCGCAGATGCAGGAATGGCCTCACCTTTTGATTGAGCCCCCACCCTATCGCGGCGACGTTTCGGAAAGTTTAAGCGTCCGGGCGGTTTGGTGCCGCCCAACGGCCGATTTGACCCGATTTGAAACTTTGCCCGATTTCAGCCCGCAAAATCGGTTGCTCTTGGCTCGCACGCCGCTAAAACCGGTGCTCACATCTTCCGGTTCGAAACAGGGACATATCCGACATCATGGCGCGCATTGGTATCGCAGGGGCAGGCATCATCGGATGTGCCGCCGCCGTTCACCTGATCGAACAAGGGCATGACGTCACGATATTCGAAAAGGACATCGGCGGCCTGCCCGCATCTGTCGGCAATGCCGGCATCCTCGCGGTTCCGGAGATCGATCCGCTGGCACGGCCCGACATGCTGTTGTCCGCGCCGAAATGGCTGCTCGATCCGCTAGGCCCCTTGACCCTGCGATGGCAGGACCTGCCGGCTCTCACCCCCTGGCTCATCAACCTGCTGATGGCCGCCACACCGGCGCGGGTGGAGCGTTCGCGGACAGCCCTGCTCGGCCTCATGCGCCAGGCTCTTGGCGCCCACGAAGACCTTGCCCGCATGGCCGGACTATCCGGGCACATGAAGGCAAGTGGTGCGCTGACCATCTTCGATACCGAAAAGGCGGTCGACGCCGCGTTCCGTCATGACAGTGTCAATGCAGCTCTGCTCGGTTATGCGGTCGAAAAGCTCGATGCGGGGCAGGCACGGTCGCGGGTACCGGCTCTTGAGGGGAATTTTGCCGGCGGGGTCTTTTCCGCCGGTTACCAGACCTTTCTCGATCCACTCGCGCTGCTCCGGCATCTGCAGGCCTATGTTCGCGAACGTGGCACGGTGATCGACGCGCAGGTAGAGAGCATTCGCCAGGAGACCAACGGCATCATGTTCCTCAGCCGTGGACAAGCGCCCCAAACCTTCGACAAGGCGGTGATATCGGCCGGCGTCTGGTCACGGACGCTGGTGCGTGGCCTCGGCCTCAAGGTCCTTCTGGAAAACGAACGCGGCTACAACACCACTTTTACCGACCCGCAGGTAACGCTGGAACTGCCGGTCTTCTTCGCCGAACACGGCTTCGTTGCCACCCCGCTGAAAAACGCCCTTCGGGTCGGCGGCGCGGTGGAGCTTGCCAAGCCGGACGCGCCGGCGAACTTCGCCCGTTCCGCCGCAATGCGCCAGAAGATGCGCCGGTATGTACCCGGCCTGCCGGAGACTGGCGGCAGCGAATGGATGGGCCGGAGGCCGTCCACGCCGGATTCCGTACCGGTCGTCGGCCTCTGCCCGCACGATCCGCGTATCGCACTCGCCTTCGGCCACGGCCATCTCGGCCTGACGCTGTCGGCGATCACCGGTAAAAAGGTGGCATCCCTCCTGGAGCATGGCAATCAGCCCGATCTCCAGCCCTTCAGCATTCAGCGGTTTCAATGAGCACGAGCGACATCGGTGCGGTTGACTTTCACAGCCGGGCCGATGTCAACTCGGGAAACCGCGACAGCCTTCCAATCAACGAAAAGAACATATCATGCATAAGGTAATTTTTGATACGGACCCTGGCGTCGATGACGCAATGGCCCTTCTATTCCTGCACAATCACCCGGATATCGACCTGATCGGCATCACCTCCGTCTTCGGCAATGCCTCGATCGAGACGACGACCCGCAATGCGCTCTATCTGAAGCAGCAGTGGGATATCGCGGCACCGGTTGCCAAGGGACTGGGCGAGACGCTCGACCCGTCGCGCGCCCATGTCGGCTGGCCAACCTTCATCCATGGCGATGATGGTCTCGGCAATATCGGCGTTCCCGAAACGGTCGATCTCGCCTGCGATCCGCGTCCGGCCCATCGTTTCATCATCGACACTATACGCGAAAATCCCGGTGAAGTGACCATCGTCGCCGTTGGCCGCATGACGAATCTGGCGCTTGCGCTTCGGGACGATCCGGACATCGCGGTGCTGGTCAAGGACGTCGTCATCATGGGCGGCGCGTTCGACATGCGCGGCAACATTACGCCGGCGGCCGAAGCCAATATCCATGGCGATCCGGAAGCTGCCGATGCTGTGATGACTGCCCCCTGGCCCGTCGTCGTCGTTGGCCTGGATGTGACCGAGAAGACTGTGATGACACGCAGCAGGCTGGAGGCGATCGTCGCCAGCGGCGGCAAGCGAGCAAAGCTTCTCTCCGACATTTCGCAGTTCTATATCGACTTTTACGAGCAGCATGTCGACGACGGCATGGTCGTGCATGACAGCTGCGCCTGCGTCTATGTCGTGGCCCCGGAACTCTTCACGTTGCGCAGCGGCGCGATCCGCGTCGTCTGCGGTGGCATTGCCGATGGCCAGACCATCCAGAAGGCCGACGATCACATCTTCCCGCCGAGCGACTGGGACAACCTGCCGAGCCAGAATATCTGCATCGACGTGGATGCTGATGGCGTGCTTGAGCTGATCTCAAAGACGCTGGGACAGAGCTCCGCAGCCTGAGCCGTTAAAAATTCGCCGTGATAGCTGGCAGTTGCGCAATTGCCAGCTATCTTTGTTTCCATGAAACCGGAAACGCTGCTCTACCCGACGCCCAAGGGTCTCTTTTGCGAGAAGGGCGGCTTCTATATCGATCCCGTCCAGCCCGTCGAACGCGCCTTGATCACCCATGGTCACGCCGATCATGCACGCTCCGGCCATAGCCATGTGATGGCGACGCGCGAGACGCTCGACATCATGCGTATCCGCTATGGCGACGCCTTCTGCATCAGCACGCAGGAGGCCGTACTCGGTACCCGCACGACGATCGGCGAGGTCACCGTCAGCTTTCATCCGGCCGGTCACGTGCTCGGCTCCGCGCAGATCGCCGTTGAAGCGGCTGGCATCCGCATCGTCGTCTCCGGCGATTACAAACGCCGCCGCGACCCAACCTGCCTCTCCTTCGAACCTGTACCCTGCGATGTCTTCATCACCGAGGCAACCTTCGGCCTGCCGGTGTTTCACCATCCGGACGATCGCGGCGAGATTGCCAAGTTGTTGACCTCGCTCAGGCAATTCCCCGAGCGTGCGCATCTGGTCGGCGCCTATGCGCTTGGCAAAGCCCAGCGGATCATCGCACTGATGCGGGAAGCGGGTTACGACGCGCCGATTTTCATCCACGGGGCTCTCGCAAGGCTCTGTGACTATTATGAAAGCGAAGGTATCGCGCTGGGTGATCTCCGGCCCGCCACGGTTGATGCGAAGGACAAACAATCCTTCGCTGGTGCCGTGGTCGTGGGTCCACCTTCGGCCTTTGCCGACAAATGGGCGAGACGCTTTCCCGATCCCATTCCGATCTTCGCCTCCGGCTGGATGATGGTGCGCCAGCGCGCCAAGCAACGCGGGGTCGAATTGCCGATCATCATTTCGGATCACTGCGACTGGCCGGAACTGATCGCAACGATCAACGAGATCAAGCCAGGCGAGGTCTGGGTTACGCACGGCCGGGAAGAAGCATTGGTGCGCTGGTGCGAATTGCAGGGGATCGCTGCCCGGCCGCTGCATCTGGTCGGCTACGACGACGAGGGAGAATAGCAAATGCGCGCCTTCGCCGAATTGCTCGACCGTCTGGTTCTCACCCCGCAGCGCAATGCCAAGATCAAGCTGATGGCGGATTATTTTCGCAGCGCGCCCGATCCAGACCGCGGCTATGCCCTCGCCGCCATCGCCGGCACGCTGACGCTCAAGACCGTGAAGCCGAATGTACTGCGGCAACTGGTGCTGGAGCGGATGGATGAGGTGCTGTTCCGCTATTCCTACGATTATGTCGGCGACCTTGCGGAAACCATCTCGCTTGTCTGGGAGCCGCCGGCAGACAGCCAGACAGCGGCCGGAGACCTGTCGCTCGGTACCGTCATGCACCAACTGGAAACGGCGGGCCGCGCCAATGTCCATGGCCTGGTACGCGATCTGCTTGATCAACTGGAAGGATCAAGCCGGTTTGCCTTCCTCAAGCTCATTACCGGCGGGCTGCGCATCGGCGTCTCGGCCCGTCTGGTAAAACAGGCCCTTGCCGACATGGGCACTGTCGACGTCACCGAGATCGAAACGCTCTGGCATGGCCTGACGCCCCCTTACGTGTCTCTGTTCGAATGGCTCGATGGAAAGTCTCCCAAGCCGGAACTGGACATGCCGGCGGTTTTTCACGCGGTGATGCTGGCGACGCCGGTCGGCGAGAATGATCTTACCGCGCTTGACCCAAAAGACTTTGCCGCCGAATGGAAATGGGACGGCATTCGCGTCCAGCTGGCCAATCTGGCCGGTACGCGGCGGCTCTATTCACGTAGCGGCGACGACATTTCCGGTGCCTTTCCGGATATACTCGAAGCGGCGGATTTCGAAGGCATCATCGACGGTGAACTTCTGGTCGGTGGCACGATGCGAACCAACCGCGCGACACGGACGTTTTCCGATCTGCAGCAGCGCTTGAACCGCAAGACCGTAACAAGAAAGATGCTGGACGACTATCCTGCCTTCATCCGTGGCTACGACCTGTTGTTTTCCGGTGACCGCGATATGCGCCCGGAAAACTTCCTAACCCGGCGCGCCGCACTTTCCGCCCTGATCGAAAATGCCGCCCCTTCGCATTTCGATCTCTCGCCGCTTGTCGCCTTTTCAACCTGGGAAGAACTTGACCGCCTGCGCAAAGACCCACCGGATCCGGTGATCGAAGGGATCATGCTGAAACGTCTGGATTCGGCTTACACGTCCGGCCGCTCGAAGGGACCTTGGTTCAAGTGGAAGCGCGAGCCCTATAATGTCGATGCGGTGCTGATGTATGCCCAGCGCGGCCACGGCAAACGATCAAGCTACTATTCCGACTTCACTTTCGGGGTCTGGACAGAGAGCAATGGCAAGGATGTTCTGGTGCCTGTTGGAAAGGCCTATTTCGGCTTTACCGACGCGGAGCTTGAGGTTCTGGATCGCTACGTGCGCAACAACACCGTGGAGCGTTTCGGCCCGGTGCGTTCGATCCGGGCGGAAGCCGATCACGGTTTCGTCGTCGAGGTTGCGTTCGAGGGCATCAACTTTTCCAGCCGGCACAAATCGGGCGTTGCCATGCGCTTTCCGCGCATATCGCGGCTGCGAACCGACAAACTGCCGCGCGATGCCGACCGGCTGGAGACGTTGCTGGCGATGATCGGTACGCCCGAAAACAATTTATCGGAGCCTGCGGAACCAATCTAGGAAACGGTTGTTAAAGAGGCATCCGACCGAAGGAGAACGTCGATGCCTGCAAAATCCCAAGCCCAGCAAAAAGCCGCCGGTGCGGCACTATCTGCCAAACGCGGCGAGACGAAAAAATCCGAACTCAAGGGCGCCTCCAAGAGCATGGAAAAATCCATGACGGAAAAAGAGCTGAAGGAGCTTGCGGAAACAGACCGCAAGACGCTGCCAAAGAAGAAGAAAGCCGAATAAAGCGCTAGAATTGATGGGGCTCTAAAGCACATCTTGTTAAGACGCCCTTGCGACAATCCGATCCAATTGCTGCCGAATAGTGAACAGCGTTGGAGATCACGTGTTTTCCGGACTGTCGAATACGCTCAGAAAATCAACAATAGTTCGGTTTTTCAAACCGAACTACCTGCCGACCTATGTTGCGCTGATAGTGGTGATTGCGGCTGGCCTTTTTGCCGAGCAGCAGAACCGCGCGGTTCATGCGGCAAGGATGCGGGCTGCTGTTATTGCCGAGCTCAATCCGATCCGCTCGAAGCTGGAAGCCAACATCAACGGCGACATTCAGCTCGTGCGGGGATTGATCGCCACGATCTCCACCGAACCGGGCATGAACCAGAAACGGTTCTCCGATCTGGCCCGCAACATCTTCAATGAACGCTCAAGGCTGCGCAATATCGCAGCCGCCCCTAACCTTATCGTCTCCCTTGTTTACCCACGCGAAGGCAACGAGAAGGTTCTGGGCCTCGATTACCGCAAGAACAGCAGTCAGCGCGCTGCGGCACTCAAGGTGCGCGAACTTGGCAAGATGGTCCTCGCGGGTCCCCTGGACCTTATTCAGGGTGGTCAGGGCCTTGTCGGACGCTTTCCCGTATCGCTTTCGGACGGCGGTGAATCAAACCGGTACTGGGGTCTCGTCTCTGCGGTCATCGATGTCGACCGGCTGTATCAGGATAGCGGACTTCTCTCCCCCGCGCTTGCTATCGACGTAGCGATTTCCGGTCGCGATGGTTTAGGCGAAGACGGCGCATTGTTTTATGGAGACAGCCGCGTCAAGGCATCCGATCCTGTCGCGGTGAGCCTGTTTCTGCCGGGTGGATCCTGGGTGATCAGCGCGGTGCCGAAAGGTGGCTGGGTCGCCACCCCGCCGAACACCGGCCTGATCCGCACCCTCGTCCTCATCGGCGGCCTTTTCATCGTCGTGCCGATGTTCATCAGCGGGCGCCTGATCGAGGAACGCAAACGCAATATCCAGGTCCTCGAGAGCAACAAGGACCAGCTCCAGGAGCTGTCTCACCGGCTCAAGATCGCACTCGATGCTTCGCAAATCGGCATCTGGGAGCTCGACATCGCCTCCGGCAAGCTTTTGTGGGACGAGCGCATGAAGGAATTGTACGGCTTGCGGCAGGACGCCAGCGAAGTCTACGAGGATTGGCGCGATGCACTGCACCCGGACGACCTGCAGCAAGCCGAACTGGAATTCAGCAATGCGCTGCGGCACAGCGCGAGTTACGCCTCGCAGTTTCGCATCCGCCTTCCGGGCAGCCGCATCCGGCACATCCGCACGATCGGCTCGACCTATACCGGCGCGGGCGGCAATGAGAAGATTGTCGGCGTCAACTGGGATGTCACTGCCGACGTCGAAAAGAACGAACGGCTTGAGGCCGCCAAGGGGCAAGCGGAAGCCCACAATGCGGAACTGGAAGCAGCCCGGCACCGGATGGAATTCAATGCCCTGCATGATCCATTGACCGCGCTGCCGAACCGCCGTTACCTCGACGAAATTCTTGCGAAAAAACACCCCACCGGCACGAATCCGGGCCTCGCCAGCATTTTTCACATCGATCTCGACCGGTTCAAGGAAATCAACGACACGCTCGGCCATGCGGCGGGTGACGAAATCCTCAAGCACGCCGCCCAGATTCTTCGCGCCAATACCAGCGACGACGATTTCGTTGGCCGTATCGGCGGGGATGAGTTCGTCATCATTTCCCGCAGCGGCGAGGTTGAAGGCCATGCAACAGAACTGGCCCAGCGCATCATCGAGGCCATGAGCATACCTGTCCGCTACAAGGAGCAGGAGTGCCGCATCGGCGTCAGCATCGGCATTGCCCATCAGGCATGGCCAGAGGAAGAGTTGAGCCAGGTTCTGGTTAATTCCGATATCGCACTTTATGAAGCCAAGCGCCGCGGCCGTAACCGCTACGAATTCTTTACGCACTCCCTGAAAACCGCCGTTTTCAAAACGAAGCAGACGGCGGATGAAATCCTGCGCGGGCTCGAACAGAACGAATTCATCGCCCATTTCCAGCCGCAGTTCTGTCCCAACACCCTTGATATTATTGGTGTCGAAGCCCTGGCACGCTGGGACCACCCGACCAAAGGGCTGCTGGCACCCTATGCGTTTTTGAAGACGGCCGAAGACATCAACGTGCTTTCAGAAATCGACCAGCGGATCCTGGAACAGGCGCTGTTCCAATCGATGCGCTGGGAAGCAAGCGGCATCGATATTCCGAAAGTATCGGTTAATCTCTCCTATCACCGCCTGCATGATGAAAAACTGATCGATCGCCTCAATCAGATGACCATTCCACGCGGCAAAATCTCGTTCGAATTGCTGGAGTCGATCTCGTTCGATGAAAGCGACATGACCGTGCTTTCCAATATCGAGCAGATCAAAAACCTCGGCATCGATATTGAGATCGACGACTTCGGCACCGGCTACGCCTCCATTACCAGCCTGCTGAAGCTCACCCCGCGGCGCCTCAAGATCGACAGACAGCTGGTGATTCCGATCCTGACCTCCAGCAAACAGCGCCAATTGGTCGCCTCGATCATCGATATCGGCATATCACTCGGCATCGACGTCATTGCCGAAGGCGTCGAAACCATGGAGCATGCCCGTATTCTGAAGGATTTGGGATGTCACGGACTGCAGGGCTATGCTCTCGCCAGACCAATGAGCGCCAACGACCTGGCAAATTTCGCCCGCGAACGCCGGTGGCTCGCTGCCTGATCCGTGATTCGGAAGCTTGCAGTCCCGGCGCTCAGCAGCAGCGCCTCAAGCACAATCGCCGCATCCACGCTGCAATTTTTCGGCACTCCGGAAACAATTCGACATTCCGCCGACAAACGCCGGACACGTGCACTCGTTAATGGGTGAGACGGCTGCCGATCTCGGGCCAGCGCAGTGGATGAAGCAAAAAATCGCTACGTAGATATTTTCCAACTCACCCTTGAAATCGGCCTAAAAACATCCAAGCCGTGGCACTTGGGAAACACCAAAGCTGGGGATAGTCCGTTTCGGGCACAAGTTTGCAATTGTTCCCTCGCAAGCGACGCGGAAAATGTTAAAGACGAAAAAAGTGAATCGTTTGTTACCGACCCATACGGGCCGGATGGGGACCCAGATGAAAATTGCTAAAGTGCTCTTTCCCTTGAGCCTCGTTCTTCTTTCGGGCTGCGTTGTCGGTCCTAACTATCAATCTCCGACTGCGGCGGTGCCAGCGAAATTCTCGGAGGGCGGCCAAGCGCAAGAAGCGGATGTAACGCTGAAGCCATGGTGGGAAGCCTTCCGCGACAAGAAACTGAACGGCCTCGTCGCCCAGGGCCTCGGAGAAAACCTTGACGTGCAGCAATCGATCGAGCGTATCATCGAAGCACGCGCCAATGTCATCGTCGCCGCATCCGGCGGCTTGCCGCAGATCAATGCAAGCGGCTCCGCAGATGCCTCTGGTCAGGACGGCTCCTCTCGGGTCAAGAGCGGCCAAACCGACCATAGCGAAACCAAGACAATCGGCGGCGGTGGCGATGCTTCCTGGCTGATCGATCTGTTCGGCCAGTACGCCCGCGCCAAGGAATCGGCCAACGCTTCGCTTGATGCCGCCTATGCCGACGTCAACGTTGCCCGCCTTGCCTACCTGTCCGACCTGACCACGTCCTACATCGAGGCGCGTTACAACCAGGAAGCCTATGCTCTGCAGCAGAAGAGCCTGGCCTCGCGGCGCGAGACACTGAAGCTGACCAACGACATCAAGGCAGCGGGCGCAGCCTCAAGCCTCGACGTCGTTCAGGCTGAAGGTCTGGTCAACACCACGCTCGCCGAATTGCCCGGCTACCAGACCGGCTTCAATCAGGCGGCAAACCATATCGCCACGCTGCTCGGCCTGCCCGCAACAACCGTCACGGCGGGCTTAAGAAACGGCGCGTCCCAGCCGTCGCCGCGTTACAACACCAAGATCGGCATTCCGGCCGATCTCGTGCGCAATCGTCCAGACATCCGCAAGGCTGAACGTCTGCTGGCTGCGGCTACCGCCCAGATCGGCGTTGCCGAAGCCCAGCTTTATCCGAGCCTCAGCCTGAGTGGTTCGATCGACGGCTCGCGTATCGTCTCTTCGGTCGCCGGTGGCCTTAGCACATGGTCGTTCGGCCCAAGCCTGAATATCCCGATCTTTAATGGCGGGCGTTTGAAGGCGAATGTCGATATTGCCAAGTCCGGCGCACAGCAGCAATACCTTGCCTGGAAGCAAACTGTCCTGAACGGCATTGAGGAAGTTGAAAACGCGCTCGTCGCACTGCGCAACAACTACCAGACCGTGGCAGCGCTGCGTAAGGTCGTTGATTCCTACGAGCAGGCCCTCGGCCTGGCACGCGAAAGCTACAAGGGTGGTGCAACCTCGCTGCTCGACGTTCTCGACGCCGAACGCTCGCTGGCGACATCGCGTATCGCCCTTGCCTCCGGCATTCGCAACCTCGCCAACAACTACGTCGATCTGAATGTCGCCATCGGCGGTGGCGCAGGCATCCAGGCTATCGGACAATAACACGAACGCAACCTGCCCGCCCCTACCAAGCGGGCAAGACGTCGAGACCAATCAAGCGCGGCCGGTTCCATCGGCCGCGCTTTTTCATTTCGGCGGTGGACCATGAGCGGGTGGGAGCATCGGCCGGCGTTCGCTCAGCTGGCGGAACTCGCCGGGCCGGCCCAAGGGTAAAGGCGCATTCCTACGCCTTTACGATCGCCCCCTCTACCGGCTCCATCAACACCAAAATCCGATGTTAAGCCTTATCTACCGGACTGGATCAGCTTTCCGCATCGACGGAGAAAGCAGCGCATCCGGTCAATCCTGCTCTGGTTTGCACAGCGGCAGACGCACGGTCTGCAACAGGCCCCCCTCGCGGCGATTGACAATCGTAATCGTACCGCCATGGTTTTCGATAATTTCCTGCGAAATAGCGAGGCCGAGACCAGCGCCGGGGACAATCTGCCGCCGGGCCTGATCGACACGGAAGAATGGCTCGAACACACGATCGAGCAGGTCTTGCGGAATACCGGGGCCGCTGTCCAGCACCTTCAAGACGGCCTCTTCGCCGTAGCTGGAGAGCGAAACACGTGCACCGAGACCATGGGTCGCGGCGTTCACCACGAGATTGCGCAGCGCGCGCTTGAGTGCAAACGGTGCCCCCTTGACCAAGACTGGCTTGATTGCCCCCTGCTCCACACGCAGATCAGTTTCGCGAACTTCCTCTGCGACTGACCGTAGAACCGCGTCCAGAGAAACCTGTTCCTGCGCAGCAGGGCTGATTTCCTCACGCACGAGACGGATCGCGCTGTCGGCGATGTGGTCGAGTTCGTCGAGATCTTTCAGCCACGACTGCCGGTCGTCGCCATCAATGACAAATTCGGCACGAAGGCGCATGCGGGTCATCGGCGTGCGCATATCGTGACCTGCAGCCGCAATCATGCGCATGCGGCTGGAGACCGCTGCATTGAGGCGTGTTGCCAACCGGTTGATGGTCTTGGCGGTGGTGCGGACCTCCATCGGCCCGGTCTCCGGCAACTCGGGGATAATGCCATCAGGACGGATCTTGGCGATCGTTTCATCCAGAATGCGCAATGGCCGCATCATCACATTGCTGACATAGGTCGCAATGCCCGTCATGCCGATCGCGACCAGCGCCAGATAGGCCGCCAGCGGCAGATAGGGAAAAGGGGCGGGATCGGGAAAATCCAGATATGCCCAGCGGCCATCATCCAGGCGGATGGCCATATCCCAGCGATGCGGATTGAAGCTCTTCAAGACAACGACATCGGCCGTATAACCCTGGCGGCGGCCCTCCGCGAGGATATTATCCGTCCGATCTTGATCGATGCGATCTTTCACCGGCTTTTCTTGAATCGTAATATGCAGCGTCTGCGCCGCCAAAGGATCGGCACGCAGCAGAAGCAACGCGAACTCGGCTTTTTCGGCGAGAACACGGTCGTACATGACCTCCGGCGGTTTTCGCAAAAGCCAGGCCGTGATGACGGCAGCAATCACCAGCACCAGAACGACCGAGATGATCAGCAGCGCCGTAAACCGCGTCCGCAACGACAGCATCTAGTTACTCCGCTCGACGGGAACGGCGAGTTGATAACCCTTGTTGCGTACGGTCTTCAACATCGCAAATACGCTGGCATCGCCGAGCTTGCGGCGCAGGCGGCTAACCAGGATATCGATAGACCGGTCGAAGGGATCCGCCGTTCGCCCTTGTGTCAGGTCAAGCAGCGAATCGCGTGACAGAACGCGGCCTGGGCGCTGGAGAAACACCACAAGCAGCTCGAACTCGCCGCCGGTCAGATCGACGGCGCTACCGTCCGGCGCCAGCAGCGTGCGGCTTTCGATATCGGCGACATAGTTGGCAAACACATATTGCCGGCTGCCGGCCGGTGGTGGTTCAGCGCGGCCACGGCGCAGCACGGCACGGATGCGGGCAGACAGTTCGCGCGGGTTGAACGGTTTTCCGAGATAATCGTCAGCGCCAAACTCAAGCCCGATGATCCGGTCGACATCTTCCTTGAGCGCAGTCAGAAGGATGATCGACAGCTGCGGCATCCTGCCCCGCAGCGAACGGCAGAGATCGAGCCCCGAGCCATCCGGCAGCATGACGTCGAGAACCAGCAGGTCGATCTTCAGCTCGGCCAGCTTGGCCTCGCACTCGCCCTTGCTGCCGGCCAGGCTGATGCGGAAGCCCTGGCCGTCGAGATATTTTCCAAGCAGCCGGCGAATCTCGGGATCATCGTCGACGACAAGAACGTGCGGTATTGTATCCATGTGGTGTTTATATCAGGAGCATGGCAAAACGCACGCGCCACGGCGGCTGCCGTCAGCCGTTTTCAGTGTCGAAATATTTCCCGTCACATCGATCCTACATTTCGTTACAAAAATGCGGCCTGATGTTTCCACACACAGAGTGACCGGTCCACGTGACGATTGGCCGTGACACTGCGGTTTGACGGCACGGCCGGCAACGAATTGCCGCAGGCGGTCGATTTTATCGCCGTTGCGGGTTGGCATGGCAGCCGAAAGCAGACATAAAAACAATGTGCTCTTGCACCGTTTCGCGGTGCGCTTCGGGCACCGCCGCGGCGCACAAATGCTGCAGCATTCATGGACCCCTCGCGGTCCTGTCATTTCGGAAAGATTGAGGGAAACGGGCACATAGAGATCGCAGCGACATTGCTTCTGATTCTGGTCCTTGCGCCTTTCGCGGGGAGCCTTGTTGCAATCTGCATTCCGGCGCACAAAGGAACGGCCAGCGCCTGGCTTTCAGGTTGCATCGCCCTGTTTTGCCTCGCCACATCAGCCGGCCTCTACCCGATCGTCGCCGCAAACAAAGTGCTTCGCTACAATGTCGATTGGCTACCGGAATTCGGACTGAATTTCACACTGCGCATGGACGGCTTCGCCTGGATGTTTGCAAGCCTAGTTACCGCGATCGGCCTGCTCGTCGTCATCTACGCGCGCTACTACATGTCGGCCAATGACCCTGTTCCACGCTTCTTCGCGCTGTTTCTCGCCTTCATGGGCGCCATGCTCGGCGTCGTCCTCTCCGGCAATCTGATTCTGCTGGCGATCTTCTGGGAACTGACCAGCATCATCTCCTTCCTTTTGATCGGCTATTGGCATCACAATGCCAATGCCCGCGACGGCGCGCGCATGGCCCTGACGGTCACTGGAACAGGCGGCTTGTGCATGTTCGTCGGACTGATGCTGATCGGCCATATCGTCGGCAGTTACGATCTCGATGCCGTGCTGTCCTCCGGCGACATGATCCGCAACGATCCGCTCTATACCACGGTGCTCATCCTCATCCTGCTCGGAGCCCTGACCAAGAGCGCGCAGTTCCCGTTCCATTTCTGGCTGCCGCATGCCATGGCTGCGCCGACACCAGTGTCTGCATATCTGCACTCCGCTACCCTCGTCAAAGCGGGTGTCTTCCTGCTGATCCGGCTCTGGCCGGTCATGGCGGGCACCGACCAGTGGTTCTGGATCGTCGGGCTTGCCGGTCTCAGCACCCTTCTGCTCGGCGCCTATTTCGCCATCTTCCAACAGGACCTGAAGGGGCTGCTGGCCTATTCGACAATCAGCCATCTCGGCCTCATCACCGTTCTCTTGAGCCTCGGAAGCCCGCTGGCTGCGGTCGCCGCGATCTTCCACACCATGAACCACGCCACCTTCAAGGCCTCGCTGTTCATGGCGGCCGGGATCATTGATCATGAAACCGGCACCCGCGACATGCGCAAGCTGAGCGGGCTGTTCAAATACATGCCGATCACCGCGACACTGGCGATGGTCGCCAGCGCCTCGATGGCCGGGGTGCCACTGTTGAACGGTTTCCTGTCGAAGGAAATGTTCTTTGCCGAGGCGATCGAAACCCACAAATACAATCTGCTCGACACGATCACGCCCTATGTCGCGACGCTCGCCGGCATGTTCGCCGTCACCTATTCCCTGCGTTTCATCTACAGCGTCTTCTTCGGCCCGCCGCCGCAGGATTTGCCTAAGACGCCCCATGAGCCGCCGCACTGGATGCTGGTGCCGATCTATTTCCTGGTCTTTTCCTGCCTCGTCGTCGGCGTCATTCCGGCCTGGACCATCGGCCCTTTCCTCCACACCGCCGTCCAATCGGTGCTCGGTGATGCGACGCCGGTCTATAGCCTTGCCGTCTGGCACGGCTGGAACCTGCCGCTGTTCATGAGCCTGATCGCACTGGTCGGCGGGGTCGGGCTGTTTTTCATCATGCGCCCGTATCTTGCCACCAGCATCGAAGGGCCGCCGTTCTTCCGCCGCCTGGAGGGCCAACGCATCTTCGAGCGCGTGCTGGTGACCCTGTCGTGGAAATGGGCACGGTCGATCGAGATGCGCGCCGGCACCCGGCGCCTGCAGCCACAGATGCGGGTCCTCGTTGCGGTCGCGATTGTCGCTGGTACCGTGACACTCCTTTCGCAGGGTTTCAAACCGGCAAATATCGTTCTGCGCAACATCGATCCCGCCTTCGCTTTGCTCTGGCTGGTCGGCATGGTCTGCGCCATCGGCGCCGCCTATCAGGCGAAATTCCACAGGCTCGCAGCGCTCGTATTGCTTGGTGGCGCCGGCCTCGTCACCTGCGTCACCTTCGTCTGGCTCTCGGCACCCGATCTTGCCGCGACGCAATTGCTTGTCGAAATCGTCACGACAGTTCTGATCCTGCTTGGCCTGCGCTGGCTGCCGAAGCGGATCGAGGACCCGGACGATCCGGAAATGATGACCATCTCGACGCGCCTGCGCCGCCTGCGCGACCTTGCCACCGCCGTCTTCGCCGGGTTTGGCATGATGCTCATCTCCTACACGGTGATGAGCCGGGAAATGCCGGAAACGATTTCGAGTTATTTCCTCGAGCGCGCCTATCGCGAAGGTGGCGGCACCAATGTCGTCAACGTCATTCTCGTCGATTTCCGCGGCTTCGATACGCTGGGTGAAATCGCTGTTCTCTGCATCGTTGCCCTGACGGTCTTTGCCCTTCTCCTACGTTTCCGTCCAGCCACCGAAAGCCTGGAAGCGCCGGAGCAGCAGCGCGTCCAGAACGCCTTTGACGACGATCATCCGGATCGCAAGAAGGGCGACAGCATCGCCGAGTACCTGCTGGTTCCCTCGGTGATCATGCGCTGGATGTTCCCGGTCATTGGCATGCTGGCAGCCTTCCTGTTCTTCCGTGGCCATGATTTGCCGGGCGGTGGCTTCGCGGCCGGTATCGCCATGTCGATCGCGTTTATCTTGCAGTACATGGCCGGCGGTACACGCTGGGTCGAGGAACGGCTGCGTATCCATCCGTTGCGCTGGATGGCGATCGGCCTGCTGGTCGCCACGGCGACCGGTCTCGGGTCCTGGGTGTTCGGCTATCCGTTCCTGACCTCGCATGCGCAATACGCAAGCCTGCCGATCCTCGGCAAGATTCCGCTGGCAAGCGCGATCCTGTTTGACCTTGGCGTGTTCTCACTGGTTCTCGGCGCTACCGTGCTGATCCTGATCGCACTCGCCCACCAGTCGGTGCGTGCGCCCCGCGCCCAGATCAGGGCTGCTGCCAAGCTGGCGGCGAAGGAGAACACATAATGGAACTGGTTCTCTCCGCAGGTATTGGCGTCTTGACCGCTTCCGGCGTCTGGCTTCTGTTCCGGCCGCGCACCTATCAGGTCATCATCGGCCTGTCGCTTCTGTCCTATGCCGTCAATCTCTTCATCTTCGGCATGGGCCGCTTGAGGGTCAACGCGCCGCCGGTGCTTGAGCCCGGTGGTGCCGGCGGACTTTTGACCCACACCGATCCCATCCCTCAGGCTCTGGTGCTCACGGCTATCGTCATCGGCTTTGCCATGACGGCGCTGTTTCTCGTCGTTCTTCTCGCCTCCCGCGGCTTTACCGGCACCGACCATGTCGACGGCAGGGAGTAGCGTGGCATGAATTGGCTTCACCACCTGATCATCCTGCCGATCCTGCTGCCGATCATCACGGCAGCCGCCCTCATTCCCGTCGATGAACGAAACCGGACGCTGAAAGGCGTGATTGCCTTTGCATCGACCGTGGTAGTTTTCATCATCAGCATTCTGCTGATGCGGATGGCATCCTCATCGGGAGAAGGCGAGACGGGTGCCAGCGTCTATCTGCTTGGAAACTGGCCGGCACCCTTCGGCATCGTTCTGGTGCTTGACCGGCTGTCCGCCCTGATGCTGGTGCTGACGGGGCTTCTGGCGATGGCGACGCAGGGGTTCTCGATGGCCAAATGGCATCGGGCCGGCTATCATTTCCATTCTCTTTTCCAGCTGATGCTGGCCGGGCTCAACGGCGCCTTCCTGACCGGCGACCTGTTCAACCTGTTCGTCTTTTTTGAAATGATGCTGGCTGCATCCTATGGATTGCTGCTGCACGGTTCTGGCCCGATGCGCGTCAAGGCAGGCCTGCACTATATCGCCGTCAACCTTGCTGCCTCGTCTCTGTTCCTGATCGGCGTCAGCCTGATCTACGGCGCGACCGGCACGCTGAACATGGCCGACCTTGCCATGCGCATCACCACGATCGGACCGGAGAGCCGGATGCTGATGGAAGCGGGTGCCGCGCTTCTCGGCATCGCCTTTCTCGTCAAGGCCGGCATGTGGCCGCTCGGCTTCTGGCTGCCCGCCACCTATTCGGCGGCAACCCCGCCAGTCGCTGCGATCTTTGCCATCCTCACCAAGGTTGGCGTCTATATTCTTTTGCGGCTTTCCATGCTGCTGTTTGGCAGCGATGCCGGCGCCTCTCTCGGCTTCGGCCAGCCCGTACTGCTCTATGGCGGCCTTTTGACCATCGGGTTCGGCGCGATCGGCGTGCTGGCTTCGCAGGCGATGGGCCGGCTTGCCGGCTACTGCGTGCTGGTCTCGTCCGGCACGCTGATGGCGGCGATCGGGCTTGGCAATGGTGCCGTCATCGGCGGAGCGCTGTTTTATCTTGTCAGCTCGACGCTGACGATCTGCGCCTTCTTCCTCCTGATCGAACTGGTGGAACGCGCCCGCGACGCTGGCGCCGACGTTCTGGCCGTGACGATGGAAGCCTATGGCGATGTCGATGAGAACGAGGCCGAAAAAGAAGGCGGCGTCGCCGTGCCGGGTACCATGGCCGTGCTTGGCCTGTGCTTCTGCGCCTGCGCCATCCTTTTGTCCGGCCTGCCGCCACTCTCCGGGTTTCTCGCCAAATTCGCCATGCTGCACGGGCTGTTCAATCCCGGCAGCTTTGGCGACGACGCTCCGGTCTCCGGCGCAGAATGGGCCTATACTGCCCTGTTGATCCTGTCTGGCCTCGCGGCCATGATCGCCATGAACCGTGTCGGCATCCGAACCTTCTGGACATCGATCGAAGGCACCATCCCGCGCGTCTTCCTGATCGAGATCACGCCCGTTCTGCTGCTTCTGACGGCCTGTGTTTTCCTGAGCTTCCAGGCTGGGCCCGTCATGCGCTACATGGACGCCACGGCAAAATCGCTGGGAGAACCGCAGAACTACATCGGACGGGTAATGTCGGCTCCACGGGCCGGCCCGGCGGCGGGGGAATAGGCCATGCGCTACTGGTTCCCCTACCCGCTTCTGTCGCTGGCCCTCTTGATGCTGTGGCTGCTGATCAACCAGTCGTTTTCGCCCGGGCAAATCGTTCTCGGCTCAGTGCTCGGCATCGCGTTTGCCTGGGCGATGGTCAACCTTCAGCCTGACAAGACGCGGCTAAAGAATTTTGGCGTTCTCGCTGTTCTCGCCGGACATGTCGCCATCGATGTCGTTCGCTCCAACATAGCCGTGATGGCCGTGATACTGCGCGCCGGAAAACGGCCGGTGAATTCCGGCTTCGTTGCAATCGACATCAGCCTGCGCGACGAGAATGCCCTGGCGCTGCTCGCCTGCATCCTGACGGCCACACCTGGCACCGCCTGGCTCGAATTCGACCGCCAGACGGGCGTCCTGTTGATCCACGTGCTGGATCTGGAAAATGGTGCGGCATGGTCGGACCTGATCAAGCGCCGTTATGAAACCCCGTTGAAGGAGATATTCGAATGAACGAGCTCTTCATCATCTGGTCGATCCTGGCGTCACAGATCGTGCTTGGACTGGCCATGGGCTGTGCATTGTTCCGGATGGTCCGGGGACCACGCGCGCAGGACCGTATTCTTGGCCTCGATGCGCTCTATATCAACGCCATGCTGCTGCTTTTGACATTCGGGATCCGCACCGCCAATTCGATCTATTTCGAAGCGGCGCTGATCATAGCCCTGCTCGGCTTCGTCTCGTCGATCGCCTTTGCCAAATTCCTGATGCGCGGCGAGGTGATCGAATGAACCACCTGACCGACCTTCCGGCCTGGGCGGCAATCCCGGTCTGCATCCTTCTTCTGCTCGGATCAGTTATCACGCTTGTCGGCTCGATGGGGCTGATCCGGCTGAAGACCTTTTATGGCCGCCTGCACGCGCCGACACTCGGCGCCAGTGCTGGCACGATCCTGATCTGCGTCGCCTCGATGATCACCTTCGCCGTGCTGCAGAACCGCTGGATCCTCCATGAGATCCTGATCATCGTCTTCATCATTCTGACGACACCGGTGACCTTGATGTTGCTCGGCCAATCGGCGCTGTACCGCGACCGGATCGAAGGCAAGAACGACGTTCCGGGCAAGACGACAGGCGAGCAGCCGGACACGTCAGGCATGGATATCTGAAATTTTCTACAAGCTGTCTCGACCGCGAAACCGCCGCTGATAGGCCGCGTCATACAGCGAACTCTCGCAGAAATCGGTGGCACCCAGCGTACGGCCGACGAAGATCAGTGCCGTCCGCTCGATCGGATCGGCTGCCACCTTTGCCTCGATATCGGCGAGTGTGCCACGGATCACCCGTTCGTCCGGCCAGGAGGCCTTGACGACAATCGCCACCGGGCAATCCACACCGTAGAGCGGCGTCAACTCCTCGACCACCTGTCCCAGAGCATGGATCGCCAGATGGATGGCCAGCGTCGCACCGGTGGCACCGAACCCGGCCAAGGTCTCGGCATTTGGCATCGGCGATGCCCGGCCGGACACACGGGTCAGCACGAGGCTTTGGGCGACTGCGGGTATGGTCAGTTCCCGGCCAAGGGTTGCAGCAGCGGCAGCAAACGCCGGCACGCCTGGCGTCATCGTATAATCAAGCCCATGCTTCTCCAGCCGGCGTATCTGCTCGGCGACAGCGCTCCAGACCGAGAGGTCACCCGAATGCAGCCGCGCTACGTCATGGCCAGCGGCGGCGGCTTTCACATATTCCGCTTCGATCTCGTCGAGCGACATCGGCGCCGTATCGACGATGCGCGCACCGTCCGGGCAATATTGCAGCAGGTCCGGCGAGACGATCGAACCGGCATAGAGGCAGACCGGGCAGCGGGCGATGAGATCGCGGCCACGCACGGTGATCAGGTCTGCGGCGCCCGGGCCTGCTCCGATGAAATGAACGGTCATGCTCTATCCTCTTGAATTTCCGGCCTCATGGCTTGACCCATGACCATTGGGTCACCGGCATTGCGGCACGCCAGCCGGTCATGGCGCCAACGGGAGACGCGCGGGCGATATCAATGCGGATCAGCGAACCGCCGATCCGGGCATGATG
Source organism: Hyphomicrobiales bacterium (assembly GCA_900473045.1). Classification (GTDB taxonomy): domain Bacteria; phylum Pseudomonadota; class Alphaproteobacteria; order Rhizobiales; family Rhizobiaceae; genus Pararhizobium. Next base: position 43,634 of record UCKS01000053.1, read on the forward strand.
CTCCAGAAGCACTGCCTCCATCTGCGTCGTGACGGCATTGGCAACCAGCCGCCCACCGGCTTTCAGGGCAACGATGGCAGCTGCCATCACACCCTCTTCGCTACCACCGCCACCAATGAAGATCGCGTCCGGAGACAGTAAACCAGCAAGGGCGTCCGGTGCTGTACCCTGCACGACGGTCAAACCCGGCACGCCGAAAGTCGCCGCGTTTCGCCTGATGCGCTCTGCCCGCTCATCCGAGCCTTCGATGGCAATTGCGCGCATGGCTGGATCGGACAGCATCCACTCGATGCCGATCGATCCGGAGCCTGCGCCAACATCCCAAAGCAGTTCACCGCGCCGGGGCGCAAGTGCTGAAAGCGTCAGTGCGCGGACCTCGCGTTTGGTGATCTGGCCATCATGTTCGAAGAGCCGGTCATCAAGGCCCTTTGCGAGCGGCAGAATACGCGCGCCCGTTTCAGCCACGACCTCGATGGCACAGATATTGAGCGCGTTGATATCCGTCAGCGAAAACTCCGCCGCGAGCTGCGAGGTCACACGCTCCTGACCGCCGCCCAGCGCCTCAAGCACCGTCAGCTTGGATTGCCCGAACCCGTTTGAAACAAGCAGTTCCGCAAGCTGACCCAGGCCATGCTCATCGGATGTCAGCGCCAGAATACGCGATCCCGGTTGCAGATGCGGCCGGATGAGATCGATCGGGCGGCCATGAAGGGAAACGATCGCCGCATCCTGCAGCGCCCAGCCAAGGCGGGATGCCGCCAGGCTGAACGAGGACGGAGCGGGAAGAACACGCATCTCCGAACGAACGATCTGCCGCGACAGCGTCACACCGACACCGAAGAAGAATGGATCACCGGAGGCGAGCACCACGACGGGCGTTCCGCGCAGCGCAACCACGGCCTCGACGGAGCGCTCGAACGGGCTCAGCCATTGATGGCACACGCCGGCAATCAGCGGCGCGGCGAGTTCAAGATGGCGAACCCCACCGAAGACGACAGAGGCGCCCGCGATGCAGCGCTTGGCCTCATCACCGAGACCGGCTAAACCGTCTTCACCAAGGCCGATAATCGTCAGCCACGGCGTTGCATCACCGATAGAAAAGACCTGATTGTCACCCATGGGCAAACACCGCATCCTGATTCTTGGCGGCACGACCGAAGCGCGGCAGCTGGCAACCGCGCTGGCTGAGCGCACCGATTGCGACGGCCTGCTTTCGCTGGCCGGACGCACGGCCGAGCCCATGGCACAACCGGTTCCCACCCGCAGCGGCGGCTTCGGTGGAAGCGACGGGCTTGCCGATTTCCTCACTGCCGAAAAATTCGACCTTTTGATTGATGCCACCCATCCCTTTGCGGCGCGCATTTCGCACAATGCGGCGATCGCGGCAGGCCAGACTGGAATTCCGTTTTTCGCGCTCCGCCGCTCCGCCTGGAAAAGGGAACCCGGCGATCGCTGGACCAGCGTTCGCTCCGTCATGGAAGCGGCCGAGGCGCTCGGCACCGCGCCGAAACGCGTTTTCCTCGCCATCGGCAGACAGGAGGCTTTTCACTTCGAAAGCGCTCCGCAGCACGGCTATCTGATCCGCAGCGTCGATCCCGTCACGCCGCAGCTCGGCGTACCCGATGCGCGCTATATCCTCGCGACCGGCCCCTTCGAGGAGGCTGCCGAACGGGAACTCCTGATCGACAACCAGATCGAGATCATCGTCGCCAAGAACAGTGGCGGCACGGCCACTTACGGCAAGATCGCCGCCGCCCGTACACTCGGCATCCTGGTAATCATGGTCGAGCGCCAGCAACCGGACGATACCCGCACGGTTGAAACCCTCAAAGACGCGCTCGGCCTTGTCGATCACCTTTTCTCCCCGGAGATGAAGCGCGGTGTGTAAACCAGATCGGATCTGCCCGGACGCGGGATGATGCGGGTCTCCGGCGAGCCGATGATCACGCAGGTCGCCATATCCGCCTTCTGCGCGTCCGCCTCCCCAAGCCGCATGACCAGCATGCGTTCGTCCGGACGGCCGGCCGCGCGGCCGAAGATCACCGGCGTTTCGGTAGGCAGCACGGTCCGCAGGATATCGAAGGCTTCGCCGAGCTGCCACGGCCGCGCCTTGCTGATCGGATTGTAGAGCGCGATCACCAGACCGGCCTCTGCGACAAGCTTCAAACGGCGGGTGATCACATCCCACGGCTTCAGATTGTCCGACAGCGAGATGGCACAGAAATCATGGCCCAAAGGAGCGCCGATGCGGGCGGCAACCGCGAGCATGGCGGTGACCCCCGACACGATGACGAGGTCGATCGTGCGCCATTCGTCCGGCCCATTATCGATCGCTTCGCAGACCGCAGCAGCCATGGCAAAGACGCCGGGATCGCCACCGGAGACGACGCAGACATTGGTACCAGCCACCGCACGACGGATTGCGGCCTGCGCCCGGTCCAGTTCCTCGCGATTGTCCGAGGCAATGCGGTTTTGGTCGGAGCGCAGCGACAGCCGGTCGAGATAGGGCCCGTAGCCGAGAAAATCGGTGGAGTTCGATACCGCATCCAGGGCTTCAGGCGTCATCTGCTGTGGACCGCCCGGACCTGTACCGATCACATAGAGTGTACCGCTCATAGCCTGCCGCTCCAGCCGGGAACCAGCACCAGCGAGAAATACGGCGCGATGTCGTCGGCTTTTTCAGCCAGCGGGATCATCGCCGAATTGGCCATCGTGCCGCGCTCGACGTAAACAGCCTGGCCAAGTTTGCCAGCGGCAATCAACGCCCGGCGAATCTTGGGCAGATTGCGGCCGACCTTCATGATCACGGCTGCCTCGGTATCGCCGAGGCGGCGGGTCAGCTGGTCCTCGCCCATCGTGCCGGGAAGCACGGAAAGCACATCGTCACCCTGCACGATCGGCAGCCCCGCCAGCGACCAGCAGCCAGACATGGCGGTGATCCCGGGAATGACCTCGACCGGAAAACGCCCCGCCAGCCGCACATGCAGATGCATGTAGGAACCGTAGAACATCGGGTCGCCCTCGCTGAGGATCGCGACAGTCCTGCCGGCATTCAGATGTTCGGCAACAGCCGCTGCCGACGCATCATAGAAGTTGGTGATCTGACTCTTGTAATCGTGATGGTCCTTGTCGATCTCGACGGTCACCGGATAATAAAGTGGCAATTCGAGCAAACCGGGCTTCAGCAGCCCATCGACGACCGCACGTCCGTTGCCACGCCGGCCTTCCTTGGCGAAATAGGCGAGCACGTCGGCAGCAGCCAGTGCCTTGATGGCCTTGAGGGTCAAAAGCTCCGGATCGCCCGGACCGGTGCCGACACCGATCAGCCTGCCTGCGGTGGCCGCGCTCAAAGTCCCGGCCTCGCCAGCGAATTGACCGCAGCAGCGGTCATCGCGCTGCCGCCGAGACGGCCGCGCACGATGGCGTAGGGCACGCCATACGAATTGTCTGCCAGCGCATCCTTGGATTCCGCAGCACCGACGAACCCGACCGGCATGCCGATGATCGCTGCGGGCTTTGGCGCGCCGTCGCGCAGCAGTTCCAGCAGGAAGAACAGTGCAGTCGGCGCATTGCCGATGGCAACCACCGAACCGGCCAGACGCTCGACCCACAACTTCAGTGCTGCGGCAGAGCGGGTATTACCGATCTCGCGGGCGATATTAGCTGTCTGCGGTTCGCGCAGCGTGCAGATCACGTCATTATCGGCCGGCAGGCGGGCGCGGGTAATACCATGGGAGACCATAAAGGCATCGCAGAAGACCGGCGCGCCATTCTTCAGGGCTTGGCGGGCAGCCGGAACGAAGCCTGGAGAAAACTCGAAATACTGCGCGGCATCAACCAGTCCGCAGGCATGCACCATGCGGACGGCCAGATCGGCCTCTTCCTCGGAAAAGCGGGACAGATCGGTTTCGCTGCGAATGATGGCAAACGAGCGCTCGTAGATGGCATCGCCATCCCGGATATAATCGTAATCAGGCATCTCTATCCCTGTTGAACCGCGGCTCTGATCCCATCCGCTCCGAGCCGTGTAAGGCAGGACCGGGCCGATTCGCCACCCTGTTTCCGCTCAGACACCAGCTTGTCGAGGTGTTCAAGCGCGGTTCTTATGTTGTTTTCTTCGATATAAGCGGTTGGCACTGCCGATGCTGGGCCATTTACGACAAGGCCGTAGCCTGTTGGCGCAGCCGTAATTGTCAGAGCCGAAGCGGAAGGTTTGGCACAGCTCTTGGCACAGCCGGACACATGCACAGTCAGCGATCCGTCGAGCAGCGCCGGCGCTGTGTCTATCACCATGTGCGCCACCGCTCGCGTATCGATCCGCGCCGAGCGGCAGGCGCCGACACCGGCGCAGGCGGCAATATGATTGCGCGGATCGCGCGGAAACGCTCGCAGCCCATGGCCGAGAGCCAGCGCCTGCGCTGCGCCGATCCGTTCGGCTGCGATACCCAGCACGATCAGCGCCTGGCCGGGCGCCAGCCGGATTTCCGTAGCCCCCAGAATTTCCAACGCCTGAAGCAACGCGCCAAGACCCTGCGCATGGATTTGTCCGAATGGCAGGCCGATGCCGAGAACAGAGCAGCCTTCGCCAAGATGGTGGATACCAGCGGCGTTCGGCGCCGGCACAATTGGAGCGATCGGATCAAGATCAGTTGTGGTAGCCCAGCGGGTTGCAACAGCACCGACAATATCCCGGGCGCGCGCATCCCTGCCGATCGCCGCAAGGTTTTTGAGAATATCCATCACCGCCGGGACGGCAGCCTCTTCCTCCAGCACCGCAATCCGCCTTGCCGTCGTTTCCGTACCGGCAAGTGCCAGCAACCAGAACACCTGGCCATTGATGCGCACGGCCCGTAACCGGACGTCGGCGGTGACCGCGCCCAGGTTCAACTGGCCCCCACCATCGACGACCACAGACAGCTTTGGCGCCAGGGTCAATGGCGGCTGATGCGCGGCCACTGCCGCGCGCAACCGTTCGGCGACACAAACAGCGTCGGCAATTTCGGTCGGGTCCAGCCCGGCCAGAGGCGGCGTCTCAACCGCCAGCCCCTCTGTGATCGCTATGCCGGCCTCGGCGATTTTCTGAGACAGGAGCGGGACGGTTTGCGCCGTCAATCCACGGATTTGCAGGTTGCCTCGCGCCGTGATCTCCACGATGCCGTTGCCGCACAATGCCGCTGCATCAGCTATCGCCGTCAGTTCCCCGAGCGCAAACCCTGGGTTTTCAGGCCGCAAGCGCGCCAAGAGACCATCGCCTGTCATCATCGGCGTTGACAAGGATGGACAGGCGCCGCGGCGCATCGGCGCGAGCGGCATTGCTTCCATCGACCTATCAGATGGTTCGGCACAAAACGTCATGACAGGCAGCGAGCCATCTCCAGTCTTCAAAAATACAATCCAAGGCTCCGGGCCATCCTTGGCCCATCAATGCACCACTCTACAACACAGAGAAACCGGCCGCCATGCCATGGCGCATGTCAAAACGAAGCGCCGCTTTCATGACTACTCGTCGAAATCCGCGCCCTTTTGCAGAAGATAGATATCCATGATCCAGCCATGCTGCGCCCGCGCCGCAGCCCGGGTTTGGAGGATATCGTCCTTCACGTCGGCAAGCCGGCCTGAAATGATGATCTCCTGACCCGTGCCGAGATAGGCGCCCCAATAGATCTGCGCCTCGGGATCGTCGATCTTCATGAAGGCTTGCTCGCCATCGAGCATGACCACGGCCGTCTCGCTTTTCTGCGGAAAGCTCCCGGCAAGACGCCGCCCGGTGGTGATCTCGACCGGCTTGCCGACGAGATTGAGCGGTATCCTGTGGCTGGCGGCCAATGCCTGAATGCTGGTGATGCCGGGAATGACCGAATAATCGAACGCAACCGTCGCCCGGGCGCGAACCCGTTCAATGATCCGGATCGTGCTGTCGTAGAGCATCGGATCGCCCCAGACGAGAAAGGCACCGGTCTGACTTTCATCAAGTTCATCCATCAGCAGGCGCTCGTAGGCGGTCGCGATCGCAGCATGCCAATCATCGACGCTGCGATGATAGGACCGATCCGCCACCTGGCGCACGGGAACTTCGAATTCCACCACCCGGCTGTGCGGATTGATGACATAGCGCGAGACGATATCGCGGCGGATATCGGCAAGCTGTGCCTTCGCGTCGCCCTTGGTGGGGATGAACAGAACGCTGGCTTTATTCAGCGCATTGATCGCCTGCACCGTCATGTGTTCAGGGTTTCCGGCGCCGATCCCCACGACCAGAACATTTCTCATGTCACAACCTTTTTCAACATATCGGGGTATTTGGCGGATTGGTGAAAGGAGCGCAAGGCAGAGAGACGAAGCATCGCGTGTAAGCATTTGGTAAAAAACGACAAATACTTTACCAAAACACTACAACCGCCATGGCAATATTCCATTTGTTCGACTATAAAGGCCACAAATCCGTTTACATTAGAGATAAATCATTTACATAGACGCGCAAATCCGGCAACCGGCGATGCGATACGCCGTTGCAGTTCGCATGTTCCCCAGGAGACAGAATCCCGGGTAATGCGGCCTTAGAGAAATTGTGGCACATTGTGCACACCATTTGATGGCGAACGTCTCGCGAGGACCTCAATAGTGACGAATTCATCGAAGAGCAAAGTCAGTGCATCCGATCCGGCCGAAGCTTTGTGGAACTGCAAGGCAGGCTTCATCGGCATCTTCATCGCCAGTGCGCTTGTCAACATCCTGTATCTGACCGGTTCCTTCTTCATGCTGGAAGTCTATGACCGGGTTCTGCCGAGCCGAAGCATTCCGACGCTGATCGCGCTCTGCCTGCTGGCGCTGCTGCTCTATGCCTTTCAGGGCGCTTTCGAAATGGTGCGTGGCCGCATGCTCGTGCGCGTTGCCGGGGCTCTGGACGAAGCCATGAGCGCGCGGATCTATCGTGCGGTGGTTCAAGCCCCTTTGAAACTGCGCACCCAGGGTGACGGCCTGCAGGCTCTGCGCGATTTCGATCAGGTCCGTTCGTTTCTCTCCGGCTCCGGCCCCGCAGCCTTCTTCGATTTGCCCTGGCTGCCGTTCTATATCGGCATCTGCTTCCTGTTCCACCCGATGATCGGCATCGTCGCAATCATCGGCTCGATCATCCTCATCGCCCTGACGTTCCTGACCAACCGTGGCACGCAAGGGCCGTCGAAAAAGGCGTCGGAAGCGGGCAATCATCGCAATGCCTTCGCCCAGGCTTCCCAGCGCAATGCCGAAGTCATGCAGGCCATGGGCATGATGGGACGGATGTCACAGCTCTGGGAGCAGCGCAACAACACCTACCGCGATCAAAACCGCGAAACGTCCGACGTCGGTAACGGTTATGGTGCCCTGTCCAAGGTGTTCCGCATGGCGCTGCAGTCCGCCGTTCTCGCAACCGGTGCGGTTCTCGTCATTGAAGGCATGGCTTCGCCGGGCATCATCATCGCCGGGTCGATCCTGACCGCGCGGGCACTGGCGCCGGTGGAACTGGCGATCGGCAATTGGCGCGGCTACGTTTCCTGCCGCCAGAGCTGGGCTCGCCTGAAGGAACTGCTCAACGCACTGCCGGAGCGGGATTCGCCGCTGGAACTGCCGGTACCGAAGGAAAAACTGAGCGCAGAAGGCCTTGCAGGTGGTCCTCCCGGCGCGCAACGCCTGACCTTCGCGGAAGTGAACTTCACCGTGAAGGCCGGCAGCGCGCTTGGCGTCATCGGCCCCAGCGCCTCCGGCAAGTCCTCGCTTGCGCGTGCCCTCATTGGGATTTGGCCCGCCTTTCGCGGCTCCGTGCGCCTCGATGGTGCAGCGCTGGATCAATGGGACACAGACAGGCTCGGCCGGTCCATCGGCTATCTGCCGCAGGATGTGGAGCTTTTCGCCGGCACCGTGGCGCAGAACATTGCCCGTCTGGCCGAAAATCCGTCCTCGGACGCCATCGTTTCAGCCGCCCGCGCCGCCCGCGTGCACGACCTCATTCTCAAGCTGCCCAATGGCTACGAGACCGAGATTGGCGAAGGCGGTGCAGCACTGTCGGCTGGCCAGCGCCAGCGCGTCGCCCTTGCCCGCGCTCTGTATGGAGAGCCCTTCCTCGTCGTTCTCGATGAGCCCAATTCCAACCTGGATGCCGAGGGAGAGCAGGCGCTCAGCGAAGCAATCATGAGCGTCAGGGCCCGCGGCGGCATCGTCGTGGTCATTGCCCATAGGCCAAGTGCGCTCGCCGCCGCCGACATGGTGCTGATGATGAACGAAGGCCGGATGCAGGCCTTTGGGCCGAAGGACGAAGTGCTTGCGCAAATCCTGCGCAAGGATAACCGCCAGCCGCAAATTCCAAACCACGCATCGCTGAAAGTCGTGGGTGAAGGACAGGAGTCCGCATCGTGACCGAGACAGCAAAACCAATCAGCTCCCACCGTTCGCTGGGCCGTCATATCACCGCCGTAACGATCCTCGGCATCGCACTCGTCGTCGGTGTCGGCGGCTGGGCGATGACCACCGAACTCTCGAGCGCGATCGTTGCAAGCGGCACCGTCGTAGTCGAAAACAACGTCAAGAAGATCCAGCACCTGACCGGCGGCATCGTCGAAGAAGTGTTGGTCAAGGAAGGCGATACCGTCAAGGCTGGCCAGATCCTGATCAAGCTCGACGGCACCACGGTACGCGCCAACCTGTCCATCGTTCAAAACACACTGGCGCAGCTTTATGCGCGAAGGGCCCGACTGCTGGCAGAACAACTTGGATCTGACGATTTCAGCATTCCGGAAGACCTCAGCCAGCTGATATCCGGCACCAGTACGCCCGGTGAAGTCCTGGAACAGAGCGAGCGCAAGCTGTTCATCAGCCGCAAGAACGCGCTCGTCGGCATGAAAAGCCAGCTCGCATCGCGCAAGGACCAGCTTGTCGATGAGACCAAGGGCCTGACCGTTCAGCTGACTGCAATCGAAGATGCACTGAAGCTGATCGGCGAAGAACTGACGGGCCTCGACAAGCTCTACGGCAAGGGCCTCGTCTCGATGCAGCGGCTGACCGAGCTGAAGCGTGACCGCGCCCAGTTGGAAGGCGATCGCGGCGCCCGCATCGCGGCCCGTGCACAGGCTGCCGGCAAGTCGAGCGAGATCGACCTGCAGATCTTGCAGCTCGACGAGGACCGCCGCACCGAGAACGCCAAGGAACTGACGGATGTCGAGGGCAAGATCGCCGAGTACGAAGATCGCCGCGTCGCCGCCATGGACCAGCTGAAGCGCATCGACATTCGCGCGCCGCTCGACGGCCGGATTTATCAGCTGGCCGTGCACAGCGTGAACGGCGTCATCAACCCCGGCGAAGTCCTGATGCTTGTCGTCCCCGGCGCTGATGGCCTGACGGTCGAAGCCAAGATCGCCACGCATGATATCGACCAGATTCGTCTCGGCCAGCCGGTGGAGGTCCGCTTCAGCGCCTTCAACCAGCGCACCACGCCGATCGTCGAAGCGGAAGTCGTCACCATCGCCCCGGACCTCGTGACCGACCAGCGCACCGGCATGACCTACTATCCGCTGCGCATCAAACCGACGTCCGAGAGCCTGAAAGGTCTGAAGGGTCTGACCCTTTATCCCGGCATGCCGGCCGAGGTGTTCATCAAGATCGCCGATCGTACTGTCATCTCCTATCTCGCGAAACCGCTGACCGAACAGATACAGCATACGTTCCGCGAGGATTGATCCAGACAAGCAACACGGCGGTGCCGATCACCGCCGTGTTGCCGGAAAGCGCCGGTTTGAAACAAACAGTGCTGCGCCGCGAAAATCGCGTGGCCGCCTCCGGCAACGCCGGTGTATGACCAATGTCATGACCTCGAAGCGTACCGGCTATATCTTCGTCCTGCTTGCCCTTGTCATCTTCTCGATACAGGACGCGATTTCCAAGCATCTGGGCAGTCTCTACCCTCCGGTCTTCATCACCATGATCCGCTACTGGGCCTTTGCCGCGTTCGCCATCGCGCTGGCGGCCCGTTCGCGTGGCGGATTATCCGTCACCGCAAGGACGAAACGTCCGGTACTGCAAATCCTTCGCGGCATCCTGCTGGTCGCACAGATCGTCATCGTTATCATCTCGTTCTCACGGGTCGGGCTTGCCCATTCGCAGGCGATTTTTTCCTCCGGGCCCCTGTTCGTCGCGCTACTCTCCATGCCGTTGCTCGGCGAGCGCGTCGGCTGGCGGCGCTGGACAGCGATCATCGTCGGATTGCTGGGCGTGCTGCTGATTTTGAAACCGGACGACAGCAGCTTCGATATCAATTTTCTCATTCCGATCTCATCGGCCATGATCTTTGCCATCTACGTCATCTCGACCCGGCTGGTGAGCCGCGACGACAGCGCCATGACCAGCTTCTTTTATACCGGCGTTGCCGGCGCCGTTGCGATCACTCTTGTCGGGCCTTTCTACTGGACGGCGCTCGCCCCACAGGACTGGGCCTGGATGCTGATGCTTTGCATTACCGGAACGACCAGCCATTTCTTCCTGATCAAAGCCTATGAGCTGTTGGACGCCGCTGAGGTCCAACCTCTGACCTATCTCCAGCTGGTCTTTGCCTCGATCATCGGCGTCTCTGTCTTCGGCGAGACGCTGAACCTCAATATGATCCTCGGCTCGGTGATCGTCGTCTGCGCCGGCATTTTCACCGTCTGGCGCGAAAGCATCGTCGCCTGGCGCAATGCCAGGAAACCCGAGCCGCCTTCCTCCCAGACACTCACCTAAGCCGGAATTTCTGGATTTGCGGGCAGAGCCCAATCGATCGGTTGACGACCCTTCGAGACCAGAAAATCATTGGCCTTGGAAAAGGGTTTGGTGCCGAAAAAACCGTTATGGGCAGACAGAGGCGACGGATGCGGTGAGCGGAGCACCAGATGGCGCGACTGGTCGACGAAAGCCGCCTTCTTCTGCGCATAGGATCCCCATAGAATGAAGACGACCGGATGTTCCTGATCGTTGACTGCACGAATGATAGCATCGGTAAACTTCTCCCAGCCCTTGCCCTGATGCGATGCCGCCAGTGCCCGCTCGACCGTCAGCACGCTGTTGAGCAGCAAAACGCCCTGCCGCGCCCAGCTTTCCAGAAAGCCATGGCGGGCTGGCGGAATGCCGAGATCGCCTTGCAATTCCTTGTAGATGTTCACCAGGGATGGCGGCGAGCGCACGCCCGGCCTGACGCTGAACGATAGCCCATGCGCCTGTCCTTCACCATGGTAGGGGTCCTGGCCCAAGATGACGACGCGCACCTTGTCGAGCGGCGTCAGGTCCAGCGCGCGAAAATACTCCGGTCCCTTGGGAAAAATCTGCTTTCCCTCATTTCTTTCCTCTACCAGGAATTTTTTCAACGCGGCCATATAGGGGCTGGAAAATTCCGCGTTCAGAGCCGCTTTCCAGCTTTCCTCGATCTTCACATTCGATTCCATCGCGTTCCTACCCCGTCCATTTCCATCAAGCTTGCGCGGCCGAATTTAACGCCAGTCCCACTGATGACAAGCATCAAGCTGCAAACCACGGCGAATGAGTTTCAATATATTTTGATCAATATAACGCTGGTCAATCTTACTACACCGTTATATCTACAGGGATATCTCGAAACCAATGGGGGAACCGCATGCGCACCGAACGTCGAACCTTGCTGAAATTTCTCGGAACTGCCGCCATCGCGCTCTGGATCGGCGGCGCCTCGCTCGCCCAGCCGGCGCTCGCAGCCGAAAAGGTCACTGTCTTTGCTGCGGCAAGCCTCAAGAATGCGCTCGATGCCGTCAATGCCGAATGGCAGAAGGAAGCCGGCAAGGAAACCACCGTTTCCTATGCCGCAAGCTCGGCCCTCGCCAAGCAGATCGAATCCGGCGCACCGGCCGACGTCTTCATCTCCGCGGACCTTGCCTGGATGGATTACGTTGCCGAAAAGAAGTTGATCAAGGATGACACCCGCGCCAACCTGCTCGGCAACCGCATCGTGCTGGTCACCGGCAAAAAGGACGCCGCCCCAGTCGATATCAAGCAGGGCCTTGATCTGAAGACACTGCTCGGCGACGAAAAGCTCGCCATGGGCGCAGTCGATTCCGTACCTGCCGGCAAATACGGCAAGGCGGCACTTGAAAAGCTCGGAATCTGGCCGTCGGTCGAAAAGAATGTCGCTGGTGCCGAAAACGTCCGTGCAGCGCTTCTGCTCGTCTCCAAGGGCGAGGCTCCCTACGGCATCGTCTACCAGACGGATGCGGCCGCAGACAAAGGCGTGACGATCGCCGGTACTTTCCCGGAAGACAGCCATCCGCCGATCGTCTACCCAATCGCGGTCACGGCCGACAGCAAGAACCCCGACGCAGCCGCCTATGTCGACTTCGTCAAGTCTGCCAAGGCAGCCGCGCTGTTCGAAGCCCAGGGCTTTACCATCCTGAAGTAAGATCGGTCTGAAGTAGGACCACCTCGAAATATGACTGCGATGCGCTCTATCCGCCAATGGATGGAGCGCATATCGTCAGGCCGTCGGGGACGGAGCATAGGCATTTGGACTGGTTGGCTTTAAGCGAAGCGGAATGGACGGCAATTCGCCTCAGCCTGCGCGTATCCTTCGTCGCTATGATCGTCAGCCTGCCCTTCGCCATCGGCATCGCCATGCTCCTGGCGCGCGGCCGTTTCTGGGGAAAATCCATCCTCAACGGCGTGGTTCATCTTCCCCTGATCCTGCCACCGGTCGTTACCGGCTTTCTCCTTCTTGTGTTGTTTGGCAAGCGCGGCCCGATCGGCGCATTTCTGGCCGAATATACCGGCATCGTCTTTTCCTTCCGCTGGACGGGTGCGGCTCTTGCCTGCGCGGTCATGGCTTTTCCGTTGATGGTGCGCAGCATCCGCCTGTCGATCGAGGCCGTTGACCGGCGGCTGGAACAGGCGGCATCGACACTGGGCGCCGGACCGTTCTGGGTCTTCCTTACCGTCACGCTGCCGCTGGTATTGCCGGGCATCATTGCCGGCATGGTGCTCGCTTTCGCCAAGGCGATGGGCGAATTCGGCGCGACAATCACCTTTGTCTCCAACATTCCTGGCGAAACCCAGACACTATCTTCGGCGATCTATACCTTTACCCAGGTTCCCGGCGGCGATGCCGGCGCGTTTCGCCTGACCTTGATTTCCATTGTCATTTCCATGGCCGCCCTGATGGTTTCGGAAGTTCTCGCAAACCTCGCGGCGAAGAAAATGGATGCGGCATGAGCCTCAAGGTCGATATCCGCCACAGGCTCGGCGCGTTTTGCGTCGAAGCGGCCTTCACCGCAGACAAGGGCGTCACCGCCCTCTTCGGACGCTCGGGATCCGGCAAGACCTCGCTGATCAACATCATCGCCGGGCTGATGCGGCCTGAGAGCGGGTCTCTGACCTACAATGGCGATGTACTCTTCGACGAAAGCCAGCGGGTTTTCGTGCCCGCACACAAACGCCGCTTCGGTTATGTCTTTCAGGAGGCACGGCTCTTTCCGCATCTGAGCGTCCGGCGCAATTTGGACTACGGCCGGTGGTTTGCCCGCCGCAGCCATGACGGAGCCGATTTCGACCGGGTCGTCGATCTGCTCGGCGTCGGTGCCTTGCTAGACCGTGCGCCGGCCAATCTCTCCGGCGGCGAAAAGCAGCGTATCGCCATTGGCCGGGCCCTGCTGTCCAACCCGCGCTTGCTGCTGATGGATGAGCCGATGGCCGCCCTCGACGAGGAGCGCAAGGCGGAGATCCTGCCCTATCTGGAACGGCTGCGCGATGAGGCAGATATTCCGATCATCTATGTCAGCCACTCCGTCGCCGAAGTCGCCCGCCTGGCAACCAAGGTCATCATTCTGGAAAACGGCCGCGTCAGCGCCTCGGGCGATGCGGCAACCATTCTCAGCCAGCCCTCGTCGACCATCAGCCGGCGGGAAGCCGGTGCGGTGATTGACGGCATCGTCGGAGCTATGGACACGGAGCACCAGATAACAGTTATCCGCGCCGGAAAGGTTGAAATCCGTGTGCCGCATCTGAATGCCCCCATCGGCAAGCGCGTTCGCCTGCAGGTAGCCGCCCGCGACGTCATGCTGGCAACCAGCCGGCCGGAAGGATTAAGCGCACTCAATATTCTCGCAGCCACGATCATCGCGATCGGCGAACCGGCGCAGGGCATGGTGGATATCCGGCTGGATTGTGGTGACGTGACGATCGTTTCGCGTGTAACGACCCTCTCGCGTGATATGCTCGGACTGCATGCCGGTAAACCGGTTCACGCGATCATCAAGAGCGTGGCTCTGGATCTCTGATTACCGGCGAACTGACGCTGAGATTGTCCTGAAGCCACGCCAGTTCGGACGCCAGCGCAGCCTGTGCCTTCTCCTCCATCGCGCGGAACTGACGGATCAATTCCTCGCCGAAGGGCGTCAAAACCGCGCCGCCGCCCTGCTTCCCGCCACGCTGCGATTCCACCGCTTCCTGCTTGAACATGCTGTTGAGCGCGCTGACCAGAAGCCAGGCCCGGCGGTAGGACATATCCATCGCACGGCCGGCAGCCGAGATCGATCCGGTCTCCCTGATATGCTCCAGCAGTTCGATCTTGCCCCGGCCCAACCGTTCGGAATGGGGGAAATCCACCCGCAGAACGGGGTGGAGACTGCTGGGATTTGTCTGTGTCATACGGTTCTACGTGCCCTGGCTGGATCGATAAAAGATTATCGCGCCCGCCTGCCGATGTATAGCACCGCCTTCACTCCAGAATGTTCGCCGCCTTCAGACCCTCAATCCAGTCTCGCCATCGAACACATGCACGTCGGCCGGACGAATCGAAACATCGATAACATCGCCGGTTTTCACCTGCCTGCGCGACGTCTCGACGATCGTCACCTCCGCAGCGGTGGAGGTGGTGATATAGGTCGCCGAGCCGGTGCTTTCGACGATGCCGACCGGCAGGCGGAAGACACCCTGCCCCGGCTCGACGAAATGCAGGTGTTCGGGCCTCAGACCTGCCGTCACCTTGCGGCCGGGCTGCAGTTGGCGGTCGAGAACGATGGTCTGCTTTTCACCGACATCGACCGCCAGCGAACGGCCGTCCTCCCCGACCACGGCCGGCACGAAATTCATCGCCGGTGAGCCGATGAAACCGGCAACAAACCTGTTGGCCGGCCGGTCGTAAAGTTCGAGCGGCGCGCCCTGCTGCTCGATAACGCCATCCTTCATCACCACGACATGATCGGCCATGGTCATCGCTTCGATCTGGTCATGCGTGACATACACGGACGTCGCGCCCAGCCGGTCGTGCAGGGTGCGGATTTCCTTGCGCATATGGACGCGCAGAGCCGCATCGAGGTTGGACAACGGCTCGTCGAACAGGAACGCCTTGGGATCGCGGATGATCGCCCGGCTCATCGCGACGCGCTGGCGCTGGCCGCCGGACAATTCGCGGGGATAGCGGCCGAGAAGCTGCGAAAGCCCCGTCGTCGCCGCCACTTCCTCGGCGGCCTTCTTGGCTTGCGCTTTCGGGACACCGCGGATACGCAGGCTATAGGTGAGGTTCTGCTCCACCGTCATATGCGGATAGAGCGCATAGGACTGGAACACCATGGCAATGTCGCGCTTGCGCGGCGGCACGTTGTTCATCAGCTCGCCGGCGATCTTCAGGTCGCCCGTGGAGATGCTTTCAAGCCCAGCCAGCGAGCGCAGCAGCGTGGACTTGCCGCAACCGGACGGGCCGACGAGCGCGACGAAGCTGCCCTTTTCGATGCTGAGCTCGATGTTTTTGAGGGCATGGAAGGCCCCGTAATATTTGTTGACGCCCGAGAGCTCGATCTGCTTGGTCATTTGATGGCTCCCGAAGTAAGGCCGGAGACGATGCGCCGCTGCAACAGCACGAAGATGGCGAGGATGGGGGTCACATAGATCGTGGCATAGGCCATGATGTTGTTCCATTCATTGGTGTTTGGCCCCATGAACGAGTTGAGACCAACGCTGGCGGGCTGCAGTTCCACCGCCTGGATGATCGACTTCGAATAGACGAACTCGCCGAAAGCCTGCATGAAGATGAGGATGGCACTGACGAGGATGCCGTTCCGGGCAAGCGGCAGCACGATGTTGAAGAAGGCACCGACACGCGAATTGCCATCGACCAGCGCCGCCTCCTCCAGTTCCTGCGGCACCGCCATGAAGGTGGCCCGTACCAGAACGACGAAGAACGGCATGCTTTTGGCGGCAATGGCGATGATGACTGCCAGGCGCGGATAGTTGAGCATGCCGAGCTGCGAGAAGCCGACGAAGATCGGCGTGATCATCAGCGATGCCGGCAGGACCTGCAGCATCAGGATCAGGAACAGCCCGATATCCACCCAAACATTGCGGTAGCGCGCCAGCACATAGGCGCAACCGACGCCAAGCACGGTGATCAGGGTGACCGAGCCGAAGGCGATGATCAGCGAGTTCCACAAATAGCGGCCCATGCCCCGGCTTTCCCAGACAAAGGCATAGGTGCTCCATTGCGGCTCCGACGGCCAGAAGCTCGGCGGCGTCGCAAACATCTCCGAGCCGCTCTTCAAGGCCGTGATGAACATCCAGTAGAGCGGAAACAGATAGATCGCCGCCATGACGAGAGCGATGACCAGCATCAGGCGATTGCGGTTGGTATCGCTCATCCGCGCACCTCGTGACGTGTAGAGCGGACATAGACGACCGAGGCGAACATCACGAAGACGATCATGATGACCGAAATCGTCGCTCCCTTGGCGAAGTCATATTGCCGGAACGACAGGTCCCAGGCCCAATATTGCGTGACGTTGGACGAATTGTTCGGTCCGCCCGAGGTGATCGCGGCGAACAGGTCGAATTGCTGCAGCGTGAAGATCAAGCCCAGCGAGATGATGGCGCCGATGGTCGAGCGCATCATCGGCAGGGTGATCGTCCAGAAGCGCTGCCAGGCATTGGCGCCATCGAGTTCGGCTGCCTCGTAGAGATCGCCGGGAATGCTCGCGAGACCGACGGACAGCAGGATCATGTTGAAGGCTGTGCCCAGCCAGACATTGGCCATGATCACGGCATAGAGCGAGTAGTTGGGGTCGGAGCGCCAGAAGATATTGCCCGAGATGATGCCGGTTTCCCTCAGCATGAAATTCAACACGCCGAAATCGCCTGACAGAATCCAGTTCCAGATGGCGCCGACGACGAGGCCGGGCATCACCCAGGACACCAGGAACAGGCCTCGCAGCCACGAAGCACCGGGAAAATTCACCCAGAAGAACAGCGCCAGCCCGAAGCCGATCAGGAACTGGCCGGCAATCGAGCCAATGACGAAGATCGCCGTATTCCCAAGGATCGGCCATGTCTCCGGCAGAGCGAACAGGTCCTGATAGTTCTTGAAGCCGACAAACGGCCGCAGGAACGTGCCAAGGCTGAACATGTCGACTTCCTGGAAACTCATCAGGATATTGTAGAGCAGCGGCAGGCCCGCCATCAGGAACAGAAAACCAAGCGGAAAGGCGACGAGCACGATATCGAAACCGTTGCCATCGCGGATGCTGGAAAGCAGCCTCTTCATGGGGCCTCCGATGCTCCGAACGGGGCTGCCTGGCGCATTCTCGCGAGAGACAACCCCTTCCGGGAGGAAATGATGATGGCGCATGGCCATCGGCTATTTTCCCTTCTCCCCTGCGGGGAGAAGGTGGCCCGAAGGGCCGGATGAGGGGGTGGCACGCGCAGCCGTCAATTACTGGCTTTTCATGAAAACCACTCGTCGCTGTCGCTCCTCTAGCCCCCTCATCTGCCCGTTGGGCATCTTCTCCCCGCCGGGGAGAAGAGAGAAGCCGCCAAGTTTAACCCAGCACAGCCTTGATCTTCTCGGCTGCCTGATCAAGCGCGTCCTTCGGGCTCGACTGGCCGGTCAGCGCCGCCTGGATGGCATCCTGGATCGCCTTGGAGATCTTCGGCCATTCCGGATGCGGGCCGCGCGGCTTGGCGTATTTCAGCTGTTCGAGGAACACCTTGAGGCCGGCATCCTTGAGGGCCTGACCTGTGGCCGGGATGGCGATGTCGGAACGGGCCGGAAGCTGGCCGTAGTTCTTGAACATCTTGTCATCCTGCGAGGCGAAATATTCAAGCGCCTTGAAGGCTTCTTCCGGATGCTTGGTCGAGGCAAAGATGGCCCAGTTGAAATCGCCCATGGCGGAGGAACGCTCGGCACCCTCCTGCGGCACCGGCAGCAGCGTCACGCCCCAGTCAAATTTCGCTTCCTGCGACATGCGGTCGAGTTCCCACGGACCGGAGATCGCCATGGCGGCATTGCCGGAATTGAACGTGCCGGTGGAATCCCACTGGCCGCGGGTCAGCGTATCCGGCGAAGCGAGCTTCTCGTCCATGATCGTCTTCCAGACCGTCAGCGCCTTCACGGCACCTTCGGAATTGATGTTCTCATAGCTGCCGCCGCCCATCTGCGCCCAGGGCAGAAACTGGAACGTGCCTTCCTCGTTGGCCTTGGCCGAGAACGCGAGACCATAGACGTTGGCGGTCGGGTCGGTCAGCTTGCGCGCGTCCTCGACCAGCTCGTCCCAGGTCTGCGGCGGCTTGTTCGGGTCGAGCCCCTTCGCCTTGAACATGTCCTTGTTGTAGTAGAGTGCGATCGTGTTGGTCGCCTTCGGCACGCCGTAATATTTGCCGTCCCACTCGACCGATTTCAGCGGGCCGGGGAAATAATTCTCCGGCTTGATGACGGTCGATTTCGAGATCATGTCGGTCAAATCGAGAAAGGCGCCGCGCGATGAAAACAGCGCGTGTTCCGGATTGTCGATGGCAATGATATCCGGTGCCTGTCCGGTCGAATAGGCGCGCATCGCTTCGCTCACCACATCGTCGAACTGGATCTGGCGGTACTCGATCTGGATGCCGTTGTTGAGCTTGTTGAAATCGGCCACCAGATGCGGTGCCGGCTGGATGTCGCGGTCAAGCGACCAGACTGTCAGCTTCACATCTTCCGCCTTGGCGGAAAGACCGAACATCGAGACGCCTGCCAGCGCCAGCGCACCAATGACTGCATATTTGCGGATACCCATAATTTTCCTCCTTGTGGTTATCCTGTCGGCCGTCATCCTCCATGCCGGCCTTCTTCAGTCCATTTCAGTCTGTCAGGCCGCGCGAATAGCGGGCAAGCCTGGTCAATCAGGCGGGATCGACGACAAAGTCGCCGCCCCGGCAAGCTTTCAGGTAATTGAGGCCATGAACCTGTCCGGTCATCTCCAGCGCATCGCGATAGACCGGATCATGCCAGCCTTCGATGTCGATCGAGCCGGACCAGCCGGCAAGCCGCAGCTCGGAAATCACGTCCGTCCAGTTGGTATCGCCAAAGCCCGGCGTGCGCATGAACACGAACTTTTCCTTGCCGAAAATGCCGTGCTCGCGGATGACGTCCCAGCGGATGGTCGCGTCCTTGCCGTGCACGTGAAAGATCCTTTTAGCCCATTTGCGGATCTGCGGCAGTGGATCGATGAGATAGACCATCTGGTGGCAAGGCTCCCATTCGAGCCCGATATTGTCATCCGGCGTCTCGTTGAAGATCAATTCCCAGGAGTCCGGATTATGGGCGATATTCCAGTCGCCGCTTGCCCAGTTGCCATCCATGGCGCAATTCTCAAACGCGATCTTCACGCCCTTGTCGGCAGCGCGCTTGGCAAGCTCGCTCCAGATTTCCTTGTAGCGCGGCAGGCTGTCGGTTAGCGGCTTGTTGCGGATGCGGCCGGTAAAACCGGCAACGCAGGTGGCGCCGAAGTGACGGGCGTTGTCGATGCAGTCCTTCCAGCCCTGCAGCGTGTCGCGGTCGATGTCGGTCGTTTCCAGCGGATTACCGAACATGCCGAGCGTCGAAATCGTAATGTCGC
The DNA here is from genome assembly GCA_900473045.1 of Hyphomicrobiales bacterium. GTDB lineage: Bacteria > Pseudomonadota > Alphaproteobacteria > Rhizobiales > Rhizobiaceae > Pararhizobium. The sequence goes on from UCKS01000053.1 coordinate 63,511, forward strand.
GATCACCGATCGCCTCAATGCAACGCTTGCCGAGTTCGGCCAGGTCCTGGCCGTTGGTCGTCTGCCAGAAGAAGGGCTCAAAACTTTCGAAGCCCATGTCGGCAACCTTGCCGATGCGGTCGGCCGCCTTGCCTGCGGATGCGCTGATCATGGTGCCGATGCGGATGGCTTTTGCCGGATTGCTCATGAAAACTGTCCTGTTCATAGAGTCACGCGCTGCCTGGTGCGGGCGCTCTCGATCGCCGCAAACACCATGGCAAGGCTGTTGATATTGTCGTTGCTGACCGTCTCCGGCTTAGCGCCGGTCCGGATGGCGGTGAGAAAGTCTGCGATCACACTGGCATGACCGTGGGTCTGCGCCTCGTTTGCCGGTTGCGGCACTTCGATGGCCTCGGTCGGGCGGAAGAAGCCTTCGGTTCCTGCGACAACGCCGGTCTGGAAACTGTCGGCACCGTCCCAGAGCAGCGTGCCCTTGGTGCCGATGATCCGCCATTGGCTTTCCCAGCTGGTATTGGCCCCTTCGGCGCACCAGGAACCGCGATAGGTGAAGGTCACGTCATCGGAAAATTCGAAAATCGCATTGGCGGCCGCGCCATGCGCGTACCAGGAGCCAGGCGGATTGCTTTCGTGGCAATAGACAGCCACCGGAACCTTGTCGGCGACGAAGCGGGCGGCGTCGAATGTGTGGATCGCCATATCGAGCAGCAGCACATTGTCCATCTCTTCACGGAACCCGCCAAAATGCGCGCCGATGAAGAAATCGCAATGAATGGCCGTCAGCTCGCCGAGCGCACCACTTTCCACCAGACGGCGGATACGGCGAATGCCTGAGATGAACCGGCGGTTCTGGACGATGGCATGAATTTTCCCGGCCGCCTCGGCCTGAGCAATCAGCGAACGGCCCGCTTCGATCGACGCCGCCATCGGCTTTTCGCTGAGCACGTGGCAACCATGAGCGAGCGCCGTTCCCACCACATCGTGGCGGGCAGACGGGATGACGACGTCGAAGACGATATCGGCAGAGGTCTTTGCCAGGACATCAGCAAGATCGGAGCCGACGATGGCATCCTTCAGATCGAACGCATCAGCAAGCGTTTTTGCCGCCGCCGGATTGACGTCGACCAAGCCCACGACGTCAACCGCCGAGCGAATTTCAGGGTTTTCAGCGATCGCCTTGAGCCAGCCTTTGGCCATGGCTCCGCACCCGCACAGAACTGCACGCAAAATGGGATTCTCCTCCTCAAAACCTACGGTTTTCGCTCCTTTTCGACCACCGTAAACGTTTACGGAACTATGAACGATTTTTGAAACGTGTCAATAGATGGACATCGGATCACCGAAATCACGCGTTGAAAGCAGCTGAAATGACCGGCATACGCAGGCTTGCACAACATCTGGATATTTCCATCGGCACCGTTTCGCGCGCCCTCAACGGCCGGCCGGATGTCAACGAGGAAACGCGCCGCAAGGTCCTCGAAGCCGCTGCCGAACTCGGCTATGTGCCCAACCAATCCGGCCGCAGCCTGCGCCAGGGCACCACCAATATCATCGGCTTCATGATGCAGACTGGCACCGAGATCACCGGCCAGGGCGATACGTTCTTCATGAGCGTGTTCGATGGCGTCCAGACGGTGTTTGCCCGCCATCGTCTCGATCTGGTGGCCCTGCTCTGCTCGTCGGAGGAAGACCCCGATGACTATCTCCGCCGCGTCGTCGCCCGAGGCTTCGCCGATGGTCTCATTCTATCGGCAACCCAGCGAAACGATCCGCGCTTCGAGTTTCTCGCCAAGCGCAAGATCCCCTTCGTCACGCTCGGCCGCAGCCTGACGGATGTCGGCCAGCCCTGGCTCGATCTCGATTTCGAAGGCATGGCGCAGATCTCGATCGACCGGCTGGTGGCGAAAGGCCATCGCCGGATCGCCGTGACAAGGCCGCATGACGACATCAACCTCGGCCATCTCTTCGTCGACCAAAGCGCCAAGGCGCTTGCCGCGCATGGATTGACGCTTGATCCCGATCTCGTCTTCAGCTCAAAGCCGAACGAGGCAGGGGGTTATCATGTCGCCCAGCAACTGCTGGCCATGAAGGACCGGCCAACGGCGATCCTTCTGGTCAACGAGACCATCGCCATCGGCTTCTATCGCGGCATGAGCGAAGCCGGCCTCAAACCCGGACGCGACATCGCCATCATCGGCCGCCAGAGCCCGCAATCGCATTTCCTGTCGCCAAGCCTCACCGGCTTCACGCTGTCGCGGCGCGATCTCGGCATCGCGCTCGCAGAAGCATTGCTCGCCACCATGCCGGCCTTCAGCCATTTCTATCCGGATGCGGAGCTTCGCAAAGTCTGGCCGGAAGACCTGGTCGAAGGCGAGAGCGACGCTTTCACTCTGCCCGCCTGACGGGAAGGCATTGGCCCCGCTCAGCGGCCAGTCTTTGCGACTTGAACAACGGCACCACAGCGTGCACATCGGAGATATCTTTCTTCGATGCTCGGAACCCTCTCCATGCCCGGCCCTATCCTCGACCACAGTGAAACCGACCACGCCCTGCCGAAAAAAGCCGATGTCGTCATCATCGGCGGCGGCATTGTCGGGGTGAGTACGGCGCTGTTCCTTGCAGAGCGCGGCGTCGATGTCGTGCTCTGCGAAAAAGGCGTTCTCGGCGGCGAACAGTCCAGCCGCAACTGGGGCTGGGTCCGGGTCATGGGCCGCGACCGGCGCGAAATTCCGCTGGCGATCGAGGCCTTGAAAATCTGGGACGGGTTGGACGCGCGTATTGGCGGAAACACCGGATTTCATCGTTCGGGGATTGCCTACATCTCCGAGACGGAAACGGATATCGCCAATCGCGATGCCTGGCTGAAACTGGCTCAAGCACATGGCCTCGACACACGCCAGATTGGGCCCGACGAGACGGCTTCCGTGATGCTGGGCGCCGGGCGGCGATACAAGGGCGCGCTCTATACACCAAGTGACGGCCGCGCCGAACCGCAAAAGGCAGTGCCGGCGATTGCCACCGGCGCGCGCCGGGCCGGTGCCCGTATCCTGACCGGCTGCGCCGTACGCGGCATCGAAAAAAGTGCCGGGCGCATCAGCGCTGTGATCACCGAGAAGGGCCGCATCGAAACCTCCGCTGTCGTGCTTGCCGGCGGCGCCTGGTCGCGTCTGTTCTGCAAGGGTCTCGGCATCCGGCTGCCGCAACTGAAAGTGCGCAACTCGGTGCTGCGCACCAGCGCGGTGAACCGGGGCCCAGATGGCGCAGGTGCCACCGCAACCTATGCCTATCGGAAACGCCTCGACGGCGGCTACACCATCGCCAATGGCGGCATCAACATGCACGCGCTGGTGCCGGACAGCTTTGCTTTTTTCCGGGATTTTCAGCCTGCCCGAAAGGCCGAAGGCGAGGCAGTGCAGCTGGGTCTGAGTGCCCAAAGTTGGAGCGAACTGTTCGAAATTTCTGCGGTCCCCCTCGAGCGGCCCGGCGCATTCGAACGTCATCGTATTCTCGACCCGAAGCCGGATGGCAGATCCGCCTTGAACGCTTTGCGGGCGGCCACGGAAGCCCTGCCGGTCCTGCGTGACGCGAAGGTGGAGCAAATCTGGGCCGGCCTTATCGACGTCACACCGGACGCAGTCCCGGTCATTTCCACTCTCGACAGCCTTCCCGGCCTGGTTATCGCGACAGGATTTTCGGGCCACGGTTTCGGTATCGGTCCGGGCGCCGGTCGTCTTACCGCCGATCTGGTCATGGGGACCACGCCGATCGTCGATCCCACCCCGTTCCGCTTCAGCCGTTTTTCCGATGGTACGCCAATCGAAATCGCGCCGCCGGTTTGACCCTCACGACGTGTCTCCAGATACAAAACATCCCCGAACGCACGCGGCCTTCGGGGATGCGAAGAAAGGCAATGAAAAGGCTGAAGGCTCAACCCATGCGCTCGGACGCATAGCTTCCCGGGCTTGCCGGAAACACCACGGTGCGGTTGCCGTTAATGAAGGTGCGGTGGTGGATATGGGCGTGCACGGCCCGGGCCAGCACTTGGCTTTCGACATCGCGGCCGATCGAGACATAGTCCTCGGCCGACTGTGCATGCGTGATGCGGGCAATGTCCTGCTCGATGATCGGACCCTCGTCGAGGTCGGCCGTAACGTAATGCGCCGTCGCACCGATCAGCTTGACGCCGCGCTCATAGGCCTGCTTGTAGGGATTGGCACCCTTGAACGACGGCAGGAACGAGTGGTGGATATTGATGATCTTGCCCGACATCTTGCTGCACATCTGGTCCGACAGGATCTGCATGTAGCGGGCCAGCACGATCAGTTCGGTGCCGGTCTGCTCGACCACGTCCATGATCCGCGCTTCGGCCTGCGGCTTGTTGGCTTTGGTCACCGGAATATGATGGAACGGGATGTCATGATTGACGACGACCTTCTGGTATTCGAAATGGTTGGAGACGACGCCGACGATCTCGATCGGCAGCGCGCCGATCTTCCAGCGGTAGAGCAGGTCGTTCAAGCAATGACCGAAGCGCGACACCATCAACAGCACCTTCATCCGATGCTCGCTGTCGAGGATATCGGCGACCATGCCGAAGCGCGTCTTTACCGCCTCNNCTGTCGGTGATGTAACAGCCCTCGTCGGCCAGATAGCCGGTGATCGCCGCGACGATGCCACGGGTGGATTTGCACGATACGGTCAGAACGTAGCTCTTCATCGGTTTCAGTCTTTCGCTTTGGGTCTTGGCTGGCCCTCCCGGCCCAGCATCGTGGAACGGAAGCTAGCGCGGCGCTGGCCTGCCCGTCCATCCGTTTCGCGACATCGGATAGCAGGAACAGGCCATGCCGTCTCTTCTGATCTTGGAACGTGGCTTGACGCTCAGATATCGAGCGTCGTCTGCCGTTCCCAGTCGGTGAAATGCGATGCGTAGGCATTCCACTCCTGATGCTTGAGCTTCAGGTAGGCGCTGGAGAAACTCTTGCCGAGCGTCGCCTTCAGCTCCTCGTCCTTGTCGTACTCCCTCAGCGCATCGAGCAGGTTCAAGGGCAGCAACGGTGCACCGGTAACGGTGTGGCCTTCCTTGTACATGTCGATGTCCCAGTGGCGGCCCGGATCGGCGTTGTTGCGGATGCCATTCAAGCCTGCAGCGATGATGATCGCCTGCAGCAGATACGGATTGACCGCACCATCCGGCAGACGCAACTCAAACCGGCCAGGGCCTGGAACGCGGACCATGTGCGTGCGGTTGTTGCCCGTCCACGTCACCGTGTTTGGCGCCCAGGTGGCACCGGAAATGGTGCGCGGCGCGTTGATGCGCTTGTAGGAATTGACCGTCGGGTTGGTCACCGCAGCAAGTGCCGACGCGTGCTTCATGATGCCGCCGAGAAAGGTCCTGCCCTGCGCTGAAAGACCGAACGGCATTTCCTTGTCGGCAAAGGCATTGGTCTTGCCGTCCAGATCCCACACCGAGATATGCGCGTGGCAGCCGTTGCCGGTCAGCCCCTTGAAGGGCTTTGGCATGAAGGTGGCGCGAAGGCCGTGCTTTTCGGCGACGGTCTTCACCATGAACTTGAAGAACGAGTGCTTGTCGGCGGTCTGCAGCGCGTCGTCATATTCCCAGTTCATCTCGAACTGGCCGTTCGCATCCTCATGGTCGTTCTGGTAGGGCTTCCAGCCCAGTTCGAGCATGTAGTCGCAGATTTCGGCGATCACGTCATAGCGGCGCATGACGGCCTGCTGATCGTAGCAGGGCTTTTCGGCGGTATCGAACTCGTCGGAAATCTTGCCGCCATCCGGCGAAATCAGGAAGAATTCCGGCTCGACGCCGGTCTTGACGCGCAGGCCCTCCTTGGCAGCTTCAGCGATCAGCCGCTTCAGCATGACGCGCGGCGCCTGGTCCACCGGCTGATCTTCCATGACGCAATCGGCAGCGACCCAGGCAACGTCCTTTTTCCAGGGCAGCTGGATCACGGAGGAGGCATCCGGAAGCGCAAACAGGTCCGGATGGGCGGGCGTAAGGTCGAGCCAGGTGGCAAAACCGGCGAAACCCGCACCGTTCTTCTGCATGTCGGCAATGGCTTCAGTCGGAACGAGCTTCGCTCGCTGGCCACCGAACAGGTCGGTATAGCTGATCATGAAATATTTGATGCCACGGTCCTTGGCAAAGCTAGCAAGATCGAGTGTCACTGTGTTCCCCTTTGGATTATTCAGACACTTTTTCGTAAAAAGGCCGCTGCCTCTCTTTTAAGATCGTGCAACGGCCTAAGGTATATTCGGGTCAGAAGCCTCCCTTGCCTGGGATCCAGCTGGTACCGGCGAGCGGCACCTGCGCCATGGCGGAAGCCTCAAGTGTCAGTGCGACGAGGTCTTCCGGCTCCAGATTGTGCAGATGGTTCTTGCCGCAGGCCCTGGCGATCGTTTGGGCTTCCAGCGTCATCACCTTGAGGTAGTTGGCAAGACGGCGCCCGGCAGCGACGGGATCGAGGCGCTTGGAAAGCTCCGGGTCCTGCGTGGTGATGCCGGCCGGATCCTTGCCTTCATGCCAGTCGTCATAGGCTCCGGCCGTTGTTCCGAGCTTCTGGTATTCCTCTTCCCAGTGCGGATCGTTATCGCCGATGGCAACCAGCGCGGCCGTACCGATGGCAACCGCATCGGCACCGAGCGCCAGGGCCTTGGCCACATCGGCGCCGGAGCGGATGCCACCGGAGATGATCAGCTGAACCTTGCGGTGCATGCCGAGATCCTGCAGCGCCTGAACGGCGGGGCGGATACAGGCGAGCGTCGGCATGCCGACATTCTCGATGAAGACGTCCTGCGTTGCTGCCGTGCCACCCTGCATGCCGTCAAGCACGACCACGTCGGCACCGGCCTTCACGGCAAGGGCCGTATCGTAATAGGGCCTCGCGCCGCCAACCTTCACATAGATCGGCTTTTCCCAATCGGTGATTTCGCGCAGTTCCATGATCTTGATTTCCAGATCGTCCGGGCCGGTCCAGTCGGGATGACGGCAGGCCGAGCGCTGGTCGATGCCCTTGGGCAGGTTGCGCATATTGGCGACGCGATCGGAAATCTTCTGGCCGAGCAGCATACCGCCGCCGCCGGGCTTGGCCCCCTGGCCGACGACGATCTCGATCGCATCGGCGCGGCGCAGGTCCTTCGGGTTCATGCCATAGCGCGACGGCAGATACTGGTAGACCAGCGTCTGGCTGTGGCCGCGCTCCTCGTCCGTCATGCCGCCGTCACCGGTGGTCGTCGATGTCCCGGCGATCGTCGCACCGCGCCCGAGCGCTTCCTTGGCGTTGCCCGAGAGCGCACCGAAGCTCATACCGGCAATGGTGATCGGGGTCTTCAGCACGATCGGCTTCTTGGCGTGGCGGGCGCCGAGCACGACGGAGGTGTCGCATTTCTCGCGGTAGCCTTCCAGCGGATAACGCGAGATCGAGGCACCGAGAAACAACAGGTCGTCGAAATGTGGAACCTTGCGCTTGGTGCCGGCACCGCGAATATCGTAGATGCCGGTTGCCGCCGCGCGGCGGATTTCCGCGAGCGTATAATCGTCGAAGGTCGCTGATTTGCGTGGCGGGGTATAGGGGTTGTGATAGCTCATGGACTGTTCCCTGCCTTAGTACGCATCAGCGTTATCGATGTTGAAATTGTAGAGTGTGCGGGCCGAGCCGTAGCGCTTGAATTCTTCCGGAGAGACACCCGTGATGCCTGCTTTTTCCAGAAGCTCGGCAAGCAGCTTCAGATGCTTTGGTTTCATTTCCTTCTGGATGCAGTCGGCGCCGAGACTTTTCACCTCGCCGCGCACGAACAGCTTGGCCTCATAGAGCGAATCGCCCAGCGCATCGCCGGCATTGCCGAGCACCACCAGATGACCCGACTGGCCCATGAAGGCCGACATATGGCCGATATTGCCCTGGACGACGATATCGATGCCCTTCATCGAGATCCCGCAACGCGAGGCAGCATTGCCCTTGATGACCAGCAGGCCACCGCGTCCCGTAGCACCTGCATACTGGCTGGCATCGCCTTCGATGACAACCGTGCCCGACATCATGTTTTCCGCAACACCCGGACCTGCCGAACCATGAACGGTGACGGCGCCGCCATCGTTCATCCCGGCGCAGTAATAGCCGACGCTGCCACGTACTTCGACGGTGACCGGCTGATCGATACCAACAGCGACCGCATGGCTGCCGCGTGGATTGACGACCTCGAAATTGGTGTCATTGGCGCCGGGGGCAATGGTGTGAAGCGCGCTATTCAGTTCGCGCAGCGGCGTGGTGGCAAGATCGAATACGCGCATCGCTTCCAGACTTTCTCGTTTGACGCTGACATCCACGGTTAGGCCGCCTTCTCATGATCCCAGAAATAGACTGTGGCAGGCTCCGGCTCCCAGACGCGGGCATTCTCGATGCCCGGCAGGTTGACGAGGGCCCGGTATTCGGAGCCGAAGGCGATATACTGATCGGTTTCGGCCATCACGGCCGGCTTGCAGGCGATCGGATCACGCACCACGCCGAAGCCGGACTTGGTGCCGACGACGAAGGTGAAGAAGCCGTCGAGGTCGTCGAGCGCGCTGGTCAGCGCCTGGCCGAGATCCTTGCCCTTGGCCATTTCGGCCGTGAGGTACGCGGCTGCGACTTCCGAGTCGTTCTGCGTCTCGAAGGTCATGCCTTCGCGCACCAGCTCGCGGCGCAGGTTGTTGTGGTTGGAGAGCGAACCATTGTGCACCAGGCACTGGTCGGCTCCGGTCGAAAACGGATGGGCGCCGAGCGTGGTGACGGCCGATTCCGTCGCCATGCGGGTATGGCCAATGCCGTGCGTTCCGCCCATCGCGCGAATGCCGAAACGGGAGACCACATCCTTCGGCAGACCGACTTCCTTGTAGATCTCGACGCTGTCGCCCGATCCCATGACCCGGATCCCGGCCCGCTCCTGAGCGAGCAGATCGCGCACCACAGAGGCCTTGTCAGCACTTGTTTCGATAACTGCATGCGTGCTTTTCAGCTCGACGGAAACGCTTGAATCGACAGGCTTCAACAGCGCGTCAAGCCCGGCGAAATCCTGCTTGGGGTCAGCCGATTGGACGGTGATTTTCGCGCGACCCTCAGAGGGCGCGCCGTAGATGGCGATACCTGCGCTATCAGGCCCGCGGTCTGTCATGATGACCAGCATATCGGACAGCATGGCACCCAATTGCGGTTCCAGGCTCTTGTCCTTCAAAAACAATCCGACAATTCCGCACATGGGGACGATCCTTCGTTTCGTTGATGAAAAGATGGATATCAGTTGCCGTTTTGGATTTCAACTGTGAAGAAAGTTATTTTCTTTTAAGGCAATATTTTGAGCTACCAAGGCTGTCAGATATTGCTCCGCGTCTGCGGATACGAGATAATCGACAGGTAGCGGATGGGCAGCTTGACCAGTTCCTCCGGGCCGTGGCGCGCATCGGCATCGAAGAACAGGCTGTCGCCCGGCTGCATGGTGAACAATCGGTCGCCGTGGCGGTAGACCACCTCGCCCTCCAGCATGTAGAGAAACTCCATGCCCTCGTGCTGGAACGCCGGAAAAGTGTCGGAATCCGCGGTCAGCGTGATCAGGTAGGGTTCGACGACCACGCCGGCCGTGTTGTTGTCGATATGGCCGAGCAGATTGTACTGGTGGCCCGCGCGGGTGCCGCGCCGTTCCAGTTCGACGCCTTCGCCCGCCTTGACGAACACGGCGTTGCGCGGCTCCTCATAACGGCGGAAGAAGGCCGTGACCGGTACGCCCAGCGCCCGCGACAGGGACTGCAGCGTCGTCAGCGACGGCGAAATATTGCCGTTCTCGATCTTCGACAGCATGCCAAGTGAAATGCCGGTGGCGGTGGCAAGGTCGGTGACGGTGATGCCGAGCTTCTTGCGAAAGGCGCGGACCTCATGACCAATGGCAATTTCGAGATTGTTTTCCTTCGGTTCGCGCAGCGCATGCGGATCCTGCAGGAAGGCAGCCTTTAGCGCCGGCTTCTCGTCATCCGTCACGCGGCCGATATCAATGACTGGCTGCTTCTTCGCCATATGGCGCTACCCCCGATTGCAAGGCGATCAATCTATCCTGAGAGTGAAATTTTCTCAACCGGGAAGAATATCGCTCAGCGCAATCCCGCACTGCCATTTTGTCGCTGGGAGCGCGGTGGCTCTCCGAATGCGGCACGATAGCTGCGCGAAAAATGGCCGGCGCTGGAAAAGCCTGTGGCGAAGGCGATTTCCGAGATCGACAGCGGGCTTTGTTGCAATAACCGCCGGGCATGATCCAGCCGCAGCTTGCGGTATTCGAGAAGGAAGGACGACCCCATCTGGCTGGAAAACAGCCGGTCGAGATGACGCGGCGACAGACCCGCCAATGCCGCCATGGTCTGGCGATCGAGCGGCGCTTCGATCGTCGCCTCCATTTTCTCCAGCACGGTGAGAAGGCCCGGATGGTTGACGCCGTAGCGTTCCGCCAGCGACCCCCTTTGCGGTGCGCCGGAGCTTTCCACATGGGTATGCAGGTACCAGTCGCTGACCCGGCGGGCGAAATCCGATCCCATGCGCTCCGAGATCAGCGCGTGCATCATGTCGAGCGGTGCCACGCCACCGCCACAGGTGATGCGGTTGCCGTCGAGGACATAGCGCGCTTGGCGTGGAAGAAGACCCGGAAACGCCTCCATCAGTGCAGGGGCGTGTTCCCAGTGAATGGTGAAGTCGCGATCCTCAAGCAGTCCCGCTGCGGCCATCAGATAAGGGCCACCGGAAATGCCGCCGATGCGCACGCCGTCGCGGGCAAGCTGACGCAGGCAGGCAAGCACCGCCGGAACATTCCAGTCGACCGGTGTGCCGCCGGCACAAACGAAAACCGTATGGAAACCGGAGCCGCGGCCCGGCAGCGGCGTTGCGGGCACGGGAATGCCCGAAGAGGTCATCCCGGCAGCCCCGTCGACAACATGCGCCGTCAAGGCATAAATATCCCGGCCCGCGAGAAGATTGGCGGCGCGCAACGGTTCTGCCGCGGAGGCATAGGACATCAGCGCAAATCCGGGGATAAGGATAAAGCCGATCTTCTGCACGTTTTTCAGGTCATCTGCCACCATGTCCCAATCATGACTTAAAACGTCTCTTTCCTGCAAGTACCCAAATGCAATCCTGTCATGATCACAGCGGTTCACCGGGATCCCATTGCCATGCGCTACTCCGCCTTTTCCGTTTTTCTGAATGCCCTGCGTGGCAACACGGGCTGGAAGCCTGCATGGCGCAGTCCGCTTCCGAAAAACCATTATGACGTCATCATCATCGGCGGCGGCGGGCATGGTCTGGCCACGGCCTATTACCTTGCCAAGGAATTCGGCGTCACCAATGTGGCGGTGCTGGAAAAAAGCTATATCGGCTCCGGCAATGTCGGGCGCAACACGACAATCATTCGCTCCAACTACCTGCTGCAGGGCAACAACCCGTTCTACGAACTGTCGATGAAGCTCTGGGAGGGGCTGGAGCAGGATTTCAACTTCAACGCCATGGTTTCCCAACGCGGAGTACTGAACCTCTACCATTCCGATGCCCAGCGCGACGCCTATACGCGGCGCGGCAATGCCATGCGGCTGCACGGCGTCGATGCCGATCTGCTCGACCGCAACGCCGTGCGCCAGATACTGCCCTTCCTTGATTTCGACAATGCCCGCTTCCCGATCCAGGGCGCGCTGATGCAGAAGCGCGGCGGCACGGTACGCCATGACGCCGTGGCCTGGGGTTATGCAAGAGGCGCAGATTCGCGCGGCGTCGATATCATCCAGAATTGTGAAGTCACCGGCATTCGCCGCGAAAACGGCCGCGTCACCGGCGTCGAAACCAGCCAGGGCTTTATAGGTTGCGGCAAGCTGGCGCTGGCGGCGGCCGGCAATTCCACCACCGTTGCCGACATGGTCGATATGAAACTGCCGATCGAGAGCCACGTGCTGCAGGCCTTCGTCTCCGAGGGACTGAAACCGTTCATCGACAATGTCGTCACCTTCGGCGCCGGGCACTTCTACGTTTCGCAGTCCGATAAGGGCGGCCTCGTCTTCGGCGGTGATATCGACGGCTACAATTCCTATGCCCAGCGCGGCAATCTGGCGACCGTCGAGCATGTCGCCGAGGCCGGCGTCGCGATGATCCCGGCCCTCTCACGTGTCCGGGTTCTGCGGTCCTGGGGCGGGGTGATGGACATGAGCATGGACGGCTCGCCGATCATCGATCGCACCCATATCGACAATCTCTACCTGAACGCCGGCTGGTGTTACGGCGGCTTCAAGGCAACGCCGGCATCCGGCTTCTGCTACGCCCATCTGATTGCCAAGAACGAACCCCATGAGACCGGCCGCGCCTTTAGGCTCGACCGATTCGCGCGCGGCCGGATGATCGATGAAAAGGGCGTCGGCTCGCAACCCAATCTGCATTGAGGACTTCATATGGCCAGCCTGATCGCCTGCCCCCATTGCGGGCCGCGTCCCAAGGAAGAATTCACCGTTCGCGGCGATGCCGGCATCACCCGCCCGGCACCGGATGCCGGTGAGGACGCCTGGTACGCTTATGTTTACCTGCGCGACAATCCGCGCGGACGTCACAAGGAACATTGGCACCATACATCCGGTTGCCGCCGCTGGCTGGTGGTCGAGCGCGATACGATGACCCACGCAATTTACACCGTCACGGATGCCAGCGCTGAGGGAGAGACCGCATGAGTTCCTACCGTCTTTCCAAGGGCGGGCGCATCGACCGCGCCAAGCCGCTCGATTTCACCTTCGACGGCAAGCCGATGCAAGGCTTTGCCGGCGATACGCTGGCCTCCGCCCTTCTCGCCAACGGCCGCCAGCTGGTCGGTCGCAGCTTCAAGTACCATCGCCCGCGCGGCATCCTGACGGCGGGTGCCGCCGAACCGAATGCACTGGTGACGATCGGTGAAGGCGGACGCACCGAGGCCAATACCCGCGCCACGCTGGTCGAGCTCTACAGCGGCCTGACGGCAAAAAGCCAAAACCGCTGGCCCTCGGTCGATTTCGACCTCGGCGCCGTCAACAGCCTGCTCTCACCCTTCCTGAGCGCCGGGTTCTACTACAAGACCTTCATGTGGCCGGCAGCCTTCTGGGAAAAGGTCTACGAGCCGATCGTCCGCAAGGCAGCAGGCCTTGGCCGTGCCACCTATCAGCCCGATCCGGATTCCTACGAAAAATGCTGGGCGCATTGCGACCTGCTGGTGATCGGCGCCGGTCCCTCGGGTCTCGCCGCCGCTCTGACCGCAGGCCGTGCCGGTGCGCGCGTCATTCTTGCCGATGAAGGTTTTGAAGCCGGTGGTTCATTGCTGTCCGAGACGACACCCATCGGCGGCAAATCCGCGAGCGATCTGCTGGCCCAGACGCTAGCCGAGCTGGCGGATATGCCGAACGTCCGCATTTTCTCCCGCACGACCGTCTTTGGCTGGTACGACGGCAACGTCTTCGGTGCTGTCGAAAGCGTGCAAAAGAACACGACTACGGTGAACCCGAACCGGCCGGTCGAGCGCATCTGGCGTATCGCCGCCAAACAGGCAATCCTTGCTTCCGGCGCTGAAGAACGGCCACTGGTGTTCGGCGGCAACGACATTCCCGGAGTGATGATGGCGAGCGCCATGCGCTCCTATCTCAACCGGCAGGCTATCGCGCCCGGAAAAAGCACGGTCATCTTCACCAACGACGCCTCCGGCTACGCGACCGCAGCCGATCTGGAAGCGGCCGGTCTTGAGATCACGGCCATTGTCGACAGCCGCCCGGATGCGGCCCGCACATGGACGGGCAAGGCCCGCATCCTGCCCGGCGCGGTGATTGTCGATGCCAACGGCGGCAAGAGCCTCAAGGGTGTGACCGTCCTCAGCAACGGCCGCCCCGAAACCATTTCGGCAGACGCGCTCGGCATGTCCGGCGGCTGGAGCCCGATCATTCATCTCGCCTGCCATCGGGGCGCAAAACCGCTCTGGTCCGATGCCAAGGCTGCGTTTCTTGCGCCGGAAACCCAGGAAGGCTTGACCGTCGGGGGCGCTGCCGCAGGCATTGGCAGCATAGACGCCTGCCTTGCAGACGGAGCTGGAAAAGCCGCTTCGGCCTTGCACGTACTTGGCTTCTCGAATGCCGCTGCGGCTTTCGCCGAAAAAGCCGACACGGCAACCGTCTCCAAGCCGCTCTGGCGCATCCACGGATCGAAAGGCAAGGCCTTCGTCGACTATCAGAACGACGTGCACCTCAAGGATCTTGGCCTCGCCGTCAGCGAAGGTTACGGCCATGTCGAGCTTGCCAAGCGCTACACCACCAATGGCATGGCGACCGACCAGGGCAAGCTGTCGAACATCAACGCCATCGGCATTCTCGCCGAAGCGCGAAAGGTCTCACCGGCCGATGTCGGCACCACGACGTTCCGGCCGTTCTATACGCCGCTCTCCTTCGGCGCGCTGACCGGCGCTTCCAAGGGCAAGCATTTCCAGCCGGTACGCAAATCGCCGCTGCACGACTGGGCCAAGAAGAACGGCGCAGTCTTCGTCGAAACCGGCCTTTGGTACCGCTCCTCCTGGTTTCCGAAGGCGGGTGAAACGACTTGGCGCGAAAGCGTCGACCGCGAAGTCCTGAATGTCCGCAAGAACGCCGGGATCTGCGACGTATCCACTCTCGGCAAGATCGAGATCTTCGGCAAGGACGCCGCCGAATTCCTCAACCGGATTTATTGCAACGCCTTCCTGAAGCTGCCGATCGGCAAGGCGCGATACGGCCTGATGCTGCGCGAAGACGGAATGATCTATGACGACGGCACGACAAGCCGTCTTGGCGAAACCCATTTTTTCATGACGACGACCACGGCCTATGCGGCCGGTGTCATGAACCATCTGGAATTCTGCGCCCAGGCGCTGTGGCCCGATCTCGACGTGCAGTTCTCCTCCTCGACCGATCAATGGGCGCAGATTGCCGTTGCCGGCCCGAAATCGCGGATGATCCTACAGACGCTGGTGGACGAGGACATGTCCGACGCGGCCTTCCCGTTCCTCGGCGCCAAGGAAGTCTCGCTCTGCGGCGGCACGCTGACGGGCCGGTTGTTCCGCATCTCGTTTTCCGGCGAACTGGCCTACGAACTGGCGGTTCCTGCCGGCTACGGCGAAGCGATCGCCGATGCGATCATGGAGGCCGGCAAGCCGCATGGCATCTGCCCCTATGGTGTCGAGGCGCTCGGCGTCATGCGCATCGAGAAGGGCCATGTCACCCATTCCGAGATCAATGGCACCGTCATTCCGTCGGACCTCGGCTTTGCCAAGATGGTTTCCGCGGCCAAGCCGGATTTCATCGGCAAGGCGATGCTGTCGCGGGAAGGACTGATGACGGAAGACCGGTTGTCGCTGGTCGGCGTCAAGCCGCTTGACCCAGCAACCACCTTCAAGACAGGCTCGCATATCCTCTCGGACGGCGCTGTACCGTCGCTCGAAAACGACCAGGGCTATGTCTCCTCCAGTTGCTACTCGCCGAACCTCGGCTCGACCATCGGCCTGGCTTTGGTCAAGCATGGGCCGAAGCGCCACGGTGAACATGTCACCGTCTGGAATGATTTGAAAAACGAATATACCAAAGCCGTGCTGTGCAGCCCGGTCTTCTTCGATCCGGAAAACGGAAAGCTCCATGGCTGATTTTGCGCTCCTCCACCGCCCTGCCCTTGCCGATGCCAAGTCCGGTTCGTTCGGCGCCCCGTCAACCGGCGCGCGGATCACGCTGACGGCCCTGCCCGAGGGACATGTGATGCACGTTCTTGCTTCACGCGGCAGCGGTGACCTGACAGCTCTAATCCCGCGGATTGGCGATGGCGCTTCGCATGCCGTTCGGCCCTATGGCCCCGGACAATGGTTTGTCATCGGCGACGCACCGCTTGCCGCAGCGGAGATTTTCGCCAAGACACCGCTCCTGGAGGGTAAGGCATCGATTTCCGATCAAGGCCATGGCCGTGTCCGGATCGGCATCAGCGGTGCATCCGTCGAAGCGGTTCTCGCCAAGGGCACGGCGGTCGATCTCGCTCTTTCGAATTTCCCGGTTGGCCATTCGGCGATGACCTTGATCGGCCATATCTCGGCGCTGATTTCCCGGACGGGACCCGAGAGTTTCGAGCTTCTGGTTCTGCGCGGCTTTGCCGAAAGCCTCTGGGATGAACTCATCCAGATGAGCCTCGAATTCGGCGTTGATGCCCGCACCGGGAAATGAACCATATAAGGGTAGCGCCGAGTCTCAATTGACGCTAACCTCGTCCATAATCGTTCTTTGGCCAAAGCTTGGCTACTCGCGGTGCTGGATTGTCCCGGCCCGCCAATCTCAATCCAAATTTTCGATTGTCTCGCCCCTGGTATCGCCACGGGGATCAGGGACGTCTATTATACGCGATATGAACGTTTCCGGCCGGCACTCGGCAGGAATTGACTACGGATGGACTGGCAGCTCCCGACCCGGCAGACGCTCCTTGAAAAAAGCGGATATGACCAAAACGGGGCCAGGCTCCGCTTTTTTCATTTCCATTTTTGACGTCAAGGAGAACGGCCATGCCTACCAACTCCGCCCCGCCCAGAGGACAGCCCAAGTCCCGGCTCCACCGCTTTTCCATCGGACAAAAGGTCCGGATGAAAAGTACCGTCGGTTTGTCATTGCGCGACGAAACGATTTTTCGCATTCTCGCAACATTGCCCATCCGGGATGGTTCGCCGCAATATCGGATTCGCACCGAAGGCGAGACCTACGAACGGGTAACGACGGAAGACAATCTGGAAGACGCCAAAGGGTAGAGCTCCCGTGCTCACCCTCCATAGATCGAACGAGGAAGGACAGCACATGGCCAAGGGACAGGCAAAGAGCAACAAGGAAGTCAGGAAGCCGAAGAAGGACAAGGAAGCTGTCAAGACAGCGACCCCTTTCGCCGCGACGACCCAGAAGGAAGTTCCAAAACTCTCCGGCGCAAAGCCGAAGAAGTAAGATACCAATGGAAGGGGCGGCGGCGGATAACCTGCGCCGCCCCTTCCATTTCATCTATTTCGGCTGCGACGGCGTGAAGTTGGCGATCAAAGCATGCCGTTCGCCCGGATAGATCAGGCGGACATGGGTCACATAGGAACCGTTGCTCCATGTCCGCCGCTCGACCGTCAGGCACGGCGTTCCGCTCGGAATTGTCAGAGCCGCCGCAATCGTCTCATCGGCAGCGATGGCCCGGATCGTGTGTTCGGCAGCACTCCAAGGCACGCGGTTCAGAAGCCACGGACCCGGCGCTTCGAGATCAAAGCTCTCCGCTGCCGCATCCGGCACGGCTGCCAGATTGATCAGGCGCTGCTCGAAACAAAATGGCCTCACTCCCCCGAAATGCGTGCAGTTCACCTCCAGAATGGAAGCGGCAGCGCTGAGACCGAGCCGGTGTTTGTCATCGGTGGTGCTGCGGCGGCGGGTCTTGCTCAGCAGACGGTAGTCATAGGTAAGACCCAGCGACTGGACTTCCAGCTTGATGTCGCGAATTTCCAGCACGGCCGATTGAGCCCGCGGCTGCGTGACATAGCTGCCCGACTTTCGCCGCCGTTCGATCAGCCCGGTCTTCGCCAGCTGCGTCAGCGCCTTGTTCACGGTCATCCGCGAACATTTATATTGCTCTGCCAGATCGACTTCGAACGGAATGCGGAAACCGGGCTGCCATTCGCCAGACAGAATGCGGTCCTCGATATCGCCGAGGATACGCTGATGCAGCGATAGGTCGCCCGTGCTTTCGGCCAGCGGCGCATCAACGGCCTGTTCGATATCCTGCGATTTCACCACGGTCTCACCTTCAACACATCTCGTTCGGTCCTAGCAGAAACTGCCGGGCGCCGCTTGTCTGGAAAAGACGTCGTCGCGAACCGGAACCTTTAGGCCAACAACTCCCGCATGACCCTGCGGAATTTGGCCGATATCTCGTCCCGCTTGTGATGACGGCCGACGTCGACCTGCTTACGGCCCGCCACCCAGACACTGTCGGGCTTCGTGCCGTTGGCAAACAGCCAGGAATCGAGAACCGCATCGTCCGTGAGATCACCATCAGGCGCCCGCAGGCTGACGAAATCGGCCGGATTGCCGGGGGCAATCCCGGTCTTTATACCCATCGCGATACCGCCGCCATCAACAGCACCGTCAAACAAAGCGCGGCCGGTCGATTGTCCCGGGGCAGCCAGAACATTGCGGGAGCGATGCGCCAGGCGCTGCGAATATTCAAGCTGGCGCAACTCGTCCGGCAGGCCGATCAGCACGTTAGAATCAGAGCCGATCCCGAATTTCCCACCCGCTTCGCCGAAAACCACCGCGTTGAACGTGCCGTCGCCGAGATTGGCTTCCGTGATCGGGCAAAGGCCTGCAATTGCCTTGCTCCGAGCCATGCGCCTGGTTTCATCGTCGGTCATATGGGTTGCATGGATGAGGCACCAGCGGCCATCGAGCCCAGCATTGTCGAGCAGCCATTCGACCGGCCGTGCGCCGGACCAGGCGATGCAATCCTCAACTTCCTTGACCTGCTCCGCCACATGAATATGGACCGGCCCGTCCTTTGCCATGGCAACGACAGCGGCTAACTCGTCCGGCGTGACCGCCCGCAGGCTGTGCGGCGCAACGCCAACGCGGCCATCCGGCAAATCCTTGACTGCAGAACGGCAACCATCAAGCAACCGCTCGAAGCTCTCGACCGTATTGATGAACCGGCGCTGCCCCTCGTTTGGAGCAGCCCCACCAAAGGTCGAATGCGCGTAAAAGACCGGAAGCAGCGTCAGGCCGATCCCCGTCTGGGAAGCCGCTGAGGCGATCCGCTGCGCCATTTCGGAGATATCGGCATAGGCGCGGCCATCGATATCATGGTGCAGGTAATGGAACTCGCCAACGCGCGAAAATCCGGCTTCCAGCATTTCCATATAGAGCTGGCTCGCGACGGCTTCGGCCTGGTCCGGCGTCATCGTCAGGGCAAAGCGGTACATCACGTTGCGCCAGCTCCAGAAGCTGTCGGCGCCGGGGCCACGGGTTTCGGCAAGGCCCGCCATACCGCGCTGGAATGCATGGCTGTGCAGGTTCGGCATGCCCGGCACCAGGATATCATGGCGCTCGTCGCCCGCCTGCGCCTCAGCACCCGCCTCGACGGCAGCGATCCGGCCGCCCTCGACCGTCAGCCGCACATCCTTCTGCCATCCCGCCGGCGTCAGAGCCGATTTTACATGAATGCTGGTCAAGGCCTCATCCCTTCCTGACTGCTCCGCTCAAAAAAACCACTTGCGCTCATTTTCTTTATGTCTATACATAATGGCACGAAAAGGAAAGGCTAGAAAATCATGTCTTCCATAAAATCGGCACCAGACAGCACCCGGCCCGCCGCTTGCGACCGCCTCTGGCGAAACGCCCAGCTGGCAACCCTGAACCCCGCATTGCCGGGTCTCGGCCTCATCGAAAACGGCGTCATTGCCGTTCAGGACGGACGCATCCTCTACGCCGGCGATGAAGCCAACCTGCCCTTCCCGATCGAAAATGCTGCCGAGATCATCGATTGCGAGGGCCGCTGGATCACCCCCGGTCTGATCGATTGCCACACCCATCTGGTCCATGCCGGTGATCGCGCCAACGAATTCGAGATGCGGCTTGCGGGATCTACCTATGAAGAGGTTGCGCGCGCCGGTGGCGGTATCGTTTCCTCCGTCCGCTCGCTGCGGGAAGCCAGCGAAGACGAGCTTGTTGAGCAGACACTTCCCCGTCTGGACGCCCTGATGGCCGAGGGTGTCACCACCATCGAGGTCAAATCCGGCTATGGCCTCGACCTCGAAAATGAAGCCAAGGCGCTGCGCGCCGCCCGCCGTCTGGGCGACGAACGCGACGTCACTGTGCGCACCACATTCCTCGGCGCCCATGCACTGCCACCGGAATTCAAGGGCGACAAGGCCGGCTATATCGCCAAGGTGGTGGGCGAGATGCTGCCCGCGATTGCGGCTGAAGGTCTGGCGGATGCGGTCGACGGTTTCTGCGAAGGCATCGCCTTTTCGACCGACGAAATGCGGCTGGTGTTCGACGCGGCGAAAGCCCATGGCCTGCCGGTCAAGCTGCATGCCGACCAGCTGTCCAACCTGCACGGCGCAGCGCTCGCCGCAGAATATGGCGCGCTGTCCGCCGATCATCTCGAATATACCGATGAAGCCGGCGCGGCGGCGATGGCCAACAGCGGCACCGTCGCCGTCATACTGCCGGGTGCCTTCTACTTCATCCGCGAAACCAAGAAGCCGCCAATTGACCTGTTCCGCAAGGCAGGCGTCGCCATGGCGATCGCCACGGACAACAATCCGGGCACCTCGCCCCTGACCTCGCTGCTCCTGACCATGAACATGGCAGCAACGCTGTTCGGCATGACGGTGACCGAGTGCATTGCCGGCGTGACGCGAGAGGCAGCACGCGCGTTGGGTCTGGTCGATGAAGTGGGGACGCTCGAACCCGGAAAATGGGCCGATTTTGCCATCTGGAATATCGAGCGGCCTGCCGAACTTGTTTACCGCATGGGTTTCAACCCGCTCTATGCGCGCGTCCGCAACGGACATTGATTTGAAGCACGCGGTTGGGAGACCCCGTGCATTGGTGAGGACTTCACATGACTCTGATACTTCAGCCGGGCTCTGTCCCGCTTTCGACCCTCGAAACCATCTACTGGACCGGCGAACCCGCCCGGCTTGATTCGTCGTTCGACACCGGCATCGAGAAAGCCGCGGCCCGCATCGCCGAGATCGCCGCCGGCAATGCGCCGGTCTACGGCATCAATACCGGCTTCGGTAAGCTGGCGAGCATCAAGATCGATGCCGCCGATGTCGCTACCCTGCAGCGCAACCTGATCCTGTCGCATTGCTGCGGCGTCGGCCAGCCGTTGGCTGAAAACATCGTCCGCCTGATCATGGCGCTGAAGCTGGTTTCTCTCGGCCGCGGCGCCTCCGGCACGCGGCTCGAACTCGTCCGCCTGATCGAGGGCATGCTCGACAAGGGCGTCATCCCAGTGATCCCGGAAAAAGGCTCCGTCGGCGCTTCCGGCGATCTGGCCCCGCTTGCCCATATGGCAGCCGTGATGATGGGCGAAGGCCAAGCGTTCTTCAACGGCGAACAGCTGGGCCGTACCGCACTTGAGCGCGCTGGCTTGACCCCGGTTGTTCTTGCCGCCAAGGAAGGCCTGGCGCTAATCAACGGCACGCAGGTCTCGACGGCCCTTGCGCTGGCCGGTCTCTTCCGCGCCCACCGCGCAGCCCAATCCGCCCTGATCACCGGTGCACTTTCGACCGATGCAGCCATGGGTTCCTCGGCACCGTTCCATCCGGATATCCACACCCTGCGTGGCCACAAGGGCCAGATCGACGCAGCGGCAGCCCTTCGCGGCCTGCTCAAGGGCTCGGTGATCCGCGAAAGCCATATCGAAGGCGACGAGCGCGTTCAGGATCCCTACTGCATTCGCTGCCAGCCGCAGGTCGATGGCGCCTGCCTCGACCTCCTGCGCTCGGTTGCCCGCACGCTGGAAATCGAAGCCAACGCAGTGACCGACAATCCGCTGGTTCTCTCCGACAATTCCGTCGTCTCCGGCGGCAATTTCCACGCTGAGCCGGTCGCTTTCGCCGCTGACCAGATCGCACTGGCCGTCTGTGAAATCGGCGCCATCTCGCAGCGCCGCATCGCGCTGCTGGTCGATCCGGCCCTCTCCTATGGCCTGCCGGCATTCCTCGCCAAGAAACCGGGCCTCAACTCCGGCCTGATGATAGCCGAGGTCACCTCGGCCGCGCTGATGTCCGAAAACAAGCAGATGTCGCACCCGGCCTCGGTCGATTCGACGCCGACCTCGGCCAATCAGGAAGACCATGTCTCGATGGCCTGCCACGGCGCCCGCCGCCTGCTGCAAATGACCGACAACCTCTTTTCCATCATCGGTATCGAAGCGCTGACGGCAGCCCAGGGCATCGACTTCCGTGCCCCGCTCGTCACCAGCCCGGAATTGACCAACGCCATCGGCGCCATCCGCAAGGTCGTGCCGACGCTGGAAATCGACCGTTACATGGCAACCGACCTCAAGGCGGCAACCGACCTCGTTGCCACCGGCGCGCTGAACGCCGCGGTGTCTACCGGTATTCTCCCGGTTCTGGAGGCCTGATATGAACGCCCCGCAACTCTCTTCATTTTCCCAGGGGAGCCCAAGCAGTGCCGTCATTCCTGTGCTTGTCACAGGAATCCAGCCACGGCGCGTCGGCGCCGTGAATGAACTGGTTTCGCCGGTAAAAGAGTCTTCCGCGCCCAAGGACTTGGGCGCGCTGGATTCCTGTGACAAGCACAGGAATGACGGAGAAGTTGAATACCCCACAAGAAAATCGGGAAGGAAATTTCAATGACCAAACCCGTCTTCGAAGTCAAACAGGGCACATCGCCGATCATTCTCGGTTTCCCGCACACCGGCACCGATGTTCCTCCCGCCATCTGGGAGCGCCTCAACGACACCGGCCGGTTGCTGACCGATACCGACTGGCACATCCATCACCTCTACGATGGCCTGCTGCCGGAGGTAACGACCGTCCGCGCCACCTTCCATCGCTATGTACTCGATGCCAATCGCGATCCGGAAGGCGTCAGCCTCTATCCCGGCCAGAACACCACCGGGCTCATTCCGGAAACGGATTTCGATGGCGTGCCGATCTGGAAGGATGGCGAGGAGCCGACGGAAGCCGACATCGCCGCCCGTCTTGCCGATTTCCATGCGCCCTATCACGCGGCGCTTGCAGCCGAGATCGAGCGAGTGAAAGCCATCCATGGCATAGCAGTCCTCTACGATTGCCATTCGATCCGCTCGGATATCCCGTTCCTGTTCGAAGGCACGTTGCCCGATTTCAACATCGGCACCGACATGGGCAAGACCTGCGATCCGGCCATCCAGGACGCAACCGTCGATGTCGTTTTGAATGCCGAGGGCTACACCAGCATCCTCAACGGCCGCTTCAAGGGCGGATGGACGACGCGCCATTACAGCGATCAGGAAAACGGCGTCCAGACGATCCAGATGGAACTGGCGCAGGCCACGCATCTGAGCACGGAAGCGCCGCCCTTCGCCTATGACCAGGCCAAGGCCGACAAGCTTCGCATTCATCTGAAAGACATTCTGACGCGCATCGAAACGATTGCGCTGACACTGGAAAAGCAAACCCAGGCACCACACACAAGGGGAACCAAATGACCAATCCTCGTCACAATATCCGCGACGTTCGCGCCGCCCGTGGCACCGAGCTGACGGCAAAGTCATGGATGACCGAGGCGCCGCTGCGCATGCTGATGAACAATCTCGATCCGGAAGTGGCCGAGAACCCGCATGAACTGGTGGTTTATGGCGGCATCGGCCGCGCCGCCCGCACCTGGGCGGATTTCGACAAGATCGTCGAAACGCTGCGCGACCTCAACGAAGACGAGACGCTGATGGTGCAATCGGGCAAGCCGGTCGGCGTGTTCCGCACCCACAAGGATGCGCCGCGTGTTCTGATCGCCAACTCCAACCTCGTGCCGCATTGGGCCACCTGGGATCATTTTAACGAGTTGGATAAGAAGGGCCTTGCCATGTACGGCCAGATGACGGCCGGTTCATGGATCTACATCGGCACGCAGGGCATCGTCCAGGGCACCTACGAAACCTTCGTCGAGGCCGGCCGCCAGCATTATGATGACAACCTCAAGGGAAAATGGGTGCTGACCGGCGGTCTCGGCGGCATGGGCGGCGCACAGCCGCTGGCCGCCGTCATGGCTGGCGCCTGCTGCCTCGCCATCGAATGCAATCCCGACTCGATCGATTTCCGCTTGCGCACCCGCTATGTCGACGAAAGTGCCGAAACGCTGGATGAAGCGATGGACATGATCAACCGCTGGACGAAGAACGGCGAAGCTAAATCCGTCGGCCTGCTCGGCAACTGCGCTGAAATCCTGCCGGAAATGGTCCGCCGCGGCATTCGCCCGGACATGGTCACCGACCAGACCTCCGCCCATGACCCGATCAACGGTTACCTGCCGAAGGGCTGGACGATGGGAGAGTGGAAGGAAAAGCGCGAGAGCGATCCGAAGGCCGTCGAAAAGGCCGCCCGCGCCTCGATGCGCGAACATGTCGAAGCGATGATCGCTTTCCAGGACATGGGGGTCCCGACCTTCGACTATGGCAACAACATCCGCCAGGTCGCCAAGGATGAGGGCCTCGAAAACGCCTTCGCCTTCCCGGGCTTCGTGCCGGCCTATATCCGCCCGCTGTTCTGCCGCGGCATCGGCCCGTTCCGTTGGGCCGCCCTGTCCGGCGATCCGGAAGATATCCGCAAGACCGACGCCAAGGTGAAGGAACTGACACCCGGCAACAAGCACCTGCACAACTGGCTCGACATGGCTGCCGAGCGCATCGCGTTCCAGGGTCTACCAGCACGCATTTGCTGGGTCGGTCTCGGCGATCGCCACCGCCTCGGCCTCGCCTTCAACGAAATGGTCAGGACCGGCGAGCTGTCGGCCCCGGTCGTCATTGGCCGCGACCATCTGGACAGTGGCTCCGTCGCCTCGCCGAACCGCGAGACCGAAGCGATGAAGGACGGCTCGGACGCCGTCTCCGACTGGCCGCTGCTGAACGCCTTGCTCAACACCGCATCCGGCGCCACCTGGGTGTCGCTGCATCATGGCGGCGGCGTTGGCATGGGCTTCTCGCAGCACTCCGGCGTCGTCATCTGCGCCGATGGCACCGACGATGCAGCCCGCCGCCTCGAGCGCGTGCTGTGGAATGACCCGGCAACCGGCGTCATGCGCCATGCCGACGCGGGCTACGACATTGCCATCGATTGCGCCAAGGAAAAGGGCCTGCGCCTGCCGGGCATTCTCGGGAACTAAAAAACAATCCCGGGCCTCTGCGTTTTACGAGGTCCGGGAAGCCCTGTAGAATGATAGCGCTTCCTCTGCTGTCTTTGCCGATGGAAGACGCCGGATTTGGCTGAGCACGCCAGACAACGGGAACAGAGCTTCAAGGATTACGGCCATGCACGTTCTTCGCTCGAAAAACCATCGCCGCATGCCTTGGAAAAACGGGGGCGGCGAGACTGTGGAGATTGCAGTGTTTCCTCCGGAGGCCGATCTCTCAGCGTTCGGCTGGCGCGTCAGCATGGCAACAGTGGCAACGGACGGACCGTTTTCGGTGTTCGCTGGCATCGACCGGACCTTATCGATCCTTGAAGGCCAAGGCATGCAACTGGATATCGCCGGACTGGAGCCCGTCGTGTTGACCCGGGCGTCGGAACCACTCGCGTTTCCGGCCGATGCAGCAACCTCGGCAAGGCTGGTATCGGGCACTATCGTCGATCTCAACATCATGACCCGGCGGGGGCAGTGGGCGCACCGGATCGAACGGCGCGTGTTCGAAGGCGATCATCCTCTCGATGCCGAAGGCGGCGTGACGATGCTTCTGTCGCTTGGCAATCTACGGATCGATAGCGGTGAGGACGCCGAAGAATTGGCCCGGCTGGACTGTGCCATCATCGAAGGACCTTGCCGCATCAGTTCCGACATGCCCACGGAGGCATACCTGATCCGGATAACCCCGGCCTAACGGCCATTCCTGCGGGCCAGATTGCCCAGCACGTGGCAAACGAGCCGGCCAACGACCGTCGCCGTCATGGAATTGACGTCGTTTTTCGGCTGAAACTCGACGATCGAGAAGCCGGCGAGTGTGCGGCCAGTCATTGCCGAGGCGATGAGATCGGTGACTTCCTCAAGCCATAGACCTCCGGGTGACATCGCATTGATGCCGGGGCAGATCGACGGATCGAGCGCATCGACATCGATATGGATCAGCAGTGCACCATCACCCGGAATCGCATCAGCAATCTCCGCAACACCGTTTGCCCGCACCTGGCGCACCGTCACCAGCCGCGAACCCCATGCTTTTGCCGCCTCGACCTCTTCACGGCGCGCACTGCCGACGGCGCGAATACCGACCTGGGTCATGGAGCGCACAAACGGTAGTTCGGAGGCCCGCCGCATCGTGCTGGAATAGCCAAGCGTCTCGTCGCCGATCCGGTCGCGCCAGTCGATATGGGCGTCGATCTGCAGGATGTGCAGGGCATCGACATCGGCAAGACCACGCATGAAGGGAATGGCGGCGGAATCATCGCCACCGATCAGGATCGGAATAGCACCTGCCGCACGGATATCCCGTGTTGCCGCTTCGATCGCCGCGCGATTACCGGCATTATCATTGTGGCGCGTAACGACATCGCCGAGATCGACCACTTCGAGAGCGCCGTCGTTCAACAAAGGTCCATCGAAATCGAAATCCCAATGATCGGCATGCACGGACGCTTCGGTGATCGCCCGGCGGACCGCATCCGGCGCTGATATACCGGACATATCGAAAATACTGCCCGGATAGGCCGTTCCATGCACAGCACCGAAAATCGCAACCGATCCCGCGCGGGCTTCGCTCGCGGCTGGCAGGTTAAAGAAGGTTTCTGACGCAGGCTGGAGCGTATACGTCATGCTCATGCCGCCCGCACCGCCAGAAACCGGTCCATTGCGGCAAACGAGAAGGCGCCGATCGGCAGCTCCGTCCCGCCATCGAGTGCCAGATCGGCCAGGATTTCACCAACGACACTGGTAAACTTGAACCCATGGCCGGAGCAGGGCGACGCCACGACGATACGTTTGTCGCCGGGCAAAAGATCAAGCAGAAAATCCTCGCTCGGCAGCATCGTATAACGGCAGGTGGTGGAGCGCACCCGAAGCCCGGCAGCGGCCGGGAGACGGCGCCTGATGAAGCTGTCGAGCAGATCCGTATCCCGGCCGTTGACGGCCGGATTGGGTTGGTTCGGATCGATCGGCTCGCGGAAATGCGCATGACGGCCAATCTTGACGCCGTCGACGCCGATCGTCGGGAAGCCGAAGAACGAACCGTTTTCACCCTCGTCGCGAATGAACACCGGCATGCGTTGCGGCATGGTGACGAAACCATCCGTTGGCTGGTACCACGAGACGACCTGTTTGATCGGCACGGCGTGATTGCGCAAGTCAGGCACCAGCTCGCCGATCCAGGAGCCCGTCGCGACGATGACCTTGCTGGCCGTATAGCGCCCGGTATCGGAAACGATCGCAACACCACGATCACCCGGCTCGATCGCCGTCACCTTCTCGCCGAAATGCAGCACCGCGCCATCGGCGGCAGCGAGTTTCAGATGCCCCATGACGGCCGCTTCCGGGCGGAGGTAACCGCCCTGCGGATCAAGCAATGCGATCTCATCGCTATCCAGCGAAAACACCGGGAAGCGACGGCCCATCTCTTCGGGATCCAGGGTTTCCAGCGGCAGATTGTGCAAGGCGCAACTCTTCCTGGTACCGCTGACGATCTTGCTGTCGGGCTTGCCGATCTGCAACACGCCAGTGATCGTCAGAATATCCTCGCGCAGCCGCGCTTCCAGCGACCGCCAGTTGGCATAGGCGCGCTGCAGCAGCGGCACATAGGACGGGTCCTCGAAATAACCGAGCCGGATCAAACGGCTGTCGCCATGCGACGAACTCAGCGCATGCGCCGGATACCAGGCGTCTAAGCCGATCACTTTTGCGCCACGGGCGGCCAGATGCGCGATCGCAGCACTGCCCATAGCGCCAAGGCCGACAATGGCAACGTCGAAATGGGCAGTCATGGCACTATCCTTTCGGGAGTTTCAGATATGTGGGGGCGGCGATCTCAAGAGCAGGTCGCGGGCCTTTTCAAGATCCCAGCCGAGCGGCCGGTCATCGGCATAGGTTGGCATATCCGCGCGGATAAGGCGATAGAGCGCGTCGGTGCCGACAGCACGCTGTGCCACATCGGCCTTGAAATCCTGCGCCTGTGCGGCGGCGGCAAATTCGATGCCGAGGATCTGCTCGGCATTATCGATCACGGCAAGCAGCTTGTTGGCCGCAGCCGTCGGATGACCGAGAAAATCCTCCTGCAGGGCAGACGTTATGCCGCCATCCAGGCTTGCCGGAGCGCCAAGGCGGCGGTTTTCCGCAGCGAGCGCCGCTGCCGTATATTGCGCGATCATGAACCCGGATCCGGCGCCCGGATCGGCGGCGAGAAAGGCCGGAAGACCGCTGACCAGCGGATTGACAAGGCGGTCGATGCGGCGCTCGCTCATCATCGATATCTGGGCGATCGCGATGGCGAGGCTATCCAGTGCCTGTCCGAGAGCCGGCGCCACGGCATGGGCTTCGGACGAGACCACCGGTGCATCCGGCGTACCGGAGACTGCCGGATTATCTGTCACGGAAGCCAGCTCCTGATTGACGACCGTAATCACAAAATCGAACACATCCCATCCCGCGCCGTGGGTATGCGGAACCGAACGAAGGCTCAAGGCATCCTGCGTCCGCGCGCCCTTCGCTGCCTCGATCAATCCGCTGCCGGCGAGACGCTCGCGCAAAGTCGTGCCGACCTTCTCGATCCCCTTCGACTTGCGAAGGGCGAGCACATCAGCATTGAAGGCAGTCATCTGGCAGTCGAGCGCTTCTATCGTTAGCGACGCGATGGCATCAGCCCACTCCAGCAGCCGCTCCGCCCGTGCTAAGGCCACAGACCCGAGCCCTGTCGAGCAGGCGGTACCGTTGACAAGGCTCAGGCCTTCCTTTGCCCGCAGCACCAGCGGCGCGACGCCAAGCGACTTCAGCGCTTCGGCACCAGTCACAGGCTTGCCCTTCAGCCGTGCCTTGCCTTCGCCGATCAGCACCAGCGCGATATGAGCATTGTGGCTGAGATACCCGGCTGATCCCTTGGACGGCACATCGGGAATGCAGTCTTCGTGCAGAAAGGTCTGCAGCAATTCCACGATTTCTGGGCACACGCCGGAATGACCGTGGGAAAAATTGGCGATCTGCGCGGCGATGATGGCGCGGACCTCCCGCGCCTCCAGCAGCGGGCCAAGACCGCAGGCATGGCTCAGAATGATGTTGCGCGACAACCGGCTCTGCGACGGCCGATCGACCACCGTATCGGCAAGCGCGCCGACACCGGTGTTGACGCCATAGGCCCGCACGCCACTTTCGACGATGGCCGAAACGATCCGGCTGGCTGTTTCGACGCGCTGTTTGGCAGCGTCGGAGAGCGAAAGCGTTGCCCCATCGGCAACCGCTGCCACGGCGCGCCACTCGAGCGCCGTCCCAAGCATGATATCCTGCACGCTCAGCCTCCGAAATTGCCGATGAACTGGCGGAAGCTGGGCGAACCGCCGGAGCCGAATAGCTCTTCCGGCGCGCCGTCGCTGTCGATTTCGCCGGATTTCATGAAGATCACCCGGTTGGAGACGTTGCGGGCAAAGCTCATTTCATGGGTGACGACCAGCATGGTCATGCCCTCTTCAGCCAGCGAGCGCATGACGCGCAGCACTTCGCCGACCAGTTCCGGATCGAGCGCCGAGGTGGGCTCATCGAACAACATCACCTTCGGCTTCATCGCCAGCGAGCGGGCAATCGCCGCGCGCTGCTGCTGGCCGCCGGAGAGATGCGCCGGGTAGGCGTGGCGCTTTTCGGCAATACCGACTTTTTCGAGCAACGCTTCGGCTTCGGCGATGCATTCGGCGCGCGGGCGCTTGAGCACATGCACCGGCCCCTCGATGACGTTTTCGAGGATCGTCATATGAGACCAGAGATTGAAGGACTGGAACACCATGCCAAGTTCTGAGCGGATCCGGTCCACCTGACGGCGGTTGGCCGGGACGTTCTTGCCGCCGCGCTGCTGCATCTGGATCAGCTCGCCATCGACGGAAATCTCGCCGTGATCGGCAATTTCCAGAAGATTGATACAGCGCAGGAAGGTCGACTTGCCGGAGCCGCTGGCGCCGAGCAGCGAGATGACATCGCCGTCGCGAGCCTCAAGCGAGATGCCGCGCAGCACTTCATGCGTGCCGAAACTCTTGCGGATGTTGCGGACGGAAAGCCGGGTCGTGCCTGCCATGGTCGTTCCAGTCTGGTTGAGGGTCGCGGCGTTCATCGTTGCGGCACCGGGAAAAGGGGAGCAGCGCGGCGATGCGGGGTCAGCTTATATTCAAGCAGCGCCATGGCCTGCAGGATGATGAAATTGAGAATGAGATAGATCGCGGCGGCACAGAGGAAGACTTCCATCGTGCGGTAGGTCTGCGAGATCAGCCGCTGGGCGACGCCGGTCACTTCCCAGACGGTCACGAGGCTGGCGAGCGCGGTGGATTTCACCATCATCACCACTTCGGTCGAATAGGCCGGAAGCGCGTGGCGAAAAGCGATCGGTGCCAGAATGCGGCGTGTCAGAAGAAAGCCGGACATGCCGATGGAGCGTGCCGCCTCGATTTCCTTGGACGGAATGGCCCGAAGGCCGAAGCGGAAGATTTCCGCCGAATAACCGGCGGTGCAGAGTGCCAGCGACAGCACGGCGCAGACGAAGGGCTCGCGCAGCGCAGGCCACAGGAAGCTGTAGCGGATAAACCCGAACTGACCGAGGCCGTAGAAGATCAGGAACATCTGGATCAAAAGCGGCGAGCCGCGAAAGATGAAGATGTAGCCCTTGGCAAAGTTCCGGGCGGCGGGGTTGCCGCTGACGCGCATCCAGACGATCAGAAGCGCCAGCATGCCGCCGAAGAAGACGGAAAGGGAAAACAGCGCCAGCGTCATCGGCAGAGCGGCCAGCAGCGTTTTCATGGTCTCGAACATGAAGGCGATGTCCATCGCGCGTCTCCTTGATCAGGCCTGGCCGAGACTGGTCGGCATGCTGCGATTGGCGCGCTTTTCAGCACTGTTGAAAATCCGGTCGGAGAAGCTGGTCATGATCAGATAGAGGCAGCCGCCAACAATGAAGAACAGGAAATGCTGACGCGTCGATCCGGCAGCGACCTGGCTGGTGCGCATCAGATCGGCAAGCCCGGTCACCGAAACAAGTGCGGAGTCCTTGAGGCTGAGCTGCCAGACATTGCCGATCCCCGGAATGGCGAACCGGAATACCTGTGGCCCGATGATGCGGCGGAAACGCAAGCCGCGGTTCATGCCGATCGCCTGCGCCGCCTCCAGTTCCCCCTTGGGAATGGCGAGATAGGCGCCGCGAAATACCTCGGCCTGATAGGCGCCGGAGATGATGCCGACGGCAAGCGCACCGGCTGCAAAGGACGGGAGGCCAAGAAAACCCTCATAGCCCATCGCCGTGCCGATGGCGGTTACGGCGCTCGATCCACCGAAATAGACGAGATAGATGATCAACAGCTCGGGAACGCCGCGGAAGACCGTGGTGTAGATACCGCCGATCGTTCTCATGATCCGGCTGCCCGAGAGCTTCGCCCAGGCGACGAGCGTACCCAGGATAGCCCCAATCAACAGCGCCACGGCGGTAACGCAAAGCGTCATCAGCGCTGCCACAAGCAGCAGCCCGCCCCAGCCGGTGGGGCCAAATCCGATCATTTGAAGTAAAGCCATGCCGCAGGCGTCCCGTCGTTCCCGGCAAAGCCGGATTCCCGATCTTCAAGTGGATATGGAAGGCCGCATCTCTTCAGGGAGCAACCTGCCGCAGCAAGTGTGCCCGCCGCCCGCAAAATAGCAAGCGGCGGGCAAACTTGGGATCAGGGGGTAACGTCGGTCTTGAACCACTTCATCGACAGAGTCTTGATCGTACCGTCGGCAAGTGCGGATTCGATCGCCTTGTTGAACATGTCGCGCAAGTCGGTGTCAGCCTGACGGATGCCGAGGCCTTCGCCGCTGCCGAAGATCGTGCCGCCGATTTCCGGCCCCGTGAAACCAAGCGTTCCATTGGACTTTTCAAAGGCGGAGATCAGGTAGACGGCATCGTCGAAAACGAGGTCGATACGGCCGCTCTCGAGATCGAGATCGCGCTCGGCGCCGGTCTTGTACTCGCGAACGGTGGCGACATCGCCGAAATTGTCATAGATGAACTTGGAATAGACGGTGGCTGCCTGGATGCCGATGGTCTTGCCGGCAAAGGCCGCCTTCATCGCTTCGACTTCCTTGACGCCCGTCGCACCCGGATCGAGCTTGACGACCGTGCCGGTGCCGGCAGCGTTGGCCAGAGGGCTATCCTTCAGCGTCGCAAACGCGGCGTGCGTATGGGCATAAGGGATTGTGAAGTCGATGATCTTCTTACGCTCTTCGGTGATCGACAGCGCATCCATGATGACATCGAATTTGCCGGCGTTAAGTGCCGGGATCATGCCGTCCCAGTCGGAAGCGACCAGCGTGCACTCGACCTTCATGTGGTCGCAGAGATACTTGGCCAGCTCCGGCTCAAAACCACCGAGCGTACCGTCCGGATTGGTGAGATTCCACGGCGCGTAAGCGCCTTCAAGCGTAATGGTAACGGTCTTCCAATCCTTGGCCTGAGCCATCGGAGCGGCAAGCGTGGCGAATGCGACGGCGCCAGCCATCAGAAATTTTGACAGGTTCATGTTCACGTTCCTCTGAGGTTTATCTTCAACAACGTCCGCCGATCTACGCCGGCTTCACAAATAGCTTGATGAATAACGGGGTGAAAAAGGCCCCTGAACATCCATGTTGTATATGGTACCATATGCTAATTTTTATGGTATGCAAGTAGGCGGCCGCATTTGAATGCAAAATTAATTCCGCCCAAGGAATGAGCATATGAAACGAAGCAACGACCAGAACGCTCCGTTA
The DNA here is from genome assembly GCA_900473045.1 of Hyphomicrobiales bacterium. Classification (GTDB taxonomy): domain Bacteria; phylum Pseudomonadota; class Alphaproteobacteria; order Rhizobiales; family Rhizobiaceae; genus Pararhizobium. The sequence continues at coordinate 96,230 of UCKS01000053.1, forward strand.
AAATGGGACACCAGCGATAGCGACGGGTCGCCGCTTTATGCAGGCGTCAAGCAGATGATCCTCGACCGCATCCAGAGCGGTGAATGGCCCCCCAAACATCGCGTCCCCTCAGAGAATGAACTGGTCGCGGAACTGGGCGTCAGCAAGATGACGGCGAACCGGGCACTCAGGGAGCTGGCAAGCGAAGGCGAACTGGTGCGCATCCAGGGCGTCGGCTCTTTCGTTGCCGAGCGCAAAGGTTATTCCGAGCTGTTCGAGGTGCGCAACATCGCCGATGAGATCGATGAGCGAGGCCATACGCATCAAGCATCTGTCGTGGTCCTGGCGCAGGAAACAGCGGCACCGGACGTTGCCGATGCGCTCGGATTATCGATCGGCGCACCGGTCTTTCATTCCCTGATCGTGCATAGTGAAAACGGCGTTCCCATCCAGATTGAAGACCGCTTCGTCAACCCGGAAGCCGCACCAGGCTACCTGGAACAGGATTTCACGGTGCAGACGCCGAATGCTTACTTGACAGCGGAAGCGCCTTTGAGCGGATCCGAGCATATCGTCGAAGCCGCCATGCCGCAGCCATGGGAATGTAAGCTGCTGGTGATCCTTCGTACCGAGCCATGTCTGCTCATTCGCCGCCGGACATGGTCATCGAAACGCGCCGTGTCTTTTGCCCGGCTAGTCTATCCCGGCAACCGGTATCGGCTGGAATCACGCAGCGGGAAGATGACGGACGAGTGAAGCGATCGCTAAAACACTCACCATGTTGTATATGGAACTTCGGTAACTGCTTGATTCAGTTCTGCTCGACGGTTTCGGGCCAGAATTGCAGCGCCATATCGATGACGCGGTAAAGCGCCGGACGGTCGGCACCGGACGCAGCCTGGATGGCCGTTCCCTGCGAAATCGTCATGATGTAGCGGGCAAGGTCGTAGGGCTCGTGCCCAGCGGGCAGGTCGCCCTCTTTTGCCGCACGCTCGAACCGTCTGCCCAGATCACGCTCGCCGCGTTGGCGGTTTTCAATCAGGCATTTCTGGATTTCGGCCGCCGCTTCGCTACACGCAAGTGCGCCGTTGATGCCCAGACAACCACTCGGGCCAGTTTCCGCGGTCTGTGAGTCGGCAAAGCCCCTCAAGATTCTCTCTGCGACGTCGCGCGCCTTCGGCTGCTTGAGCGCTTCATGGAAGAAATTCATCTTGGTGCGCTCGTAGCGCTCCAGTGCCTTGAGGAACAGGCCTTCCTTATTGCCAAAGACCCCGTAGAGGCTTGGCTTGGTGATGCCCATGCCCTCGGTCAGGTCTGTCAGAGACGTGCCCTCATAGCCCTTACGCCAGAACAGCTCCATCGCCGTTTCCAGGGCATCATCGACATCGAACTCTCTTGGCCGTCCCATGGGGTTGGGCCCTCCTGAATTTTTTTATACCGATCGGTACATAATTCGATTGACAGCGATCGGTTTCAGAACTTATTTCTATACCGAACGGTATTGAACGTCAATGCAACCCTCGCCCAAATCCTCCGCCTCCCACGAAGGACAACCGGCAGCCCTCCTCTCAGGGCAGAAATTCAGGACAACCGCCATGTCATTCGGAACTTTCAAAACCAAACTCCTCACCACCGGCCTTGTGCTTGCCGTTGCGACCATTTCGCCGGCGATTTATTTCGACCTTCTGGGAAGCGCGGCTGGCAGCGGCAATGCTGCTGACGCATCGACCGCAGCACCTGTTGCGATCCCTGTCTCCGTTGCGGTCGTCGAAGCAAAGTCCGTAACCCAATGGAGCGAATTCTCGGGCCGCCTGGAGGCTGTCGATCATGTCGAGCTGCGCTCGCGCGTCCAGGGCGCCATACAGTCGGTGCATTTCCAGGAAGGTGCAATCGTTGAGAAGGGCGACCTGCTCGTCACCATCGATCCGGCGCCCTATCAGGCCGAGGTTGCCCGTGCACAAGCCAGCGTGACAGCCGCCGAAGCACGGGCTTCGCTGGCGCGCGTCGAGCTGAAGCGCGGCACGCAATTGCTGGCGTCCAATGCCGTGTCGCAAAGCGAAGTCGATCAGCGCAATAACGGTCTGGCCAGTGCGGAAGCGGACCTGGGCGCCGCCCGCGCCGTGCTGCAATCGGCAGCGCTCAATCTCGGCTACACCGAGATCCGCGCACCGATCACCGGCCGCGTTGGCAAGATCGAGATCACCGCCGGCAATCTGATCGCCGCCGGCCCCTCGTCACCGATCCTCACGCGCCTGGTATCCTTGAGCCCGATCTATGCCAGCTTCGAGGCCGATGAGCGAATCGTCTCCGGCATTCTCGCCGAACTGCCGGAGGGCGTGAATGCCCGCAACTTCATCGACCGTGTCCCGGTTCGCATGGATGTTGCCGGGTCGTCCGATGTGAGCGGCAAGCTTCAGCTGGTGGATAACAGCGTCGATCCCCAGAGCGGCACGATCCGTGTCCGCGCCGTGTTCGACAATGCCAATGGCGCCTTGATGCCAGGGCAGTTTGCCCGGTTGAGCCTGGGCCAGGCAAAGTCCGAGGACGCCGTGCTGGTGCACGAACGCGCCATCGGCACCGACCAGAACAAGAAATACGTCATGGTCGTCAAGCCGGACAACACCACCGAATACCGTGAGATCACCGTCGGCATGAAATCCGATGGCCTGCGGGTGGTGACAGCCGGATTGAAGGCTGAGGAACGTATTGTCGTCAACGGCCTGCAACGCATCCGCCCCGGCGCGCTCGTGGCACCAGAAATGGTTTCCATGAAGCCGGCTGCCGATCCCCAGCAGCAAGCCTCGATAAGCAACTAAGCCTTTCTCCGGCATCTCAGCACAAGGGCGGATCACGCCATGAATATCTCAAGATTCTTTATCGATCGCCCGGTTTTCGCGGGCGTTCTGTCCTTCATCATCTTTCTGGGCGGCCTGATCGCCATGACGATCCTGCCGATCTCGGAATATCCCGATGTCGTGCCGCCACAGATCGTCGTTCGCGCCAACTATCCGGGCGCTAACCCGAAGGTCATTGCCGAAACCGTGGCAACGCCGTTGGAGGAATCGATCAACGGCGTCGAGGACATGCTCTATATGAGCAGCCAGGCGACCACCGACGGCCTGATGACGCTGACGGTCACCTTCAAGCTCGGCACAGACCCCGATCAGGCGCAGCAACTTGTCCAGAACCGTGTCGGCCAAGCCGAGCCGCGGCTCCCGGAAGAAGTCCGCCGCCTCGGCATCACCACAATCAAAAGCTCCCCGGACCTGATGATGGTGGTGCACCTGACCTCGCCCGAAGGCCGCTACGACATGACCTATCTGCGCAATTATGCGCTGATCAATGTCAAGGACAGGCTGGCCCGCATCGATGGCGTCGGCCAGGTCCAGCTGTTTGGCTCCGGCGACTATTCGATGCGCATCTGGCTGGATCCGCAGAAGATGGCGCAGCTCGGCCTTTCCGCCTCCGATATCGTCAATGAAATCCGCGCCCAGAACGTCCAGGCTGCCGCTGGTGTCATCGGCTCATCGCCGAATGCGCAAGGGGTCGACCTGCAGCTTTCGGTGAATGCGCAAGGACGGCTGCAGAGCGAAGAAGAGTTCGGCGAAATCATCATCAAGACAAGCCCAACTGGCGCCATCACCCGCCTGCGCGACGTCTCCCGCATCGAACTCGGTTCAGCCGAATACTCGCTGCGCTCGCTGCTCAACAACAAGCAGGCTGTCGCCATCCCGGTTTTCCAGGCTCCCGGCTCGAACGCCATCGAGATCGCCGACCAGGTTCGCGCCACCATGGAAGAGATCAAGGCATCGATGCCGCAGGATGTCGATTACGAGATCGTCTATGACACGACGCAGTTCGTCCGCGCCTCGATCGAGGCCGTCATCCACACGCTGCTCGAAGCCATCGCGCTCGTCGTCATCGTCGTCATCATCTTCCTGCAGACATGGCGCGCCTCGATCATTCCGCTGATTGCCGTTCCCGTCTCCATCATCGGCACCTTCGCCGTCATGCAGATGCTGGGCTTCTCGATCAACGCGCTCAGCCTGTTCGGCCTTGTGCTAGCGATCGGTATCGTCGTTGACGACGCGATCGTCGTCGTCGAAAACGTCGAACGCAACATCGAGGACGGCCTTTCACCACGCGAGGCGACCTACAAGGCAATGACGGAGGTCTCCGGCCCGATCATCGCGATCGCGCTGGTTCTGGTCGCCGTCTTCGTACCGCTCGCCTTCATCTCGGGGCTCACCGGCCAGTTCTACAAGCAGTTCGCGCTGACGATCGCCATCTCGACCGTCATCTCCGCCTTCAACTCGCTCACCCTGTCCCCAGCGCTCGCCGCCCTGCTGCTGCGCGGCCATGATGCGCCGAAGGACCGTCTGACCCGGGTGATGGACTTCCTGTTCGGCTGGTTCTTCCGTGGCTTCAACGCTGTTTTCTCGCGCGGCTCGCGGGCCTATAGCTCCGGCGTCAAGGGCGTGATTTCGCGCAAGACCCTGATGATGGGCGTCTATCTGCTGCTCGTCGGCGCCACCGTATTCTTCTTCAAAGCGGTGCCCCCCGGTTTCGTACCGCCGCAGGACAAGCAATATCTGGTCGGCTTTACCCAGTTGCCGGACGGTGCCTCGCTTGACCGCACGGAAGAAGTCATCCGCCGCATCAGCGACATTTCCCTGAAGGTTCCCGGCGTCGAAAGCGCCATCGCCTTCCCGGGCCTGTCGATCAACGGCTTTACCAACTCCTCCAATGCCGGCATCGTCTTCCTGTCGCTGAAGCCTTTCGAAGAACGCACCACGCCGGACCTTTCGGCCGGTGCGATCGCCGGACGGTTGAACCAGGAACTCAGTGTCATCAAGGAATCCTTCAGCGCCATCTTCCCGCCACCGCCTGTCCAGGGTCTTGGCGCCATCGGCGGCTTCAAGCTGCAGCTGGAGGACAAGGCCGGACTTGGCTACGAAGCACTCGACGCAGCCGTGAAGGGTTTCATGGCCAAAGCCTATACGACGCCTGAACTGGTCGGCATGTTCTCCAGCTACCAGGTCAACGTTCCGCAACTCTATGCCGACGTCGACCGGGCGAAGGCCCGCCAGCTGAACGTTCCGCTGACGGAAATCTTCAACACGCTGCAGATCTATCTGGGCTCGGTCTATGTTAACGACTTCAACAAGTTCGGACGAACCTATTCCGTACGCGTACAGGCCGATGCCAACTACCGCGCCCAGGCAGAGGACATCGGCAAGCTCGAAGTCCGCTCCAGCTCCGGCGAAATGATCCCGCTGTCGGCGGTACTCAACGTCACCTCGAGTGCCGGTCCGGAACGCGCCATGCGCTACAACGGCTTCCTTTCGGCCGATATCAACGGCAATACGGCACCCGGTTTTTCATCCGGCCAGGCCCGCGCCGCCGTCGAGCGGATTGCGGCGGAAACACTGCCAGCTGGCGTCACCTTCGAATGGACGGAACTGACCTATCAAGAGATCATCGCGGGCAATACAGGCCTGCTGATCTTTCCGCTGTCGATCCTGCTGGTCTTCCTGGTGCTGGCGGCACAATACGAAAGCCTAACACTGCCGCTGTCGATCATCATGATCATCCCGATGGCACTCCTGGCAGCGCTCGGCGGGGTCTGGCTGACCGGAGGCGACAACAACGTCTTCACGCAGATCGGTCTGATCGTGCTTGTCGGGCTGTCAGCCAAGAACGCCATCCTGATCGTCGAGTTTGCCCGTGAACTCGAATTCGAGGGGGCGACGCCGTTCGAAGCCGTCATCAAGGCCAGCCGCCTGCGCCTGCGCCCGATCCTGATGACCTCGATGGCGTTCATCATGGGTGTCGTGCCACTCGTAATCTCGACCGGTGCCGGCGCTGAAATGCGCCATGCGATGGGTGTCGCGGTGTTCTCCGGCATGATCGGCGTGACGCTGTTCGGCCTGTTCCTGACGCCGGTCTTCTATACGCTCGTGCGTGCGATGACCGGAAACAGGCCACTGAAGAAAAGCGGGCATCATGCTGCCCCGCACGAGACAGCGAATGTCACGCAGTTGCACACGCAGCCGCTGCTGCCGGGCCTCGAAGCCGCCGAATAGGCACTACCGAGCAATACAAATGAAAACGGCGCCGCAAACCAGCGGCGCCGTTTTCATTTAAACCGAGATCACTGGCTTAAAACTCTTCCCAGTTCTCCTGCGCCGGAGCTGCATTGCCGGAAAAGGCGCGGATCACCTGCCCGGCCATCTTGCGTGCCGGTGATGCGACCGGCCGGGAATGATGCCCTGCATCCACAGCGCGGGGTGCGCTCGCCTGTTGCCCGACCCGGAATTGACCGAGCAGCGAGAACAGGGCTTCCGCCTCGCGTGCCAGTCCATGGCTGGCGGCAGTCGATTGCTCCACCATGGCTGCGTTCTGCTGCGTGCCCTGATCCATGGCATTGACCGCATGGTTGATCTCTTTCAGACCGGTCGCCTGCTCTCTGGCGCCTTCGACGATGGCGATGACATTGCTGTTGATCTCCTGGACCTGCTTGACGATCTCTTCCAGAGCCTTGCCGGTTTCGCCGACCAGCGAGACGCCGCTTTTGACCTGCTCGCCGGACGTGTTGATCAGTGCCTTGATTTCCTTGGCGGCCTTGGCCGAGCGCTGCGCCAGTTCACGCACTTCCTGGGCTACGACGGCAAACCCCTTGCCGGCATCACCCGCGCGCGCCGCCTCCACACCGGCGTTCAGCGCCAAGAGGTTGGTCTGGAAGGCGATGTCGTCGATCACGCCGATAATGTTGGAGATTTCGCGGGAGGAGTTTTCGATCTGTCCCATGGCTGTGATGGCATTGCGCACCACGGCTCCGGACCGCTCGGCATTTGCACGCGTTGCGGCGACCAGATGGCCGGCTTCCTCCGCCCTGCGGCTGGAGTCGGCAACGGTCGTGGTGATCTGCTCGAGCGCTGCCGCCGTTTCCTCAACGGAAGCTGCCTGCTGTTCCGTCCGCTTCGATAGATCGTCGGCAGCGGACCGGATTTCCGTCGAGCCGGCCGCAATCGCCTGCGCGTTGGTGCCGACGGAGTGCATCGCCAACCGGAGCTTTTCCACCGCATCATTGAAATCGTGACGGACTTTTTCCATCGTCGGCACAAACGGCCGATCGAGATTCTGGGTCAGGTCGCCGTCAGCCAGTCCCTTCAAGGCCTTCGCAAGCGTACCAACCGCGCCCATGCGCTCTGTCACATCCGTCGCAAACTTCACAACCTTGTAGACCTTCCCCTTGTCATCGACGATCGGGTTGTAGGCAGCCTGAATCCAGATCTCCTTGCCGCCCTTGCCAAAACGAAGGAATTCGTTGGCGGTGAATTCGCCGCGTCCAAGCCGTTCCCAGAACTGGCGGTACTCCTCAGTCTGGACATAGGCGGGATCGCAGAACATCCGGTGATGCCTGCCCTGGATTTCCTGCAGCTGGTAACCCAGCGCGCCACAGAAATTCTCGTTGGCGGTGAGGATTTCGCCCGTCGGGGTGAATTCGATCACCGCTTGCGAACGCGAGACGGCGTTCAACTTGCCGGCATCCTCCACCGCCCTCTGCCGGACGGCCGTGATGTCGGTTGCGAACTTCACCACCTTGTAAGGCTTACCACCGCGGGACACCGGATTGTAGGAGGCCTCGATCCAGATCTCGCGGCCGCTCTTGGTGATGCGCTTGTATTGCTGCCGGTCGAATTCGCCACGGCCAAGCCTTCCCCAGAATTCGCGATATTCCACACTGTTTGCTTCGACTGGATCAACGAAAATCCGATGATGCTTGCCCTTGATCTCCGCAAGCTCGTAGCCCAATGCCGCGCAGAAATTTGGGTTGGCGTTGAGGATGTTACCGCTGAGATCGAATTCGATAATCGCCTGTGACTTGTGCATCGCAGCCAGAACAGCTGCGGTATCGCCACCAAAACGTGGGAAAAGCCTGCTCATACAACGCCTCCTTCGGCATCCGCTCAATTTTCATGCGCCAATTTGGGCGCAACAATGGGCACGCGCACCGGCCGGTCAGAGCCGCGAATGTCCGTTTACGTCAATATCTCTTGTGGCCGTGGATCCTGGCTGTGGCGAGCGCCGTAAAGGTCGTCAGCGAGCCGGTCAGGTTTCTTTGGGAAAAGTCATGCCGATCTTGCCGGCTTGTGCATGAGCGTCATGCTCGAACATTCTAATATTCGAATGCACAATGCAACTATTGGTATAATTACTAAAATAAGAATTAATAATTCGAGCAATTTTTAAGCATGAGGAACCCTTGCCGTCATCCCAGATGGAATATCCCCGTATATTTCATCCCCTAATTATGATATTGTTTCGATTGATTTTTTTAAAGAAAGAGAAGAAGATGCCCCGCGTTCAAGATAGCTCTCGGCGTCGGCTCGTGGCGATTTAATTGCGCGCGAAAACGCCCCTCAAAAACACAATCTTTAATTGATTTCGCAACTCGTCATATTTGACCACACGCCACGACGCCGAGTTTGCAATCGCCGCTAAAGGAGTGCGTGCAGGGCCTGCCCGCACTCCTGTCCAGGTCAGCGTTCCGCGTAAATCCCGTAGAGAATGGGCATCAGTCCGACCAGCGCCTCAAAGCGGGCGAAGGACTTTCGCTCCGGCAACGTCCAGCCGGTTTCGGCAAGCGCCGATAGACGCGGGAAGACAAGCCGGTCGAAGACACCGCGATCCGTCATGGGTTCCGACCAGATGCAGCATTGTACGCCGGACAAGCGCTTCTTTTGTTCTTCACTCCAGCCTTCGATGGGATCGAATGTGTAGAGTTTTTCCGGATCGGACCAGCCGGCCCAGCTGGCGCCAGGCTCCGACCACGCCTGACTGTTGGCCATGTCGAGATAATAGACCTGGCCGGGGCAAACAACCATGTCGTAGCCCTCGCCTGCCAAGGCCGCAGATGCTTCGACCGTCCGCCAGCCGAACAGCAGCGACTTGCTCTTGTCGATGACGTTGCCATGGGCCGCTTCCTGCCAGCCGCCGGTGATGCAGCCGCGCGAGGCGAGAAAAGCCTGGATACGGGCCAGAAATTCCGCCTGCAACACCGCAGCACCCGATCCATCGATCTCGTCGGCACCATGCTTGTTGGTGACGACGTTCAGCCGCGCAGCATGCGCAGTTGCCATCGCTTCCCCCCCGACATCGCGCAACCGCGCCAAAGCCTCCGGTGAGCCCGACCATGCCCCGATCGGCACTTCGTCGGCGCCGATATGGATAATCTTGGATGGAAACAGCTCGATCAGCTCGTCGAAGACCGTTTCCAGAACCCGGTAAGTCTCTTCCCTAACCGGATTGATGCAATTGTCCGGAAAACCCTGGACGGAGAAATAACTGCCCTTTTCCTGCGGATCGCGCAGCTCGGGGATCGCCTCCAGCATGGCATAGCAATGGCCGGGCACATCGATTTCCGGCACCACCTCGATGCCAATTTCCCCGGCAAGCGCCACGATCTGGCGAATGGCGGCCTTGGTATAATAACCGCCGGTGACCTGCGGCCCGGAGCCCAGAAGCGGTGGGATTTTCAGACCGTGACCACGCCAGGCGCCAATCTCCGTCAAAGCCGGATAGGCATCGATCTCGACGCGCCAGGCCTCATCATCGGACAGGTGCCAATGGAAGCGGTTCAGCTTGTTCCAGGCCATGATGCGCAGGAACTGCTCGATCTCCGCTGTGCCGTAAAACTGCCGGGCTACATCGAGATGTACACCACGCCAACCCAGCGCTGGCCCGTCGGTGATCTCGCCGGATGCCGGAAACAGGAAGGTCTCGGGATGAAGCCGGGCACCGCGCATGATCTGCCCAAGCGTGATCAGCCCGTAGAGGAAGCCACCGCGCGCACTGGCCGACACCGTCACCCCGAATGTGGAAAACTTGATGCCATACGCCTCCGGCGCACACCCAGCGACTAAGGCAAATGAGACAGGAAATCCGCCTTCGGCTGCAGGACGGACAAGGCCTTCGACAGGAAACAGGCTACCTGCCAGCGCCTTGAATGCCTGAGCAGCAGCTTCGGCCTCGCTTCCTTTTGCGTCAAGCGCAAGCCCGGCGGGAGGCGCCAGTTGGCCGGAAACCGAGACGGCGCTTGGCCACGGCACAACGCAAACCGTCACCGGAGCGACCTTTGGAACCGGATAGACCACGGCGCCGCGCGTCAGGGCCGCATTGTCGCCTTTCGCCCGGGTCGGAGCGACGCTGACCGGCACCGTATTGTTATCGGCGAGCACGACATAACCGGCATTGGCACCATCGGTCCAATGCTTGGGATGATAGCTCATGCCATGCGCCTTGATCGTCCAGGTCTCGCCGGGCTTCAGCACAAAGCCGTCCAAAGGCGCGAATTCCGAGTGGTTCGACAGCCGCTTCAACAGCCTGCCACCCTCGACCGTGGCCTCCGGGTCGATGCGGGCCGGACCGGACACGCAGAGTTTGAAATTGGCGAGTGGCTGATCGGTGTTGTTGGTCAGGGTCAGCGTATAAACGGGATTTTCGTCCTGCCCCGCAGGCACCCAGAATGTTTCCAGGTGATATTTGGTCTTGGTCGCGATCGTCATCTTGTCCTCCACAAAACTGTTATTGGGCGCTGCTGAGCAATCCGGCATAGACGCCGGGCGCTGAATTCGGGATCGGCGTTGCCCCCACCGTCCGCTCGTAAAAGCCCGATGGCCCGACATCACCGATGATGGCGTAGCCGTAACCCATCACTTTCAGATCCAGCAGGCTGGCGAGAAGCAGGGCATGGCCGATGCCTTCGCCGCGTGCCGCCTCGTCCACCCCGGTCGGCCCGAAGAAGCCGCGGGCGATCGATTCGTGACAGGCAAAGCCGATCAGCTTTTGCGCCCGCGTCGCAAGAAAGCAGGTCGGCGGCTGGCGGGCGAAGGCCACCGCCGTCTCGCTCGCCCAGCCGGATCCGAACTTCTCCCGCACCCAACCGGTGACAAGCTCAAATTCCGGCGCAAGCGCACGCCTGATGGTGACGCCGGCGTTTTCCATGCGCGCGTCCAGTTCAAGAACGGGCTTAACCAGGGAAAGATTGACCAGATAATCCATGTGATGAACCCTGTGTGAGAACGTTTGCTATGGCCGGGATGGAGACCTGCCGCGCAGGCTCGGGAAAACGGACATCTCAATATCCTGCGTGATTTAGAACAAGACAAGATTGCGCGCCCGTTTGATTTTGGAGCCGCGAGAACAGCCACGCTTCGGCAGGTAGCTCCCTCAATGCAATCACCACGAACTCTCCCGATTTCGCCCACCAACCATTAAGTCAAGATTTTTGACTTAACCTAGGGGGAGAGTTCGAGATGTGTCAACGGGCAGGTTCTAGGGGGTTCAAACAGGCAAGTCCGAGGATGGGCAGTGCTTGCCGCGTCAATTTTTAAAACACGGCAAGGGATCGAAATTTACCTTAAAGTTAAGAAAATGTTAATTTCTCCTATTACGACAGTGACTTATCTTCGACTTTCGCGCAGATTGCAGAGCAGAGCACTAAGCACTTGAATCGAAGGGGAGCGTGCCATCATGTCGAACCTGCAGATCGCGGCGCTGGCCTATGGCGCGACCACTCTGATTTATCTCGCGCCAACCTATATCGAAGGCGAGAGAGTTGGCGGCCAATGGTCGGCCCATCGCATAGCGGGTCTGGTTTTATGCCTCTTCTGGCCGGTGCTGACAGTTATTGTCATCTATAAAGTCGCGGTAGCCACTTCCAAGCCAAAACTCGTCTTTATCGATCACGCGGCTATCCCGCGACACAACGCCCCAAACCGGCATAGCGATTAATCGGCGCACACCAACTGCCATCGGTTCAGATATGATTAACCATGACTGGGCACAGAGGCGGCAGGCAAGGCCCATTCCAAGACTCTTTCAAATCCACCCAAGATTGCATGGACTTAGAGATAATGGCATCGAGTTCGCCGCAGGCACCGCCCGGAAGCGGCCAGGCAGAGCGGAAGAAAATGCATTCCATGAGGGAACAGGCTTCGTTCTTGTGTTACTTTCCGCTTTAATAAAAAGTCGAAATTATTCTTAAACCAATTTTTACCGTGAGACCAAATACCGGAATTCGCTTCTGAATTCTGGTCCAGATTAACACATCACGGACGCTTTTCAGGCAATATGCGGCTTCCAAGGGCAAGTCGGGGATTTTGCTGCATGTGTGGATTTGGCGGGTACTTCGGGGATGGCGTCGCGCGCCATGATGCGCGGCCGCTGCTGCAGCGCATGGTTGCCGCGATCGCACACCGGGGACCGGATGAACAGGGCATCTTTACCGCTCCCGCCGTCGGGCTCGGCCATGCACGCCTGTCGATCGTCGGTTTGGGCGATGGCCAGCAGCCGATGACGCATTCCAGCGGCGATTTCACCATCGTCTTCAACGGCGAAATTTTCAACTATATCGAACTGCGCGAGACGCTGAAGGCGCAGGGCCATGTGTTTCGCACCGGCAGCGACACCGAGGTCATCCTGCACCTTTACGAGCGCATGGGACCAGATTGCGTATCCTTGCTCAATGGCGATTTTGCCTTTGCGATCTGGGACGCATCCAGGCAACGCATGGTCATTGCCCGCGACCGTATGGGTGTTCGCCCGCTCTTTTACACGACAGTCGGAAGAACCCTCTATTTTGCCTCGGAAGTAAAGGCCCTGCTGCAGGTGCCGGGCGTCCGGGCGGAGATGGACCCGTTGGCCCTGGATCAGATCTTCACGCTCTGGGCGCCGATTGCACCGCGCACCGCCTTTCGCGACATATTCGAACTTGAGCCAGCTCATCTGCTGATCGCCGAGAAGAATACCGTCTCGATCAAGCCTTACTGGCAGCTGCAATATCCCGACATGAGCGAGCCTGCCGCCTATACCGACGAACACGCCGCCGCAGAGGAATTGCGCGCCCTGCTCACCGATGCGACGCGCATCCGCATGCGGGCCGATGTTCCGGTCGGCTCCTACCTATCCGGCGGCCTCGATTCCTCGATCGTTTCGGCGTTGGCGGCTCCCATGGCAGCCGGTGGCCTCTCGACCTTTTCCGTCACCTTTGGCAGTGCCGAACATGATGAAAGTGCTTTCCAGCAACAAATGGCCACCGCGCTCGGCACGCATCATCACGCGGTTGCCTGCGGTGAAGGCGATATCGCCAGCGCATTTCCCGATGTGATCCGCTTCACCGAGCGCCCGATCCTGCGCACGGCCCCGGCGCCGCTTTACCAGCTGTCCGGCCTTGTTCGCCAAAAGGGCCTGAAGGTGGTTCTGACCGGCGAAGGTGCCGACGAGGTGTTTGCCGGCTACGATATCTTCAAGGAGGCCCGCGTTCGCCGTTTCTGCGCCCGCCAGCCCGGTTCACGGATCAGGCCGCATCTGTTTCGCAAGCTTTACGCGTACCTCCCGGGCCTGAAGCAGCAATCCGCCGAATATCTCGCCGCTTTCTTCGGTGCGGGTGATGACAGCATCGATGACCCGCTTTTTTCGCACCGGCCGCGCCTGCGTGGAACAGCTGCTGCCAAGCTGTTTTTCTCCGGCGACCTGCGCCAGACGCTCGCAGGCTACGATGCCACTGCAGAAATGCTATCGCTTCTGCCGCAGGACTTCAGCCGCTGGCATCCGCTGCATCAGGCGCAATATCTTGAAAGCCGCTTCCTCCTGCCGGGCTACATCCTGTCGAGCCAGGGCGACCGCATGGCCATGGCGCACGGCATCGAAGGCCGTTTCCCGTTCCTCGACCATCGCCTCGTCGAATTCGCGACACGCCTGCCGCCCGGAATGAAGCTCAAGGGGCTTGTCGAAAAGCACATCCTGCGGGAAGCCACGAAAGACCTGCTTCCGGACACCATCGGGCGCCGGACCAAGCAGCCTTACCGGGCGCCGGATAGCCAATCCTTCGTCGGCAACAACGAACGGGATTACGTCCGCGACGCGTTCAGCGAACGCAGCATCGCCGAAACCGGCCTTTTCAATCCGAAAGCCGTCTCAAAACTTTATGAGAAATGCAGCGAGAAGCCGGCGTCCGGCTATCGCGACAATGTGGCCTTCGTCGGCATCCTATCAACCCAACTCTGGCAAAAGACATTTTCAGCCACCAAGGCGCTGAGCACCAAGGCGGCTTGAGCTTTATCTGAGGAAAAACATATGACCCAACCCATCAAAGACAGCATCAAGGCTTTCATCATCGAGAACTTTCTGTTCGGCGACACGTCCTACGATCTTCAGGACGAGGCATCGCTGATCGAAAACGAAGTCATCGATTCCACCGGTGTTCTTGAGCTGGTTGCCTTCATCGAGGACCAGTTCGGTTTCGTCATGGCCGACGCGGACATCGTGCCTGCCAATCTCGATTCCGTGTCCCGCATCACGGCCTTCGTTGCAAAGCACGCCGAAGCCCCCGCACTCAACAAGATGTCGGCCTGACAGGATCGGCGACGGGAGACAGACGATGCGCGTCGAAGAGTTTCTGCAGAACAGCGCCCGTACAAACGGTGCAAAGACCGCCCTGGTGGCTGGTGACAAGCGCTTTACCTATGCGGAATTCGACGCGGTAGCCGGACGGCTGGCCTCGTCGCTTGCCGCAGGCGGTATCGTGCGCGGCGACCGCGTCCTCGTCTTCATGAACAATTGCTGGGAAGCAGCGGTTTCGCTGTTTGCCATCCTGAAGGCCGGCGCCACCGCCGTGCCGGTCAATCCGTCGACCAAGGCCGACAAGCTCGCCTATATGATTGGTAATTGCGAGGCAGCCGGCATCCTCACACGGGGCAAACTGCTGCCCGTCGTGTCGGAGGCGCGAACAATCGAGCCACGGCCATTGTTCGTCGCATCGACAAAGTTCAGAGGCGCCAGCCCCGGTAACGGTATCGCCGATTTCGAGTCCTGCCTTGTGGCCACCGAAACCGGTGTCAACCACCACGGCATCGACATCGATCTGGCGCTCTTGATTTATACGTCGGGCTCGACCGGTCGCCCGAAGGGCGTGATGATGACGCACCGCAATGTCGAAGCCGCCGCCACATCGATCACCACCTATCTGGAAAACACGGCCGACGACATCATCCTGAATGTCCTGCCGCTGGCCTTCGACTATGGCCTTTATCAGTTGCTGATGGCGGTCAAGCTCGGCGCGACCATCGTTCTGGAAGCCTCGTTCGCCTTCCCACAGGCAATCTTCGACCGTATCCGCGAAGAAAACGTCACCGGCTTCCCGCTGGTGCCGACCATGGCGGCGATGATCCTGCAGATGCGTGACCTCGAGCCGGACTTTCTGCCGAGCCTGCGCTACATCACCAATACCGCAGCCGCCCTGCCACCCGCCCATATCGCCCGCCTGCGCGAACTGTTTCCACGCGCGACGATCTATTCGATGTACGGGCTGACCGAATGCAAGCGCTGTACCTACCTGCCGCCCGCCGAACTCGATCGCCGCCCCGGCTCCGTGGGCATCGCCATTCCCAATACCGAAGCCTTTGTTGTCGATGACGACGGCCAGCGCGTGGCGCCCGGCGTCCCTGGCGAACTGGTGATCCGTGGCCCGCATGTGATGCAGGGTTACTGGCGCAACGTCGAGGCGACCAGCAAGATGCTGCGCCCCGGACCCAACCCTTGGGAAAGGGTACTCTACACCGGTGACCTCTTCCGCACGGACGAGGAAGGGTTCCTCTACTTCGTCGGCCGCAAGGACGACATCATCAAGACCCGTGGCGAGAAAGTCGCGCCGAAGGAGGTCGAGACGGTGCTGCATGCCCATCCCGGCATTGCCGAGGCCGTCGTCATCGGCCTGCCCGATCCTATCCTTGGCCAGGCAATCGCCGCCCTTGTCGTTCTCTCCGATCCGGCTCTGACGGAGCGCGAGATCATCAAACATTGCGCCGCCCATCTGGAAGACTTCATGGTTCCGCGTCTCATCGAGTTTCGCGCTGAGCTGCCGAAGACGGATACCGGCAAGGTCAGCCGCAGGCTCGCCGCAGAAACACTGGAGGCTGCCGAATGAATATGCACAAAGCCGAAACCACCGCCGCATTCTCGGCAGCAACGCTGGCAATCGACCCGGCCAAGGAAACCGACAAGATCGTCGCGGCGCTGCGCGAGCAACTGCGCGGTCCCTTGCGCAAGCGCGGTCTCGTTCTTGGTCTTTCCGGTGGCATCGACAGCAGTGTCTGTGCAGCTCTTGCCGCCCGTGCGGCCGGTGCAAAGAACGTCTACGCTCTGTTCATGCCGGAAAACGATTCCGACCCGGAAAGCCTGCGTCTTGGCCACACCATCGCCGAAACCTTCGGCATCGATAGTGTCGTCGAGGACATCGGCCCGTCGCTGCAGGCCATGGGCTGCTACGATCGCCGCGACGCCTTCATCCGCGAACTGGTTCCGGACTATACCAGCGCCTGGGCCTCGAAGATCGTCATCTCCAGTGCACTGGAAGGCGATGGCTACAACATTTCCTACCTCGTCGTGCAGGACCCCGACGGCAAGCAGACAAAGCTGCGCATGACGCCATCGGTTTATCTCGGCATCGTCGCCGCAACCAACATGAAGCAGCGCACGCGCAAGCAGCTCGAATATTTCCATGCCGACCGCCTGAACTTTGCCGTTATCGGCACGCCGAACCGGCTGGAATACGATCAGGGCTTCTTCGTCAAGAACGGCGATGGCGCAGCCGACGTCAAGCCGATCGCACATCTCTACAAGACCCAGGTCTATCAACTGGCCGCCTATCTTGGCGTGCCTGAAGAGATCTGCAAGCGCCCGCCGACGACCGATACCTATTCGCTACAGCAGACGCAGGAAGAGTTCTACTTCTCCTTGCCCTACGACCGGATGGATCTCTGCCTCTACGGCCTCAACAACAACCTGCCCGCAGAAACCGTTGCTGCTGCCGCCGGGTTGACCGCAGATCAGATGTCCCGCGTCTGGGCCGATATCGCTGCCAAGCGCAAGGCGACACGTTATCTGCACCTTGCGCCGCAACTGGTCGAACCAGTCAGCGAAATCGCACCGAAGTAAGACATCGGGGTTTAGAAGGCGTCGGAGGGCGGTCAGTCGATATCATCCGCCGCAAGCCGGCTCCAGTGTTCACCGGCCAGCCCGTTGAAAAATCCTTCGCCATTCTGAAAAGCCTGCAGGATCTCCGGATCTTTGCTGTGAATGACGCTTGAGGCGATGTGGGTGAAGGAAATGCGCCGGCCGAGCATGGCTTCGAGCAGTGCCGGCTGTGTGCGGCCGCGCAACGCAACGAGACCCCGCGCTGCGGCATGCGCAATCAGGCAATCGATAACCTGGCGTTCCTGGCCGGGGATAGACAGGATCTGCAGGACCCGGCCGATGCGGCCCGCATTTCCATGATAGACGAAGGCACCGACGACGGCACCAGTCCGCGCCTCGACCTTGCAGAACACGGCTTCGCCTTCCGACCTCGCAAACTTTGCATCCCGCAGGATATAGGTCAGCTGAGCACCTGGAAAATCAGGCCGGAGCCGGTATCGCGCCGTCAGCCGGCTAAAAAGTGCGGCAAATTCTTCGACAGACACGTCGCTCGTCTTGAAGCTCCCCTGCCCATTCCATGCCGCCGGAATGCCGGACCAGCGCAACTCGTCAGCGCGCATGCGCCGGAGCAGGATATCATCGGTCTTGCGCGCCACTGGCCGCAAAAAACGGGCCGCACCGATGCGGCTCATGCCAAGTTCGGTAAAAAAGCCGGCCGGCCGGATGATGCGAAGCCAGTCGAGACTGTATTGCGGCAAGGCCAGCCCGCGCAGCTTCATCCACATCGAGGCGGACACCTCACTCGCCGTCTCGCTGAACGACAGGTCCTGGGGGCCGGCGAGAAATGCCTTGAGCAACCGCGCGCCGGCCAGCGGATCGGCGTCCCGGCCCTCGACCATCAACGAACCGCAAATCGCTGCCCGCAGTTGACGGCCTTCGAATGTCATCGGTAGTCCAGTGGCACCGACAAAACCGGTCATCTCGCCGCCGTCGTTCACATGAACAAGCGACGTGATTCCAATGTCCTGACCGGGCGCATCAAGATAGAATGACTGGAGATAGTCCGCCAAGCCCTTGCTTGCCGGAGCCTTCGGGTCGCGGAAGACGCGTTGAAACATCCCCGCCAGGGCCGGGATATCGGAGCTTTGCAACGCGCGGATTTCACTCATCGGCTTTTCGGGTTCCGGCAGAAGGTTTTGCGGGCGGGCTCAGCAATGACGTGTCACGCATCGGACCATTTCTTCTGGACGAATGCGACACGGGGAAGACCGGCCGCATCTTCGGCAAAGGTTGCAGGCTCATAGCCGCGCGCCCGCGCAAGCAGTGCGGCGGCCTGCCGGTGCTGCCCTTCACCGAATTCGAAAGCCAACCAGCCACCGGGCTTCAGAAACGCAAGGGCATCGCGGACCAGACGCTGATGGATTGAAATCCCATAGGGGCCACCATCGAAGGCCTCGCGCGGCTCGTTGTCGAGCAAATGGGCGCTGTCGCCCTCCAGACGTTGCGTGGAGATATAGGGAGGATTGCAAACGATCAGATCAATCTGGCCCTCGAGACCCTTGTCCGAAAGCCCAGCGAACAGGTCGCCCTGGATCACGCGCAGGCGATCTGAAAATCCGCAACGCTCAGTATTTCGCGTCGCAAGGCTCACAGTCTCGTCTGTCAGATCGCATGCCCAGAGCTTGGCTGTAGGGATGTGCGTGGCGATGGCCAGCGCCAGATTGCCGGAGCCGCAGCACATGTCGATGACCAATGGATTTTCGATCCGTCCTTCGATCAACCCCAGCGACGTGCGGCCCAGAAGCTCGGTTTCTTCTCTTGGGACGAGTACGCCGGGAGCCAGTTCGAGATCGACCCCCATGAAACGATGCAGCGGCATTCCGATCCGGTCCTCAACACGTGCCTTATCCATCGCCAGCGCAACTCCAACATGCAATCGCCAAAACCTACTGCAATCAATAGCGTAGCGAAGTAAACATAAACTGAAATCAATTCAGCAATGGCAAGCGTTAACCTCAATATGAATTCTCTGATGCCGCAAAGACCGAATCGCGGTGAAATTAACGACCTTTGCAGCGATTGAACATATTGTCGGACAACCAGAATTAAATGAAACAGACACAACTGCAACTTTGAGAGTTCCGCCAGTTTGCGGTGGTTGTTACCACCACACTCAACCGGAACCACATTGCCTGCAAGAGGAGAAAACCAAGGGTGACAGCGGACGCTTTTCATGCGCCCAAGCAGCGAACGCTGATGTCGATGGTCATGTCGTACATGGCCTCCGGCGGCAGCCTCATCTTGAGTTCCGCTGCTCAACTGCTCACCTTCGCTATTCTGGCCCGATCGCTCGGCGTCAACGAGTTCAGCGTCTTCGTCGCCGTGACCGCAGTTTGCAACATTGCCGTCCATCTCTGCGGACTTGGCGGCATGGAGTGCCTGGTGCGGCGTGTCGCACGCGATCCCGCGATGTATCCGGTCATGCTCGGTCACAACATCATCCTGACGGCCATCAGCGGCGTGGCGCTGGTATTGCTCGGCGTGGCTATATTGCCGTTTTTCTTCGCGCTCTCTCCCGATCCATCGCTCAATCTCCTCGATATGACGCTGATGCTGATCACCAACATCATTTTCGTGCGCATTATCGTCCTGACCGAACAGATTTTCATCGGTCACTCCAATTTCGTCTCGGCCAACATGACCGTGGTCGGGTTCGCGATTGCACGCACCTTAGCCGCAGCCCTTGCCTGCCTTGCATTTGGTGTCTCGACTGTTGCCGAATGGGCGGTCTGGCAGTTTGCCTGCCACGTCCTGGTCGCGGCCTTTTGCATCCGGGCATTGGCAAAGCTAGGCCGGCCCAAGTACGAGATCGTCAGCGAAGAACTGCCGCTCGGCATGTATTTCAGCATACCCTTCATTCTGCGCGCCATCCGCCAGAACGCCGACCTGCTAACGCTCAGCCTCGTCACCACAGCCGAAATCGTCGCAAGCTATAGTGTCGCGCGCCGGATTCTCGAAAGCAGCTACCTTTCCGTCGAGGCCTTGAACCGGCTGATGTATCCGGGCTCAGCGCGCGCGGCGGCCAACGGGCTGCACAAGGCGATGGACCGCATCCGCAAGGTGCTCCTTGCCGCTACCGGCATCAGCCTGGCAGCAGCCACAACCGTATTTCTCCTGGCACCGCTGCTGCCCTACCTGTTCGGCCACGAATATTTGACGCTCGTATCCTTCGTGCGCAGCCTCTGCTGGGTCGTGGTACCGCTCGGCATGTGGTCGATTGCCGTCGAAGCGCTGGGGGCCGCCGGATATCATGCGGCGCGTGCCAGCGTCATGGGCCTCGGCAGCATTCTGGGCGCAGGCCTTGCAGCCTGGGCAACTTGGTACGCCCCGCCGATGGGAACAGTCGTTTCCTTCTACGTCATCGAGATTGCAATGGTGGCCGTCGCCTGGGCGGTCTTCTTCCGGTACGCGAAGAAGGATGAAGTAAAAGATGCTGCCGGAGCGGCATTTTCATAAAGACACTTTGGGTTGCTTAGAAAATATTGACCGATATCCCGTAAATAAACTGGCAAGACAGAGCCGGATATGAAGAGTGTGATATGACACCCGCTGCGGAAAACGCTTTGAGACAACCCATGGAATCCTCCGCCCCCTCTGCCGAAGAGGGACGGCCGAGGCCGCATACGGGCGTGGTTCGTGCCATGGAGCGGTCCGACCTGCCGGCCGTCGCGGACCTGTTCACCCGAACATTCCGCAAGAACAATCAGAAGACCGACGGCCAACTGGCCGGCTATCTCGAAACGGTTTTCTTCAGCAGCCCGCTCTACACGCCGGATGTCGGCAGCCTCGTTCATCTCAACGAGACATCGACGATCGATAGCGCAATTCTGGCAATGCCGGTGGAATTCATCGTTCATGGCCGGCCGGTCACCGCCAGAATACTGTGCGCCTTCATGGCCGAAGGAAAGTCCGGCGCGGCCGGGGCGGCCCGTCTTGCCCGCATGCTGCGCGCGGCACGCCAGGATTTCTGCTTTACCGACAACGCATCACCGGTCAGCGCCGACCACTGGGTTGCCGGCGGCGGACTGGTCTTGCCGGTTCAAAGCCTTGAATGGCATCGCACGTTCCGCCCGGCCGCAACCGCGCTCGACATCGCCCGCCGCAAGGTGAAGCTGCTGGCCAGGCTGCCGCTGCAGGGCCTTGCCCGAACCGCTGACCGTTTCGTGCGCCGCTCACGGACTTCGTTTGCTGCCAATCCGCAGGACGGCATCGCGAGCGCGCCGATTTCACTGCCGCAATTCATGGAGCAGGCGCAGCTGATGATGCAGCGTTTCTCCGTCCATCCGGTCTTTTCCCAGGCGGAATTCGACTGGCTGATCGCTGCTGCAAAGCTGAACACCTCGCTTGGCGAGCTTCAATGCCGCAGCATCATGGATGCACATGGCAAGGTGATCGGCTGTTATCTGTATTTTGGTGCGGACGGCCGCAATGCCGTGGTCATGAACGTCTTCTGCTACGAGCGCCAAGAGGCTCTCGTCGTCGCCCAGCTTTTTGCCGATCTCGACAACCTTGGATATGCAAGCGCCCAAGGAATGGCGCAGCCCTTTCTGACACAGGCGGTGCTGCGTCAACGCCATCTGGTGCACAAGCATACCGGTTACTTCTGCCTGGTCACACGCCATGCCGACCTCAAGGAAGCGGCCATCGGCGATGGGTTCTATGCCGGCGGCCTTGCCTCGGAAAGCTGGAGCCGATTGCTTCACGATTTCTAGTCTCGAATACCCTGTATGCGAGTGCTGACACCCGGCATTTTAACGTCCGGTTTACCATAAGCGGCTATTCATGATGTTCACCTAGAGCACGGCTATAGGCTGTATGGGCTTGAAGCACGCTGCGGAGACAGAACGGATGTACACGCCGAAGGAGCCGGATCTGCGGCAAGCGATAAAGCGCCCGGAAACGGTTGCACGCTCGCGCCCACGTCCCGGCTCCCTGCTCGATCTGGTTTCCGACGACGACGAGGATTTCCGCCCCGCTCATCAGGCCTCCACGGCCAATGAGGCGGCACGCCCGACGTTTACGCCAAACCGGCAACAGGCGGCCATCGCCGAACAGATCAACGCCCCTTCAACGCCCGTCAAAGGGCAGATCATGGGATATGTCGCTGCCCTTCGCGCGATCGGACCCGATGATGTGTTCCAGTGGCTGAAGGATGGCCTGCTCTGGATTATCGGGGCAACAGTGCTGTGTGTGGCCGCCGCCTTGATCTATGCGATGGTCGCTCAGCCGCGCTACACAGTCTATACCGACCTCGTCATCGATCCCGCCAATCTTCAGGTGGTCAGCGACGACGTGTTCGGCAACAGCCCGTTGCGCGATTCTCAACTGCTCGAAGTCGAAAGCAAGCTGCGGGTCCTCACGTCACGCAATGTCCTGACCCGCGTTATCGACAGCATGAACCTGACGCAGGACGAGGAATTCGTGAAGCCGGGCCTGCTTGATGGCCTCAAGCAGCTCTTTTCGAGCGCCACCAAGGACGAGACCCAGCAGGCCAAGATGCTGAGCGCGATCCGCGCACTGGCCGAGCGCGTCGAAGCACGGCGCGAAGAGCGCTCATTCGTCGTTTCTCTCGGCGTCTATACCGATAGCCCGGAGAAGTCGGTGGCACTGTCCGGCGCCATCGTCGATGCCTTCGAAAAAGAAATCTTCGAATCCGCCGCCCAAAGTGCCGGCAGGGTTGCAACGACGCTCAACGATCGCCTGGAAGAGCTTCGGCGCAACGTCACAAACGCTGAGGCAAAGGTGGAAGAATTCAAGCGCCAGAAGGGGCTGCAATCCTCCAATGGCGAACTGGTCAGCACACGCCTCGTTGCCGAGCTGAACACGCAGGTCCTGACGGCACAACAGCGCTATATCGAGTTGGAAACGCGATACAAGCAGATGCAGCAGGCAATCTCGACCGGCCAGACCGGCACCGCATCGGTTTTCGTTTCCCCAACGATGACGGCGCTGCGGCAGGATTACGATCAGGCCTTGCTACAGCTCAATTCCCTGAAACTGACCTACGGCGCTCGGCACCCGCGAATCACAGCTGCGAATTCCGACCTGTCGACCCTGAAGGCATCGATCAACAATGAAGCAAGGCGGATCGCCGATGCGGCGTTGGGAGACATGAACCAGGCCAAGTCGGCGCTCGCCGCCCTTCAGGGCAAGGCGAATGAACAGCAGACAACCGTCTACATGGACAACGATTCGCAGGTCGAGCTGCGGGATCTCGAGCGCGACGCGCGCGCCAAGGCAGCCCTTTACGAAACGCATCTGACCCGCTCCCAGCAGATTACCGAACAGCAGCAGATCAACACTTCCAATATCCGCGTGATCTCGCGCGCGATGCCGCCGCAATCGCGCAGCTGGCCGCCGCGAACTCTGATCCTGCTTGCCCTCGGCGCCTTTGCTGGTATCGCGATCGGCATCGGGCTTGCCCTGTCGTTCGGCATTCTTCGTGCTTTGCGCCAACACCAGCCGCGCACGGGCTGACATGAACACCGCGTCGCCGGACAATCATGCGCTGCCGGATGCGGCCGGGATCGGCGGCATCGGCGCCGGGCCAGTCCTGTTCATGGCGATCTTCCTGTTCTTCTGGATTTCGCTGACACCATTCGTCGATCTGACCGGCGAAGGCATTCTCGACCCGTCAGCAGGCAATTCGAACCGCCTGAACCAGATCGTCTCGCTCAGCCTGTTTGCGTGCACGCTTTGCTACGGCCTGCTCCATCCCTTGCGGGCGACAATCCTCCAGCCCCGCGCGCTCCTATTGCCGATGTTCGGCTGGTTCCTGTTCGTCTCGCTGATTTCCAACCACCCGATGCTCGGCATCAAGGCGGTGATCCTGACCGTCATGGCGACCATCAATGCCAGCATCTACCTGCTGATGCCGTCGTCGGAGAAGCAATTCGCCAAGATGCTGGCGATCGGCACGCTGATCACGCTGGCAACCGCCTATTACGGTGTCGTCTTCAAACCGGAAGTGTCGATCCATCAGCTGTCTGAACTGCGTGAACCGATGAATGCCGGCATGTGGCGTGGTCATTTCCCGCATAAGAACAGTGCCGCCGCCGCTATGGTGATCGCCGCCTTCTTCGGCCTTTTCGTGATGAATGCCTGGTCGCGGCTGGCCGGCATCGCCATCGTCGTTCTGTCGGTCGTCTTCCTCGTCCACACCGGCGGAAAAACCTCAAGCGCCATGCTGCCCGGCATCCTGATCCTTGCCTTTGTGTTTGAGCGGCTGCGGTTTCTGCGTATTCCCATCGCCGTTGGCGGCGTCGCGCTGTTCAATCTGTTTGCTGTCGGCTCTGCAGTCTTCCGGCCGCTCGGCGACTTCATCACGTCGCTCGGGATCGACGCGACGTTCACCAACAGAGCCGACATCTGGCGATTTGCCTTCACAGCTCTGGCCGAAAATCCGGTCACCGGCTACGGCATCAAGGCATTTTGGCAGACGCAGGAACTGGTTTATAGCGGCGGTGCTGTCGAAACGTGGGCGGTCGCTGCTGCCAACGGGCATAATTCCTACCTCGATATCGCACTGATGACCGGCATCCCCGGTCTCTTCATGACCTTGCTCTGGGTTCTCTTCCTGCCGTTGCGCGATATCTCACGCCTGCCTCCAGCCAACGAGCACTCGGATCTGACGCGGCTTTTCATCCGGGTCTGGCTCTATGTGATTTTCAATGCCGGCCTGGAAAGTCTGTTTTTCGAAGGCGGCAATCTGCTCTGGTTCACTTTCCTCTATTGCCTGTATGGCCTGCGGTTCCAGTCGTCGGCGACGCTGACCGGGAAACGCTTTGCTCCTGCAGAAAGGCCAGAGGCCCATGCCTGACATCGTCAACACGCTCATCAATATCGCCGACCGGTTGAACAACCGCATGATCTGGAAATTCGCCAGAACACGGCGGCCGATCCCGACAGAGCGTCCGATCATCTCCATCACGTTCGACGATGTGCCCGATACCGCCTTGACCAACGGCGCGGCCATTCTGGAGAAGCATGGCGTGCGCGGAACATTCTATATCGCCGGCGGTCTGGAAGGGCGCGTTGAGCCGGATCGACGCCTGATTTCGGCCGACGGCTGTCGTGAGCTGTTTGCCCGAGGACACGAAATCGGCTGCCATACGTTTTCCCACCGCAAGGTCGGCACCCTCGGCAGCCGGACATTTGCCGATGATCTCGATCGCAACGAAGCTTTTCTGACCGGTGCCGGGATTTCTCGCCGACCGACCAATTTCGCCTTCCCGTACAACGCCGCAACCCCACGGCTTCGGCACATTCTGAAACAACGCTACACGACATGCCGGGCTGCGGGCGAAGCCATCAACCGGGGAACAGTCGACCCCTTCATGCTGAAAGCCGTCGAAATCCGCCAGCCGGAAGACCACGCGTTGGGTCTGACAAGATGGATCGACGATGTCGCGGCCAATCCGGGCTGGCTGATCTTCTTCACCCACGATATCGCCGCCACCCCGACAGCCTATGGCTGCCGGCCGGAAACACTGGAGCGGCTGGTTTCGCACGCCCGCGAACGCCAATGCGATATTCTCCCCGTTTGCGAGGCGCTGGATCGCTTCGGCTGGAAAGAGGCCCACCCTTGACCATCGTTAGCCAGGCAAACGGCAAGCCGACATTGCTGAAAATCAACAACTACTTCTACCGCAGGGGCGGCGCTGAGGCTGTGTTTCTCGATCACATAGCCATGTTCGAACAGGCCGGCTGGGATGTCGTTCCCTTCGCCATGCAGCATGATTTGAACCCGCCCAGCCCATGGTCCGATTACTTCGTTTCGGAGATCGAATACGGCCATGAAACCGGCACGCTCAACAAGATCAAGCAGGTCGCGAAAATCATCTACTCCTTCGAGGCGCAGCGCAATATCAAGCGGCTGATCGAGCGGGTCAATCCAGCGATCGCCCACGCGCATAACGTCTACCATCACCTGTCGCCAGCGATCTTTTCGACGTTGAAATCGGCTGGCATTCCAACCGTCATGACCGTTCACGACCTGAAGCTCGCCTGTCCCTCCTACAAGATGCTGCGGGATGCCAAGGTCTGCGAGGACTGCAAGGGGGGCCGCATCCACAATGTCCTCGTACATCGCTGCATCAAGGGATCGACCGTGCTCAGCACCGTCGTTCTGGCCGAGACCGCGCTGCATCGCAGCCTTGGCCTGTATCGCAACAATCTCGACCGCCTCGTCGTCCCCAGCCGGTTCTACATCGACAAGCTCGTGGAGTGGGGCTGGCCACGCGATAAGATGGTCTACATTCCGAATTTCGTCGATATCGACGCCTTCGATACGGGTTGGACCGAGGGCGACTATTTCGCTTTTGCCGGCCGTCTCGCACCTGAAAAGGGGATCGACACCCTGATCCGCGCTGCCGCCCTGTCGAAGCAGAAGCTGGTGATTGCCGGAACCGGACCGGAGGAAGCCGCGCTGAAAGCGCTGGCGCAGACGCTAGAAGCAGATGTCGTGTTCGCCGGCTATCTATCCGGAACGGCACTGCATCGGCTGATCGGTGAAGCAAAAGCCCTCGTGCTGCCGTCCGAGTGGTACGAGAATGCGCCGATCAGCGTGCTCGAAGCCTATGCACTGGAAACGCCGGTCATTGGTGCCAACATTGGCGGCATTCCGGAGATGGTCCTCGACGGCGAAACCGGCTTGTTGGCCATGCCTGGGAATGTGGAGGATTTGGCAACCGCCCTGACCGCGATGGCTTCACGCAAGCCGCAAGAGCGGCGGGAAAAGGGCCGGAAGGCACGGCAATGGATCGCCGTCGAGTTCTCCTCGTCCGCTTATCTGCGTCGAACGACCGAACTCTATGCCAGCCTCGGCGCATCTTTGCCGATGGCCACACGCTCGATCGCGCACTCAAATTGATACACTTTCCGAAATCACAACTCATAATTTCATCCGGTCCGTACAATTTTAACGGTTATATTTCCCTCATTTCAGCCCTTCAAAGTTAAACCATATCCCAAGGAACCAGGGATTTGGAACGATGGGCCACGAGCCGCGTACTTTCAGAACGGCAGACTCTCAACCTGAACATACAGGTATCGACGGCAGCCTGCGCAATATCCGTGAAGGCCTGCGAAAAGCGTCTGAGAATGCACCTGCGGAAATACGGTCCATCGCAGTCGTCCCGCTTGCGGAGCGCGTAGCGATCGTGACTGCCCCTCCGTTGGGCGAAACGTCTCTTTTCCCATCCGCTGAAACACTCAAGAAACCCGCTGCTCGCCCCCGGGTGATGATGCTGGGTAGCCGGGGCATCCCCAGTGTCCAGGGCGGTGTCGAAAAGCATATCGAGATGATCGGCACCGAACTCGTCAAGATGGGCTGGGACGTCGACGTTATCGGCCGACGCCAATATCTGCCAAGCGCATTGGAAACTGTCTGGAACGGTATTCGGGTCATTCCGCTCTGGGCGCCGAAGAGGATGGCCCTGGAGGCTATCGGGCATAGCATCGCCGGCGTCTTCTATGCCGCGCGGCAACGGCCCGATGTTCTGCATATCCATGCTGTCGGCCCAGCCTTGGTCGCGCCGCTTGCCCGCCTCTTCGGGCTGAAGGTCATCATCACCCATCATGGCTACGACTACGAGCGCCAGAAGTGGGGCCGGTTTGCCAAGCGCATGCTCAAGACGGGCGAGGCATTCGGGATGTACACTTCCAATGGTCGTATCGCGATTTCGCAGGAAATCGTTCGCGCCATGCGGGAAACGTATGGCGTTGCCGTCGATTTCGTGCCGAACGGCGTATCGGTACACCCCAAGACCACCTCCACTGAAACCCTCAAGAGTTTCGGACTGACCCCACGCCGATACATCGTCATGATGGCCCGCCTTGTTCCCGAAAAGCGCCAGCATGACCTGATCCTTGCTTTTGCCAAGGCAAACAGGCCGGAAAAACTGGTCATCGTCGGTGGTGCAGATCATGAAACCGAGTATTCGGCTTACGTGAAGGCGCTGGCAGCCGAAACGCCTTCGGTGGTCATGACGGGTTTCCAGACCGGTGGCGCACTTGCGGAACTGTACAGCAACGCTGCCCTGTTCGTGCTTCCGTCAAGCCATGAAGGCATGCCGATCGCGCTTTTGGAAGCCCTCAGTTATGGCCTGCCTGTTCTTGCCAGCGATATCGTCGCCAATCGTGAACTCAAGCTCGCGCCCAACGATTACTTTCCCATGGGCGATGTCAATGCGCTGGCTGCGGCTCTCGGGCGCAAACTGTCCAGCCCATTCGATGAGGACGGGACGGACCAGATGACGAGCCAGATCCAGACGGACTACAGCTGGAAAAAGATCAGCGAGCGGACGGCGGAGGTGTATCGATCCGTCCTTGGCAGGCGGCCCCGCTGACGACAGCGATCCATCTCGGCATCAACCAAATTTCAAATCATCGGCAATATCATGAGCGATGTCACAGTCCTGTCGATCAATGCGCCGGCGGTGCTTCATGCAAACGGAGATGTCATTTTGGGCGTATCCATCATCATCAAAACCTTGAATGAAGAAAAGCGCATCGCCGCAACCATCGAAAGCGCGCTTGCAGCGCTGCCCCGAGGCATCGGAGAGGTGATCATCGCCGATAGCGGCTCCCGGGACCGCACCGTTGAGATCGCCTCCGGCTACCCGGTCACCGTCGTGCAGATCGCACCGCCGGCGCAGGCCAGCTGCGGGATAGGTCCGCAACTCGGCTTCCAATACTCCACCTTCGATCATGTCTGCCTGCTTGACGGAGACATGATCCTTGACCCGGAATTCCTGCACGAAGCGCTAAGCTTTCTTGCCGGCAATCCGGATGTCGCCGGCGTCACCGGCCATGTGGAGGAAATGCAGACAGCCAATCTCGAATATGCACGCCGGGTCCAGCGCAACGCACCGGAGAACCGTATCGGAGACATCGACCGGATGAATGGCGGCGGGCTCTACCGGCGCAGCGCCATCGAGAAGGCCGGTTACATATCCGACCGCAATCTGCATGGCTACGAGGAGTTCGATCTCGGCGTCCGGCTGCGCAGCCTGGGCTGGCGGCTGCATCGCCTCGACCGGCGCTTCGTCAGCCATTTCGGACATACGGCGAACTCGTACCGGCTGCTGATGCGGCGCTGGAACAGCAAGTATCTCTACGGTACCGGCGAATTGTTGCGCGCATCGGTCGGCAAGCCCTATTTTGGCCGGCTGATCGCTGAATTGCCGGAGCTGAAACTGTGGGCAGCCGTCTATTGCTGGTGGGCTGCGTCGATCGTCATCCTGGTCACGGCCCCGGGTTTGCTTACAGGTCTGGCAATGGTGATTGCGCTGGCCGCCGCCATCGTCCTCCTGATCAGCATCAAGAAGGGCGGTTTTGCCATGGGCCTCTACACGGTCGTCGCCTGGTGCTTTCACGCCGCCGCCGTGCCGGTCGGCTTTTTCCGCCGCCGCCTGCCGCCGCAGTCCTGGATCGAAAGCCGGACGATCGGAGCGGCCCAATGAAGCATTGGCGCCGCTGGGCGCTCGCTGCCTTGCTGGCAGTTCCATCGCCGGTCTTCGCGTCCAACGAATGGCTGCCGGTGCGCGAAACCTCGATGGTCCTCGGCAACCAGAGCCCGCTCGACTTCTCTTCCATCCTGCCCAATCCCCCCATTGACGACGGCA
Source organism: Hyphomicrobiales bacterium (assembly GCA_900473045.1). Taxonomy (GTDB): domain Bacteria; phylum Pseudomonadota; class Alphaproteobacteria; order Rhizobiales; family Rhizobiaceae; genus Pararhizobium. Next base: position 125,875 of record UCKS01000053.1, read on the forward strand.
GCCAGCTTCTGACCGGAAAACAGGGCAGTTTTGTCCGCGCCAGCGCGCCGGACAAACCCGTAAAGCTGCTCTGCGCATCGCTGGCCTGGAGCCCGGCATCCGGCGGTTTTCCCAACCATGCCGATGCCGATCTCTATGCGGCGCAATTGGCCAAACATGGCTACAACATCGCCCGGCTGCATTTTGTCGATGCCAGCCTGATGTTTGGCCGCAACCGTGATTTCGATTTCGATCCCGAAACTCTTGACCGCGTCCACTACCTACTGGCTGCGCTGAAGCGCAATGGCATCTACTGGATCATGGACGGCCTTTCCTCCTGGCGCGGCGCCTATGGCGGTTATGACGACCGCTGGGAGCCCTCAAGCGATCTCAAGCTTGCCCTTTATTTCGACGGCAAGGCCTTCGACCACTGGCTGGAATTCCAACGCCGCTTCCTGACAATGGTCAATCCCTATACCGGCACCGCACCGATCACCGACAGCGCGCTGGCGCTGGTCATTCTCGTCAACGAGAACAATATCGAGTTCGATAGCATTGTGCGGGAGCGCGAGGGCAGACCCCATTACGATGACCGATTGAAACTCCCCTTCAATGCCTGGCTAAAACAGCGCTATCGCTCGACCGAAGCACTTTCGAAAGCATGGCCAGACCTGAAATCAGACGAACGGCTGGAAGACGCATCGATCGAGTTGCCCAAATCCCGTTACGAGGATTCGCCCCGTCTCAAAGACCTGCAGGCTTTGTTCGTATCCGTTGAAACCGGAACCACCGCCCGGATGACCGACGCGCTGCGCAGCCTTGGTTACAGAGGTGAGATCAGCAATTTCAACAACTGGCCAACACTCCAGACGACACTGAGCCGCGAAGCTCTGGCCGTCATCACGATGAATACCTATCAGGACTGGGTTGGCAGCTATTCACCCGGCGCCACCATGACGCAGAAAAGCTCGATCGATGACGGCGCCGGCTACATGCGCCTGATCGCCGCCGCCCGCTGGCTCGGCAAGCCTTTCGTCGTCAGCGAATACGATCATCTCTTCTGGAACCGGTATCGCTACGAGGCCGGGCTGGCGATGCCGGCCTATGCGGCGCAGCAGGGCTGGGACGTACTCTGCCGCCACGCGCATGGCCCGATCGTCCTGAAATACGGTGAGCCCTACCCCCACAAGAAGGGGATGCTTCCTTATGCCATCGCACTCGACCCGGTGGCGCGGGCCGGCGAGACACTGGCAGCCCTGCTGTTCCGGCGCGGCGACGTATCAGCATCGAAACTGACCTTTCCATTCCTTGTGCGGGGTACGGATGATCTCACCGACGATATGCAGGCGCGGGAACCCGAACAGCTCACCGAGCTTGGCCTTGTCGGTGCTATCGGCATGACGAATGCGGCAGCGGGCAGCCTGAGCGTCGGCCAGCCGCGATCGTCCGTCGATCCCCAGGTCATCCTCGATGCAGCCAAGGCTGCCGGACTTTTGACGAAGGGCAACCAGACCGACCTGAAGACCGGCCTTTATGAAAGCGATACCGGCGAACTGCTGCTCGACCGCTTGCGCGGCCAATTGCGGGTTTCCACGCCAAAGACCGAAGCGGTGGCTTTTTCGACGCTGCGGCAGCCCGTCAACCTGGGCAGCGTCCGCGTCGAGGCGTCGGACGGTAACGGGCTACTGGCTGTCTCCGTGCTCGACGATGCCGACAGCATTGCGCAAAGCCGCCGGCTTCTCGTCATCTACGCCACAGACGCCCACAATACCGGCATGACGTTCAGCGATGACGAGGAAAAGGTGATCGCCGATTTCGGCCGCCTGCCGGTTTTGATCCGCAAGGGCTATGTCGACCTGTCGCTGACGCTTGCCAAGGGCGACTGGCGGTTGACGCCGGTCACCCTGAACGGCGTCGCCTCGACGGAAGCCGGCCAGGTGATATCCCCCACCGGCTTCCGGCTTTCCAATGACGCAGCGTCAGGCCCGACGACGTTCTTTCTTCTCGAAAGAGACTGACGTGGAAGCCAATCAGCTCCGCAGGCCCGGTGCCTCATGGCCGGTGCGCGCCACATATTCCGTGTAGCCGCCGCCATATTCATGGATACCATCCGGGGTCAATTCCAGAACCCGGTTGGACAATGCGCCGAGGAAATGCCGGTCGTGGGAGACGAACAGCATGGTGCCTTCGTATTCGGACAGCGCCTTGATGAGCATTTTCTTGGTGTCGAGGTCCAGATGGTTGGTCGGCTCGTCGAGCACCAGCAGGTTGGGCGGGTCGAACAGCATGATCGCCATGACCAGCCGCGCCTTCTCGCCCCCCGATAGTACGCGGCAGCGCTTTTCAACGTCGTCGCCGGAAAAGCCGAAACAGCCGGCGAGCGCCCGGAGCGGACCTTGCCCGGCGCGCGGAAATTCGTGTTCCAGCGTTTCGAATACGGTGCGCTCGCCATCGAGCAGATCCATCGCGTGCTGGGCGAAGTACCCCATCTTGACGCTGGCGCCGAGCGCCACCGTTCCCTGGTCCGGATCCGTCGATCCCGTCACCAGCTTCAGAAGCGTGGATTTTCCCGCACCGTTGATGCCCATGATGCACCAGCGCTCCTTGCGGCGGACCATGAAGTCCAGCCCTTCGTAGATGCTGCGGCTGCCGTAGCTTTTATGAACATTCTTCAGGTTGATGACGTCTTCGCCCGAGCGCGGCGCCGGCAGGAATTCAAACGCAACGACCTGGCGGCGTTTCGGCGGCTCGACGCGCTCGATCTTGTCGAGCTTCTTCACCCGGCTCTGCACCTGGGCCGCATGTGAAGCACGCGCCTTGAAGCGCTCGATGAACTTGATTTCCTTGGCCAGCATCGCCTGCTGCCGCTCGAACTGGGCGAGCTGGTGCTTTTCGTTCAGAGCCCGCTGCTGTTCGTAAAATTCGTAGTCACCGGAATAGGTGGTCAAACCGCCGCCGTCGATCTCGATCAGCTTGGTGACGATGCGGTTCATGAACTCGCGGTCATGCGAGGTCATCAGAAGGGCGCCCTCGTAATTCTTGAGGAATTCCTCCAGCCAGATCAGACTTTCCAGATCCAGATGGTTGCTCGGTTCGTCAAGCAGCATGACGTCGGGGCGCATCAACAGAATGCGGGCAAGGGCCACGCGCATCTTCCAGCCACCCGACAGCTTGCCGACATCGCCGTCCATCATTTCCTGGGTGAAGCTCAAACCCGACAGCACTTCGCGAGCGCGGCCATCGAGCGCATAGCCGTCCAGCTCCTCGTAGCGTGCCTGTACCTCGCCGTAGCGTTCGATGATGGCATCCATCTCGTCCAGCCGGTCGGGATCGACCATGGCGGTTTCGAGTTCGCGCAATTCGGCGGCAACGATGCTGACCGGACCGGCGCCGTCCATCACTTCCGCAACAGCGCTACGGCCCTCCATCTCGCCGACATCCTGGTTGAAATAGCCGATGGTGACGCCCTTCTCGACGGCCACCTGCCCCTCGTCGGGCTGCTCCTCACCGGTGATCATCCGGAAGACGGTAGTCTTGCCGGCGCCGTTTGGACCAACAAGGCCTATCTTCTCGCCCTTGTTGAGCGCGGCGGATGCCTCGATGAAGAGAATGCGATGGCTCAGCTGCTTGCTGATATTTTCGATACGGATCATGTGTGCGGCGCCCAAGAATGTTGCGGCGCCCTTATGCCACGTGTTTTAGGGAATGTCGCAGGTTTTCGACAGGACCGGACACGGCTTTTTGGAAGATCTTTTTCTTGCAAATGCCTTCACGGCGCGGCGCGTGAAGGCTACAGAAGACCGCCCCGACGTCGATGGAATGGAGTGAGCCATGACCGATACCGTTACCGACCGTTTCCTGCGCTACGTCGTGATCGACACCCAGTCGGACGCCAAATCGGCGACCCAGCCCTCCACCGAGAAGCAAAAGAACCTTGGCCGCCTGCTGGTCGAGGAACTGCTGGCGATCGGGATTTCCGACGCGCATCTCGACGAGCACGGCTATATCTACGCGACCATTCCGTCGAATGTCGACAAGCCGGTGCCGGTGATCTGCTTCTGCTCGCACATGGACACGGCTCCCGATTTCACCGGCACCAACGTCAAGCCGCAGCTGATCCGCAACTATGCTGGCGGTGACATCCAGCTTTCCGGCGATCCGCAGCAGATCATCCGTGTTGCCGACCATCCGGCCCTGCGCGACCAGATCGGCAACGACATCATCACCACCGACGGCACCACACTGCTCGGCGCCGATGACAAGGCCGGCCTCGCCGAGATCATGACGGCAGCGCAATTCCTGATCGACAATCCGGACATCAAGCACGGGACTATCAAGATCCTCTTCACGGTGGACGAGGAAATCGGCCGCGGCGTCGACAAGATCGATCTGACGAAACTGGGCGCCACGTTCGCCTATACGATGGACGGCGAAACCGCCGGGCATATCGAGGATGAGACATTCTCGGCCGATGGCGTCGAGATTACCATCCAGGGCGTTGCCATCCATCCGGGCTTTGCCAGGGGCAGGATGGAAAATGCCATCAAGATCGCCGGCGCGATCATCGACAGGCTGCCAAAACATGTGGCGCCCGAGACCACTGAAGGCAGGGATGGCTTCATTCATCCGACCGGCCTGACCGGCGCGATGGACAAGGCAACGATCAGCCTGATCGTCCGCGACTTCAACGACGAGGGGCTTGCCAGCAAGGAAGCGATGATCGAGGCGATCATCAAGGACGTCATGCCCGATTATCCGGGCTCCACCTACACGTTCGAGGTCAAGCAGCAGTATCGCAACATGAAGGCGATCCTCGATCGTCATCCCGAAATTGTCGATAACGCGGTGGAGGCGATCCGGCGGGCGGGCATGGAGCCGGTGCGCGGCAGCATTCGCGGCGGCACCGATGGTTCGCGCCTGTCGTTCATGGGCCTGCCCTGCCCCAACATCTTCGCCGGCGGCCATGCGTTTCATTCACCACTCGAGTGGGTGAGCCCTCAGGACATGGAAAAGGCGGTCAAGACAATCGTCGAGCTGGCAAAGATCTGGGAAGAGCGTAGCTAATCTTGGGGCAGCTAACCTTGGAGGGGCACAATCAGCCCTTCCATCTGGCCACCGTTTTGATATGACCCGCCTCTTATCAAAGGAACGAAGATGGCTGCGCGAGACCGTTATTCACGGAAATTGGAATGTTCCCACTGTGGCAATACAGGCTTTGCCGAGGTTTCGGAGGAAGATACGCCCAGCCGCAAGACGCGGGGATTTGAGATCGACGCCCTGCCGAGCGGATTCGAAACCGAATTTGCCTCAAGCAATCCGCGCAAGCATGTGATCCGTTGCCGCTGCGGTCACAAGTTCAAATTCGAGCAGACCACCGCTTACGCGCCGGGCGGAGAACCGAGGGCTTAAGGCATCCGTCCAAGCCGCTGGAAACAACAGGCGGGGGGCCGGCCCTTCCATGCGAATGCATTCGAAGGTATCGCCGGCGCCCCTGGATGAACGTTCTTACTTGTTGGCCATCAGCCACATCTTGCCGGCCAACGTGATCCCACGCGGATCCACAGTGACGTCATGGTCAAGATGGCTGCGTTCCAGAAAACCGAGCTCTTCGAGTTCGTTGAGCGTGGTCGTCGTCAGGAAGCGGATCTTCTGCGGACGCTCCTTGAAGCGGTCGGTCTTGGCATAGGTGACGGTCGCATTTTCGTGCGTCCATTTTTTCGCCGGCTGCGGGAAGAGGTTTCCTTCCTTGGCGAGTTTCAGTCCCCGGATCTGAACCGGCGTCAATTCAAGCGAAATCATATTCTGTCCTTGGTAGAAATGGTGAGAAAGGCATCGGCACGCAACCCGGATTGAATGGGAACGCCCGTTTGCGAATGTCGCCAATGCGAAATGAAAAGGGCCAAAATGGCCCGCATGCCCTTCCCTATCGGAAGTTTGCGGCATTTCCCAGACAAAACTGCAAAACTGTCATTTGCGAAACGATTGGCACCATCAGGACGCTTCTGTTATCAGCGTCTGAACTTGTTTTCAGAAAGGTCATCCATGAACGCGACACTGTGTCGGGGAGCGGCAGTGTGACGGAGCGTGCAGACGCGGCCTTTTTGGCGTCGCATGGCTGGTCCGACTTTTTCGCCTCCCAGATCGAGCGGTCCGAAGCGCCCCTTCTTCCGATGCGCATCGCCGAAGTTCACCGCGCCCGGCTTGGCGCGCTGTCTGCCGAAGGGCCGGTCAAGCTTGTTCTTGCCCATAAAACCAATACCGCCGATTTTGCCGTTGGTGACTGGATCCTGGCCGATCCCCGCACCCACCTGCTCGTGCGCAGGCTTGAGCGCCGGACCTTGCTGCAGCGCCGGACGGAGGGCAGACATCTGCAGCAGCTTGCCGCAGCCAATGTCGATACGCTGTTCATCGTCACCTCCTGCAATGCAGATTTCAGCCCGGCGCGGCTGGAACGCTACTTGGCCATGGCCAATCAGGCCGGAACGAACCCGGTGATCGTGCTCACCAAGACCGACATGATCGACGACGCCAGCACATTCGAGCAGGAGGCCCGCGCGCTGCAGCGCGACCTGGAGGTCGTTGCATTGAACGGCCGCTCCGCAGATGCCGCAGCCGCACTTGCTCCATGGTGCGGCGCCGGACAAACTGTCGCACTGGTCGGATCGTCCGGGGTCGGCAAATCGACGCTGGTCAATACGCTGGCCGGCCTCAGCCGCGAAGCGGCGCAGGAGACCGGCGATATCCGCGAAAGCGATGCCAAGGGGCGCCACACCACAACCGCGCGGTCGTTGCACGCCATTGCCGGCGGCGGCTGGGTGATCGACACGCCCGGAATGCGCACCCTGCACGTCAGCGACGTATTGGGTGGGATCGAGACACTGTTCTCCGAGATCACCGATCTTGCTCCTTCCTGCAAGTTTCGCGACTGTACCCACGATCACGAACCGGGCTGCGCCGTTCAGGCCGCCATCAAGGCCGGCACTTTGCCTGCGGAACGGCTGGCCCGTTGGCGCAAGCTGCTGGAGGAAAATGTCAGCAACACGCCGGTGCAGACAGGGCCGCGCGGCAACAAGGTCGTTCAGAAGAAGAAATACTGAAGCCGGACAGTAACCGGCCTGTCGGATGACGCCCTGGTCCGTTTCGCCTGCCTCAACGCGCTTTCAGCCTGAATCAAACCTGCAAACCGTATCGACAACGCGGAAACATTACTGTAACAGAGTTGATTAATCGATTAATCACCCTGTTGGATCACATGGCCAACCCGCGCACAGGATCGAACCTCAGCCAGATTGCCGCGACACTCGGCGTGTCTGCTGCAACGGTGTCGAATGCGCTGTCCGGCAAGGGACGTGTCTCGGCCGAACTGGCTGAAAAAATCCGCGCTACCGCCGCCCAATTGGGCTACACGCCGAGCCTCACCGGCCGGGCGCTGCGCACCGGACGCACCGGCGTTCTCGGGCTGGTGCTGCCCAATATCGCCAATCCCCTGTTTCCGCAGATTGCCCAGGCGATCGAACATGCCGCAAGCCATGCCGGCTATGGCGTGCTGATCGCCGACTCGCGGGGCGACGTTGCCTTGCAGACAGATGCCATCAACCGGCTGATCGAACGGGATGTCGATGGTATCGTCATCGTTCCGCGGCTCGGAACCCGGATTGCAGATATCGGCTGTCCGGTCGCCGTCATCGACAGCCCCTCTACCCCGGGCAACACCGTTTCGGCGGATCACTGGCAGGGCGGGCAGACCGTCATCGAGCATCTGGTATCGCTTGGGCATCGCAAATTTCTGCTGATCGGCAACAACCCCGCTTCGAACGTTCAGAACGACCGCATCGGCGGCATGAAGTCCCGCATCCCTGCAGACGGCCACGCCGATGTGTTCTGGATCGAGAAACACGAACAGATCCATGGCAAGGGAAGTCTTCTTGGCCTGAAGGAACAGGTGGAGAATGGGTTTACCGCCTTCGCCGCCGTTTCCGATCTGCCTGCGCTCAGAGCCCTGATGGAATTGCAGCGCGCCGGTATCGGCGTGCCCGAACATGTCAGCGTCACCGGCTTCGATGATCTTGTCTGGTCTTCGGTCGTCACCCCGGGCCTGACGACCGTCCGCATGGACATGGCGGAGATTGCCGACATCGCCATCGCCGCGCTGGTCCGCGTCATCGAGGCCGACGCCACCTCGGGTTCGGACGTCGCGCGCACCGTCACCGGAACAGTGGCGGCGGAGCGGTCGAGCGTGCCGATGAAACTGGTGGTCCGGCAGACTTCGGCACCACCAGAAAATGCCCACATTGCATGACCGGGACCGTCGCAAGTCCCAAAAACATACGCCAGAAAACATGAGCCAAGAAAATACCAGCAAGAAAACACCAGAAGGAGAACGCAGATGAACAAAATGCTTTTTTCGTCAGCCGCCGCGCTGATTTTGACCATGGGTGCCGCCCATGCGCAGGAAAAAACCCTGACAATTTCCGTCTATGCCTTCGCGCAGGATGAATTCAAGGAGATCGTCTACGATCCCTTCCAGGCCAAGTGCGGCTGCAAGCTGGTGGTCGAAACCGGTAACAGCGTCGAGCGCCTTGCCAAGATCGAAGCCAACAAGACGAACCCTGTCATCGACATGGCCGTGGTTTCCATGGCCGACGCGCTTTCGGCTGATCGCAATGGCCTGATCGAGAAGATCGACACGGCCAAGCTCAGCAACTTCGGCAAGCTCTACGACATCGCCAAGGACCCGAACGGCGACGGCATGAGCATCGGCTACACTTTCTATGCGACCTCCATCGTCTACCGCACAGACAAGATGAAGATCGAGTCCTGGGCCGACCTACTGAAGCCGGAATATGCCGGTCATGTCGCCTTCCCGAACATCACCACCAACCAGGGGCCGCCAGCACTCTACATGCTCGGCAAGGCGCTTGGCACCGACACCCCGGATCTCAAGGGCGCAATCGAAGCGCTCGGTGCCAAGAAGGACGACATCGTCACCTTCTATGTCAAATCCTCGCAACTGGTGCAGTTGATGCAGCAGGAAGAAATCTGGGCGGCACCGATCGGCCGCTTCTCCTGGGCACCGTTCACCAAGCTCGACCTGCCGCTCGGCTGGGCAACGCCGAAGGAAGGCCAGACCGGCGGCATGAACGTCATGGTTCTGACCAAGGGCTCGAAGAACCAGGATCTGGCACTCGAATTCATGGATTTCTGGCTCTCGACCGAAATCCAGACCAAACTGGCCGAAAAGCTGGTCGATAGCCCGGCCAACAAGGAAGCCAAGGTTTCCGACGAAATCGCCGGCAACCTGACTTATGGCGAAGAAACCGCCAACAGCCTCAAGCTGATCCCGTCCGCAGTGGCGCTCGACAACCGCGATGCGTGGCTGTCCGAGTGGAACGCCAAGGTCGGCCAGTAACCGGCCAACATGAATGCCTCCCAAGGCAAGGGGCGTAGCCAGCGAACTCCGGCTCGCGAACTGCGCCCCGACTAAACTTGTTGCCCATGGTGGGGGCGCTGCTGCCACAGCCCCTCACCCTAACCCTCTCCCCGCTTGCGGGGAGAGGGGATAACAGAGTTTGCCGCTTGTCCTTCTCCCCGTTTTACGGGGAGAAGGTGGCCGACAGGCCGGATCAGGGGCAGCCACCGAAGCGTTTTTGGTAATCACCCGCACCGGGGATCCCATTTGAACCTGCTGGAGACGACGAACCATGTTCCAGAACCGGGCAGAAGCATTGGCGCTCGCCCTGCCGGCCGCGATTTTCGCGGGGCTGGTCTTTCTCGTGCCGGTTATCCTGCTGTTGTCGGAAGGTTTTCGATCGGCGGATAGCTGGAGCCTGTCGGCCTATGTGGATTTCTTCTCGCAACCGCTCAACCGGACGGTCTTCCTGCGGACGCTGAAGCTGGGTGCGCTCGTCACCGCCGCCGCAGCCGTCATCGGCTATGCAACGGCCTTTGCCATCGTCAGCCTGCCACCCGGTACCAAGGGCCGGATGATCGGGCTTGTCGTGTTGCCGCTGATGATTTCGCCGGTCGCCCGCACCTATGCGTGGATCGTCATTCTAGGCCGCACCGGAATCGTCAACCAGGCGCTGATGGCCGTTGGTCTCAGCGATGAGCCGATCCGCATCCTCTTCAGTGAAACCGCCGTCTTTATCGGCCTGTTGCAGCTGTTCCTGCCCTTGATGGTGATCTCGCTGATCAGCGCGCTTGAAAACCTGCCGAAGGATGTGGTCCCCGCCGCCCGCGTGCTCGGTGCCAACTGGTTTCAGGTGTTCTGGAAGGTCATCCTGCCGCTCACCCGCGAAGGTCTGGTGGTCGGCGGAACGCTGGTCTTCACCGGCTCGATGACGGCCTATATCACCCCGGCCATTCTCGGTGGGTCGAAGGTGCTGATGCTGGAGACGCTCCTCTACCAGCAGGTCACCGTCGCCAACAATTTCGTCTCGGCCAGCGTCATCGCCTTCATCCTGATCGTCATGAGTTTTGCCGCCAATATTCTCCTGAAGCGGATCGCAACGGCGAGGAACAAGCGATGACCCCGAGACTGTTTGCCCCGATCACGCTGCTTCTGGTGCTGATCTTCCTGATCGGCCCGTTCCTGATCATCGTCGCCGCCTCGTTCTCGGCCGGCGATACCCTGGCTTTCCCGCCGCAGGGTTTCTCGTTCAAGTGGATCCTTAAGGTCTTCACCGTCGAGAGCTTCCGCGACAGCTTCGTGATGTCGATGTTCCTGGCGATCGGCGGCACGTTTGCCGCCCTTCTGCTCGGCATTCCCGCCGCCTACGCGATGTCGCGTTACAAGCTGCCGATGTCCGAGACCGTGCGCACGATCGTTTCGGCACCGATCATCGTGCCGGGCATCATCGTCGGCCTGGCGCTGCTGCGCTATTTCGTCGTGCCGATCGGTGTTTCGATCACGCTGGCGCTGTTCCTGGCTCATACGGCGCTGATCCTGCCCTATGCAGTGCGGGTGGTTTCCGCCAGCCTCAACAACCTGCGCTCGGATATCGAAGAGGCTGCCGTGCTGCTCGGTTCATCCCGGCTCGGCGCTTTCTTCCGGGTGGTGCTGCCGAACATTCGCGGCGGCATCCTGTCGGCCTTCATCCTCGGCTTCGTCACCAGCTTCAATCAGGTCCCGGTTTCGCTGTTCCTGTCCGGACCGGGTGTACGGACCCTGCCGATCGACATGCTGGGCTATATGGAGATCGTCTTCGACCCGTCGATCGCCGCCCTGTCTTCGCTGCTCGCCTTCCTGTCCATCGGCATCGTCTTTGCCGCCGAACGTTTTCTGGGGTTCTCCCGCTATGTCTGACACATCCTTCCTCACCCTCGACAAGCTCTCGCTCGCCTATGGCAAATCGATCGCCGTCAAGGATCTCGATCTCGAGATTCGCAAAGGCGAACTGCTGGCGCTGCTCGGCCCTTCCGGCTGCGGCAAGACCACGACCATGCGCTCGATTGCCGGCCTGATGACGCCGGTTGGCGGACGTATCAGTCTCGATGGCATCGACATCACCCGGGTCGCCGCCAACAAGCGGGCCGTCGGGCTGGTGTTCCAGTCCTACGCGCTGTTCCCGCACCTCACCGTGTTCGAAAATGTCGCCTTCGGCCTCAAGCTGAAGGGCATGCGCGGCACGGAGCTGGAGAAGAAGGTTACAGCCGGTCTCAAATCCGTCGGCCTCGCCGCCTTCGCAGACCGCAAGACCCCGGAGCTTTCCGGTGGCCAGCAGCAGCGCGTAGCCCTTGCCCGCTCGATGGTCATGGAACCGAAGGTGCTGTTGCTCGACGAGCCGCTGTCCAATCTCGACGCCCGTCTGCGGCTGGAAATGCGCACGGAGCTGCAGCGCGTCCAGAAGGAAAGCGGCGTGACGATGATCTTCGTCACCCACGATCAGGTCGAGGCCTTAGCGCTCGCTGACCGGATCGTCGTGATGAAAAACGGCGCCATCGAGCAGATCGGCACCCCGGAAGAAATCTACAACCACCCGGTCTCCAGCTTCGTCGCCGATTTCGTCGGCTTCGAAAACGTCTTCGCTATCAGCGATGGCAAGCTGACCACGGCCAATGGCGCAGTCTCGCTTTCCAAGGCACTGCCGGATGTTGCAGGCGTTGCCTGGCGGCCCCGCGCGGTTTCCTTCGGATCCGGCCCGCTGACGGGCACAGTACGCGGCGTCTCCTTTGCCGGGGGAACGCGTGAATACGTACTGGAAACACCGCTCGGCATCGTCAAGACCGAAGTGGACGCAACTCTCCCCGCCCATGCACTCGGCGCCACCGTTGCCTTCGACCTGCCGGTCGATAGTGCCGCTCTTCTCAAACGCTTCGGATAAAAATCGTCATGGGTGTCTGGATCGATACGGATATGGGCTTCGACGACATCGCCGCCATTCTGGTGGTGATGCATGCGGACATGGCGATCGACGGCATATCGCTGGTGTTCGGCAATACGCCGATGGATCAGGTTCGGCGCAATACGGCGGGCGCGGCCAAGGCATTCGGCTGGACCATTCCCGTTCACGCAGGACGCAGCCAGCCGGTTCTGGGTGCGCTCGAAACCGCGCAGGATATTCTCGGCGAGACCGGCATTCCAACCGCCGGCCTGACGCTGCCGGATGCCGCCGATGTGGCGAGTGACGATGCCTTCGCAGCGCTGTGCCGCTGGCTGGAAGACACCCCCTCCCCCCGCCGCATCCTGGCCCTCGGACCGCTCACCAATATTGCAGCCCTTGCCCTGGCGCGGCCCGATCTTGCCGCCCGGATCGACGACCTTACCTGGATGGGCGGCGGACTGTCGCGCGGCAACCATACGGCATCGGCCGAGTTCAACGCACTGGCCGATCCCGAAGCCGCTGCGATCGTCCTGTCGCATGGCCTGCCACTGCGCATGGTCGATCTTGATTTTTGCCGCAAGGTCCTGGCAGCCCCCAGCGATATTGAGCCGGTCCGGCAGGCAGGTGGGGCCAACGCTGCGCTGCTGGCCGACATGCTTGCCGGTTACATCGATATCGGCGTCAGCCGTGGCCGCCCGGCCATGGCAATCTATGATCCATCCGCCGCCGCAGCGTTCGTCCGCCCCGATCTCGTCACCTTCCAGCCGGCCCGGATCGGCATGGAATTAGCCGGTTCGCTGACACGCGGGCGCACGGTGGTAGAAATCCGCGCCAGCCACGGCGCCTTCAATGCGGAATTCGCGGCCGATTGCGACGCGGCAGCGATCAAATCGATCGTGCTGGACGCCCTGCGCTGGGAGGCCAGTAAATGACAAATCCCGCAGCACGCGAACCCGCCGATCTCAACGAGACCGACCTGCGCACCCGCGCAGTTGCAGCAGCCCGTGGCGCCGCCCCATTCGACATCCTGATCGTCAACGGCACTTTGGTCGATATGGTGACAGGCGAGTTGAGGGCAGCCGATATCGGCATTGTTGGAGTGCTGATCGCCAGCGTCCACACGGCCGGATCAAGAACGGATGCGGCTGAGATCATCGATATCTCCGGCGGTTTCATTTCACCGGGCCTCATCGACACGCATATGCACATCGAAAGCTCGATGGTGACGCCCGCGACCTATGCTAACGCCGTTCTGCCGCGCGGCGTGACGACCATCGTCTGGGATCCGCACGAATTCGGCAATGTCCATGGCCTCGCCGGTGTGCGCTTCGCCGCCGATGCAGCCAATGCGTCGCCGCTGCGCATGATCCTGCTCGCCCCCTCCTGCGTGCCCTCGGCTCCGGGACTGGAGCTGAACGGCGCTGATTTCGATGCCGATGTAATCGCAGATCTGCTGTCCTGGCCGGAAATTGGCGGTATCGCCGAAGTCATGAACATGCGCGGCGTGATCGAGCGCGATCCGCGCATGAGCGCCATTGTCCAGGCGGGGCTCACCGCGGAGAAGCTGATCTGCGGCCATGCGCGCGGCCTGAAGGGGAGCGATCTCGCCGCCTTCATGGCTGCCGGCGTCAGCTCCGACCACGAGTTGACATCAGCCACCGATCTGATGGAAAAGCTGCGTGCTGGCCTGGCGATCGAGTTGCGCGGTTCCCATGATCATCTGCTGCCGGAATTCGTCGAGGCCCTGAACCAGCTCGGCCATCTACCGCAAACCCTCACCCTCTGCACCGACGACGTCTTTCCCGACGATCTGGCAGCAGGCGGCGGTCTGGACGACGTTATCAGGCGGCTGGTGCGCTACGGGCTGAAGCCGGAATGGGCGCTGCGAGCGGCAACGCTCAACGCCACGCAAAGGCTGGGACGCTCCGATCTCGGCCTCGTGGCCGCAGGCCGCCGCGCTGACATTGCTGTCTTTGACAATCTTACAGATCTGCGGGCACGCCTCGTCATCGCCAATGGCGTTGTTGTTGCCCAGGACGGCCGCATGCTTGCCGACATCGCATCTGCCGATACATCCGTGCTTGAGCATTCGATGAAGATCACGCCGCTGACGGCCGATGATTTTCGCGTCGCCTCCAGTGAAAAGACTGTCCGGATCGCCACCATCGACCAGCCACGGTTTACCCGCTGGGGTGAGGCGGAAGCGCAGGTGCGGGATGGCTTCGTTGTGCCGCCGGAAGGCACGACCCTGATTGCGGTGGCACATCGCCATGGACGCAGCGACAGCCGGCCCCGCGTTGGCTTCCTTCGCGGCTGGGGCGAATGGCGCGGCGCATTCGCCAACACCGTTTCCCATGACAGCCATAACCTCACGGTGTTTGGCAGCGATCCGGAAGATATGGCAATTGCCGCCAACGCGGTGATCGGCGCCGGTGGCGGCATGGCGGTGGCATCCAATGGAACCATCAAGGCAGTTCTGCCGTTGCCGCTTTCCGGCCTGGTCTCCGATGCACCGCTGGATGATGTCGCCCGGGATTTCGCAGGCATTCGCGCCGCCATGGACGATATCGTCGATTGGCAACCACCTTATCTCGTCTTCAAGGCCTGCTTCGGGGCGACGCTGGCCTGCAATGCCGGACCGCACCAAACGGACAAGGGCATCGCCGATGTCGAAACGGGAACGCTGATGGAAAGCCCGATCCTGCCCACGGCTTGATCGCCTGTCACAATCCACTCACTAGCCGTTTTGGCAGTGAACTCGGGCTGCGCATATAAACTATCGTGGCCGGGCATCCCTTGATGACCGGCCACGTTTATCCGTTTAGCGGGATCAGCTGACCGACACGATATCCTGCCAGGCAGCATAGGCGGAGAGGACCAGTTCCATCTGAGCCGTGTGCCCCGCGATAAAGTCCTCGCCATAGATGGTTTCGTCCGGATATTCGGTGATCAGCGTCATCGGCGCGGCATGACGATCATCGACCGACATGAGGCAGGGGAAGCCGTTGATGATGCGAAAACCGGTTTCACCCGCATGGATCTCGTAGAGCGCGATCTGCCTGTCATTATACGCCAGAAGACCCGGTATCTCACCGAGATGCCGCGTCACCCGGTCGAGCAACGTTTCCGACTGGCTTTCCCAACCAGCGTGATGACGCACGATCAGAAAAAAGCCTTTTGGCAGGGTCCAGGCGGCAAAGCCACGCGGCACATAACCCGATAGCGGCCGGGTCCACTCATGCGCGGGATAGCCATGCAGGTTCACATGCAGCTGCGCACCGCTCAACTCTTGCGCCTTGAAGCGAATTTCCTTTTCGTTGACGTGCCCGGCGGAATTTTCATGCGTGCGGTATTCGAGATCGTCACCGAGCGCGGTATAGCGGGCGGCGTGATGCATGTGGCGCGGATTGTCGCGGCGCAATCGCTGATGCACCGCATAACCATCCGGATTTTCCAGCGGCGAAACGGTGAAATGCACGCCCCGGCGCTCGATAAGCTTGGATGCGGCGCGCAAGGCGCCAACGATCCCCGTGGTCTCGTTTGGATGCTGCCCGCCACTAATCATCACCGGGGCTTCGCTGCCGGCAACATAACGCGCTGAAACCGTGCGGCCGGATCGGGTGCGAGCAGCAAAGCCTTCCCCGCCGATCGCCTGCAGCTGTGCTATCACCTGGGCTGCAGCCAGCGGTTCGCGAGCCATATCGATCGCCTGGCCGGCACCATCCAGAAAAGCGGTCGACAAAACGCGGGTGGTTATGCTGAGCGTGATGGCGCCTTCGGCCTTCACGACTTCCGGCACGATCATGCCGGGCTTCAGACCACGATCCCCCGATGGGCGGCCGGACTTCTTCTGGAAAAATTCAAGAAGTGAGAAATACAGGTCCTCGTGAAGCGCTTCACGCAGACTGACCACCTCATCACCAATTGCCAGCGGCTCATCGCCGGCCGGATGGACGATACGGATGTTCAGCTCTTCGAAATAGGGCTCGATCTGGCCCCAGTCGTAATCGGCGATCGCGGAAATGGCTGCCTCGAACACGGCCTCATAGTCCGTTTCCAGCCGTTCGCCTGTCGTTTCACCGGCGCGACGCAGCCACCCGGTCGGCGAGAGATTGGTCTGCCCGACACGATCCTGATGAACCCGGTTCGGCGCAAGGACGGTAAAGGATTGCACGGTGCCGGCACCCGTCAGCACCACGTCATAGAAGAATCCGTCGTCGGCGCGTGGGAGAAAGGTGATCTTGGCGTCACCTACAAGTGCGGCCAGCGGATAGGTCTCAAGCCGGAAGCGGTTCTCGGATGCTGCGGCATGGACCGGATAGCGAATTTCGATAGCCTCGATGCCGTTAAGGTCCACCTCTTCGAGAAAGAAGGCGAGAAGCGGCTTGTAAGCGCTGCGGATGCGGGCCGTGATGCCTTGTTCGGCCAGCTTGCGTTCAGCCGATACGCGGCTCTCGCGGTCGTCGAAGGTCCACGCTTCGAAATGATCGCCCGGGACGGCGCGCGCCGACAACTGATCGAGTGTACGTTCAAAGGATTTCTGGAAAATCACGTTCATCGGATTACCTCGAAGTTCTGCCAGTTGGATCAAGGCTGTCGCGCAGCCAGTCGCCGAGAAGGTTGAGGCCAAGCACGGTCAGAAGGATCGCAAGGCCCGGGAAGACACTGACCCACCAGGCAGTCTGGAGATAGGTGCGGCCATCGGCCAGCATGCCACCCCAGCTCGGAATGGTCGGATCGACGCCGAGACCGAGGAAGGTCAGGCTGCTTTCCAGCAGGATGTTGTTGGCAACATTGAGGGTCATGAGAACGATGACCGGTCCGATCAGGTTCGGCAGCAGATGCTGAAAGATGATGCGCCAGTCCTTCACGCCGATGGCGCGGGCAGAGAGAATGAACTCCCGCTCGCGCAGCGTCAGAACCGAACCGCGCACCACCCGAGCATATTGCACCCATTGGGAAACGATCAGCAGGATGATGGTGTTGGTCAGGCTACCACCAACGATGGCGATGAAGGTGATCGCGAGCAGGATGAAGGGCATGGCGAGCTGCAGATCGGCAAAGCGCATCACCAGCATATCCCAGAAGCCACGATAATAGCCGGCAATCAGGCCCATCAGCACACCGAAGATCACCGCCCCGATCACCGACGTAAAGCCGACCAGCAGCGAAATCTTGCCGCCGGCAATCACCCGCGCCAGCACATCGCGGCCGAGCGGATCCGTGCCCAAGGGATAAGCCAAGGTGGTAAACGGCTTGGTGAGACGGGCGATCAGGTTGATCTTATCGGCGCCACCGGGAAACAGCACGTCGGACAACAGCACTGCAAGGCAGATGATGAGCGTCAACGCAGCGCCGAGGATGAATTCGAGGCTGTAGAACCGCGACAGGCGGGAGGTGTTGGTGGCCATTGGCGGTTACTCCGTACGAATGCGCGGATCGACGAGCCCGTAGGCAATGTCGACCAGGAGATTGACGCCGACGATCATCAGCGACAGGACGGTAATAACGGCTTGCAGGACAGGGTAGTCGCGGGCCGAGACCGCGTCGAAGGCAAGCGTGCCCATGCCCGGCCAGTTGAAGACACGTTCGACGACAACGATGCCGCCGAGAAGTCCGCCGAACTGCAGGCCGAAATAGGTGATGAGCGGAATGGCGCAGTTGCGTAGCGCATGCTTGTAGAGCACCGTCGTTTCGCTCAGCCCCTTGGCGCGCGCCACCATGACATATTGCGACTGCAGGGTTTCCAGCATGGACGTGCGCACCAGCCGGACATTGGTTGCCGTCAGGATGATGCCCATCGTCACCGCCGGCATGACATAGCTCGTCCATCCCGACATGCCGCTTGGCGGCAGCCAGCCGAGTGTCACTGCAAACAGAAGCACAAGCATGGTGGCGAGCCAGAAGTTCGGGAAGGAAAGACCGATCAGCGACAGGATGCGGATCGCCTGATCGGCGCCCTTGCCCCTCGCCGTCGCGGCCTTGATGCCCAGCGGTATCGACAGCGCGATCGACACGAACATCGAGATGAAGGCGAGCAGCAGTGTGGCCGGCAGCGCATTGCCGATCAGCATCGAAACCGAAGTTCCCCCGGTAAAGCTGCGCCCGAAATCAAGCGTCACCATTCCCTTGAGGAAGTTCAGATATTGCATAATGAACGGCTGGTCGGTTCCCAGCGATGCGCGGATGCGCATCAGGTCCTCTTCCGTCATGCTGCCACCGCCCTGAAACATCATCAGAGCAGGATCGCCGGTCAGCCGGATGGCAAAAGAGACCACCAGCGTGATGGCGAAGACAACGAAGATCGCCTGCAGCAATCGTTTGATAAGGAAACCGGCCACGTTCGTTATCCTTGAAGGTAAGGGAAAACGTGCCGCCCGCTAGCCGGGCGGCACAAAGGTCCGCAGATTACTCGACGGTGACGTCGGTCAGCTTCAGGCGGTTGTCCGAAGGAGCAACAAAGCCCTTCACCCGCTTGCTGATGCCGTAGATGGCGTTGCTGTTGTAGAGCGGCAGTTCCAGCGCGCGATCGGCAGCATAGCGGCCGACCTCCTTGAGGATCTTGTCCCGCTCGGCGCGGTCGGTCAGCGGGCGCTGCGATTCCAGCAGCTTGTCCAGCGTCTCGTCCTTGTCGTAGGGGTTCCACTTTTCACCGGAGTGATACATGGCATAGGCCGTGTTGTCGTAGTCGAACGTCCAGCCGCCCCATTTCTGCTGGAACATCGCGCCGGTCTTGCCCTGCGGAATGATGTCGTTGATCAGAACATTGGTCTCGTATGGCTTGATCGTCGCGGTAATGCCGACCATCTGCAGGTAGCTGGCGACGACCTGGGCAACCTCGTTCATTGTCGAGTCATTGCCGCGGATATCGATCTGCAGGGTTGCGCCCGGCTTGATGCCGGCTTCCGCGAGAAGCGCCTTGGCGCCTTCCGGATCATAGGCGACAGCCTTCAGGTCCGCATCGTAGCCGAAGGACAGCGCGCTCTGAAAGCTGACGATCTCGGAAGCCTGACCAGCAAGGATCGACTGAACGATCGTTGCGCGATCGACGGCCATGATGATCGCCTTGCGCACCTTGGGATCGGCAGTGATGCCGTCGCGCGTGTTGAAGCGTAGCGCATCGACCGTCGGTCCAGGAACGCTGACGATAGCAAGGTTCGCATCGCCTTCGATCACCGGGATCATGCCGATCGGAATGGTCGGCGGGATCACCAGATCGACTCGGCCGGCCTGAAGCTCGGCAACAGCCGTCGCGGGCTCGGTGATGAAGCGGTATTCCACTTCGGAGAGCTTCGGCGCACCGCCCCAGTAATCCGGGTTGGCTGCAAGCTTGATATCGACCTTGGGCGCATAGGACACGAACTTGAACGCGCCTGTGCCGACAGGATTAAGGTTGAAATTGTCCTCGCCCTTTTCCTGGATGTATTTCGGCGGAACGATCATGGCGCCATAACCAGCGAGCTTGGTCAGCAGCACCGGATCGGGGGTCTTCAGCTTCATATCGACGGTATAGTCGTCGATCACTTCAACGCTTTCGATGCTGGTGTAGTTGGAACGCTGCGGTCCCTTGGCGCCTTCGTCGCCGAGCAGGCGTTCGAAGGTAAATTTCACCGCCTGGGCATTGAAGGCTTCACCATCGTGGAACTTGACGTTCTGGCGCAGCTTGAAGCGGATCCGCTTACCCTCGTCCAGCTCCTCCCAGGACTCAGCAAGGCCCGGCACCAGCTTGAGATCAGAACCGCGATAGGTCAGTCCATCGAAGATATTGGTCGCTACGGCTGCCCACTGCACCAGGAAGGTGTCGATCGGATCCCAGCTGCCCGGGTCCTGCGGGCTGGAAATCGTCATCTTGCTGGCGGCGAAAGCCGGTCCGGCATAAAAAGCGGCGCCCGACAAGGCCAGTGCCATGAAGGTTGCTGTCAGTCCCCGTTTGATTGTTTGCATGTCGCTGTTCCTCTCCAGTTGCTTGCAATTTTTCGCAGGTATCAGGCCACTTTTGCGACGAAGTGGCCCGGATCGATTTCCTCGTGGTCGAGGATGGCGGGTTCATCGCCGACGCGGTGAACCGGATTGGGTATGTCGCCGGTGATCAAGGTGCTTTTGCGCTCCCTGTTCGGATCGGCGACCGGAACGGCCGAGAGAAGACGGCGGGTATAATCGTGCTGCGGTGTCTCGAACACCTGCTGACGGCTGCCCATCTCCATGATCTGGCCCAGATAAAGCACCGCAACGCGGTGGCTGATTTCCTCGACAACCGCCATGTCATGACTGATGAAGAGATAAGCCAGACCGCGCTCGGCCTGCAGATCCATGAACAGATTGATGATCTGCGCCTGGATCGACACGTCGAGCGCCGACAACGCCTCGTCGGCAATGATCAGCTTCGGCTCGGAGGCGAGCGCGCGGGCGATGCAGACGCGCTGGCGCTGGCCGCCGGAAAACTCATGCGGATAGCGATCCGCATGGGCCGATGTCAGCCCGACACGCTCAAGCAGTTCGTCGACACGCCGGCGCACGGCCTTTGTGCCCAGGATCAGTCCATGTGTATTGATCGGTTCGGCGATCGAGAAACCAACGGTCTTACGCGGATCGAGCGAAGCGAAGGGGTCCTGGAAGATGTACTGGACATCCTGGCGCAGGCGAAAACGCTCGGCCTTGGACATCGATGAAAACGGCTGGCCGTTGAACGCGATATCGCCTGTCATTGTCGTTTGGAGCTGCTGGATCGTCCTGCCGATGGTCGATTTTCCAGAACCGGATTCGCCCACCAGCGCCAGCGTCTCGCCCGGATAAATGTCGAAACCGACCTTCGACACGGCACTGAGGCGGTGGGTCACCTTGCCGAAAATGGACTTGCGGATATCGAAGCTGACGGACAGGTCCTTGACCGAAAGCAGTGGCTTTTCGTCATAGCGGGCGGTGTCCTGGACGCGCTCCTCGCCGACAATTACCGGCGCGCCATCGCGCAGCACGGTAACCGGCATGCGCTTGGGAAAGACTTCCCCGGTCATGCTGCCCAGGCGGGGTACCGCCGCCAGAAGCGTGCGGGTATAGGGATGCTGCGGATTGGCGAAGATCTCACTAACCGGACCTTCCTCGACCTTCTTGCCCTTCCACATGACGACAACATCGTCTGCCATCTCGGCCACGACCCCCATGTCATGGGTGATGAAGATCATGCCCATGCCGAGTTCCTGCTGCAGGTCGCGCATGATGTGAAGGATCTGCGCCTGGATCGTCACGTCGAGCGCGGTTGTCGGCTCGTCGGCGATCAGCAGTTTTGGCCGGCAGGCCAGAGCCATGGCGATCATCACGCGCTGGCGCATGCCGCCGGAAAGCTGATGCGGATAACGCTTCAGGAGCTGTTCGGAATCGGGTAGGCGAACCATATCCAGAAGCCGCCGCGCCTCTGCCATCGCTGTGGTTTTCGTCATGGCTTCGTGCAGCAGAAGAACTTCGCAAATCTGCTCGCCGATCGTAAAGACCGGGTTCAGCGAGGTCATCGGCTCCTGGAAGATCATGGCGATCTCCTTGCCGCGAATGCGCCGCATCGCCTTCTGGGAGGTTTGAAGCAGGTCCTTTTCGCCAAACAGGATACGACCCGAGGAGAATGTTGCCCCCATCATGTCTGCCAGCCGCATGACAGCCAGCGACGTGACCGATTTTCCGGAACCGGATTCACCGACGACCGCCACGGTCTTGCCGGGCTCGACGGAAAAGGAAAGGTTTTCCACCACACGGTTCACGCCAAAATTGACCGTAAGGTCTTCGACCGAGATCAGCATTTTGCGATCAGTCATCGGCATGGTCATGGTAGGGCCTCCGGCTTATCTTGCCATTGGGGTGAATGAAGCGGCAAGCTGCCGTGGTGAAACACGCATGATGACAGCACCGGCAAGCTGGAAAGAACCACCACCCGAAAGAACCCATCATAAGGACGTGCGGCAAACGCTACTGAATGTGAACAATCATGTCCAGAGTGTTGAGCAATAAATACATATCGCCCTACAGTTGGATGAACGATGTTGATTGATCGAAGTTTTCCTTGGTCTCCTTGCTCAATGCAATCCACGCGCCGACCCGGCATAAACAAGCCGCGCCAGTTCAATGGGAAAAAATGTGCAAGATCAAAGCAATGCGCCGCCGACACGTAGCAACTGGGCGGTGTGGGGGTTCCCGGTTAAACCGGCAATCCGAAGGGAGCCAAGAATTGCTGCTTTGGCGCAAGACGCTGTAGGAAGCGGACAGCGTGCCGGCCAGGGATGAGTTACCGCAGCAGTTCAGGCTTGCTACGCGCCTTATTGCAGCGATGGAAGTTCACGGCTCTGGACACACCCGACAGACCTGATGCCTATATGCCGGGTTTCGGCCTGGCTAAACGAACCATCCGTCCCACCCGAAAGAAAACGTATCGTTGCGTGTCTACGGTATGAATGACCGTTCGGAAGAACAGCCTCAGGCGGGCGCCAGTTCCTGTTCCACCAGCGTCGTCCAGAACGCCACGCCCGGGCCGATCGCCTCATCGTTGAAATCATAGGCGGTGTTGTGGTGCAGGGCGCCGTCGACGGCCGGACCGTTGCCGAGCCAGACATAACAGCCCGGAGCCTCGCCGGCAAAATAGGCGAAATCGTCGCCCGCCGTCGAAGGCGGAAAAACGCTTCTGAGCTTGTCGCCAAAAACGCCAGCGGCAGCCTTCAGCGCACGCGCGGTGGCATCCACATGGTTGACAACAGGCGGAATACGGCGCTCGAAACCATAATCGGCCCCAATGCCATACATCGCTGCGGTGCCATGGGCCAGACGGCCGATTTCGGTTTCCAGTTGATCGCGCACCTCCGGCGAATAAGCCCGCGCGGTTCCGCCAATCTCGACAATATCCGGAATGACATTGAGCGCCTGTGGATTGCCCGCCTGCACCGAACAGGCACTGACCACAGCCGGCTGCAGCGGATCGACCACCCGTCCGACGATCGTCTGCAGCGCGGCAAGAAAGGTTCCGGCGGCCGTGATCGGGTCCTTGCCCAGATGCGGCTTGGCGCCATGTGTACCGGTCCCCCGAAACGTCACGCGCCAACTATCGGAGGAGGCGAGTTGCGGCCCGGCAACCACGGCCATCTCGTCAATATCGAGGCCGGGCATATTGTGCAGGCCGTAAACGGCATCGCAGGGAAACCGTTCAAACAGTCCGTCCTGGACCATGCGCCGTGCACCGCCACGGCCCTCTTCCGCCGGCTGGAAGATGAAATGCACAGTGCCGGAAAAGTTACGGGTCGCGGCCAGATAGCGTGCCGCACCCAGCAACAGGGTGGTATGACCATCATGGCCACAGGCATGCATCTTGCCGTCAACGGTGGACTTGTAGGGACGCTCCGCCGTTTCCGGCATTGCCAGTGCATCCATGTCGGCGCGAAGGCCGATGCTGCGGGTGCCATTGCCGATCTGCAACGTTCCAACCACGCCGGTGCCGCCCAGTCCGCGTGTCACGGCCATCCCGGCCTTCTCCAATAGATCAGCAACGATAGCGCTGGTACGCTCTTCCTCGAAGCCAAGTTCGGGATGCGCGTGCAGATCGTGGCGCAACGCGGTGAGGAAAGGCAGGTCGGCAGTCAGAATTTCGGGCAGGCGCATCGGCAGGCAATTCCTTGGATCGTGAGGGTCTGTTGTGTGTCGGGGCTCCACAGACTTCCCCTGGGCGTTCTTCCGGTATAGAGCAAAACCACGGAAAATCGAACACCTCCCTCACAGTTTGGCTTAAAGGAAGACGCCGTGCAGCCGCATGACTTCTGGCAGGACATCCATCCCGCAAACACATTCGATCCGGACAGAGCCCACAGGGATTTTTATCCGGCCACCCTGCTGGACGGGCGTCAAATCCGCCTGCCGATCCGCCCGCTGTCCGATGGCACCCATGCCCTGGCGTCGCTGATCGTCAATCAGGCAAGCTTTGCGGTGCAGGATGTGCTGGCGTCGCAGCTTGCCGAAAAGCTGAAACCGTTCCAACCCGACGTCATTGCCGGCCTGCCGACACTCGGCCTGACGCTCGCCAGTGCCGTCGCCCGGGCGCTCGGTCACAGCCGTTATGTTCCGCTCGGAACCTCGCCAAAGTTCTGGTACCAGACTGATCTATCGGTGCCGATCTCCTCTATCACCACGCCGGACCAGACAAAACGGCTCTATATCGATCCGCGCATGCTGCCACTTCTGGAAAAGCGCCGCGTCGTTCTCATCGATGACGTCATTTCCAGCGGCACGTCCATCGTTGCCGGCCTGTCCCTTCTCGCCATTGCCGGCGTCGAGCCCGTGGCCATCGGCGCCGCCATGCTGCAATCGCGCCGGTGGGTGGACCGGTTGACGGCTTTGGACAGCCGCTGGCCGCAGAAAACCGCCGGGGTTTTTGCCACGCCGTTATTGTCGAAAATGCCAGATGGCAGCTGGAGCGCTCCCGGCACCCCTGCTGCATAGGCCTTGCTTGACCGAGCCCGAAAATATCAGCCAGGTGTGAAACACAAGGCACTTCCCCAAAAGTTGTGAACATTGCGGATGGCATGATGGTTGTCGGCACTATTGTGTTACGCTCAAGGGGAAGAATTCGGAACGATCATCAAAGACGGTGATTCGGATCTGAGCGGGGTGCGTGATCACCGGTGCGCCCTTCGACAAGGATCCAGGATCCGTCGGTCCCGCCCAAATGGTGCGGCCCTCTTCGTTGTGAGATTCTCAGCAGTAACAATTATTTGAAGGAACTTTCGAGCGTAAGGAAACGTTCATCTCGTTGAGCGAGCCGATAGGCAGCGATCCCGTCTCAACGAACCGGCCGCGGGAGAGCATAATGCAAAACACCCAGTCCGATGTCTTCGACCTTTTTTCGGAGATCTATACCAGCACAGCGCAGGAGGAGATCAGTCTCCAGGAGTATCTGTTCGCGTGCCGCGACGACAAAAGCATGTACGCCACCGCACAGGAGCGCATGGTCGCCGCCATTGGAGAGCCAAACTTCGTAGAGACCAGCGCCGACGAGCGCCTCGGCCGGATTTTCTCCAACCGGACCATCAAGATCTATCCGGCATTCGCCGATTTCTACGGAATGGAAGATACGATCGAGCGGATCGTCGGATATTTCCGCTATGCCGCTCAGGGCCTCGAAGAACGCAAGCAGATCCTTTATCTGCTCGGACCGGTCGGCGGCGGCAAATCCTCGCTGGCTGAAAGGCTGAAGAAGTTGATGGAGCTGCGGCCGATCTACACATTGATGGTCGGCGGCCAGATCAGCCCGGTGTTTGAATCTCCCCTCGGCCTCTTCCACCCCGAACGCATGGCCGACCTTCTCGAAGATAAATACGGCATTGCCAGACGCCGCCTGACCGGCATGATTTCGCCCTGGGCGACCAAGCGCCTTGACGAAGTCGGTGGCGACATTTCGAAATTCAGCGTCGTCAAGCTGATGCCATCTCGCCTGCGCCAGATCGGCATCGCCAAGACCGAACCCGGCGATGAAAACAATCAGGATGTCTCTTCGCTGGTCGGCAAAGTCGATATCCGCCAACTGGAAAACTTCAGCCAGGCCGATCCCGACGCCTATTCCTACAGCGGCGGTCTGAACCGCACGACGCAAGGGCTCCTCGAATTTGTCGAGATGTTCAAGGCGCCGATCAAGGTCCTGCATCCGCTTTTGACCGCGACGCAGGAAGGCAATTACAACGGCACGGAAAACTTCGGCGCTTTCCCCTATCAGGGCATCGTCGTTGCCCACTCGAACGAATCCGAGTGGCTGCAGTTCAAGAACAACCGCAACAACGAGGCTTTCCTCGACCGCATCCTGGTGGTCAAGGTGCCCTACTGCCTGCGCGTCACCGAAGAGCGGCAGATCTACGACAAGCTGCTGCGCGAAAGCGAACTGGCCAAGAACCCCTGCGCGCCGGAGGTTCTGGAAAGCCTTAGCCGCTTCACCGTTTCGACACGGCTGACCCCGCATGAAAACTCGCCGCTTTATACCAAGATGCGGGTCTATGACGGCGAGAACCTGAAGGACGTCGATCCCAAGGCGAAATCCGTACAGGAATATCGCGACGCTGCCGGTGTCGATGAGGGCATGAACGGCGTCAGCACCCGCTTCGCCTTCAAGGTGCTGTCGGAGACCTTCAACTACGACAGCAAGGAGATCGCCGCCGACCCGGTGCATCTGATGTATGTCATCGAGCAGGCGATCAAGCGCGAGCAATTCCCCAAGGAAACCGAGGCGGCCTATCTCAATTTCATCAAGTCGGAACTCGCCACCCGTTATGCCGAGTTCATCGGCCATGAAATCCAGAAGGCCTATCTGGAATCCTACAGCGAATACGGCCAGAACCTGTTCGACCGGTATATCGCCTATGCCGACGCCTGGCTCGAGGATCAGGACTTCAAGGATCCGGATACCGGGCAAAACCTCAACCGGACAATCCTCGATAATGAATTGTCGCAAATCGAAAAACCGGCCGGCATCGCCAACCCGAAGGATTTTCGCAACGAGGTCGTCAAGTTCACCCTGCGGGCCCGCGCCAAGAACAACGGCCGCAATCCGTCCTGGATGAGCTATGAAAAGCTGCGCGAAGTCATCGAGAAAAAGATGTTCGGCCAGGTGGAGGATTTGCTGCCGGTCATCAGCTTTGGCTCCAAGAAGGACAGCGCCAGCGAAAAACAGCATGCCGAATTCGTCCATCGCATGATCGAGCGGGGATATACCGAGCGGCAGGTACGCAGGCTGGTGGAGTGGTACATGCGCGTCAACAAGGCGGGGTGAGACATAGGGATGTCTAGGGGTAGCCAATGCCGAATTTCATCGACCGTCGCCTCAACCCGAAGGACAAGAGCCTCGGGAATCGCCAGCGTTTCCTGAAGCGGGCCCGCGAGGAGCTAAAACGCTTCATCAAGGATCGCGTCAAGACCGACCGGATCGCCGACGTCGATTCGGGTCATGTGGTTCCCATGCCCGCGCGCGGTGCGAGCGAGCCGACATTCCAGCCGGCGCGCGGCAGCGGCGACCGGCAATATGTCCTGCCCGGCAACCGCGACTACATGCCAGGTGATCGCATCGACAAACCACAGGGCGGCGGCGGCTCTGGTTCCGCTGCCGGAAAAGGCGAGAACGAGGACGATTTCCAGTTCCTGTTGTCGCGCGAGGAAGTGCTCGAACTGTTTTTCGAGGATCTCGAGCTTCCCGACATGATCAAGCTCAGCCTGAAGGAAGCGGTTGCCTTCAAACCGCGCCGTGCGGGTTTTGCAACAAGTGGCTCTCCGACAAATATCAATGTCAGCCGCACCATGCGCAACAGCTATGGCCGCCGCATCGCCTTGCAGCGTCCCAAGCGGAAGACATTGGAAGCATTGGCGCAGGAAATCGAAGATCTCGCGACAGAACCGGATCCCGGCCTTGTCCAGCGCCAGCAATTGGCCGCCCTGCGCGCGCAACTCGATCTGCTCGAACGCCGCCGCCGCCGCATCCCCTATGTCGATCCCGTCGATATCCGCTTCAACCGGTTCGAGCGCCAGCCGCTGCCCAATGCCAATGCGGTGATGTTCTGCCTGATGGATGTCTCCAGCTCGATGGGTGAGCGGGAAAAGGACCTTGCCAAGCGCTTCTTCGTGCTGCTGCATCTCTTCCTGAAACGCCGCTACGACCGGATTGATATCGTCTTCATCCGCCACACCGACGAGGCCGGCGAAGTCGATGAAAATACCTTCTTCTACAGCACCCAGAGTGGCGGCACGGTGGTCTCCACGGCGCTGGAGGAGATGCTGCGCGTCATTCAGAACCGCTACCCCGCAAAGGAATGGAACATCTATGCCGCCCAGGCATCCGACGGCGACAATGCGTCCCGCGATTCGGAACGCTGCGCCTCGCTTCTGACATCCGAGCTGATGCGGCTTTGCCAGTATTACGCCTATGTCGAAATCATCGACGAGCGCGAGAGCGAAATCTTCGGCTCGACCGACAACGGCACTTCGCTCTGGCGCGCCTACCGTACTGTCGATGGCGAATGGCCGAATTTCCAGATGACCCGGATCGCCCGGCCGTCCGATATCTACCCTGTCTTCCGAAAGCTCTTCGCCAGGCAGCCAACCCTGCAATTTCGCAGCTGAACGGAACCCGGCATGGCAAAGAACGCTGGCGCAAAACTGCTGTTCCACAGTTCCGACTGGAACTTCAAGACGCTGTCGCACGCCTATGACGCGATCGAGAAAATCGCAATCGATGAACTTGGGCTCGACGTCTATCCCAACCAGCTCGAAATCATCTCGTCCGAGCAGATGCTCGACGCCTATTCTTCCGTCGGCATGCCGCTGATGTACCAGCACTGGTCGTTCGGCAAACGCTTCGTCTACGAGGAAAACGGCTACCGCAAAGGCCATCACGGCCTTGCCTATGAACTGGTGATCAACTCCAATCCCTGCATCACCTATCTGATGGAGGAAAACACCATGGCCATGCAGACCCTGGTGACCGCCCATGCAGCCTTCGGCCACAATCATTTCTTCAAGAACAACTATCTGTTCAAGCAATGGACCGATGCCGGCGCCATCCTCGACTATATGGAGTTCTCCAAGAAATACATAACCAAATGCGAAGAGCGCCATGGTACGGCGGCCGTCGAGGCCATTCTCGATTCCGCCCATGCCCTGATGGATCAGGGCGTGTTCCGCTACCGCCGCCCGCCGCGCCTGTCCTCGAAGAAAGAACAGGAACGGGCACGCGAAAGGCTGGAATATGAAGAGCAGACCTATAGCGATCTATGGCGAACGCTGCCGCGCGCAACCGGCCGGCCCGACCCGGAAGAGGCCGAACGCGACGCCCTGGAGCGAAAGAAGGTTCTCAATCTTCCCGAGGAAAATCTTCTCTACTTTCTGGAGAAAAACAGCCTGATCCTGGAACCGTGGCAGCGGGAGCTTCTGCGCATTGTCCGGGTGATCGCCCAGTATTTCTATCCGCAGCGGCAGACCAAGGTGATGAACGAAGGATGCGCCACCTTCGTGCATTACACCATCATGAACAGGCTGTTCGATCAGGGCAAGATCAGCGAAGGCTCGATGCTTGAAATGCTCC
Organism: Hyphomicrobiales bacterium; assembly: GCA_900473045.1. GTDB lineage: Bacteria > Pseudomonadota > Alphaproteobacteria > Rhizobiales > Rhizobiaceae > Pararhizobium. Next base: position 155,257 of record UCKS01000053.1, read on the forward strand.
ACAGCCATTCCAGCGTGGTTTTCCAGCCGTCCTTTGACGATCCGCGCTATTCCGGGATCAATCCCTATGCGCTTGGATTTGCGATGATGCAGGACATCGCGCGCATCTGCAATGAACCGACTGCGGAGGATCGTGACTGGTTTCCGGACATTGCCGGCAGCGGTGCCTGGCGCGAGACGCTGCTCGACGCCTGGGCCAATCACCGCGACGAATCCTTCATTCTGCAATATCTGAGCCCGGCGTTGATCCGCAAATTCCGGCTGTTCCAGCTGACCGACATGGCTGACAACAAATATTGCGAGGTCGCCTCGATTCACAACGAGCGTGGCTACGCGGAAATCCGCAAGGCGATGGCTGCAAGCTACGATGTTGCCGCCAACCAGCAGGACATCCAGGTTGTCGATGTCGACCTGCTCGGCGACCGGCAATTGCGTCTGCAGCACCGGATCAAGAACGGCGTCCTACTGGACGAAGCGAGCCGCGACGCGACGCTGGGCCACGTGCGGCATTTGTGGGGTTATGGGGTGAGCCTTGCGGGGGTGGACGGCGAAACGGGTGCGGAGCGTTATGCGTGTTCGACGGCTTGAGGCGGCCAAGCGGTCGCTTGGCCTTGGCTGTTGCCACTGTCGTTCCCCTCCCCCTAAAGAACGCCAAAAGCCCGCGGACATTTCT